>JBLKRX010000033.1:0-54395 GCA_047608075.1 Ferdinandcohnia humi
GTCAATTGTGAGCATTTCTAATTGGTCTCTCTCAGTAATATTGTTTCTCGTCATCATTTTCCATCACCTCTATATATCTCTCATAATATATTTTAAATCAAAAAAGACTGTAGGCAAACTCGATTTCATCGAGTTTGTCTACAGTCTGGAGTAACTACCATGTAGTTACTTTTATTTTTTTGTATGAATGTCATTGTTTACGAGGTTTCTATTATCTACAGGTTTGTAAACTCTGGTAAAGTATGAAATGTTACCACTATTTGTATTTTTTATATTAAAATAAAAATAGAGTAATAGATAGATCGTTCAGAAAGATGTGCAAGGTACGAATTAGCTGATTCAAAAAGGAGAGGTAGTAGATGGAAAAGGAGAAAATAAATCAAATTCCAGTTGGACTAATGGATTGGATTATTAAAACCTTAAACAGTGGTGTACATCCTGAAGCAATTGTTGACGCAATGATTCGAGAAGGGTATGATGCGAGGCTTTCTTATACAACACTTTTTCGCATAGTAGGCAATAAGCCAATTGAAACTCCTGGTGTACAAGCTCCTTACGAATATGAACAGCCCGCGATTGCTAAAAAAGGGAGTAAAATCCCTACAAGTGATCGCGAGATAAAGGTACTTTCCATAGTCGAGCAGCCTTTTATTATGCATATGGATAATTTTCTTAGTTATGAAGAGTGTGATGAACTAATTGAGTTATCAAAAGACCGATTAAAGCCTTCGACAGTAATTGACCACAAAACGGGGGAAGAAAAGGCAGCTACGGGTAGAACTAGTAAAGGAATGTCTTTTATAATTGGGGAAAATCAATTCATTAAAAAAATTGAGAACCGAATTGCTGAATTGACAGAGTTCCCTCAAGAAAATGGAGAGGGACTTCAGGTATTAAATTATGGTATAGGTGAAGAGTACAAAAGCCATTTTGATTACTTTCCATCTAATAAAGTTGATCCTGCTAAGGGTGGCCAACGTGTAGGTACGTTTCTTATCTATTTAAATGAAGTGGAGTCTGGAGGAGAAACGGTGTTCCCGAAAGCGGGAGTCTCTATTGTTCCGAAAAAAGGGTCTGCAGTATATTTTCAGTATGGGAATAGCAAGGGACAAGTTGATAGAATGTCATTACATTCAAGCATTCCTGTTGCAGAAGGCGAAAAATGGGTAGCTACAAAGTGGATTCGCCATGGGAATATATATCAACAATAAACAATGTTATGCGACCTATAGGACGACACAAGGTGAATAACATGCAAACGATTCGAATAGAGGGTATAATTGTGATATAGTATTACAATATGATTTAGAAATGACTGATTTTAACATAAGTTGATAACTGCTTAGGAAGGTGTGTGAATTATGGACAATAATACAAATGTACAGCGTTTTAAAGATGTAATGGGAAATTACCCTACAGGGGTTACTGTTGTAACAACTGTTGATGAGAATGGGGTACCACTTGGACTTACCGTTAATTCATTTGCATCTGTTTCATTGGATCCATTGTTAATTTTATGGTCAATTGATAAGAGAGTTTCTTCTTATGAGCCTTTTATAAAAACGGATAAATTTGCAGTACACGTTTTAGCGGGTGATCAAGGAGATATCTGTTCACTATTTGCAAGCAAGGGAACAGATCGCTTTGGAAACTGCGAGTGGAAGTTGTCTGATCGTAACTTACCGATTCTTTCAGGTGCTGCAGGGGTTATGCAATGTAAAATGTTTAAGACAGTTGATGCTGGTGACCATACGATATTAATTGGTGAAGTAGTGGATATCGAGAATTACAATAAAGCTCCACTTCTATACCACAATCGTAAGTTCGGAAATATACCTGAAGAATTTTATAAATAATAACGATACCTTCCTCATTGGGAAGGTATCTTTCAAGTTCAAGGAGAGCAAGGTTTCCCAAGACCTTTTGGGATTATTTTAAAGATTGGCGAGTGGTTAAAGGTGAAGCTCTTATCTGTATTCCTGGATAGTTTACGATTACCTAATAAGGCTGCAATGAAGCGAATAAATCGGCTAGAAATGAGATATACTATCCTCTTTTTATTGATTTTATTGTTCGTTGTAGCACTACCTATTGAAATAAGTTTGCTATTGGACGATTCCTACAAAGAAAGTGATATTCCTCAAAATATCTACATTATTCAGGTTCTATTATTCTATCCCTTTCTAATGTTATTTTTGGGTTTAACAGGTATTACGGTTTTGGCTGGATTAGGGGTAGGAGTAAGTACGCTTATTCATAGGCATTTAAAATTCCAATTCCTATGGAAAATGAGCGCTTTTGCATTAACAAAACCAATTCTCATATTTGCAGTCATTGATTTGCTTATCGGCGGGCATTGGATTATAAATTTACTAATCCTTATATTCCTATTTTCAATTATTTATCGAATGATTTTACATTATCCTAAGAAGATGAAAGATGTCGAATAAAATTAGTAGAGAATCGGGTGAAAACTCCGATTCTTTTTTATTTTCCTATACTAGAAAAATATATTGCATGGCAATATCTTGAAACTTTTTTCCAATAGATCCGTAAACAAATATTGTGGTGAGATATCGGAAATGTCAAAAAAAGTAGAAATTTCGTTTTATAGGAGGAATGGGAGATGGAAACTTTTCTTAAGGTTGAGAGTTTAAGAAAGTCATTTAAAAATACGGAAGTACTAAAAGGAATATCATTTGAAGTTAAGAAAGGTGAAATTATGGCCATACTCGGACCAAATGGAGCCGGTAAATCAACCACAATTCGTAATATAATGGGGATCATGTACCCTGATGGAGGAACAATTATGTTTGAAAACCAAACCGATATCCCCCGAAATAGGATTGGCTATTTACCTGAGGAAAGAGGTTTGTACAAAAATGTAAAGGTTATGGACATCCTCCTTTATCTAGCGGAACTAAAGGATTATCCTGCAAAAAAGGCAAAGGAACGTGCACTTACATATTTGAAGAAGTTTGGACTAGAAGGAAAAGAAAATTCGTCGGTTGAGGAACTGTCTAAAGGGATGGGGCAAAAAGTGCAATTTATTGCTTCCATCTTGCATGAACCAGAATTTTTAATTCTAGATGAGCCGTTTTCAGGGCTTGATCCAGTAAGTCAGGAATTATTTAAGCAAGAAATACGAGATTTAGCAGCGAAAGGTACTGCGATTCTATTATCCTCTCACCAAATGAACCTTGTTGAGGAGATGTGTGACCGATTATTTTTAATCCATCGAGGTCAAAAAGTAATCTATGGAACTATGGATAATGTTAAAAAAGAATATGCAAATTTCAAATGTACAATTCGTGGAACAAATAAATTAGCGGATTTACAAGGATTACCTGAAGTACAGCGTGTGGAGCAAACAGATGACACCTCAATTTTGTATCTAACAAAAGATGTAAAGGTTGCCAGCTGGTTGAGGCATTTGCCAGAACAGCTTGACATAAATGAACTATCAATTGACCGGATTTCACTTCATGAAATATTTATCGATATTGCTACCGATAAGAATTTGCTGAAGGAGGAGGTTGTATCACATGCGTAATGCGATGAAGGTTGCTAAATGGGAAGTTAGAAAAAATATGAAAAATAAATCCTTCCTCATTGGATTATTTTTGACACCGGTCTTATTTTTAGTATTCATGTTAATGGGTAGTATTTTTGGTGGGTCAGAAGGTGAGGAGGAAGCTAAGACACAGGTCATCGTGAGTGACCAACTTGGGATATTTGAAGCACTTGAAGAAACAGTTGCTACTCATGCATTGAATTGGGAACTACAGAAAACAGATAAAAATACAACTGAGATGATTGAAGAACTTAAGGATGCAGAAGAAACTGCGTTCATCTCGCTTGATAAATCTTCGTTGGAAACTGGAGTTTTTCCTGTGCATACTAGTGAAGTAATTAACCCTTTCTTTATGAATCAGGTACAAGTGCTGGCTGCTCCATTGCAAACTTTGCAAATGAAAGAACTAGGATTATCTGACGAAGAACTAATGACGATTTCAAAAGGAATTTTGTTTAAAGAAGCACCACAAGAAGAGTCTACAGCTGGGAAAGAAAAGGGGACGTCCCCATTAGGTGAGGATCCACTTGAGCGAATTGTACCAGGCGCTTTTGCGGGGATTATCCTTTTATCTATTATTTTCTCAGGAATGTATATTTTTCAAAGTGCTTCACAAGAGAAAAAGGATAAAGTTGCAGAGATCATTCTGTCATCCTTAACTCCGGGAGAGTTGATGCAAGGGAAAATCATCGGATACTTTGTACTTGGGATGCTTCAGGCTGTTGTCTTCCTTGGGTTTGGTATACCAATTGCGATGTGGAAATTAGACATTGCTGTTTTTAATTATTTATTAGTACCGGAAATCGCCTTATATGTTGTGATTGCAATACTAGGATACCTCCTATTTTCGGCATTATTTGTTGGAGTCGGTGCTACGATGGCAGATATGTCATCAGCAGGTAATTTCCAAGGACTAGTAATGATGTTACCGTTCCTTCCGTTCGTATTTATCGGCCCTGTGGCAAGTGATCCGAGTGGCCTTATTGCACAAGTTGGGACATATATACCGTTTACAGCACCAGGAGTTCTGCTGCTACGACTCACATTGTTAGAAAACTGGCCGTGGTTAGAAATTGGGATTTCTCTCGTTGTTTTATCTATTAGCATTTGGTTGTTTATGAAGCTAGCGGGTAAAATCTTCAAGACAGGAATTCTAATGTACGGTAAAAATGCTACACCAAAAGAAATATGGAAGTGGATTCGCGCCTAAAATGGGAATACATTTGTGAGAAATGGGTCAAAAAAAGCAGGCAGGAGAGCCAACTATGTTGTCCTTTAGGAGGGCCATCAATGACAAAATGTAATGAAAGGAACAAACAAAATGTCCTTGAGGAAGGCCCCTCAAGGACATTCGTTTTTATTTATTATTCGTTTACTTAACAAAGGAGTCATTTGAATGATGTCGTTTTTCCAAATAACCTCATATTTGCAAGGGTGAATAGTTTTAAAATGGCTGCTTTACATAATAGAAACATAAAGAAGCACCTCAGATAATTGAAAGATAGTAACAGGATTTCCTATTTAATATCTAATACTCCAAGAGTCTACTATAGTGGATTACCTTTGCTACCAGGCAGATCCCACGTACTTATTGTTGTTGATAGACCAACAAATGTAATGGCAAGTAAAGATAATAAAAACGTCTCCTTAGAGATAAGTAGACCACCTAGGCAAATAACAATTGCATCAATCAGAAAAATTATTACCCCAACATTCATCTTAAAAAATGTAGTAAGAAACTGTGCAAGTAAATCTGTCCCACCTGTACTCGTTTCATGTCGTAGCATAATACCAATGCCAAGCCCAACAAAGATGCCACCGATAACAGAGCTAGGAATGGGATTTAGGTAAAAGTGAGAGAAGAGATTGGCCTGAGATGCAAGAAGATCAATAATAAAAGAAGAGAATAACATTCCATGGATGCTATTAAAAAAATATGATTTATTATACACCCAAGCAATAACGAAAACCGGGATACTTAAAAGGATGATAGCTAGTCCGGCTTTTAGGCCGGTTATATAATTTACGATAAGTCCTAAGCCAATAATGCCACCATCTAAAATTTTATAGGGAACTAAGAAGAAATTAATACCTATCGAAAGTAATATACTTCCGAGAAGGATAGCAACTATTTTATTTCGCATATCATAAATCATCTCCAGCACAGTTTGGACATGTTCTATATATATGATTTTAGGGTTTATACTAGAATTTTTAATTGAATGATCAAAGTAGATTTACGGTATTTCGGCGGATTCATAATAAATTGTATCCAGAGAAACAATAGTCTTGAAAGTATGTATTGTAAGGAGGATATAAATGGACCAAGAAATGCACTACGGAAGTGACTATAAGATGCTACCAGTAACTTCTATCGGAAGCGGGATAGGAATCCAAGTATTGCCCGATGTATTTTCCTATACGATTCAGGTAGTTAATTTTATGTTAGTAGGAAGCCCTGAGACCAAAGACTTTGTTGTTATTGATGCAGGAATGCCAGAGTCAGCTGAGGAAATAATTTCAGTTACTGAGGAGAGGTTTGGAGAGGGAAGCAAACCTAAGGCAATCATATTAACACACGGACATTTTGATCATGTTGGGGCTATTATTGAATTAATCAATCATTGGAACGTCCCGGTTTATGCACATGAGTTTGAATTGCCATTTTTAACGGGACAAAAGAGTTACCCTAATCCAGACCCAACGGTAGAAGGTGGTCTTTTAGCGAAAATGTCACCTTTGTATCCAAATGAGCCAATTGATTTAGGAACTCACATAGAAAAGCTACCATCTGATGGTACAGTACCTCATTTGCATGAATTTCGTTGGATACATACTCCAGGACATACTCCTGGTCATATCTCATTATTTCGAGAGAGGGACCGTGCGTTACTTGCCGGGGATGCCTTTGTAAATGTGAAACAGGATTCTCTTTACAAAGTACTAACTCAGGAACAAGAAATCAGTGGGCCGCCGAGGTATCTTACAACCGATTGGAAGGCAGCGAAGCAATCCGTTGAAAAACTTGCCGCATTAAAGCCAGTTGTTGCGGTTACAGGCCACGGATTACCGTTGTCAGGTGACGAATTAACAGCGGGATTAGACAAATTAGTGAGGGAATTCGACCGGATTTCAGTTCCTGACTATGGAAAGTATGTGGAAAAACACCAAAATTAAAGAATTCTATTTGTATTTTGCCTTGATATTAAGGTCTCTAGGCGTTATTTGGAGTTCTATGGCTTTTAGTTCCATTCAAGGTTTACAATTTAAAATAATTTGGTCAGCCTAGCCCAAAAAGGTGTATAAGAAGTACAGAAGCCTTCTTATACGCCTTTAAATTTGAAAAATAACTTATTTTACTCAAAGAAAATTCTTATGTTACTAAAATGACTTCCTCACTTGGAATAAGCTCCACCTTTTAAAAAACTTTTTTCCAACTTAAAAAAATCCAAATGCAAATATTACATAAACTTTACCAAATATAGTATATTTGTACTGAGTAGAGCATGGGGAGCTACATGAAACGATATTATGGTCTTACCCAGCTAAATGCTTATAAAAATGAACATGAATGTGAGAGAGGGTTATAGGATGAACATCTCTTCTATACTGCTCGGTTTGGTTATTATTTTGAACATTGTTTTTGCGGTTATCGTTATTTTCCGCGAAAGAAGAGATGCCAGTGCAACATGGGCTTGGTTGCTTGTATTATTTTTTATTCCCTTAGCAGGATTTATATTGTATTTGTTGCTTGGTCGAAATTTAAGTAGAGATCACCTATTTCAATGGGATGACTTGCAAAAAAGTGGCATCGAAGAAATGTTAGAAGCGCAGTTAAATGAGTTAAGAAACAATGAATTTATTTTTAATAGCAAGGTTTCTAAAAAGCATAAAGAATTGATTTATATGAATCTCTACAATGATCAAGCAATTTTCACCGAAAATAATAAGGTCGATTTATTTACAGACGGTGAAGAGAAATTTGCTCGTTTATTTATGGATATTGAGAATGCACGGGAGTCCATTCATTTACAATATTATATTATTAAGAACGACTCCTTGGGTAAAAAGCTGATGGAAGCACTCACGAAAAAGGTGAGAGAAGGCGTTAAGGTACGGGTTTTATATGACGAACTGGGATCAAGAAAGTTAACGAAACGCTTTTTTAAAGAATTTCGTGAAGCGGGTGGTCAGGTAGAAGTTTTCTTTCCATCCAACCTTCGCTTTATTAACCTACGCTTGAACTTCAGAAACCATCGAAAGCTTGTCATTATTGATGGAGAGATTGGGTATGTGGGTGGATTTAATGTTGGAGATGAGTACCTTGGACTAAACACCAAATTTGGCTATTGGAGGGATACTCATCTGCGTATCACAGGTTCTGCTGTTAATGCGATGCAAGCACGTTTTATACTTGATTGGAACCAAGCATCACGTTTTTATGATATCACCTACTCACCCGGATTGTTCGTAGAGGATATGTCTACCCAAGGAGATGTGGGAATTCAAATTGTAACAAGTGGGCCAGATTCAGAGTTCGAACAAATCAAAAATGGATATATAAAGATGATTTTTGCAGCAAAAAAATCAATTTATATACAAACGCCTTATTTTATACCTGATAAGAGCTTGTTAGACGCACTCCGTATTGCTTGTTTGTCAGGAATTGAAGTCAATATTATGATACCAGATAAGCCAGACCATCCATTTGTATATTGGGCAACACTCTCCCATATAGGTGAGCTACTACATATTGGAGCAAACGTGTATATTTATAGCAATGGGTTCATCCATTCGAAAACAATTGTTGTAGATGAAGAAATCTCATCAGTAGGAACGGCAAATATTGATGTTAGAAGCTTCCGCTTAAACTTTGAAGTAAATGCCTTTTTATATGATGAAAAACTTTCTAAACGCCTTACCGAGATATTTAAAGAGGATATGAAGCTTTCCAAACTACTAACATTTGAACAATACAAGCAAAGAGATATAAGGGTGCGATTTAAGGAATCTATTTCAAGACTGTTGTCACCTATTCTCTAACAACATAAAAATCGGTGTGTCTTACAAAACTGTAAGGAAACTGTAAGCTACATCGATTTTTTGCTTTTAGAAAATGCCCTATATTCTCCTTATGGATATTACGTAAGGAGGAAAAATATATGAGCGTGACGGAACTTAATGTGGAGTTATTTCATCAAATAAATGATTTAGGTAAAGAGTATTCGGTAGCAAATCCAGCTATTATTTTTATTGCAGAATATATGGTCTATGTTCTTGCACTGATTGTTCTCGTAATTTGGTTTACAAGAGTACAGAAAAATCGTGTAATGGTGATAAGCGCAGGGATAGCGTTTATTGTAGCGGAGATACTTGGAAAAGTAGCAGGAAAGTTGCACTCCAACCAACAACCGTTTGCAGAGCTAGCAAATGTAAATCAATTGATAGAAAAGGCAGTTGATAACTCATTCCCGAGCGACCATACGATTCTTTTCTTTTCATTTTGTTTCACATTTTTCTTATTTGGAAAACGACTTGGAGTATTGTGGATCTTACTTGCGTGTCTTGTTGGTGTTTCGCGAATTTGGGTGGGTGTACATTATCCGGCGGATGTTGCAGTAGGAGCATTCATCGCAATGGTCTCAGCATTCGTAGCATATCTGGTAGTTCCTAAGCTTAAGGTAATTAACCAGCTACTGGCCTTCTATGAAAAAATAGAGCAAATGGTCCTTCCTACAAAAATGAAAACAAAGGATTTTTAAAGAGTTGGGCAGAAGATTGATTAAGGTAAACTTACTTACCTTAATCAATCTTTTTTATTTCAAGGTAGTTTTCGCAGAGATTGTTGTTTTTCGAACAGGTATACTATTAAGTTTATACAGAGAAATATATTATTCTTACAAGATTACTCTTGAATTCATCAAAGCTGTCAGAATTGACCCCTGATTCTGACACCATTCCTCTTGAATTCATTAAAGCTGTCAGAGTAGATCCCTGATCTAATTAAGTTGCCTTGAATCCACCAAACCTTATCAGAAGTCACCACTAATCTGGTACAGTGAGAAACAAAGTTTACAAAAAGAGCCTATTTCAAATACCAATTTGCTTCCTTTTTCTTTTTTTATACTATCTTTCATTTTTTCATTTCGTTACAATCAATGATAGTAAGGGTGTAGAGGGGGAGGACAATGTTTAAAATATTTATTGTGGAAGATGATAGACAGTTAGTACGTTTAATCGAGGAACATTTACAAAAGTTTGGTTTTCTCACAAAGACTGTTACTAATTTTGATGCAGTATTGTCTGAATTCGAGGAGTTTACACCAGATCTTGTACTATTAGATGTTAATCTTCCGAGATTTGATGGCTATTACTGGTGTCGACAAATACGGAATAAATCGACTTGTCCAATCCTTTTTATATCCGCTCGTGATGGAAAAATGGATCAAGTGATGGCTCTCGAAAATGGAGCAGATGATTATATAACAAAGCCATTTGATTATGAAATTGTAACGGCAAAAATTAATAGCCAGCTTCGTAGGGCATATGGAACATACGCGAGTTCACAAAGTGGAAGAACCATTACCATATCTGGATTGAGCCTTGATGTTGAGAGATTGACGATTTCTTTAAATGGTGAAACAGTTGAACTTAGCCATACTGAAGCAATCATCCTAGATGAATTAATGAAAAAGCATGAACGCGTTGTGAGTAGAGATAGTTTATTAGAGAAGATTTGGGATGACCAGGCCTTTGTGGATGACAATACATTGAATGTGTATATTACCCGAGTTCGTAAAAAACTAGCATCGTTACAAATAGAAGATGCTCTTCAAACGATACGTGGACAAGGATATCGCTTACAAGAAACATGGGGGAACAAAGAATGAAGTTGTTTATAAGAGATCAGCTTCCGCTACTCTTTTTTTATGGTTTTCAGCTAGTCATGATAACAATTGTATATTGGTTGGACGGGTATCAAAATATAAAGATTAGCTTGTATGCAGCCTTATTAAGTGTAGCTATCTTATTTGGCCATCTTGTTTTACGGTACCTATCAAATCAAACTGCTTACAAGCGTTTAGAGAAACCCTTTACATCATTGGATGAATTTTCAATTGAAAAAAGGGACACACCGCTTACAGAGGGGCTCCACCAGCTATTAGATAGCCAGTTCCGACTTTATCGTAGAGATATACAAACATATAAAAACAAATTAGATCATCATATTCAATTTATGAACCAGTGGGTCCATCAAATGAAAACACCTATATCAGTTATTCATCTGATGATTCAAGATAAAGATGACCCACAATTACAAGCCATTGGTGATGAAGTAGATCGGTTACGAAAAGGACTTGAAATGGTTCTATATACATCTCGTTTAGATACGTTTGAACGTGATTTTTATGTTGAGACCCTTACTCTTGAAAAAATAATAAGATCAATAACGTCTAGCCAAAAGCGTCTATTTATTCGCAATCGGATATTTCCGGTTATTGAGATTGAGCAGGAATTGAGTATAGCCTCTGACGATAAATGGCTTTCGTTTGTAATTACGCAGCTCATTACGAATGCGATTCGATATAGTAATAAAGAAAATGGAAAGGTCTATTTTAGAGGATTTACTCATGGGAAGTATAAAGTACTAGAAATAAAGGACGAGGGCGTAGGTATCCCCAAAAGTGATTTACCTAGAGTTTTTGATCCATATTTTACTGGGGAGAATGGGCGTAACTTTCAGGAATCAACAGGAATGGGGCTTTATCTTGCAAAGGAAATTTGTGAGAAGCTGGGCCATCGGATTGAAATAGAGTCTATTGTCAACGAAGGTACGATTGTGCGTATCGTTTTTTAATTGTGTTCTGTTTAATAACAGAAGACGAATTGTAACGTGGAGTAACACCTTGTATTAGTGCTTTGAAAGCAGTATTCTGTTAAAACAAAACTCGGCAATTGCCGAGTTTCTTTCATAAAAGTAAAGAAAAAATTGGAACATAGTATGTATGTCCAGCTCCAGTGCTTATAAGAGAGAAAAATAAGCGAATTCGGTCCTTTTTTACCACAGACTAGGGGAGAAGCGAGGTACTTGCGCTTTTGTTCATACACCTGACTATCTTACAAAACTGTAAGTAGACTGTAAGTCTATCATATCGCTATAAAGATTGATTATTAGGTAAACTAAGGATAGAAAAAAGAAACAGGAAGTGAAAAGAATGCCAGTCTTGGATGTCAAAATGATAGAAAAAATATATGGGGGTCAGGTTGTCCACAAGGCCTTAGACACAATTAATTTTTCAGTTGAAAAAGGGGAGTTTGTTGGCATAATGGGGCCATCCGGTAGTGGGAAGACAACTCTGCTAAACTTAATCGCAACAATCGATCAGCCAACATCGGGTGAAATCTTTATAAATCAAAAAAATCCTCATTTATTAAACCGAAAGGAGACTGCATTATTTAGACGCAGAGAGCTTGGATTTGTATTTCAGCATTTTAATCTATTAGATACTTTAACGGTTGAAGAAAACATTGTATTGCCACTTACTCTGGATGGGATGAGTGTAAAAGAAATGGATCGAAAATTACTAGAGGTTTCAAAAAAGCTTGGTATTGACCAAATTTTAAAAAAGCGAACCTATGAAATCTCGGGAGGTCAAATGCAGAGGACTGCGATTGCAAGGTCGATTATCCATGGTCCATCACTCGTGTTAGCTGATGAACCAACAGGGAATTTAGATTCAAAGTCGTCAAAGGATGTAATGGAAACCTTCTCTACTATTAATAAAGAGGACGGAGCAACCATTCTTATGGTCACACATGATGCTGTGGCGGCAAGCTATTGTCATCGAGTTATCTTTATTAAAGATGGAAAACTATATAACGAGATATATCGTGGTGATAATCGTCAAGCATTCTTTCAACGAATCCTAGATATGCTTGCATTGTTAGGAGGGGACAGTCGTGACCTTTCCGCAGTTCGTTTATAAAAATGTCATTCGAAATAAACGTACGTACGCTGCTTACTTCCTAAGTAGTGCGTTTTCTGTATTGATCTTTTTTGTCTATGCAATGTTTATTTTTCACCCTGATATAAAATCAGGGGTAACTCATGCTCTTGCTGTACAAATGATGATAGCAGCAGAAATTGTTATGTATGTCTTTTCTTTTCTCTTTGTGCTGTATTCTGTGAGCACATTCCTAAAGTCACGTAAGCGTGAATTTGGAATATTAATGATGCATGGTATGACAAGGAATCAATTAAACAAAATGGTATTCTTGGAAAATATGATAATTGGAATCGGATCTATTATCCTAGGAATTGCAGTTGGATTACTTACTGGAAAACTATTTTTAATGGTAGGAGCAAATGTTATTGGGATAGACCAGTTGCCATTTTATTTATCAAAAAAGGCACTAGGTCTGACAATCGGTGCATTTTTTCTGTTATTTCTGTCGATCTCCTTTTTTACAACATTTATTATGAAAAGTAATAGGCTTATCGACTTGTTTCAGGCAGGACAAAAGCCGAAAAAGGAACCAAAGGTATCAGTTGTATTATCCCTTACATCTGCTGTTTTATTAATTGTCAGCTATTATTTAGCTGCAACTGCAACAATGGCATCCCTTTTTATAAGAATGCTACCTGTGATTGCAATGACTATAGTGGGAACCTATTTTTTTTATACCCAGTTGTCAGTATTTATCAGTAAGTTGCTTAAAAAAAGTCGCTTGTTATTTTGGAAGAAGACGAATTTGGTTACCATTTCAAATTTAGCATATCGTTTAAAGGATAATGCTAGAATGTTTTTTATGGTTACAATTGTTTCAACAGTTGCTTTTTGTGCGGTAGGGAGTTTGGCATCAACAACGGTACTGACTGAACAGTCACAGATTGAATTTCCTGCAGAGATTAGTTATTTAGCAAAGGATCAACAGCCAATTCACAAACAAAATTTAGTTCAAATTGAAGAGGAACTTACTAACAACAACATTAGCTATACAACAAATGAGATCGAAATAAAATTTGTAGAGATTAGCTCTTCATCCTCTCAATATACAACCGAGAAGATTGTAGCGTTAGCCTTTTCCGATTATAAAAAGATTGCCACAGAAGCGGGATTTGAGTTCAAAGAAGAGCCTCTTAGAGGTAATGAAGTACTAGCGATGAGACAGTCCACGCTAGAAACATTCCGACCAGTATCATATGTCTTGAAGCAAGAACAATTGAACCTAAAACCTCAAGAAATGACGGAGCATGTTGTTTTTCCGTTCCAGTTGATCCAAGAGGATGGAGTTATAGTATCTGATGAATTGTACAAACAATTAGAGCCTATTACAACAGAGCTTTATACTGGATTTTACACAGCGGAAGTAGAGAATACGAACGGAATGGTAGAAAATCTCGTAGAAGAAGGCTTGGCAATTCCTTCCGAAGAAAGACCTTGGGGGTTAATTGTTAGAGGAACCATCAATGAGAAGCTATTGAGTATGTACCGCATGATGTTTTTTGTAGCATTACTTGTAGGTGCTGTATTTTTCCTAGCTGCGGGAAGCTTTTTATATTTTAGATTGTATGCTGATTTAGATTATGATACAAGGCAGTACCTAACAATTAAACGGATTGGGCTAACTGACCAAGAACTCAATAAGATTGTGACAACCCAATTAGCTTTACTATTCTTTGTTCCGATTGCAGTAGCCTTTGTACATAGTGGATTTGCATTTATGGCGTTACAAAGCTTTTACCAGCTTTCAATTGCTACAGAGGTTTTTCAAGTCCTTATTATGTTTTTAGTAGTACAAATACTTTACTTTTTCTTCATACGTTATCGCTATTTGAGAAACCTAAAGAAAGCTTTAATCTAAAAAGAAGCTAGCATAATTCTTTAATGCCCCGGATACTATAGATTATAGGAAAAAAAGAGTAATTGACAAACTATTTAGAATTTAATCTTGACGTTCATAGTCATAAGCACTATAATCAATTTTAACTTATTGATTAGACTTGTTTAAAGACGATGAAGAGAAAAAGTAGGATTTAGTTATTTTACACAGAGAGCTTCGGTAGCTGAAAAGAAGCAAAAATACGAATCTGAACAATGGCCTCTGAGTTTCGTGCTGAAAGTAACTTGTAGTGTGTGTTCAAAAAAGTCGAAGTTTATCATTTGGTTACTTTATGAACATCCTCTTGTATGTTATGAGTAGGTTCCGACGAGATTTGGTACTCGTTATCAATACCACAGTATACTTAAAAATGTACTTGTTGAGGCTATTTGTGTGAACAAATAGTGAAGTAAGGTGGTACCGCGTATTCAACCACGTCCTTATCGTTTCGATAATGACGTGGTTTTTTATTTGGCTCATTTCAAATAGTTGTTGATTATTTAGTCACATTCCACAGATTTACATCCTTTTAACATCAAATCAATAAAAATGAAACAGAGTCATTTATTTAAACGAGCATCACAAACATATATTTAGAAAAAGAATGGAGGAGTTTATTGTGAAAAATTTAGTGTTACAGACAGACTTTGGTACAAGTGATGGTGCAGTAAGTGCAATGTATGGAGTTGCAATATCAGTTAATCCTTCATTACGTATTTTTGACCTTACACATGATATTCCGCAATACAACATATGGGAGGGTTCATATCGTTTGTATCAAACCATTTCTTATTGGCCGGAAGGTACTGTATTTGTTTCAGTGGTTGACCCTGGTGTGGGCTCTGACCGTCGAAGCATCGTGATTCAGACAAATTCTAACCACTATATTGTAACGCCTGACAACGGTACCATTACACATATTAAGAATAAGATAGGTGTTGTAGCAGCAAGAAGTATCGATGAACGTATCAATCGATTACCTTTTTCAGGGGAGTCTTATACATTTCATGGACGTGATGTATATGCATTTACTGGGGCAAGATTAGCAACTGGTGTGATCTCCTTTGAAGGAGTTGGACCTGAGATTGAAGTCAATTCCCTTGTGGAGTTACCAATTGTTGAAGCAAATGTTCAGAATGGGAGTGCTTATGGAAATATTGATATTCTTGATATCCGATTTGGTAACCTATGGACAAATATTGATCGGGAGTTATTCAAAAGCTTGGAGATCGAGTATGGAGATTCCTTTGAAGTAACAATCGAAAATGATACGCGCCAAATCTATAAAAACATTATGACATATGGTCGGTCATTTGCGGATAGTCATCTAGGGGAGCCCTTATTGTATATCAACTCGCTTGATAAGATTGGGGTAGCATTAAACCAAGGATCATTCGCAAAGGCATATCATATAGAGGCAGGACAAAACTGGAAAATTTCTATACGCAAGCTTTCTAAAATCATATATAATTAAATATTGTTTATATTATAAAAATTTTATAAGGGGATGAAGTACATGAAAGGATTATCCATTAAGACAATTGTAGCAATTGGGATTGGTTCTGCTGTTTTTGTGATATTGGCAAAATTTGCAGCAATTCCTACACCGATTCCGAATACGATGGTTCAAACTTCATACGCATTTTTAGCATTGATGGCAGTTGTTTTTGGACCAATCGCAGGTGCATTAATCGGTTTGATCGGTCATGCTTTAAATGATGCAATTACGTATGGTTCCGTTTGGTGGAGCTGGGTAGTTGTATCCATGTTAGTTGGGTTCTTATTCGGTTTAGCAAGAACGAAAATTGATATTGAATCTGGCATCATGAACGCTAAAAAAATTATTACATTTAATATTGTTCAAGTGATTGCTCAAGCAATTGGTTGGTTTGTTGTTGCTCCAACCTTAGATGTTTGGATTTATGCTGAACCAGCTAATAAGGTATTTGTACAAGGGCTAGTAGCCGGAGCTTCCAATATGGTGACGGTTGGAGTGATTGGAACAATTTTATTATTTGCGTATGCAAAAACAAGAAGTCAGAGCGGAAGTCTTACAAAAGAATTATAAAGAGCAAGACTATAGGCAAGGCTTACTAGGAGAGTAAGATGAAAAAAACAGTAATCGAATTTACAAATTATAGTTTTACATATCGTAGTCAGGCAACTCCTACTCTTCATGGAATTAACCTAAAAATATATGAAGGTGAAAAAGTGTTAATAGTAGGGCCTTCAGGATCGGGGAAGAGCACGATTGGTCATTGTATTAATGGGCTCGTTCCCTTTTCTTATAAAGGAAATGTCATGGGAAGCCTTACAATCATGGGAAAAGAAACAAAGGAAATGGATATTTTTTCGCTTTCTAAGATGGTTGGTACGGTTCTACAGGATCCTGATGGCCAATTTATTGGGTTATCAGTTGGGGAGGACATCGCCTTTTCTTTGGAAAATGATAATACAACTCACAAGCAAATGCTTGAAACGGTAAACGAAGTATCAAAAATGGTAGGGATGGAGGGATATTTACAATCTTCCATTCATGAACTGTCAGGTGGACAAAAGCAAAGGGTTTCTCTGGCTGGAGTGATGGTAGATAAGGTTGATATCCTTCTCTTTGATGAACCGCTTGCAAATCTAGACCCTGCAACTGGAAAACATGCAATTGATCTGATTGATCGTATTCAACAAGAAACCAATACCACTGTTGTCATCATTGAGCACAGGTTAGAAGATGTATTGTATCGTCATGTGGACCGAATTATCGTCGTTGATGAAGGACAGATTGTTGCTGATATGAAACCAGATGAGTTGTTAAGTAAGTCTATCTTGGATGAACGTCAAATCAGGGAGCCTTTATATGTAAAGGCAGCGAAATATGCGGGTTGTCGAATTACAGAAGAAATGAAGCCTGCCTTACTCGAAACCTTTGATGTTTCCGAATGTAAAAAGCAAATTAACGAGTGGTACGAAAAGGTAACCATTCCACATGCAAAACAAGAGTACCAGCCTCTTTTAGAACTACATAATATTTCCTTTGGCTACCAACAAGGGGTAGAGACGATTCGAAATGTTTCTTTTTCGATTCATAAAGGTGAAATGGTAAGTATAGTTGGTAAAAATGGGGCTGGGAAATCTACACTTACGAAGCTGATTTGTGGATTTGAAAAGCCGAGCTCAGGAAAAATAATGTTTGCCGGAAAAGATATTACAGATGATACCATTAAGGAACGGTCACTTCGTATAGGAATGGTCATGCAAAACCCAAATCATATGATATCTAAACATATGATATATGATGAAGTTGCTCTAGGGCTTGTCAATCGTGGAGTGCCAGAGGAGGAAATAAAGGAAAGGGTCGAAAAAACATTAAAGGTTTGTGGGCTCTATCCATTTCGTAATTGGCCTATATCGGCGCTGAGTTTTGGACAAAAGAAACGAGTTACGATAGCGTCAATACTAGTATTAGAACCAGAGGTCATTATTTTAGATGAACCAACAGCTGGACAAGACCTCCGTCATTATACAGAAATTATGGAATTCTTAGTGGAGTTACAGTATCAGGGAGTTACAATTATCTTGATCACTCATGATATGCACTTAATGCTTGAATATACACCACGTGCAATTGTAATTGCAGGTGGAGAAAAAATTGCAGACCAATCAGCTGCAAGTGTTCTAACAGATTACGAAATAATCCAGAAAGCCAACCTAAAAGAAACCTCCCTGTTTGAATTGGCAAAAAAAGCAGGAATTACGGAGCCAATTGACTTCATAGAAAGGTTTATCGTCTATGATAAGGAGGTCAGACAAACATGGCAGTAGAGATGTTATCGTATATTGAAAGAAACTCAACGGTTCATAAACTAACCGGCGCCACAAAGCTTGTATGCTTTATCTTATGGTCTACTGCTGCAATGTTAACCTATGATACTCGCATACTTCTTTTTTTATTTATAATGAGTCTCATGCTGTTCAAAATATCGAAAATTAAGATTAAAGAGGTTTCGTTTGTTCTGTTATTTATTTTGTTGTTTTTAGGTATTAATAATATAGCAATCTATGTGTTCTCCCCCCAAGAGGGAGTGAAAATATACGGAACAAGTCATGTCTTATTTGAGTTGATTGGAAGGTACAATGTAACTCTTGAACAACTATTTTATCAGTTTAATATTACAATTAAGTATTTTACCGTAATTCCAGCGGCATTGCTATTCATCGTGACGACACATCCGAGTGAGTTTGCGGCATCTTTAAATCGAATAGGAATTAGCTATAGAATTTCGTTTGCCGTTTCCTTAGCTTTACGGTATATTCCAGATATCCAAAGAGATTTTTGGAATATAGCACGTTCCCAGCAGGCACGAGGTATAGATATGTCGAGAAAAGAAAAGCTGCCCACACGCATTAAAAACATAGCATCCATTATTATTCCATTAATTCTATCAAGCTTAGAAAAGATTGAAACAATTAGCAATGCTATGGAACTGCGTGGATTTGGTAAAAATAAGAAGCGAACCTGGTACAGTATGAGGCCTTTTCAAGTTGCAGATTACCTTACATTACTTTTCTTCACCATTATGTTATGTATCTCATTACTGGTTACCTATCATGACGGAAACCGATTTTATAATCCATTTATAAATATGTAAAAACAAAAAGAATACCCGAAAAAAGGTATTCTTTTTAATATGCTTTATTCTATTATGTTAACGGCGTTTGGTTTTGTTTTAATAAATTAGATGCGGGAAGTGTAATAATTTTTCCGCCGATTTGAACATGGATGGAGTCGTTAAAGATTGCTTTAACAATGCCTTTTAGTTGGACAGTTGAATTAACCGTGATTTCTTTTTTTGATTCTTTATTAGTAGCCATGGGAATTCTCCTCTCAAGGTAAATGTTTATATTAACATTGAGGCTTACATCCGTTAAAAAGGTATCTATTTAACTTAGAATTTTATGAGTATATCCAATGTTATGGTGATCTAAACGTAACTATTACTATTCTATTTTACATGTACCTATTTTTTATTTGCAAGTTTTAGGAATTACTAATTATTTGAAGCTTTTTTCGGTGCTCCTCGATATACAGCTTCACGTAATTCCTTTGCATAGGCATCAAGGTAAGGCATTTCCATTTCTTGTGCGATTTGAATTTCTCTTTCAATATCGTATGGTACACGAACAATTTCAATTGAAAAAGGGGCGGTGTCCTTTGATTGGTAGGCACCATGTAGAATTGCATAAGTGGCCTGTGTCATATCAAGAGGATTTCCTACACTTCCTACATTTAAGAGGGTATACTGTGAGCCAATGGGCTCTATAAGCGCTGCGTGAATATCTCCAAACCCAATAACATCCGGTGTTTTTCCTACTTCTAATGGAGAAATCCACTCAGTTTGTTCGAACATGGCTCTCTTCTCTTCATCAGAGTGTATCATTGGTACAACTCGATGGTGGACACTTTTGGCTGAAGCATGGTATAGCCTAATATATTTGCCACTCATATAAAAATCATAATGAAACGGAAGAGTGCCTAAGTATGCCAGTCTTTCGCTGCCAAGTTGTCTACGATGCCATGTGATAGCTGAATCTGGATGCTCCTTTTGAATAAAATCATCCCAGTTCCCCAGTATGACAACCTCACAGACCTCTCGAATTCGATCTACTGCTGCACTTGAGTTTGGTCCCTTTCCAATAAGGTCACCTAGGCAAATGATCGTCTTAATATCCCGACTTTTTATATGGTCTAATACAGCTTCTAATGCAGTCATGTTTCCGTGAATATCGGAAATGAGAGCGATACTCATCAATAAGCCCCCTAAGCAGAAAAATGTGTGGTATGTTAATAATAAAATAGATTGAATATTTTGTCAGTATTATTTTCCAATTTAAGCTATCTGAATTGAACTTTTTTATTGTATTCTAAAGGAAAAAAATTGATACGGGAAATTTTTTGTCCTTTTCCATATTTTATCCTTTTAATCTATGGAATAAACCCATTCTTATAGGTATAGTAAAAGAAAAAGAGAATATAATCTATATAATGCTAGGGGAGAAGAAACCTGAATACTAACAGAAGATTGCTATTACTTACTTTAGTAAGTGTGATCCTTATCTTAACTGCTTGTACTACAGATAAAAAAGAGGTTGTAAGTGATATGCCAGGGGATGTGCATTTTCTTGAACCAAAAGGGGAGCAGGCTCCTCCATCTAGATTTCCAGTGGACACTTCCTGGAAAGCAGAATATGTACTAGATATTAAAGGGGAATCTCCGTTTCTATCAGAAAATGTAAGAGAATCCATGGAGCAATGGAGAGAAGAGATTGTAGAATTCTCACAAACTACTTCGAACGTATTTATGAATGGGCCAGATAAGAAAAGGGTAGCATTAACATTTGACGATGGTCCAGATGAAACAGTTACATCTGCGATAATAGGCGTATTGGATCAGTATCAAGTAAAAGGGAATTTTTTCTTTGTAGGCAGTGAAGTGGAAAAGCAGCCACAGGTTGTAAAGGAAGCTTACGAGAAAGGGCACTTAGTTTTGAGTCATAGCTACAATCATGTTGAACTTACGAAGTTGGAAAAAAACGAAGTTGAAATGGAATTTGAAAAAGCTGGAGATGTACTAGAATCGATTATTGGAAAAAAAACAGCACTCATGAGAACACCATATGGATCTACAAATGAGCTTGTTGCAGAAGTTGCAAAAGACAAAGGGTACTCTGTTATTCTTTGGTCAATTGATACATTAGACTGGGCGCAAAGAAGCACCGATGTCATTATGTCAAATGTTGTGGACAACGTAAGAAATGGCGAAATTATTTTGATGCACTCAGATTCAGATGAATATGATACGTATGAAGCACTCCCGAAGATGATTGAGGCCTTACAAGAGAAAGGGTATGAGATCGTTGATTTAGAGACGCTTCTGGGTGTAAGTGCATATAAGTAGCATGTAAAATAACCTATGTCCAACAGGATATAGGTTTTATTTTTTGTTTTACACAAACACTTCTTCGAACAATCCCTTAGTTATCGAAGTATGTAAAAAATTCTTAAAAAATGTAGCGGAATCTAATTTCTAAGCGTCTATTAAGTTGGAGGTGATCACATGGAGTGGCCAACCCATAAAGACGATCAACCAAGTTTCTCGAAGGATCCTTCTGAAGCATTAGAAGAAATCATGACAAATTTTGGCTCAACAGTGCTACGAACGGCCTTTTTTTATATAGGAGATAGATTTATAGCTGAAGATATTAGTCAGGAAGTATTTTTACGTGTATATAACAATTGGGCTAGGTTTCGCGGTGAGAGCAGCGTCAAAACCTGGATCATAAAAATTACAATTAATCTTTGTCGAGATAGATTGCGGAAGAAGTCTCCGAAAGAAGAGATAGTGGATCCATCACAAATGATTCTGAGGTTTAATTATAACTTAGAGGATGATGTTTTGAGGCGGATTAACAACACAGAGATATTAAAGCATGTATTAAGCATACCTACTCATTATCAAGAGGCTTTGTATCTTTATTACTATCTAGACCTAAGTACAACGGAGATAGCAAAGATTATAGGAAGACCCGAAGGTACTGTCCGCACTAGACTTTCAAGAGCACGGGAGCTATTGGCTAAAGAAATAGATAGGAGGGATGGTAATGACTGAAAAACATTACGACGTATTGAAGAAAATGAAACAAGAAGCAGATGATACTTTATTTGAAAATCTTGTTTTTCACGAAGAATTAAGACAAAAGGTTAAAAATCAGATTCGTGTTGGAGAGAAAAAAACGAGATTTAACAAAATATGGTTGAGTCCCTTATTCCACTTAGTATCAATTGCAGCCGTCCTCCTACTTGTAATCGTTACAATGCTAATCCGTGATTCTGAACATAAAGAGACATTAGATAACCAACCATTTTTAGGTACTCCTGATTCCAATCTGATTGCCGGTCAGAAGCTAATGAAAACCTGGGAACTGAGTACTGAAGAGGAGGTGAAGAAAAAATTAGGTGAAAATGTTCGTATTCCTACGTATATTCCGCAACAATTCGATTTGGAGAGTATACATGCAACTGGAATGAGTGAATCGGAATTGAATAAGGCTGTGTTTACTTTTATGGATATGGAATTGTCCTTTTTAGTAATAATTGAAAGAAGAGGAAAAATTCATGACAAACCATTGGGGTTTGAACAAGTACAAATAAATAATAGCGAAGGGTACCTTAAAACAGAAAGGGATGTGGAAACGAACATAACAGAATTGCATTGGTATGAAGGAGAATACCACTACTCTGTAAATGGATTACTGTCTCCAGAGGAAGCTATTAAGGTTGCCGAAGCCTTTAAATAGGTCATTAACTATAAAGGAGGGAAAACAATGACATGCAGAATAATAGGATCAATGATAATTGTCTTCTGTTTCTTATTTTTCTCGGCAGGAACCATTTATGCTAATACGATAGATAAACAAAAGGAAATAGATCAATATATCTTTGAGACAAATAGTGCTGAAGTTGCTGAACTGGGTATTAATGTAACGCATACAGCCCCGTTAGAAGATACAGTAGAGATTGGGATTACCCCCTATTCGGAAGAAGCAGCAGCCTACTTTTATGAAAAATTTGGTAAAGATACAGTGACTGTTGTTAAGGGAATCCAAGCTGTAACATATGGTGAAGAAGTAGGTTCAACAAATGGAGTGGTGGAAGAAGGAAAAGACGCAGGCAACCCAATAAGTGCCTTTCAGTGGGAGTATCTTCTTTTGCTTGTGATAGTAGGTGGATTGGTCCTAGGTAGGATAATAAATCTACAAAATAAAAAAATGGGGTAATTTAAGCGCTCTAGTGGGAGCGCTTGAGAGTGTAGACAAAGTCAATTTGACTTTGTCTACATTTATTCAGATTGAAAAAAGTAGAGTTTTTATATCCACAGACTGTCTTGAAAACGCTTGTCACTTAATATATATCAACTTTTCCACTATTAACCTCTACGTTGATTTCATGAGTACCGGATCCGTGAACTCCTTGGAGTTTATTACTCTCACTAGTTGAATTAGTAAGAGTAAAATCACTTGAAATGAAGCCGCTATTTTCCTTGCCATTCAATGTAAAGTCGGCATCATTTGGTAAATCTAAATCAAGTAGCCCAGAATTAACCTCAATACTTATAGCATCAGTCAATTCAGCAATTTGTGCCTTCAAGCGCCCTGAGGAAATGTCTACATCTAGTTTTCCTGAATACCCTTCTAGGTTCACATTACCCGAATGTATTTCAAACTCTCCTTCCTGGGTAGAAAGAGATTTGATGGTGGAGTTTCCGGAGGCAACATTGTGATTAAATTCCCTAACGGTAAGGTGATGTAATTTCAAATTACCAGATTGTACTTCAGCAGAAAGGTTGTTTAACTTCATTGAGGAACTAATAAATTCTAAGTGTCCAGATCCAATTCGGAGCTCCATATCCTTGTCATAATCTTCTGGTACAAAAATTGTTAGATTTGAAGTCTTAGTGAATGGAAACCAGTCAAAAAATCCTCTTTTATATTCAACTTCAATGGTGTCACCATTTCTTGAAACATTAACTTCTCCCTTTCCTTTTAGTTGAGCTCTTACTTCACTTATTTTTTCGGGAATCACTTTGGTGCTTACTGTTGAGATATCAATATTAATTTTGTCAATTTTATCGGTAATCTTTACAGAGTCTTCGGATTTACCAAAGGGTAGCCAAGGTATACGATCTAGATTTGTAAATAAGAGATAAAGAGAAAGTATGACTAAAAAAATCACCAGTATTTTCTTCAATACAATTACCTGCCTTTATTTTAGTTATATGTATATTCTAAAAGAGGAATTGAATTAATTTAATGTACCCCCGATATATTTATGGCTAAGACTTGAGTCTTACACTGAAAAATAAATAAACAGATTGTGTTATTCACAATCTGTTCTTACTTGTTATGAGAATCTAGTTGAACCCAATCCTGAGACCATTTTTGGATTTCATCCATTAACGGTTTTAGTGCTAACCCCTTTTTAGTTAAGGAATACTCTATACGAACCGGTGTTTCCGGATATACATCCCGTTTTACAATTCCTTGATTTTCTAAATCCTTGAGTCTTTCTGATAGTACTCTTCCACTTATTCCAATGGAGGATTCAAGTGTACAGAATCGCTGTGGACCTGACAGCAGTTGATAAATAACGAGTCCAGTCCAGCGTTGGCCTAATATATTCATAGCTTTTTCAAACTTTGGACAAATTACATTTGTATTCATCTTCCACCACTCCTATGAACATATTATAGCTTATTGTAAGAAATAATAAACTTACTTGACACAAATTTATTACGAAAATATAATTACTTACATAAAGTAAGTTACTTACGAATTTTTTAAAGGTTAAAAATAGGCATTAACAAAATAATAATAGGTAGCAATTAAAATTAAGGTAGGAGGTTGGGAAAATGAATTTTCATCGCCCACCACATACATTTGTTGGTCAGGTAGAGTTAAAAGTAATGGACCTGGAACGTTCACTTACTTTTTATCAGGAAATTATTGGATTCAAGGTATTAGAAAAAACCGAATCAAAGGCATTGTTAACGGCTGATGGAAAGAATCCATTGTTAATTATTGAACAGCCTGCAAATGTAACAACAAAAGAACCACGCAGAACAGGCTTATATCACTTTGCCATCCTATTACCAACCCGTGAGGATTTAGGAAAGGTCTTACTCCATCTTATTCAGAACAATATTCCTCTGGGTGCATCTGACCATTTAGTAAGTGAAGCATTGTATTTAGATGATCCAGATGGAAATGGCATCGAAATTTATGCTGACCGTCCTGCAGAAACGTGGGACTGGAACAATGGGGAAGTGAAGATGGTAACAGAACCATTGGATGGTCAAGGAGTACTAGAGGAGGGGAAAGGTCAACCTTGGACAGGACTTCCATCCGACACTCTAATGGGGCATATCCACTTGCATGTATCTGAACTAAAGAAGACAGAGGAGTATTATACAAATGGACTCGGATTTGAGGTTGTTACTCGTTATGGGGGGCAGGTTTTGTTTATCTCTACAGGTGGCTATCACCATCATATTGGGTTAAATACATGGAATGGAGTAGGGGCACCACCAACACCTGAAAATAGTGTGGGTCTAAAATGGTTTACTCTTGTTCTACCTTCAGAAGAGGTCAGACAGAAAACAATTTCCCAGCTTAAAGATATCGGGGCATTTGTACGTGAAGAAGATGGCATAGTTGAAACAAAGGATCCATCAGAAAATAAAATACGACTTGTGGTGGTGGAATAAGATTGTCCTTTAAAACAGCAGCTAAAATGAATAGCTGCTGTTTTTCTTTTTCGAAACTAAGTGTGAAACAAGCGGAAATGCAAACCTCCCGCATATCATGTTTATAATGGTAATAGATAACTAGTTTAATTGGTAATGGTATGCTAAAATTGGTAATGTATAGGTGACTCTTCTTGACTGAGAAGAGTCTATATTTTTATATAGAAAGGAAGGATGAAGATGGAAGAAAGATTGTATTTTTGCAGGGTGTTTGATCCTAGTAAGGAGGCTATCTACTATGAACCATAATCTTGATATTGTTACTAGTGAAACCTTTTTTAGGGATCAGTTACGTTATATTGATGAAAATATCCAGGATTTAACAGCCCTTTACTTATCGTCAACACCTGTAAAGGAAAGGGTAAAAGAGTTTTTTAGCTTATATGTTTACGAACTAGAAAACTATCTAGAAAATCATTATAAGATTGCTGAAACTAATACAATTCCCAAAGTATTTATTGGGACAAAAGTGACCGTTTCGTTCGATAATGAACGTGAAATAGAGGAATACTTGATTTGTTTACCACACCAGTCTGACCCTGATGCGGGATTGATTTCATTTTTATCTCCTGTCGGTAGGCAACTGTTATTAAGGAACTTGGATGAACAAATTTCGTTGACTGTCCCATCGGGGGAGCAGCCTGTTACAATTCAAAATATATCTTTTTTTGTCCCTACTAACTTATTGGGAACGTGAGAAACTTCAACTCCCCCTACTGTAATATAAACCTACGGTAGGGGGGAGTCTTCTATAGACGTTTTACTGCCGAATAATGTAAAGGGAGCGTGACAGTATATGTCGGCTTATGGTGCGTTTCCCGAAGTAAACGATACAAAAGGTTTTATCTTTGATTCTCGATTGTTTTCGTAAATTTCGTTACGTGTTCGTTCATTTCTTTATAACGGGTCCAATGAAGATAATGATGCCCTTCAAACGTGACAATTTTACTCGAAGAGTGATTACTTAGCTGTGTCTCATAAAAGGTAACATTTGATTTACCTTCTTCATTTACTTTATCTTCTTTAGTCGTAAAGATTAATACAGGCATATCATTTGGGAAATTTAATTCAACAGTTTTATCAATATTGTTATTTATCTCATTTGCTTCAGCAACTACATTCTTGTTATAGCCTCTCCAAGCAGAAATTGCCTTGGTCATTTTTAAATTCTCCTCGGAATATGTATCTTCCTCGGCTAAAGGAAGAAAATTGTCTGGTGCCAGATATACTGCCAACCGTGCAATTCCAGTTGGAGCAACATATCTTAGATACTGAGGCATTGTTGGAGCTGACTCATTAAAATACTGAATAGCCCGTGGCAATGTGATATCAATTCCGATTACAGCTTTTACTTCATCTGGAAATTGGTTAGCGTAATACATACTGTATATCCCGGAAATGGAGTGAGGCATTAAAATGTATGGGCCTTCGATGTTTGCCTTTTTTAGAGCGTCCCGAATTTCTCCCACAATATTTTCCACGGTTCGTTCCCTATTTGTTATATCGCTCCAACCATATCCGAAGTTTTCTATTACGACTACTTTGTTCTGTTTGGCCAACTCATTTACCAAGGGTTCGAAATCTAACGCTGGTGCCGTAGTGCCTAACCCACTTAATAAAACAACTGTGTTTTCTCCATCACCTTTGCTATAAACGTGCATATTTTTTCCATCTACTTCAACTAATTGTCCAATCGGTTTATATTTTTTTTGCTCAAACGCAGTCTTCGTATGATGAAACACGGCCCATATAAGACAGACTACTACAAAAAACACAAAAATATTTCTAATTATCTTCAAAAATGTTAATTTTCTTTTAGTTGTCGTCATACTCTCACATCTCTCAATAAAGTTTTGAAAAAAAGAGGGTGCACCTTCGAAAAAAGAGAGTAAGAGAGTTCGTTAAAACTCCAAAAACGGTCTAGATCAAAAGATTATAGAATATTATCCTTTGTATTCATTCCTTAATAATCCCATTAAAATATTGTCATAATACTTACCGTCATAATAAAGCTCTTCACGAAGTACACCTTCCTGAACAAACCCAAGCTTTTCATAGGCTCTAATTGCGCGTGCATTATATGCATAGACATTAATCCCAATCCTTCTTAGGTTAAGGGTATTAAACATATAATCAATAATTAGTTTAAGAGCATCTGAACCATAGCCTTTACTTAAGTAGTTATCATCTGTAATCGCAATTCGAAAACTACCATTTCGTTGTTGATGATCGATATCTACAATCGCTAAGTCACCGATGACTAGGTCATTTTCCTGATCAGCAATGAGTAAATCGATTCGACTCGAGTCTTTTGCTATATTTTCTATAAAGCTCTCAATCTTTCTTCTTGTAAAAAACGTTGTTGTCCCAGTTAAACGGCGGATTTCAGGGTTTGAAACAGCACGTAAAAAATAATCCACATCATCTTGCTCAATCCTTCTAAGATATACCCGCTCCCCTTGTAAAACCTTGATAATGTTTGTGTTCATGTGAAAGAACCCCTTTCGGAAATTTAATACTAATCAAATTAGATACTAATCTAATTTGATTAGGGCTGTCAAACAAAAATTTCCAAACACTATCACAGGACTACTTTAAACTTCTTTCCGGTTAAAGTAGGTGAATCCAGAGGCGAAGAACACTACAAAACTTCCCAGAATAACAAAAAATAATGTGTCTGCTGTCACGTTAAACGCTCCAAAGCTTTCACCTGAATGGGGAACCATCATTAATACCGGCTGTGCCCATGGATAGAAAGGACCAAACTTTTCAGAGTTAGCTACCAGCATATTTGGAATAGTAAAGATTACATTAATGGCCAATGGAGCTGCGAAACTAGACCATGCAATGGACACAAATATTTGTAATGCAGCTAGAGGCATACAAGCTATCCAGCCTCCTAGAATAGCTGTGGATAACTCTTGCCATGGAATCGGTTCGGTATATCCCTTCACTTGGCCAACGACCAAAAGTCCAATTAAAAACAGGATTTGGGTCAATACGAGTAATCCCATAACCGTAAGAAACTTAACGATAAAAATACTATTTCTTGATACAGGCATAGATAAAAGCTGTTTCCAGCCTCCACCAATATGTTCATATCGGCAAACAAATGCTGAGAAAACACCAGTTAATAAAGGTAAAAATAACATTGCATGAAGCATTGCCATCATCATTAACGAACCCAGCCATTGAGGCACACCATCTATTGAAGTTTCTGCAATACCAACAAGAGTTGAGAGTATTGGACTTACAAAGATTAGAAGCCAAATGGAGGATTTTCGAATTTTTAAAAACTCAGATCGAAAAACGCGGATCATTCTAGTTCACGTCCTTCCGTACAAAATTTACTAAACCCACGAGGTAAATGAATACCCCAACAACAAGACCAGCTATTACAGAATAGAGGGGTTCCCCCCACTGATTATCGAGTAATGGCCACTTATAAGGAGCCCAATCAGGAAGTACAGAAGCATATAACGATACAACAGTACCCAAAATTCCAATTGTTAATGGGATTGCTTGATTATGAATCACAATCGATAACCAAATTTGTAAAGCTATAAACGGCATAATTGCCAGATACGGATAAAAGATTATCTTTGTTAAATAGAGATAGGGGATTACTGTTCCAAATTTCAAGATTAGCCCTAAAATAATCGTTCCAATTCCTAAAAGAGTACTCGAAATGAGTAACAATATAGAAGCTAATACAAATTTTCCCGTGAAAACATGCCGCCTACTAATCGGTAGTGCGAGTACCTGTTTCCATGAATTGGTTTGGTGTTCAATGTTTGCAATCATTGAGATGATGATTGTAAGTCCAATAAATAAAGTTGGGATTGCTAGGAAGCGGACATTATCAATTAGCCCTCCCCAGAGATCGTCTGCATATAGATTGGTTAAATAGTCGTAGCGAAGACCAAAATTAACGGCCTGTAAGGCGATTACACCGATAGGACCCAAAAAAATTAAGAACCAAATCATTTTTTTGCGAATTTTTACTAAATCAGAGGCTAATACTCGAAATATCATAGACTTCCCTCCACTCCTGTTAGCTCCAGGAAGATATCCTCTAATGATTTACGTTCTTCCTCTACGCGATAAATGGAGAACCTATTATGAACGAGTTTTTCTACTATAGAAGCCACACTTTCATCCGAAGTTTGTTCTATGAATAATTGATTGTTTTGCCGATCTACATGAAAGCCGTTCGTAAGGAGTGTCTTCCATGCAGCCTCAGAATCATTTACACTCATGCGAATTTTACTAGTCGATTTTTTTCGTAATACCTCGATTGAATCCTGAAAAATCATTTTCCCCTTCGAAATAATTCCGACTTGGGATGCCATTTGGTCAATCTCTGATAAAAGATGACTCGAAACGAGGATTGTGATTCCATGTTCCGTAGGCATGCTTTTAATCAATTCACGAATTTCTAAAATACCAGATGGATCCAAGCCATTCGTAGGCTCATCTAAAATCAATAGCTCAGGATTACCAAGCAGGGCTGTTGCAATCCCTAATCGTTGCTTCATACCTAAGGAGAATCCTTTAACTGGACGGTTTGCTTCCTTTGAAAGTCTTACAATATGAAGCACTTCATCTATTCTTGTTTTCGGTACATTCAACAGAATTCTCACAGCCTCAAGATTTTCTCGTGCAGTTAGATGGGCATAGTAGGATGGATATTCGACCAAAGAGCCAACCTTCCGGAGAATGGAGAGTTTTTCTCTTTTCATGTCTTTGCCGAAAAGGTGGATGGAACCTTTTGTTGGCTTTGATAGTCCAAGTAGCATTCGAATTGTTGTTGTTTTCCCAGCTCCATTTGGTCCGAGGAAGCCGTAGATTTGTCCTTTTTGTATTTCTAAATTTACATTCTCAACTGCATTTCTCTTTCCGAATTTTTTCGTAAGCTGGTTTGTTTGTATAATCATTTCATTCACCTCGCTTATCATCTTAACTAGCAAAGGTTAAATATAAAGGTAGGTGAAGTTTAAGTTTTGTTTAAATTTAAGAGGATGTTCAAAAAGTCACCAAATGATAAACTGTGAATCTCGACGTGAGACGGCCTTAGCCAAAATGAATACCTAGTATATGTGCTTGTGTCTACTAGATTATTCAAGGAACTAAATTCCTCAGCCACAAGGCTGTGAAGAAGTAACTTCAAAGTACTAGCTACGTTCCAGTCCTCAAGTCTGTCGTTCCTTGATCTTCATGCTTTGCGATTCGTCGCCTTTTTGAACACGCACTTTAAGGAGGTTTTATTTAGAGAAAATTAACCAAAGCCAAAAAAAATAGGACCCATCAAGAGGGTACTAATCAACGTTTGAAGCGGATAACACCATTTTTGTTCCATGTTTAGTGGTGTGTATATCCCATTTTATATTCATTTCTTTTGTCATAAGAGAGACAATTGAAAGTCCAATGCCAGCTCCTTTTCCAGTTGATTCACTTTGCATTCCAGGGCCTTTGTCTTCTATCGTGATTTGAGCAGTGTGTTCTACCTTCTTAACACTTATGGAAACAAACCTTCCTGATTTTGCATGTCTGTTTATATTTTGAAAGAGATTGTCTAAGATACGCTCAAACCATTTGGGGTCTACCATCCAGAATATCGAATCATCTGGTATATCTAACTCAATTGTAAAGTTCTCCTTCTCAAATACTGGATACCAGGATGCAGCTGTTAACCTGACAATTCTGATGATATCCGTTTTCGTAGGTTCAAAAGGATATTTTTTCGATGACAATAATGTATAGGAAAGGAGATTATCAATTAACTGTCCGAGATAATTAATTTTAGTATCGATTAATTCTAGTGATTCTTGTCCTTTTTCACTTAAATCCTCTTTTTTAAGAGAGTAAGCATGACCCCGAATGGTTGTAAGGGGGGTACGTAAATCATGTGAAAGATTTGCGATTAACTGTCTCCGTAGGTCTTCTTCTTCTTTTTCGCGCTTTCGACTTTCTTCAAGCTGATGAACCATACTGTTAAAGGATTGTATTAGCTGTCCAATCTCATCAGACTTATCTACAACAAGAGGCTCAGGTATACCAGATTCAGCTGGATTTGCCATTGCTTCTTGTAGGCGAAGGAGCCGTTTTTTAATTTTATAAAAAAAGATCCATGACAGAAAGACAAAGGTTCCTAGAATAAGTAATGTTCCAATAATCATTATGTAATCATAACGTTCCCGTATAATTTCTCCTGTGCTTTGCATATCTGAACGAGGTATTTGGAACACCATAAAGCCTCGAGACTTTGTTTCTCCGATAAAGGCTACTATCGTAAAAGGATCCCCTCCATAGCTTGTCTTCATAAATTCAACAGTGTAGGAGGTTGTCCATCTAGATGGAATTTCTATCGTATCTGGTAGTTTTTTTTGTAAAATTCCTTGTTCATTTACCCAAAAGATATTTGCTTTACTATACGTAGATTTTAATTTAGTTAATGTTTGTATAATCTCAGTATCTGTTTTCCCTGTTAGCTTTTTAGCCTCTGCATGCCACATATCCTCAAGATCTTCGCCATTTTGGTAAACATTAGGTAGTTCAGAATCCATACTTGTAAGTGGTCCATAAACAAGTATGGATATAACAGGAAACGTGATTGGGAAGATCATCATGGCCATAAAAATAAGGAAAAGGTATTTTGATGAAAGGGAATTTCGTAATCTCATTGTTGTTTAATCCTATAGCCAATGCCACGTATTGTCTCTAGTATTAATGGCTGCCCAGGGTCTACCTCAATTTTTTCACGTAAATGGCGAATGTGGACCATTAATGATTTATCCCCTTCAATAAAAGATTCTCCCCAAACAGCTTCGTAAATTTGTTCCTTCGTTAGAATTTGGTTGGGGTATCTCAGTAAATACATAAAAATTTGATATTGCTTTCCTGTTAACATGATTTCTTCATTTTTGGTCGTATCGAAGATCAGATTTTTCTCAAAGCTTATCTTCAGATGACCTATAATAATGTCCTGGGACATTGTTTTTTCGAACCTTCTAAGCAGAACTTCAATTCTAGCAGCAAGTTCTTCGGGATGGAAGGGCTTTACAAGATAATCATCTGCAAATTGTAGACCTTGTATTTTATCATCAACGGCTGACCGTGCTGAGAGCATCATAATGGGTGTAGTTGGTGCTTCTTTTTTTAGACGTTGCCCGACTGTAAAGCCATCTAGTCCAGGAAGCATAACATCAAGTATGACGAGATCAACCTCTTTAACCAGCTCGGTTGCCCCATCTCCAGATTGTAACCATGACACGGAATAGCCTCTTCCTTCTAAGTCTTCCTTAACCCATTTACCGATTTCAATATTATCTTCAACGTACAATATATGCTTCATCTAATCACCACAAAATAATTGTTTATTTTTATAGTAGGATAAAAATGGAATATTGGAAAGGGAAAAGTTATACTTGTTTTCTTAATGTGTATTCGTTACAATAAGCCATAATATAAAAAAGTAATGATAGGAAGCAGTAGCAGATTATCTCCCTGTAGCAGAGAGCCGATGGTTGGTGAAAATCGGTACATAGATAAATGTGAATTACCTCCTGGAGCTTTCTTTGTGAACCTTTCGTCCTTTAGGGTATATGGATGAAAATAGTAGCGAAGAACGGGCGAACCGTTATTCGATTGAGCGGAAGACATAGATCTTCAATTAGGGTGGTACCGCGTGCAACCACGTCCCTTTTTTAGGGGCGTGGTTTTTTATTTTGTATTTTTATATCAAAAACCTACACACAAACTATTGGAGGAGAATAGAATGGAAAACTTCATTGAAAAATTGTCAGAAGCACAGAAGCAGGAGCTGGAAAGACAATATGCAATCTATTCAAACGGGGTACAAGAAATAGTTCCAGCACATGAGCTGAAAAATAAAATCGCAAAATCTCTTTTTACGAATCAACCACTCAAGATTAAGCTGGGGTTAGACCCTTCAGCACCTGATGTTCACTTAGGGCATACAGTTGTTTTGAATAAATTAAAGCAATTTCAGGAAAATGGACACACTATCCAACTTATCATTGGGGATTTTACTGGAAAAATAGGGGATCCTACCGGGAAATCAGTGGCTAGAAAGCAGCTAACGGACGAAGAAGTAAAGCATAATGCCAAAACATATTTTGAACAGTTTGGTAAGATTTTAGATATGGAAAAGGTAGAATTGTATTACAACTCGAAGTGGCTATCTCCATTAAATCTAGAAGATATCATTAATTTAGCTGCAAGTATTACTGTAGCGCGCCTTCTAGAGAGAAATGATTTTTCTGAGCGTTTAGCAACAGGAAAACCAATCTCATTACATGAATTCTTCTACCCGTTAATGCAGGGGTATGATTCAGTCATGTTAGAAAGTGATATTGAATTAGGTGGAAATGATCAGCATTTTAATGTATTAATGGGTAGACATTTGCAGGAGTATTTTGGTAAGGAAAAGCAAGTGGTTGTTCTTCTGCCACTTCTTGAGGGACTCGATGGTGTTGAGAAAATGTCTAAGTCAAAAGGAAATTACATTGGTGTAGATGAAGCACCACACGAGATGTATGGAAAAACCATGTCTATTCAAGATGAAATGATGGGTAAGTATTTTGATCTTGTTACGGACTTTTCTTTAGCTGAAAAGAATGAAATCAAAGAGAAGCTTGAATCTGGAACACTTCATCCACGCGATGCGAAGATGCTTCTTGGTCGAACAATTGTAAGGATGTACCATGGAGAAGAGGCTTCAATACATGCTGAAGAGCATTTTAAGACAGTCTTCCAAAAAGGGATCCTACCTACTGACATCCCCGAGGTGACTTGGACAGGAGAAGAAAGTGTCCCCGTAATTGACTTACTTGTTCAATTAGACCTTCAAAAATCAAAAGGTGAAGCTCGGAAAATGATACAAAATGGTGGAGTCAAAATAAATGGAGAAAAGGTGGAAGACCTTCATTTACTTCTAGCTATTGAAGATAAAATGATTGTTCAAGTAGGTAAGCGAAAATTTGTAAGAATTAAGAAGTAAGTAAAACGATCCTATTGTTGGGCTGACATGTTATCTAGTACATGTCAGCCCCTTTTTCTATAAAAATTATTTTCCGATAAACATTTGCGTCCAGTAATTACCGTTTGGATCGTGTCCTACACCAATATGAGTAAAGTTAGGGTTCAGAATGTTTTTTCTGTGACCTTCACTGTTCATCCATGCATTGACAACTTGTTGTGGTGTTGTTTGGCCTTTTGCAATGTTTTCACCGGCTGTTTTGTACGAAACCCCAAAGTCCCTCATCATATCAAATGGAGAGCCGTACGTAGGGCTTGTATGTGAAAAATAATTTTTTTGTCGCATATCATTTGATTTTGTTCTAGCAACATTACTTAACGAAGTATCTGCTTGTAAAGCTGGTAACCCGTTGTTTTTACGTTGCGTATTGGTAAGGTCAATTACTTGTCGTTCGAATTGGCTAATTCCGGTTGCTCCTTGATTCGTTGGAGCAGGCTGCTGAGCAGGTTGTTGCTGCGGTTGTGCTGGTTGTCCTTGCTGATTCGTTGGAGCAGTATTGTACTGTGGCGAAGGAGCGTTTTGTTGCTGGTTCCCATTCGCTACGCCGTTATATCCAGCAGGATTTTGCGTAACAATACGCTTGTTGATGAAACGAAAATACTGTCTTTGACCTTGAGTATGTTGAACCCTACTAGTATGTGGGTATTTATCACTTGATGTAGATGTCCGATATGGACGATCTTCATTTGTTATATAACCATTATTGACCTTCTGAATCCCAGCTGAACGGTTCTCATCCACATTCTGTGCTTCATCGCCAGTATTACATGCAGTAAGTACTAGTAAAAAGGAACTCAGAATAATCATGCTTAGTTTAGTAAATCTCTGCAATCGAATAACCTCCTTTTTTGTAAATAGATTTACTATCTTATTTTGTCATCATCCGGAACAAAGTATTGTTGGTAATTAAAGAAAGTTGAAAGGTACCAATGTTATACATGACAACTAAAAAAAGTAAATAGCAACAATCTGTTAAAATAGAGCATAGAAAAACACCAAGAGTATCTTAACGAACCTTCTTTAATGTCGTATTATGAAGATAATTACCTACGTGGAGATAAGCATACTCAAAGTGTGTTTACTTGGCGTGATCTCGTTGAAAACAACTTTTTTGATTAGAAAAGGAGATAGTTGGTTTGGAACAACTTAAATGGGGAACACCAGAAGACCTTCGGGTATTGTTGATTGAATTAGTAGGATGGAAAAGTGTGACATTAACTGAGGGGGAATCTGAATTTCCAGTAATGGTACATGAAAAGCTAAAACATTTGCCCTATTTTCAAGAGAATACTCAATATTTAAAGCTTCATGAGGTCGATAGCAACCGCAGTTTTTTGACGGCTCTCTATAAATATCCTGGTATTAAACAGACAATTGTTTTAATGAGTCATTTTGATACTGTAGGTATAGAAGAATATGGAGATTTAGAGCCTTATGCTTATCAACCTAATGAGTTAACGGAGCTACTCAAAGAACGAATAGCTGAGTTTCCGGAAGATATTGCAACGGATATATTGTCAGGGGATTATTTATTCGGACGCGGGACCATGGACATGAAAATGGGACTAGCTATGCATATGGGACTACTTGAAAAAGCAACCTCTGAGAAATGGCCGATTAATATCATGCTATTGTCTGTCCCTGATGAAGAAGTAAACTCCGCAGGGATGAGAGAAGCGGTTCGGAAATTAGTTCAAATGAAGGAAGAGTATGAGTTAGAGTATAAGCTATTTGTAAACGGTGAGCCAGTTTTTTCACAGGAGCCAGGCGATGAAAGTTTTTATGTATATTCAGGGTCCATAGGTAAAATTATGCCTTCCGCCCTTTTTTATGGGAAGGAAACGCATGTGGGTGAGCCCTTAGCGGGTATTACTGCTAATTACATTGCATCTTTTTTGACACAACGTATGGAATGGAACTCCCAATTTCAAGAAAGTGTAATGGGAGAAGCCACACCACTCCCAGTAACTCTTCAGCAAAAAGATTTGAAGATGGAGTACTCTGTACAAACTCCATACCGTGCCGCTGCTTTGTATAATGTGTTTTTAATGGAACGTACAGCTGCCGATATTATGGATATATTTGAAATGATCGCAAAAGAAGCAGCATATGAGTGCAATCAGGCTTATCAAAACATTTGTAAAAGACAAGGGTCTGAGCCAATTGGTGAAGTACAGGTTATTAGATACCAATTTCTAGAGAAATATGCAATTGAAAAACATGGACTTACGTTCGTTTCGAATATAAAACAACAAATTGAAAAAGATAGCACTTTAGATGAACGCGAGAAATGCATTCGTGTTGCGGATAGTTTATTAATACAATGCCAAGAGCTAGCACCCGCAATTGTTTTGCTTTTTACACCACCCTATTATCCAGCTGTATGTTCATCGACAGACCAATTAGTAACGAATTGCATACGTTATTTAAAAGCTCAAGGCAAAGAAACTTTTGAGCTACCTATCACTCAAATCCACTTTTTTAATGGAATCAGTGACCTTAGCTATGTTAATTACCAGGATGACAAAGAAGGGTGGACAACCTTTACGTCTAATACTCCAACGTCAAAAAATTATCAAATTCCTTTTGATGATATGAAGCAGCTGAATGCGCCAGTGCTAAATCTTGGTCCGTTCGGAAGGGATGCCCATAAGCGTACGGAGCGACTACATATTAAAAATGCATTTGTGGAAGTTCCGAAACTTTTAGAAGGCATGATCAAAATGCTCATACGTTAATAGTAAAAAGCAGAATCCAGATGGATTCTGCTTTATTATTTTAAAAAAAGTCTGGATGTATAAGGGTGTTAGCATCCTTCTGCTTTATTGATATGAAGTGGTGGAGGTACTAACCAGCCCTTCTCTTTGTTAAGCTTTAACAATCTAACTCCGAATTGGGCCTTTTTCATATGAAATTGTCCATACATTGTAGCGATATCTTCGCGAATTGCTTGTCCAATGATAGTACTGCATGCAACAAGACCTGCTGCAACATCAGCCGATACCTTAGCCGCAATTTCAGGATCTTGAAAACGGGCACCAGGGGGTATATTTTCTAGACAAGCATTCGGACGCTCAGGAGGTGCGGGTGGTAAACCAACTCCGTTCTCTTTTAAAAGGGCTTCCACTTCTTCAACCTCGAGTTTTATACCATTTTCAAGTATATCTTCTATAAGTTTTTTTAGATCATCATCGCCAGTATGATTAAGTAATGTTTGGTAGGCAGATACCATACCCTTAGCAGTTAACAAGTGTGACCAAACACTATATACCTCACCGTAATGTAACGGTTCTTCCTTCGGATTTCCACTTAAGATTCCCATCATAAACCTCCTCAATGGTTGTTTTTTCACTATATCATCACCTTCTTTTCGAGAAGACATTTCTATAATTCACGGATAAAGGTAGGATTATGTATGAAGAAAATTGACATATATGTGGAAAGAAAAGTGGTCAAATTGAAAGGTTCATTTTGGTATAATTAGTTAAAAATAATATATACTGGGGAGTGTTTTTTATGAAGCTAACTGATATTTCACAGCCGTTACACAAGGAAACAGCAGAATGGCCAGGGGATACCCCGTTTCAATATATTGTCAATTGGCCTAAGGAAGAATCTCAATCCGTGAATGTTGGCAAGATTACAACTAGCACACATATAGGAACACATATTGATGCTCCTTTTCATTTTGATAATGAAGGAAAAAAGGTTCATGAGCTTGATATTGAATTGTATGTAGGTAAAGCTAGAGTAATCGATGTTTCTGGGTATCAAGAAATTGGGCGGACCCAGCTAGAGAACTATAATTTAGAAGGTGTAATTAGATTACTAATTCGTACGAATTCGTGGAAAAACAGAGCTTCCTTTCCGAACTCTATTCCCATCTTAAACCCAGATATAGCTCCCTTTTTAGCAGAAAAGGGGATTAAACTAATTGGTGTTGATGTACCTTCAGTTGATCCGCTTGATAGTAAAGAGCTTCCTGCACATCATAATTTACACCAACACGGGATATTCATTCTTGAAGGGATTGTTTTAGATGAGGTAGAAATTGGCGATTATGAATTAATTGCATTACCGCTTCCAATTGTAGGTGGAGACGGTAGTCCTGTTAGGGCGGTACTAAGAAGTTTATAAAAAAGGTTGGAGGATGTATTTTAATTTAATGGAAACTTATTCTCTAATGAACGAATCATTGGGACAGCAGAAGGGGAAAACTTGTGTGTGCTGTCAGAAAGAGGTTGTTATTCTGACAGCAGGAGGGGAAAACTTGTGTATGCCGTCAGAATGAGGTTGTTATTCTGACAACAGGAGGGGACAAGCCTGTGTGTCATGTCAAAATCTATCTACTATTTCGGACAAGACACCCATAGACAAATTCCTTCCTGTTTTGACTGAATAAACCCTACCGATTAGTAATTCAATATGCAATAAGTTATTTGAACGAACTGTACAAACAAACTTACCTTCAGCTTTATGTAGTGCTTCCCTTTAGCTTTTTAAAAAAATCTTCCACAAACATATGACAAATAATGCTTCCCCTTATTAATCGATAAATATACGGAAAAAATGTGTAAAATTCGTCTCCATAAAAACAAAAACACACTAACCTGTGTGTTTCTCATTGGAGAACCCTTCTGCCAAGCAAATACACTTGATTCCCCTTATTCATTAGTTGTCATTTAACTACTTAATTTAAGATCTTTTCCGTTTACAAGTTCAACCTTATGTAGAAATTCCATCTTTTTGATTTCGTACATGTCATTCTCATAGATGTATAGGACTTCATATAAATTATTGTTATACAATACCTTATCGCCTAACCTCAATGAGTACCCCTCCTAATTAGGATTTACCGTTATTTTAATATACACGTATACCCGAATCTATACTGCTTTAGTTTTAATGTTGTAGATACAAATAACGATTTTTAGTGTCTTTTACGTAATGTTTTTTCGATATGGTGGAAATAGTAGGATAGAATACGACATTTTGTACAAAAAAAGTGAACATGGATGCGTGAATCATTTTTTATGTAGAACTAATAGGTGGTATAGACAACTAGTTATATGGAGTGCTATAATTTTATTAGAAATATAGATAAAAGGAGTCCTGGGAATGTATATTACAAACCTAACGATATATGCTGAAGAAGGAGTTATTGAGAAGGGGTATATTGAAATTGAGGGAAATGTCATCAAGAGTGTAGGGTCTATGGATAGTTTTGTGCCCTCAGATGAGAAAGAAATCATTACATTTGATAATTCGTATTCTCTTATACCAGGAATGATTGATTTGCATATTCACGGTGCCGCAGGCTCGGATGTGATGGATGCTGAACCAGAAGCGCTGCAAACAATGGCAAAAGCCCTACCGAGGGAAGGAACTACAAGCTTTTTGGCAACTACAATGACTACTTCTAAAGCAGATATAGAACAGGCATTAGAAAACATTGCTTCATATATACCGAATCAACAACCCGGTGATTCTGAAATTTTGGGTGCCCATCTGGAGGGGCCTTTTCTATCTCCTAAGCGGGCTGGTGCACAGCACCCTGATAACATTATCGAACCAGATATTGAGTTATTTAAAAAATGGCAGAATGCTTCTGGGGATAATATAAAGCTTGTTACACTTGCCCCAGAGCGCCCAGGCGGACTAGAGCTTACTTCTTACTTAAAGAATAACGGTGTTGTTGCATCCATAGGTCATTCGGATGCTGTTTACGAAGAGGTGGAGGAAGCGATTAGAGCAGGAGTCACACACGCCACACATCTTTTTAATGGAATGCGTGGGATCCATCATAGGGAGCCGGGTGTTGCGGGTGCTGTGCTTTTGCATGATGAGGTTACTTGTGAAATGATTGTCGACGGGATTCACATTGCTCCTAAAATGGTTACTTTCGCTTATAAAAATAAAGGACCTAAGGGTGTTATTCTTGTAACAGATGCTATGCGTGCAAAATGTCTTGGAGCAGGAACTTATGATTTAGGTGGCCAAGAGGTAATTGTTAATGAAGAACGCGCAGTCTTGAAAGATGGAACATTAGCTGGGAGTATCTTAAAGCTAAATGATGCGGTTCGAAATATGATGGAGTTTTCACAATGTTCGCTTGCTGATATTGTTCAGATGACTTCAGGTAATCCTGCAAAACAAATCCGTGTATTTGATCGAAAAGGAAGTATTAAAGCAGGGAAAGATGCTGATGTGGTAGTTGTGAACGATAAGCTAGAGGTAGTCATGACTTTTTGTCGTGGAAAGCTGGCTTTTTCAATATTGGAGGGATAATGAATGAAGATAATAGCGGTTGAAAATTATCAAGAAATGAGTAAAGCGGCAGCTCAGTTTATTATCAATCAAGTAAAAGAAAAGCCGCAGTCAGTACTTGGCCTAGCAACTGGCGGTACTGTACTTGGAACGTATGAAAAGGTAATCGAGGATTATCAACAAAATAAAACTTCTTATAAACAGGTTCATAGTGTGAATTTAGATGAATATATAGGTGTTGAAGCTACACACCCAAATAGTTATCATTATTATATGATGGAGCACCTATTCGCTCATATTGATATAGAGCGTGACCACATTCATATACCGAATGGCTTGGCAAAGAACACTGAAGAGGAATGCAGGAATTATGAAGGTGTAATCGAGGAACTTGGTGGAGTTGACCTTCAGTTGCTCGGTATTGGAGTCAATGGACATATTGGGTTCAATGAACCTGGTACGTCTTTTGATTCGGTAACACATGTTGTAAAATTAACAGAATCTACCCGTGATGCGAATAAGCGTTATTTTAATAGGCTAGAGGATGTACCTACACACGCAATTACGATGGGTATTTCTACAATCATGAAGAGTAAAAACATCTTATTGCTCGTGTCTGGTAAGAAAAAGGCTGAGATTTTAGCCCAAGTTATGAATGGAGAAATTGATGAGAAGGTTCCAGCTTCCATCTTAAATACACATCCGAATGTAACGATAATTGCAGACAAGGATGCACTTGCTTTTGTGGGTGGTAAAAAAAAGAGGTGCTTTGAAGATGATAAAAAAGAGCTCTCCGGTCCCAATTTATTTTCAGTTAGAACAATCTATTAAGGAACTGATTGATAAAAAGGAGCTTAAACCCGGGGAAATGATCCCCTCTGAACGTGAATATGCCGAGAAATATGAGATAAGTAGAATGACGGTTAGACAGGCGCTTAATAATCTTGTAAATGAGGGGTATTTACAGAGGGAACGTGGGAAAGGTACCTTTGTAGCGTTGCGAAAATTTGAAAAAAATGTGAAGGGCTTAACAAGTTTTTCCGAAGATATGCGATCTAGAGGGATGGAACCTGCTACAACGGTTCTTGATTTCAGTGTGAAGGAAGCAGATGACACGGTTGCTTTGAAATTAGCGATTGATGAAGATACACCGGTTTATCAAATTAAAAGGCTTCGTTTAGCGGACCAACTACCAATTGCTTATGAAATTTTTTATATGTCTACTGCACTGGTTCCTGGACTAACGAAAGAGACCGCAGAAGATTCGATATATCAATATATTGAAGAAGAAATCGGTTTGCATATTTTATCGGGAACTCAAGAGCTTGAAGCAACTATTGCTGATAAAGAAGTGTCTGCCGCGTTAGATATTAAAGTAGGTGAGCCTGTACTTTATATACAGCAGATTACGCGAATCGAGAAGAATCAGCCCTTAGAATTTGTAAAATCCTATTACAGAGCAGACAGATATAAATACAAAGTGGAAATGGTCAGAAACACGTAAAGTTAGGGGAGTGGTGATAAGCCATTCCCCTTTTTCATAAGGATAAGAAAGTATAAAAGTTTGAACATAGTTTTCTATGTCCAACTCCAGCGCATACCTCCTCGAGGTCAAAAACGCATTGCAATGAAAAGTCAAAGAAAGCTTTTTTGCAACAGAACATTTGCTTGTCGGACTTGCACAAGGACGTCCTGACGTCAATGTTCACCACAGAACGTGGTGGATTCTAGTTGACGGTCCTCTTCCAAGGCGCTTGCGCATTTCTTATTATCAACGGACTTTTTTTGTTTTCATGAAAAATAGTCCGATGATTGCCCCGACTGTATTTAAAAGAATGTCATCTACATCGAAGCTTCCTAATTTACTTAATAGCTGCAAACCTTCAACTATTGAAATACATACAACAAATGTGAATGTAAATAGAAAGATGTTTCGTAACTTTGGAAAAAGCATGGGGAGTAATATTCCAAAGGGTATAAATACACCAATGTTTCCGGCTATATTAATGAGCCAAATATCTATAGGGAAATGATCATAATATGTAAAATAGTTTTTTATGGTTGAAAAAGGGGTTATATTATATTTGAAATTTTCACTTTGTGTTCGTGAAAAAGCAAAAAACATCCAATATAAAAGGGTCAACGTATATGCAGTAAATACAATTTTTGCAAAAAACCTTCTTTTTCTAGCGCGTGCCAACTTTGTTGATTCTCCTATCTCCTGCTAACTTTGTCTAATGTTTACTCTATCGTAAATATATGAGAATGTCACATGTGAATTTTGGAAAAACGAAGGAAAACATGCCTTAGACCTAGACGTAAACGTTTTCCTTCTATATCAATTAGATTATAATAAAAGAAATAGACGAGAAGGATGTTGCAAAATGGATATAATGACAATTGTTCAAATCGGGGTAGGACTTATTTTTTTATACCTTGTTTATGATGCTTTTAAACCGGTTAAAAACTTTCAACAATTAACAGAGGACGAGGTTAAAAATAAAATCAAAGCATCCAAAAATGTAGTGCTTGTAGATGTTCGAAATCCATACGAGTTTAAGACTAATCATCTAAAAGGTGCAATTAACCTTCCGCTTCCTAAAATTAGAGGGAAAAAGGTGGAAATACCCACAGATAAGGAAGTCATTTTATATTGCCAAACAGGAATTAGAAGTAAACAGGCTGCAAAAATCCTTAGAAAAAGGAATAAAGAGATGCCTCTCGCCCACTTAAAGGGTGGTCTGTATAGCTGGAAAGGTGCCACATCTACAACGAATAGAAAAAAATAGAGTGACTTGCGAAACCGTTCAGACAAACCGTAACGTTTGACTGTACGGTTTTATATACATATAATAGGAGAATATAAGAATGATAGTAGGGGTGATTTCGTTGGGAAGTTATACCGTATTGGAGAGCTAGCGAAAGAAGCTAATGTATCAAAACGAACAATTGATTATTATACAAAAATCGGTATCTTAACTCCGGAACGATCAGACTCTAACTATCGATTTTACGGAGAAGAAGCAATCGAAACTCTTCAACTTGTTTCACAGTATAAGGAGCTAAACATTCCTTTAACAGAAATTAAGGAGAAGGTTGAATTATTTAAAACAAACAGTGTAGAGCAGGACCGGGTGTTAAAGTATACCCAGGCTCTTTCAAAAAGAATGGAGCATCTTGAAACAGAATTAAAGGAAATGAAGCCGATGCTTGATTCTCTAACAGAAGACCAACAAGAATCATTAATTCGTAAAATGTCATCACAAAGCATGTCATTAGCTAAATTACTAATAATTCTATTCAATTAAGAAAGCTAGCAAGTTATGAATCTAGATGCTCTTTTTTGAGATTACGATTCGTACGTCTGCACTTGAATCATAAAAGATTCCTATATATATGTTAAAACTTCTAGAATAAAACAACATTGTGATAAATACTTTGTATAAAGCGACATTTCTCTTAGGAGGAATGATTATTAACTTACCTATTTAGGAGGTGTAATCCTTACTCGTTTCGTACGATGTAAGGAAACTATTTGGAGATATTTAATTTGGTCATGGTTGCAATTTTAATTGCGTTAACTGCCTTTTTCGTGGCGTCTGAATTTGCGATTGTAAAAATAAGAAGTACTCGCATCGACCAGCTCGTACTAGAAGGGAATAAAAACGCAAATGCTGCTAAGACTGTCATCTCAAACCTGGATGAATATCTTTCTGCTTGTCAGCTAGGTATCACGGTTACTGCGTTAGGACTTGGCTTCCTAGGTGAATCGACATTTGAAAGTTTACTTCATCCGTTATTTGCTCTTCTGAGCATACCAGAATCACTATCTACCGCACTATCTGTAACTGTAGCGTTTTTAGCCATTACATTTTTACATGTTGTAGTTGGTGAGCTTGCGCCAAAAACTGTCGCAATTCAGAAGGCAGAAAGAATCACTTTGTTTTTTGCTAGACCTCTAATCTTTTTTTATAAACTGATGTTTCCATTTATTTGGCTCCTTAACGGGTCGGCAAGATTATTAACTGGGGTATTTGGTTATAAGCGTATTTCTGAGCACGATATTGCCCATACAGAAGAAGAGCTACGACTCATTTTATCAGAGAGCTATAAAAATGGTGAAATTAATCAGTCAGAATATAAATATGTAAATAACATTTTCGAGTTTGATGATCGTATAGCAAAAGAAATTATGGTGCCTCGAACAGAGATTATTGCACTAGATAAAGATAAGTCAATACAAGAGATACTTGGGATAATGACGAGTGAAAAATACACACGATACCCAGTTGTAGATGGTGATAAGGACCATATTATTGGATTGATTAATCTCAAAGAAGTGTTAACGGATTTCGTAACGGGAACAGGTACCAATGAAAAGACAATTGAAGATTATATTAGACCAATCATCCATGTGATTGAGTCGATTGCCATTCATGATCTATTGGCGAAAATGCAAAAAGAACGTGTTCATATGGCAATCCTGATTGATGAATATGGTGGAACCTCAGGACTGGTAACGGTTGAGGATATCATTGAAGAAATCGTTGGAGAAATTCGTGACGAGTTTGATACAGATGAAAAACCAGCTATCCAAAAAATCAACGACACAACTACCATTTTAGATGGAAAGGTGTTAATTGGAGAAGTAAATGACCTGTTTGGGTTAGCCATAGATGACACCGATGTTGATACCATTAGTGGTTGGATATTAACGGAACAAATTGATGTCCACCAAGGTGATAAAATCACATATGGTGACTATGAGTTTAAGATTCTAGAAATGGATGGCCACCATATTAAATCGTTAGAAATAAAAAAGCTTATACAAGAGCATATTTATACACTAGGACAGAGTGCTAGTGCATTAGAATAAGTGGAGAAGCCTTGACAATAGTTAAGGCTTTTTTTAAAGGATAAAAAAATAAAAAATCTTGAACATAGTTTTCGATGTCTGGCTCCAGCGCCTCCCCCTTCGAGGTCAAACACGCGTTGTAATGAAAAGTCAAAGAGCGACTTTTTTTGCAACTGTACATTTGCTTATCGGACCTTCACAAGGACGTGCTGACGTCAACGTTCGCCACAGGACGTGATGGATTTTAGTTGACCTTCCTCTTTCAAGGCGCTTGCGCTTTTCCTACTGTTACATTTGCCTAGCCAGGCACATTCGTTGGGCTCTTATAATAAATTATAGAAATGTTACGTAATTGTTATATAAAATAAAAGCGTTAATGTTAAAATAAAACGTATACTGATTTTTAGGGGGAAGCTTATGAAAGTGAAGTTAGGCTTACTATATGGAGGGAAATCAGCTGAACATAAGGTTTCATTGCAAACTGCGTTGGCTGTTATAAAAGCATTAGATCATTCAAAATATGACATACATCCAATTTATATATCAGAACAAGGGGAATGGGTTCGCGGAAATCAACTTACAGGTCCTGTTGATGATGTGAAAAAACTCGTTCTGAAGGATGAAGGAACTGCCATTTCACCTGTTTCATTAAATTCAGAGCTTTTTCCTGCTCAGCAGACAGCTCAAAGTGAAGCAATTGATGTTGTGTTCCCTTTACTACATGGACCAAATGGTGAGGATGGAACTGTACAGGGCTTATTAGAATTAGTAAACATTCCATATGTGGGGAATGGTGTGTTGGCATCTTCTGCAGGAATGGATAAGGTCATTATGAAAAATATTTTTGGGCAAGCGGGTCTGTTGCAAGCTAAATATGTTTCGTATATTCGTAGTGAGTGGAAGCAAAGCCCTGAGGCTGCATATGAAAAGGTAGAAAAAGAGCTTGGCTATCCTTGCTTCGTTAAGCCAGCTAACCTAGGGTCTAGCGTTGGAATAAGTAAAGCAACTAATCGTGAAAGCCTTGAAAGAGCTTTTGAGGAAGCATTTTTATTTGACCGCAAAGTGATTATTGAAGAAGCAATTGTTGGTCGCGAAATTGAAGTAGGTGTTCTTGGAAATGACAATCCATCCTGTTCAGTAGTTGGTGAGATTGTACCGAAAAAGGAGTTCTACGATTATAAGGCAAAATATGAGGATGGCGATACTGCACTTATTATCCCTGCAGACATAACAGAAGAACAGAGTGAAAAGGTCAAGGAAGAAGCGATTAAGGCATTTAAATCGTTAGATTGCTCTGGATTGGTAAGAGCGGATTTCTTCTTAACGAAGGAAGGAAACGTATTAATCAATGAAGTAAATACAATGCCTGGGTTTACCCCGTTCAGTATGTTTCCACTTCTTTGGCAGGAAGCGGGCGTATCGTATCCTGAATTAATTGAGAAACTGGTTGACCTTGCAATCGAGCGTCATGCTGAAAAACAAAGCATAAAGTATACCATGTAAATTAGGAATGAACGCGGTATCAGAAACACTATTCGATTATTGAATAGTGTTTCTTCATGAATTAGGACATAATGTTACCAAAAATCTTGCTGGTCCTACCCAATAGGAAAAATACATATACACAACATACAACTTGACTAGTACGTAACAAATCCAAAAAAAGGGGAGTTTTTTATGATTAAAAAGACACTAGCCCAAATTGAAAAAATGGTGAATGGAAGTAAATTAGATCCACAATTCAGTGAAGTAATTATCGAAGGTGTTTCAATAGATACAAGAACAATGTCGCCAGGGAATTTATATGTACCAATCATTGGGGAGACTTTTAATGGCCATAAGTTTGTTGATTCAGCGATACAAAATGGTGCTAAAGCGGTATTATGGGCGGATAATGAACCCAATCCACCTATAAGTATACCTGTTATTTATGTAGAGGATACACTTTTAGCACTTCAAACACTTGCCAAAAACTATCGAGACGAGTTATCGATTAAAGTTGTAGGTATTACTGGTAGCAATGGAAAGACAACGACAAAGGATATGGTTTCATCAGTACTTTCAACAACCCTACGTGTACAAAAAACAGAAGGAAACCTTAATAATCACATTGGATTACCACTTACTATTTTACGATTAAAAGAGGATACGGAAGTTGCTGTTTTAGAAATGGGCATGAGTGCACGTGGAGAAATCGAGTTTCTGACACGGTTAGCAAGACCTGATGTAGCAGTAATCACAAATATTGGTGAATCACATATGCTTGATTTAGGATCACGTGAAGGTATTGCAGAAGCGAAATTAGAAATTGTAGTCGGACTAGCCAAAGATGGAGTTTTAATTTACCACGGAGATGAACCTTTATTATCCAATCGTGTAAAGAATATGGATATATCAACTATTACTTTTGGTGAAACGAGTCAAAACAACTTATTTCCTACAGAGGTAAAGCAGGAAAGTGAAAGGACTTCTTTTTCAATAAACATAAAAGAAGATAAAAATTTCTATATTCCGGTTTTAGGGAAGCATAATGTTAATAATGCGATGGCTGCAATCGCTGTAGCACGTCATTTTCAATTAGACTGGGATGACATTGAGAATGGGTTACGACAAATTAAAATTACGAATATGAGATTAGAGTTAATTGAAGGCCGTGGCGGTGTTAAACTAATTAATGATGCGTATAATGCTAGTCCATTATCTATGAAAGCAGCAATTAATCTCATTCATGATTTACAAAGCGATGGGAAAAAAGTGGTAGTTTTAGGAGATATGTTAGAGCTAGGTGATATGGAAATGGAATATCACGAGGAAATTGGAAGGTTTATACAACCGGAAAAGGTTGATTATGTCCTTACATTCGGAACTCTTGGTGAGTATATCGCAAAAGGGGCTAAAGAGAATTTTGATGAGGATCGTGTATTTGCTTTTCAAGATAAAAACATGTTAATTGATAAATTAATGAATCTTTTATATGAAGGTGATATTCTCTTAGTGAAAGGCTCAAGAGGAATGAAATTAGAAGAGGTCATATTTGCTTTTAAAAAGTAACGGTAAGAAGGTGTAGGTATGGATGAAGCAGTCATTAAAAAACTGAGAATACAACCAAATCAAAAACTACTTATTTTACAAGCTCCAGAGGAATATGTGAGTGACCTATCTTCCTATCCGGAAGGTGTTACAATTCAAACAACACCCGGTGGAACATATGAGTTTGTCATGTTATTTGTAAGAAGTATTGCGGAGCTTGAGGAATATGGTCCTGTTTCAATTTCTGCTTTAGAAGAAGGAGGACAGCTTTGGGTTTGTTACCCGAAGAAAACCTCAAAGATTAAGACTGATATTAACCGTGATATTGGATGGGATACGTTTATTAATCGAGGTTATGAGGGTGTATCTCAAATTGCGATTGATGATACGTTTTCAGCACTACGCTTTCGTCCTAAATCGGAAATCAAGCAGTATACGAGAAAACAAACAATCGGAATAAAGGGAAATAGTTATCCGAAAAAGGGTGAAAGAGCGCCTGTAGCTGAAGCGGTGCTACCTGATGACTTTAAACAAGCTTTAGTAGGAGATAAAGCAGCAAGCGGTATTTTTGAAAACCTTGCACCTTCCTATAAAAGAGCTTATATAGAATGGGTAACAGGTGCAAAACGTGAAGATACCCGTGCACGACGAATTGGGCAATCTATCGAAAAAATAAAAGCGGGACGCAAAGGTCCACATGCGTAACTAAAATAAAAGTAGCTCGGCGATTGCCGAGCTTTTCTTTACAATTAAAGAATATATAAAAATAGTAACCATAGATATCAATGCCCATTCCAGTGCATACCCCCTCGAGGTCAAAAACGCTTGGCAATGAAAAGCCAAAGAGCGCCTTTTTTGCCACAGAATTTGCTTATCGGGGGGGTGAACAGGGCGGGGCTTTTCTTAGCTGATAAATGGAAAAATTATTAAAATAGTACATAAGATGCCGATAGAATAAAACATAAATTCATTGATAAAGTCTTTAAATAGGTTGTCCAAAGTAAAACTCTCCCTTACTCATATTGTTACTATATTAGACGTATGAAAACGAGAAATGTTACAAAAATATTACAAGTATTTCAAAAAGATTTCCGAGTGTGGTGATAGGAATGATTGGTTGTCTACTTATACATGGTTTTACAGGAGCACCTTATGAGATCGAACCCTTAGCAGAACATATTCGAAACACAACGAATTGGGTAATTAAGACTCCTACACTACCAGGACATGGGAAAACGTTAAACCTAAAAGGTGTCAGTTTTTCAGAGTGGATTACTGCAGCCGAAGATGAGCTAGTCGAGCTATTGGAGTCATGCGAAAGGGTGTATGTAGTAGGATTTTCAATGGGAGGAATTATTGCGGGATACTTAGCAACAAAATATCCAGTATATAAACTAGTTTTATTAAGTGCAGCAGCGTATTATATAAATCCGAAGCAGCTTGTTACAGATGTGAAAGAAATGCTACGTGATGGGTTTGCGAAAACGCTTACTGAAAATGAGTTGTTTTTACGTTATAAAAAGAAAGTTTTGGAAACACCATTACGCGCAACAATTGAATTTCGGAAACTGGTTCGCTTTATACGTCCACAATTAAAGAAAATTAATATACCAACATTAATCGTTCAAGGGGAATGTGATGGGATTGTTCCTTTAAAAAGTGCCTATTATTTATACAAAGAGATAGGTTCTGTAGAGAAAAGAATTTGTATTCTTCCATCAGCCAAGCATCATGTATGTTATGGTGAGGACCAAAAGAAATTGTTTGAAGAGGTTGATTCATTTTTACATGAAACGTAATATTTTTGTCTATACTATTTTTAGCAGGACAGGTTGACTTTATTGCATTTCTATATTTGTAATGGTAAGATAACAAATACAGTGTTAAAAAGGGCTTCTAAATTATAGAAAACGCCCTAGAATTTAACTTTATTCTGGAGAAGATTCCACTTCTCTATATGATGGTTGAATAGACAACAGTATATAATTCAGTGGTAATTAAGACCCTGACCGAATAAAGTTAAAGCCTCTGACCGATGCCTCAGTTCAAAGGAAATGTATCGAGGAAGTCGATAAAACTGGGTGCAAATGTCTAGGCATATTTGATCTTTTTGGACGTGAACCTTAAGGGCATTACTTCCGTACTCACGGAAAAAATGCTCTTTTTTTAAGCAGAATTTATTCTGATCTAATAGGAGTACTAGGCAGATCGCCTACCTATCACATCAATATGTGGAGGTTTCGCGATAACGATACATAAACATGTATCCATAGTGAACCAAACGAACCTATCGAGGCGTAAGCCAAGTGTCTATACAGATTTCCCGTCTAAATAGTCAATTTTGTCATTGTACAAATATGATTAGCAAAAGGAGTATGAAAAAATTGGCAACATTTAACGAATTAGGGATTAGTCAAGATTTAATGAAATCGTTAAGTAAAATGGGGTTTGAAGAAGCAACACCGATTCAAGCTCAAACGATTCCATTGGCATTAAAAGGGCATGACGTAATTGGTCAAGCTCAAACAGGTACAGGAAAGACCGCAGCATTTGGAATACCATTGATTGAAAATGTGGATGTAAAGGATGATAACATTCAAGGTATTGTCATTGCTCCAACACGTGAGCTTGCTATTCAGGTATCAGAAGAGCTTCACAAAATTGGGCATTTCAATCGTATTCGAATCTTACCAATCTATGGTGGTCAGGATATTAGCCGCCAAATCCGCTCACTGAAAAAACACCCACATATCATTGTTGGTACGCCTGGTCGTGTAATTGACCATATTAACCGTAGAACGCTTAAGTTACAAAATGTAAAGACAGTAGTGCTAGATGAAGCTGACGAAATGTTAAATATGGGCTTTATCGAAGACATTGAAGCGATTTTAAAGGGTATTCCTGAAGAAAGACAAACTCTTTTATTCTCAGCGACAATGCCTGGTCCAATTCAACGTATTGCTGAGCGTTTCATGACAGAGCCACAGGTAGTAAAAGTAAAAGCAAAAGAGGTTACTGTACCAAATATTCAACAATATTACTTGGAAGTACAAGAAAAGAAAAAGTTCGATGTACTTACTCGTTTACTTGATATTCAATCACCAGAACTTGCAATTATATTTGGTCGTACAAAACGCCGTGTTGATGAGCTTTCTGAAGCACTTACTCTTAGAGGCTATGCAGCAGAAGGAATTCATGGTGATTTAAGCCAAGCCAAACGTCTATCTGTATTACGTAAGTTTAAAGAAGGATCTATCGAAGTATTGGTTGCTACTGATGTAGCTGCTCGTGGATTAGATATTTCCGGAGTTACTCACGTATATAATTTTGATATTCCTCAAGATCCTGAAAGCTATGTTCACCGTATTGGTCGTACAGGACGTGCAGGAAAAACAGGAATGGCGATGACATTCGTGACTCCTCGTGAAATTGGCCAATTAAAGATTGTTGAGAATACAACAAAACGTAAAATGGACAAAATGAAGCCACCAACTTTAGACGAGGCGTTAGAAGGTCAACAAAAGATGACGATTGAAAAAATCGTTTCGATGATTGAGTCAAATAATTTATCATACTACACACGTGCAGCTGAAGAATTATTAGAAGAGCATGACTCTGTATCAGTTGTAGCAGCGGCGATAAAATTAATGACTAAAGAACCAGATGCAACCCCTGTTAAATTAACAGAGGAAGCACCTGTCCGTGTAAAACGTGAAAGAGAAAATAACCGCGGTGGAGGCGGTCGTGACCGTGGCCGTGGCGGCTATAAAGGTGGCCGTGACCGAGGTCGTGGAGGCAATCGCCAAGGATCTGGGGATCGTCGCCAATCATCAGGTGGTAATCGTCGAGGAAACTTCCGTAAAAATGAACAATAAGAGTAAAAGGTGTCTCGGCTGAGACGCCTTTTTTGTAAAAAAAATAAGATTTTATATAAGTAACTTTCGAAATTTTCTACGAAAATGGTAAAGATAATATGTTTAATGAACCCGCATATCGCTAATAAACTGTAAAACGGTCACGATTCCGTGCTAAACGAACCCTTATTTTGCTAGTTCACTTTAGAGTGGTACCGATTCCATGCTAATTGATTCCAAATCCCACATTTTCAACCTAAAGTGGTCACGATTAGACCCGACCCGTGCCCTACTAAAGCAACTTCCTTTACTCCAACTACCTATATCTGGCCAACCTTATGCTAGGAGTTTGTTTTCAGAACTAGAGTTAGAGGCATACTAAGGTAAACAAACTGAAGAGGTGCAAAACGTTGACAATTGTAAGACTCGGGTATGTGGCGATGAGTATGAATTTGCAAAATTGTTCGCCGTCCCAAACAATGACTTATGCCAAATTTAAAACGATTAAGGACAGGGAAGCTGCGGTTGAAAAACTTGAACGCATCGCAAATTCTAACCTTGAGAATTGTTTGCGTTTATTAAAGCATAACAAAGGAAACGGCGTGTCATTTTTTCGTTTTAGTTCAAAGCTTATACCGTTAGCAAACCATGAAGAGCTCCTAGATTGGAATTATATAAGGCCATTAAAAGAGAATCTTGTACAAATTGGAGATTTTTTAAGGGATAATCCGATGAGAGTAGACTTTCATCCTGATCATTTTGTGGTACTGACATCGCCAAACCCTGATGTGATAAATCCGACGGTAAAAACGTTACGAATGCATTATTCACTATTAAAGGGGATGGGGATTAATCCAGAGCATCGGTGTGTGATACATGTTGGAGGTGCTTATGATGATAAAGAACAAGCACTAGAGCAATTTATTCATAATTTCGGGCTATTACCCCGAGGAATTCAATCAATGATTATGTTAGAAAATGATGATACTACCTTTTCACTTCAAAATGCCTTGTATCTTTGTGAAAAATTAGCTATCCCTCTTGTCTTTGATTACCACCATCACTTAGCGAATCACGAAGAAGGTGTTAACTGGGAGGAGCATTGGCCAAGAGTAATTGATACATGGCAACATTCCCATCTTCCAATAAAAATGCATATATCCAGTCCCCGAAATAAATCTGAATTTAGGGCACATGCTGATTATGTGGATCCAGCTATGTTTATGGATTTTTTGCGAACAATAAACGGAAGTGTTGAACAAATTGATTGTATGATTGAAGCAAAGCAAAAGGATAATGCTTTGTTTAAATTGATAAAAGACCTAAAAGAGTATCCTGAAATTGAGATGTTACCTGGAGCGAGCTTTAAAATTCATTGAAACCACTTACTAGGGAAATAAAATGCTACACTCTTTGAAACCACTAGTAAGTGGTTTCTTTTGTTGTGCGCCCGGCATGGGTGCAGTCTATAGGGTGAAAGTCCCGAGCCATGAAGGCAGTAGTAGTGGTTAGC
>JBLKRX010000034.1:0-52998 GCA_047608075.1 Ferdinandcohnia humi
TTTTCTGCAATTCCTTTCAAAAATGATAAAAGACATCGAGAGGGAGTGCTCTCGATGCCTTTTGTCGACAATCTGAGAGAAGGGAGTAACCCTTCTCTTTTTTATATTTCATTTGAGGAAACCAAATATTTTGCTAATTTAGCACTTTATTAGTAGTTCCACTTTTAACAAGGAATTGGGGTGAAAAAATTCTGAACTAATATGAGTTGAACAAGAGAAAAGATTTATTATATTTCTTGTGTAATTTATTACTCATTTTTTAGAAATTGGTTAATGAAATATATAGGATTAAGCTTCTCACCTGTAGCTCTTTCTATTTTTTCATTCCAATCATAAATTGCCCCATATTTAAAAAAGTTCTCTATCAAGTAAGTTCCTACCTCGGGTTTAAACATGTCTTTAGAAATATTACTTTCAATATAAAACAGGAGCTGGGAAGCTGCTAGTTCACCTAATAAATAATTTTGATAAGAAACAGGTGCTAAGGAAAAATGCATTTTGGAAGCCCAGTCTGGGTATGTAACATCATCTGGTGGATTTATAAATTGTATACTCTTAACTATATCCCACCAAAGTTTATTTAAATCCTGATTCGGGTTTTCATACATTTCTCTTTCAAAGAAGGAGAAAGTAAGAAACCATCTAGCAGATACAATCATTTCGCGTTGCATTACTTTTTCCATAGATTCTAATACTATCTCATCTTCTACTCCCAAGAAATGCTGAATCCATTTTGAAGACTTAGTTAATCTCCCGAAAAATAAAGCACTTGCTTCCGTGGTTAAAGTATGAGATTGAAATCGTAGAATAAAAGGAAGCTTATGATCAATATATTTTGAATAGACAGCATGTCCTAACTCATGTAGTAATGCAGTAGCCCAAAACTGATTGTTTTCCATATTAGCTAGAATCCTGATATCACCACTACGATTAATATCCGAACAAAACCCAAAAGGATTTTTACCCTTACGCGGATACAAATCGCTTTTATTTAAAACGTCATCAATAGTAAAGCCCATAGAAGTAAATGTGTTCCTTGATATTTGCTCTAAATCTTTTTCACTATAGTAATTATCAATATTTATTCCCTTTATTGTAGACTCTTCTTGAAAGAATGGATCAGAATAATGCCAAGGGCGTATATTTTCTTTTGAAATATTTAGCCTTTCACATATTTCTATATCAATATCATCTTTTATTTTCTTATATGGAGCATCTGACATTCTTTTTAAGTTGTTAAAGACTTCAAATACAACATTTACATCAAGCTCTTGCGTATTAAAATTCATCTCATAAAAATTTGAGAACCCTAAAGATTTGGCATCTTTGTTTCTTTTTTGTACCAAATCAATAATTTTGCTTTCTATTTTTTTTCCTATTTGTTTACTTGCTAACCAAGCTCTTTTTCTTTCTGTGTTATTATTACTATTTTTTAAAATATGTAAGATATCATTGTTAGTTATTTCATTTCCATCTAGTACGGGGCGAAAAGTGTTAAAAGCTACTGATATTTCTTTTTCTATTCGTAATGTCTCCTCTAAACTATCTTTAGTTAGTTGATTTTTAACCACTTTATTATATAAATCATCTAATTGACGACGTTGGATACGTGAAATACCTTCGACTTTTCTAAACATTAACACCTTCTGAATTAATTCTGGACTTGCAAAATATGTATAATATTCTGTTAGTGATTTACTATTTTTATCTGCCCATTCATTTTCGCCAGTAGTAGTAGCCATCCAGTGATTAATCGCTACTTTTTTGTATAATTCCTCTATTTGATTATTTTGTAATTCTAAAAATAGAGCTAACTCTTTCAAATCAAAGCCCTCCTTTCCAAAATGTTCAATTCTACTTTTTAAAAATGATTTTACAATCCCTTAACTCACTCTCAAAAACAAGGGTACTATTTAATAGTATACCTGTACATTTTCTTATAACATATTACAATAGTATATTCTCCTCAAATATTGGTGGAAATTTTCCCCCCTGATATTGGCATGATTACTCTTATATTCCTTTAAGCTTTCAGAATTCAACCCTCATTCTGACACGATTACTCTTAAATTTATCAATGCTGTCAGAATAGACTCCTCTTTCTGACATGATTACTCTTATATTCATTTATGCTGTCAGAATTCAACCCTCATTCTGACACGATTACCCTTAAATTTATCAATGCTGTCAGAATTCAACCCATTTTCTGACACGATTACTCTTAAATTTATCAATGCTGTCAGAATAGACTCCTTTTTCTGACATGATTACTCTTTTATTCATTTAAGCTGTCAGAATAGACCCCCTCATTTTGACACCATTACTCTTAAATTCATCAATGCTGTCAGAATAGACCCCCTGATTCTGACACGATTACTCTTAAATTTAACAAACCTGTCAGAATTCATCCTCATTCTGACACGATTGTCCATAAATTCACCAGAGCTGTCAGCATCACATTGTTTTCCAATAAGTACCAACTTCTTTAAGTTATTTACAAAAATTTTGCGGATACCCTCGTAAAATATGCGGTTTTATTGTTTTTAATCCACTTATAATTATAAGCATTCATGCCAGAACATGATGGTTTGGAAATTTATAATAACTTGGAAGGAGATCTAATGACTAAGATATTATTACGTATTGTTTTATATTTTTCAGTCTTTACTATTATTGTAGGAGGCCTTGGATGGATAGGATATACAAATAGCCAATCTAATTTTCTCTTTTCCTATCGAGATACTCCCGTTCCTCCTATTAAGGAGCTTAGAAAACCACACTATGATTCTACTAAACCAACTGTAGCAGTATTATTAGGGAATGGAATTACGGAGGCTTTTGATTTTTTAGGTCCGTATGAAGCTTTTGCCATGACTAATTCTTATAATGTATTTGCTGTGGCTCCAGATAACAATGTTAAATCTTTTACCGGTGGTCTGGATATTGTTCCTCATTTTTCTTTTCAGGAATTAGAAGAACTACTTGGAAAAAGTCCGGACATTATAGTTGTCCCAAACATAAGAATAGATAATGAGAAGAGTTACCTACCTGTTAGAAAATGGATTCAAGAAAACTACCATTCTGATAACATCATTTTAAGTATTTGCACTGGTTCGAGAAATCTTGCTGATGCTGGCCTATTAGACGGAAAAAAAGCTGCTGCTCACTGGTCAAACATTGATCAAAGAATAAAAGATTACCCTAATACTCAATGGAAAAGAGATATGAGGTATGTTCAAGATGGAAACATAATTTCATCCGCAGGTTTATCCTCCGGTATTGATGCAAGTCTTTACGTAATTTCTCAAGAATTAGGAGATTCAATTGCCCAAAAGGTAGCTAAGGAGTTAAATTATCCAAATTTCAATTTTGTAAAAGACCCTAAAGTTACCCCCTATTATTTCCAAGCAAAGGATAATGCTTTTCTAATGAACCAAGCTTTTCAATTTAATAAGTATAAAACCGGTGTTTTATTATATGACAATATGGGGATTGGAGAAGTTGCTTCAGTTATAGATATCTTTGGGAATATTGGTACAGACAAACTTTTTACCATTTCAAACTCCGATCAACCAATTGTAACAGAGTATGGGCTTAACCTTATAGCTAGGTATTCAATGGAAAATGCACCAAGGTTGGATAGACTAATGATTGTCGGGGCTGATGCAAAATCCCTTGTTACTCCCGAGTTAGAAATGTGGAAAGAGAGTGGAAACACGAATGAGCTAGTATTCATGCATAGTGGATCGCCAAACAGATATGTTTATGAAGCACCATTTGAATTTTTAGCACAACAAGAAGATATCCAAACCGCTGAATATGCAATTAAACGTTTTGAGTATCGTGGAAATAATCTAAATCTTGAGGGTAAACCTATTTCCATTGAAACTTATGGAATTCTCTTCTTACTCTGTATTATATCCTTGGTAGTTTCTTTATTAATAGATAAGTACATGATTAAAAAGAGTAGCTTAATTAGAAAAGCTTCTTTGTAGAAACCAACATTTTATTTATCTTAATGCAAATGTGTTTAGTACAGTTTGACCAATTATCAACTACACTATAATCTGAAATTTTATCTATTCTTTTTCTACATTACTTAAAAACTATTATAGTGAGGGAAAGAAGGGAGTCCACATGAAGATAGCTTTTGTAATATTTGATGAATTTACATCACTAGATTTTATAGGGGCGTACGATCCTATAACAAGGCTAAAAACAATGGATTTTTTACCTGATTTAGAGTGGGACATTTGTTCTTTTAATGATACAATTACCGACGGTACTGGACTTATTTTTACTCCAACTAAAGTAAGAGAACCACTTACCAAATATGATTTAGTAATTATCCCTGGTGGTATTGGAACAACTAGTTTAATAAATAATTCACAATTCATCAATTGGATCAAAACATCAGGTACTTGCAAAGTAAAGGCATCTGTTTGTACAGGTTCCTTGATATTAGGAGCAGCTGGATTCTTGAGGGGAAAGAAGGCAACAACCCATCCAAATTATTTTGGAGAGTTAAAAAAATATTGTAAGGTAATTGATAAAAGAGTTGTTGATGACGGTAATATCATTACTTCAAGAGGAGTGAGTTCTTCACTTGAATTAGGCTTATATCTTTGTGAAAAGCTTTCAAACTACGAAGCTAAAGAAATAATTCGAAAACAAATGGATTATCAACATCAATAGTTTTTATCATAGAAGAATATAAAATATCATTTTTTTACAACATTAATTATATCTCCTATTGTTACATTTACTAAAATAGGTAGTGATAATCCAACTTGATTAACACTACCTATTCTCATTAAATCCAATTTAAATAATGCCCATACTGTACCTAATAAAATTAATGCACGTAACATAGCAAGTGTAATCTACCTACTTAGATAGCACTATTGAATAACCCTGCTTCGATCATTTACAATCTTCAACTTTAATTGGCGTTACAAACTAATCTCTAAAAGTTTAGTCACCAGATTAAGATAATTGTCTATTATTTCGTACGGCAAATCCATCCCGCAAAAAGTGCAGTAGAATTAAATCGTGGAAAGTTTAACATCCACAGGTTTCTTTTACTACTCTGACAATAAGCAATTTACATCAGATTCCTCAGTTGACTATCTTTATAGAATCCATAATACCAGTAAGCTTTAGCTTCTTTGATGAATATATAGAGGCACAAATGCAAATACCTATACACGTTATTCCGGCTATTACACTTATTCCATAAGGATAATCCCAACTTGGATATATTCCTTTTATAAAAACATTTAAAATCCTATATTGGAGGTAGTGGAGGATAACACCAATTAAAACCCCCCAAACCGTGCTAAACAGTCCGTAAAAAAGTCCCTCCCAGACAACCATTTCTCTTATTTGACTTTGTGTCATTCCAATTGCCCGTAAAATTCCGAATTCATTTTTCCGTAAAAGATAACTTGTAGCAAGGGTATTGTATATGCTAAATATACCAATTAGGCTAATAATAGAGATAAACCCAATCATTAATACTTGAAAAACATCAAAGTCCTCTTGAATACTCTCCATATTTTCGTATAGGGAACGTACTTTACCATCCACTACAAAGGTATCTAATTTGTTAAAAATATCCAAATGATTTTCTGAACTTTCGTCAATCTTTAAATCTAAACGGTCATAGGTTCCTTTATCTCCAATTAAGGATTCAAATAAAGTAGTATGTCCAACAATTTTAAATCCGTCTCGGTCCCCAACTGTAGGATAGTTTTCGAGAATGGCACCGACCTTAATTGATACATTATTTCCTTTGTATTTTAGTGTAATGGAATCCCCAATCTTTAGATTTGATTGATTTTCTCCTACTAAAAGTAGTTCTTGTCCCGATTGAAGAGAATTGAGATCCACACTTCCTGATACAGTATAACGGCTAGCCTTTTTTAATTCTTTTTCATGGTAACCATAAAAACGAATATCCATCGTATCACTGTTTGGTACACTCACTTCAATATTTTCATATTGAGATTTTATAACCTCTATTTTTGGAAATAGTTCTTTTAGTTTACTAATATCATTCTCTTTAAATCCACCATCACTCGTAACATAATAATTTGAATTCCATAAGTAATTATTCTTTACTAATGCTGCCGGATCCTGAGAAGAAAAAAATCCAAAATTTAAAATGACTAGGATGATGGCCACTGACATAGAAAGTGTTGCACCAATAAATCGAGCGCGATTCCGCATAATATTTTGCCATGCCATGTGTGCGGAAACACCTAAACGGTTTAACAAAAAATGTGGTTGCTCCCTTTTCATTGCTTTTACGCTAGGTAGCTGCTGTGTCATTTTGACTGCTTGCATAGGTGAAACCTTACTAGCAGCAACAGCTGGTTTATATACGGATAATAAAATAGTTAGAAAGCCAATACCTGCAACCCAAAGCAACTCCTGGAAAGGAACTGTTAGCTTAGGGGCATTTTGAAAGAATGAGAGATAGTGTAATAACCCTTGAAGGGCAATCCCTAATCCAATTCCAATTGGAATGGCCACTATACTAAAAATGATAGCTTCGTTCATTACAAGGTAATGAATTTGTTTCGGAGTTGCTCCGAGCGAACGTAAAATGCCATATTGTTGAATTCGCTCCATGACTGATATCTGAAATGTATTAAAGATGAACAGCCCCATCACTACTACATTTACGATAATAATTAAAATAGATGAATAATCTCTACTTGTATAATCACCTAATGACTTAAAAACAATAGAATTCCTTTCTACATTATCTTCTGTTACCCCTGCAGCTTTAGTTAATTGCTCTATATGTAAAGCAAAATCAGTTTGATTTTTTATATACTTTTCAAAAAACTGAATATAGAGAATGGTCCTTGCATCCTTACTACCTAATAATGGATGATTCTGGATTACGTATCCTATTGAAGTTTTATTTGACCTCGAATTAAACTGATTTTTACAAATACCAACAAGTTCAAGAGTTGTATCCCCAAGCCTTATTTTTTCTCCAACTTTCATGCCATTCTCTTTAGCAATCCACTCTTCTAAAACAATTTCTTTATCGTTTAGTGGGAGTCTACCCTTGACTAGTGTGATTTCTTTAAAAATCTTTTTTGCTTCATCATCCAAGCTCATTAGTTGAATGCTAGAGTCTGTATCAGGCAAATCCATGACTGTTGCCGTAACCTTTCCTGCCACATTTACTTTCTGATAAAGTCTTAAAACAGATTCTTGCTCTTCATTTGGTTGAGATACGGCCATATGATAATAACCTGTACTGTATTTTGCAGAGTGAAAAATCGTTTCCTTTAAATTATGAATAAATATAACCGAAAAAGACATTAAACCGACCGATAATACAATTCCTATAAGGGTGAATAAGGTTCTTTTCCATTGTGTTATCCCATATTTCTTTGTTAACGAGGTATAGTGATTCATATGAATACCTCATCTCCAACGATTGCCCCATCACGGATTGTAATAACCCGGTCAGCGTATTCTGATACCTCTTTATCGTGCGTAATCATTACAAGAGTTTGGTGATACTTTTTTATAGAATCTTTCAGTAGTTTTAGTACCTCTGCTGAGGAAACACTATCTAGGTTCCCAGTGGGCTCATCAGCAAAAATGATTGATGGTTTATTAGAAAGAGCCCTTGCAATAGCCACCCTTTGCTGCTGCCCACCAGAAAGAGAACTTGGCAAGTGGTGTTTTCTGTCTGTAAGCCCTAGAAAATTAATAAGATCTCCTATGTACTCCTTATCTACCTTTCTGTTGTCTAATAATAAGGGAAGAAGGATATTTTCTTCTGCAGAAAGAACAGGCAAAAGATTAAATTGTTGAAAAATAAAACCAAACTTTCTTCTTCTATAAATTGATAATTCATGTTCTGTAAGATTTGAAAACCTTTGACCCTCTAGGAAAATATCCCCACTAGTTGGGTTATCAAGTCCCCCAAGTAAGTGTAGCAATGTACTTTTACCAGAACCACTTGCCCCAACAACTGCGACGAACTCCCCTTTTCTTATTGTAAGGTTCGTCGCCCTAAGTGCTTCAACTGCTGTTGCTCCTTTTCCATATGTCTTTGTTACTTCCACTGTTTGTAGTATATCCACTTTTTTTCCTCCTCGCATAAGAAAAGGATAATCTATCAAGCTTACAAAAAGATGACGGGCTTTCTTACATTTTTGTCATCTTGGTTTTAGATAGGAAGTGTTATAGTAAATATTGTTCCCTTGTTAATACCCTCACTTCTCACTTCAATTCGACCATCATGTTTATTCACAATTAATTTTGTCAGGGCTAAGCCAATACCCGTTCCTTCGACTGATGGCCTATTCTTTCTTGCTTGATAAAAACGTTCAAAAACATGCGGCAAATCGCTTTTAGAAATTCCAATCCCATGGTCTTGAATCGCTATAAGTAGGAAGTTACGTTTCCTTTCTAATTTTATTGTAATTTCCCCATGATGATTGCTATATTCAATTGCATTGTTCAAAATATTTTTTAGCGCTTCCCCTAACCACTTTACGTCATGAGTAGTATAGATAGGTTCTTTAAAGTTTTCGAACTGAATGGTAAGGTGTTTTTCATCAATTTTCTGTTGTAGAGATATGACAACCTCTTCAATCGTATAATTAATCGAACTATTACTCATAGTAAACTGAATAATTCCAGACTCTAGCTTCGATAAATTTAATAACTCCTTGATTAACCAATGAATTCGATCGAGTTGTTGCTTACTTTTCCTTAAAAAATCCGAACGGTTTTCTAGATTCGGATCATCAAGTAGGAAATCGTGAAACATTAACGAGGAGCTTAAAGGGGTTTTTAGCTGATGGGAAATATCCGAGATTAAATTCTTTAATAACAATTTCTCCTCCCCTAAGCGATCCAAAGTACTCCTTAACCGTTCGGCCATTTGGTTAAATTGAAATCGTAATAGTGGCAAATCCCCCTCCTCTTGCGTTAAAGAGATAACTTGAAAATCACCATTCATTATTTTTTCTATTCCAAGAGATATGTCTCTAATTTGGGAATAAATAGAGTGGAATGTCCTTAACGCTAGTAAGAATATGATTAGTAAGAACCCTCCTCCCCAGAAAGAGATGCCGATCAGTATTTCTCGTAAAGATTCATTAATAAAAGGTTTAGTAATGTCAGCTGAAGACAAAGAAAGACCATACTTCTGAGCCAATTCATTTCCCTTCTGAACCTCTTCCCTTGTAATTTCTTTTGTATATAATGGGATTAATTCATCCTCTAGCTCTGGGTTTTTATCTAAAATAACCCCTAATATAGCCATATTTCTACTTTGCAACTCCTGATGCATACCCTCATATACTTTTGTGATATAAGAATTTATGGCAAAGATAGAGAGTACAATCAATACAGTCAATAGTAAAATATGCACCTTACATTCTTTGTTTTTTAGAGTAGATCTGATCAAGAGTTTACACTTCCTTGTTCCCATACGTACCCTATTCCCCTAACCGTTCTTACGTATGTGGGTTCGGACGGATTGGCTTCAATTTTTTCTCGTAAACGTCGAATATGAACAGAAAGTGTGTTATCATCGATAAAGTTTCCGTCAATATCCCATAATTTCTGTAATAGCTGTTCTCTTGATAAAGTCTGATTAGCATTTCGTATGAAAGTAGCTAATAATTTAAATTCTGTACTTGTTAGCCTTAAATCAATACCATTTTTCTCAGCACGTTGCATTTCACTGAACAGAACAATATCCTTTGATATAATTACGTTTTTTGAAGCAGGTTGCCCTGACATTGCTGACCTTCTTAGAGTAGATTTAACTCTAGAGGTTAATTCCATAACCCGAAAGGGCTTTGTTATATAATCATCAGCCCCCATGTCTAAGCCTCTGACAATATCAATCTCTTCATCCGCTGCTGTTAGAAAAATAATAGGGACGTTAGAAAACTCTCTTATTCTTTTACAAAAATCAATTCCTAATCCATCTGGTAAATGGTTATCCAATAAAAGTAAACTAGGAGTTTGCTGTTGTAAATATTCTTCGGCTTCCTTGATAGACTTTGCTAACTTGACACTCCAACTTTCTTTTTCAAATGCATACTGAAGACCGTATCCAAGAGACTCATCGTCTTCTACAACTAAAATGGATATCATACCCTTCCTTCAACCCCCATAGACATTTATTTCATATTTTACCTTACATTAACTTTTCACTTATCTATCATAACGAAGAGAAGGGATAATAGGAATAACTAATTAGAAATGCGCAAGGACCTTTTCTTTACTTTGAACAAAATTAATAATGCGACTTACTGCACGTCCCAAGTGTTGATTTTTTCTCATTTTACGCATAATTCCCTTACAATAAGGAAAAAATTAAAGAACTTTAGAAGTATTTTCAAAGAGGCAATCTGAAAAACAATTCGATATTCTTAGTACAATGCCTATAAAAGAGTTGCTTAGCATAAGCAAAAATGATTGCTTATATATAACAATTGATAACTTCTCGAGAGGAGAAACACTAAAACATGTGGATTAATTATGTAATCCTGGTAGCAATGTGGCTTTTGGGCTTTATTGGGTTGTTTCTAATTATTCCGCGCAAAAACAGGCGGAAGGGGTTTTTGGCTTTTTTGATGTTTCAAGCAATCATATGGCTTTGCGATATGCCTGCTTTTACGTACGGTTTATTAACTGCCCCTGTTCGGGAGTTACCGAAAGCAACAGATCTCCCCCTTACTATCGACTATTTTTTTTATCCAGTATTATTTTCCATTTATTACGTAAATAAAAGAATAAAAGGAAGTCTTTGGTATAGATTTACATACTTTTTTATTTGGATCACCGTCATTACGTTGTTTGATATTGTTCTCGAGAGATATACAGACTTATTAGAATATGGAATCTTAACGTGGTACGGGATGTGGATTTATATTGGATTTCTCTTTTATGTAAGTCAAGTCAGCTGTAATTGGTTCTTTAAGGATAAAACCTTGTTTCAAGCAGAGAGGTGTGAGTCCTCGTGAGAATGGAATGGTGGCTCTTATTATCCGTGTATGTAACAGCAACTGGAATGCTATTCTTCATACCGAAAAATAAAATTCGACTTGCAGTTGTAGCTTTTTTGTTCAAACAGATTATTACGTTTCTTATTGGTTTAGTAGTTGTAGAGTTAGGGCTGCTTGAATATCCTGTGCGATTATTTGCTTCTATTAATCGGACAAGCTTCACGTATGAATTTTATGCTTTTCCAGTCATATGTGCCGCTTTTAATGTATGGTATCCTTCTGGTCGTAGTAATCTCATTCAAATCGGTTATTATGTTGGTTTTAGTTCTGTAATGACAATCATAGAAGTCATTATTGAAAAGTATACTGATCTTATCACATACATACACTGGGAATGGTATATTTCGTGGATTACAATATGTTTTTCGTTTCTCCTTGCACGACTATTCTGCGTCTGGTTTTTCGTACAGGAGAAAGCTTAATACATGTGCCATCGGATAGTAGCACTGCTGCTTACTGAAAAAATACTAATCCTTCATTCATTTCAATCACTATTAACTTCCTTTACTTATTTATCTTTCGCTTCAACATATTTTAGTTTACTGAATGAATGAAACATTTGTTTAAAATACACTAAAGGGGAACGGCTTGTGGAGCATACAAATAAGAAATGCGCAAGCATTTCGAAAGAGGAACGTCAACTAAAATCCGCCACGTCCTGTGGCGAACGTTGACGTCAGCACGTCCTTGTGCAAGTCCGACAAGTAAAAATTCTGTGGCAAAAAAGTCGCTATTTGACTTTTCATTGTAGAGGCGTGACCTCAAGGGGTAGGCAGCTTGCGCTGGACAAAAGAAACTATGTTCATAATTTTATACTTTCTATCCTTTTAGAAAGGAGATGCCGAAGCATCCTCCTTTCTTTATTTTACCTACTACATCGTTAAATATGAGAAAAGTAGAATAATGTAACTACCTCTTATCTACTAAAAAAATCACATTACGTCTCTGCGAAAATCTCTTTTAGAAACGATGAACATTAAAAGAAGCACTACTCCGAAGAACAATGTATACCCTAAAGGTACAAACCACATGGGAAACCTAACACTTACCATACCCTTAATCAAAAAACTTATTACTCCTGCTATCATAATAAAGATGGTAACAATTTGGACTCCAATTAGTCCAATCGCATTAGCGACTACTGCTGAAATCGACATTGACAAGATTGCCAATATCAAAGCAACTATAAAAATGGAAAACACAGACATAACAATATACTGCCAAAACTTTAGTTCATACCAAGAATAACTATCCATTGCATATAAAGGTAAATCAAAATGAGATGAGGTATGATTAGTTGCATAAATAGACAAATATACTACGAATAAAAGAATCGTCAATAGCACTGCACTTACTAATCCAGCAACCCACTTTATCTTGTATACCCGCCTTCCTTTTTTTGAACTATATTGCAGTAGTTCAATAAATGTCGATTTATCTCGTAAATAGACAGGAGACACTAGAATAGCAATGCTTATAAAAATGATGATTGCCATATTCCCCTTAATATTCATGAAATTATCTAATACCGTGCTCGTATAAAATGAATATTTTTGATTGCGAAGCAATTCTTCAAAATAATCCTGTTGTGCCATTGTTGCTCTATTTCGTTCAGATTCCAATGACGTAATCCTATTCTTATATTTTTCCTCCATTAGGTATTCCCTTGCCTGTAAATCCCAGAATAAATCTTCCTCCCGTTCAAACATCACTAGACTTCGATAGTCCATTTGTTTTTCGTTATGGTATATGCTTCGCAAACCTTCATATGTCGTGATTCCAACTTTAGCTGCCTGCGGATCATCTTGCAAGTAAGCGTTCGCTTCCTCAACTTTTCTTTTATATTCCTCAACAAAATCTGCATACTCTTCATCATCTATATCTGCCCCGTACTTAGGAATAATTTGTTGCTCTATTCTAAAAATATCTAAACTGGGACGGCCGTTAGGAAAATGTTTGATATCGAAGTCAATCAACAAAAAATAAAGAACCACATTAACAAACACTATGAGAGTGATGATTTTCCAAGAGAAGATTTTCTTCATTTCCATCAAAAATAATTGCATATTAAACGATGTCCTTTCTATAAAATCGTCTTATGGCTATAAACGTGCAAAAAGCGACTACTGCTAACCAGCAAGTTAGGGTAATAATTTCATGATGTTCAAACATCGTTAAATTAGATATTGCAGAAAAATACAAATGTGGGTTTACTAATAACAATGTTACGTTAAAATGTAACAAAATCAGAACGATTGGTATTCCAGAAAAAAATGAAGGTACCACGTACATACTAATCAGGAACAAAATACCCATTATCCAGGTGAAATAACTATTCTTAACAAATATACTGATTGTAAATGTCAGTAACGAAACGATTAGCAATGACATTACTAAAATAGCAATCGCAAGCCCTAAATAGTGCTGAAACTCAACTGGCCACCAGGTTACATACGGCCATTTATATTCCCAGTTTAGACCACTGCTTATCCGTGTTTCCCATAATCCCGAATAATCATATACTCCGAAAAATAGCAGTAAGCTTACCCCAAACAAAGGAACAAGTACAAGAAATGTACTCAGCAAACTTGCGAATAGCTTATTCCAAACCAATTGCCGACCTCTTTTCGTAGCATAGGTAAGAAGCTGTGTACGATGCTCAATTTCATAATTTACGATAAGTGCTGTCAGTAGCACAACAAGCATGACACCTTCTATCGCTATATTTTTCAATAGTTCTCGAAATAATTGACTATGCATCCGATATTCACCAGCGAAAAACCATTGCTTATATTCTGCATTTTCCTTCATTTCCTCTAGACGTGTACTCAGTTTCTTGAATTCATTCGTTACATATCTCTTGGATATCCCATTTAAATTAAACTGTTGAATCATGAAGTCTCTCAATTGCTCAATAGTAAGAGCCTTGTAGCGTGTATCTAAATTTTTACCTAAATGGATATACATTTGCATGCGATTGATTCGGTCTATTTCTTGCTGAGCATCTTTATTTGCTTCGTAATATTTTTCAAATGTCATAGACTCTAAGAAAGCATTAGCATCTTGAAAATTAGAATTAAAATTCTGGACATCCTCATTTAAATCTTCCTGCATCGTATGTAAGGAATCCTCATCAAATGTTAATCCATATTTCTCTACGATATCATTTATAAGCTTTAGTTCGTCCCTATTATCAGCACCACTTATAATTGAAAATATATTAAAGGAAATAAATATCACCAATAAAAATAGGATGATTGGTGAAAATAATGCTTTTTTCATTTCCAGCCATGTGATGTACATCATGATTAACCACTCGTGCTTTCATTAGCATATTCGACTAAAAAAACGTCTTCCAATTGAGGGTCAACAGATTTCCAGAAAGAATTAGCTTGTTCATCTGCAACAAACCGTACCAGCATTCTCCCCTGCTCCTGCTTTTCCTGTAAGCTAATGTATTTGTTTCGAAATGCTGAAAATTCATCAAATGACATCGATGTTTCAAACACTTTCCCAGCGAGTGTTTCACAAATATCTGAAACAGTAGCTTTATGTAATAACTTCTTGTTTTTTATCATAATAATCTCATTTGCGATTGATTCAATATCCGATACAATATGTGTAGAAAGGATGATAATACGGTTTCGAGCTAGCTCGGACAACAGATGTCGAAAACGTGCACGCTCTTTTGGGTCCAACCCTGCTGTCGGCTCATCCAAAATAAGGATTTTCGGATTATTTAGCAATGCTTGTGCAATCCCTACACGTTGAATCATTCCGCCAGAAAATTTTCTCATTTTTTTATTTTTTACATCTGTTAGTGCTACCATCTCAAGTACTTCATCAATACGGCTACCGACCGCTCCTTTGTCCATTCCTTTTAATGCTGCCAAATAATGTAAATATTGCTTTGGTGTGTTGTGTTTGTAATAACCAAATTGCTGTGGTAAATAGCCAATTAGCTCACGGTAAGACTCTCCAAGCGTTTCAATTGGTTTCCCATTATACAAAATGGTTCCGCTTGTCGGCCTAATAAGTGTGACCAGCATTTTAATTAATGTCGTCTTTCCAGCTCCATTTGGCGAAAGTAACCCATAAATACCATTTTCAAACTGTAAGTTGATTGAACTTATTGCTGTAAAATCTCCATATTGTTTTCCTATATCCTTTAGAACTAACACGCCCAAGCCTCCTCCTGTTTTCGGTGAAATACTTGTTTTAGCGAAATCATATAGATCCAAATACTGATCATCAAAATAATGCCGTACGCAATACTTGGTAGTTTAGTAAGTACGGCTCCATATTGATTTTCTATAGAAATAAATAAAGCTATATTTCCTAGGACCCATGCTGCAATAAAATAAACACTGCGTTTTAAGAAATTCCCCGTTCTAAGTACGAACAATAGACAAGCTGAAAATACAAATAAGCCTGTCATTGACAATAAAATTCCACGCAAGACATCCAAATCATATCTAAGTGAAACAAGTAAAACAAATGTCATATTACTGAATATAGCAACGCTGCTATACACCAGCATTCTAACAGCTAATAGCTGGAAGACGGTATATTTCACTGTCATTTCTAATTCAAAAGTGTTACTCCATTTTTTCTGGTAATAGCCGTTTGCCATTAAGCTAAGAAAAACAAGTGGTGATATGATAAAAAGCATTGCATAAAGATCTGACGTATGGATGGTAGATTCATTGCTTGCAAAAAACACATAAGCCAAAACGGACAATATCATTAACCCGCTAAATAACGCCTCGCCCCGGTTAAGAAAAAGATATCGCCATCCCACCACACGTATCATTTCAAGAATAGAGTGAAAATAGCTTTGCTTCTTTGGAAGTCCTTGTTTTACAATCAACGCTACTTGGTTATTTATTTCTTCATCTGAGGGATAAGGAATTGACCGTTTTTTCTTATCCATTGACATAATCCTCCATCCCCTTTCTTAGCTTTTTTAACATGGCATAATACTTTGTTTTCACAGTTGATTCTGACAAATTAAGCATCCCTGATATCTCATGAAATGTCAGTTCTAAAAACAATTTAAAACGAATAATTTGCTGCCCTTCTAAGTCAAATTGTTTTAGTAGTTCATTAACTAGATGTAAATCTTCTTTTTTAAAGAGTTGTTCGATGACACTATCGACACCATCAATCTCGAATTCTTCCACATATACTGTTTGCTGGCCAGCATGATACGATTTCGAGCGAACATAATCAACGCTATGATTAGAGGCGATACGGTAGAGCCATGTACGAAATGCCGCTTTCCTGCTATCAAAACTTGAAATAGACTGGAGTGCACGTACAAAAATTTCCTGTGTCAAATCTAGTGCCAATTGCTCGTCATAAAATCGTTTATAAACAAAGGCAAAGATTTCTTTATAATATTTCTTAATCAATTTATTGGCACTTTCCTCATGGGCACCTTGCTGCACTTTTCTGATCCATCGTCCTTCAAAATCCATTGCATTTATCACATCACTTTCATCGTTCATATATATATTCGAAAAATGACTTATAAAAGTTTTAATAAAGTTTGTTTTTTACCATAACAAAAAATGCGAAGAGAAAAACAGCTAGTCCATTTCTTCCTCGCATTTCCGGTTTATCAATCCTATTTAGACTTTTCCATCTCTTGGTTACGATGATCATACCATCTTACTAAATATTAATATATTATCCTTCTAAGTTTAATAACACGAACAAGCCAGAAATTCATAATTCTACAAATATTTAGGAGGATTTAAGGTTACTCGAATGGAATTATATACCTAAAGTACTAGATTTAGGTCATGGAAGGATTGATAGTATTTTGTTTTCTTTAATCGAGCAGGTTTCCTATCATATTTTAATTGTACTTCTTCCTTTTATTATCTATCATTTGTTTATTCGAGAGGAAAAGCAATTTAGAGAAAAAATAAATTCAAAATTGATGTATGTTTCGTTAACCATACTCATTCTTACTATGTCCAATCCAATTCAGTTTTCTGAAGGGTTTTTATATGATTTTAGGGTAGCTCCTATCCTTTTTTTGTTACTTTATGGCGGGGTAAGACCTGGAATCACTCTAATCATTTTTATGTTTTTATTTAGGTTTGCTATCGGCGGTGGCGGATTATATGTCACACTCATTAATTACACATTGGTATTCTTATTCTTTCTACTGATAAAGAAAAGATTTCAACCTTATACTTTAAAGAGTAGATTTTTAGCGATTAGTATATTATGTGGGGTTAGTTCGATTAATAGGGCTATAACTCTAACAAAAACGGGGCAATTGGACCAGTTGTCTTTCATGCTTATTTTTTCATTACTAACATGGATAACACTTACAATACTTATCTTTATAATTGAAAATTTAGACAAACAGATTATTTATGATAAACGAATTCAAAGTGCGGAACGGTTGAATATAGTAAGTCAAATAGCAGCAGCTGTTGCCCATGAAGTTAGAAATCCAATGACGTCTATAAAAGGATTTTTACAGTTAATCTTGCAAGAGAAAAATTTAAATGAAAGCCAAAACAAGTATATCGAAATCTCGTTATCAGAATTAAACAGGGCTGAAGCTGTTATAAATGATTATTTGTCATTAGCCAAACATACAACTACAGAAGACTTTATAGATTTAAATATTTCGACTGAATTACACTCTATTCTAGATATTATGACTTCATATACAAATACGCATAATATTGCGATAGAATCCTCTATACAAGAGGGAATTTTTACAAAGGGCAAAAAAAATGAGTTTAAACAAGCCATCTTAAACATCATGAAAAACAGTGTAGAAGCTATCAATAAAAATGGTAAATTAACAGTACGTGCTTATCAAAAAAATAGTAATTTGTATATCGAAATTAAGGATAACGGAATTGGGATGTCACAAAAACAAGTAGAACAATTAGGAACACCTTATTATTCCACAAAAGACAAAGGTACAGGAATTGGATTAACCGTTACTTATAAAATTATTCGAGATATGAAAGGAAAAATATCCGTTCAAAGTAAAAAGGAAGTAGGAACAGTTTTTATAATTGAATTGCCGTCCCTGTATTACTAACTACTACTTAAGCAAAGGTACTTCATAAATTGTGCGTCCTTTTGTTTTGAAAAAAATCAACAATAAACTAGAACATAGCCAATTGAAAAAACACTGCTCTTACTAAGAGCAGTGTTTTTATGGAAATACTTTTATTGAACATATTATTATCCAACTACACCTGCATCTACTTGCATTTCTGATCGATTAATAGAAGGATAAGTAACAATCTCAACAGCCATTGAAGCGATATTTTCTGGTTTTCCACCTACTTTAGGGCGTTTTTATAAAAAGGCTGTGTTAGACCCTGTTGTTATTCGCTCCAAGACACTCGCTTTTCTCAGACGGTTCTGGAGCCTCCTGGTCGCTACACTCCAGCGGGGTCTCCCCTAACCCGCTTTTCCCGCTGGAGTCTCGTATCTTTCCACTACAAGTAACATCTTAGAAACGTAAGATTGTTCTTTACACTGCATAAAAAGAGAAAACTCGCTTCAAAAATTGGCGAATTAACTATTTTAGTGGAGGAAGCTATAAATTTTCATCAAAGCCAAAATGATGACGCCTCCCCATATAAATACAATTATTGAACCGACGATCCAATTTTTCGGCTTACCACTTTTCATCATTTCTTCTGCCTTAACTTTACAGTCATAAAATACTTTCTTCGGTATCATCTTCAAACTAAACATTATTCCTAATGGTAGAAGAATTATCTCATCTAAATAGCCAAGAATTGGTATGAAATCTGGTAGTAGGTCAATCGGACTAAATCCATACGCCACAACACAAGCGGCAAATAATTTAGCATACCATGGTGTTCTATCATCTTTACAGGCGAAGTAAAGTATAAAAATCTGCTGTTTTAAGGTCCTTGCCCAAGCTTTGATTTTCTTACACATTTTATCTCCTAATATTTTTTTCCATAGTGAGCTTTTCTTATTAAACGAATCGGATCGTTCGTTTAATAAAAGGAAATTCATTTTGAAATATAGATTTTTTTCTCTAGTAAATAAATCAAATTTTTCTATTACTAATATCATTCACTATCAATAAAACTGTAAATATGTTGGCGTGAATGGTACCATTTCCCCTTACTCTATGTTTACCAAATGTCCCTCTCTTTGTTGCATCTATTCGTTTAAGTGGTTTATCTATCCACTCTTGCTCATTGTATAATCCACAAAAAGGGACTTCACTTTCGTGTAGGAAAGCCCCAATTATCCATCCATGAGGCAGATCTTCACCATAGGAGATGTAAGAAAATTACGTCTCACATGGTAGTTTAAGTCACAAAGTTCTCCCGAATAAGCTTCAAAATAGCCTATCATCTAAGTTCCCAACAGAATTAACACACTGTTGAGCTTGTATCTTTCCTATTTAAGAAATTCCTCTTTTTCTATACGTTATTCAATTTTTCTGAACTTAGAAGCATTGCTGCAACAAAAACAACAATACAGAATGGGAAGATTCCTATTGTCGAATGAGATGCAATGAACCCAAGAAGAGGGGGCATAAATGTACTACCTGTATAGGCTATAGCCATTTGATACCCCATAATTGTTTGGGAATGCTTCTTTCCAAAACGTGTTGGTGTTTCATGTAACATACAAGGAAATATCGGTGCTAATCCTAGTCCAACCAAAACAAAACCTACTAGTGAGAATGTTGACGGAAATGGAAGAATTAGCAGTAAGGCACCAGCAAATGCTATCATTTGTCCCATCCGAATGAGAGTACGATTACTAATTTTAAAGGTAATAAATCCTGTTATAAATCTACCAATTGTTATTCCGCCATAATAGAAGGAAACCCATTGTGCAGCAACTGCTACGGGTAAATCTTTGATGTTTACCAGGTAGCTACTTCCCCACAAACCTACTGTTGCTTCGACCCCACAATAAAACAAGAACGATAAAAGAGCGAATTTAACCCCTTTAATTTGCAAAGGTTTTACATTTTCATATTCGTTATATAATTCGCCGTTTGAATCATCGAGCTCTTCGTTTAAGGTGGTATTGGTCTTTTGTGTAACTTTGTTCCATAAAGGCAAAGCGAACATAAGGATTATGACTAACAGGAATTGAATACCTGCAATTGTGAGGTATCCATTGCTCCAAGAATTTTGTCCTGAAATAAACTGGGCCATTATGACAGGACCAAGAGTAGCCCCAACTCCCCAAAAAGAATGTAACCAACTCATATGATGAGCCTTATAATGTGTAGCTACATAATCGTTTAATCCCGCATCAATAGCTCCTGCACCTAATCCAAGTGGTATGGCACAAATAAATAACCAAGTAACTGATGGAGCAAAATAAAATCCAAGTAACGCACCGGCAGTCATCAAGGTACTGAAAAATGTAACACTCCCGGTTCCGAACTGTTTAAGTATCCTTCCACTGGCTAAACTAGAGATAATTGTTCCACCTGCAATCGTCATAAAGAGCAATCCGGCAGTTTCAAGTGGGGCTCCCAAGTCTGATTGCATCACGGGCCACGCTACCCCCAACAATGAATCGGGTAAACCTAGGCTGATAAAAGCCAAATAAATGATTATTAAAAGGAATGTCGCCATATTTAATACTCTCCTATACATATTTTGTGGCCCATTTTAGTTTCTAAATATTTACTTATTTGTTCTAGTCATCATAAGATCAAGTCCAAGACTCTGTAATCCATATAAATAGTCTTGTTTCCAATCACTCATTGTAAGTTTTGGAAGATGTTCTGACGGGATATATTTTGAACTACCTATTACAATTTTGTCTAAAATTTCTTTTTCAACTTCATCATTACAGAAAATAATACTATGAGGGTTAATGATAGCGACAAAAGTGGCTACTAATCTGCTAATTGCATCAATCTGTTGCTCCTCCCTAATAGTTACATTTTTAGGACCACTTCCATTTTCCAAAGCTTGCAGGAAATTTCGGTCATTATACTGAGGGATGAATGAAACCTCTCCTGCAAAAAATGTACTTCCCCGTACCACATTTCCATTTATCATAAATCCTGCACCCGGGCCATTTTGACCGGAGTACAAATAGATAAGGGATTGATTATCCTTGATTCCCTTGTTATTGTGATATCCGAGAACGGCCGCATTCATATCGTTCTCAACGACGACAGGTATTGAAAATTGATCCTCATAATACCCTTTTAAATCAATATTTTGAAACTGCTCGTAACCTGGTATATAAAAAATTCTTCCACTATCATTAACCGAGCCGGGAACGCCGATTGCAATAGAACTGATTTTCGGATTTTTAGTTATTATCTTTTCGATGTACTTCGTTAATAAATGTAAACCATCATCAAGTAATACACTTGGAGCTTTTCCTTGTTCCTTTATTTCTCCCAAACAATTAAAAATTGTATAATTCGTCTCTGTCCCCTCTAAGAAAATTGCAAGTCCAAGCATATGTTCAGGATTATACGTATATCTCTTTGCTCTTCTCCCACCACTAGATTCATCCAAGCCGACTGAAATAATTTCTCCATCCTTCTCCATCTGTACTAGGAACTTACTTATTGTTGGGAAACTAATTTCCAATTTATCGCTTAGTTCAACTTTTGTTGCACTTCCAAGTTCTAAAAGAGATTTACGAATACCGCTAAGGATTACTTTCCTCATAGATTTAGGAGTTGGATTCACAAGCCTCACCACCTATTAAAATAAACTTATTAAAGAATTTTAATAAGTATCCAACAAAAAACTTATTAAAAACCTTTAATAAGTTTTGATGCTGTTAATATAACATATTAAATCACAGCAAACAATTGGAATTATAAATTTGTTATTTAGGGCTATTTTGGATCTGTGTTATACAAAATTCAGGCATCAATCATAAACTAGCCTTATTATGTTAAATAATATTCCAAATGCAAACATAGCTGTCCGTTTACAACGTTGCGAAGCGTTATCTTGATTTTATTAAAGATCTAACTCCTAAAAACAGCAAAGGAGGGAAATACAAGACCAATTCATTTGAGACCTATTTGTGGAAAACATTTTGTCCACTTTTTACCATTCTTAATGTTTTTTTCACGCTCCATACTGATTTCATCTAGTTCTTTATGTAAAAAAAGCGATTCTTCGCCATTAATGAGTCGCACTCGAAACTATTTTTTTCACCCTTCAAAACAGTTTTGAAAAATGAGTTATATAGCATTGCTTAGAATCATTATTACGTCAAATTTCATTCTTCCCACTTCCTTTAAAGTAAGCGGTATTCATTTACAACACCAAATTCATTATATACTGTTCACCAATAGGTCCAATTTTTCTTTTTCCTGTATCTTTAAATCCAACCTTTACATACAAATGTTGTGCAGATATATTTTTATGGTTGACCGCTAAGACTATCTCATTACAATGTGGAAATTCTGTCGCAACAAACTCCCTTAATAAAAACATTGCTCGTTTCGCATAACCTTTTCCCTGTTTCGGGTAGGTAATAGAAAATGAGGTTAGCAACATAGCATTAGGATTTTCTGAATAATCTTTGACTCGGTCAGTTGAATGTAAAATAAAAAAGCCTACTGGTTCCTTATTACAAAGAATAACAATCCGATTCTGACCTTTCGTTGCCACATTGTAATTAATAGGTAAGGATGTAAATTGTCCTTGTTCCTCTGGAAGTTCAAAAGAATTCAATGCATCTATATCTTCATTAGAAAAATGATTTAATTCTATGTAGTCTTTATCTTCCATTTCGTTATCCTCCTTAGTAGATAGGTAATGTACCTAATGAAAAAATATATTAACCTTTTTACTATTATGCAAAAAACCCAAGCTGATTGAAACTTACATTATAGGAAACAACTATCTCAGTTTGTTACATATAATCTAATGCTACTTATTCGTCAATATTATCCGTTACTATTGCTAATGAAGAAATGTTAGAATCGAGAGCAATATTCTGCTTCTAATCCTTACACCTCTTACTAATAAACGCATGAAGGGATTAAAAAGTTACACATGTTTATTAAGAACTTGGTTGTAGATTAGAAATTCCTACGTGAAGTTTCCCCTCATACGGCTTTCCGACGTTCTTCTTTCTTTGGCTTTACGGTAACTATCTAGCCAATTTCACTAATATATGTTTGCCTTCTTTTCTTACATCCTTTAAATTTCCATGTTTCTTATGATAATTTCTCTTTTTTTATAGGTTCTATTCGTAAACTTTGTTTATCTCTGTACCAGTTAAGCGGTGACTTCTTAAAAGGTATGGTGAATGCAAGGGGTCAAATCTAACAGCTTTGATGAATTTAAGAGTAACGATGTCAGAATAGGGGATGAATTCTTACAACTTTAATGAATTCAAGAGTAAACGTGCCAGAATCAAGGGTCTATTCTGACAGCTTTGATGAATTTAAGAGTAAACGTGTCAGAATTAGGGGTTCTATTCTGACAGCTTTAATGAGTTCAAGAGTAATCGTGTCAGAATAATATACCCTTCTGTAAAAACTAAATAGTAAACCTGTTTGAAAAACAACAATCTCTGCGAAAACAGCCTTTTTATAAAACAACGTAAGCCGTTCAAGTACACAAACGATTCGTTTTTAAGCGATTTCTTAATAAGTATGGCCCTCATTATATGGTAGACGGATTTTTACAAAAAAAATTGTTTATCTGTTCTTGTACTAATCTGCTCCATTAATAAAAATGCGACTGTTCCTTTTGAACAATCGCACCCCGTTGCTTTAAGTACTCTCCTTCACAATCTTCTATTATAAATCAAGTTACTTTTATTAAATCTCTCTCTTTTAGATACTACGTTTTTTGATTTCCTGTAAAATTTTCTTTTTAAAATCTTCGAATGAAACACTTTCTAATTCTTGATTCCCGTATCTTCTAACAGTTACAGAACTTTCTTCAACTTCCCTGTCTCCTAACACCAGCATATATGGGATTTTTTGCATCTGTGATTCTCTTATTTTGTACCCTAACTTCTCATTACTTGTGTCAATTTTCACCCGTACACCTAGTTGTTTCAGTACCGACTGAATCATTAAACAGTAGTCAAAGTGAACCTGTGATACAGGGATAATTTGAACTTGTGTCGGCGCAAGCCAAACTGGAAAAGCACCCGCAAAATGTTCAATTAAAATTCCAAAGAAACGATCAATGGAGCCAAAAATAGCACGATGAATGACAACCGGACGAACTTTTTCGTTATTCTGATTGATATAAGTCAAATCAAATTTTTCCGGCATCTGAAAATCAAGTTGGATTGTTGCACATTGATGACTTCGTTTTAATGCATCTTTAATATGAAAATCAATCTTTGGTCCATAAAATGCCCCGTCGCCTTCATTTACTTGATAGTTCATTCCTATATCTTCAAGAACATTTTTTAATGCACCTTCAGAAAGTTCCCAAAGATAATCATCTCCTAATGAGTCCTCAGGACGAGTTGAAAGCTCAACTGAATAATCGAAACCGAAAGTGCGATAGACTTGATCAATTAGATCAAATACTTGCTTAATTTCACTTTCAATTTGATCCTCTCTAACAAAGATGTGAGCATCATCCTGGCAAAATGTACGGACTCGGAGCAGTCCATTTAAAGCACCACTGTATTCATGCCGATGAACTTGACCAAACTCCGCCATTCGAATAGGCAGATCTCTATAAGAGTAAAGGTTGTTTTTAAAAATTAGCATATGTCCAGGACAGTTCATCGGTTTCATTGCAAATTTTGTATGATCGACCTCAGAAAAGTACATATTTTCATGGTAATGATCCCAATGTCCTGACTTCTCCCATAATTGCTGATTCATCATAAATGGAGTGCGAACCTCATCATAAAAGGCATTGCTTTGTAGCTCGCGTGAAAATTTTTCTAATTCATTTCGAACAATTTGTCCTTTCGATAAATAAAATGGCATTCCGGGTGCTTCCTCGGAAAACATAAATAGCTCCAATTGTTTCCCTAATTTACGGTGATCTCGTTTTGCTGCTTCCTCTAAAAAGTTTAGATACTCATGTAAATCATTTTTCTTTTTGAACGCGACTCCATAAACTCTTTGAAAAACTTCGTTTTGACTATCGCCTCGCCAATAAGCACCTGATACATGAGTTAATTTAAATGCCTTTATTAAACCAGTGGATAGAAGGTGAGGACCACGACAAAGATCAATAAATTCACCTTGTTGATAAAGAGTTATTTTTTCGTCTTTTGGAATATCCATTACTATTTCTAACTTAAATGGCTCACCTTTTTCTTGAAATAACTTTTCAACTTCTTCATAAGAAACTTCTCTTCTTTTGATTTCTAGGTTGTCGTTTATGATGTTTTCCATTTCTTTTTCAATAGCAAGTAGGTCATCGGAAGTTAAACTGTGTTCTAATTTAAAATCATAGTAAAACCCATCTTCAATGACAGGTCCTATCCCCAATTTTACATTACCATACAGTCTTTTTACGGCTTGTGCCAATACGTGTGCTGATGAATGTCTTAATACCTGTAATCCTTCTTCCGAATCTAAAGTTAATATAGAGAGTTTCACATCTTTTTCTAGCTTGTAGCTTAAATCCACCAGATGATCATCTACTTTTCCTAAAACTGCATTTTTTCTTAAACTTGAGCTAATGGACTCTGCTACACTTTCCACTGAAATACCTTTTGGAAATTCCTTTATTTTTCCGTCTAGAAATTCAATTTTAATTAACTTTTCACTCATAACTATAAACACTCCTTTAAAGTAATAAATAAAAAAACACACTCATCCCTATGGCAAGGGACGAGTGTGTTATAACCCGTGGTTCCACCCAATTTCCCAAAAGCTAAAAATAACTCATGGCTCTGGTGCTATAACGTAGCATAGACGGTATTGGTTACTTAGGTTCACCAATACAGCTTCAAGGTGGTAAATTATTTTCCTAAGTTAGGAAGATCACAGCCTACTCTTCCCTCTCTGAAAACCGTTAAAATAATTCATGTCCTTTTCATCGCAATAATTTTATATTTATGATTGTAAAGTAAAAAACGCACTCATCCCTATGACAAGGGACGAGTGCGTTATACCCGTGGTTCCACCCAATTTCCCATAAGCTAAAAAAATAACTCATGGCTCTGGTGCTATAACGTAGCATAGACGGTATTGGATACTTAGGTTCCCCAATACAGCTTAAAGGTGGTAAATTATTTTCCTAAGTTAGGAAGATTGCAGCTTATTCTTCCCTCTCTGAAAACCGTTAAAATAATTCATGTCCTTTTCATCGCAATAATTTTATATTTATGATTGTGTAAAATAAAAAACGCACTCATCCCTATGGCAAGGGACGAGCGCGTAATACTCGTGGTTCCACCCAATTTCCCATAAGCTAAAAAATACTTATGACTTTGGTGCTGTAACGTAGCATAGACGGTATTGGTTACTTAGGTTCCCCAATGCAGCTCAAAGGTGGTAAGATACTTTCCTGCGTTAGGAAGATTTCAGCATTACTTCCCTCTCTGGAAACCGTAAAAAGTAACTCATGTCCTTATCAGTGCCTTTTATTATTTTAATCCATTACTTGGATTTTTTTATATATTACAATAAACCCTCAAAAAAGGCAACAACCCCCTTTAAAACATTTTTCTTACATACAAAAACCAATAACGTCTTCTTACATTAACCTGCATATCTAGTGAACAAGAAAAAGCTGCTTCTTAAATAAGAAAGAACTTCTAGCTTGTTTTATAATTTATTCTCCTAGAATATTACCAATTACTCCTTCAATATCTTCACAATCGTAGATTAGTAAGCACGTGCAAACCAAACCGTATGTTTTGCTTCTTTACCACAATGAATACATGTGTGCTTTGTTGTAGGAGGATTAAATGGAATGTTTCGTGTTGTGAATTTTGTTTTTTCTTTTACATTTTCTTCACAAGCATCGTCTCCGCACCAACCAGCTAATATCCAACCAGGAATTGTTCCATTTTGTTCGGATTCTGCTAGATGTTGTTCTAACTGTTCCATTGAATCGATATGTGTGTGCGAATTCTCGGTACGGAAAGCTTTTGCTTTTTCGAAAAGTCGAGTTTGCATTGTTTCAAGTTCTTTTTTAATACTTTCAACAATTGATTCTAAAGGTACGGAAACTTTCTCCTCTACATCACGTGCTTTCATTAAACCTTGATTATTTTCTAAATCACGTGGGCCAAGTTCAATACGTACAGGAACACCTTTTACTTCCCATTCATTAAATTTATAGCCTGGTGATTGATCAGAATCATCAAGACGAACGCGAATCCCTTGCGATTTTAAAGCTGAAAAGATTTCATCTAATTTCTCCATAATTGCATGATTCTTCTTCCATGGACCAACTGGAATCAAAACAACTTGAGTCGGTGCGATTTTTGGTGGTAAGACAAGACCTTGTTCATCGCCATGAACCATGATGACCGAACCAATTAAACGTGTCGAAGTACCCCAAGACGTGGTATGTACATATGCGTGTTTATTTTCTTTATTTAAATATTTTATATCAAATGCTTCCGCAAATTTTGTACCTAAGTAGTGTGAGGTACCTGCTTGTACGGCTTTTCCATCTTTCATCATTGCTTCAATGGAGAATGTATCAACCGCGCCAGCAAAGCGTTCTGATGGTGTCTTTTGCCCGTCATAAACTGGAATCGCAAGTAAACCTTCTACGACTTCTTTATAAATAGATAACATTTGCATTGTTTCCTTACGCGCATCTTCTTCATCCACATGAGCAGTATGACCTTCTTGCCATAAAAATTCAGAAGTACGGATAAATGGAAGGGTTTTCTTTTCCCAACGAAATACATTTGCCCATTGATTAATTAAAAGTGGAAGATCTCGGTAACTTTTAATCCAGTTTGAATACAAATGTCCAATCATTGTTTCTGAAGTTGGACGTAGTGCTAAACGTTCTTCTAATTTCTCTCCTGCAGCTTCTGTTACCCAAGGAAGTTCTGGTGAAAACCCTTCAATATGATCCTTTTCCTTTTGGAAGAAGGACTCTGGAATCAACATTGGGAAGTATGCATTTCGGTGACCTGTTTCCTTAAACCGTCTATCCATCTCTTCTTGAATATGTTCCCATAGTTCATAGCCATCTGGCTTAAATGCGATACAACCGCGAACTGGGGTGTAGTCCATTAAATCAGCTTTTTGAATCGTATCAATATACCATTTTGAAAAATCGTTTGTTTTTAGAGACATCATCTTTTCCTCCTTAGAAAATGAAATAACTTTAAAAATAAAAAAAGCATAAAGAGTCCAAAAAAAGGACGTCATTACGCTAATAGACGTGGTACCACCTTAGTTCGACATTAATAAAAAATATTAAGTCCTCTGAACGTTTGTAACGAAACGACTCGATTAGTTTTTAACTAATATCTCCGTGGTAGGGTTCAATAAGAAGGGGTGATATAGCTTTCAGCCAAGGCTATATTTTCTGTTTCACAATTCTTATTTACTTGATCACATCATTGATTACATATTTATAAATTAATATATCAATTTGCGAAATGTAATTCAATAAGAGCTGTAACACATATAACATATTATCTAACATAGACTACTTTAAAAGAAGTGTCTACTGAAATTGAAGGTTAATACCTGCCAAAAAAAAGCGGTCATCCATCTTATCAACTCACATAGATTTTAGGTACATTTCTACACAAAAAAATATTTAAAAGGGATCCTAAATCAATCACCTGAAAATTCCAGGAATAATAAATGCGAAAAATAACCCATTACCGATACCATGGATAACTGCTGCTATCCAAGTACTTTTATATTTTTGTGCAAGAAATGGAATAATAAAACAAGTTGGAATGAGAACAATGTAGTTCCATTTTAAAAAAGCATGAAAAAATAATAACCATAACGCCCCATGTATGACCCAAGCCGACTTACCAAAAGCTAGTTCTTGTCTAGGTAGTATGTAGCCCCTCCACCAAAATTCTTCTCCCAAAATATTGCATAAAAGGCAGCCGAGCCATATAAGTATTATCCACCAGTTACCTTCTAATGGAACTCCCATAAATTCACTTAAAGGAAACTCTAACATTTTATTTGGATCAATAAACTCAGGTAAAATATCAGGGGGCGCAAAAAATGTTGTCTTTGCTAAATATTCCCCCGTAATCTTTAAAAATTCTTCAAGAATTGTGATAAGAATAAAAGTACCAATGGAGATAATCCATAGTTTTCTGTTTAGACCTTGTAGCCGAAATCTACTTACTAATGCCTCTATGGAGCTTTTGTTTCCTTCAACTTTAAAAGCAATTAAAGAGGCAAAAAACAACAGTCCCAGCAATCCATATAATGCTAATGGAAAGCTGACTATCAATGGTATGCCTTTAGAATCAAGATAGGGAATACCATAATATATATTAAAATAGAGTAAGATACCAGGTATTCCAAAAAACAAAAAAGACTCTAATAGGTACATAGGTTTTAAGTTGGTTTGATTCATCAAAGAAATCTTCCCCTCGCATAAAATTATTCTTCTTATAGCTTCATAACGTCATAAATACGCATTATTCAAATTCAGCCAGAGTTTTTAACTAACGTTCGTTCGTTGTTATTTTAACATGATTAAATTACCCAAACAATAGTAATGTTAAGCTAAAGATAGAAAGTATAAAGTGCTTGATTATTTTATATTAAGAAAGTTTAATTAGAATTTCTGGTCTTACATCTATGAGGGTCCATCATATCATGCAGTATATCGAGTGGAAGAACAACTGCGTTAATAGCCAGCTAGTTGTGCTAAAAAGATCATATTAATTGAAGTAGTTTTAACAAAGGACAAAAACTATGAGAAAATAGTAGGTAGTAGGACAAACTTTGAAGGTAAAAGCTATACCACATAAAAATATGCAGAATTAGCTATCGAGAACTAGTAGTCATCAAGCATTATTACTTGGAGTTGATGGAAACTAGTTCTCTTAAACATTATAATCCTGGTAAATTTTTATAAAATACCTTAAGAAAGAGAGTTTATTCAAATATTATGTTTTGGTTTAACAGTTATTATTACAACGATTTTTTTGGATGCTCTTGGAAGTGAATTGGATTCAACTAAATTTTTTCCATTTGATCCCAAAAGCATACCCATTCAATCTTTCAGTTATTCAATTCTTGCAGGTCCTATAATAGACTTTTATATTCTCATTTTTAGAGGACCTCTAATGATTTGGAGGTCCCTACTTTTCTTCAAATAAATACTTATTTACTAATAGATTCATTGCTCTTTTTGGAAAGCTTTTTAAAGCCCCAGTAAACAAGTGTAATACAGAAGACTAGGCCAACAATCGCGGGAACTACTATTGATTTTCCAGATTCCCCAGCAGATTGTATACTCCATAAAATTTTTCCTAAAGCTATAAATAAGAGTACCAACAGACCTACCCATAAATTTCTTTTCCAAAAAGCCATACCTAGTAGTATGAGAGAGATGGGGATTAAAAGAGTAACAAGTATTTTAGCTAAATACCAATCACCTGTTAAATACTCGACCTCATATTGAAGAAAATCTTGTACCTGTTTACTTACAGAATCCGGCTCTGGAAACCAGAACATGCTAGTAAGTAACGCAAATATTGTGATTGATATTCCTGCACTGCTTCTTTTAAAAGCAAAATAACAAAAAGGAATTAGGAAAACTGGTCTAATATACCAACTTAACTGATTATGATGGCGAGCAAAAGCCCAGTCGAGAAAATCTCTATTACTAAAAGCCAAAACAATGAAACTTATAGTAAGAATTACAAACAGTATTGCAATAAACTTATCATATTTTTTCAATTTCATACGTCCCACCCTATTATTATGGTTGTAAGCCATGTTTTAAAATATATAGAAGCTTATCTAAAGCTTCGATTAATTCTGTACTATCCGAATCAAAATTTTCATGTTCTAAAAAGTATTCAGTAAAAGAAAGATTTATGGAATTTATTAAATAAATTAACATTCTTCCATCTATTTCTTTACTAATCTCTCCTACGATTTTTCTTTCTTCTATAAGGGAGTAGAAAAAATCATTACTAATCCTTTGACTTTCCCCTAAAACCTCATTTTTAAGTGTAGAATCCTTAATCCTTAAGAATTCAGTTGATATCGTAGCTAGTTTAGGCTCTTTCTTGTAAAATTCAATGCCATTAATAAAAAGGTTCCTAATGATGTGAAAGAAGCTCATTTCAGTTGTAGGATGTAATTTTTGACTTGAATGCTTATGTTTTCTTTCTCCAATAACATGGAGAATTAGATACTTGTAAATATCATTTTTATCCTCAAAATATTGGTAGAAACTCCCTCGTGGGATTTTTGCACGCTCTATCAGTTTTGCTATACTCATGCCTTCATAGCCTTTTTCAAAAAACTCATCTATTGCTGCATCTATAATCAGATCTCTTTTATCTGTGGGTAAATTAAAAAAAGTTTGTGTTGGCATAAACTCACCCTCCTAACAATTATGACATCATTGTCATGTGACATTAGTGTCATAATACTCCCATTTGTAAAAATTGTCAATACTATAAAGCCAAATAATGTTGTTTGAATATAATTGTCATGATGAAAAATTGTCTACAACAGCTTTATTATTCTCTCCTTATTGGTACAAAAAAAGCCAACATGACTGTTGACTTTAATCGTTTAAACACATATAGCGGATTAGCGAAACCAGAAACGCAAAATGTAAGCGTCGTTTGTTTAATAATCTAGAAGCACCCATTCATCGAGTGCCCTTTTCTTCCTTACCCAAAATCCCTCGAAAGGGATATTCTTTGTATGTGTTTTTCCGTACTGCTTATATGTAATATTAAAGCCTTGAATTTTGATTCTTTCGTTTTTTCCCCCTGGATTGGACCTTCAATATGAAATTTCCTATATTACCATCCCAGACCATAAAACCATTTATGGGGATGGTGAACATTTCACAATCTAAATAAAATTGGCGATCCTTAACATGAAGAATCGCTTGAATAAGGCATTATATTAATCCAGAACTTCAAATAAATTTAATTTTTCAATTAACATTGACTTAAATTTGACAGTTTCATATTTTGAATTATTAATTTTTGTTTTATTTATATTTAACTTATCAAATATTTCTCTTTCGATAGCTCTTCTTGCTTCTAACACTTTAATGGTTCCGTCTAAACCAATGTACCCATTCATTTTCCCATATCCTTGGTTTGTATAATACTCAATAAATCCGGCAGACCATTCTTTTTCTCTTTCATTAAATACCTTTCTGAATGAGAATTCCAAATTTTCTTGTTCTATATAAAACAACACTGGATTTAATTTTTCTATGATTTTCGCTAATGTATTAACATAATTTACAACTTTCTCTTTTTGCGCACCATATTTAACCATTCCGATTGTTAAGGGATTTTGGATGAAGCAACATTCAAAAATATAAGTTTTATTTTCGCCTTTGGCTTTTTCTGCAAATTCTCTCCATTTTTCAGTGATTAAATCAATATTCTTATCTAGTGGTAATTCATATATATCTTTTTCGAGAATGGAGTTTAATAATTTGTCAGGAAAATGAGAGCCATATTCATTTTTAATTTTTTTATAAGGTACTAAATAATTGTTTCCTCTCTTTATAACTCTATCATTTATTATTTTTCTAAAGCTACCACTATTCACTAACAAACTTTCGAATTCACTTTTGGTAAAACAAGATACCCCATCATAATCAGAAGGGTGGTCTAGATTCCCTTCAAGAAATAACTCAACGTCCAAATTTTTCTCAATTAAAATATCGTAGAGTAAATTTGCAGTGGTGGATTTCCCGAACCCGGGAAGTCCTTCTACTATTATTAATTTTGTATTCAAATAAACTGCCCCTTTCTAAGACACAATTAACGGTTTTAAATGAAAAATAATTTGTCCACTGAACTCACCCCTACTATTCCATATTGAGTATTTCTACTATTAATTATTATTTTCCTTTTTAATCGAACCTGGTCGGTTAGAATAATCCTTCAAAAAAATATGCGTTAATCCTTATTAACGCACATCGTTACTTGAAGAACGGAGATGTAATATCCTCCACCATAGTTTATTCATTATCTTCCATCATATAGTTTGAGCTATCTCCTGGTATGGCATTTGGATTCGTTGTTTTTTGAAGGTTGTTATTATTGCCAATTACATCGTTCACCTTTTATCTTGCTCCACTCCGGCTGAACCTGCTTATCCTGCACCAAAATGATAAAGATGAATGTTATTACATCGGGAGAACTACCTGTTTTGAGCTTGCATCAGCTCATATATCTTACGTGCGGTATTGACATTTCTTACTGTAACCTGTTTGTATAACTTCGTTCCAATGATCTTTGACATTCCGCTTTTGGTTACATTTTTCTTGTCCACAGACCATAGGATCGCGCCTGGGACATATATCACCATGTCAATATTTGGTTTTATGACTAGACTCTCAAGTACAGACTCATCATCAATTTCATCCCATAAAAACATGACATCACTTTTCATGTCATTGTCATTTTTCCATGTGCCAGGTATTGCGTTAATGATTCCTCTGACATCATCAACACTACGAACTACTACTTTAATTTGTAATCCGAAATCATGATGTATCGCTTCTTCCAAAATACTTGATAGTTCAGTTTTTGATGTGTCTTTGTATGAAAAAATAATATTACCTGTATTGATGTATGTAACCACATCATTCATCCCGACTCTTTCAAACGTTTTTTTAAGCAACTTCATGTCAATTTTATTTTTTCCACCCACATTAATCCCTCGAAGTAGAGCGATATAAACCATAACCATCCTCCTTTCATCTTTTTCTTATTAAATCTATTATATTTCTAATGACAGTACTTGTTATACTACCTCGCTCTATTCGTTCAATAAAGAAAGGGATCTCACGCGGCAACACACTTGAAAAGTTCTTGGACTTGTTACATGAACAAGGCCAATGTCACCTATACTGATATGATTCAATTCTTTCATCACCTGTAAACATATCTTTAATTTTATACTGATTATTTTTGACTTCCTCTTCACCAATAATAATAACATTGCGAGTCTTATCCTTGTTTGCTTTCTCAAGAGCTTTTCCAATTTTTTTATTACTCATTTCATATTCGACTTTATAGCCTTTTTTTCTAAAATCATTTGCTACCAATAGGGCTTCTTTTTGAGTACCTAATGGAATTATATAATAATCTACATTTGGATTTACGTTTTGTTCTTTATTAGATAAACTCATAGCAGTATAAATTACGTCTAAGCCGAACGATATTCCTACTGTCGAGAATTTTTCGTTTGTACCTATCAACCCGCCAATTGCATTGTCATATCTTCCGCCACTTCCAATACTTGATTTGATGGATTGGTTAGATAAGAATATTTCATAAATAGTACCCGTGTAAATCTCTAACCCCCTTGCTAAGAATGGATTAAACACACATTGTTTATTAACACTTAGAAATTCTAGAGTGGATTCTAGCTCTTTTAATTCATTTAAACCTTGTCTTACTTGTTCATTTTGCTTGGAAAATGATTCAAAGTAACTGAAACTTGTATTCCTTTCATCGGTCAAAAACTGTTTAATAAATTTTATCGTTGAATTCGATTGTCCTTGATCATTAAGTTCAGAAATAACAGCTTCTAATCCGACTTTTTCTAGTTTATCTAGAATTAAAACTACTTTATTGATCTTATCAGGTTCTACTCCAAATACATCAAGTATTCCAGTCAGTAATTTTCGATTGTTATATTGAATCGTTACCTCCAAATCAAGCTTGCTAAATGCGTCCAACGCCATTACCATTAATTCTGCCTCTGCTATCTGTGAATCTACACCTACAATGTCAACATCGCATTGTGTAAATTCTCGAAACCTTCCCGTTTTTATTGGTCCATCTCTAAATACTTTACCAATTTCATATCTCTTAAAAGGCATCTTAAGTGTTGGGTTCATTGCAATAACTTTTGCAAACGGTATAGTGAGGTCATATCGTAAAGCTAAATCTCTTTCACCTCTATCGGTTAATGTGTACATTTCTTCTAGTATTTCAGCACCACCACCATATTTAGAAGCCAGTAACTCCGTGTAATTTAAAATTGGTGTTTCCAGTGGTTTACATCCATATTGGATAAATACATCTTCTAATGTTCTTCTAATGTTTCTTCTTACTACTTCCGCATTCGGTAAGTAATCTTGTGTCCCCTTTACATTTTGATAATCCATTTTCTTCATTTTCCTTACCTCCAATTTTTTTTATAAAATAAAAAACCGCACCTGATGTAAGTGTTAAACTTAATCAAATACGGTTTTATGATAAATAGCCTTCCTATTTTCGATTTTTTTAAATCGGAATAGCAAGGCTACTTGATATGATGATGTAATTGTAAAAACGAGATAATTGGCTTCTTGAATGAACGCATAGTACTCACCTCTAATTTCCAATAAATGTATCATATTACAATGTAGTTTTCAATACTTTTCATTAACCATCTGCTCCGTTCGTAAAAATAAGAAAGAGCTGCCCAATGACAGCTAGATTTTAATCTCTCGCAACCAGTAGTTGAGAAGGATTACTTATTCTTCAATTGATTTTCAGAAATAAAAATTTTCGCCATAAAATAAGCATTTGCAGTAAATAGCTGAGTATTTATTCTGTTTGTTATTATCTGATTTCCAAAAGAATCAAAATCAAGCAATCTAACCTTTATCTCTTCCGTATCATCTAATTTTTGCTCATATGCTTTAAAGGCTTCTACTATTAGAAAAGTTTTTACTTTATTGTTTTGTGTTGCGGGATTAACCATAAATTCACCTAAAAAAATAGGTTTTCTTAAAGAAATGTAGCCTGTCTCTTCCCTCACTTCTCTAATTAAACCTTCCTCATCTGATTCATTGCCTTCTCTTTTTCCAGCAGGAACCTCTATAAAAAAGTCATCTCCTGCGTGACGATATTGTTCAACTAATACAATCTGATTCTCTTTAGTTACCACAACCGCATTAACCCAATCAGAATATTCATTTACATAATAATCATCAATTACAATACCGTTCGGAAGTTCGCAACTATCTTTTCTGATATTCCCGAATGGACTTTTATGAAAATACTCTGATTTTAATGTCCTCCATTTATTCAAAGCTACCACCAAAAATTGTTCTATGCTTTAATCATGTCCCACACTTTTTATTCTGGAATTCTGCTCTTTAGCACAAGAAATCTTCATAACTCAATATTAACATAATATTCCAGTCGTTTATCAAAAAAATGAAGACCGTCAATTCGACGGTCGCTGATTCCTTTTAATTTCGGGAATGAAATGAATATAAAAAGAATTGGAGATTTTCTAAGTTCTCTATCGTTCACTATAAAAGCTAGAGCAGAATAGCTCATGAAGATTTTAAAGGATTACACCCGAAAAATCCCCACTCAGCACTTCCTTTCCGTGTTGATTTTCGCAAACAAAGGAGGCAATAATACGTGTCCTGTTTATCCTGCTTTTCGAAAAGCGCAATAGTAACTGCACAAATTATAGTATCACCAGTAAATACTGGTCTTAAAAACTCAAAATTCATTGTACGAGCGAGTACATTGTTATCGCCACCTATTTTTAGAAGGTCTGGTGTAAAAGTAACAATAAAACAATATATAAAAAAAGATGTAATATTCACGAGGAGAACTCCTTTCAGGGTATTCTCATGGAATTATACATCTTAAAAATAAATAGCATATACTATATTATTGCGGAATTACTCTTTAAAGTTAACCATACAAATTTAGGGTGTTGATACATTATTTTTCATTCTGTTCAAAGATTAAAGACGGATTTTAACTAACCCGAACGTTAATGAATGAAATAAAAGCCTTTCCCTAATCGATCCGTTCTCATATTTAAATTTAGACCCTTAGCGAGCCTCGGAAACCCCTAGCAGCATAATAGGATTCTGCTCCATTGTGGTACACGAAGACGTGCCCGAAACGACAATCGCAAAAAAGGGCACCGCCGAGTTCTCTAATATCAGAGGGTGTTTGCACCCAACTCGACGTTTTCATATCGAAATTTCCAAGTTTCTGCAACGCTCGATATTGTTCTTCCGTTAAAAGTTCAATGCCCATGGCAGTTGCCATATCAATAGCGTTATTTTCTGGTTTATGGTTTTTCCTTGACTCCAGAGCTTCACGGTCGTAACAAACACTCCTACGACCCTTAGGACTTTCCGCTGAACAATCATAAAAGATGTATTCGTCCTTCTTCTGATCATGACCAACAACATCCGGTTCACCGCCAGTTCGTTCCATTTCATTAAGCGACCACAGTTTTCCAGTATTAGCTTCCAGCTTTGCTTGGACTTTAGCCCATTCAAGACCTTTATGGCGGTTCATGTTTTTCTGAAAACGGGCTTTCAATACTCTGAGTAATTCTTCACGTTGTTCTAGTGATAACTCCATATTTCTCTTTGTCATATTAGTTTCCCCCTTATTTTTTACTCATAATGGTTTAAGGATTAAATTGCTCCTTTAGTTGAATCACAAGAAAGGAATTTCCAGAATAAACCCTAAATCTCTTTTTTTGGTAAAATATGCTTCATACTTTAAGTGGGAAGCAATCTTAAGCAAAGTAACGGTTTAACAAATTCACTTAATAATAGCATATATGCAGGTATCTCTAAGTCCTTTTCCATCTGCTGAAATGTCATCATTTTTTAAAATACCTTCTAATGTGAATCCTAACCTTTCAGGAATCTTACGACTCTTTTCGTTTTTTGAATCACATCTTATTTCTATCCTGTGGGCTTTCAATTCACTAAATGCAAAATTAGTGATTCCTTTTACAGCTTCAGTTATGTATCCTTTTCCACTATATCGAGTATCGATCCAATACCCTATTTCAAACTTTGGAACATCCCAATTAATACGGTGTAACCCAGAAGAAGCAATAAACTCACCTGTCTCTATATGAAAAATAAGTAGGCGTAAATCCTCACGGCTTATAAACTTCACGTAAGAATCTCTAATATTAATCTCTGTCTCATGTTCAGACTGTTCTTTCTGTGCAAAAGGCATCCACGGTTTAAGTTCATCAATTGACGCTTGAATCGCATCGAAAACCACTTTCCCATCTCCAGGTTTTGGCATCCGTATTAGTAATCTCTCGGTATAAAATTCAGTAGGAAAATCAATTAATAATGGGTTCATTTTTTAAACTCACCAACTTTATTTTTTATAACCTCCTCTTAGTATAAAAGTGGTTTTTATATACTTTTCGATGCAAAAAGGGAAATTCCTTCTTAAACTACTGCTTCGTTAGTACCTGAAACAAAAAAGCATTAATCCTTCTAAATCAACGCAGCAGTTAGTTTAACGGGAGCTTCTTTAATTCCTCTGATATTTCTACTATCTTCTCATTTACTCTTTTAAGTTTCTTTAATTCTTTATCCATTGATAAGAAGGAATTAATGATGAGAACAGAATAAATATGATAACAGCTAAACCAGATATAATCTCCATTAAGCACTCGTCTATTTTTCCCAAATAATATTTTATCTTAGAGTTATATTTTCCAATAATGCCCATTTTTCCTTCTTCAACAATCCTGCACGGCTAGCTTAATATCTTCACCAAAAAAAATGTGTTAATCCTTTAGGAACAACGCACCATTTAGTTTTTCAAGAGGATTCAGTAATTTATATAAATAAATAGTTTTAAATTTATTTTTCGAATTCAATTAATTCCTTTATCACATCTGCTATAACCTCTACAGTTCTAGACTCTTCTTCAAGAGTATTTTCAAAACCTCCAATTTCCAACAACAAAGAATTATATAAAAGGTCTTGATTATAAACGACTTGGATTCCACCACTTTGTGTAAGAACCCCTCTTGATAGACCGGGATATTTTTCTTCAAGTTTTTGATGAATGAGCATAGCAAAATCCTTATTCTTCTTAAAATTATTTGTTTCACCAGAAATAACAAACGCTATTCTTGCATAATCTTTACCGTCTATATTAATTGTTGTTATAGATCTTTGATGAGCATCCCTGTGTATATCAAATACCATTTTAATACTTTTATTTTTCTTTAACGTTTCTATCAGTGCTTCCCTTGAAACTTTAAACGAATCTATAGATGTCAACCCTCTCTCCTTTAGGATATTACTTATATTTGTTTTGTCATGTATGGCATTAATGTTCTTCTCTTTCAATGCTTGACTTAACATCTCTCCTACTATGGAAATATTTCTAGTTTCATGAATCGCTTCATTGGGGTCTTTTGCGTTTGTTTCCTCAACAAAGGATTCCCAATTATGTGAGTGGTATATATATACAGTTGGTTCTTTTTCTTCTACAAAAGATGAAGCTACGCCTTCACCAAGAGAGTTTAGGTTATTAATAATTACTTCTTTACCACTAAAAAGGAAAATCCATGACAAAGTAATTGCACAAAGTACGAATCCACTTGCAACGAATGAATTCCACGTACTATTTTTTCTCTTTTCTATCTTTCTAGCACTCTGCCGTAACTTTCTCTCTGTTAAAGCAATAAACTCCTTCCGTGGATTAAGTGGATATGTTTCCTTTATTAATGCAAACAAGTCTTTATCATTTTCCATTTCAGATTACCTCCTCTTCTTTGATTTTTAATTTCTTTTTGAGGTCTTTTAAAGCGCGATGATAATCTACTTTCACCTTGGACTCACTACACTGGAGAATCTCCGATGTCTCTTTTATTGAAAATTCATTAATTCCCCTAAGAATAACTACGGCTCTATAATTCGGTTTTAATTTAAAAATGGCATCACGAACAAATTTTTTACTTTCATTTTGTTCAATCAATTCATTTGGCCCTTTTTCCAATGACTCCAACTGTCTAAAAAAACCTTCCTTGAAGATAGAGGTAAACCTTTTTTTTCTGTAATGATCTATTGCTACATGTTTTGCTATTGAAAAGATCCAAGTCTTTAAATTGTTTCCTTTATTGAAGTTGGATAAATTGTTAAGAACACGAATGAAGACTTCTTGTGTCATGTCCTCTGCATCATTTTGATTTCCTGAAAAACAAATAAGAAACCTATAGACATCTAAATAGTTTTGTTCATAGATTCGACCTATACTTTCTTCTAAGTGGTCTAAATCAATCAAATTTCTCCCCCCCGATTATGTATTCATCTATTATTCGTTTGAGAAAATTAAAAGGTTACAAGAATATGTAAAAAGTAGAACTTTACATACCGTTTCCATGAAATAGATGTGAATATTTATAAAAAACTAAGTTTTTGGGGTCCTTCACCGTTAGTACATTAACTTCAACAAAAAAAAGCGTTAATCCTTTTTTAGGATCAACGTCCACGTTTGTTGATAAAACATTACTATAATATTGATAAACCAAAAGAGTTCTCGCTCATAAAAATAACATGTTTTAATCTACTTCCCAATCTATCTTTCTTTCATCCGAATGTAGATTCGATGAAAGTGAGTATGGGAAAAATTCTAATTTTACTTTCTGCCGTCTTAGTTAAACATTTCAATAATAAGAAGTGTTAATTGGTAATCTAAACTTATTTTCCGACTAAAACAAAAACATTGCCGTCTGGTGCTTGTAATACCGCTACGTGCCCACCTAAAACGTTAGGAAATGGTGTGCGAATCCATTGTACTTCAGGATTAACCTTTAATGTTTCGTAAGTTTCCCGAACATCTTCAACAACAATTTCAGTTTCAGCAAAATTCAAATTAGGGTTATTCTTTAATACTAACTCTGAATTACCTCCAGGAAACTTCATACCAATAAGCTGCGATTGTTTTTCTTCGTCTTGAAAAGATTCCCAGGCTTTTGTTAAACCTAATGATTGATAGAACTTCACCGACTTTTCAATTTCTTCTGTATATATCGCAACACATTCTATCTTTTTCCACATCATCTATTCCCCCTTTGGTTTTTAGTTTAGTAAAATATTGTATAACCTCTCCTGTCTATTTTTGCTTTTTATTGACAGGTAATTTATAGAATAATAAGTTGACCTTTTCAGAAATGAATAACTTGTTCAACTATCCCACAAATTTAGTTGAATATGCAAAAGCCGTCATTGGCAGCCAAAACGTTAAGCAGGGCACTCAGTTAGTCTATAACGTTTTAATCATTTCGTAGATATCTACCAATTATCATCAATCGAATTAATTAACTTATTTCTTGATTTGAAAATTTAACTTGATTTAAGTTAATATATGTGTAAAAAGGGGAGGGACTCTTTTCAAATGAAAGATCCGATTGACGAATTAACCCTAGTACTTTTATATTTAACGTCATTTAAAGAGGATATTGGTTTAGGTGAAGTCCATAGAAGTTGGAAAGGTTACCCTTTCGAGTCACTTAATGAATTATCCGAGAATGATTTTATTCATGACAGCAAACGGTCAAAATCAGTATATCTAACAGAAAAAGGGATCGAAATCGCTAAAGAGCTGATGAAGAAATATAATATAATAGAACAATAGGGAAATCTCAATTGAGATTTCCCTTTACCTTAAGTAAAAAACTGGGTTTTATTTTAACTCTTGTACTCTTTAGTTTAAGTACCTTTCTTCAAAAAGTGATAGCTTTATACATTTACCTAATCAATGTAATTGTTTATAAAAAGTAATATATTGTAATACACAAATAAAATACTAGCTGGCAAAAGTTTTGAATAGTCTAAATCATTATAGATAACAAGTGTAAAAATTCGCCCTCCCAACTATACAATAAGCCCCCGCACGTTTGTGGATTAGACTCCCAAAGCAGCTCTTGTCTTAAACTCTAGCATCCTATAGGTAAGTGCATTCCTTCACAAAATTATTACTGGAACCTAAAAGCTTGAGCTGACTGCATATTTTTACCTAAGTTCGTTGTATACAGTATTTAAATTTCTCTTATAACCATCAATCCCTGTCCAAGTTGAATATTCTTCTGGTGTTTCAAAGGCTAAAATCTGTTCCAATGTATTCCCTTTTTCTAAAGCATGACCTACCTTAGCATTAAGTTGATGCAAATAGTCTAACATTAAATCTATTTGACTTTTTGTAACTAAGTTACCGTGCCCAGGTACGATTCTTTGAATATCCAACTCAGATATTTTTATTAAGTTATTAATAAATTCTTGAGAATTGTAAATGGGAGGATGAAGATTCTCTAGTACGATGTCACCCATAAATGCGATTTTCTCTTCAGGTAAATATAAAAAAGCGTCACTAGGAGTATGCCCTCCACCAAAACAACAAAATTCAACGGTTCGAGTTTCACCGTGGAGAACAAGTCTATTTTCAAAAGTCAAATTAGGAAGTACAATTTGAAGCTCAGGAATTGACTCGTGAACTTTTTTCATTTCCTTTAATTGGATTTCTAGGCTTGTACGTAAGATTGGATTAAGCTCCTCCTCTAGTCTTGCCTCTAACTGATTCAGGTATTTTTTCGTTTCCTCCATTTCTTTATTCGGATCTAGAATCATATTTTTATCCATGTGTAAATTTCTTGTTTTTGTGGTTGAGATGATGATTACATCTTCGAAGATTTGATTTCCAAAAGTGTGATCTCCGTGATAATGGCTGTTAAGAACATATTTAACCCCTTTTTGTGTAATGTCTTCTGCTAGTTGTCGTAATTCTCTAGCAGCGTTTGGAGTTGTAAAGGTATCAAAAATTACGACTTCTTTACCAATATCAATTATTCCTGAATTACCCATTGCACCTTCACCTTTTTTTGCAATGGCAGCATACACTCCATCTGCAAGTGTTTCTAGAGTGAAATAAGATGATTTGATTTTACCTGTTGGCATTTATTGTACCTCCTTTTATTATTGTTTTTGTGGAGAGATAGCTTTCAATAATCTTGTAATAAAAAAGTACTTTACCAAACTTTAAGAATAACTTCTACACTATTCAAATATTCCCTTCGTTAGCTAAACTCTCCATTAGTTCAGTAACTTCTGTGAAAAATACGTTAATCCATGGATCAACTCATCTGTTAAATAAAAAGGAAAAATTAAATTGTCCATTTGATCAGTAATCCAGCGTGTGATAATCCACCACCAAATCCATATAATAATACCTTATCCCCAGTAACAAGTTTCTTATCTGTTAACCCTTTATCTAATGACAATGGTATTGTTGCTGAGGATGTATTTCCATATTCCACTAAACTATATAAAGTATGTTCGATTGGAAATCCACTTTTTTCACATATCGATTCAATCATCCTTAAATTTGCACTATGAGGAACAAACCAATTAACCTCATTTAAGGGGATAGAAGCATTTTCCATTACATTTTCCATTCCTTTTGGCACAGTCTTGACAGCCCATTTGTATACCTCACGTCCATTTTGAACGATTTTTTTACTATTAATCAAGTCCTCATTAAACATACGTTTTGAAATGTTTGAACAGTATAAATGTTTTCCTCCTTCTCCTTCGGAACCTAAATGGGAAGAAAGAAAACTTGGTTGTTCTTCATCGTATTCCACAAGAACAGCTCCACCGCCATCTCCAAATAAAATACAAGTAGATCTATCACCGTAATCAGTAATTTTAGATAAACTCTCTGCCCCTATAACAAGAATTTTTCTATTTAAACCTGAAGTTATTAAGCCATTGGCGACATGCAAACCATAGGTAAACCCTGCACAAGCAGCGTTTAAATCAATTGCTCCAGCCCCTTTTATCCCTAGCTTTGCTTGAACTAAGGAAGCTACACTTGGAGTTTTGAAGTCAGGAGTTAATGTACAGACTATAATCATATCTATATCTTCAATGGGTTTATCATACCGTTCCATTAAGTTTCTTACAGCTTTATAACTAATATCACTAGTAAACTCATCATCATTTGCTATTCTTCTCTCTTTAATACCAGTACGTTGAACAATCCACTCATCATTTGTATCAACTAATTTTTCTAAATCGAAATTTGTTAATCTTCTTTCAGGAACATAAGAACCTACGGCCGTAATTCGAGCTTTGGACTTTACCAATGAAATTCACCTCAAATTTAATTTTCTATTTTCACCATTTAATTAATACTTACTATTATGACCTGGTACTAAATATTATGTAAAAAAATTATATATTATTTAAGTTCCTTCTTCAACTACCTGCTTCTTTTGTGAATTAACAGAAAAAAGGCTCTACTCCTTACTGAAGTAAAGCACCCGTTTGTTGAATAACTATTCTTCAAATAAAGTTTTCATATTATCTGGAACTTCAATAACGTTAACTATCTTATACCAATCTTCAGCTTCTGTTTTAGGAGCAAATTCTACCAAAAGCATTTCCCCATTTTCAAAAGTTAGTAGTTCAAAATTTCTGTAACCTGTTCCCGCAGTTGTAATTTCGCCGAATTTTTGAAATGTTGACTTTGATACATTTTCTTCAGCACCTTCATAAAATAGGGACTGAAACGCACTGGAATCCTGGTTATCTATACTGAGTTTCATAAGCCAAGAGGCATTCATAGGCGTATCTGGTTCCACCTCTTGTTCTTTGCAGCTCTGAGCTTAGACGTTAGCCCCAGTTAAAAATCCATGAAGCAGAGCTTCACCCAAAAGAGAACATTTGAAAATAATGAGACATATGAAATGCGTTTAAAAATACCATTATTTGTATTTTTTAAGTCAACAAAATAAATCAAAAAGGTCGCATTTTTTAGCGGCCTTTTATTTTTTCCCTTGTTATTTTAATAATCTGGACCGTTAGAAAAGTAACTTTAACCAAAAGAGGTGATAATCCTCCTTGAATAAGCACGCTTATTAAATTTATTCGTAAGTCTTTTGATTTTGAAATAACATTAACAAATTTTTTCTCCAAGATAGTTTTAAGATAAGTTCTTTAAGTCTTTACTACTCTACTCAAATTTTTCTTTGTTGTTATGAAAAAAGGAAAGCTTGGCATGATAATAATGCAATTAAAATGGAGGTGTAAATGATGACAAAGCGTATTAATAAAGGGAGTCAAAATCAAAATTCACCGAGTAGAGGTGGAAAATTAGAAACAGAATTTGGCCAAGAGATAGCTAGTGGGGATAATAATAAAGGAACAGAATATAACTCCAATCGTGGAAGTAAATCTAAACTAAAAAACCCAAATAATCACTAATTACAAAAGGAACCACCTTGGTTCCTTCTTCTTCTTGACATGATTTTTCTTGGATGCTATATAACAAGTTAATCCATTTCTTGTGATACTTACACTAACGCACCATTTTGTTAAAGCACATCTTTTCACCAACTTTTCTTTTTAATGGTTAAACTGTCATATTTTCAAATAGTCATAAAAAAGAGTAGGTGCTAACCTACTCTTACTGTTACTAGTTGTCTTTTTTTGATTTTTCTTCGGCTCTCTTCGCCTCTTCTTTTGCTTTTTCTTCAGCTTTTTTTGCTTCTTCTCTTGCTTTCTCTTCTTGTTTCTTTACTTCTTCACGTTCTTTTTCTTCACGTTTCTGAGTTTCTTCACGCTGTATTTCTTCTTGCTTTTTCGCTTCTTCACGTTGCTTTTCCTCTTGTTTCTTTACTTCTTCACGCTTACGCTCTTGGGCTTTCTTAGACGCCTCTGCCTCTTTCTTTACAGTCTCACGTTGCTTTTCTTCAGCATTTTTACGTGATTCTTCTTCATGATCAGACTCATCTTCTTTACTCTTGACTTCACGCTCTTCATTTTTACCTTTTTCTTTATCAATTGCTTTTTCAAGAGCATCTTCTACAACTTCATCAGCCTCTTCATTGATTTCTCCAACGACCTCAACCTTTTCTTCTGCTAACTCTTTGTTTAGTTCAGCAATTTCTTCGTTGTATTCCACTTCATCAATCTCACCTGATGCTAATTTCGCTTCAAGTTCAGAACGTTTCTTATCAGCCTTTTGCTCTTTTTCCCCTAACTTGGCTAATTTTTTGATAACCTTCTCTTCTAACTTTTCCTGGGCTTTGGCGATATTTTTCGCTAAAGCTTCTTTTGCCTCTGGATTTTCTACTTTTTCAAGAATAGTTTGTAAAGCAGTTAGGTTTGCAGCAAATTTTGCCTCAAGGGAAGCACGAACAGGATCAACTGGATTCTGTTCTGTCACGTCACCATCAACTGTTTCCTCGGTAGCAAGTTCTTCTTCAGATGATTGAGATTGCTCATATTTTGCTAATGCTAATTCTTGTTGTTCAATCGCAGTTTGAAGAATTTCATTCGCTAACTCTTCCTCACCTTGAGCAAGTAACGCCTCTGCTTCTTTAATACGTTCTTCTGCAAAAGATGCTAGTAATTCTGCCTCTTTTGCTTCATTAAATGTTAAAGCAAGTTGAACATTTTCCATTAGTTTTTTCGCGAAATAGAAGAAGTCACCAGGTAAAAGTGAAGAAGTATCTTCTTCAACTTCTGAATTTACTACTGTCTCTTCTTCAGTTGGTTCTTCTGTTTGTGACTCTTCTGAAGCAACATCTTCTGTTACCTCTTCTACAATTGCGGACTCTGTTGCTTCATCTCCAGGTTCCGATTCTGTCTCTACACCTTCTTGCCCTTCGTCTGTTGGTGATTCTTGAGATATTGTATCAACAGTCTCTTCTGTTTGAACTTGTTGATCTGTTTCCTCTACTTGAGAGTCGGTTGAAACCTCATGGTTATCCGCAAAGGCCTGTCCAGTTCCTAAAGAAAAAGCGAAAGTCGTAGCAACAACACTTGTAGCAAGAACATTACGAACGTTTTTGTTAAATAAAAAGTATTTTTTTGACATAAAAAAATCCCTCCAGAACAATTTTTTTGTAAAGGAAGAATCTTGAATTAACTCTATTAAACTTGAGTTTCTTCTCCATTCTTCATTTGGTAGCCCAGCCATCATAGTAAATTACCGTAGATCTGTGACTTTGCGGTCTCTACCTTTCGATAGATTTGCCTTTTTCAAATGAGGAACGAACTAACCCATTTTATTCGTTCATCACTATTTAAATAAAATATACATTAAAAATGAGGAACTTAACATTATTAATTTTTGCCAAACAACACTTCGCATTCAAAAACTAACCTGAAAGACATTTGCTCCTTATTTAACGAGAAATCCACTACTATATGGATCAGGTATATTCTCTTCAACCCCAATAAAGTTCAATGTAACAAATACTGAAGAATGACCGAAAAAATTTGCTGTTACGAAGATAAATCCTTTTTACTTATGATAACCATATCCTTTTCTCGGGTATCATAGTTTCGATGCATTCATCAATTCCTACTGCACTCGCAGCAAATCACCTCTTAATTGTATATATTCAATAAAATGTTAAACTGGAAAAATTTAATGTATATTCTTTTTTTGATATACAGGATAATATGAGTTTCAGAGAATGGTGGACGGCAAAATTCGACATAGATAAAGAGAGTCAAACTTCGTTCTCATTCTTGCAACAAAGGCAAACCAGTTGAAAAACTGGGGCGCAAAGTTACAGACCTGTCGTGAATTTCACTATGGTGGCTGGGCCGCTGTGAAGAATGGAGAATGATACTCGTACAATACGAGTTGAAATTCAAAATTCTTCCGATTCAAATCAAATTTTGTTTTGGAGGGATTTTTTTAATGGAGAAAAACAAGGTCGATTCTATAAATCAATCAAACAATCAATCTAAAGGAGGAAACAAGATGTACAAATCCTTATTTAAAAAAGTAGTTGCTACTGCTATGGCATTCGGTATTGCAGCAACTGCATTTAGCACACAATCTTTCGCTTCTACAACTACAACAGTATCAGGCGGAGATTTAACTGGTGGAGGAGTTACATTTGCTCCACTATCTGCAACACTAAATGGATCTCTAATCACAACATCTGCAAACTGGTCAATTGCTGATATTACAGATGCTCGTGGAACTGGAGCAGGGTGGAACGTTTCTATATCATTATCACAATTCAAGGAATTCGACACAGTAAACAACGTATATGTAACAAATGGTAAAACATTGGCAACAAATTCTCTAAAAGTATCAACTGTACCAACTATTGCAAAGAAAGATGCTACATCGTCTGAAACAACAACTATCACACCAGTAGCATTAAATACAGGATTAGATACAGGTAGTACAGTAAAACTCTTATCTGCATCCATTGACGGAGGTATGGGTTCTTACACAGTTGGTAACCTTGGGGTTTCACTAACAATCCCTGCCAACGCTTATGCTAAGACGTACAAAACAGAAGCAACAGTAACATTAAATACTGCTCCTTAATAGATGGTTAATTTTCTTAAAGTCCTCCAATACTAAGGGGGACTTTTTTTATTTTAGGAGTGGTACGATGACATACCGAATGATTCTTTGGATATTGTTACCCAGCATATTATTCTTATCTTTCCCTTCTTTTACGGTTTATGCAGAGGAAAATGAATTTGAATTTCGGGTGGAACCGATTTTTCCTAAATCCCAAATAGGAAAGCAAGGGTACTACCACTTCAAAGGTAAGCCGAATGAGACTGTCACGTTACAAGCAAAAGTGATTAACGATAGTGAAAAAGAGTTGAACGTAACTATTCGAAGCTTAAATGCTTATAGTGGAAATCAAGGTATTCTATATCAAACAGAACCTATCTTGAAAGGAACAGCGATCACAAATGAGGAGTTTCAGTTTACTAAAGTTGTTAAAAACCCTGCCGAATTAACACTTGGCCCTTTGGAATCGAAAGTTGTCAGTTTTTCGGTGAATGTACCAGATATTAATGGTACGATACTTGGGAGTATAGAATTCCGAGTATTTAAAGGAACAGAAGAACTAACAAAAAAAGAAGAGAATTCCCAGCTGTTAATTGACCAGTACAAAGCCGTAAACGTTGGGGTACAAGTAGATGTAACAGATTATCAGGATATACCAGTCTTAACTTTAGAAAAACCGCACTTTTCACCTGAACAAATTGCGATTATGATCCCAATGGAAAATAAACATCCTGTCATTGTCCCAAATATTTTGGGAACGTATGAAATCACCAAGCAAGGAGATCAAGATTTTTCCCTAAAAGGAGACATTCTACCATTTAAAATGGCACCAATGACAGTCTTCCATTACCCAATTCAGTGGACAGAAGGAACATTAGAGCCAGGTTCTTATCATGTCACCTCCACACTCGGTGTGAACGGGAAAACTCAAACCTACGAGCAAACCTTTTCGATCGAAAACAAGGAAGTAAAAGAAACACAGGAAAAGATGGTAGAACGTGGGGAGGTTGAAATTGCGCCTAAGACATTCCCTTGGACACCTGTCATTATTTGCCTGCTCGTTGGTATCATTGTGATTTTACTTTTGATATTAAAACGATCTAAACCAAAAAGAAAAGACCGGAAGTATCCTGGTCAAGATCCCAATTAACTATAAAAGGCACCCAAAGATAGTAAAGGTTTAAATTCGGGATGCAAAAAGGGAAACCATAATAGGTTATTAGCGTGAATTCACAATAGAATTCACGCTCTTTTTTTGTTGAAAGTACAACCAAAGACTCCATCACGCTCAATAACAGCCTTTTTATTACTGAAGGCTCTACTCCTTACTTACGTAAAGCACTCGTTAGCCATCTATAAAGCAGAGCTTCACCACAGAAAATGTAAGAAAATTACGTTCTTACGTGTTAGTTGGACATGGAATATCATTAAAAAACTACTGAAAATTTTTAAAAGTAAAATGTATACATTTTTAAAGCGTGTTACATTCGAAACGTAACAACAATAAGAAAAGAAGAAAGGAAGAAAAAACTTGTGAATTTTAAAGTCGAGACACTTCCAAACTATCGCTTGCTTATATGCGAAGAGTCGGCCCATATGGACCTGAAAATATGGAAGTGATGGAGAAGTTAAAAAAATGGGCTATGGAGAAAAACCTTCTTACATCTGCTACACTACTTTCAATTCCACAAGATAACCCTGAGACAACACAGCCTGAAAACTGTAGATTTGATGCTTGTATTGTGATAACAGAGGATTATCAAATGGATGAATCATTGAGCGAACGGGAACTTTCTGGAGGAAAATACCTTATTTTCAAAGTAAAACATACAGCAGAAGATATTCAAAAAGTAAATGCCAGTATTTTCCCATCTCTACAAATCAATGGATATCAAATTGATAACAGACCCATTTTCGAAAGATACACAGGGAGATGAGTAACAACCCCTATTGTGAAATATGCGTACCTGTAAAAATGTAATAGTTGTTGATTATTGGTACAGATAACTTTTTGTTCTTTTTGTACTAACCTACTTGCTTCGTTAGTAAAGAAGCGGCTGTTCCTTATGAACAATCGCACCCGATTCTTAAGTACAATATTTTACAATCGTCTTAAACCTTATTAATATTTTGTTTTATGGTCAGCAGCTTAAATTTGATATAGTTCATTAAATAGTGATTGATTATCTGTTAATTTGTAAGTCTTTTATATTTTATTTGAAATAATAATAAATTAGCGTATTAGAATGCAATCCATTGACATTCTAATACACTAATTTTCATTATTCTCTATTATGAGTGTGATTAGTCTAAGATAATCACCTCAGATTTTGAATCTTATCTATAGGTCTAGGAAGTTTAATCGGGTTGAACTAAAATGGTCCCCCCCTTAATAGAAGTTGCCAAGTTCAGCATTAAACAGAGCTATTATTAATTTTCAATTGACTATTTATCTAAATTAAAGCACCTGATCGTAAAATAATTATGAAATAATAATTTTTGAAGTCAGAGACGTATGAAAAGGAGGGTCTGCACCTTATTCATATTAATTCTTATATTCTTATTAGTTAGCGACTTTTTGTTTTTCTGCAGCCTTTTTGGCTTCCTCTTTAGCTTTTTTATCTTCTTCTCGTTGTTTTTCTTCAGCTTTTTTTACTTCTTCTCGTTGCTTCTCTTCAGCTTTTTTTTCTTCTTCTCGTTGCTTCTCTTCAGCTTTTTGAGCTTCTTCTCGTTGCTTCTCTTCAGCTTTTTGAGCTTCCTCTATTTGCTTCTTTTCAACTTTATTAGCTTCTTCTTGCTCTTTACTCTCTTGCTCTCTAGTAGCTTCTGCAGTTTCTTTTGCTACCTCATTATTTATTTCCTCAACATCTCTTACTTCTTCTTCTTCAATCTTTTGTTTTTTCTTGCTTAATTCTTCTTCTAGTTTAGTCATCTCACGGTAAGCTTCGTCAGCAGTAATTTGCCCACTTGCCACTTTTTCCTCAATTTCATTCATTTTTTCTGCAAATTTAGCATTTGCTTCTTCAAGCTTCTTAACTTTCTTTGCTAGTTTTTCGAATGATTTTTGAACGTTTTTCATAATCGCTTGTTGAGCCTTCGAATTTTCAATTTTCTCTAATGTAACAAGAAGAGAATCAATGTTATTTGCAAGTTTACTTTCAACTACATCTTCAGAAGGTGCTACCTCATTACCTTCATTTTCTTCTATGGATTCTACATTTGTATTTTCTACCTCAGAACCTATTTCCATTTCAGAATCAGTTAGATTATCACTTGCAAGATCTTGCATAGAAATTGCTTCTTTTAAAAGTTCCTGTGCTTCTTCATTTTTTCCTTCAGCAATTAAACCATTTGCTTCTGCAATACGTTCAGCTGCGAACTCAGCCAAAAGACGAGCTTCTTTATAATCATCAAAAGTTACTGCAAGTCTTACTTTTTCCATCATGATTTTTACGAAATAGAAGAAATCTCCGGGAACTAAAGAAGGTGCTTCTTCTTGTTCATGATCAGTTTCTTCAGTAGCTTCTGTGTCTTCATCATCTTCTTCAGTAGCTTCATCTTCTGTAATTACTTCTTCATCTGTTGCAACTTCTTCAGAATCCTCATCATCTGTAGCTGTTTCTTCGGCAACTAAATTATCTTCTATTGAAGTATCTTCATCGTTTACTGCAACCTCAACCACTTCTTCAGTATCTGTTGTAGTTGGTTCAACTGTATCGTCATTTGCAAATGCAGCGCTTGTTCCCAAAGAAGAAAAAATAAGTGCTGATGCTACTGCACCGCTCATTACTACCCTTTTAATTTTCATTGACTGTTTCCCCCTAAATTTGATAGTGTTAAAGAATTCGACGAAAGATGACATATATACGTCCGTATTACTTGAAAAATATAATATTATTTTTCAAGTTATTAAATATATTATAAATACCAAAAAACCTAATGCATTATGGCACTAGGTTGTATGATTTTATTCAGCTTAGAAAAAGACTTTCATTTTTGTTTTCCTTCTCAACTATCTGATCCAAAAGTGGAACATGGAAAAAGCTCCGAAGCGGCTACTGTTTTTAAACTCTTACACTTCGATTGTAAAAAACTTTGTCTAAACCTATTCAGTTTTACGCTAAATATAAAAGAGCAATATTAAAACAACTCTTTTCCGTTATATCTCATTTAATCTCATTGCTTCTTGAATAAGTGAAGTGAAGGCTTCAGGTTGAACTTCTTCCATATTTTTTATTCTAACGTATCTCAATGCTTTTCCTGTACCCTGTAATAACTGATTAACATCCTTGTCTTGGAGAATATTACCTCTATGAAAACCAAGATTCACATGGTTTTTGGCAGTTTGAATATAACATACTAATCCATTATAAGAATAATTGGGCATTGACCATTTAAACTCTTCTTTAAGTTCTGGCGAAGAAGTAAGAATGATTTTTCTTAAAGCAAGTGTAATGTTTTGAATTTTTTCTGGCAATTCCAAAATAAACTGATTAACTTCTTCAATTCCTCTTATCTTATCAACCATAAATTATCTCCTTTTAAGTAATGGCTTTTTTTATAATAATACCTCAAGTAACTGAAGCCACCGATATATCTTGTAAATTCTATTCTTTAGTTTACCAAGTCGAGTAGAAGAGAACCTCTCTACCTATCGGTAGATTGTGTTCTCCCCCCTCTCAGAACCGTGCTTGCGCAATTA
>JBLKRX010000035.1:0-52020 GCA_047608075.1 Ferdinandcohnia humi
TTCAGTTCTATGGTCGTTATTTCGTTTCTATGGCTTTTAGCATCATTTGTGGTTACACTCACCAAATTACGTAAAAAAATTCATCCGACAGAGTACAAAATCAGATACTCTACTATTTTTGAGGAGAAATACTAGATTCCCCCTATATTTTGTTTTAGCAGACCTCTAGTTCAATCTATGATTTTTGCCACATAAAAGCCATGTCCATCAAAATAAAGAAAGCCACGCAATCCACGTGGCTAGCCTCACACAAAAATTTATAATGCCTGCGCTGCCGTAATCAACGCAAGTTTGTATACATCTTCCGCGTTACAGCCGCGTGATAAATCGTTTACCGGCTGATTTAGGCCTTGTAAAATTGGTCCAACTGCCTCGAAATTACCAAGACGTTGTGCAATTTTATAGCCGATATTTCCCGCTTCAAGACTTGGGAATACAAATACATTTGCATCTCCCTTTAACACGGAATCTGGTGCTTTTTTCGCTGCAACAGACGGTACAAATGCAGCGTCAAATTGGAATTCACCGTCTAATACTAGGTTTGGATTCAGTTCCTTCGCAATTTTAACCGCCTCTACTACCTTATCGGTTTCAGGAGATTTCGCAGACCCTTTAGTTGAAAAACTTAACATCGCAACACGAGGCTCAATATCGAACATTGCTGCCGTATTAGCACTTTCGATTGCGATCTCCGCTAAGTCTTGGCTGTCTGGAGAAATATTGATTGCGCAATCCGCAAACACATACTTTTCATCTCCACGAACCATGATGAAAACGCCTGATGTCTTTTTAACACCTTGTTTTGTTTTTATAATTTGTAAAGCTGGGCGTACTGTATCTGCTGTAGAATGTGCTGCTCCACTGACAAGTCCGTGAGCTTTTCCTGTGTACACAAGCATTGTTCCAAAGTAGTTCTCATCCTGTAAAATCTTATGTGCATCTTCTTCTGAAGCTTTTCCTTTACGTCTTTCAACGAATGCAGCTACTAACTGTTCAAACTCTGGATATGTAGATGAATCATAGATTTCGACTCCGTCTAAAGATACGCCTAATTCATTTGCTTTATTTTCAACAGCCTGCTTTTCACCTACTACGATAGGCACAAGCACCTTTTCACTAGCTAATCGGCTTACAGCTGTCAAAATACGCTCATCAAGTCCTTCTGGAAATACAATTCTCAAATCTTTTCCAGTTACTTTTTGTTTTAGTTCTGTAAATAAATCACTCACACTTACATCCTCCTTGCATTATCTCCCGCACAAACTGGTGACTCGAGAATATCACCATACATTGTGCTCGGTTCACTACAATACTAACCATCTGGTCATCTATAGTTTTACCTTCATAAGGATAAATCTTTTTTCCTTAAAAGAAAACCAAACTGACTTCTAATTATGTGACAGTATTATGACGCTATATTCAATTTCCCCAAGAATTGTATGATTTACTCTTTTTTTGAAAAAAATGACCTTCCAACAGGACAGCGTTTACAACCCGATTCATACTTGCACATGTTGTTCACAAAATTGTCTAAGGTTTATTCACTTGGCTATAGGAAAAACTATGATATAGTAGTGTTTGAATACATATTAACTTTATTCAACAGAATTCCCCACTTCTATAAGTAGTTTGAATAGTGCATAAAGTATATAATGGGTTCCAAGCTGAATAAAGTTAAAGCCTCCGGCGGATGCCTCAGATTTCTCTAAGGGAATTTTTTCCACATTAACTAGCACTAAACCCTGAGAGGCAAATGCAAGTAAAACCCGATTGGTTTAACTAACAGTCAATTTAGGATAAATCCCTCATTGATTGAAGTTTTACTTTATCGAGTAAACTCGAAAAAAATCTGGGCGCAAAAACGCCAAGGCGCATTTGATTAGAAGATAATAGGAGTGATAGTAATGGCTGAAGCAGCAAAAACGCTTGACGGCTGGTATTGCCTACATGATTTCCGTACAGTTGATTGGACTTCTTGGAAAAGCCTATCAAGTGACGAGCGCCAAGCGGCAATTCATGAATTCCTTGGCTTAGTAGAAAAGTGGAACGCAACCCAAACTGAAAAAAAAGGTAGTCATGCATTATATACAATAGTTGGTCAAAAAGCAGACTTCATGATGATGATCCTTCGCCCAACAATGGAAGAATTAAACGAGATTGAGACAGAATTTAATAAATCAAAGCTTGCTGAGTATACAATTCCTGCTCATTCTTATGTTTCAGTTGTTGAGTTAAGTAACTACTTACCAGGCGATGAGGATCCGTATCAAAATCCTCATGTACAAGCACGCTTATATCCAATCCTACCTAAATCAAAATATGTGTGCTTCTATCCGATGGACAAGCGCCGTCAGGGTGAAGACAACTGGTATATGCTACCGATGGCTGAACGCCAAAGCCTGATGCGTAGCCATGGTATGATTGGTCGCGGGTACGCAGGGAAAGTAAAACAAATCATTACAGGTTCTGTAGGTTTTGATGATTACGAGTGGGGTGTAACGTTATTCTCAGACGATGTACTACAATTCAAAAAGCTCGTATATGAAATGCGTTTTGATGAAGTAAGTGCTCGTTATGGTGAATTCGGTGCATTCTTTGTTGGTTATATTCTACCTGAAGAAAAGGTATCTGCATTTTTACATGTATAATAAGAAATGTGCAAGCGCCTTGCAAGAGGAACGTCAACTAAAATCCGCCACGTCCTGTGTCAAACCTTGACGTCAACACATCCCTGTGCAAGTCCGATAAGTAAATGTTCTGTTTCAAAAAAGTCCTTCTTTGACTTTTCTTGCCGCGCGTTTTGATCTCACGCTCACTTAAAAGAAAGATAATCGCAGAAGTTGAGTCAGGGTGAAAACTAGCTAGGCGCTGAAGCTAGACATTGAAATCTATGTTTAAAATCTTTATATTATCTTAACTTTTGATAAAAGGGAGGCAGTCCTCCCTTTTTTTATATTCTCTTCGTTATATTCCTTATCATATTCTCAATAGTACCTTCATACAATTCTTATTGATGATTCCCCTATACGAAACAAACTGTGCACTTTTGTCAGATAAGTCTTACCCTTGTTGTTACCCTAGAATTTTTTCCTGTAAGAAACCAGTAGAGACAGACCCACTCAATATACGAAAAAGTACACCCACAAACTATCCCAAAAAATACTGAAAAAGTTCGCACCCATTTTTCACCTTATCAATAACTTAGTAAAGAGACTTTTTTCAATTCGTCTGCTTTTGTAAGTGAGGTGAGAGGATGGCAGTAGTTCCGCATACCGAAGAAGATGTAAAACTGTTAGCAAGACTTTTACGTGCAGAGGCTGAGGGTGAAGGAAAGCTAGGAATGCTTTTGGTCGGTAATGTAGGAGTAAATCGAACGAGATCTCGTTGTCTAGATTTTAAAGACATTACATCCATTCGAAAGATGGTTTTCCAAAGTCCTGGGGGCTTTGAAGCAACACAGAAGGGTTATTTTTACCAAGCAGCACGTCCAACTGAAATTGAGTTGGCACGAAAAGTTCTCAGAGGTGAACGGTATCACCCAGCAGAATATTCACTATGGTTTTTTGAGCCACCAGCAAATTGTCCGGCACAATGGTTTAACCAGTGGAATGTAGGGCGCTTCAAAGCCCACTGTTTCTACCAGCCAACACAGTCTGATTGCCCTGGTGTTTTCTAGTTTTTATATTTAAACACATACTGAGGAGGGTTTACATTGAGTAAAGAACAAAGAGAAGCAATGCAAAATCCGTATGCTGCTTATGGGTATAGCCCACAAAGCTTTAGCCAATATGGTGGCTACATGGATCCAAGTCAATTTGGGTATGGGTACCCGTTTCAACAACAACAACAACAACCAATGCAACAGTTACAGGTTCCGCCAATGCCTACACAATTTCCACAAACAACTGGAGTAGCCAGCGATATTCCTGGGATGCTACCTCTTGAAGAATCTTATATTGAAAACATTCTTCGCCTAAACAAAGGGAAGCTTGCTACAGTTTACATGGGTTTTGACAATGGTGCTCAATCTAAAGTATTTAGAGGGGTTATTGAAGCAGCAGGACGAGATCACATTATCTTAAGCGACCCTCAATCTGGCATGCGGTACTTATTATTGATGGTCTTCTTACAATACGTAACATTTGATGAAGAGTTAGAGTACGAATATCCATTCGGAGCTGGTGTAGGTCTAGCATCCTACCCACCAAGATAAGTCTAGTACACAAGAAAGGAGTGTCCTACCGACACTCCTTTTTCCCGTTTTTACAAATACTTTGAAGCTCCAACCATAAGAAGGACCCAGCCCACTAAAAAGGCAACTCCTCCAAACGGTGTAACAGCACCAAGAATTTTAATCCCTGAAACACTTAATACATACAAGCTTCCAGAGAATAAAAGAATCCCGATAAACATGCTCCAGCCTGCTGAGGTAACCAGATTTGATTGTGGAAGCTTGTCAGCTAAAAAGGCAACTATAAATAAACCAATTGCATGAAACATTTGATACTGAACTCCTGTGTTCCATGTCTTCAAATACTTCTCGCTAATTTTCCCTTCTAAGCCGTGCGCTCCAAATGCTCCAAGTGCAACTGCTAAAAAGGCATTTAATGCGCCTAAGATTAGAAATAACTTCATTATGTTTCTCCTACCTTTTTTTCATTTTCCTATTTTATTTTACCATAATCATTATATGATAGTAGTAAGACGAATAGCTAAGGTGATTTGTATGAAAGTAGAGATACTACCAGTTGGAGATATGGCAATACAAGTATTTTACGATGCTCCTATAACGGAGGATTTGCACTATACCATTCAACAAACAAGTAAATTGATTATAGACAGCAGGACTGACGGGATTACTGAAATGGTTCCGGGGTTTCAATCCATTACCATTTACTATAATCCTCTTCTTACTACATTTGCTGAATTAGCAAAAAAAGTAGAGGAAATCACGGGACAAGCTGTAGGAGAGAAATCTCAATCACAAAAGGAAGTGATGTTGATTCCAACTTGTTATGGTGGAGGATTTGGAGAAGACCTTCAGCGTGTTGCCTCCTTACATAATCTCTCTCCTCATGAGGTTATTTCCCTTCATACAAGCGTTGATTATCTTGTCTATATGATTGGATTTCTTCCTGGTTTTCCATATCTAAAAGGGCTTAAAGAGGAAATAAGTACTCCACGACTTTTTACTCCTAGACTACATGTTCCTCGTGGAGCTGTTGGAATAGGGGGAAATCAAACTGGGATATATCCACTAGCATCACCAGGGGGATGGAACTTAATTGGGAGAACACCAATTCGTTTATTTGACCCGATGCTACCAACTCCGTTTTTATTAAAGACTGGGGACTATATACGCTTTTATCCAATTACAGAAGAGGAATTTTTTGAAATAGAAGAACTTGTGAAAAAGAAACGCTTTCAGGTTGAAAGGAGAGTGATTCCACTTGAATCAAATTGATATAAATAGTGATCTTGGGGAGAGCTTTGGAGCGTACCAAATGGGAAATGATGACGAGGTCTTACAATTTATTACGAGTGCAAATATTGCATGCGGATTTCATGCAGGGGACCCTCATGTAATGAAAAAAACAGTACTGCTTGCAAAAGAAAATGGTGTATCAATTGGAGCACATCCTGGTTTTCAGGATTTAGTCGGTTTCGGTAGAAGAGAGATGACTGTTTCTCCAGCTAATATCTATGATTTGGTGCTCTATCAAATTGGGGCATTAGCTGCCTTTTGCAAGGCGAATGATGTAACATTATCACATGTGAAGCCACATGGTGCGTTGTATAATATGGCCGCAGTTGACTTACGAATCGCAGAGTCGATTGCAAAAGCTGTTCATTCGTTTGATTCCTCCCTTGCTTTATATGGACTTTCCGGGAGTAAGCTCATCCAAGCAGGGAAGTCAAGTGGACTACAAACTGTTTCTGAGGTTTTTGCGGATCGAACCTATCAGTCTGATGGTACCTTAACACCTCGCACTGAAAAAAACGCTGTCCTTTACGATAGCCAGGATGCTATTGCTCAGGTTCTTCAGATAGTAACAGAAGGAACTGTCCGATGTGTTACAGGAGAAACGATTCCGATTCATGCAGAATCCATTTGTGTGCATGGTGATAACAAACATGCTCTTTTATTTGTAAAGGAACTTCGAACCGCAGTGCAAAATGAAGGTATACTGATAAAGGCTATTAGGTGATAGGGATGACTATACCACTATTTAAGGTGATAAAAAAGGGGCTTTATACTACATTTCAAGACTTAGGTAGATATGGCTACCAACAATTTGGAGTTGTTACAAGTGGGGCAATGGATTCCTATTCAAGTCAACTTGCAAACATACTAGTCGGGAACCCAAGAGAAGAGGCTACACTCGAAATAACTATGATTGGCCCTGAGCTCCGCATAGAGGGCAAAACGCTACTACTCGCAATCTGTGGCGCTGACTTGAGTGCAACTGTAAATGGAACCCCTGCACCGTTATGGAAATCCTTTGTCGTTCAAAAGGGAGATGTCATTCGGTTTGGTAAACCCGTTTCTGGGGTTCGTGCCTATCTTGCAGTAGCAGGTGGATTTCATGCCGATGAGGTACTTGGGAGTAAATCCTTTTACGGCAAAGCAAACCTTGGAACAGAAATTTCGGACGGAGATATACTTTTTGGTTATGAAACTGCGAATCGAGGTAGAGTTGGCCTAACGACCTATCCGACCTTCACTAAGGATGTAACGATTAAGGTTATTATTGGGCCACATGAAACCTATTTTACACAAAAATCTATTACTCATTTTTGGACAGACTGTTTTACAGTCATGCAGGGAGATCGAATGGGATACCGACTAAAGGGAACAGAACCACTCGTTCATAGTAAAAAATCTGATATAGCTTCTGATGCAATTCCACTAGGAGGCATTCAAGTTCCAAGTAATGGGGAACCAATTATTCTTCTAGCTGATCGCCAAACAACTGGTGGTTATACTAGGATTGCAAATGTGATTACTGTTGATATTTATAAAATTGCACAGCTTGCGCCCGGTGGAACAATCCGCTTTGAATCATGTGATACCGAAACAGCGCAGCTGTTATACAGAAAACGTGAAAACTACCTAAAGCACTTACAAACTACACTGAACCCCCAATGATAACTAACATTGGGGATTTCTTTTTATCGATTATTCAAATAAACCTCAAGTGTATCCTTGACGTTCTGAAAGATATCATCAGAAACTTGAATATCATAATGATCTCCATCAAGATTCGAAGTAAACGTTGGAAAGCCTTTGTTTTGAAGGAAATCATCGATATCCGAAACACTATCGCTTTGATTTAACAATGTCTTATAACCCACACGCTCTCCGTTTACAAGAACCTCATATCGATCTTCAGTTAATTTCGTATGATTATCAGCATCGGCATCTTCGAGGTTCAATTGAAGAACCCGTGTATCTCGCCCAAAGCCACCCCATGAAAATCCTGACATGTTTTACACCTCTTTTTTATTTCTTAGTCATTAATTTGTCCAACCGACTATGAAATATGAAAGGTGGAAAATGATTTTGCGGTTCATTTACTTAAAAGTCAAAAAGAGAGTCGCCGTTCGCATCATCTTCTTCTAATTTTGTGCTAGCAACTATCGGAGTTGGTTGAGGCATTACAGATGCGACTACCTTTTTGGTGCTCACGACTGCTGATGTAGCCTCATCAAGTACAAGGTCACACAATGTTCGAATTGCCATCAAACGTTCTCTTATCTTTTGCTCATTTTGCTCTTGTTTCGCAACTACTAGCTCTTGCTGCATTTTCTCGATAATTTTCATTACGGATATGTTCATATTCACAACTCCATTATTCAGAGTAAGGGGAGTAAAAACCCCATATATATAATTAATTGAGTTTTTTACTTTTTGGCCTTATCCTCATATTTCATACAGTGAGAGCCTGATGATTGTAAGACCGTCATGGAAGGCATTGTATATGTTTTAAAATTAAATGCTTTACAGCCTCTAGGAAATTTCGGATCCCATGTTGTATAGAAATGCTTACATTTCATGCAATTGATTCTCTTCTGCATATGTCCACTACCTTCTGTTTCATTGGTTCTATTTTTACATGAGTTAAGGTATGCGTCAAACTCTCAATTATTGAATCTAGTAAACCCGTAGGAACAAGAATAGGCTTTGAAAGTGTTTGTTTGGATAAAATACTATTGAACTAATGAAAAAGCCCTTCAGATCTCCTCTGAAGGGCGTATCACGCAGTGTTTATGTAGGTAATTACTTGCCAGAAACTGCGTCTTTAAGAGCTTTACCTGGTTTGAATGCAGGTACTTTGCTAGCTGCGATTTCGATTTCTTCACCAGTTTGTGGGTTACGTCCTTTACGAGCCGCACGCTCACGAACTTCGAAGTTACCGAAACCGATTAGTTGTACTTTATCTCCGCTGCTTAATGCGTTTTGAACTGCTTCAAATACTGCGTCAACAGCTTTTGTAGCATCCTTTTTTGATAGTTCTGCGCTTTCTGCAACTGCACTGATTAGTTCTGTTTTGTTCATTGTTCAATTCTCCTCTCCAAATAAACACATATTCTTTTTACCACGATTTCCATAGGTTGGCAAGAATTATGTTGCAATTTCCCTATTAAACTGGTGGTATAAGTTATTACATCACTAGATTAGCCAAAAAACAAGGATTTCAAACAAAAAATCGTTGTTTTATCACAATTTTTTTCAAAAATTTTCTTATAAACCTAAGTTTTTACTTAAAAACTAGTTTTTACTCTAGTAAAATTTTCATTTTAGGAAATTCTAAGGATTAAAAAGGAGGGTTTTTCAATGGCAAGAAGAAAACGACGTCCACTGATTCCTGAAGCAAGAGAAGAATTAGACAAATTAAAAGCAGTGGTTATGAAAAAGCAGGGCTATAAAACAGATCCAGCCAATCCTGACCAAGTGAAATTTGAAGTAGCAAAGGAGTTAGGAATCCCTTTGAACAACGAGTATAACGGGGGCCTTACTTCAAAACAAGCTGGTAAGGTAGGGGGGAATATAGGCGGAAATATGGTTAAAGAAATGATACGAATGGCACAAGAGAATCTGAATAAAAGGCAATAGGCTATAAAGCCTTACATGCAAAAAGGATTTCACTAAGCGTGAAATCCTTTTTCCTATTTTTCACCTTCCAACGTTGCCAGAATTGCCTTTGCAACACCGTGGTTTTCATTCGTATCCGTTACTTTTGTTGCCTGCTTTTTAATTTCGTCAGGCGCATTTCCCATTGCAACAGCTAGTCCCGCTTTTTGAAACATGGAAAGATCATTGTAGTTATCACCAACTGCCATTGTCTCATCAAGGCTAATACCATGTTTTTCAACAAAAGCAGCCAGTGCGTTTCCTTTTTGGGCATGGATTGAATTGACCTCAATGTTTTCCTTACCTGAAGAACTAACCGCTACATCTGCAAGTAAAGTTAGCTGGTTCTTAGTTGCTTCTAGCTCGTCCTTATTAAATGAAAAAGCAATTAATTTATTAATGCTAATTGTCTCATCAGACAAGACCTTCTCAAAATCGTCGACAAGATGAATCAATCCACTTTCAAAGCGTTCCTTGGCAGCTTGTACTGATTTTTCATAGTCACTTTTTAAGCTACTGCTCATAAAAATGTCCATGATAATGGTAATAGCTTTGTCGTAATCATTTGAGTATGTACCCTTTGAGGTATAAAGTTCAAAATACATATTATTTTGTTCTAGAACCTCGATAATCCTTCGCGTCAATGAGAGGTCTATAGGATTGTTAATCAACACTTCTCCAGCCTCAGAACGAATTTCAGCCCCATTTGCACAGATAATCGGACAATCGATACCCGCATCAACAAGTACATATTTCGCTTCTTGATATGAACGCCCTGTAGCTACTACAACCTTTATCCCTTGCTGCTGGGCCTTTAAAATAGCCGTTTTGTTTTCCTCACTGATTTCATGATTACTCGTTAAGAGTGTACCATCCATATCTGTTGCTATGCATTTTATCATTTTATACACCTTTTCTTATTGTTTTTTGATAGCCTTCCTATCCCTGATAGGTCATATACTAAAAACAGACCCTTAAATGAATATACATATTCTAATATTGTTTGAAGCATATTACAAATGACGCAACCCAGAAAGGAACGAAACAATGAACAAAAACCAATACAGAGTTGGACAATCAAATCACAGTCAATACAAAGTAGCAAAAGGACCAAAGGCAAAAGAATCGGGTTATGAGGCAAGCTACGAGTATACTTCTGGAAATGAAGTAGGGGAAAAAGATAACAAATAGCGGTTTACGCTGGTCAAATGGCCAGCGTTTTTTATTGACTAGGGAAGGGCTTTTATAGACGAGTATGAAGTATGAAAAATTCTCTTGAGCACTACTAACCCATAATCTTCTATCCGGATTTTTTTACCTATCTATCCAAAATATTTGATATACATCCTCGAAAAGAAAAGCTACAATGAGTAGTAAATCGGTCTATAAAAACGCTTACATCCTGACTACATGCTTGGAGGATTTGAATATGTCAAACCTAGCAAAGTTTTTATATAGTGTTGGAGTATTGCTCTTTCTTATTAGTTTTTCACTCACTGTCTATTTTGCTTATCAGATCTTTCATATTGGAAGCCCCGTTGAACAGGCGAATGCAAGTGTACCTCGCTATCATTTCGTACTAGTCCCAGAGGAGCTTGACAATGACTACTGGAGACTGGTAGAAAGCGGAGCAAAGACAGCTGCCGCTAAACATAATGTAGCGCTTGAATATATCGGTCCTACACAGGCAAATTTAGAAGAACATATTAAAACACTTGAAATGACCGCTGCCGCTAGGGTAGATGGCATTATGACACAAGGTCTTCATGAGGTACAATTCACACCTCTTATTAATCAAATAGTTGAAAAGGGAATTCCCGTTATAACCGTAGATACAGATGCTATTCAAAGCAAGCGATTGTCCTATATTGGAACCGATAACTATTATTCAGGATATATCGCTGGTAAGGCACTTATAGAGGATACTGGAGGAAACGCCAAGGTTGCCATTATAACCGGTAGCTTTCATACCTCCGCCCAACAGCTTCGTGTTCAAGGCTTCAAGGATGCCATCAAGGGTAATGAGGGGATCTCAATTGTTGCCATTGAAGAATCAAATATAACCAGGGTTAAAGCAGCTGATGCGGCAAATAAAGTGTTACGAGAGCATCCCGAAGTTACAGCATTTTATGGAACTAGCGCGCTGGATGGTATTGGAATTGCACAAATTGTTGAATATTACAAGAAGCAGGATGACGTGTATATTATTGCATTTGATACCATTGAAGATACGATTGATTACATGGAAAAAGGGACAATTGAAGCAACAGTCATGCAGAAGCCCTACGAAATGGGATATCGCGCCGTAGAAATGATGATTAACTTGATTGAGGGGAAGCAAGTTCCCCCAACGGTTCATACTGAAACAAAGGTGATCCGAAAAGAGGATCTACCTTTGGATTCAAATAGCATAATAAGGGTGAATCCATCATGATTTTTCGAATTCGGACAAAGCTTCTTATTTACTTTATGGTGGTGTTTGTTTTACTAAACTCAGTAGCCTTTATTTTTTATAAAAGTAGTGAAAAAATCGTCTCGGAATATGATGATAGCTTTGAACAATTTCTATTACTTAATGATATTTCCCAACAAGTTAATCTCGTTAGCGAAAAAGTAAACTCCTATATTGTAGAGGAAGAAAAAACATTTTTAAATGAATACTACCGAGCTAGAACAAAACTACTGAGCTATCAGGATCAGCTATTAAGTGAGCTCCGAAGCGAAAAAAATAGTATTGCTGTTACAAACTATAAAAATATGATTAGTAGTTTTATTGACGCTAGTGAACTTACGATAGTCTCGTTTCAAAATAAAGAAATTAATCTTTATTCCTCTCACTTAAATGAAGCGACTAAGTATGCGGGTTTTATACAGGAATCAACGCTCTCATTGTTGAATAATGAATTAACGAATTATCAAGTATTTTATGAAGAGATTGATAAACAAAGGAAATATTATCAATTAATGGGGATATCGTTATTTAGTTCAACCTTTTTATTAAGTACATTACTTGCATTATGGTTATCTGGTGGAATTACCAAGCCTATTAGACTACTTTCTGAGGCAGCTGCTGAAATCTCCGAAGGGAATTTTTCTGGCGATGAAGTAAAACCAACGACGAATGATGAATTAAAGCTCCTTACCAATACCTTTAACCAGATGCGACTGAATATTCGTCAGCTCGTAAGTGAAATTAAACAAAAATCTGAGCTTGATACGCTTTTAAAAGAGCTTGAATTAAAGAGCTTACAAAACCAGATAAATCCACATTTTTTATTCAATACGCTCAATACTGTTTCTAAGATGGCATACCTTGAAGAAGCACAAAATACTTCTCGTTTAATTGAGGCAATCGCTGCGCTCCTTCGTTATAATTTAGGTGACTTGAACAAGTCTTCAACATTAGAAGATGAAGTGAAAATTGTAAAAGAATATTTTTATATACAACGAACTAGATTTGGAGAAAGAATTGATTTTATTACAAAGGTAGATCCTGACTGTTTACGTATCGAAATTCCTTGTTTAATCCTGCAGCCTATTATTGAGAATGCGTTTATTCACGGAATAGAGTCTAATGAAGAGGGTGGCACCATTCAGCTTTCTGTATTCACTAAGGAAGATAAAATTTGTGTTGAGGTCACCGACAACGGAGCAGGAATGGATGAACCAACACTTACTAGACTAAGAGAGATTGCTGCCGGAGTTCAAAAAGAAGAAGTCTTTCAACCGGGGAAATCAACAGGGCATTCGACTGGTATTGGAGTGAAGAATGTCATTCAGCGACTTCAATTGTTTTATAAACGAACAGATGTAATTGAAATTGATTCAGTAGAGAATACGGGAACTACATTTCGATTATTACTTCCTCAAGAAGCAAGGGGTGAGGGGAATGCTTAAGGTACTTATCGTTGATGATGAACTGTTAGAAAGAAAAGCCTTAACGAAAATCATTACAACCGAATGTGAAGGTGTTGAGGTTATTGACGAGGCCCAAAATGGACGAGTCGCCATTGAAAAAGCCCAGCTTCATCATCCTGATATAATCCTAATGGATATTAAAATGCCAGGTATAGACGGCGTGGAAGCTGTGAAGCAAATTAAGCAGCTTTATCCTAATATAAAATTTATTATGGTATCAGCTTTCAATACATTTGAGTACGCAAAAGAGGTTATGCAGCAGGGAGTTAAGGAATATATTCTTAAACCTAGTCGTAAGGAAGATATACTTGCATCAATCCATCGAGTAAAAGTGGAAATAGAGGAAGAAAGACGGCACGCAGAGGAACAAAATGAACTGCGCTCGAAAATGAAAGAATTTATGGCTTTAGCTGAATCAAAGGGTCTCCCTCCGATAGTAGAGGATCCTACACAATCGGTTGATATTTGGAAAAGCAATCAAGTGGAAAAGATCCTAACGAAAGCAAAAGAATACATTGATGCTAGATTCTCTGAATCTCTCACGCTAGAAGAAGTTGCAGAGTACGTAGAGCTTAGTCCATTCTATTTTAGCAAGATATTTAAGGACAGGTTGGGGGTTACCTTTATTGATTACGTAACAACTGTTCGGATTAACCATGCGAAAAAAGAAATGCTAGACCCTAGTAAAAGCCTAAAGGAGATTTGCTACTCGATTGGATACAGGGACCCAAATTATTTCAGCCGTGTATTTAAAAAATATACAGGTTTATCTCCGACAGAATACCGGAGCATCGTCGGAGACTAATCGATTTCACTAGACAGGTTTGGAATGTATTTCCTAAAGCACAAAAAACCTATGTTCATATGTGGATGAACATAGGTTTTACTATTATTTACTCAAGCGGTATACTCTTGTTTCGTATGGTTTTAACTGAATTTCACTAGTTGGTTCATGAGCGTCAACGTTGTAGTTATGCAGTAGAAGTCCCTCATACTTCAATTCAATACCTGATAGGTTGCAATCTGCCGCGCTAGTTGACAGGTTCGAAATCACAATTACTTTTTCATTCCCTTGTGTGCGTGTATAAACGTATAATTGTGAATCATCCTCAAGGAGTAAATCATACGAACCATAGGTAAATACTTTATTTGCCTTTTTAAGAGTAATCATCTCTTTATAAAAGTTTAGAATGGAATCTGAATCCTTTTTTTGCTTTTCAACATTAATGTCGCTGTAGTTAGGATTCACTCCTAACCATGGTGTAGCTGTTGAGAAGCCTGCATTTTCCTCAGCTGACCATTGCATTGGTGTTCTCGAATTATCTCGGCTAGATGCCCAAATGATTTCCATTATCTCATCATGTGAGATTCCTTCGTTACGCTTTTCTTTATAAAGATTTTTCGTAGCTACGTCATCATATTCCTCGATAGAAGGAAAATGAACATTTGTCATTCCAATCTCTTGACCCTGGTAAATAAATGGAGTTCCCTGCATAAGGAAGTACATAGCCCCAAGAGCGGTCGCACTTTCTCTCCAATACTCCTTGTCATTGCCCCAAGTAGAAACAACCCTTGGCTTATCATGGTTTTCAATAAATAGTGCATTCCAGCCATTGTTTTCTAGGCCCTTCTGCCATCTTGTGAAAACTTTCTTTAATTCAACAATATCTAGCTCTTGGTTTTTTTCAGCATCCCATAAACCTAAATGCTCGAACTGGAAAACCATATTAAATTTCCCTTTTTCCTCGCCTACCCATTCGTCGGCATCTTCAATACTTACACCGTTTGCTTCTCCGACAGTCATAATGTCGTATTTAGCAAACGTTTCATCCTTTAATTCTTGTAAAAACTCTTGGATGCCTTCACGATTCATATGACCATCAAATGAAGAAACATATTTAAGTCCATTTGGATTTGGAAGATCAGGCAGACCCGGTAACTTCTTGATATGGCTAATTGCATCGACACGGAAGCCGTCAATGCCTTTGTCTAGCCACCAGTTTATCATGCTATAAAGCTCATCACGAACCTCTTTGTTTTCCCAGTTCAAATCCGGCTGTTTTGTTGAGAAAATGTGCAAATAATACTGGTCCGTTTTTTCGTCATATTGCCAAGCAGGTCCATTAAAAATACTTTCCCAATTATTTGGCTCTTTTCCATTTTTTCCATCACGCCAAATATACCAATCACGCTTTGGATTGTCTTTCGATGAGCGTGATTCAATAAACCACGGGTGTTCATCGCTTGTATGGTTAATAACGAGATCAATGATTAGCTTCATGCCTCGCTTATGTGTTTCCTCAAGTAATTCATCAAAATCGTCCATCGTTCCGAAATCAGCCATAATATCCTGATAATCACTTATATCATACCCGTTATCATCATTTGGAGATTCGAAAACTGGACAAATCCAAATCACATCAATTCCTAATTCTTTTACGTAATCAAGTTTTGAAATAATGCCTTGTAAATCACCGATACCATCGCCATTTGAATCCATGAAACTTCTAGGATAGATTTGATAGGCAACAGCTTCCTTCCACCACGCTTGCTTCATTATATATCCTCTCTTTTCTTTGTTGCACTTAGTATGGTTATTATAGTATGGCTATCATTCATAATAAGCCCCTAATAATAGCACGTAACATCGCAAACAAGACGTTTTATCATCACTTGCAGGTAATTAATAGATTTACAGTAATAGTAGCTTCCCCGCAGAGGAAGCTACTTTTATTGGTTTACTCAAATTCTTGTACTAGAAAAACGACTTCATTGATACCTAATCCTTTTTACACCTTTAGTTTATATACACGCGCTTCGTAAGGTCTTAGGTCAAACTCTTCAATTTCTCCGTTTTCATCTACTTCATAATTGCCAATGAGCAATTCTTTTGAGCGATAGGTTATCGATTCTGGAAGCTCGAATGTAGAAGACTCCTTAGAAAAGTTTGAAACAACAAGCAGCTTCTCATCACCGAGTGTTCTCGTATATGCATAAATAGTAGGATGATCTGGAAGAAGTAAATCATAGCTTCCATAGACAACTATTTCATGTGTTTTGCGTAAATCAATTAGCTTTTTATAATAGTTATAAATGGAGGTAGGATCATTTACTTGCTTGCTCGCATTGATTTCCTTGTAATTTGGATTTACCTTGAGCCATGGCTTACCTGTTGTAAAACCAGCATGCTCACTTTCATCCCATTGCATCGGAGTTCTAGCATTGTCTCTTCCTTTTACATAGATAGAATGCATAATCTCACTTGGGTCTTTTCCTGCCTCAAGTCTTTCCTTATACATATTTAAGGTTTCGATATCTTGATAATCCTCAATGGAATCGAACTTTACATTCGTCATGCCAAGCTCTTCACCTTGATAGATATATGGAGTACCTTGCATCATATGTAGGAAGGTACCAAGCATTTTTGCAGACTCAAGCCAATACTCGCCATCGTCACCGAAACGAGAGACCATTCTTGGTTGGTCATGATTGTTAAGATATAGACTGTTCCATCCTTTATCTTCTAGACCCTTTTGCCATTTTGTTACTGTTTCTTTTAAATCAATCAGACGTAACGGGCGTAAATCCCATTTCCCAGTCGGCTGGGAGTCTAAATCCATATGTTCAAATTGGAACACCATGTTTAATTCATTTCGGTCCTCGCCTGTGTAAAGCTGAGCTTGCTCAGGATCTACCCCTGGCATTTCCCCGACCGTCATAATATCGTATTTAGAAAGGACCTGCGCATTCATTTCCTGAAGGAATTCATGCATTCTCGGACCATTCATGTAATATTGACCACCCGGAGCGTATTTCTTACCTTCCTGAGGCTCTCCATCGGGTAAGCCAGGAACCTTTGAAATCATATTGATAACATCCATACGGAAGCCATCGATTCCTTTTTCAAGCCAGAAGGTCATGAGGTCATATACCTCCCTGCGAACCTTTGGATTTTCCCAATTCAAATCAGGTTGCTTTTTGCTGAATAGATGTAAGTAATATTCATCTGTCTGCTCATCATATTGCCATGCAGAACCGCTAAAAATTGATTCCCAGTTATTCGGTTCCTTTCCATCCTTGCCAGGACACCAAATATAATAATCACGATAAGGGTTATCCTTGGACAATCGAGATTGCTGGAACCATTCATGTTCATCTGAAGAATGATTTACGACTAAATCCATCATTAGCTTCATATTTCTCTCGTGCATTTGATGAAGGAGCTCTTCCCAATCCTCCATCGTACCGAATTCCTTCATGATTTCACGATAATTGCTAATATCATAGCCGTTATCATCATTTGGAGATTCATATACAGGAGATAGCCAAATTACATCAACACCTAATTCTTTTAGATAATCAAGCTTCTCTGTAATCCCTTTTAAATCTCCAATTCCATCACCATTGGTGTCTTTGAAGCTTCTCGGGTAAATTTGATAAACAACACTTTCTTTCCACCATGTTTTGTTTCCCATTTCCCTAGATTCTCACTTTCGTGTTGCAGTTTTATTTAAATTCTTGCGCATGATTTTCGTTCAATCATTTTTGCAGGTATTGTTATTCGCTTAGGTAGTACATTCGGATTCTTTATTTTTTCTATTAGACAATTGGCACCTTCTAATCCGAGTTGGAAGATATCAATATCAACAGATGTAAGCGGAGGCTTCGAATGCTCTGCCAGCAAGACGTTGTTGAAGCTAACAATAGACACTTCCTCAGGTACATGTACTTGTAACTCTTCTAGATAACTAATCAACTCGATTGCTAGAAAGTCATCCGCGCATACCAATGCAGTTGGTGGCTTAACAGTTGATAGAAAATCTTTAATAGCAGCTTTCCCCTCCTGCAGACGGCTCCTATGAATAATATAATCCTCATTAAATGGAATGCCTGCCTCATTTAGAGCCTGCTTGTAGCCTTCTACACGGTCTATTGTAAAAACAAAATCAGTATTAACCCCGACAAAGGCAATTCTCTTATGTCCTAACTGAATGAGGTAATCTGTTACCACTTTGGTAATGTAGATATTATCGTTATCAACATGTGTCACACGTTCAGCTCCCACTACAGGTCGCCCAATCACGGTAAAAGGAAAGTCTACATCAAGTAAATATTTGATGAGACGATCATCCGTACGTGAATATAATAATATCAGTCCATCCACACGTTTACCTTGTACCATCCCAATTACTTCTTCCAAGATTTCTTCCTCAGTTCCTCCTGTTGAAAGGTACATTCCATAACGATGTTCTCGAGCCTTACAGCTAATACCTCGAATAACCTCAGGAAAGAAGGGGTCTTGAAGCACTTGGGATGCTGAAAATGGCATAACAATACCTATTGTTTCCGTACTTTTTACAGCTAGACTTCGAGCTTGAAAATTAGGATGATACCCCAATTTATCCATCGCTTCACGAACTCGTTTCTTCGTATCCTCACTAATGCGAGGATTGTTAGCGATAACCCTTGAAACAGTGGAAGGAGATACATTTGCCTCTTTTGCTACATCTTTAATTGTAATAGCCATACGTATCTTCCCCATTTCCCCATAAATTCTTTTGTTGATTATATCAAAGAGGTATACTCACATTCGACCATACCACTGATTTTTCAAAATTATTTAACTGATCCTTCGGCAATTCCCTTAATAATCTGTTTTTGTGCAAAGAAGTACGCAATGATAACAGGAATAATTGCCAGTGTTAAACCAGCTAACGCTAAGTGCCATTGTTTTGTATATTGGCCAAAGAAGAAGAACATTTTCAATGGAATTGTATGCATTCCTTCCTGGTTAATAACAAGTGAAGGTAATAGGTAGTCATTCCAAATCCAGATGATATTTAAAATTGCAACTGTAACAGTGATTGGCTTCAGCATTGGGAAAATGATATGCCAGAAAATTTGCCATCTGTTTGCACCATCTATTGTTGCTGCTTCATCCAAGGACTTGGATATCCCGTTTAATGATCCATGATATAAGAAGATAGACAAGCTACTTCCAAAGCCTAGATACATAAAAATGATTCCAAAACGATTTAACAGCTCCATTTTTCCGAAAATAGATACGAGCGGTATCATAACGGATTGGAATGGAATAAGCATTGCAGCTACAAATAGGAAAAAGACAAAGCCACTCACTTTACTTTTTCTACGACTTAAGGCATAAGCTGCCATTGACGAAAAGATGATAATAACAACTACACCAAGTACAGTAATTAATACTGAGTTAAAGAATGTTTGAATAAATTGTAGCTCTTCAAATGCTTGAACATAGTTATCCCATGTAAATTCATCAGGAAGCTTCAATGTATCAGTGAAAATCTCTCGTTTCGTTTTAAAAGAGTTTACAACCATCAAATAGAAAGGAGAAAGCCAAATAAGGGCGATTGCGATGCCTAGAATCTCAAGTAGAACTAATTTTCTTTTTTTAGTCTTCATTACATCTCAACCTCCCGCTTCTTATTGATGTATACCTGTGTTAATGAAATAACTGCGACGATTATAAAGAATACAATCGCTTTTGCCTGACCATATGCATAATTATTTTCAGAGAATGCTGTTTTGAAGATTTCCATCGCAACCATTTGTGTAGAATTATACGGTCCTCCACCAGTTAACGATAGGTTCTGGTCATACAGCTTAAATGAGTTTGATAATGTTAAGAACAAGCTCACTGTAAATGCTGGAGCAACTAGTGGGAATGTAACATTCCAAAAACGTTGTAAACTATTTGCACCGTCGATTTCAGCAGCCTCTAATAATTCTTGAGGAACACTTTCTAGATAAGAGATATAAATGATCATGATATATCCAGACATTTGCCAACTCATGAGAATTACTAACGCCCAGAAGCCTGTAGTATCCGTTGAAAGCCAACCTTTTAAGCCCAAAATACCTGTTAGATCTCCAATGCTCGCAAATACCTTCATAAAAATGAACTGCCAAATGAAACCTAAAATCAAACCACCAATTAAGTTTGGCATAAAAAAGATTGTTCTGAGGATTTTATTTGATTTCAATTTTTGAGTAACTAGTAATGCTAGTGACAACCCAAAAAGGTTTATTAAAAAGATAGATACAACTGAGAATTTAACAGTAAACCATAATGAAGCTCTAAACTCTTCATCTTGAATTAGATTTTTATAATGCTCAAATCCAACAAACTCATTTATCTTAATTCCGTTCCAATCTGTGAACGAATAATAGGTTCCAACAATTAATGGCAAAATGACTACAACTCCAAGAGCTACTAGAGTTGGAGCTAAGAAGAGCCAATACCATAGATTCCGGTTTCGCATTTTTTACTCCTCCAATGTATCGAAATACCGAAAACAAGAGTTTCCAATACAGTAATTACATCCCATAAACTTTTAAAAAGTAGAAAACAAAGCAACCTGTGCTGCCTTGTTTTCTATTTTTTCATCTCTATTTATTATTTTCTTGAATCTTCCCAAGAAGCTTGAGATTGCTTCACTAGGTCATCCCAGCTCATTTCGCCGCTGATGTATTTTTGAATATTAACACCTAGTTGTTGCTCTCCCCAACCAGTTGGATATCCCATGAATACCCAAGGAATTGTTTTACCAGCAGAAGCATATTCGTATACTGCTTTTCCTAGTGGATCAGATACTTTAGAAGCGTCAAATCCTTCATATGCAGGAATGAATTTGAAATCTTCTAATACTGCTGTTTTACCTTCTTCAGAAGTGTATAACCAATCTAAGAAATCTTTAGCAGCTTTTACTTCAGCTTCGTCTTTGTTTTTGTTTACAGCCCAGTACATTGGAATACCAACTGGGATTGAATCTTCTTTGTATCCTTCAACAGGAATTGGTAGAATGCTTACGCCGCCATTAGCAAGTTCTTCATCAATACCAGCGATTGAACCATATACCCAGTTACCTTGTTGAATCATAGCTACACGACCGGTTGAGAATAATTCTTCAACTTGCATTGCATAGTCTAAGCTTACAGTTGGTTGAACTGAATATTCGTTTTGTAGGTCAAGAACCTTTTTGAAAGCATCAGCATGCTTGAATTCTACTGATTTTGCTTCGAAAGTTTTTAATACATTTCCTTCAAATTCAGGAGATAAGAAAGCGTTTGATAAATGTAATCCTGTTACCCACTTTTCTTTACCTGGTAATGCAAATACTGCATCAAGACCTAAGTCTTCTTTTTTGCCATCTAATGTTTTAACTGCTTCTTCTAGAGCAGCATAAGTTGTAATTTCTTCTGGGTTAATACCAGCATCTTTAAACACTTGAGTATTGTAGATGAAACCGTAACCTTCTTGGTTAAAAGGAAGACCTAATACTTGTCCGTCTTTTGTTACACCTTCAAGTGTACCTTCTAATGCAGCGTCAGCAGCAGCTGTGTCTGATAGGTCAGCTAAGCTGTCAGCCCAGTCAGCAACGTCTTGTGGTCCACCAATGTTGTAAATGGTAGGCTCGCTACCTGAAGCAAATTTTGAACGAAGAGCAGCACCGTAATCTTCTCCACCACCAACAGTAGTGATGTTAATCTTCACACCATCATTAGCTTCTTCATATTGTTTCGCAACAGCTTCAAATTGATCTTTGAACTCTACTTTAAATTGGAAGATATCAACAGTGACTTCTTCACCAGAAGCGTTTCCACCGTTATCTTTTTCATCTCCAGCTTCTTCATTGCCTCCGCATCCAACTAAAACCACACTCATTAAGAATGCAAGTGCTAGAAATGAAGCTAACCATTTTTTTGCCTTCATGTTTATACCCCCATTTATTCCATTTTTTAAAATGATGAATCGTGCACAACATGTGTGAAACCGTTTGTACAAAAAGTAAGTTTTTTGTCATAACCTCGACAAAAAAAGCTCTATAATAAAACGCTTTCACGTTTTACATAAAATAAAAACACTGATTTTCAAATGGTTTCAGTAACATTTGGTTTCGTGCAAAGTTTGTGCAAGCGATTGCATTACTTTACAAAATTTATAATAGCACGTGAAAAAATGAATTACAACTAAAATTTTCTCATAGAATGCAACTCGGTTTATTATACGTAGTTTTGTTTGCTTATATAAATTAGTTTTGAATAAAGGGAGATTGGTGTGATTATAGAGCTGATAAGCATATCTTTATGGGTATATTTGGTGGCCTTTAATAAGATTCCCTAGTTTCTATTAGTAACTGTTCTTGTAAATTTTTTGACTCAAGACTTTTAATACTATTCAAACTTTCGGAGGTATGTTCCTTACTAGACTCGCACCCGCCAATCATTCACCCTAATAAATGCAAAAATGCACACAAGACTCTATTGGCGAAATCTCGTGTGCATTGCATTTTTATTTACGATTACGAGTTTTTAACTAACTTTACATTCAACTTTTCCAGCATATCCTTTGTCATAGATTCCAAATCGTATTGCACTTTAAAGCCCCATTCTTCTTTTGCTGCTGTTGCATCAATCGAATTTGGCCAGCTATCTGCGATTGCTTGTCGAATTGGGTCTACATTGTAATCCATTGTAAAATCTGGAATATGTTTTTTAATTTCTGTTGCAATTTCTCCAGGTTCAAAGCTCATCGCTGTCACATTAAATGCATTTCGGTGCTTCAGCTTTGATTCATCCGCTTCCATTAAATCAATAATAGCATGTAACGCATCTGGCATATACATCATGTCCATATAAGTTCCAGCTGCAATATATGAAGAGTAGCGTCCATTTTTAAGTGCTTCATAATAAATTTCCACTGCATAATCCGTAGTTCCACCACCAGGAGGAGCCACGTACGAAATTAATCCAGGGAATCGGAGACCTCTTGTATCTACACCAAACTTCTGGTTGTAATAATCACATAACAATTCACCCGCAACTTTATTTACGCCATACATTGTCGTGGGGCGTTGAATTGTATCTTGGGGTGTATTGTCCTTAGGTGTTGATGGTCCAAATGCACCAATTGAACTTGGTGTGAAGAACTGACAGCGCAGCTCACGAGCAACCTCTAACGCATTTACAAGTCCACCCATATTTAAATTCCAAGCTAGTAGCGGCTTTGCCTCAGCAGTAGCAGATAATAAAGCAGCTAAATGGATCAGTGTATCTGCATCATACTTTTTGGTTATGTCGTGCATCGCTTTTGCATCAGTAACATCTACTATCTCAAACGGTCCTGCATTAACCACGTCACTTTCAGTCTTACGTATATCTGTAGCTACTACATTTTCCGTTCCGTATACATCACGTAATTTAGTTACGAGTTCTGAGCCGATTTGGCCAAGCGCTCCAGTTACAACTATTTTTTTCATTCTTATTCCTCCAGATGAACACCTTCATAATCAATCTATAAGGGCCAACCTTTTAAATAATGTTCATTTCTTTTCCTACTTTATCATAAATCGCAACAGCTTTATCAAGGAGTTCCTTTGTATGAGCTGCAGTAGGCATATTACGTACTCTTCCAGTACCTTGAGGAACTGTTGGGAATACGATTGATTTTGCATACACACCTTCATCAATTAGCTTTTTACTAAATTCCTGTGTCTTTACTTCATCACCAATGATAACAGGTGTAATTGGCGTCTCACTTTGACCAATATCAAATCCACGCTCTTTTAGTTGTTGTTTAAAGTAATTCGCATTTTCCCATAGTTTGTCATGCAGTTCCGTACTACTCATTAAGATTTCGATTGCTTTTGTCGCAGCAACTACATCAGCTGGTGTTAATGCTGTTGAGAATAAGAAAGGTCTACTACGAACCTTTAGCCAGTCAATTAGTTGTTGTTTACCAGCTACATAGCCACCGACAACACCAATTGCCTTAGAAAGAGTTCCAATTTGGAAGTCGACTTTATCTGAAAGACCAAAATGTTTAACAGTTCCAGCACCTTTTCCTAGTACACCTGAACCGTGAGCATCGTCAACATATGTAATTAGATCAAACTCTTCTGCTATTTCTACGATTTCAGGTAGCTTTGCCACGTCTCCGTCCATAGAGAATACGCCATCTGTAATGACCATAATTTTGTTATATAATCCAGACTCTTTTGCTTCCTTCGCTCTTGCGCGTAAATCTTCCATATCTGAATGGTTAAATCGAATGATTTTAGCCTTTGAAAGACGACAACCATCTATGATAGATGCATGATTCAGTTCATCAGAAAGGATCGCATCATTTTTATCCATAACCGCAGAGATAGCTGCCATATTACAATTAAAGCCTGATTGATAGGCAATTGCAGCTTCTGTGTGCTTAAATTCAGCTAACTTCTCTTCTAGTTTTATATGAACGTCAAGTGTACCATTAATGGTTCTAACAGCCCCTGCTCCTACACCATACGTATCAATCGCTGCTTTTGCTACTTCTTTTAGACGGTCATCTGTAGCTAACCCAAGATAGTTATTCGAGGAAAGGTTAATAAGCTCTCTTCCATTTATTTTAATGACAGGCCCATTCGCGCTTTGAAGTGGGTCAATTATATTGTACAGACCTTTTTTCTTTAAATCGTCGAGGTTTTCTTGAAGAAATGAATCTAATACCTTTGACATGGTAATTCCCCCTATTGTTTATTTTAAAAACACAAATGTACACCTGAGAAGTACAATTTAACTCGAAATAATCCTTTTAAATCAACATTTACATTTATTACTTTACCACATTTAACCGGAAATGTTTATACTGAGAGGACACTTTTTTATAGTTTTAGTATTGGCTAACTTTTAAATAGCAATACAAGGTTATGAATTCTAGTTGATTACGTATTTTTCAATTAGGGGATGTTCCTTGCCCCACCTATTTAAACAACAAACAAGAAGAATTTTAACACTTTAGAGCTGTATTTCAGATAAAAAATTCCTGTGCTTTTATTTAAGTTCTATTTATAGCTGTAGAAATCTCAGTGGAAAATGCATTGATAAAGGTGTTTTCAATAACCTTACGGGTAAAATTGTTGAGAGAACACGGATTGGCAGTTTGACTCAGTGACCTTTTTGGTGGACGAGGCGTTAAAACGGGCTCTGATAAGTGGGCTCAGCACCTTTTTTGTGGATGGGGCGTAAAAAAAGACCCCACAGGGTCCCTTTTATTTTTGCTTTGCTTTTATTGGGTCATGTAAAAGATCGATCATTTCTCTTGTTTCATCTAGATGTTGCACCGTTTCTTCATAAGCCTGAGAGGCTACACTCATAAAGAGGATATCAATAACATGTAGCTGAGCAATCCTTGAGGAAGTTGCTCCACTCCTGAAAGTTGGTTCTCTAGTTGCGGATGTGTAAAGTCGAATGTCCGCCTGCTCTGTAACAAGTGAAGAGCCATATTTCGTTAAGCTGATGGTATGTGCCCCTTTTTTATTGGCAAGTTCAAGAATTTTTGCCACCTCAAAGGTTTTGCCAGAAAACGAAATGCCGACAACTACATCATTTTCTTGAGCGTTTGCAACCAATGTGGCTGCCATATGAAGATCAGGAAAAGCTGTTGCTTTTTTATCGATGCGCAAAAACTTTTGCTGGGCATCCTGGGCGATTATACTTGATGCACCAACACCAAAAAAATGAATGGTTCCTGCATTTTTAAGAACTTCTACCGCTCTTTCAAGTTCTTCTGTATTCAATAGCTCCGCTGTTTCACGGATTGTTTGAATGCTGTTATTTGTCATCTTTTCAATAATAGATAATGCCGATTCATTTGGCTCAATGTCTCGAAAACCGGTCGCTTTTGTTTTTTGCAAATCCCCCGCGATTCTAAGCTTTAAATCCTGAAAGCCCTTCAGATCTAGAGACTTACAGAGTCTGATAACCGCGGCACTGCTTGTGGAACTTCTTTTCCCCAATTCGCTAGCGGTTAATGAGATTGTTTCCTGCGGATTTTCTAAAATATAGAGTGCAATTTTTTTTTCAGAAGGTGGAAGGGTTTCATGCATTTCCTGCAGCATGACAAGTCCCCCTGTCATAAAAGACATAACCATCAACTCACTTTATTTTTCAATTTTTCTTTTAGAGGTTGTTCAAAAAGTCACCAAATGATAGGCTTCGAATCTCTGCGTCACTCTGCGCCTCCGGTCCTCGAGGCAGTCGTTCCTTGATCTTCTCGCTTCTGATTCTTCAACTTTTTGGAATACAGATTCAGTTTATCAGTTTTTTCATAACGTGAAACTTTCGAGTCACTTCAAAGCCTGTTTTTTTGTATAAATGGCCAGCTGTACTTTTTTCACCTGTCCATAAGAACCATGCACCGTGTAGTCCTTCTGCACGCATGTTTCGTAAACACTCCTGCAGTAGAATCTTCCCTAGCCCTTTTCCTTGCTGGCTTGGATCAACACCAAACGGACCGAATCTATCAGGAATTCCCTCGTATCCTCCATAAATACAAAAACCAACGAGCGTTTCACCTTCTCTTGCTATCAATATCCGGTGAAGAGAAAGACCCTGCAGGACTCCTTCGCGTATCGCACGTCCCCAATCCGGGTTAAATACTGCATTCGCAAACTGGATTACTTCATACAAATCTTTATCTGTTGCAGTGGAAAATGTATAGCCTTCCTGCTCGCGTTGAGCCTTTAGCTCTAAAACGTCAACAGACGGAGCAAATCCAACCAAGCTACGATCCATAGCAACTGGAGAATATTGTTTTTCAAACCCTTGCTTTACGAGAAATGAATACCCTTCTGGATATGCCTCTTCATCAATACCAGGTAAAATGTAATTCGGAGCATACGAGGCAAAGAATACATTCTTTCTACCTTCTGATGCAAGAAATTCAATTCCCGCTTTCATTAGCTGTTCTCCAACACCTTGCTTGCGGTAGGATGGGTGTACGAAAAAGAACGGGATCCACCCATTTTCGGGCTCCAAATCTATTCCAATCATTGGGAGTAATCTTCGTATAGCATACATACAGCCAATGATTTGTCCTTCATCTGTAGCAATTCGTAAGCCCTTCGGGTCGAAGTTGGCATCTAGCAATACAAGATTACGAAATCGTTGCTGTGTAAGTGGATCCTTTGGTAAACATTCATTCCATAGAGAAACGATGCCGCTTTCGTCCCCTGGCAGGTAGTATCGGTATGTAATCACAAGATTCTCTCCTCTACTCGTTATTTATATAAAAGGTAAGGTTCTCTCTGCTTTTTAAAAGCTTCCTGTTGTTCCTTTATTTCTTCTAAAAATCGGTTCGTCTCTCCGTTTAATACAAGTGTTTTAACCTCTTTTGACCCAGCTAAAAGATCAAACATATACGTTTTCTTTTCACCAAATTGGACAAATTCAAAGTCATTTGGATACATGTCTGCAATTGTCTCTAATAAAGTTAAACCCGTTGCTAAGGAATGAATCAATTTTCGGTCGGTTACATGTAGCTGTACTCCTTCACAAACCGTATCCTTATGCTTTTGATAAGTTGGTACAAACGATATCGGACGCGCAATCACTCCAGGTAACTGCCTCTCATTAAATCTCTTCGCTAATTTATAACCTTCGATAAACGGACTTCCGACATATTCAAATGGGCGGGTCGTCCCTCTTCCCTCGGACAGGTTTGTTCCTTCTACCAAGCACGTCCCAGGGTATAATATACACATATCCATTCCAGTTGTATTAGGTGACGGAGGAATCCAAAAGAGGTCCGTTTCGTCATAATACATGTGGCGTTCCCAGCCTTCCATTGGGATGACCGTAACCTCACAATTGATTCCAAATTCATGCTTATACATGAGTGCAATTTCACCAACAGTCATTCCATGTCGATTTGGCAGTGGGTATAGTCCAACAAAGGAACGTACATCTTCTCCCACTAAATTACCTTCTATTGATGTTCCATTTATAGGATTTGGCCGGTCAAGTACAACAAATTGTTTTCCAAACTCTGCACATGCCTCCATAACATACGCCATTGTATAAATAAAGGTATAATACCTTGCCCCAATATCCTGCAAATCAAAAAACAAGATATCAACGGGATCAAGCATTTCCTTTGTCGGTTTTTTTGTGGATCCATAGAGACTAAAAACAGGAATATTGGTATACGGATCAACAAAGGAATCAATTTTTTCTCCTTCCTTTGCACTTCCTCTAATCCCATGCTCAGGGCCATATAATGCCGTAACATAAATATCTGGATGATTATGAAAAAGATCGATGGTTGGCGTTAACCCCTTGTTTACACCCGTCATATTGGTTACGAGTCCTACTCTTTTTCCTTTGCACAGCTCTAAGTACTGACTAAAAAAATGATCAAGGCCCGTTCTCATGCTCCTCCCCCTTTCTTCAAAAAAAAGAGAGATTTTCTCTCTCTTTTTATCGTTATTCCTTAACCCCACCTAGAGTTAATCCTTTTACAAAGTGACGCTGGAACATAATAAATACAATGATCATTGGAATTGAAGCGATTGCAGCACCACTCATTAGAAGCTTAAAGCTTGCGAGGTTTGCATCCTGTAATGTTTTAAGACCAACTGGCAATGTATATAGACTTGCATCATTTAACACGATAATTGGCCATAAGAATGAGTTCCACACGTTCATGAACGTGAAGATACCTAATGCCGCTAGCCCTGGTTTCGCTAATGGAAGTACGATTTTCCAGAAAGTTTTCCATTCACTTGCACCGTCAATTTTCGCTGCATCCAATAATTCATCTGGGATGGAATGCATGAATTGTCTCATCAAGAATACCCCAAATACCATTGCTAAGTCTGGAAAAATAAGAGCCCAGTGTGTATCCATGATTCCAAAATTTTTAACCATAATGAACAATGGAACCAGTGTTACCTGTCCTGGTATCATCATGGTCGCAATAATCGACCAGAAAATCAGATTCCGTCCCGGGAACCGCTTTTTCGCAAGTACATATCCAGCCATTGAGTCAAAAAGCAGAATCCCTATTGTTACAACGACTGCGATATACGCGCTATTAAAAAACCATTTCCCAATATCATTTTTATTAAATAGAGTTGTAAATCCTGAAAATGTATCGTCTATGATACGATCCATCACATCACGATGATACGCCGCATCTTCTGCATTTCCAGCCTTTTCAGCATCTCTAGCCTTGCCCCAATGCTCAAAATACTCTGGAATTCCCATTGGATACATCTTTGGTGGATTTGAATCTACATATGATACTTGACGTTCTAAATCTTCATCCTGATAACTACTTAATTGTAACGATGTACTAAATACCCAATATAACGGTAAAAGGGAAACGATTGAAAAAATCGTTAGTAGCAGATAGATGATAAGCTTGTTTACTTTTTGAATACCTGTTGTCATATAGCTTCCCTCCTACTCGTCGTACCGAAGTACACGGAATTGAATAACTGAAAATAGTAATATAATAAAGAATAAAACGACAGATTGTGCTGCTGCAAAACCAAACTCAAAATCTCTAAATCCAGTCTTATAGATTAAATGAACAAGAGTTTCTGTTGCAGTACCAGGTCCTCCACCTGTCATCATGATGATTTGCGTAAATACTTGGAACGATCCAATTGTACTAAGTAATACTAGATAAAGAGTTGATGGCTTTAACAACGGTAACGTAATATAAAACCATTTTTGAAAACTATTTGCTCCATCAATTGTAGCTGCTTCGTATAATGAGTTTGAAATCGATCCCATTGAAGCTAGATATAGGATAATCCCAACTCCAAACGGAATTAAGCATTGCATGATAATTAGAGCCCATAGTGCTGAAGCTGATTGTCCTAACCAGTTAAGTGGCTCAACACCAAACCAGCCAAGTACATAGTTAAACAATCCGAAATCATAGTTATACATCCAGCGCCATACCATCGCAACAATTACCATTGATGTAACTGTTGGTAAATAAAATGCTCCCCGGAAGAAGCTTTGAGACAGTTTACCGAGAGGATGAATAAGAGAAGCGATTATGAGTGCACTTATTACATTAAACGGTACCGTGACAACTGTGAAAAGGAACGTATTCCCTAATGCATCGTAGAAGGCATCACTTTTAAAAACCTTTACATAGTTTTCTAAGCCTACCCATTCACTTCCAAAGATTTTGTATTCTTGAAAGGATAGAATAAACGCCCATACAACCGGTATCGCAATAAATGCTATAAACAGGATTAGTTTTGGAAGCAAGAATAAATACGCGGAATAATTCTTTTTCATTTGTTTTACTATAGATGGTTTTTTTGTTACTACTACTGCATTTGCAGTTTGATGAACGGGTTTCAAGGTTATTCCCCCAATCTTTCATTACAAGCAGGTGGTTAGAAAACAACCACCTGCCTGCCATACTACTACTCGCCTAATAATTCATTTACTTTTTGTTCTGCATCCTTCATTGCTTGTTCTGCTGTCTTTTCACCATTGAATACTAGCTGAAGCTCAGTTTGGATTGCTTCATCAATCTTCTTCCATTCAGGGTGACGTGGAAGCATAACAACCTGTGAAGACATTTCTTGTGCACGTTTCATTTCTGGATTGTCTTTATATGGATCCATTTCCGCAGAGCTAATACGAGCTGGGAAGATACCATATTCTGTTGCCATTGTGTATTGCTCATCAGTTGAAGAAATGTACTTAATAAATTCTCCAACCATTTTCTTTTTACCTTCATCTTCTTGGTGGAACATTGTCCAGCCACCAACACCACCGATTGTTACAGGATCACCTGATTTACCTGTTGGGTAGTTTGCAACAGCAAAGTTTGTTGGATATTTTGTTTGAGCTGAGCTAATCGCCCAAGTTGCCCATGGTTCCATCGCAACTGTACGTTGTTCTTCGTTTGCCCAAGCTTGGAATGTACCACCAACATCTTGACCACCTAATGTTTCAGGAGCTACTTTGTGCTTTAATTTTAAATCCGCAAGCTGTTGAATTGCTTCTACTGCTTCTGGCTCTGTGAAAGTGAATTTCGTCATATCTTCATTTAATGGGCTACCACCGTTGATGTAGAAGAACGGCCAAGCTTCATAGTAACCAGGAAGGATATAAGTTGAGAATCCATACACATCTGTTTTTCCATCGTTATCACGGTCAAACGTTAGCTTTTCTGCTGCAGCAAAGAATTCGTCCCAAGTCCACTCGCCATTTTCAGGAAGTGCTACTCCGCGCTCTTCAAATAAATCTTTGTTTAATAGCATTGCGTGTACTGTTAAAGAGTTTGGAACACCATATAATTTACCGTCAAAAGTATAGGCATCAATTGCATTTTGATAGAAATCCTTAAGCTCATCTTTTGTAAATAACTCATCAACTGGCTCGATTACACCTTGCTCGATATGATCAATACTTACTGCACTACCGCTAATATCAACAGGTGCGATATCTGGCCACGATTCCCCAGCAATAGATACTCCTAATTTATCTGGAAGCTCTGCCCATGGAACTTGAACTAGTTCAACTTTTACACCTTCGTGTTCAGCTTCAAATTCTTTAATTTTGCTTTCCATCCAGTGGAATTTATTATCTTTATCGTCTGGCCAACGAGGACCATCCCAAACAGTGATTGTACCTGTCCATGCTTCCCCGCTATCTTTAGACGTGTTTTCATCTTTGCTACAAGCTGCTAAACTGCCTACAGCTAACGAACCTGCAAGAAAAAGACTTAGCCATTTTTTCATTTCATATTTCCCCCTTAGATTTATTTCCTTATCGTCGTTTTCAAACTATGGCACTGTTAAACATGAATGTTACGCGCTATATCCATTCCCTATTCAAGGATTTTGCCTATAATAATGACTTATTCAACATTCAAATGTAACAACGCCAAATCAATAACAACAAACACATACTATCTATTTATATACGCTTGGCCCTCGCCCCCCTTCAGTACACGATTACTTCTTGCGCATTATTTTTATAAAATACATGACTGCGCTTACACTTTGCTCCAGCCATAGCCAGTTTTTACCCTGACTCAGCTTCTGCGATTATCTTGTAAATTTCTTTACTAAAGAGCAATTTTTCCCATGATTACAGAAGATTGTGCCCCTGTTGCTGAGGGAAGATTATTTGGTCGTTTCTTCAAACATTGATAGCCCAGTAAAGCGAACACAACTGCTTCCTTAGCATCAGCTGGAATACCCAAATCATCGGTACTTCCAAGAATTAGTCCAGGCTGGAGGTTTGCTTGTATTCTTGTTCGTAGTGTTTGATTGTACCAGCCCCCACCACTTAGATAAACCTCTCTAATCTTATAGGAATCTATAAATCTATTAATATCATTTGCGATTGTTCTTGCCGTTAACTCCGTAATGGTTGCGATTTTATCTTCTGGTGATAAATGATCATGTTGCTCCCAAAGTATTTTTGCATATTCAGTACCAAACAACTCTCTACCCGTACTTTTAGGAGCCGGTAGTTTATAGTAATCATGAGCTAGAAGCTCCTGTAACCACTCTTCACTCACGATACCACTTGCAGCAATTTTTCCATTTTTATCATACGACTGTTTTCCATGTGTTGCCCAAGTTGTAAAGGCATCAATAAGCATATTTCCGGGTCCTGTATCAAATGCAAGGATTGTTTCATCACTTGTAGCTGGCGGCAAGACGGTTATATTTGCGATGCCACCGATGTTCACCAATACACGCCCTGACGTCTTATCTCTAAATAACAAATTATCCGCATATGGCACCAAAGGAGCACCTTGCCCACCAACAGCCATATCGCGTGTACGAAAATCTCCTACCGTCATAACTCCGGTTCGCTCTGCAATGACCGCGATATCGCCAATTTGCAATGTGGAAGTGATTGTATAGCCCTCTGCTTGTATACCTTCAGGCTGGTGGAAAATCGTTTGGCCATGGGAACTTATCAGCGTAATATCCTTCATTTCTAGGCTTGCCTCACGTACAACCTTTTTCGCTGCCTCAGCAAATTGTTCTCCTAAAAGCATGTTCATAAGCGATATTTCTTCGATACACGCCTGCTTTGGATCACATAATTGGAGAATTCTTGCTCGTAACGTTTCTGTAAAAGGTAGTGTTGAATAGTGAATCAGCTTAAGTTTTACCTGATTTGAAACCTCAGAAATGGCTACTACAGCTGCATCAATTCCGTCTAGAGATGTACCCGACATTAAACCGACTACATATGTTTGACCTTCATTCATACAAACGTCTAACCTCCCCTCATAGAATTAGAAATCTATTTAGTTGGTATTGTAACCGGTAGTTTACCTGCCACTTGTTTACGCCCGTATATCGCATTTACTGCCATTTTTAATGCTGGGTATGGAAATTCAAATGTACATACATACGCGTGAACATCTGGCAAATAAGCCAAATCATATGGGCTTCTTGTTGCAACAACAATAATTGGGACACCTGTTGCAAATAACTGTTCGATAAGCTTACTTTGGGCATCACCTGGTTGGACAGTTAATGTTCCAACAATAATGGCATCATATTCTCTAGCCATCTCTGTGACCCTTGCAATCTCTTCATCAGTAGCCGGATTCGATAATTCAACGATTTCTGCACCTGGATCAAGTTCTTTTACCGTTCTACCAAGGTACATCGATGAATATCGCTTATCCTCTACCTGCATCGTATATTTATTTTCTGAATAGACGACTAAAACACGTTTCTTTTCTTCTGGTTTTAACGGTAAAATACCATTATTTTTAACAATTGTAATTCCTTGCTGGTAGATTTCATTCGCAAGCTCCTGATGCTCTTTACAACCTACAACAGCTGGAACTTCACTATCTTTTCCTAGAGAGAGCTCTGCCCAATTACAATACTTTTCTTTTAATCTTGTAACTCTCGAAACCGCTGCATTGATTTGTTCCTCACTGATTTCTCCAGCCTCAACTGCTGAAACAATCGCATTAATCGTATCTTTTTGCAGGTGATGCAAATGAGAAACCATAACTAAATCAACACCGGCTTTAATAGCTTCCACTCCACCCTTAGCAGTACCAATTGTATTGGCGATTGCATTCATCTCCATACAATCTGTTGTTACAACACCATCAAATCCGAGTTTTTCACGTAAAAGTCCTGTTACTACCTTTCTCGAAAGTGTCGCTGGTACTCCTGGAGTATCTTCGATTGCTGGGAAGTATACATGTGCCGACATAACCGTATCTGCGCCTTCTTCTATACTTTCAACGAAAGGCTTTAATTCAATTTGCTCTAAGCGTTCAATGCTATGTGAAATAATCGGTAAATCCAAGTGTGAGTCAACATTTGTATCTCCATGACCAGGGAAATGCTTTAGCGTTGTGATGACCCCAGCTTCCTGCATACCCTTCATTGCCATTTTTCCAAACAGCGCTACTCTTTCTGCAGATTCACCAAACGATCTAACTCCAATTACCGGATTTTCAGGATTATTGTTCACATCAACTACAGGGGCAAGGTTCCAGTTAATCCCTAATGCCTTTAATTCTTTACCGGTTGCTACTCCAGCTTTATATGCATTTTCAGGATTACCCGTTGCCCCTAACAGCATCGCGCCTGGAAAAATGGTAGTTCCTTCTCCTAATCTACGAACAACCCCATTTTCCTGATCGATACAAATGAGAAGTGGGTGTTCATGACCAGCATCCTTCGCTACGCTTTGTAGCTCATTTGTTAACGAGAGAATTTCCTGAGGAGTACCGATGTTACGTCCAAAAAGAATAATTCCTCCTACATGGTGATCCCTAATTAACTCTTTTATTTCCTCCGAAGCGGTGATTCCCTTAAATCCAATCACCATTAGCTGGCCTACCTTTTTACGTAGTTCAACATTTTTCATGTTGAGTCACCTCCTTCTTACAATTCAAAACCCGGAATACTTGAGCCTTTTCGCACATTTGCTCCAGTTGGGAACTTTAACGTTTGTGCATATGTAGTTCGATTTAAACAGCCTCTCATCGTACCAAGTGCTTTATAATATTCGTAATATCTAAAACTTGTAGAGTTCATTATAAACCAGTATTGGGACAGAGCTTCTAAATAGGTATCAAACTCATCCGTAACATCTACGTAAACATCTGGCACATAGTCCTCCATATCCTCCCAATTCTCACTATGGAACACTCTACGTAAGGAGTGTGGAGGTAATCCATCTAAATCAAACCCAGGTAATGCAGCTTTTAGCCATGCTGCCTGAACGAGTCTCGGGCATAACGCATGATCTGGGTGCATGCTCTTTTCCCAATGCGTAATGACTAGCGTTGGTTTTTCTCTTCTAAAAATCGTTGCAAGCTCAGTTATAGTTCCTTCATCTTCTTTTAGTTCGGCATCTTTATATGTCAGAGTAATACTTTTTGCACCTAATACTTTTGCTGCTTTTTCAGCCTCTTCAATTTTTTGTATACGGTACTCCTCAACACTCATATGTGCTGGTGCGCCTTTTTCACCTGCTGTTAGATGTAGAAAGGTAACGTCATGGCCAGCTTTTGCATATTTATGTGCAATTGCCCCTGCTTGAATCTCACCATCTCCACAATGAGCACCTACAATCATTAGATGGATTTTTTCTGTCATCTGTGATTTCCCCCTCATCAGTCATTCAACTGTGCTTTGATCAAATTATGTAATCTAGGTCGTAGCCGAAGGATTGGATCTTTTCGTCCAAAGTGAACACGGTTTGTTAGCAATATGACATGTAGCTGTATTTCCGGATCAAACCAAATACTCGTACCAGTAAATCCAGTGTGGCCGTAAGAGGAATCCGAAAATAGGTCACCACAGCTGGAAAGAGTAGGACTTTTCATCACCCAGCCTAACCCTCTATATTCACCACTAAAAGGCGTGAAATTCCGTTTTGAAAGCTGAATAGAACGCTTGGAAAGAATTCGTTTGCCTCGAAACACTCCATCATTCTCAATCATAGAAGCATAGTTTGCAAGATCTGCAATTGTTGAAAATAAGCCCGCATGACCACTTATTCCTCCCATGCTCTCTGTGTTATCATCATGAACAATACCATGCTTATAATCATTCAGTGCTTCACTGTACTCGGTTGCTGCATATCGCTCCCTTTTAAAGTTTGGTAGAAAGCAAGTTTCCTTCATGTCAAGCTTGTCAAACAATTCACGCTTCACAAATTCAGAGAAGCTTTCACCCGTTACTTTCTCAATCACTTTATAAAGGGTAATAAATCCTAAATCACTATAGATAACCTTTTCACCTGTTGGAGCAACCAATTCTTCGCTAAAAATACATTCCATAATTTGGTCAGTAGATAATGATTCCTTAAAATACTCCCGATGTGCTGGTAATCCTGATGAATGGGTTAGCAAATGTTTAATGGTAATTTGTTCCTTTCCCTTATTCGCAAATTCAGGAAGGAAGGATGAAATTGTATCATCAAGATGCAGCTTTCCAGCCTCCATTAGCAGCAACACAGTAGGGAGTGTGGCAACTACCTTCGTTAAAGAAGCGAGATCAAAAACAGTCGTTAGCTCCATCGGTTCCTTGGATGGGAAAACCACTCGGTTCCCGATTGCCTCCTGAAACAATGTTTCATTTTTATAAGAGATGTGTATAACTGCACCTGGAATATGCACTTGGTCTATCTCTTGTTGCAAGAATTCGAGAACCCTATTCTTCATACACTCATTTCCCTTCGTTCGCTAACTCAATTGCCTTTCGTGTAAATCCATTCGCTTGGTCAATCACTACGATTGCTTTTTCTAACGAAACACCTGCCAAAATCATAACAATTGCGGGCTTTACCTTTTGATTCGTGATATTTAATACAGCTTCTGCTTCCTCATAGGAAACACCTGTAACATCCATTACAATTCGTCTTGCACGCTCAATTAGCTTGAGATTACTTGCATGAAGGTCTACCATTAAATTTCCGTATACCTTCCCAAGCTTTATCATCGCTGTTGTTGATAACATATTTAACACCATTTTTTGAGCAGTTGCTGACTTTAAACGAGTAGAGCCAGATAGAATCTCGGGACCCACAACTACTTCAATGCTATGATTCGCATACTTGCTAATTTCAGCATGTTGATTACATGCCAATGATATCGTCGTTGCACCTAAGCTTTGCGCATATTGTAACGCACCTATCACGTACGGTGTACGGCCACTTGCAGCAATCCCTACTAAAATATCATGCTTTGTGAAGCTTCTTTGCTCTAAGTCTCTTGCTCCACCATCTAAATCATCCTCAGCACCTTCAACAGCTGTAAACATTGCCGATTCTCCACCAGCCATAATTGCCTGAACCATTTCAGGAGGAGTACAAAACGTCGGTGGACATTCTGCTGCATCTAACACTCCTAATCTACCGCTTGTTCCTGCACCGATATAAAATAACCGGCCATTTTTCTTTAAGGTCTCATAGATTGCTTCAACCGCTTGCTCTATTTGTGGTAGAGCACTTCTAACTGCTTGGGAAACTGTACCATCCTCATCATTCATAAGCTCTATAATTTGTGCAGTTGATAGCTGGTCAATATTCACCGATTTATCATTTCGTTGCTCGGTAGTTAATGTTGTTATGTTTACCTTCAATTCCGACACGCCTTTCCAATCCGTCTTTATAGAGGATGTTCAAAAATTCACCAAATGATAAGCTTCGAATCTCGGCGTAAGACAGACCAAGTCACAACGAATACCTAGCATATGTGCTTGCGTCTACTAGCTTATTCAAGGAGCTAAATTCCTCAGCACAAGGCTGCGATGTAGTAATTTCATCGTAGTTGCCTCGTTCCGGTCCTCGAGGCTATCGTTCCTTGATCTTCTTGCTTTGCGATTCGTCGCCTTTTTGAACACACACTTATACACACACTTTCTAGTCTTGCTTTTAGAAAGGACTATACCTCTTTGCTATACGGCTGATACTGTTTCCAAATTTCATAATCTAATCTTTTATAGAAGTCTACAAGTCCTGTCCAATCAATCACAATATGGTTTATGTTTCTTTCTCGTAAAAATGATATACCTGCCTTTACAATCGCTAAACCATAACCCTTTTTCCGTTCTAGTTGATCGATTCCTAGGGGTCCAATTCCACCTAACTCTTCAGTAAACAACGGTGCCCAATATACATTTGGACCGATAAGAGGGGAATTAGAATCATTGATTCGACAGAACCCAATTATTTTATTTGCCTTTTTAAAAATCACAAACTCTCTACCTGTTCCACCTTTTTGAAAGTAAAGTTCGGCCTCATACTTCCATCTACCAGGAAAACAACGTTGTAGGAAGGAAAGAAATTCATGTTTCTCTTCGCTATCTAATAAGGATACCTCTATATCCTCAAGGAATAACTCTGGCTTTTCATCCGTTTGATAATGACATACTAGGTCAGATTCAACCTCAGTTTCTAGATAACCCTTACGTTTAAACCATATTTTTGTATTTTCGTAGTGTAGGGGAACTCCCGGAAAATAATGCCCAGGGTCACGACCTAATACAATTTTCTTACAGCCTTTTTCCTTCAGAACCTGCTCCGCCTTCAATAGTAAAGCGCTTCCAATCCCAATATTACGAAAGGCTGAATGGACGAGTAATACCTGAATCCAACCCACTTCTTGATTCATTTGGAAAGCTTGATCACCTTGCCAACACTTAGCCACTACGAAACCAACTATATTATCACTTTCGTTTAAGGCTATAAATGAACCCTCTCGAACTATATTCTCTTCATCATAGCTATTTTGTTTAAAAAGCTCTTCCCTCATTGGAAAATCTGCTCCGATTTCCGCATTCCATAACTGGACTAGTTCCGGTAACCTCTGTTCATCCCAAGGAATATACCTCATAATGGGTCCCCCGATACCATACGACATTAACTTATTTTTACATATCATGAATGAACTGTAATTTCATTATAGCAAAACATTTGCGTATTTGAAATAAAAAATCAATATAAAATAAAAACTATTGTACTATTATTTCATTCCGTTTCATATTCTCGACAAAACTTTCTTCTAATTTACAGCCTGCTGATACAAGAGCTGCAGCTGCGGCACCACCAACTGGCTCAATTTTTGGTGCTTGAAGGTTAATAGGTAAGTTCCATTGTTTACACATGCTCTCAATTGCAGGTAAAAAGAGATCTAGACGACTAAACAAACCACCCACTAAAACAACTGGTACCTTCTGTGAACTTGAAAACAGTTGAAGATACAAACTCTTAATAGAATGTACCAGCTTACTGCTTGATTCCCGAATGATATGGTTAGCCATTTCGTCACCTCGATCAGCAGCTATTGTTACATACTTACTTAATGGAGCTATAACACTACGTGGATTGTTAGATCCATATATATATGCAATTAACTCTGGTGTATCGGAAACTGTAAAATGCTTACGTATCATTTCTGTTAAAGCCGTTTCAGGCCCTCTACCATCATGGGCTTTAAATACAGCATGTAATGCTGCTCTTCCAATGTCATAGCCACTGCCTTCATCATCAATTAAATAGCCCCAGCCACCAACACGCTTTCTCTCCCCTTTGTCATTGATTCCAAAGGTAATGGAGCCTGTTCCACTTATTTGAACAATGCCTGGAAAACCTAAAGTACCTGAATACAAAGCGTTTACCCCATCATTATCAATGATAATCTTGGCACATCCTGGTACTAACTTTGAAAAGATCCCTTCCATTCTTTCTTTTGCTTCTGGCCTGTCGACACCTGCCATTCCGGCAAAAACGGTATGAACCTTAGAGAAAGCCTCTTTGTTTTGCTCTTCTAAGGATGAAAATAACTCGGTTAGTTCTCTCTCAATGACAGTGAGATCTACCCCATTTTGATTTGTTGCCCCAACCTGTTCCATCGCATAAATCGTTCCGTTTTCATCCGCGATGATCCCTTTTGTCTTCGTACCACCGCCATCTATTCCTATTACATACATAGGAGTGCCCCCAATCTTTTCATTGGTTCTTAGCTCCATTATATAGATTGAAAATTAAATTTCAATATATAATAAAGATATTTAAAATTTTATTTCAAAATTACTAAATATGCACGATTTCAAAAAAGGAGTAAAATGAAAAAAGGAGAAATCCTTCTAAATAGTGCGTGTTCAAAAAGGAGGATGAAAAGGACCGCGTCGGCTAAATCGCCACGTCCTGTGGCGCGCCGACACTAGCACGTCCTGTGCGTCGAAAGTTGAGGCGGCGAAGCTTTGAGTACCGGAACGTATGTAGTTAATACGTGAGGAACGGAAAAGCAAGCCAACGAGCTTCCACAGGATTTGGTGACTTCGAGGTTAGACACAGGACGTGTCGGTATTTTGTCGAAGTTCCTCTTTCGATATGTCATTTTCACCGGACTTTTTGAACATCCTCTAGTATCGAAATATTTTAAATGTACATAAGGAGGTAATTGCTATGAATAACAAAATAAAGTCATATCTACAAGAGAACCGAGAAGCACATCTTCATGAGCTATTTGATTTGCTCGCAATCCCTAGTATCAGTGCCCTACCTGATCATAAAGAGGACGTAAGCAAGGCGGCAAATTGGGTAGCTGAGTCACTAAAAAAAATTGGTATGGAAAACGTTACAATCCATCCTACAAAAGGTCATCCCGTTGTATATGGAGACTGGTTACATGCAGAAGGAAAACCTACAGTATTAATTTATGGCCACTATGATGTTCAACCGGTTGATCCACTTCATTTATGGGACAGCCCTCCCTTTGCCCCTGAGATTCGTGATGAGAAACTTTACGCTCGTGGAGCAAGTGATGACAAAGGGCAAACCTTTATGCATATCAAAGCTTTAGAGGCAATTTTACAGTCAGAAGAAACACTTCCTCTTAATTTCAAATTCTGTATCGAAGGAGAAGAAGAGGTTGGAAGCCCAAATTTACCTGCTTTTGTTGAGGAGAACAAGGAACTGCTAGCTGCTGATGTAATTGTAATTTCTGATACAAGTATGATGGAAAGAGGAAAACCTACGATTTGCTACGGTGTAAGAGGATTAGCAGGTCTACAAATTGATGTAAAAGGATCAAACAGCGACCTTCATTCTGGGTTATATGGTGGCGGTGTACATAATCCTATCAACGCACTCGTTGAGTTGCTGGCTTCCTTCCATAATGAAAATGGTGAAGTAACAGTGGAAGGGTTTTATGATCAAGTTCTTCCATTAACTGATGAAGAAAAACAAGCGTATCAAGATTTACACTTTGACGAAGAACAGCAGCGTAAAGAACTTGGTGTGCCTGCACTGTATGGAGAAAAGGGCTATAGCTATCTTGAAAGAACATGGGTACGCCCAACACTAGATATTAATGGAATTTACGGAGGGTTCCAAGGGGATGGAATCAAAACCGTTATTCCAGCTGAGGCACATGCAAAAATCACTTGTCGCTTAGTTCCAAACCAAGATCCAGAGATCATTGTTGACCAATTAAAAGCACATATTGAAAAGAACAAGCCTAAAGGCGTTGATATAAGCATTGCCCTCTTTGACAAGGGGGCACCGTATGTTACGCCATTCGATCACCCAGCTATTCAAGCGGCAGGTCGTGCCTATGAAGCAGTCTATCAGGTGCCGACTTCCTATACTCGTGGTGGCGGCTCATTGCCAATCATCTCTACATTGGACCAAGTACTGCATGCTCCAATCGTATTAATGGGCTTTGGACTTCCAACAGAAAACTTCCATGCACCAAACGAGCACTTCCATCTTGAAAACTTTGACAAAGGGATGGAAACACTTTGCACATATTGGTTTGAATTAGAGAAGTCTTTATAAGTAAAAAGGTGGATGTCCACTTAGGAAATCCACCTTTCATTTTAACTATTCATTCCCTAAGAAATGCTTCACCTGTTCCAAGGTTGGCAATGCCGTCATTGCCCCTTTTGTTGACACAGCTAACGCACCAGAAACAGTTGCAAATGTCGTAATTTCTTGTATTTCTTCTAACGCAAACTCGGATACCGCCTTATTTTTTTCACTGAATTGATACAATAACCCAGACACAAATGCATCTCCCGCACCAGTTGTATCCACACTTTTTACCTTTCTTGCCTCAACAAAGAGCTGCTGCCCTTGATAAAAAGCATACACGCCATCTTTTCCAAGTGTAATAAATAGCAATGGGATATTATATGGCTTTAGTTTTTCAACACCACGGAAGAGTTCGTTTTCGCCTGTAATAAACTCTAGCTCAACCTCAGACAATTTCACCATATCTGCTTTACTTAGCATAGATGTAATTTTACGCTTTGCCTCTGCTAAATCACTCCAAAGCATTGGACGCAAATTTGGATCATAAGAAATAAATAATTTATTATCTTTTGCATACTGTAGCGCCTTTTTAGTCGCTGATTCCACTGGCTCATCAATTAACGATATCGAACCAAAGTGAAATACATTATGTTCTGTAAATAGTGACAATGGAATCTCCTCAGACGTTAAATAACGGTCCGCACTTTTCGCAATATAAAACGAGAAATCTCTTTCGCCATCCTCTGCTAAAGTTACAAACACGAGGCCCGTACGTACGTCTTTGGTCACATACATTGAATCTGTGTTTACATTGTAGCCCTCTAGTGTTTGTTTTAAAAAGCGACCCAATACATCGTCACCGACCTTACCAATAAAAGACGTTTTTGCCCCAAGTCTGGCTGAGCCCACTGCAACATTTGCAGGTGCCCCCCCAGGACTCTTTAAAAACTGCATATTGTCTTGATCAAGAGGAATAAAGTCAATTAATGCTTCCCCTAAACAAATGACTCCCTTTTTCATCTAACATCACAATCCTTTGGTAGTAAATGTATCCTACATCTTATAACTTCCACTTCTTTACATCAAACATTACATTACCTTCAGCTGAAAATAGTATGGTTTGATTTGTTTCAGACGGAAAAAATCTAGCTGTAAATACCTCTGCCCCACCATTCACGAATATTTCAATGGAAGAAGTGTCTAAAAACACTTGAAGCTGATGTAAATCTTCTACATGACAATGTCTTGATTCAATAGCATCACCTGTGAATTTTTTACGATGTAAGCTTAATCGTTTTTCATGTTTCGAATAGACCATGCTTGCAGCGTCTCTAAAAGAAATCTCAAATGTTTCTGCATCATTCTTTATAATTGTAATCTCAAGCTCTATTGATGTTCCGTTCACGTTCTCCAGAGTTTGGTTCGAAGTCGAAATTTTTGTATTCGGTAAGAATACCTCTTCCTTACGTAGCTGCTGAAGCTCTTCGACAGGCTGTTGATATAGCTTGTCGCCCTTTAATGTGAGTTCACGGGGAAGTGTCATTGCATGAACCCAGCCGCTTTTTATTGTAGGCTGAAACTTTTCATTCTCATCGGTTATTCCCATCCATGCAAATAACAATCGTCTTCCTTTTGTATCAAGTGTAGTTTGCGGTGCATAAAAATCAAAACCTCTATCGATTTCTATAAACTCTCTATGTGAGAATTCTGGAGTTTCGTACTCCATTTTCCCTACAAAGTAACCTGACTGATAAATATTTTGATAGAGATATCCTTCTGGCTCAAGCCCTTGAGGCGACAAAAGTAGAACCTCTTTGCCATCCAATTCAAATAAATCAGGACATTCCCACATATACCCGAACGAACCTAGTCCATTCATATCTGCTCCTGCAATCGGACCAAGGAATTCCCAGTCTATTAGATTATCCGACGTATAAAGCACAGCCTTCCCTTGCTCATTTAGATCTTGCGCACCTAATACCATATACCACTTATTCTCTTGTTTCCATACCTTTGGATCACGAAAATGTGCAGTATATCCTTCAGGAAGATGAACCACTGGTCCTTTTTTCTCAAACGTAAAACCATCCTCTGAGATAGCCATACACTGATATGTCTCACGTTCTCCGTGTTCATTCTTTACATTTCCTGTATAAAATAAAACCATTTTTCCTTCATGCTCAACAGCACTTCCCGAATAACATCCATTTTTTTCATACCACTCACTTGGAGCAAGCGCTATTGGTTCATGTGTCCAGTTCACCATATCCGGTGATGTATAATGCCCCCAGAATTTTGCCCCATGGGCCGTTTCAAAGGGATTCCACTGATAAAACAAGTGATACAGTCCTCTAAAATGGATAAAACCGTTTGGATCATTTAACAGACCTACTGGTGGCATAAGATGGTAATGTAAACGATAAGGGTCTTGTTCAATATTTTGACGGTTCTCTTCAACCGCTTTATATGCATTTTCAAGTAAGTTATGTTCATGTTGTTTCATATCAAACTCCTCATTCTACTAGGAAAGGCAAGTAAATTTGTTTACTCGCCCTCCATCTTTTGTCTAGCTCCAGTGCATAAAAGCTGCTATCGCTTTACTATTTAGTTTGCAGTTTTTTCCTGCATTTTATCGGAATATCCAAACATCCATGTTAATGCGAAAGCGACTGCAATTGCGATAAGGTTGACAAGGATATAGAGAAGGATTTGTCCGTTTAAATATAGTAATGTTCCTGGAATAACGGTGATTGCCATTCCTGTTGCTTTTAATCCAAGGATTGAAGCTACAAATCCACCGACTCCTCCACCAATTAATCCCATGATAAATGGTTTTACATAACGAAGGTTTACCCCGAAGATAGCTGGTTCAGTAATACCTAAGAATGCTGAAAGTGTGGATGGTAATGCTAGAGCCTTTAATTTCTTTGATTTTGTTTTTAAACCTACAGCAAGAGCCGCTCCACCTTGTGCTGCAATTGAACATGTGACGATTGCATTATATGGGTTGAAGCCGAATTCTTCTAATAGCTGAATTTCCAATAGGTTGAAAATATGATGAACCCCTGTAACAACAATAACCTGATTGATAAATCCAATAATAAGTCCTGCAATACCAAATGGCCACGCTAATACCGCAACAGTTGCATCTAAAATGATATTTTCCACTGTATGGAACACTGGTCCAATAACAAATAACGCTAATGTGATCATAACGAGTAGTGTTAAAAACGGTGTAACAATTAAATCCAACGCTTCTGGAACACGTTTGCGAATTTGCTTCTCTAATTTTGCACCAACAATACCTGCTATAAATGCTGGAATAACAGAGCCCTGATACCCAACTACCGGAATAAATCCAAAGAAGTTGATTGGTTCAACACTACCACCAGCAACCCCCCATGCATTTGGTAAAGATGGGCTCACTAGCATTAACCCTAAAACTAAGCCTATTGTTGGATTTCCTCCGAACACACGGAAAGTAGACCATGCAACTAGTGCAGGAAGGAAGATAAAGGCAGTGTCAGTTAAAATTTGTGTAAACAAAATGAAGTTTTCAGAAATATCAGCAGGCGTTAGCCCAAATAAAGCAAGAATTTGTTCCTGCATCACGAGCCCACGAACACCCATAAACAAACCAGTTGCTACTAAGGCAGGAATGATTGGAACAAACACGTCTCCGAATGAACGAATCGCACGTTGGAACGCATTCCCGCTTTTTGCTGCTTCCTGTGCTTGGTCCGCTTTTGTCGTTGTCTCTACACCTAATTTTTCAACCTCTTCATAAATACGATTAACTGTTCCTGTACCAAGGATAACTTGGAACTGCCCTGAGTTGAAGAACGCTCCCTTTACCTTTTCAACGTTCTCAACCTGTGGCTGATTGATTTTCTCTTTGTCCTTAACCATTATTCGTAATCTTGTCGCACAATGTGCTGCAGATAAAATGTTTTCCTTACCACCAACAGCCTCAATAATCTCTTCAGCAATTCGACGATTTTCTGACATACTATTCACCTCGTAAAAGTAGTAATATTTGTGTAATCGATTACTCAATACATAAAAAATATAGGTAATCGATTTCACATTAGGCAAAAAAATAATAAATAGGGGTGTGAAATCGATTACATATTGATGACAAGACTGATTATATACTATCTCTTATAATTAGTCTATAATCAATCACTTTTTTATCAGAGGTATTTCCTTCCTTTATAATTTCCAACAATGTTTTTGCTGCTTCCGCACCTGTTGTCTCACTCAATAAATCAATGGTTGTTAACCGAGGTACAACATACTTCGAAAGATCGGATGCACCCATGCCAGTAAGAGCAATATCATTCGGGATGGAAAGCCCTATTTCGCCAAGATACTCCATTGCACCAATTGCTAAGCGGTCCGTTACGCAAACCACAGCAGTAGGTCTCTCATTGCCACTTTCAAGGATTTTCTTCATTGATGTGTAACCTGATTCAATTGAAAAAATACCCTTCTGTATCCACTCATCAACAATCCGTAACTGGTTTTCTTTCAGGGCTGCCAAATAACCTTCCTTACGTCTATGCCCCACTTCCCAATCGGCTTCATCCACCCCGATAAAAGCAATTTTTTGATGACCTTTTTCTATTAAATGTGATGTGATATCCTTTGCTGCCTGAAAGTTATTATTTATGACGGAAGGCACTCCTTCTATAACCTGACCAGTAGCCACAAACGGGATGGATAGCTTTTGAATCTCTGAAACAAGCTCTTGTCCACGGTTAGTTGCAAGTAGTATGATTCCGTCTACTTGTTTACTTTTTAAAAGCTTTAGATTTTCAATTTCTTTTTCAGGATCCAAATTCGTATTTGCCAGCAAAATTTGATACCCGTGTTTCGCAAGCTCCTCACTGATCCCATTTACTAATCGACTGGATGTTTCCGTACTAAGTTTTGGTAAGATGACACCAATAACATTCGACTGTTTTGTACGCAATGCTTTTGCGTGTTCACTAGGAATATACCCTGTCTCTTCTATTATTTTCATGATTCGTTTTCTAACATCATCACTAACGTAGCCAGAATTGTTTAATACACGTGAAACAGTTGCACTAGACACATTCGCACGTCTAGCAATTTCTTTCATTGTAATCACTACGAATTCCTCCATTCCACCTGCAAACACTCTATATCTATTTTACACAAATTTATTTGCTAGCATAGGCGTAATCAAGCAACTTATTTTACTATATTTTGAACAAGTTTGTTATTAATTTTATTGGTTAATTTGCATTGGAAAATTTTTCTTTAAAGTTGCTTTGGAATCAATTATACTAAATACGGTTAACATGAGGGGGGTGTTTTGTAACGACTAAGCGAACTGCATTTCTGTATTGATTGTTTTACCTAAAAAAACAATCCAATATAGATCGTGAGGAAAACGAAAATGATGATAACAAAGCTTCATACTGCTGATTATAAAATGGTAAAACCATTGCTTCCAGGATTAGAATCTCACCCTGTGATAAATGGTGTAATTGATGGTAATAACCCCGGCGAGATATATGCAGATGATAAAAACAATCCAACTACTACATTTATTTGGGCCAAAAACGAAATGTTCTATCTATGTGGCAATGTTGAGAACGGTCTTTTTAACACTGCACTTGAAGGATTTATCGCAACTACTATCCGACCAGATGCGCAACAAAATGGTGAGGTTAATCTTAATCTTGAAATCTACCCTAACCATGATTGGAATGGTTCGATACATGATATCTTTCAACGGGTCAAACTCCTAAAGGGAGAACGGGTTCCTTTCATCTTCCATAAGGAATGGTATACGTATACTGAACCAATAAGCGTTCCTGAAGGGTATGAGTTAAAGAAAATTACGCCTGAGCTTGTGGACCAGGATATAAGTCATACGATAAAAAATGAAATTCAAACATTTTGGGGAGATCCCATCGATTCCTTCTATCAAAAAGGTTTTGGCTTTGCAGTTGTACAAGATACTTCTGTAATCGGAACATGTATCTCCGTGTTTGTTAGCGGTAATGACTTTGAGATAGGGATTAATACGTACGATACCCAACATCGTGGAAAAGGGCTAGCTACGGCGATGGCGAGAGCCTTTGTAGAGGAAGCGTTAAAGCGTGGAGTAACCCCACATTGGACAACTGAATCCTTCCGAGTAGATTCTGTTGCAATTGCTAAAAAGGTTGGCTTTGAACAACTTGAAAATTATCCTGCATATTTCCTGCCATTCACTGATTTTATTATTAAATAGATTATAGAAGGGTGGTCACCGGTTGCGGTGGCCACCCTTTATAAGTAGCATACTTACAAATTCACAGTGGAAAATTCCTGAATGGATCTGTTCCTTTCATCAAAACGCTCTGTATATTTTCCATTTGTATAACTTGAAATTATACCTCTCCAAAACCCTCGAGCACGTTCATTTTTCTCAGTTTGCGTTACAAACCAGTTTCCTGGGAAGGTATCAAAAATTTGTTTCGCAGCAAACTTTCCAATCCCTTTGCCTTCAAAGCTCCTCATCACAAAAAACTCTTTAATTGAATTCGGTATCTCTCCAACCTCACTTTGTACTAAGACAAATCCAGCTAACTCTCCATCCACCCTTATAAAAAAGGGATGGTGATGTGCATCTGTCCAATAGACTGTTAAATCAAACGGGTCAAAGCTACCTCTTTTATTCACTTTTATAATGCTCATGTAACTACTAAATTCATAGATATAATATTGCATGAGATTATGTAAAATTGGTTCTTCTTCCTTTGCCACAGGCTGTAATTGAATATTCATTTTGTGTCCTCACTATAATTTAGTACGTATACTCCAAAGCTCTGGAAAAAATCGGTGGTTAATCACTTGTTTTAAATAATCAACTCCTGATGATCCCCCTGTACCTCTCTTGTAGCCAATGATTCTCTCAACTGTAATCATATGATTATAGCGCCATTGCTGCTGACGAGACTCAATGTCCACCAATTTTTCGGCTAACTCATATAAATCCCAATACTTTTCTACATTACGATATACCGATAACCATGCCTGTTCTACACTATCATTTGCTTGATAATCCTCTGACCAATCCCGCTCCAAGCAAGATTTATCAATAGAAAAGCCCCTCATTGATAAAGCCAATATAGAAGCATCATATAGACTTCTTTCCTGTAACGCGGCCTCAACCTGTTTATAGATTTCCGGTTGATGTTTATACACCCCTAGTACATTTGGCTTTTTATGGCCAAATGCGAACTCTATCAATCTATTTTGATACGATTGAAAGCCAGATGATTTTCCTAGCTTTCCCCTAAACTCCATGTATTCAGAAGGTGTAAGCGTAGACAATACATCCCACGATTGGATTAATTGCTGCTGAATTTTAGACACCCTCGATAACATTTTAAAAGCTGGCTCAAGGTCATTTGTTAGAATAGAAGCTTTTGCTGCGTTCACCTCATGTAAAATAAGCTTCATCCAAAGCTCACTTGCTTGATGAATAATGATAAACAACATTTCATCATGATGTTCTGATAGGCGATGCTGACTTGCTAACAATGTATCTAATTGAAGATAATCCCCATATGTCATTTCCTTTGAAAAATCTGTATGAATGCCTTCCTCTTTTCTATTATTCGTTGTCATATGTATCTCCCTCCACTGTTCTATCCCCCTCATTACATTCTATACATATGTTAATAATCCTTTAATCAATTCTGAAAGAATAATTTCAAAACATTCTTGTATAAGAATGATTACTTTGGGTTTCACACACTTTAGTAAAGACACAAAATAACCCGCCATAAAAATGACGAGTTCAAATGGTGGTATTGTCCAGTAGTTTTTTGCTTATCGAGCAGAGAAGCCACCATCTACAACTAGCTCCGCTCCTGCAATATATGAAGCTTCGTCAGAAGCTAAGAATAGTGCTGCGTTCGCTACTTCCATCGGTTGACCAAGACGTTGCATTGGTGTAGCCATTACTAGCATGTTTAATGCTTGTTTCGCTTCTTTTAATGCATCTGTCATTGGTGTTTCAATTGTTCCTGGGAAAATAGCATTTACACGCACATTGTATGCAGCAAGCTCTGCAGCTGCTGCTTTTGAAGTTGCACGAACTGCCCCTTTAGAAGCTGAATAAGGGTTGTTTCCCATTCCTACTAAAGCTGTATATGAAGAGATATTTACGATTGAGCCCGCTTTTTGCTCCTTCATTACCTCACCAACATGCTTGATACCTAAGAAAGGACCAAAGCTGTTGATTTTTTGCATAAGTACCCAATCCTGCTCTGTTACTAAATGCACAGGTTTTTCAGAAGAGATACCCGCATTGTTAATTAAGATATCAATGCGACCGAATTGATCTTTTACCTCTTTTACTACTTGAGCCCAGTTTTCATCAGAAGATACATCTAATTTTTTCGGAATTACATTTTCGATTTCACCAATTTTAGCTAGGTTCGCTTCATTGATATCCGCTGCAATCACTGTTGCACCATTTTCTGTGAAAAGTTTTACCATTGCTGCACCCATACCAGATGCTCCACCAGTTACGATTGCAATTTTACCTTGTAGCCTAGTCATTTCCAGCACTCCTTTAGTGAATGTTCTACTTTACTTTTCCAACCACGATTATTACCTTTCTAACTATGTACTCTTTAAGATAAACTACAAGTGTAGTATATCTCTTATGTTATAATAATTCCAACCATTAGTAAATTTTTATCTTTCATATTTTAATAATTCTAGTAGGAGTGTTAACTTTTATGTCACAATTGAAAGAAGATAAGAGGATCGTTCGAACACGAAACGCATTAAAGGATGCGCTTTTGAATATTATGAAGGATAAAGACTTTAAAGATATTACAGCAACAGAAATCACGAAAAGTGCCGGATGTAACCGAGTTACATTTTATTCTCACTATCCGGACAAGGAAACACTTTTGCAATCTATTTTTGCAGATTATATGGAAGGCTTCGTGGAGCAGTTCCGTTCTTACTATAAAGATGGGAAGCCTTTTGACATCCGTGACGAAACGAGAAGTATAAAGCTTTTTAAATACGTGAAAGAGCACAGCTTTATTTTCAAAATGATCCTAAAAGGAGAAATATTACCTGGATCGCAAAACTATTTTTGTGACACGATTAGCAAAGTTTCAGAAAGTGATTTAAGACTTTTAGAAGATTCAATAGAAGATATAAATATTGATGCACTTAGATTCTATCAAGTCTACGCTAGTCTAGGACTATTTCTTTATTGGGTGGATTCAGATTTCAAGGAGTCACCTGAATACATGTCAAAGCAAGCAAGTAAATTTTTACAGTTTACACCAACTTTAGTTGGCGTAACTAAAAAATAAAATGGTATAAAGTCTTTACTATATGCAATAAAACCGTGTTCGGATATACATTCTGAGCGCGGTTTTTTACATGTGCTTTGGTAGTCTTCTTCATTAATAACAGACCCCTGCTTACAAAAAACAGTTGATTTTCCATATACATCCACTTATGATAGAATTACTTTTTTTCTGCAGGAGGTTATTAAAAATGAGATTACTAGAAACCGAGCGATTAATCCTACGGACTCTTACAATTGAAGATGCTGACCGTGTGGAAGAGCTGGCGAGTGAGTATGATATCGCCAAAACGACCTTGAACATCCCCCATCCATATCCAGAAGGATCTGCAAAGACATTTATCGAAAGTGTACTACTCGCTGAAGAGAAGGATAATGTAGCATTTTTCGCAATTATCGATAAAGAATCCTCTAGTTTAATTGGAATCATTAATCTTGGAAATATTCCTGTTCATAAACGCGGTGAGCTTGCTTATTGGATTGGGAAACCTTATTGGGGAAAAGGATATGGAACTGAAGCTGCAAATAAGGTAATTGAATTTGGTTTTGAGCAAATGGAGCTCAATAAAATCTTTGCTGCTTCCTTTACAGATAATCCTGGTTCATGGCGGATTATGGAGAAGATTGGGATGAAGCATGAAGGAACATTACGTGGCCATGTTATAAAATGGGACAAATCACTCGACCTTCATTATTACGGAATTTTACGTGATGAATATAGAAAATAGACCCATGGTGAGTGTCTCCATGGGTTTTTAGTATATTTTTAACACGTTTTTCTTGCCTTTTTATCTTTTTTTGACTATTTTATAGAGCATTTTGCGGTTCTATGGTCGTTATTTTCTTTCTATGGCTTTTATTTCAATTCTATGGTCGTTATTTTCTTTCTATGGCCTTTATTTTAATTCTATGGTCGTTAGCCGAATTAGCCTACCCGCCCGCTAAAAAAAAGAACTAACACTACCTTCACCCACGAGAACCCATATAACGTCTTAATCTTCCT
>JBLKRX010000036.1:0-51386 GCA_047608075.1 Ferdinandcohnia humi
TAAGCTAACCACTACTACTGCCTTCATGGCTCGGGACTTTCACCCTATAGACTGCACCCATGCCGGGCGCACAACAACAACAGCCAGCTCCTCAGCTGGCTGCCTTCATTTTATTACAGATGAGACACAATCAATTCAAGCTCGCCCTTCACTCTGTATTCTCCGACTCCACTAGGCAAGATAAAGTGATCGCCCTTCTCAACCGAATAACTTTCACCATCTATCACAATTTCGCCCGCTCCTTTTAACACACTTCCAATTAAAAATGGCTTGTCCTGTGTAAATTCAGCGGATCCAGTAACATCCCATTTGTATACGGAAAAGTATTTTTCCTCTACGAAAGTTGTAATCGTTGCACCGACTATACTTTCAACACGAGGTTCCACCGGGAAGTCCTCATGCGGCACAGTAGTCACATCAATTGATTTTTCGATATGTAGGTCTCTCTTTTTTCCTAATAAATCCACACGGTCATAATCATATACACGGTACGTTGTATCTGAGCTTTGTTGTGTTTCCAGGATCAACACACCAGCGCAAAGTGCGTGAACGGTTCCACTCGGCACGTAGAAGAAATCACCTTTTTTTACTTTTACACGGCGCAATAAATCATCCCATTCACCGCGCTCAATCATTTCAGCGAATTGCTCCTTCGTTTGTGCAGTATGACCAAAAATAATTTCAGCATCTTCCTCAGCATCGATGACATACCAGCATTCTGTTTTCCCAAGCTCTCCATTTTCATTCTTTCCTGCATATTCATCATCAGGATGCACTTGAACCGATAAATCAAGATTCGCATCTAAAATCTTTGTTAAAAGTGGGAATACTTCTCCCTCTGCTTCTCCAAATAGCTCGCGGTGCTCGCTCCATAGCTCACCGAGGGTTTTCCCGTCAAACTGACCACCTCTTACCACGCTTTGACCATTTGGATGCGCAGAAACTGCCCAGCATTCCCCCGTGAAATTTGACTCTATGTCATATCCAAATTCCGTACGAAGCTTCGTCCCTCCCCAAATTCGTTCCTGGAAAAGTGGCGTTAAAAAAATTGGTTCCTTCACTATGAGCACTTCCTTTTTCAAAGTTTTTCCTTTACAAACTATACCATTTCTACAAATTCTTAACCAGCTAAGAATGCGGCTCCTATTATTCCAGCTTTTGTACCCAAACCTGCCGGTAAAATTTGTATTGAATCTCGAAGTCCCGGATATACCAGTGCTTTGACTTTTTCTCTTAGTGGCTCTAGAACTTGCTTTTCCGACTTCAATACCCCTCCGCCAAGTATAAATACCTCCGGATTAATCGAGTGTGCAAGGTTTGCGATGCCAATGGCAAGGTATTGCAATGCCTCGTCAATAAGCTTCTTTGCTTCTGTGTGCCCTTCCTCCGCTAAACGAAAAACTTCCGCAGCACCACCAGTTATCCCAAGTTTTTCTCTCCCAATAGCTGAGATTGCTGTTCCACTTGCCTGAGCTTCCAGTGCACCTGGATTAAGGTTTGCATGGTTTCGACCATTTGGATTCACAATCATATTTCCAATTTCACCAGCATATCCTTGTGCACCCTGAAATACCTTTTTCCCAATAACAAGTCCGCCGCCTATTCCCGTGCTTACAGTAATGTAGAATACACTCTCATGTTTTGCGCCAGCGCCAATTGTCGCCTCAGCTAAAGCAGCTGCATTCGCATCATTATCCAATGTAACAGATAAGCCGGTTGCCTTCGATACTAATTCAACAATTGGCACATTGGACCAGCCCGTTAAATTAGGTGGTTCAATAATGACCCCTGTTTTAGGATTTAACGGTCCCGGTGAACCTATACCAACCCCTATAATAGACTTGTCACCCTTTACACTTTCAATCATTTTGATCATATTTTGAATCACACAATCGGACCCTTTTTGCGGCTCGGTTGGGCACTCTTGTTCATTCAATATCTGACCTTTCTCATTAACCAACCCGACACGAAGATTGGTTCCCCCTAAATCTATGCCAATACGTAACCCCAACACTATACCCCCTTTGAAAAAAATGCACGAATTTTTTTGCAGTAATAATCTCATTATAAAGTAATAAGTTGTCCTTCCAAACTCAAACATTTTCCACCTATAATGAAACATTTTCTATTTTCATACGTCTAAATACATGTGGGATTCTGACTTATTAAAAAGAAGTCGGCAATTTGTTCCTGCACGCGGATAAGGAAGCAAGGAATACGCACAGCCCTTTTCCGCAAATGTTTGCTAACCTAACTAACGCAACCGAATAATAAAGACGACCACTCGATCACGTGAGGGTTGTCTTTATTCTCAGTTGCAAAACCTAAGACATTTATATGGATAAGCAAGAACGTCTTCTCTTATCCACCAAAAAGGAAGTTGAACATATGGGAAGAGCAGAACGAAATACGAAAAAGAAGAAAAAGTGGCTTAAATATGTTGGGATTATATCTCTTATTCTAGTTTTAGCGATTGGTGGATACGCCTATTATTTGTATCATTCTCTTGCAAGTACGGTTGGGAAAATGCATGAGGAAAGAGAACCATCAGATAAACGTGTTGAAGCAATCGACATTGAAAAGAAGGATCCAATTACCATTCTCTTAATGGGAGTGGATGAACGTTCCGGAGATGTTGGGCGGACCGATACATTAATCGTTGCTGCCGTGAATCCAAATACGAATTCTATGCAAATGGTCAGTATTCCACGTGATACTCGTGTTGATATCGTTGGCTGGGGCGGCCAGGATAAAATCAACCATGCGTACGCATATGGTGGAACTGACATGACCATTGATACTGTTGAGCACTTCTTAGACATTCCGGTTGATTATTTCGTGAAAATCAATATGGAAGGACTCAAGCAAATTGTAGATGCACTTGGGGGAGTTGAAGTCGACAGTACCTTCGCCTTTTCCTATGAAGGAGAGTCATTCCCAGTCGGTACAATCACGCTAAATGGGGAACAAGCCCTAAAGTACGCTCGAATGAGATACGAAGATCCGAAGGGTGACTTTGGAAGACAGGACCGCCAAAAGCAAGTAATCAAAGGTATCATCGATAAAGGAGCAAGTTTGTCGTCGATTACAAAATTTGATGAAATTTTAGAGGCACTTGGTGGCAATGTAACAACAGATATGTCGTTTGATGAAATGAAGACCGTTCAAGCCAATTATAAGGATGCTCGCCATAGTATCGAGCAGTTTTCCATCAAAGGTAGTGGGAAAAGCTTAGACAGATGGTATTACATTGTTCCTGAGGAAGAACGACTAGCGGTATCCGCGAAATTGAAAAAGCAACTTGAAATCGAGTAGACAACAGCTAATAAACTCCGGACTCTACTAGAGACCACGTACTATCACCACTTCCTTGTTTATTGTAATTGTTGAAGAACTAACAATTATACAATTAGCCGAGAACACTCATGATTTCAATCATGAGTGTTCTTAGCTATGCGTAGAGTTGTCTACTACAAGTTTTCCTATATATATCATTTTTTCATTAGTCGAGATACTGTTTTAATACTTTTAATCCTATTCATTTGGAAAAACATCATTAGGACTCTCGACAACAACTCAGTTTATTGAAGCAGCCAAGCCTGGAGAAAAGATAATAGCCAGGGCAACAGAATTGAAAAGAAACTATCGTACAGGATTCTATCGAATCGACATTTACCATGGTCAAAATCTGATTGCAACCATAGAGGCAGTGTCTTATAGAAAGGACCATTATTTTATTGAACTAGATTAACATCTTTAACTAGTAAAAGAGGAAGAGCTATTGGTAAGACAGCTTTATCTATACCTTACGTACAAGTCGAAATTATTTTGGACATGAATATAAAAAACCACCCTCAAAACGGCCATATTCTGTCCGTATGATGTAGTAAAGGAAAATTACGTACGGAAGGTGGTTTTATTCATGCAATATGATATTGACCATATACTAGAAATAAGTGCCATCGAATGCCAAGAATTCGACCATGATCAAATTCTTTTGAAAATTGACATTGACCAATTGCTTGAAAGCACAAAAGAGCTGGCTTAACCCACTGAATTCCAGTCTTTTATGATTTCCTTTACCTGTTTTTTATTGTTGATATTGATTGCGTAATACGTAATGTCCTTTACCTGCATTTCGCGAACGGGGTGATGTGCGACTTCGTAAAGGTCAGCAAGGTAAAGTAAATCCACAATTGTAAAAGCAATCAAAAAAATCATGGGTCTTCCATTTCCACTCCATGTTCCTTTTGTACCAAGAACGATTGGTAAAGGACGTTCCTTGCTTTTAGCGTACTGATACACCCATTCCTGCTCCGTCAGCGTTTTAAACATTCTACCACCCAGGTTGTTTAGTTGTCCCTTATCAATCTACCCAACTGGTAAACAGTCTACACCCTTGTAGGAATTCTTGATAAAAATCCTTTTATTGCAGTGGCCATTTCCTCTTTTTGAAAAAACATCGTAAATGCGTGTAACGCTCCCGGAATCTTTACGGCTTCAAAATATGATAGGTCTTTTTTTAATACCTCCATGTATTTTTGAAAACTTTCACTTGCCCATTCATCCTCACTAGGGATGAAAAGTACTGGACACTCTACCTTTTTAAACAGAGATTCAAAGCATAGCTGAAAAAACTCCTCCATAAATTCATCCATGACAACCCGATGCATTTTCCAACGGAATGTTCCTTCCTCCGTCTCAAATACATTGTTCTCAATTGTTGCCGTAATAAATTCATTCAACGGAAGCCCTGCATTCGTTATGTTTGCTTTTCCCGCTTCGATTAATTCCTGTTTTGATGAGTATTCAGGGTATTTTCTCTCACGGCGTTGCTGGAGTAGTTCCTCTAGCTTTTGGGCTTTATCCTCACCATTTAAATTAAAAACACCTAGTGGTCCAAACATACTTTGTGGGGGGCCTTCACAACTCAACGACAAAACCTTACCATGTAATTGCGGAATGGCATTCACAGCAACATCCACGCCTAATGAGCTGCCTACAATATGAATTTGATCAAGCTTTAACTCGTTCACAAGCCCAACTAGGTCGTTCACAAAGTAATCCATCGTGTAGCCTGTCTCAGGTTTATCACTTTCACCATGTCCGCGGAATTCGGGAATCACGATATTGTACTCCTCCTGAAAATATGGAAGCAACGAATTCCAAACAGTCGCATCCCCACTACTATAATGTAAAAATAAAATTGTCTCCCGATGGACCATCTCCGAAATCATGACATGTAAACGAACACCATTTGTAGTAACAAATTTTTGCTTTAACATACGTACTCTCCCCTTTCATTCTCTTTTATTTACCATCATACAAAAACAAACCTGACAACAGTGTGTCAGGTTTATAATCAGGTTTGATATTTTTTTAGAGTAGCCGCTATTGTTTCCTTCATTTCATCCCGCAATGATAAGGGTTCTATAATTTCAATTTCGCCAAAAAAGCGAAACGCAAATGAGATATAATTCCGTGGATAATTAGTTAAAAGCGAGATAATGTACGAATCATCCGTTTCGTCGTAGATGACCCCTGCCCGAAGCTGGTGATAATCTTTTACAATGTGATAGATTGATTTTACGACCTTCAACAGAACCTGAGTATCTCCCTCACCGGTATAAATGGCATCTGGGAAATACTTTCGTAATTCGAAACCCTCGGGTAAGGAAAAAGTTTCACCAACTACTTCAATCTGATGGATTCGGTTTACCGCAAACATTCGCTCAGCTTTCCTCAGTTCACAATAGGCAACTAAATACCAAAGACCATCCTCAAAAATGAGTCCATACGGATGTATTTTTCGGTTGGTAAGCTCTTGTTTTTTCGGATGAAAATATGTCATCGCAAGCTTTTGATTATGTTCAATCGCGCGGGAGACCGCATGAAATGGTTGTTGTTCGAACGTAGATGGCCGCTTTTGCTTTATGTCAAATGTGATTCGTTTATGTACGCGCTGAAACCTCGTGGAAGACTCGTCATCAAGGACATTTTTTATTTTTAAAAAGGCTGTGTTTATATACTTTTGATGTCCCGGTACCTCAACTTGTGTAATCATTTGCTCTGCCAGTAATAAGGAAAATACCTCTTCCTTTGAAAACATAATTGGAGGAATAAAAAAGTGATCGGAAATCAAGTAGCCCCCTTCATTTCCAGGCAGGGCTATAATCGGGATTCCCATTTCGCTCAATGCTTGGATATCGCGATAAATCGTTCTCGGTGTAACCTCAAACGTGGTTGCTAATTCATTGGCAGTTACCTTTGTTTGTTTCTTTAATTGTAAAAGGATCGCCATTAAACGGTCTATTTTGTTCATAAACGCCTCGTTTTAAATTATTTGAAGTGCAATCGTTCAAGTAGCTTCTTACTTATTTTTAATATTCTCTAATAGCTCAATTATCTTTTCGTTCTGCTCTATCAGTGTATCATTTTGCCTTCTAATTTTCGTAAAATCGAACAGGAAAACCAGTAATATGATAGCTATGAACAACATAAGTAAGCTTTCCACCTCTATCCCTCCCGTTTTCTTTTATATTACCATAAAATTCCAAAGGTGAGGTTAAAAAAAGGCGCCAATCCTTCAAGAAGTAACGCACCTGTCATCTAAAGTTTCAAACAAAACAAAGGCTCCGATTCATTTCCGAATTCAACTGAACGCCCCGTGTCTTCAAAACCTAGACTGGTGTACAGTTTTTTTGCTCTATCATTTGTTGGTACAAAGCTTGTATAAATCTCATCACAAGGGAATTGCTTCATTTGCTCAATGATTTCAAGCATTGCTAGACGTCCATACCCTTTCCCTTGGTATCTATGATCTATCATTAGTCTTGTAATGAAGTAAACATTTAACACTGGTGAACGTCCATACATCGTAAACCCAACCATTTTATCTTCTTCATTATAAATGGCTTTTGTAACCCACTCAGGCTCTACCTTTGTTTGAGCAAGGGAAAAAGCGTTTGAAGCAACGTTTTCTTCAAATAAGGTGTATTGAGTAGAATTCTCTGATTTTAAAAAAATACACTGAAAAAAGTTTTCGCTCGTAATATCCTTTAATGTGATAGCACTCATTGTTTTTCCTCTACTCTCTTTAGTCTGTAATCTCATTTTATCATACCCCCCAATGGTATGTGAACAGCTTTTCAATTACATAAAAAAAGAGACCAAATCTGGCCTCTGTGTTTTCCACTACTTCACCTTTACTATTTTCGAAGCGGAGCCTGTTACATAATTTGCTCCAGTTATAGTTGTCGAGATTTTGTACGTACCTTTACCTGATTTTTTCGTGGTTACATACTTAAATGGTGCAATGCCTTTTGAATTTGTTTTAACAGTAATTGTTGTGGCTTTCCCTTTTGGTGGAGTGAATGTTAGCTTCACCACTGCTCCAGATACTGGCTTTTTCGATACCGTGTCGATTACCTTCACAGTTGGCCAGATCGTATTTCCTAGGTTGTACACCGATTTTGCTGTTGTGATAGTGGTGCTTATTTTTTTCTTTTGGACTGGCTTTGGACTTATAACTGGCGCTTTAACAGGTTGGCTCGAAGGTGTCGTTACTGGTGCTTCCCCTACAGGCGCCTCCGTAGTAACTGGTGACACAACAGCATTTGCCTGAGTCGGCGCTTGTGCTAGTCCATATCCGTAAAACGGATCCCTTCCCTGTACACCTAAATCAATAGCATTTGTTTGTAGCTTTTGTCTAAGCTGAATGTGTGACATTGTTGGATTTGCTTGTTTTAAAATAGCTAAAACACCTGCTACATATGGGGCTGCCATTGAAGTACCATCCATTTTTACATATTTATTACCGAGATACGTGCTTAGAATTCCTACACCAGGTGCTGCGATTTCTACCTTTGTCCCTGTTGAAGAAAAAATACCTCGCATATTTTGTGAATCAATCGCGGCAACTGCGATTGTTGAATCGTACTTCGCTGGATATTGAACAGTGTCTCCCGAACCATCAGTATTACCGCTATTTCCTGCAGAGGCAACTACTAAAATGCCTTTATTATACGCGCGGTCCACTGCTTGCTTTAGTGCAAGTGAATCTGCTGGAGCACCTAAGCTTAGGTTAATGATGTCCATCTTGTTCGTGATTGCCCAGTCGATTCCTAAAATGATGTCTGATAAATAACCTGAGCCTTCCTGATCAAGAACCTTTACGGCATATATACTCGCATCTGGTGCAACACCGACGATCCCTACTTGATTATTCTTAGCGCCGATGATTCCTGCCACATGCGTTCCATGACCGTTATCGTCTGAGTAGGAGTTCGTGTACGACGTAAAGGAAACTCCTCCTGCTACATGTAGGTCCTCATGAGTTGAAATTCCTGTATCGAGGACTGCCACTTTAATGCCAGCGCCCGTGTAATTTGCTTTCCATGATTTCGGTGCGCTTACCTTCTCAATTCCCCAATCTTGAACTTGACCAGTTACTTTTATGACTTGGTCCGGTTCTACACTGACAACCTTGTTGCTTTGTTCAAGATTATCAATCGCGGTAACTGGGACTTCTCCAGTTACTACAGGTACGTGATTTGATACTTGATCAACCTTGCCATTATATTTTTCTACGAGTTTTTCATCTATTTTATCTTTAAATACAATAATTACTTTTTCAGTCGGCACTTCTGCATTTGCCTGTTGAACAAATGGGGCAAATAGAGAAAATGCTATGACTATCGATAGAATCTGTTTCAATCGTTTCTCCCCCATTTTTTCTGTTTTTTACGCAAGCCTGAAATCATCTTGCGTGAGATAAATATAGATGATTTTTCGCAAAAAATATACTGGTAGATTAAGGACGAAAATTGTCGGTTTTACATGTTTCTATACCATTTACAACATACTAGAAAATGAGGTGATTGGATGGAAGTTTTTCAGCGTTATGAGGTGAAGGAAGAGAATGGGTCATACAAGATCATCTTGTACCTTCAACCTTTTAGAGAAGAGTTTTCGGCAGAGCTCGCCCATTCAACAAATAATGAAAAGCGTAGTATTCGGAATGCCGCAATCGATTATGTAAGGCAAAAGCTACCGAAGCTTAAAGGTTCCACAATCGTTGTAATGGCTGGAACGATGATTCTTAGTTCCTTTCCTTTTGTTGACCGTGCAGAAGCACATGAAGCAAATTTTAATATGACGTATCTATATTTCGGAAACACCAAATCCTATATCTCACAAATTGATCGTACACAGGGGAATATGAACCTTGTTTCGCCAAGCTATTTTGATTTACATACTGACGGTTCTCTTAAAGTAACTACTCAGTTCGACCCAAGCTTTGTTAGCGAGATGCATAAACGTGGCATAAAGGTTGTCCCATTTTTAAGCAACCATTGGGACCGGACGCTTGGACGCTCTGCTCTCCAAAACAGGGAGCTTTTATCCACGCAAATTGCTGATTTTGTTATAAAAAATAATGTAGATGGTGTGCAGGTAGATATTGAAAATGTAACAGACATAGACCGGGAGAATTACACGGATCTCGTGCGCCTGTTACGCGAAAAGCTCCCGAGTAATAAAGAGGTGTCTGTTGCGGTTGCTGCAAACCCGAATGGTTGGACAAAGGGGTGGCATGGTTCCTACGATTATAAGGAATTAGCAAAGTATTCGAATTACCTGATGCTCATGGCATATGACGAAAGCTATACAGGTGGACCGGAAGGACCGGTTGCGAGCCACCCTTGGGTAGAGCGTTCGATTCAGTATGCCCTTGGGCAAGGCGTCCCGTCCGATAAGCTTGTCCTTGGAGTTCCTTTTTACGGCCGTTATTGGAAGCAAGGTGCTACTACAGGTGGGCATGGGATCTCCAATAGTAGGGTCGATGAAATGCTTGCGAAATATGGTGGAACTGTAGTCTATGACGAAAAAGCAAAGTCTCCTAAAGCGACTGTTACAATAAACCCGGGCGATCCAACGATTACAATCGCCGGAAAAACACTTGATGCCGGAACCTATACAATTTGGTATGAAAACAGTGATTCCATTAAGGCAAAGGTTGATTTGGTCCATAAGTACAATTTAAAGGGTACGGGAAGCTGGAGCTTAGGTCAGGAAAATCCAGTGATATGGAATGACTATAAAATGTGGATGACCACTCATCAAAGTATTATCGCTCCAACGGCACCTGTTACGAATCCAAGTCTACCAACCGTTTCATACCCAACTTATACTGTTCAATCCGGTGATTCTCTATGGAAAATTGCAACTTCCTTTGGGTTAACGGTAGAACAGCTGAAGCAGTATAACTATTTAACGTCTGATGTCATTTTTACTGGCCAGGTTTTATATGTGGTTCCCCCACCAAGTCAAAGTACTCCTGCAGAAGCACCCAAAACCATTGTCGAGCCAGTACCGGTTACACCTGAAACAACTGTAACAGTTCCTGTGGTGCCTGCTACTCCACCGAAGATTGTTGCACCTACACCTCCTAAACTAGTGGCACCTACACCACTTTTCGTCGGTAAAATTATGATTCCTAGAGCAACTAAGACCGCCATTCGAAGTGGAGCATCAACAGGTTACCGAGTCGTCAAATACGTTTCCACAAATGACGAGCTTAAGGTTATCCAGGAGTTCTCCGATAAAAAGGGAGCAAAATGGGTACGGGTACAGCATAAAGGAACAACCGGGTGGGTGCCGCTTTCACAGGTAAGTGTTAAGACAGCCGCAAAAGCACCGGTTACACCGCCGATTTTAAAGCTCGGTTCATCTGGTACCGCGGTTAAGGACCTGCAAACAAAGCTGAAACGATTAGGGTATTACAAGAAAACACCAAATTCAAAGTTTGACACCACAACTAAATCCGCTGTAATTGCATTTCAAAAGAAATATAAACTAAAGGCAGATGGAATTGCCGGGCCACAAACGATGGCAAAGCTAACATCCTTGGTAAAATAGGAGGTTTGTATGAAAAAAATTAGTATCATTTTGATGTTTCTATTGTGTCTACCGATTTTATCCCCTGTCCATGCATCAGAAAAGATTCCGTATTTCGGTGTCGGTGCAGAGGTGAAAAAGGTAGAAGACAATGTCTATGTTGTTAAAACGGAAGGCTCAAAAGAGAATGAAGGTTTTGTTTTTAGCCCGGTCGGGATTAAAGGTGGAGAAATAATCATTTTTCAGGTGGAATTAAAAGGGAATGCAACGATTTATTTAAACGTGGATGAAACCGATGCAAGAGGAACCTTTTTAGCAGAAACGGTCTCGCCCGTCATCTCCCTTCATGATGCGTGGCGAACCATTCAGCTCGAGGTAGAGCTACAGGAAAGCACCACTGAAATTGATGCCATGGTGCTAACAAACCAAAAGGAAAAAACCGAATTTATGTTTAGAAACGTTACGATTCGTAAGAAGGACCAGCCTTCGATTTCATATTAATACCGATTGTCGAAAAACGCGTTCCTTGTCGGTGAACTGCACCCCGATTGTTAGACACAACTAACAATTGGAGGTGGAGTTCACTTGTCGGCAACGTGTTTTTTATGAGTTTAGTTTATTGATTCGTTCTTTTACTGCCTGTGGTAATGGTTGTGTAAGTGCTCGCTTTAACAATTTCGGATGCTTTACACCATTTGATAAGAAGTAGTTTTCAATTAGGTACGCTTTTTCCTGCTTGTTTGGAAGCAACCAGTAGAAAACATACCAATCCTCCAGTGCACATAACGGGACTTCGACCCCATTTATATTTTTAGAGTCTACAACTGATTCCTCTGTAAATACTAGCTTATAGATTCCTTCTTCATGTCCTATCGCAAAACCACCCATAATATCAAAGTCTGTTTGATTCATCTTATATTTTGTAAAAGTTACTGTGTGGAATGGCTCTCTTTTTTCTGCTTCTTTTCTAGTTCCAAGTGGAGATAACATTTCATTTAATAGAGGGGCATCCTTTTCGTCTACGATTATATCAATGTCATTGGGGTTTTCAATTAAGTTGTAATGATGAAGCAAAAACGAACCCCCAACTGCCCATGTTAGTTTCTCAGAATGTAGTATTTTTGCAATATCGGACAAGGTTTTCAGCATATTTTGATGTCTCCTCTGCGAAAAATTGTATATTGTTATGGTTTTGCACCTTTTTTTTGATCCCATTTGTGAAGAATGTGGGTATTTTATGTAGTGTTTTTCGGTTCTATGGTCGTTATTTTGATTCTATGGCTTTTATTTGATTTCTATGGTCGTTATTTTCGTTCTATGGCTTTTATTCGGATTCTATGGTCGTTAGCCCAAATCTGCATCCAGGTACCGAATGCTATCCACTAAAATCCCCCTTCATTCTACCAAATTTTGCAGGAACTACATAGATATGTATCGAAACCATAATAAAAAGTGTATAGGGGGTACTCCTTATTTCAAAGTATATTAGTATTTTCTTTATCAGCCTTGCAGTATGTGTTATATTATTTTTCCTACTTGGCTCCGTGTTTGCGAGTGAGAGCGATTCACTAACTTTCATTTTTACCTTCGGTTCGATAAGTATCATTCTTCTATCATTTTTAATCGCTCAAATGTTTTACGTAATCGAGCTAATAAGAAAGAAACTGTAAAATACAGGACCATGATCCGCCCGCGTTCTACAACAACATATAAAAAAGCCTGGGGACATCAGATTCCCCAAGCTTCTTTTACTTTATTTTAAATTGTTGAATGAGTGTATTTAGTTCACTTGCATTGTCTTCAAGTGCTTTCGCACTCTTTGCCACTTCATCCATGGAGCTACTTGATTGCTGCGCTGTTGCAGAAACCTGCTCTACTCCCGCAGCCGATTCCTCGGCTACAGAAGCAATGTTTTCAATCGATACATTAATGGCTTTGGAGTCATCTAGCACGCCATATAATGAGCTAGACATCGCTTCGATTTGAGTCCCCATATGATCAATTGTTTCTTTAAGTATATTGAAGGTTTTACCCGTTGTTTGGATTTGTGCGGTTCCTTCAGTCACTGACTGATAGCCATCATCAAGCGACTCTACTACCTTGCTTGATTCGTTTTGAATATCCTGAACAATGACTGTAATTTCAGCGACAGACTGGCCGACTTGTTCTGCAAGCTTTCTCACTTCATCCGCAACAACCGCAAAGCCTCGTCCCTGCTCTCCTGCACGCGCAGCTTCAATGGCTGCGTTTAATGCAAGAAGATTTGTTTGACCTGCTATTTCTTGAATCACATTTACTAATGTAGTAATTTCATTCGTTTTTTGGTCTAGACCCAAAACCATGGAATGCGATTGCTTCATTTTATCATGGATACTGTTCATTTGCTGAATTGATTTTTCCATGTACGAACTACCATCGTTCGTCATACGTAACATATCTTGTGATTGCTCTTTTATGTCTTCTCCCTTTACTGCTACCTGCATAATTTCTTGAGAGAACTGTCCCATCTTTTCAATTAATGAGCTTGCTGATGTTGCTTGTTGCTCGGCTCCATGAGATAACTCGTGCATCGTTGTTGCTATTTGTTGGCTGCCCGCCATAACCTCATCTGCATATTGGGTAAGCTCCTCACTTTGACCCGTTACATTATCGGAAACAACCGCCATCTTTTGTATCATGCCACGCAGATTTTCGTTCATCTCATTTACAGATTGAACAAGCTGACCAATTTCGTCCTTTAACTTCGTAGAAATTGGTTCTGACGGTAGATCTCCACTAGCAATTTCTCTCATTCTAGCCGCAATTTTCTTCAAAGGCTTTGAAATAACCTCAGATATGTAGAACGCGATAATCATTCCTAAAACAATGACAACAGCTGCAACAACAATACCTGCAATGTTGATCGTTTCTCCATACTGTAAAACAGAATCAGCGTTTGTAACCATATCTCTTTCCTGATCATTCGCCAGCTTTTCAATTGTTTCCATTAACCCTCTAGCCGTTGGTTGAACATAGGTTCTAAGATTATGCTTAGCGAGCTGGTCATCTCCATTTTCAAACGGAATGAGGACATCCGTTTCCACCATTTCTCTCCACTTATCGATATTTTCAAGGATTTTGTCTACTTCTTCTATCTTTCTTGTACTAAGTTTCCCACGGATTTGGTCGTAATCAACGGAATATACATCGTAGTCCGCTTTGTAAGATGCCTCTCCATAAAGTACGAGCGCTCTAGTTAAACCAATGCTTTGCGCAATATTATACTTCAAGTTTTCGTATTCAATCAGTAATGGCAAATCCTCTGCCACGATTTCCTTAGAGTTTTGATTCATTGAGGTTACCGCATAAATATTGAACGCTGATAACCCAACGACAAAAACAATAATTGTTAAAAAACTAAAATTTAATCTCATGCGAATACTTTTCATGGTGTGATCCCCTTTACCTATGAGTGTTAAAGTCGTTTCCTAGTGTTTGCCTCTCCCTGAAGATTTCCTTCTAGCACTCTAGTAAGATGTGAAAAAGAGTGATCTATACTCTGGAAGCGCAAACATCTATGCCTTTCGAATCACGTCGATATAGGTCGATGGTCGCGATAGAAAGATAAAAAAATTGGGCGATGCCCGTAGTTGGCTATTTCGCCTAAGAAAAAACAGACCATTCTCATATGAATGGCCAACGATTGCTTCACATGATTTGGTAACCAGGCTGTCATAGTACAATGTACATTAGATCCTTGGCTTTGCGTCCTCCCCTTTCGAGAAGTTTGCCCTTTTACAATATGTAAACGACTTATATTACTCTTAGTATACAGGGTTCTACAACATCCAACAATACTTGACAGACTGTTCTCTCGAACTATTTTTTCTAAACTCTAATTCTTTATTACTAGTTTTAGTAATATTTTCATAAAGTCATCCACATTCGCTGGCAATACCTCTGGTAACTCCACATTTGCTTTCATTTCTTTCTCCTCCTTTCCAATTCCGTATCACTTGTTTCTAGTAATCTAGTATTACCCTTTTTTTAATAGATATACATGTAAATTAAAAAGACTGTTTCGCAGAGATTGTTGTATTTCGAACAGGTTTACTATTTAGTTTTTACAGAAGGGTATATTATTCAGACACGATTGCTTTTGAATTTATAAAAGCTTTAAGAATTCACCTCTGATTCTGACACGTTTACTCTTAAACTCATCAAAGCGGTCAGAATAGACACCTGATTCTGACACGTTTACTCTTAAATTCTTCAAAGCTGTCAGAATAGAACTCTCAGTCTGACACGATTGTCCATGAATAAAGCAAAGCTGCCAGGATAGACCCCCTAAACTAAATTAGTTGCCTTGAATTCACCAAACCTTATTAGAAGTCACCATTAAACTGGTACAGAGTGCAACAATTTTTACGAAAAGAACCAATAAAAAAGCCAGCAAGCGCTGGCTTAATTGAAGAACTCCATATGAGATTTTTCTTGTTTATAGTAATCTAGCCGATCCCGTAGAGTACCTGTATGAAACTCAAATTTATGGCCATCTGGATCGGTAAAGTAAATGGACAATTTGTCTTTTTCATCACGTTGTCTACCAGGTAAAATGTTAACTTGCAGAGACTCGAGTTTTTGCTTCATTTTATCAAAATCCTGTTCATCAATGCTGAACGCGATATGTGTATAGGATTGATGAATCTCTTTTCGCGGGATGTCCTTCTCCTCATTTAACGCTAGCCACATTCCATTAAGATCAAAATAGGCAGTTGTTCTTCCTTTTACAAGAAGCTTGGCATTAAAGACATCTTGATAAAAGGCAATCGACTCTTCTAAATCGGAAACAGAAAATAAAAAATGATTAATTCCCTGAATCTTCATGTTTACTTCGCACATCCTCTAGTAATTGTTCAATGACTCTCATATTTTTAATCGTCTCTTCCTCACTATAGATCGGCTGGCTATTTGTAAGAACGCAGTCAGCAAAATGTTCAACCTGGAGCTTATACTGATCACCTTGAATAACTTCTTCTCTTTGCCCAGTCTCCGTTTCTACTTCAATAACACCATTTCCACCATGTTTATCTGGTCGGTAAGCACGTTTCACTAGAATGCTTCCCTTTGTTCCCACAACCTCATATTTCTCTTTGAAAAGTTGTTCAAAGCTACAATCAAAAGCGGCCATCACTCCACTTTCAAATGTTAGTACGCCAGCAGCTGTCATGTCTACGTCATGTGTTGGGTGGATTCTTGCAGCAGCAGTGACGGCAACCGGTTCCTCGCCTGCAATCATTCTGCTTGTATGGATACAATAGCAGCCGACGTCATAAATCACACCACCGCCCAACTCTCTGTTCAGTCGAATGTCGTTCGGATTCATATCATGAGGAAACGAGAAGGTCGAACGTATTAACGTGAGCTCCCCGATTTCACCGGAAGCAACGATTTCTTTCACACGATTATGCTGCGGATGGAACTGATACATAAACGCTTCCATAAAAATGACATTGTGCTCCACGAAGACGGCAGCGATTTCCTCTACATCCTGTGATGTTAAAGCGGCTGGCTTTTCACAAAGTACATGCTTCCCATACCTTGCTGCTTCAATTGCCCACTTTTTATGTAACTGATTTGGCAGGGGAATGTACACAGCATCAATATCAGGATCCTTCAAAAGGGCGGTATATGAATCGTAATGCTTTGGAATACCAAGCTCTTTGGTAGCATCCTCTGCTTTCCCACTTTCACTCGCAATCGCCACTACCTCTACATTATAAGCTCTTTCCATGGCAGGAATCAGGGTCGTTCTTGCAATTCTTGCTGTACTTAAAATACCAAATCTGACTTTTGACAATCTAGGTACCTCCTTTATTCATTACACCTATCGTCTCATATTCTCTATTTTTGGGAAAGATTAACTTACAATAGTAGGCAAAAGTACCACTAAACATACTTGTCAAAATGAGTATAATTCAGTCAATAAAAAAACCAGAGAATCATCTCTGGTCAGTCGTATTTATAAATTTTGACATTCTTTTAGTTTTCCAACTAAATCACGCATTACTTCCTCTGTTGTCAGGGAAGAGGTTTCTTCAACCTTCTTTTGAATATCTATCATTATTTTTAATAGCTGATCTGTTTTTATATCAAAACTCATCCTATTTACCTACCATTTTTATTTTACCAATTAAATTCCATTGTACACCAATCTACTAAATAAGCAATAATATATTTGTTCCAGTTTTGTGACAAATAGGAATAGAAAAATATAAAAAGGCTCCCTGAAACATGTTTCAGAGAACCCTAAAGTCAATTAGAACGGGATTGGTCCCGGTACAACACCCATATACACTCCATCTGTAAATCCAGCAACTTGGATATCACCTTGCTCATTAACGAATGGCACGGCAACCGCTGTGTACACTCCGCCAGGGAGAATTGCCACGACTATTTGGTCTGCACCCGAAAATATGTAGCCAGCTGCCTCTAACTCTTTTTTTACTTGATGATACTTATGTAACTTCAAAGTACTTGCGACAGCTTTATTCCGCTCAGCCCCTTGCAAAATCGTTACGCCACAGCCACAGTCGTCTCCCCCACCGTCTCCTTCATGAGCTAAAGCAGTATTACCCGAAGCAATTAATAACCCTAACACTAGTAATCCACTACATAAAAACTTACTTAATTTCTTCATCCCTAATCCCTCCTTTTTTCTACTACATTTTACAAATTATACAAATATCTGACATTATCCTTCACCACTAATAAAAATGAGCTAAAAGTATGAGAGGAATTATAATGGTATAGTTCTTTGGTAACAACAAATCTAATGAGTAAGAAATGCCAAAGCGCCTTGAAAAGAGGAATGTCAACTAAAATCCACCATGTCCTATTTCAAATGTTGACGTCAGTAAGTCCTTACGTAAGCCCGACAAGCAAATGTTCTGTGACAAAAAAGGCGCTATTTGACTTTTTTTGCCGTGCGTTTTTGACCTCGAGGAGCTATGCCGCTTGTGCTGGACATAGAAAACTATGTTCAAAATTTTATACTTTTCTATTCTTAAAAAAAGCTCTATTAAACTTTGCTGTTGATTTCTGCTACACAGTGAATAAGCTTCCTTGAAATTTCAAGGAGTCTCGTACCTTCCACTCTAATCAAAAAAGTTGTAAAAACAACAATGAACTTTAACACAGCCTTTAAAAAAAGTAACCCATCACGTTTAACGGGTTACTTACTTTTTTAACATCTTAAAAATGATGATCAAATTCTACCTCAAGTTCACGAACCAACTTGTTGTATTCCTCAATTTCTACTTCTAGTACTTTTTCAAACTCTTTGCTTTTCTTGGAGATACTAGTTTCGGAAATGTCGAATTCATCAGCTAGCTCATCAAGACCAGAGATGCCCCCATATGGGTAAATGGATTCTACTAGATAAATTAATGCTGCAACATAGACCCCGGGCTTTTTAATCATTGGATTTATACGTTCACAGTAAACGTACCATAAGGTATTACCCATCTCAACAATCGACTCATCATACCCATATTCAAGCATCCACTGTTGGTACAATTCTGCTACCTCTTTTTGCTTCGGAGTGTTCCAAAAAAAGTCTTCCGCAGACCCACCCGGTTTTCCAAACATAAACGTCGAAAACACTTCTAGAAATTGGTGAGACATAAAGTCTACCGGATTTTGTTCATCACTGTATTCATAGAGTTCGAGAATCGCTTTAGCAATCCCTTCTGCTAATTCTTTTGGCAGCTCTAAGAAGGTTGTAAAAAAGACTCCATTTGCTCCTGCAGGCAATAATGTTCCTAGAATAAAATATCCTTCGTCCAGTTCTGTTTCAGTTTCAAATACTCTTACTCGCTGCTCCTTTTTCGTAAAAATGTCCTGAACTGTCGAGTACATATCGTCTACTGATTTAACGATATATGCAGATGGTCTAGCACTTTTCCAAGTCTGTAAAATATCTTTTATACGCTGTCTACTATATCTATGTGAGTATCGATCGATGTACTCTTCAAGGATTGTTTTACCGTCCATTTCTACAGACGTAACGACCCACACTCTTGCAAAAAAGTCGAAAAGGTCGTACGCTTCTTCCGGTAAATCCTCAAATGTATCACTATATTGTTCCAAATACTCATCAATTACGTCTGTATACATATCTACTGCATACTTAAAGATTTCATTTTGTATTTCATGAAGTTCAACTTCTATTACCTGTTCAATGGAAAGTACTACATTCTTCCCACAGCATTTTTTATATTTTTTCCCGCTTCCGCAGGTACAAAGTTCATTCCGCCCAACTACCATGGTGTAACTTCACCTTACTTTCCTAGCTTTGTGTCTATCATATCATATCTAACCAGAAACTGGTTTTTGAAAATGGAATGGAAATCCGTGGTAGATATCTGCCTTTTCGGGGACTGATGCAAGTTCAACAGGCGATTATCAATTGAAAAGCCCGAATGCAAAACGCAATCGGGCTGTAAAAAGCTTCAGGTCACAGGGATCTTCAAGGTTTGACCTGCATAAATGATATCTGTTGTTAAACTGTTGGCTGTTTTTATTTTTGTAACGGTTGTATTATACCTATTTGCTATGCCTAAAAGGGTATCTCCAGAGACAACCGTGTACGTTATTACGTTTGTAGGTACTTTAAGGACTTGACCCACGTAGATGGTGTCTGATGTTAGGTTGTTTGCTGTTTTTATCGCGGTCACGGTTGTGTTATTTCGTTGCGCAATCAGAGAAAGTGAATCTCCTGCTACAACAGTATAGCTTGTTGTATAGGTTGGGGCTTGCTGTGTCGTACCTGTTGGTGCTGTTGTCCCAGTGTTTGCCACAGTTCCACCCGTTGTCGTCGTCCCAGTGTCTGTGGGTGGGGCAGTAACCTCTGTCGTAGTACCAGTTGGTGTTGTCGTTCCCCCACCCGCAATGCCTTCAACCTCATCTACAGGTATTTGGAGCACTTGCCCTACATAAAGAGCATCCGATGTTAAGCCATTTGCTTCCTTCAGTTCGCTTACCGTGATGTTATTTCGATTTGCTATAGTCCATAGACTGTCTCCTACTACAACAGAATAGGTTTTATAGTGGACAGGTTCGGTATAGACTGGTGACAGAACCGGAACTGTATTTGGAAGTGTAGTTACATAGCTATTCCAAACACCGCGAACTTCTTGTCCCAAGCTCCAGTTTCCAACGCCTCGAATATTGTATTTACTAACAAGCTGTAGCTTGTGGCGGATCGATTCTTCATTTTCAAACCATATCGTATAGGTGCCTGGAGAGAGCGCTGCACCACCTACGAATGTGAGAGGATCCCCCTCCTTGATTGTGACCGTTGCCTTTGGTGTTTTGCTGATTTCATCGAATACAACAGTTCCGTTATAGCGCTGAATCATCGTTTCTACTTGAGTATTGGATATTCCAAAGCCACCATAGCTCTGTCCCTCAATCCAGTACCGGCCAAAATGGGCAATCCCAAGGACAACCTTATCTGGCGGGACATCCTGATTGAGCGCGTACTGAATTGATTTTTCAACCCATGAATAGCTTGCAACAGAACCAGGGTCACCACCTGGATAGCTCTCGTCATAGGCCATAATCATTAAATAATCTGCGTATTTGGCTAGATTTGTGTAGTCATAGGACCCATGCCAGCCCGTATTCCACCCATTCGGATTTGCAGCAACAGCTACAGAAACTTCTTTCGTAGGCGGTATTTTAGTACGAAGCAACCGAACAAACTCTGTATAATTATCACGATCAATATCTGTTACATTTTCAATATCCACATTAACACCATCAAGATTATAACGAGCGATGGCATCTGCAATTTGTTGTGCGGCGAGCTCCTTGTTTTGTAACATCGCTCTCCCAACTTCGCGGTTCCAGTGATTACTTAAAAATGGAACAACACGAACGCCTTGCTTGTGCATCGTTTCAATAAACGCAGGATCAACCTGATACGTAAGCTTGAGTGTGCCATCCGGATTAATATCAAAATAGCTTGGTGAAACAATGTTTACTGAGTGCCCAGTCTGAATAACCGTATTCACATATTCCTTTGTATTTCCAAAATACATATATCCTAGGTTAACTACCTCACTTGCTCGAATTGGTAGGCGCAATTGTAAGTTCGGTTGAATCACATCACTTGAGAGATTATTTAGTGTCATAAGTGAATCAACGGTTGTGTTATAACGCTTTGCAATCGAATACAGGGATTCACCTGATGAAACCGTGTAGGTGCTCAAACTTACATTCGTCACGTCACTTCTATTTCCAGCAAGATCTGTTTGCGTTACTGTTGCGCTTGCCACCTTTGATGGTTGATCGACAAAGATATCGAGGGAGTAGAACCCCTTTGAATCTGCATCGGTCATCCGTGTGACAAGCACATTTTTATCGGCGTCATATAGCGTTACCTCTAATTGAGCATTAGCCTCTGCGGTTCCAATCACCGTATAGAGATACTGTAGGTTTTCATATCGAAACCCATTTTTTGATGCAATTGCCTGTTCTACACCCGTATCCTTTTCAATCGTTAAAGCTTGTGCAATGCTTCGATTTCCAGCTCGATCAGTTTGTCTAGCTTCAAAGGTTAGGGCTCCATCCGCTAACCCTGACAGATTGAATGTCGCAGTAAAGACGCCATTTGAAACAACCGTTGTCCTTGTGATCGTTGTTTCACCATCACCTACTACGATTTCAACGGTCGCTCCCTCTTCCACACTAGACCCACTGATTACATAATTACTCTGATTGTTGCTATTTACATAAGTTGGGATAGTCGTGACGACTCCCGCTGGTGCATCTGTATCCTTTACGATCGTAACAGGTGCTATGTCACCACTATTGCCGGCATTATCCGAAGCCCGAAAAGATACCTTCAGTTCTCCATCTTTTAAAGAGCTCATATCAAATATTTCTTCAAAATTGCCTTCTAAATCGGTTTGTATTGTTTTCGTAATAGACCTTGTCCCATCACTGATCTCAATATCGAGCGTACTATTGGGTTCTGCTTTTCCCTGAATCGGATACGTAAATACATTGCCACTATAGACTGGATTCGTCGGTTCTAGCTTTAAAGTGGTAGGTCCAACCGTATCCTTTACCAATGTTTTCGTAACAGATGGACTAACGTTCCCTGCTTGGTCAACCTGGGTTAGCTCAAATGAAATCTCCCCGTCTGCAAAATTTGAAAGGTCAACTGGAATATTGTACTCCCCGTTTTCATCTGTGACACCAGTCGTTTTAAGCTCCTGCCCGCTTGCATTAAAAATTCGAACATGCAGTTCTGTATTTTTTTCAGCCCTCCCTAATAGAGAATAGGCAGTCTGATTTTTACTATTGATAAAATAATTATTGTGAAAAATAGGTGCTGTTGGACTCTGAGTATCTTTTTGCACAGAGATGGTCGTCTCTTTGCTAGTAATGCCTGCCGCACTTGTTTGGAACGCAGAAATCGTAAGGTTCGTATCTAAAAGTGCACTCACATCAACATTTACATGATATTCACCATTTTCATTTGTTGTTGCCGAGGTAAGGATATCAGGATTAACTCCATCCGAAATCGTGATATCAACCGTTGTCCCGGGTTGCGCAATCCCGAAAATTGTATAATTTGTTACTGTTTGGCTATTTATGACGCCGGCGTTATTGATGGCCGGTGGCGCTAGGGTCGTTTCCTTGATGATGGTCGTTGTTTCGGTTTGACTGCTGTTTCCACGTACGTCACTTGCTGTCGCAGTAATGACTAGCTCACCATCATTTAGGGTTCTAAGGTCTACACTTGCACGGAATTCGCCGCTTTCATTAGCAATGGTTTGTACTGTAACCTCAGGGTGTACCCCGTCCGATATCACCAATTGAACAGTTGCTCCAGGCTCTGCCACCCCAAATACTGTGTATTGATTGGCGTTCTGGTTGGTAACTTCCTGTTTTGTATCTAGAACTGGCTCCGCCACAAAGGTATCCTTCATAGTGGTTACTTGGATTGGTTCGGAAGTGTTTTTTGCCGTATCAGTACTACTTGCAGTAATGGTAATCGAGCCATCGTTCAAGCCAGCAAGGTTTAGAGTTGCACTAAAATTACCTGTTTCAGTCGTTGGTATCACCTTTTCAACAGGAGGGTTTGCCCCATCAGTCGCTCGAATTGTAATGGTCGAATTTGGTTCTGCTTTCCCCGAAATTGGATAAATCGCTTCATTTTTACTTGTGATGATTTGTGGTTCTTGAAGAACAGGCGCATCGACCCTCGTATCCTTTGTAAGGGTAATCTTTGTGGTCCCGCTCTCATTACCTGATGGATCAATTGCCTTCGTTGTAACTGATACTGCTCCGTCTCTAAGTTTGCTCAGATTGATAAATGTACTAAATTCACCTTTTTCATTGGCGAGAGACTCCGTCGTAATAGCTGGGTTCACACCATCAGAAAATGTAACTTGCACTCTAGCGCCTGGTTCAGCCGTACCTTTTATCGGATAAGCAAGTACAGACTCTGTATTAATAACCTTTGTATTGATTAATGTCGGAGTGTCAGTTCTTGTATCTTTTTTAACGATTTGAGTGCTTTGCGTACTCTTATTTCCGGCGTTATCGGTTGCAGTTGTGGTAATTGTTACCGTGCCATCATTTAATTTTGAAACATCCACGGTTGCTTGGAATCTACCATTGGTGTCGGCTTTTACTTGCACGGTTACAGGTGTACTTGCACCATCCGTAATTGACAAGGTCACAAGGGCATTTACTTCGGCAGTTCCAGACAAAGCAAGTGTCGATTGATTATCTGTTGTTATTGGTGCTACCGGCGAAAGAGTTGGTGCCGCTGGGGCTGTCGTATCTGCTGGCGGTTGTGTGGCGGTTGCACCTTGCGCCTGCTGCGTTCCTGGAATAACAAGTGTTTGCCCGACAAAAATGGACGTTGTCGTCAGTTTATTAGCTGTTTGAATAGCACTTACCGTTGTGTTATAGCGCTGTGCAATTGCAAAAAGGGTGTCACCTGGTGCAACCGTGTAGGTTTGGGTTGCGTTGGGCTGAGTTATTGTATCTGCTGGTGCTGCTGTTCCGGTTGTCGGGGCGGTACCAGTTGGCTGTTCGGTTGTTGGCGTTGTTCCGGTTGGACCAGTTGTTCCTGTTGTTGGCGTTGTTCCGGTTGGACCAGTTGTCGTCTCGGTAGGTGGTTCCTGTTCCGGTCCAGTAGGTGTAGGTGTTGCTGTTACGGTACCTGGCACTTTTAAAACTTGACCGATGTTCAAAATGTTTGTTGTTAAATTGTTTAGAGACTTGATCTGGTCCACAGTGGTGTTACATTTTACTGATATCCCGTAAAGTGTGTCACCTGCAACAACCGTATATGTAGTTGTAGGCTGGGTTGGTGTCGGCTGCACGGTTGTTGTAGTCTCCTGCGCTGGCTCGGTGGCTGTTGCATCCTGAACAGGCTGTGTTGTTGTAGCTGGTTGCAATTGTGGTATTCGTAAAACTTGGCCAAGCATTAGCATGTCTGTTGTAAGCTGGTTATAGGACCGTAATTGATTAACCGTTGTGTTATAACGTTTTGCAATATTGTAAAGTGTGTCGCCCGAAACAACCGTGTATGATAAAAACGGGAGTCGTAGCTGTTGACCTACAAATATCATATCTGAGGTTAAGCCGTTAACCTTTTTGATTGAATCAACTGTCACATTATATCTCTTTGCAATCGTATGTAGGGTATCGCCCGCTTTTACGGTATACAGGTCATTCAATGTTTGCGTTTGTCCACTGGGTGTTTGCGCCCCGACCAAGGGTGCAGTCGCCCCAAGGTAAAAGGTTGTCAGAAGCATTGAACCCGCTATAACCTTCGCAACCTTTATGGGTACATTCGGAAATTTCTCCCTTACCAAATGACGGATTTGTGCATTCATATCTTTTTTATACTGAAGAATATACCCTAACTCCATTCCAAACTCCGTTGTTTGTGGCTCCACATACACGAACAGAGTGTAGTCATCATCATTTTTCCTTAGTTCATACCTGCTAATGTTCAAGTGAACCACCTCGTTTTATGTCTTTGGCTTTATAAAACTGCTGCCGACTATTGACCGCATGTCTTACTTAAACAGGTCAATTTGCGCTAATTTTATCTATCCACCTTTATCTGCACTTTTTGTTTATTTTTTCTATAGTTTCTCAAGTTCTTTTTTATTCATTCCTATTCTTAAAAACTCTTCTAACATTTGGTGTATACTGTCTATAATCGTTGTGGGTCGTAAATTTCTAGCAATATCATTTGCGCCCCGATGAGTTTTGGCTTGATATAAAGGAGGAAGAAGATGCTTCATCACGTTGAAATCTATGTATCTAATTTAAAAAAATCGGTTGAATTTTGGGGCTGGCTTTTAGGAGAGTTGGGTTATGAGAAATATCAGGAGTGGAAATCTGGGGTCAGTTGGAAATATGGAGAAACTTATCTTGTTTTCGTGCAAGTAGAGGAACGGTTTGCTGATGTTCCCTATCATCGTTGTCGAGTCGGTCTCAATCATTTAGCTTTTCACGCAGCATCCAAGAAGCAGGTTGATGAACTGACTAATAAGCTCACCGAAAAGAATGTCAAAATACTATATGCCGATAAAACACCTTATGCAGGTGGAGAAGGTCATTACGCCGTTTATTTTGAGGATCCCGACCGTATAAAAGTAGAATTAGTAGCCCCGAGCTTTGAACAGTAACTACTTTATTCTCTTTGCCGCCTTGTTTTTTGGGTCCTCTCGTAACATTTCAGTGGCAATTTTTAGCGCCTCTTCTCGTGACAATGGCTGTTCTGGGATTTCATAGTAAAACAGAAGAGCCTCCTTATAACTACTATCATCTGGAGAAAGCTCTGAGGCTCTTTTTGCATGATAAAACGCTGTAAAATAAGCACCATCTAAGTGGTTAATCGCCATACTAAGTAAAATTGAAGCAATATAATGCCACCGAGACGTCTCTTTTTCGATCAACATCGCACACACAAAGCCATAAGGTGCTATGGAACCTTCATCATACGCAAGCAAAAACAACTCATCTTCAAGGGTCTTCAGGTCATATTGTGCGGCGAATTGCTTCGCTTTTGCAAAATCACCTAACGTAATAGCCTCTGTTAAAGTAGACATACAAGCACCTCTAATCAGTTTTGTCATGTCTTAACATACCCAACTGAAGAAAGAACACTCTAGAAAATAAGAAATGCACAAGCCGCATTGGATGAGGAACGTCTACTAATATCCGCCACGTCCTGTGGCGATTGTTGACATCAGCACTTCCTCGAAAACGCAAAGCATTTTCTTCGTGCGATGATTATGCTGCTAGAACTTTCCTTGTCCTGTGCAAGTCCAACAAGGAAATGTTCTATTGCTATAGATTCGTACTTTAACTTTTCTTACAACAGGTTTTGACATCGAGGGGAGAGAGCTGGATCAGGAGATAGAAAACTATGTTCAAAATAGTAAACCTTACTATCCTTTAATAAAAAGCACCTGTCTCCTAGGAGAACAAGTGCCTATTCGTTTCTATTAAACTGTTTTCTTCGTTTGATATGTCGGTTCAGCCTTCATGCTGGCTGGCAGTGTCTGAATCGATTCGATTACACTATCAAGCTTCGTTTCAATACGGTGAAGCAAATAAAACGTAACCACCACCGGAAACCCAACCTCCTGAACAAAAGGCAACCAATACTCCATCACTCTCCCCTCCCCTCTCTGAGCATGGTGTCAGGCACCGCAGAAATACAAACCCACTCATTTGTCCTCCTGAGATGGACACTCAACCTAAAAACCGTGTACTTGGGCATTCTTTTTTATTTCGTAAATTAGTAAAGAGCCTGCTCTCCTAAGAGAGTTGGCTCTTGAGCGTAAGCCACGACGATTGTCGAGTTACATTCTAGATAATTTCAACTGGTAGTACATTGCGTTCTACTACGCGCGCACCTCGTTTTGAAACGAGGTCACCACCTGTTGTGATAAACACATTTGCAGCAAGAATGGTATCCATTGCAGCTGAAACTGCTGCTGAATCTACTGGTTCAGTTGGGCTTTCAATTGAAACAGTAGCTGATTTTCCATCCTCATTCGTGAAAAGCATTTCTAATGTTTTCGCCATTTCTAAGGTCCTCCTTTCTATGAATTTTTAGGTTTCATTAGTTCGACAATAGATGTTTGTCATTACGTTCGATATCAGCTAGAGCGCGACTTTGAAGATCAGAGATTGCTCCTGCAACTGAATATAATTGATCAGTAGTTGCTGAAGGTTTGATATTGTTGTAGTTCTTGTTTTGGTATTTCATTTTTCCCTTATCATCAACGCCAGCTTCAAACACTAAACGTAATTGAGTATCCTTGATTACTGCTTGTGCCATGTCTCCCACCTCCTTTCACCTTTGTTATAGGAGGCGAAGGGAAAAAAGGGGCATTTCGTGTAAAAAAATTTTTAAAAGGTGTTTTCGGGAAACTTTGTTGCTTTTGAATGTTTTTCAGGAGACTATTGTAATACTATTTATTCGATGTTGTCCTAAAGGTGATTGTAGCGTATGGCAGGAGACTCCTCGAAAATGCATTCGCATTTTCTTCGTGCGTTGGTTCTTTTGAGGATGCCCTTCAATGTTCAGCGAGTAAAGCGTGGCCAGGTGGGACCCCACAGGATCGCAGCTCACAGGAGGCTCACGGACCGCCCGCGGAAAGTTGTGTGCCAGGTGCGGAAATCTCATGTCTAACTTAAAGTAAATAGCACCCCCCTTTTAGAAAAGAGTCTTCAGAAAATAAGAGGATGTGCTAATGACGTGATCCTTGAAGAGCAGGGGCATAATCCCTACTTAAAAATGGGCAAAAAAAATACCTCCACAAGGGAGGATTCATATAAAACAAAGGGGGAATACACTATCATCCTTTCCTTGTTTGAGGGAAATTATACATAATAATAAAATACATATATATTTTCACCTATACCAAAATCATAAAGTTCTATTTGCACAAAAGGTCAGCCTCATGTATTACAACATCGGTACTTGGCCCAAGACCACAATCACTGATGACCATTTCTCCCACCCTCAACTAGGTTCCCCAATAATTTCGTAAAAGTAGTCCATACTAATCTGTATACTTGTCACGAATTTAACTTCTTGGTAGAGGTGTAGCATGATCCTTCATTTATTTGCAAATTCCAATATTATTTATATCATTTTCTCCATTTTTATAGCATTGTCATCCGCCATTGTCTGTTTCAAAATGGTGTTAAATATCATACCCAAAGCCCCAAAAAAGTGGAAGAAATACTGGCTTATTCTAGCTTCTTTTACACTAGGTCTAGGCACATGGACTGGCCAATTTATTGGAATTACAGCATTTCAATATGATACTAGCCTATCTTTTCACCTTCCAATCCTCATTACTTCAATTGCAGTTGTAATGCTTACAAGTATAATTGCTATTATCGTTCTAGTATTTCATCGGGGGGCATTCCTGTTAGCAGGTCTATTATTTTCGATAGGTATAAGCACAATGCATTACCTATATATGTATTCCCACCATGCCCTAACGATTTCCATTACTGATCGTCATTTAATTATTGCTGTATTAATTGGTACTATCCTCAACTGCATCGGCTGTTATATCTATAAGATAGAAAGTATAAAGGAATATGGGCAAAGAAGCGGAAGCAATGTAGGTATTTTTGTGGGACTATCATCTGTAGCTCTTTATTATATTTCAATGAGTGTTCCTACTTACCAACATTTCCATTTTGAAAATGAGGTTAACCTTGAAAATATCTTAATTTTTGTGGTTTTAGGCGTTTTCTTACTTATCATTGTCGGTATTATTACAACCTACTATCAGCAAAAACTGTTCAAGCATATAGATAAACTAAAAAATCAGGAGCTTTATTATAAGTCACTATATGATCTTAATCCTGACGCGATAATCATGACAGACCTCAACGGAATAATTATAAAATTAAATGAGGCGACCGAATCCTTATCTGGTTATAAAAGCAAGGATGTACTAGGGAAGACGTTTCATCATTTTATCTATGAACCAGATTTACATTATATAGTGGGACAATTCCAAAAGGCTATAACTGGGGAAATTGTTGAGAGTGAACTCAAATTACGTAAGTCTACTGGCGAAATTATCGATATATACTGTAAAAGCATTCCCATTAAAGTTGATGACTTAGTTGTTGGAGTATATGGCGTAATTAGAGATATAACAACTAATAAAAGAAACTTAGCAGCTTTACAGAATGCGGAAAGCCGGTATCGGTCCATTGTTGAGGAATCCTTTGTTGGGGTTTTTATCGTTCAAAATGAAAGAATCATTTTTGTCAATTCGATGATGTCTACGTTGTTCGGATACTCTATTGAGGACTTTCTTCAATTGTCATTTTGGGATATTGTCGCAGAGGAAGACCATGATTATTTACGAGTGAGAATTACTAACCGCATTAAGGACAACCGTAGCTTTGAACACTATGAGCTAAGAGGTAAACGAAGGAATGGTGAGTTTTTTTATATGAAAGCCCATTCGTCTGAAATGAGCTATAACAATGAACCTGCCATTATGTGTAGCGTAATCGATATCACGGATCAGGTTGAGTCGATGAAAAAGGTTGAATTTATGGCATACCATGACCCTCTTACAAACCTTCCTAATCACCGTAGGTTACATGAGGATCTAACTGAAAAGATAAGGAAGAAGGAGCCTTTTAGTCTTATTTTTATAGACCTTAATGAATTTAAAAAGACCAATGATCGCTATGGACACTTGGCAGGTGATGCCGTTTTACAAGAAGTGGCGAAACGGCTATATAAAACGGATTATGACATTGTTTCTTACCATATTGGGGGCGATGAGTTCGCCATTGTAACAACCTCTGTGGATAACTTTTATTTAAAAGAAATGACCAGCAGCGTGGCAACTAGCATTCGTAAACCAATCCCCTATGAAAATTATAGCTTGCAGGTTTACGCTAGCTTTGGGGTTGCAACATATCCACAGGATGCAGGATCTATAACAGAGCTACTCCGTAGAGCCGACCTTGCCATGTATGCTTCGAAAGAAAAAGGGAAAAGTAAGCTCGTCTTTTATCAGTCAAAGCTTTTAGCAGAGGTTGAGGAAAGATTTCAGCTGGAACAAGACTTAAAGGAAGCCCTTGAAAAGAAACAATTCGTACTGTACTACCAGCCTCAGTTTAATCTCCAAACCAAAGCGTTTAGCGGCGCGGAGGCCTTGATTCGATGGAATCATCCACAAAAAGGGATATTGCCGCCAGGGGTGTTTATTGATGTTCTGGAGGAAACTGGCCTTATTATTGATGTTGGAGAATGGGTCATTTGTGAAGTAATAAAAACAGTTCGTGCATGGGAGAGCAAAGGTTACTATCTCCCTAGAATTTCAATTAATGTTTCTTCAAGGCAATTTGAAAAACAAAATCTCTATAAGCTCATTAAACAAGCAAACCAAGGGGAACATACCTGCATACGAAAAATCGATTTAGAAATTACTGAAAGTGCCATGATTAATCTTGAAAAATCAGTTGAAACGTTAACAAGCTTGAAGAAATTAGGGGTAAACATTAGCTTGGACGATTTCGGAACAGGCTATAGCTCACTAAGTGTGCTGCACCAATTACCAATCGATTGTGTAAAAATTGATCGCTCATTTATTCAAGACCTTAACCAAGACTCACAAAATGTCATCCAGATGATTCTTAATTTAGCGAAGAAGCTGGACGTAAAGGTAGTAGCAGAAGGAATTGAAACAAAAGAACAGCTTGATTTTCTACTAAAAGAAGGATGTGATTATGCACAAGGTTTTTACTTCAGTAAACCTCTATCGAAGCAAGAATTTGAGGAAAAATGGTTAATAAAAACCAGTGGCTAATGAAAAAATCTGAATAACAGCTTCATCCAGCCAAAAAAGGCGATCCATAGGGGTATGCTTAGTGTGGTACCCCAAATCATTCCTAGGACTAGTTGATTTGTTTCTTCTTCCATCACGAACCCCCTCCTTTTTATATACTTTCATTATAAAGGATTCATTCAGACTGTTTGTCTGCAAGTTCCCACCAATTTCAGTCAAGAACTACTACTGGTATTGACGAAATTTGTTGGTTTTAACCGTGATTCGGGATTCTTTTTATTGCAACTGAAGGAGGGGAGCAGCGCTTAAAGAACTGACTTGATTATAAACTAGATGTGGAAACAATGATTTATTTCAGTAAAAGGAAAAATACAATAAATCCATTTAGAAAGCCGTGGTATTTTGTATAAAAAATTGATAGTGATTTGTTGCATATTACTCTTATGTTCACATCCAAGCCAGGTTGTAATGGCTATTGAGGATAACACCGTTTCTGCAATTCTAATAATGGAAGTAACGTCAACTGTAAAACCTACGATGCAGGTAGGGAAGCCAATAAAAGAGGCACGATTAATAGTGATAAATTCAGTAGGAGAGATCATTGCAAATGTGCTAACAAATTCCGATGGAAGAGCAACTGTATCAATTTCCGTTCCAAAAGACAACAGATTTCATAAGAAGAATATGGGGGAAGTAACTATCCTAGCAGTCGCAGATGGCTATAATGAACATATTAATTTTAGTGTCCCAATTAATGAATATAATGATAAAACAGCAAAAGTCCATATTCCCCTATGGGAAATAGATCCCAACAGAAGAAACGAGCCGAAATATATCAATGGGAGCTATCACAGATTCACTGTTTTTGAGATGCTCGATTATTACGCTGAGAGGATTGGTTTAGTTAGACAAAATCTAGAGGACAAATCAATTGTACCTCCTCCGTGGAGTTCTGAGGTGAAGCAATAAAAAACGCTGTTGATACGTTTCAACAGCGTTTTTATTGTGTTATTTTACTAGCTTTCGTTTAAAATGGTCAGATACCCGATACCCTATGGTGTTTATTTATTTAATTGTTATACCCACAGGTCTCTCTTTGATGTAGTTATGGCACTCGCTCCTGCGCTAAGTGCATTTTGAACATCTTCCTTCGTTCGAATCAGTCCGCCAGCAAGCACAGGCGTATTCAATCTTTCTTTTACTTCCTTAATCATCCAAGGCATAGCCCCAGGAAGCACTTCTATGTAATCAGGTTTATTTTTTTCAATCAGTTTATAGCTTTTTTCTAAAGCATGTGTATCAATCAGGAATATCCGTTGAATAGCGACTACACCTTTTTGCCTTGCTTTTAGGATGACACTTGATTTAGTAGATATTAAGCCATAAGGTTTATACTCCTGGCATATATATTCAGTCGCATATTCATCATTCTTGATTCCATGGATCATATCTACATGATATATCATTTTTTTACCATGCTCGACAGCCATCATATTTATATGCTTAAGCTGTGCGACATGCATTTCTAGAAAAACCCCAATTTCATACTTACTTTTTAGGAAATGTTCAAATTCCTTCATTGTGGTGGATGCAGGTAAAATACTTTGATCCATTTATTTCCCCTCTTTCATGCAGAACTCATGAATAGTATACACCTACTTGTGATTCTCATCCTCTAGCTCATCTTTGTGGACCAACGAAACCCTTCCTGTCTCTAGCTTACGAATCTCACAAAATCCACTTTCATAGATATGAAGGATCTCATATGGTTCCCCATTATACCAGACCTTTGTCCCTCTATCCATTCTTCACTCTCCCATGTGTAAGACTTAATTGTAATACATGTAGCTTTTAGCGGTTAATTCGATAAACCTCATACCATTGTATGTACTTCATTTACATGAAAGTCATGTTAAAAAAAGACCCTACTAATGTAGTAGGGTAAAAGAGAGAAAAAAATCTACAGGTAAAAATTTATAGTAAATTGTAGAGAACCCCATATTCTTCTACAATAACTAACAAGTTTGGTAGTAAGACCTTTTTGGGAAATTTTACTTATAGTTATATAGTACCAATGTATTACGTATTTGTGTATTGGGAAAATAGAGTGCATTTTATATCAATTTTTGATGTATTTTAGGGGTGATTTTCCCAACAGGATTTTCTACATTTATGTAGAATATTATAAGGTTATACATTTTTAAAATAACCATTTGTCAAAAAATGTATAAAAAAATCACGTTTTTGCCGTTAAAATTCAACATAATCCGCAAATGGTACATGCTATTCTACCTCTAATAGTCGTGAGACAAGTCGTCTTTCTGTGTGAAAAGGCAAAGCCTCTGAAAAGAGGTGACGCAAAGCTACAGGGGCTACGTCATTTGATAAGCCAGCCAGCTACCTCCAGAACCCGATCTTTGAAAAACTATTTTCAAAGGCAGAAAGATATTTTATGGGGGGGAATCGTATGCCATATTATACATTCAAAGAAATCTGGACACCTTTATCAATAGTAGGAATACGCTTTTATAAAAGAAATGAAGATGAAATTTTATTCATAAAGCTTGGAAATGGGCCTCGCAGACCGTTTCTTACTCGATTTAATCAATGATGCTAGAGCTACTTGCTCTGGCTTTTTTATTCTTTCCGATTTTGTTTTACCTCCACGTCTTTGGAAGGATTTTCCAGTAATAGACAACTCTCCTAAGGCATATCCATAGTAGTACAGAAAGAAATATCAGGTTGGTCCATCAGCTTCGAACAAGATGAAGCTTTGCCATCACAGTTTACGCCTATAGGTGGCAACTTGAAGCCGCCGAGTATAAGGAGGCTTTGTTTACATATGAGAAGAAGACGAGGACTCCCCTTACCATTGATTTTGCTTTCCTTAGGGGTAATAGTTTTATTGGTTTTTATTTTTTCATTTTTCCGCTCATCACCTGAGGATGATGCCAAAGAGCTTGTTGAATCGTTCTACGAGTATGAACAGGACGGAGATTTCGGTAGCTCGTGGGAGCTGTTCCACCCGTATATGAAAGAACGCTTTGAGAAAAGTGCATATATTCAGGAACGAAACCATGTTTTTGTCGGACATTTCGGGACGGACACCTTCAAATACACAGTGGGAGAAGCTGAAAAACTAGACAATTGGAAAATGGAAAAAAACGTATCTACCCTCCATGAAGTCTACAAAGTCCCCATAACCCAAACCTATAAAAGCACATACGGCACCTTCACCATCCACCAAGACATCTACGTCACCAAAGAAAAAAACGACTGGACCCTCCTCTGGTCCTACCAATAATTGATGGTGTCAGGCACCACAAAAAGACAAATAAAGGCAACTGTCCACCTCAGGCGGACAGTTGCCTTTTTATCTCATTTTCCTTCTATTTCCCTTTGCACTTTTACGAAGGTATCTCTGTAACAAGCCTCCTTGCTTTAGAGCCGGACCTCCGTGTTACTGTGTCTGGTATGATTTGTATTATGTCGTCCGGAGGCTTAACGGTACGGTTCTATTGTAAGAATGCATTATAAAAACGCGTCATCGCTATAGCAAATTCACCGCGAGTTACTTTTTCAGAAGGACTAAAGGTAGCCGTAATTGTTGGCTTTAAATCATAGGGAGCTTGTGAAACTGAGAATGTGGCATTCATGATATTTAAATCTAATGCGAGCTGGACATAGCCTTTGAACTCAGCAGGTATATTGGCAGCATCTTCAATTTTCACGCGTTCATCTTTGTATTGCACAGTTATCTCATTTGATGCTAGCTTTTCTGCCTCAGTCTGCAAACCTAGTGTTTGTACGAGGGAATAGGCTAATTCCGCACGTGTTACAGCATCTTTAGGAGCAAATTTTCCACCTTGTTTTGCCAACATCACCCCATTTTGAATTTGCTTTCCATCACGAAACGATGCACCTCTCGCTACAACAGCTTCTACGTAAGGTAAATCCACTGCAGCCACATCACTAAACCCCTCAGATACTGGTAAGGTTTGACGAACTTCCCCACCCATTGTTAAATACCTTGCAAGGTCACTTCTTGTTAATACTGAATCTGGCTTGAATGTTCCATTGGCATATCCATCAAATAACCGTTCCTTTACTCCTAGCTGAATTGCTCCAGCTGCAGCATGGCCATCAATATCATTCAGACCGGTATAGCCACTAACCTTTGTAAAGGCTAATGTCCCTGCTACTGTTTCAGGTAACCCAATTCCTAGAGGATTATCTTGCACACCTTTCAATCCTCTAATCTCTACCTTCCAGGTCCCCGGTGCCGGTAAACTTACAGTTACAGTTCGGTCTGGAGATAGAGGAAATAATAAACTTACGCCTGAGCTATATTCCGTTCCATCTGGTGCTATTAATACTAGATTTAGCGGATTACCAGTTTGATTTAATAACCCATAAGCATTTATTTTAGCAACAAGGTTTGAAACCCCTTTATCAACAGTAAACTCATACTGATTAGTCGAGATCAATGTAAGTGGATTATATGTCACCTCAAACTCACTTCGTACAGTTGTACTTTCCACACTACTTGAAAAATCCTGATAAAGATTCACTGTATTGCCATATTCCTTACCATAAAGTACTTGGTCCACGGCAGCATAGGCATTTACATATCCTGCCCCAACCTCCCAAGGTTCATATCCTGGCATATTTGTTGCAGTATTTTGAAGTATTTGTTTAATACCATCAGGTGATAGTAACGGATCCGCCTCAAGTAATAGTGCAACAATTCCTGCTACATGTGGTGTTGCCATCGATGTTCCACTCATGATTGTATAATACGGAACGTGAGCTGGTTCTAAATTCTCTATGTCTTGTTGTGTAGCCAGAGATGACACAGGTGCAAGTGCTCTTGTGGAGACGATATCCACTCCCGGTGCCGTAATTGTAGGACGGTCCTCCCAATTCCATACTTTTCCGTCCATCGTAAATGTCCCACCTACCCCTTCTGTACCACGAGAAGAGAAATCTGCTAGTGTGCCATCTTTTTCACCAGCAGCAACGGATATGACCCATGGCGCCTTAGCATACGGATTATGAGTGTTTTCACCCGGTCCTTCATTTCCTGCTGCAAAAAGAACTGTAATTCCACGATCATATGCTTTTTTACTAGCAATGTTAATTGGATCATTTGGGTCAAATTCACCTGATGATCCCCATGAATTTGTAATTATACGAATGTTGTATTGCTGTTGATGGGTAATGGCATAGTCGAAACCACCAATACCATCTAGTACAAATAAAGCTGCCCCTGATCCATATCCTATTAAATTCGCTCCAGGCGCAACTCCTTCATACTTCCCACCTGACATTGCCCCAGTACCGCCAACAGTTCCTGCAACGTGAGTACCGTGACCAGAGTTTGTGTCGGTATTCGGAACATTCTCAAGATAGGTAACAGGTAACAAGCCTGGTGCTAATGCATTTAGATTAGTAGAAGCGAGTACATTTTGCACTAGATTCTTTCCATACTCATGGTCTTTATGGGTACCATCCACCCCACTATCGTTGATAACCACTCCCACTCCTTTGCCGGACAAAGGAAAACCACCATTTTCTTTTTGTATTTGTTCGTCTGTCCGAACTTTATCTACACCGGTAATTTCTGTTGAATCGGCATTATAGTATTCTAATTTTCGATTTAAATAGATCGAGTATACCTCTTCACTTTGTGCAAGTTGTTGTAGCTGTTCCTTTGTAGCAATAACTCCTGCCATTGGTAGAGATTTCATTGCTAGCCCCTTATCGATTCCTAGCTGCTCCAACAAATCCAATTGACTTTCATTTGGTCCCCCATCACCCTTAAATGTAACAATTACCTGTAATGCTTCAACTGTATTCCATGCTTTTTCAAGTAATGGATCAATTATTACCGTTTGACTTTCCACAGCTTGTACAGATTTATCCATTGTAAAAAACGGTGGTAGAACTAAAGATAATGCCATTACCAAATAGAATATACGCTTCACACTAATGCCCCCTTCATCTTTTTTTCAAGGTAACTCTAATTTAATTTCCCCCTTCAAACTATCAGTGCTCTTGTAGCTATTTCACCTAGCTTAATTATTACTTGAAGATTCCGATTTTTCTATCAAACAAAAGTTATAATCGAATGTTCTACAGGACGTATTTGGTATTATACGAAAGTAATAGAAGTGACTTCTTTTTTGCCATCAGATAAATGAAACAACAGTATAAATTCCATTAAAAAAAACGCTAGCATAACAAGATTTTCGGGAAAATTTGTAGAATAATAATCTATAATGAAGGAAAAACAAGTTACCTTAGTTACTAAAATAGCAGTACGTTTTTACTCAGGAGGTTCCGATGAGCATTTTTAAAGGGGAATATTTTGATAACTATCGTTTAGAGGATTTATCAAGCGAGATTATCGAAGCAGCAGAAAAGAAGTTAAAGGTAAAACTCCCAACTGCGTATATTGACTTGATGAACGAACAAAACGGTGGAGAGCTTAAACGAAAAAAGTTTGTAAATCATATATTTGAAGATGGTTTTATTGAAATTGATTATATAAACGGCGTTGGTCAAAAAGGTGGAGAAGGTATAATAATAGATTCCTATACACGTAGAGAATGGGGGTTATCGAACAAGTTTGTTTATTTACATGGAGATAGTCATAATTGGATAGCCCTAGATTATCGTAAATATACAGGGGATAATCCACCGGTTGTTTATATCAATATGGATACAAAGGAAAAAATACGAATTGCTGAGGATTTTTCTGAGTTTATAAGCAGATTGACTATATTAGAAGAACAAAGTCAACGATATGATATTAGCGACGATTATGAAGAGTTTGCAAGAGAAGATATTGAAGAAGCACTGTTAAATGGGTGGAATAAATATACTATGACTGCTGGGTTACATTACTTTGGACTACTCGATGAGGACTTGAATTGGTTTTTAACACAAATGCTTCATTCAATTAAACGAATGATAGAAGTACGTCCATTTGAAGACACGTTTACAATTGATAACTATTTAGACATTATGATTGAAATGATTCGAAAGAGAAAAGTGGACTTTACTGATTATCCACAAACGGAAGAACTGTTTGAACTATTAACAAATTTCCCTCCAATACTGGATTATAAGTCGATGATTCGAAATAAAAGTGTAAAGATTCAACATTATTTAATGATGGAACAAGGAAGATAATTTCATCAAGGAGGCGATACTCAATTATCTGCTACTCGAAAATTAAGCGTATTTGAGAATAAAATCTCAAATACGCTTATTAATTTATAAAAAACAATAATCAAGTTAAACATAGCCTTTTATAAAGCAATTACTTACTTTACATGTACGGCTCATAAACATGTAAAAAATACCTCAAACTCAGACTCCCAATGTCCCATTATTCGGCTGCATGGGAACGAGTTTGTTTTGGACGGCGTAGATGACGACTTGGGATCGGCTTTTAACGTCGAACTTTTTAAAGATTTTACTTACATGGATTTTTACGGTTTTATCACTAATAAAGAGTCGTTCTGCGATTTCCTTGTTGCTAAGGCCTTCAACAAGGCATTGGAGCACTTCGCGTTCACGTTCCGTTAACGTGTTGTCCTTTGTTTGCTCCTGCTGTTGTTGGTGGAAATTCAGAAGCTTCTTTGTCATTGACGGATGAATTACCGACTCCCCTTTTGCTACCGTTCGAATAGCATCTACAACTTGGTCTGACGGAGCATCCTTTAACAAATAACCGTCTGCCCCCTCACGAATGGCCGCCATAAAATATTCATCATGACTATGCATGGTAAGCACTAATATTTTCATAGACGGAAATTGTTTTTTTAAAATTCCAGTTACCTCTACGCCATTTTTTTGCGGCATATTGATGTCCATTAACACTACATCAGGTTGACACAATGGTACCTTAACCAAGGCATCCTCACCTGATACAGCCTCCCCGACAACGCGGATATCGTCTTCCATTTCTAATATATTTCTAAGTCCATCACGTAATACAGCATGATCATCCACCAGCATAAGCTTGATCAAGGGTACTACCTCCCTCTAGTCCCATTTTTGGAACAGTTAATGTAATATCGGTACCGACACCCTCTTTTGTATCAATTTGGAGCGTCGCATTAATTTTTTCCGCTGCATCATTCATATTCAATATACCAAAATGCGGCTTATTTTGGGCTTTGACCATGGCTTGAAATAAGGAAAAACCAACGCCATTGTCTTTGATTTTTAAAATAATTTGTTCCTTTTGGTAGCTTAATAGAACCTCAATTTTAGTAGCTCTTGCATGCTTAATGGTATTTTGTAAGCTCTCTTGAAAAATATCAAAAAGTTCCTTTTCCACCATTGAACTTAATGGTACTTCTTTGCCACGAATATCAAACGAAATATCATGATTGTATTCCATATTAATCATTTTAATTCTCTTTGCGATTGCAACCGATAACCCAACACGCTCCGTTGGATACGGCCGGAGTTCATAAATGGACTCTCGTACTTCTTTTAAGCTAACCCGTAATTTTTCAATGCTCTCCTCAATTAACCGTCTTGTTTCATCTGGACTTCGGTTGAATTTACGATTAGCTGTTTCAAGCTTCATGACCGCGCCCGCTAATGTTTGGGCAACTCCATCATGAATTCCTCGAGCAATTCGGTTACGCTCCTCTAAGATAATCCGCTTTTCTTGTTCTTCAATCAAGATTCTTGTTTTCACAGCTACGGCTAGCTGGTTCGCCAGGGTAGCAATCGAGTGAATTTCATCATCCTCAAAGCTCTTCACTCGACTTTTGGCTACAACTAGCATACCGATTGTCTCGTCCTCTACTACAAGTGGAGAGTACACAAACGCCTTCATGTCTTTTTCAAAAAACTCATCAATCGGCCCCAGTTTTTTGACACGATCCTGGTAGACAATCGGATGCTTTTTCCCATCAAATCGTGTCAACGCTTCTCCTGTTAGCGTATCATGTGGAATCGTTCTACCTTCCGTATAGAGGATTCTCCACACACCATTTTCTTTCACCCACAGGATCAGAGCTTGCACTTCAACAATTTGGGAGAAGGTATTTTTAAAGCTTTCAATCCATGCATTGGAGTGAATTTTTTTATTTACTCCTGTTGTAATCGAAAAAAGTGCATTCAGACGCCGTTTCTCATTTTTCAACGTAGAAATAACAGAATATAAGAGCGATACCGCTACTAACGGTGAGAAAAAGAAAAAGATAGAAAAAACATCAATGGTTCTGTTTCCATAATTGGCTAAGAAAAAAATCATTACCCCATAAACGAAGGATACAGTCGCACTTCCAATCTCTGTAATCACCTTTGATTTTATCATGGTAAGCGAGTACGGTTGGGGGCGGATAAATAACACAATATCCACTATGAGATTATTAATAAAGTAAAATAGTAATAGAAAAACAAAATAATAAATACTTCCTGCAATCGAATCAGAACTTATATGAAATAGTCTCGATGTATCTATGTAACGTGCAATTTTTTCTGCTAAGAAGAAACTGACGACGAGCTGCGCAGGATTAAATAAAACAATTCGAAGTGGCCTATGGTATAACATATTGATAACTAACACAATGAAGCCGTATATAATGATGGGGTACGACACTCCAAACAGCGTGTACATAACAAATAGAAATGGAAACGTAATAGTCGTGTTTCCGCGTAGTAGATGAATTGGGTAGTATTCACAAATTGCTAAAAAAGCTGTCAATAAAAGCAGTAATGGGATGTCGGACGGTCCTTCTATGAAAAAGAAAGTATTTGAAATAACTCCCAGACCGATTATAACAATAACGGCCATATAATACTTTGCAAAGTTTTCTCGCTTATGGGAGTCAACCACTGGTAATCTCACTCTCCCCCTCCTTGTCGTAACATTCTGTTAACTTCATATTATAGGTATACTCTTAAAATAACAATCAATATGTAAATGTATGCTTGGTTTCTCGTAAAAATGCGGCGGTGAGCCTTGTTCTTTTTCGGTAATTGTAGTTTTTGGGTAGCTCTTTTATTCCGGAATGTTTGGATGGCTTGAACGGGTGTCTCTATGCAAATCGTTGTTCGCTGGTTTGCAGCACCTTTGCTTCTTTTTCTCTCTACTACCTTGAAAAACAGTTAATATAGACTTAAACAAAAACCCAGACTAGTCGAATGGCTTTCCTACCACTGACCAATACTGGGCACGCACAAACACAGTATATGCTTGTGGACACAATTATGACAAAAAATGCAAAAAATTGCTACTCTACAAATTGGGTATTTCTATACTTCTAAAGTAGTATAGATTGTCCAACAACACCTGCGCATCCCTCTTTTCCGGGACTTAGGAACCATATCCCTTCGTTTCAGAACACATTTATAACAAAACTCCCTCAAAAACAAAACAACTGTCCTCCTGAGATAGACAGTTGTATTTCTTTGGTGCCTGACACCGCAAAAATACATTTGTATTTTTGTGGTGTCAGGCACTACTATGTTGGGGATGTTAGGTATTGGGGTAGCCTTTGATGTGATTGGCGAGGTCTTGGATGAATTGTTTGGTGTCGATGTGGGTGCTGTTCTCGCCTTTCATGTATGCTCGAATTAATGCTTTGCGTACTTTGTTATGATCAATCGTGATGTTTTCATTTGTTTGTTTTATATCCAAAATGTAATCACTCCTAATGAGGATTCTAGGGTGCAGCACTATTTCTTCTTTATATGTGTGAATATGTTATTTCCTTTTCGATCTATCCTCCGGTGAAGGATGGAGAAACCTCCACCGAAGCGATAGACTTCTTTTCCGCTTCTGCCTGTCGGCAACCAGTGCTGACAGTTTCATATGGATGAATCTGATACACCACAGGTAGTGGAATGGAGAAAAACCACTACCGTATAGTGTAATTATTATACATGTACGTTGGACAAATCCATTTTGCGACTGTCTTTTCGTTATTTTCGGAAAAAAGTTTTTTTATTTCATTCTACTTCTATTTCACTCATTCGTTTTTTCTCATTTTTCCGTTATAATAAAAAGATATGGATTTATACAATTAACGAAGCCGCTACCCACAAAAAGGGTAGATTTGCATACGAAAGCGACCGTCTTAAAAACTCAATGTTTAGACTCGAACAAACCATACCAATGCTACTCCATTTAATTCGGAGGTGAGGACTTCTTGCTTCAAAACGATATATCAAAAGAACAGGTTTTACATTTTTCCGAAAAGCTACGTAAGCTGATTTCATATGATACGGAAACCAACCGTGCGTTAATCAAAAAAGGCCTTAATCTCTTCCGACAAGGCAGTGTCTACAATGTGAAATATAACGGTAAGGTCATCGAAGGAAGAGTCCAAGACGTCACGCCAGTGGATGTTACACTTGATCTCGACTTTTTAGAAATGAGTGAATGTACTTGTCCATCAGATGAATTTTGTCGTCATCGCATGGCTGTCTTTTTTTACATTTTTGCTAGTGTTGACCGCGTCGGTTCCTTGCTTGAAATATGGAAGGAAGGAAACAAAGATCCATCCGTTTTATCTTCGATTTCGACTGCAAGGAAGCAGCTTCAACAAAAAGACTACAAGGATTCATCTCTTGAAAGCTGGTATTCCTTTTTTAATCGTGAATATGAACGTTTTTCAGGAGGCTATCCTGATAAAAGCCAGTATTTCTTTGCAACCATTTATCATACCTTTTTTCAGACTCTTAAAAGGAGAGCTCCTTTACAGGAGGATCTGAAAAAATTATTTCATATCCATGCAGCGCTTTTCTGTATACAAAAAAACCTTGAGGTAATTAGCCAAATAAACCTGAAGGACTACATGGTTGAGACGTATGTAAGGCCTTATTTTCATAATTTCACTGATCTTGTTTTTGACAATTGTACACAACTGAAGCAGGTTTCACTTTCGTTTTCTTTGGACTCCTTGCTAGAAGACAGCATGGAGCCTATCAGAAAGACCTTACTTTCCGATACATTGTTTCAATATGAGCGTCTTCAAATGTATCGCCTCATTTGGGCAACCTTACTGAATCGCAAAAAGTGGCTTGAAATTGAGGAAAACATACTACTTGAACAACAGTCAGCAAACGAGGAAAACCTTGAAGAGCAAATCGCATTTGCTCACCTACGTTTTTTACAGAAAGACGATGTATCAGCTATTCAGGTTTTACGGGATAACGGTTATCAAGCCTTACCGTATAGCTTGTGGTGGATAAGCTACTTGTCAGAAACGAGGGCGTTGGATCGCATTCAGCAATGGATCAGCTACGTACTTCCGAATCTTTCGGACTATGTATTCGGACTCCCGAATTATGATGGGCGTCGTCATATGACCAGAGTGTTTTTAAGTGAACTATCTGAGTATGCCCAACAGTTTGATAAAGAGCTTCTTACGAAAGCTATGAAACAACTTCTTCCGTATAGCTACATTGAATACAATGAATATTTGCTAGACAATGAAGAGTACCGGAAATGGATTGAGCTTCAAATGTTTGTAGGATATGACATCGATGAGTGTGATCGCTATATTTTAAAGATAATTGAAGAAAACGACCGTGAGGCGCTACTACCTTTATATCATCAAGCAATCGTACAGGCTGTTGAGTCAAAGAATCGCAGCAGTTATAAAAAAGCCGTGAAATATTTGAAAAAGGTCAGAACCCACTACCGTCGATTAAAAAAGGAAGATTTATGGGAGGATTACATTATAAGATTAGCAACCGCTAATAAGCGTCTACGTGCGTTTCAAGAGGAGCTAGTTCGAGCTTCTTTAGTAGGTAATTGATGGGGGTGACAGCTTGATTTTTACAGAAACACTTGTGATCCACTCTGAGTGGGTTGAAGATAAAGGGTTTTATTTATGGTGCGTGGATGAAGATGGTGAACCTCTTGATGTAGAAGTATGGAAAAGGAATGTTTTCGCTTGGCATGAAGCTTCCTTTTATGGAACCTTTATCGAGGAAGTTGCTTTTGCTCACATTCCTGCAGTCTTTCTGTCCCCTTGGCAGGCTTTAACCTTCTTTGGTGGGACACCTGAAAATTCGTTTCTTACTATTGAACTAAATGAGGATGCACATAACTATCGAAGCATCGCGGTACAATTGCTTTCACTAATCGAAGACGGCCAATTCATGCCAGACTTTGAACTATGGAAGCAAGGTGTCTTCGGTTGGAAGCCAATAGACATAGAAATATCTGGTTTTGCAGCACAATGGTTCTCAGTTGCACTATCTGATTGGATTCAAGCTGATTCTGCCTTATCAAAAGCATGGGAGGAAATCACATCAACCTTCCCGCTTATTAACAGCAGTGAAAGCTTGGTTTCCGTTGTTGATGAAAATAATTGGTTGGAACGAATTGGCTGGAAGGAAGACCTAACACCATTTGATGTGTTATTACGCATTGATGAACCAGAAATGGACAATGGCACTTGGAAGCTTGTGACAGTTCTACGCAGCAAGGAAAACCCACATGAGATTACTACCTACCAGGGGATTATTCCGAAAAAGTGGGAAGCTTATGCGGATAAAATAGCTGCAGATCATGCGATGTGGTGTAAGCTTGTTCCTTGGCTAAAAGCTGGAGATGACATACTCGATGAAATTACGGAGCAGCAAGCCTGGCTGTTTTTAACGGAATCAAGCTCCTTACTAGTTGATGCAGGTGTCGGAATCTTATTACCAGCTTGGTGGCAGGCGATTAAGGATGCCCAACTTGCTGTAAAAGCGAAGGTTAAAACGACCTCCAGTGGAGGAAGGCAATCATTCGTTGGCTTGCAATCGCTAATTAATTTTGATTGGCGTTTCTCAACAAATGGCGTTGAGCTATCTGAAGATGAGTTTATGTCTCTTGTTAACCAACAAAGAAGATTGGTTCAAATCCGTGGCAAATGGATTAAGCTTGACCCGGCATTTATAAAACAGGTTCAAACGCTTGTACAAAGAGCGAATAAAGAAGGGCTACATCTTCGTGACGTCCTCGAGCAGGAGCTTTTAGCAATAAGTGAAAAAGCGGAACAAGAAGATCTTGAGACTGCACGTGCCTTTGCCGGTGTACAAATTGAATTGAACCGTCATCTTGCACAAATGATTACACAATTAACGAACGTAAAAGAAATACCAACTGCAGTGATTCCTGAAAGCTTTAAAGGCGAGCTACGCCCGTACCAGCAGCAAGGTGTTGACTGGCTCCTGTTTTTACGAAGATTCGGATTTGGTGCCTGCTTAGCAGACGATATGGGTCTTGGAAAAACGATTCAAATGATCGCGTACTTTTTGACCGTGAAGGAAAGTGGCGCAAAACCAGCTCTGATTATTTGTCCCACATCCGTTCTCGGAAACTGGCAAAAGGAATTAGAAAAATTCGCACCTTCTCTACGCGTTCATCTGCACTATGGGGGAAATCGTTTAAAGGGTGCTGATTTTAAAAACGGCGTCGATCAAGCGGACATTGTCTTGACCTCCTATGGTTTGTCCCATTTAGACGAGGAAGAGATTGCTTCCTATGAATGGGGTACGATTTGTCTGGACGAGGCGCAGAATATTAAAAATGCGCAGACAAAGCAATCACGCGCGATTCGTAAGCTAAAAGGGGATCACAATATTGCTCTAACAGGGACTCCAATGGAAAACCGTTTAACAGAGCTATGGTCCATTTTTGATTTTATTAATGGTGGGTATTTAGGCAGCTTAGGTCAATTCCAGAAACGATTTGTATCCCCAATTGAGAAGGATCATGATTCTGAAAAAATTGCCCAGGTACAGCGTTTGATTCGTCCATTTTTACTAAGACGTACGAAAACGGATGAAGCAGTTGCATTAAACCTACCTGACAAGCTTGAGCAAAAGGAATATTGTCCATTAACAGTTGAGCAAGCTTCCATCTATGAACAGCTTGTTAAGGATACACTCGATCAAGTAGAACAGCTCGCAGGCATTCAGCGTAAGGGACTTATCTTAAAAATGCTGAGCCAGCTAAAGCAGGTTTGCGACCATCCCGCTCTTTACTTAAAAGAGGAAAAACCAAAAGATATTGAAGACCGTTCTTCAAAAATTGAAAAGCTACTTGAGCTTGTTGAAAATATTCGGGAACAGGATGAAAGCTGTCTCATCTTTACACAATACATCCAAATGGGTGAAATGATTCGTGAAACTCTTCAAAAGAAATTCAAAGAGCATGTGCTGTTCTTAAATGGAAGTGTTCCAAAGGCTCAGCGCGATGAGATGATTGAACGATTTCAAAACAGGGAGCACTCCATTCTTATCCTGTCATTGAAGGCTGGTGGAACTGGGTTGAATCTAACGGAAGCAAACCATGTTATTCACTATGATCGTTGGTGGAACCCAGCTGTTGAGAATCAAGCAACAGACCGTGCCTACCGAATCGGACAAAAGCGCTTCGTACATGTTCATAAACTAATCTCAACCGGAACGCTCGAAGAAAAAATTGATGAAATGCTCGAAAAGAAACAATCTCTAAACGACGAAATCATCACAAGCGAAAACTGGATCACCGAACTCTCCACCTCCGAACTCAAAAACCTACTTGGAGGATTCTAACCGGGTGGTAGTATTGTATTTCTATGGTGTCAGGCACCACAGAAATACACCCGCCCCTATGAATACTGGTTTCCACTAAACAAGAAGGAATTTTGTCTTTCTGAGGTGGACAGCTATGGGTGATTTTGCAAAAATGCTTTGAAAAAGGGGCTGATTGTCAGTTGGCGGAAAAGACAGAAGATGTAAAAAAGAAAAGGGCTAAAAAGTTTGTGCCTAGCGAAAAACACAAAGATAAGACCGAACCCTGGCAGAAGCTATATCAGCTTGTAGAAGAAAAGTTAAAAAAGTCATAAAAATAGCGCCCCTTGCTAATTACGCAGGGCGCTATTATTGTTCATACCAGGACTATGTAAATGTACCTGTATCCATCTAAATATACCTCATGCTTTTAATTCAAGTATTACGCGTTACTCCCTCTTAAAACTTGCTCGTATTGTTTATATAGTACATACCGTTGAAGCCCTCTAGTCTTATCAAACGCTTTTTGAATTTGTTCTTTGAACGCCTCGTGATCCTTTGCTTTTTCAGCAATTCCCGCTCTCAGCGCATGCTTCATCCAATCAGATTTAATGCTCGAACAAAGCTCATTTGCCTCTTCGAGATTTCCCTCTTCTATCGCAACGATTGCTTGGTAATAGTGCTTATATTCGACTGGCTGTATTTTTTGAATTTCATGCTTTGCGCGTAAAATATCCTTTTCATATAAAGCATGCAATGTTTTAAAGATTGCTTGTCTTGATGGATCTTTATACTTCCGCAATAAAGTATCAGTCGCCTCTTTCACATCATCATCTAATGTATTTGCAATCCCATAATACAACTTAAATACCGGATTTCTTCGACGCTCCCTAATAAATTTTTCAAGCTTTTCAACGTCTTTTCCCATATATATCGGCAATACGAACAAATTAGTAGACAGTCCAAACAATAGGACGATCGCCAACACGATTCCCAAAGGCTCACTAATATCTAAAAAAGCTAAGAGAATACCAATTAGAATAGCAGCCCCAAACAAATAAACATACCTCACGATTTCACCCTCCATACTTTTCTAGTAATAGAACCATTATATTTTATTCAGAAAAAGATAGAAATACATATTGAACTACAGGAACAAACGTTCTATAACTAAAATAGAAAAACCACCAACCTTGCTTGTGGATCAAGATTGGCGGTAAAAATGAAGAAATTCTGTGGTTTTGCATTCTCTTTCTTGAGGTATCACTTTGAAAAGGAGTGAGAGGTTGAATACTACGGGGATCATAAGTAGTGGTGGAACTTCTAAGAGGAAATTAACGTAGTGGATGTTTTAAACTAACTTTGCATTGTTACTCATGATATCACTTCCCTTCTAAAAAGCTGTCAATCTTTAGCAGCCTCTCCGTATAGGTTTTATCAATTTGGTCGAAACGTTCACCTATTTGCCCTTGTAACGTTTCCAGATGAAGTGCAATTCCTTTTGCAAGTTTATTAAGCTTTTCTTCTATCCTTATCAAATCATCATTCATTTCCATATCTCCCTCCGTTTGATTGTAATGAGGAGCATATAAAAAAGTAACGTCTAGTTTTCTACTAGTTCACGTGGTTTCCCACCCATAAATTTTACCGAATCAGCTAATACTTCCGTAACGTACACCCTCTTACCGTCATTATTCTGATACGTACGTGTTTGTATCCGACCCGTTACACCTACTATTGAACCCTTTTTGCAATAATTAGCAGTGTTTTCTGCTGTCTTTCTCCATAAAGTACAATTAACAAAATCAGCCTCAATTTCACCTCCAGTGTTTTTAAAATTTCTACTAACCGCAAGAGTGACATTTGCTACTGCTTTTCCTTCTTGGGTATAACGCAGATCAGGGTCCTTCGTTAGCCTACCTACTAAAATAACTTGGTTTATCATAGTTTGACCTCCTTGGTTAGATTTAACAAGGCAATCATACTCTATCTACTCACACTCGTAAAATCGGAGAAATTCAATTTTCCCAGGTTCTACCACCCATGAAAAGTAATTTTCTATTAGATAAAACTTACTTTTATTAACTGAAACATGCATTCTCCATAATTTTTTATAAAAATGAGAAATTTTTTCAAGTCTACAATAAAAAAATCTCCTTTCACTAAAGGAGAATTTTTGGTTCGGACACTTTATTTAACTCTTTTCCGTGGAAAGTAAAGTAGCCCAAAATGGTCTTCAGTTCCTATATAGATTCTCTCTAATAAATTTACTACTGCTGGATCTTTCATAAAACTATTGCTACCTTTTTCATTTCCACTTGTTATATATTTCTGACGAAGCTTATTCCAAATGAGTGTTGTTACCTGTATCGACTTAGAAACAGGGTTAATTTTTATTCGTAGCATTTCTTCTACATCTTTTTTTACAAATCGTAAGTCTATTGGGAGTTCATTGTTGCCTAAGGCTAAAAATGTAAGGACCTTTAATCCATCTTCTGTTTTTAGAGGAAGATCCTCAGTTCTTTGGAGGTTAAGGATATCGTAGATGGGGGAAATCGCGGGTTGATTCTTGGTGTAGTCAGATGAAAATTCTTTTATTATAATTTTATACAGTGTGAGTGAACGATAGTCTGTTTTTCTATATTCGTTCAGCTCATCAAAATTTAATTCCTTTAAGTAGTAATGCTCCATCGGCTACTCCCTTTCTATCTATATAAATCTATTTTAGTATAGAAAATGCACAATCATTTAAAAATAGCCGAAATTGACGATATTTGGCGAATATTAGTACCATAGGTCATATTTTCTCGCATTTTCTTCAACTATTACACGATTATACAGTTTGTTACATTTTCATCATATTTATAGGAGGAAATAGGCTGATTTTCTCAGAAAAAGTGATGTTTATCACAAATTTTCAGTCTTTTTTCTGCTACGCTAGAAATAAAGTTCAAAATTGGAACGAATTGGTGGTTGTTCATAAAAAGAAACATGCCTTAGTCAAAGGACTGGTGTAGCGATGGAAGTGTTAACAAAGATAGCAAATAACATAAAGTATTACCGTACAAGAAGTGGTTGGACTCAAAAAGAGTTAAGCAACAGACTAAATGTTTCACGGTCGAATATATCGAAATGGGAATCTGGGGAGATGACCCCTTCGCTTGTTGATTTATTTCATCTTAGTGAAATATTCCGCATCACTCTAGATAATCTTGTTGGAACGGAGACAATGTCTAAGGAATTTTTATTAACGAATAACCAAACCCAGGCTTTTCTACTTAATACTCAAGCTGAACTACCAGACGTGATTGATTATCTTATGCATAATCCACTCCTTGTAAAAGCTTTAAAAACACTTTCTACTCATAAACCAAATGAGAGAAGGAAAATCGAAGGTGCCCTTATCTCTCTAATCAAAGAGTTAACAACTTAAAATAGTTTTGACTGCTTTCCACTACTTTTCCATATAATATAAAAACAAGTATGCTATAATTTTAGTAACAAGGTCGGATTTCACCCTATGGGAGGAGGTACGTTGTGAAAACCTTTAAACTAGTATCGCTTATGATTTTCCACCACGAGGAACACCCAAGCAGACTAGAAGAAATTCCATTGCTAGACGGATTAATTATTAATAAAGAGGATGGAGAAAATCGTTGGATTGTTGAAGCGTTTATGGAAAAACAGTATAAAGCCATTTTTGAACAGTCCATTCAAAAGCAAGACACTTTAAACCTACAGGTTACAATCACTCAAAAATCAAATGATCCTGCATCTCTAGTCGGGGCTGTAAAACAGATTAAGGAATTTGAAAATAGTGTCAGTGTGTTAGTCGAGGGGAAATTGGTTCCAAGTAGAGTGAATATGGCTGAACTTCTACTTACGGAGTTATTAGACAAAGGCCTCGAAGGTGAAGGGCTTCTAAATGAATTCAAAACCAGGATCCAAGAACAAAAACAGAAGAAGGCAGTACAAAATTAAAGCTTCCCAACACCATTGGGAGGCTTTTCGTTACTAAACACAAATAAAAGGCAGGTAGTACTTTCCCCGCCTTTCCATTGATTCGTACTTATAAGTATGGATGACCGTCCTTAAGAGCCGCCACCTGCTCCATTCGTTCCACCATTATCTCCACCTGTGCCACCGCCAGGGTTTGTTTCATCATCATTTGTTCCTAAGTCGTCATCATCATCTTTACCCATATCAAGGTCACCATCGTTATTTTCATCTTCAATTATAGCATCGTCTCCGTTATTGCCATTTGTTCCGTTGTTACCATTTGTTCCGTTGTTCCCGTTTGTTCCATTGTTGCCGTTTGTTCCATCTTCCTCAGGAGTTACGTCTGGAGTTACATCATCCATTTCTTCGTTTATATCGTCTCCAGGCGTCTCAAGACCTTCATCCTCTGGAGGCGGATCTTGATCATCAGCATTACAGCCAGTGATTAAAAATACTGCTAGGAGTGACCCTAATAGTTTTAACAACCATTTGTTACTCATCACACATTTCTCCTTTCTAATTTTCACTCAAATATTTTTGGACCTACTTCGGTCTCTGTTTATAATGCCCAGAACGCTTCAAATGTATCATAAAAATTTTAAAAAATAAGGAAAAAATTTCATTTCAGGGAAGAGTTGTCCTCTCCAGAAGGACAATTGTATTTCTGCGGTGCCTGACACCGGGTTTGAGAAAGAGGGTTTACTTCAGGGGGTAAACAATCAAATAGCATATCAATACACAAGCGGTTTCACATTAGAAATAATGTGTATTTTTATTATTTACCAATATTTAAAAGTGCTTTTGACATTTATTCATACACGAATCCACAAGGTCATCCGAAAGACTGAAATATATTGTATTGTATGTGAATTACTTTGAAATACTAAGTATTATTAGTAGTTATTTCGCAAAGGGATTTGGGTATTTAAGTTAAAATAAATATATAGATTGTGAAAAGATACACTTAAGTACATTTCTTCAAAAAATTATACAAAAAGCCAATCTCCATTATTGAACTGCACCCCAATTGTTAGACACAACTAACAATTGGAGGTGCAGTTTTTTTATGGCAAAGTTTTCTCCAGAAGA
>JBLKRX010000037.1:0-51373 GCA_047608075.1 Ferdinandcohnia humi
TAAAAAAATACGGTTTGCCTTTTACCCCCTCACCCTTTTTTTGCATTTTTGACCGTAAGGTGGTTTTCAGGGTAGAGTCAAAAATAAAAAAGTAAACCTGTTCGAAAAACAACAATCTATGCGAAAACAGCCTAAAACAATTTGTTTTAGTATCTTACCCAAAATAAAAATAAAAAAAGTAAACGCTTCCAATATTTAGTCTTACAATAGAGTAATAGGTTATTGTAAAATAAATGAAAGGGGTGAACGTGAGTGAATATGAATACTGGATTATTTCAACAGCAGTCTATAAAGCTTGTAATGACAAAGGAATTAACCCAGGCAATAACACTACTACAATATTCAACATTAGATTTAACAAAATTTCTTGAAGAACAAATGATGGAAAATCCCCTGATTGAACTAAAAACGATCAATTTTGGCCAACGAGCCAAAGGAAAAATTTCTAATGAATATACAAATCCAATTGAATTTATTGGGAAGAATGAAACAACCTTATATGATCACCTTATGGCCCAGGTGACGTATATGAGGCTAAGTCATGAAGATAAAGAAACACTTGAATATATCATCCATTTATTAGATAGCAATGGTTACTTATATTTTACGAACGAAGAAATTGCGGCTGAATTATCGGTTGATACCGAAACAGTAGAAGCATCTGTTCAACTCATCCAAAAGCTAGACCCTATCGGTGTGGGTGCACGTAGCTTACAAGAGTGTCTTTTACTACAGTTGGAAGCATTACCTGAGCGGCATTTTGTGGCTGAAACCATTATCCGTGATTACTTCTCGTTATTTGCAGATAAGTCTTGGAAAGAACTAGCCAAGCAATTACAAGTGAAATTGGTAGATATCCAGGATGTCTTTGATTTTATACAGACCCTTCAGCCTAGACCAGGTGCAACCTTTCATGGAAGCAATCCTCAATATATCATTCCTGATATTGAAGTCCATGTGAATGGTGAAATTGTTACCATTAGCCTTCAAGATTCTTATTTGCCGAAGGTGTCCTTGAATCTTCAATATTATCAACATTTTTTACATGAAAAGGATTCGAAAACAAAGTCATATCTTCAAGAAAAAGTGGATCAGTATCAATGGATTATGAAAAGCCTGGATCAACGGAAGCAGACACTACAAAATGTAATGAATGAAATTGTTAATCGTCAGCTCGACTTTTTTATAAAAGGTCCTAGTTATTTGAAGCCTTTGATTATGTGTGAGGTCGCTGATGCACTTGAAATTCATGAATCTACAGTGAGTAGAGCTGTTAAGGATAAATACGTTCAAACACCGTTTGGTATTTTTGAGATGAAACATTTCTTTAGCCGGACCATCCAGACAACTGGGGAACATGATATTTCGGCAACTCGGGTAAAGGATGTATTAAAGGAACTGATTGATAAGGAGAATAAACAAAAGCCTTTGTCAGATCAAGATATTGTAAGTATACTTGAAGAGGAGCATGGGATTCTTGTTTCAAGACGTACCATTGCAAAATATCGTGACCAATTAAAAATACCGTCCTCGTCAAAACGGAAAAGGTATGGAGAATAGATTGGAAGTGCATTAGGTTTGGATAAAGTAAAGATCATGATGTATTCAAAAGATAATTGTTCGTTGTGTGCAAAGGCGAAAGCAATCATTGAGGAGCTAAATGAAGAATTTCCGATAGAGCTAGAAGAAATCGATATTTATAAGGATGATATCCTTCTCGAAAAGTACCAAATCATGATTCCAGTAATCGAAATTGATGGTACAGAAGTAGAATATGGTATTATTCATAAAGAAACAATACGAGACTTTTTAAAAAAGATGTAATCTATGCGTAGCTGTCTGAAAGTAGGGCGGCTTTTTTGTATTAATTTGAAGGACATTCAAGATAAAATTGCATACTATAAAACTAACAGATAGTAGAACCCTAGAAAAAATAACCAGTGGCCTGAATTAAGCTTTATTTGTTGCTTTCTTGTTTGTCTACTGTTAAAATGTATTTGTAGCGTGACGATACATGTAAGTACAAAACTCTGTTTTTTTTTACCGTCAGCGGGACATAATATGTCACGGCGGGACAATTAAAGTCCCTTATGGTAAGAAAAGGGGAAATGTGAATGAGGTCAATCATAGAAGTACAACAAAAATTATTACCCGATTTACTTGAGGTTATGCAAAAGCGACATGAGATCCTAAAGTACATACGGCTTATGCAGCCAATTGGACGTAGAAGTCTTTCTACCAGTCTTGGTCACAGTGAGCGAGTACTAAGAGGTGAGGTTCAGTTTTTAAAAGAACAGAACCTAGTCGATTTCAGTACAGCTGGGATGACTCTCACGAAAGAGGGAAAAGAGCTCTTAATTGAGCTTGAAGAAATAATGAAAGAAGTTACTGGTTTACGGGTTTTAGAAACAAAGCTTCAGGAAAAATTAAAACTAAAGGATGTTATTGTCGTATCTGGTGATAGTGATGCATTTCCTTGGGTGAAAAAAGAAATGGGGAGAGCCTGTGTATCACGCATAAAACAAAGGCTTTCTGGTGAAAATATCGTCGCAGTTACTGGTGGTACAACTCTCGCTGATGTTGCAGAAATGATGTCGCCTGATTCTAAAGGCAGAAGCATTTTGTTTGTTCCAGCACGTGGAGGTCTAGGAGAACGAGTAGAAAATCAAGCAAATACAATTTGTGCAAAGATGGCTGAAAAGGCATCTGGTGATTATCGACTCCTACATGTTCCAGATGTAGTTAGTAATGAAGCGTATCAATCGATTACCGCAGAACCATCGATTAAAGAGGTGCTTAACTTAATTAAGTCTTCAAGTATGGTTATACATGGAATTGGAGACGCTAAAACAATGGCAGAACGACGTAAAACAGATGAAGCAGATATGAAAAAAATACTCTCATCTCATGCAGTTGCAGAAGCCTTTGGTTATTACTTTGATGAAGACGGGAATGTCGTCCATAAGGTACAAACAATTGGTATTCAATTAGAGGATCTTGCAGATATCTCTGATGTAATTGCCGTAGCAGGTGGAGCTTCAAAAGCGAAGGCAATCCAAGCATACTTAAAACAAGCACCAGATTCCCTACTTATAACGGATGAGGGTGCGGCAAAGGAATTAGTAAAGGGGTAAACCCCTAATATAATAGGTTTTTCTTATAAAAGGAGGAAACAAAAAATGGCAGTTAAAGTTGGTATTAATGGTTTTGGACGTATTGGTCGTAACGTATTACGTGCGGCATTAAAAAATCCAAATGTAGATGTAGTAGCAGTAAACGATTTAACAGATGCAAATATGCTTGCTCATCTATTAAAGTATGATTCTGTACACGGTAAGCTAGATGCAGAGGTTTCTGTTAATGGAAACAATCTTGTAGTAAATGGTAAAGAGATTATCGTTAAAGCGGAACGCGATCCAGCATTACTTGCTTGGGGAGACCTTGGTGTAGAAGTAGTTGTAGAATCTACTGGTCGTTTTACTAAGCGTTCTGATGCTGCAAAACACTTAGAAGCTGGTGCAAAGAAAGTTATCATCTCAGCTCCTGCTACTGACGAGGACATCACAATCGTAATGGGTGTTAACCATGATAAATATGACCCAGCTAACCATAACGTACTTTCAAACGCTTCTTGTACAACAAACTGCTTAGCTCCATTTGCAAAAGTTTTACATGAAAACTTTGGAATTAAGCGTGGTATGATGACAACTGTTCACTCATATACAAACGACCAACAAATTCTTGATTTACCACATAAGGACTACCGTCGTGCTCGTGCAGCTGCTGAAAACATCATTCCAACAACTACAGGTGCTGCAAAAGCAGTTTCTCTAGTATTACCAGAACTAAAAGGTAAATTAAACGGTGGAGCTATGCGTGTTCCAACTCCAAACGTTTCACTAGTGGACTTAGTTGCTGAGTTAGAAAAAGAAGTAACTGTTGAAGAAGTTAATGCTGCTCTACAAAAAGCTGCAGAAAACGAATTAAAAGGAATCATGGGCTACAGCGAAGAGCCACTAGTATCTGGTGACTATAACGGAAATCCAAATTCTTCAACAATCGATGCTCTTTCAACAATGGTTATGGAAGGTAGCATGGTAAAAGTTATTTCTTGGTATGACAACGAAAGTGGATACTCTCACCGTGTAGTTGACCTTGTAGAATATATTGCATCAAAAGGTCTATAATTTTTAACTTTATCCAAGTTCTATAAGTGGTGGGATGAATGCATTCAAGTGAATCAATTCTGTGGGTGTCAAACCCCGACTGAAATAATGTTAAAGCATCCGACGGGTGCCACGATTTTTCAGCGGAGATTTTCCCCGCATTAACTGCATTAAGCCTAGTGAGGCAACTGCCAGTAAATTCCCGATTTGTTCAACTAACAATCAGTGGGAAAACTCACTGATTGAAGTTTCACTTTATCAATCAAGCTCGAATAAAATCGGGTCAAATACGCCAAGGTGCATTTGATTAGTATGTCATAATCTTTCAATAGCAGAACACATTGTTGTTGGATTCCAACATGACAACAACTATAATATAGAGTGTGTGGGGAAGGGAGTTTTCCCTTCCCTTTCTCTTTTTAAAAGTAATGAAGATTTAAAATTTTGTACATTGTTATATTGCCCAGCTCCATCGCCTATCCCCCTTGAGGTCAAACACGTGTGGCAATGAAAAGTTAAAGAACGACTTTTTTTGTCATAGTGGTCGGGGGTGAGCACGGCGCTTGCGCATTTCTTGCAAGAAATCATACATAGAACGGAGGCCTTTTCAGTGAATAAAAAGTCGGTAAAAGATATTGATGTGAAAGGCAAGAGGGTATTCTGTCGAGTTGATTTTAACGTTCCTATGAAGGATGGTCAGGTAACTGACGATACTCGAATTCGTGCAGCACTACCTACAATTGAATACCTACAGAATGAAGGAGCTAAGGTTATTTTAGCTAGCCATCTAGGACGTCCAAAAGGGCAAGCGGTTGATGAACTTCGTCTTGACCCTGTTGCTAAACGCTTAAGTGAGCATTTGGGAGTAGATGTTCGTAAAACAAATGAAGCGTTTGGTCCAGAGGTTGAACAAGTAATCGAGCAAATGTCTGCTGGAGATGTGTTATTACTAGAAAACGTTCGCTTCTATCCTGGCGAAGAGAAAAATGACGCTGAACTTGCAAAGAAATTTGCTGCTTTGGCTGATGTGTATGTAAATGATGCATTTGGTGCTGCTCACCGTGCTCATGCATCAACTGCAGGAATTGCGGAACATCTGCCTGCTGTGGCTGGTTTCCTAATGGAAAAAGAAATTGAAGTGCTAGGCAAAGCCCTTTCGAATCCTGATCGTCCATTCACTGCAATTATTGGTGGAGCTAAAGTTAAGGATAAGATTGGGGTTATCGAAAACCTCTTAGATAAAGTAGATAACCTTATTATCGGTGGAGGACTTGCTTATACATTCGTAAAAGCAAAAGGCCACGAGGTAGGAAAATCATTATTAGAAGAGGATAAAATTGATCTTGCAACTCAATTCATGAACAAGGCGAAGGAAAAAGGTGTTAATTTCTATATGCCTGTTGATGTAATTGTAGCTGATGATTTTTCAAATGATGCAAATACAAAGGTTGTCTCTATTGAAGAGATTCCAAGTGATTGGGAAGCACTTGATATAGGGCCAAAAACAGCTGAAACATACCGAGATGTTATTTTAAACTCTAAGCTTGTTATTTGGAATGGACCTATGGGTGTATTTGAATTAGATACATTTGCAAATGGTACAAAAGCAGTTGGTCAAGCATTGGCTGATGCAACAGATACATATTCTGTTATCGGTGGTGGAGATTCTGCTGCGGCTGTTGAGAAGTTCGGTCTTGCCGATAAAATGAGCCATATCTCAACAGGTGGCGGTGCTTCTCTTGAGTTTATGGAAGGTAAGGAATTACCAGGGGTTGTCCTTTTAAACGATAAATAGTGTGGAAGGGAATTTTATGTTCCCTTCAAATACTCCAAAAACATATTTCACTTTTAGGCAAATGAGATTTGTCAAAAAAGCCAAAAAAGTAAGGATGGTGTAGCATGAGAAAACCAATCATTGCGGGTAACTGGAAAATGAATAAGGTTCTTTCAGAAGCCGTACATTTTGTTGAAGAAGTGAATGGACTTATTCCATCACCAGATAAGATCGATTCTGTTGTTTGTGCACCAGCACTATTTTTAGATCGATTAGTTTCGAATGTAAAAGAAGGAAACTATCAACTTAAAATTGGTGCGCAAAACATGCATTTTGAAGAAAGTGGCGCATTTACAGGCGAAATCAGCCCAGTTGCTTTAAAAGATATCGGTGTTGATTACGTAATCCTGGGTCACTCAGAACGCCGTGAAATGTTTGCTGAAACGGATGAGACAGTAAACAAGAAAACTCTTGCTGCATTTGCACATGGTTTAGTACCAATTGTTTGCTGTGGTGAAACATTAGAGCAACGTGAAGCAGGACAAACGAATGACTTAGTAGGCGCTCAAATCCAAAAAGCTTTAGCAGGTTTAACTACTGAACAAGCAAAAGAAGTTGTTATTGCATATGAACCAATCTGGGCAATCGGAACAGGAAAATCATCTTCTGCGCAAGATGCAAATGAAGTATGTGCTCATATTCGTAAGGTTGTAGCTGAGCAATTTTCACCAGAGGTTGCTGAAGCTGTTCGCATTCAATACGGTGGAAGTGTGAAGCCAGAAAACATCCAAGAATACATGGCACAGCCTGATATTGATGGAGCACTTGTTGGAGGAGCTAGCTTAGATACATCCTCTTTCTTAAAGCTGTTGGAGGCAGGAAGTAATGAGTAAAAAACCAGTTGCACTTATTATTTTAGACGGCTTTGGATTACGTAGTGAGGACAAAGGAAACGCTGTTTCTCAAGCAAAAAAGCCGAATTTTGATCGTTATTGGAACCAATACCCACATGCAACACTTAAAGCAAGTGGTGAAGCAGTTGGTTTACCTGAAGGACAAATGGGGAATTCAGAGGTGGGGCATCTTAATATCGGTGCTGGCCGTATTGTGTACCAAAGCTTAACGAGAGTGAACGTTGCCATCCGAGAAGGCGAATTTGAAAGAAATGAAACCTTTCTACAAGCAATCAAGCATGTGAAGGAAAAAGGAACAGCTCTTCATTTATTTGGTCTACTTTCAGATGGAGGTGTTCACAGCCATATTCATCACCTTTATGCACTGCTAAAATTAGCTGCAGCAGAGGGAGTGGATAAGGTCTATATTCATGGGTTCCTAGACGGTAGGGATGTTGGTCCTCAAACTGCCAAAGTGTATCTCCAGGAGCTTAATGAGAAAATAAATGAATATGGTGTTGGTAAGATCGCAACGATTTCAGGACGGTACTATTCAATGGACCGTGATAAGCGTTGGGAACGTGTGGAAAAGTCTTATCGCTCAATGGTGTATGGAGAAGGTCCTACATATAAAAGTGCACTTGAATGCGTTGAGGATTCTTATCAAAATGGAATTTACGATGAATTCGTACTTCCTTCTGTGATCGTAAAAGAAGACGGGTCACCAATTGCAACGATTCAAAGTGATGATGCTGTTATCTTTTATAATTTTAGACCTGACCGTGCGATTCAAATTTCAAACACGTTTACAAATGATGATTTTCGTGCATTTGACCGTGGACCAAAGCATCCGAAGAACTTATTCTTTGTCTGCTTAACACATTTCAGTGAAAGTGTTGATGGATATGTCGCGTTTAAACCGACAAATCTAGATAATACATTAGGTGAAGTTCTTTCCCAAAATGGTCTAAAGCAACTTCGAATTGCCGAAACCGAGAAATACCCGCATGTTACTTTCTTTATGAGCGGCGGTCGTGAACAGGAATTCCCTGGTGAGGAAAGAATTCTAATTAACTCACCAAAGGTTGCAACATATGACTTACAACCTGAAATGAGTGCATACGAGGTAAAAGATGCATTGCTAAAGGAAATTGAAGCAGATAAGCATGATGCGATTATTTTAAACTTTGCAAATCCAGACATGGTTGGACACTCTGGTATGCTTGAGCCAACAATCAAGGCTGTAGAAACAGTTGATGAATGTCTTGGGGCAATTGTTGATGCTATTCTCGCAAAGGGTGGTGCAGCTATTATTACGGCTGACCATGGAAATGCAGATGAAGTTATCACACTTGAAGGAAACCCAATGACAGCTCATACAACAAATCCTGTACCTGTTATTGTGACAAAAGAGGGACTCACACTTCGTGAAGACGGTATTCTAGGAGATCTAGCTCCGACAATGCTTGACCTTCTGGGTGTCCAAAAGTCAGCCGAAATGACAGGGAACACACTTATAAAATAATAAGTCTTACTTATCCTTACTTGCTGGTCTTAATTTTAAATGTCAATTGGAGTGAAAGGCGGCACTCCAGCGGGAAGAGCGAGTCCAGGTTAGACTCCACAGCTGGGTAACGACGAGGAGGCTCACGGAATGCCCGCGGAAAACATCCGCTGTAACGAAAATCAGCCTTAGATGTAACAAAGTTAAAAAATAAAAAATCTAATTTCCAATTTTAGGTTACAATAAGATAGATAAATTACCCAATTAAAGGAGAGATTTTGATATGTCAATTATCGTAGATGTGTATGCTCGTGAAGTACTAGATTCTCGTGGAAATCCTACAGTTGAGGTTGAAGTATATACTGAGTCAGGTGCATTTGGCCGTGCATTAGTTCCTAGTGGTGCTTCAACTGGTGAATATGAAGCAGTTGAACTTCGTGATGGCGACAAGAGCCGTTATTTAGGAAAAGGAGTTCAAAACGCTGTTAACAATGTAAATGAAATCATCGCAGCAGAAATTATTGGTTTCGACGTAACTGACCAAGTTGCAATTGACCAAGCGTTAATCGAGCTTGATGGAACTGAAAACAAAGGTAAATTAGGTGCAAACGCAATCCTTGGTGTATCAATGGCAGTTGCACGTGCAGCAGCAGACTACCTTGACCTACCACTTTACCAATACCTAGGTGGCTTCAACTCAAAAACATTACCAGTACCAATGATGAACATCATCAACGGTGGTGAGCATGCGGATAACAACGTGGATATTCAAGAATTCATGGTTATGCCTGTTGGTGCTGAAAACTTCAAGGAAGCTCTACGTATGGGAGCTGAAATCTTCCATAACCTTAAAGCTGTATTAAAAGCAAAAGGCTTAAACACTGCTGTAGGTGATGAGGGTGGATTTGCACCAAACCTTGGTTCAAATGAAGAAGCTTTACAAACAATCGTAGAAGCAATCGAAAAAGCTGGTTACAAGCCAGGTGAGCAAGTGAAGCTTGCAATGGATGCTGCATCTTCTGAATTCTACAACAAAGAAGATGGAAAATATCATCTTAAAGGAGAAGGCAAAGTTCTTACTTCTGAAGAAATGGTATCATTCTACGAAGACCTTGTTAACAAATACCCAATCATCTCAATTGAAGATGGTTTAGACGAAAACGACTGGGAAGGTCACAAGCTATTAACTGAGCGTCTTGGTAAGAGAGTTCAATTAGTAGGAGATGACTTATTCGTTACAAATACGAAAAAGCTTTCTGAAGGTATTGAAAAAGGAATTGCAAACTCAATCCTTATCAAAGTAAACCAAATTGGTACACTTACAGAAACTTTTGATGCAATCGAAATGGCTAAGCGTGCTGGCTACACAGCAGTTATCTCTCACCGTTCTGGTGAAACAGAAGACAGCACTATTGCTGACATTGCAGTAGCAACAAACGCTGGTCAAATCAAGACTGGTGCTCCATCACGTACTGACCGTGTAGCTAAATACAATCAATTACTTCGCATCGAAGACAATTTAGCTGAAACGGCTCAATACGGTGGTTTAAAAGCGTTCTATAACCTAAGAGGCTAATCATATAAGAAAAACGACAAGCATTCGCTTGTCGTTTTTGCTTATTTTAAAAGTAAAGAGTATGATATTTTAAATATTGATTCAATGTTAAGCAACAAGGTATGCAAATTACTTAGTTTAGGGCTCCATTCTGACAGCTTTGGTGAATTCAAGAGCAATCGTGTCAGAATAAGGGTTCCATACTGACAGAGTTAATGAATTTTCAAGAATAATCGTGTCTGAATAATATACCCTTCTGAAAAACGTATTAGTAAACCTGTTCAAAAAGAAACAATCTCTGCTAAGAGAGCTTTTGCTTCAGAACATTTGCTGTCAGACTTGAACAAGACGTGCTGACGTCAACGTTCGCCACAGGACGTGGCGGAACTTAGTTGACGTTCCTCTTTCAAGGCCTTGTGCTTTTCTTATTCTATGACCGATTGTTCTTATTCTTTTTTTCGGATTGTCTTTGCTTTTTAGGGTCCTGTGTATTTTCACCAAGGTAGTTAGGAACATGCTTTTTGGCTGTTTTCACTAATGCATCAAAATCTTCATTAATCATGCTATTCATTCCTTTCAAGGTTGTTATCTTTAATATGTTCGTTTGAAATTGAAATCATTATAAGAATCCTTGGAAATTCTTGAACGCTGAATTAACAGAAAATGCAGTATTGTCCACTGTGTTTTTTTGTGTTACATTTATAGTAACGTCATATGCGTTCTTGTTCAGGAGGTGTAGTTTTACATGTTGCATGCAATTCTTGTTACGCTATTAATAATCGTTTGTATTGGTCTAATTGTAGTTGTACTTTTACAATCTGGTAAGAGTGCTGGGCTATCAGGAGCCATCTCTGGTGGTGCTGAACAGCTATTTGGTAAGCAAAAGGCTCGTGGTCTTGACGCAGTCTTACATCGTATAACAATCGTACTTTCTGTATTATTCTTTGTACTTACAATTGCTGTTTCTTACTTCGAATTATAATACACTCAAAAAAAGGGTTAGACAGGTCTTTGTCTAACCCTTTATTTTTGCTAAAAAAATATACATACCATAGCGCTAATCAATTACGAAAAAGAAGTATAAAATAAGACAAATAGAAATTCCTCCAAAGCTAGATTTTTGAAAATACGTTGAAGTTACACGTAAAATAGACAATGGAGAAAAAAGTGAACAAAAGGAGTTTTACTTAATGAAGATTGTTTTACCAAAGCCATTTACCTTTGAAGGTGGAGAGAGAGCTGTTTTATTATTACATGGGTTTACAGGAAATTCTGCAGATGTTCGGATGTTGGGCAGATTTTTAGAGAAGAAGGGCTATACTTGTCATGCGCCGATCTATAAGGGCCATGGTGTACCGCCAGAACAATTAGTTCATACTGGCCCTGAAGATTGGTGGGCTGACGTTATGAATGCGTATCAGTTTTTACAAGACAAAGGCTACAAAAACATCGCAGTAGCTGGATTATCCTTAGGTGGGGTATTTTCGCTCAAATTAGGATACACTGTACCTATAAAAGGTATAGTTTCCATGTGTGCGCCTATGCATATAAAAAGTGAAGAGGTTATGTATCAAGGAGTTCTTGATTATGCGAGAGAGTACAAGCGTTTTGAAGGGAAATCTCCTGAGCAAATTGATGTTGAAATGGAAGAGTTTAAGAAAACCCCTATGCAAACGCTCAAAGCTCTTCAAAATTTAATCGCAGAAGTACGAGATAATGTAGATATGATTTATTCTCCTACATTTGTTGTTCAGGCTCGCCATGACAACATGATAAATATAGATAGTGCAAATATTATATACGAAGCAGTTGAGAATGATTTTAAAAAGCTAAAATGGTATGAAGAATCAGGACATGTTATTACGTTAGATAAAGAGAAAGACCAGCTACATGAAGATATTTATGAATTTTTAGAGCAATTAGATTGGTAAATGGGAGGGCTGAAAAAATGGAGCAGGAAATACAGAACCATATTGATAAATTATTAGCTTTTATGAAAGAAGAGGCATATAAACCCTTGACTGTACAGGAGCTCGAAGAAGCGTTTGGAATCTCAGATTCAGCTAACTTCAAGGATTTTGTAAAGGCTCTTGTCATTATGGAAGAACAAGGATTAGTTGTACGGACAAGAAGCAATCGGTATGGATTGCCGGAGAAAATGAATTTAGTTCGTGGTAAGCTAACTGGCCATGCGAAGGGCTTTGCGTTTGTTATACCAGAGGACAAAACGCAAGACGATGTCTTTATTCCACCAAACGAATTAAAGAATGCAATGCATGGTGACACTGTACTAGTGCGAATCAGTTCGGAATCTTCTGGTCAGCGTAAGGAAGGAACCATAGTTCGGATTATTGAACGCGGCGTGACAACAATTGTTGGTACATATACAGAGAGTAAGAATTTTGGCTTTGTAATTCCTGACGATAAAAAGATTGCAAATGATATTTTTATCCCGAAACAAGCTTCCAATGGGGCTGTTGAAGGTCACAAGGTTGTCGTTAAGCTTGTCACATATCCTGAAGGACGTATGAGTGCAGAAGGAGAAGTTGTCGAAATCTTGGGGCATAAAAATGACCCTGGTATAGATATTTTATCTGTCATTCATAAGCATGGGCTACCGCAGGAGTTTCCAAGGGAAGCACTAGAGCAAGCGAATCATACACCTGATACGATTAACGCAAGTGAGATTGAAAATAGAAGAGATTTACGTGATCAAGTTATTGTTACGATCGATGGTGCAGATGCAAAGGACTTAGATGACGCCGTAACTGTTACACGGTTAGAAAATGGCAATTATAAGCTCGGAGTGCATATTGCAGATGTTACCCATTATGTAACAGAAGGGTCACCAATCGATAAGGAAGCAAGTGCCCGCGGTACAAGTATTTATCTAGTAGACCGAGTAATCCCGATGATTCCCCACCGTTTATCAAATGGAATATGTTCTCTAAATCCTAAGGTAGACCGTTTGACTTTGTCATGCGAGATGGAGGTTGATTCATCTGGTCAGGTTGTTAAGCATGATATCTTCCAAAGTGTGATCAAAACAACGGAACGTATGACATATGCAGATGTGAATAGTATTCTTGTCGATAAAGATGAAGAGCTGCGTTCTCGATATGAACCACTTGTACCTATGTTTGAAGAAATGGAAAAACTCGCTGAAATCCTTCGTGAGAAGCGAATGAATCGTGGTGCCATTGATTTTGATTTTAAAGAAGCAAAGGTACTTGTAAATGAAGATGGTGCTCCATATGATGTTGTATTACGCGAGCGCTCAGTTGCAGAACGATTAATTGAGGAATTCATGCTATTGGCAAATGAAACAGTAGCTGAGCATTTTCACTGGATGAATGTTCCATTTATATATCGGATCCATGAAGATCCAAATGAAGAAAAGCTAAGACGATTCCTCGAGTTTATTACGAATTTTGGCTATATCGTAAGAGGATCAGGAAATTCCATTCACCCTCGCGCATTACAGGAAGTAATTGAAGCTGTTCAGGGTAAGCCTGAGGAAATGGTTGTTTCAACCGTGATGCTACGCTCGATGAAGCAAGCAAAATATGATCCTGAAAGCATTGGACATTTCGGGTTATCAACTGATTTTTATACGCATTTCACGTCACCAATTCGTCGTTATCCAGATTTAATCGTACACCGTCTAATACGTACGTATTTAATTCAAGGGAAACTGGACGAACAAACACAAAGCAAATGGAAGGAAAGGCTTGCTGAGATTGCAGAACATTCGTCGAATATGGAGCGCCGTGCAGTAGAGGCTGAACGTGAAGTAGATAGTATGAAAAAAGCTGAATTTATGATGGATAAAGTCGGCGAGGAATATGATGGTATCATTAGCTCTGTAACGAACTTTGGCATGTTTGTTGAGTTACCAAATACGATTGAAGGACTCGTACATGTAAGCTATTTAACGGATGATTACTACCGATATGATGAACGCCATTATGCAATGATCGGTGAACGTACTGGTAATGTATTCCGAATTGGTGACGAAATCACGGTTCGTGTCATTAATGTAAATAAAGATGAGCGTTCTGTGGATTTTGAAGTTGTTGGAATGAAAGGAAGCCGTCGTCCGCTTTCAAAAGAACAACCTAGAATCATTAAAGCCGAAAAAGGAAGAAGCCGCCGAAAATCAAGTGATGATGATAGAAAAACTAACCGAGACACAAACGAAGGTGAATGGTCAACACGAAAGCCTCGTAAGAAAAAGAAATCCTACGAAAATGTACCCAAACAAAAAAATAAGAAAAAGAAGAAACGACCTCGGTAAAGTGCAGTACCGTCTCACAATTGTGGGGCGGTTTTTATGTACTATAAAAAGAAAATTCTTCCAAAATCACCTTCATTCCTTTATACTTGTTTGAAATATAGAGGGGGAGTTTGAATGGGAGATTGTTTTATTTGTAAAAAACATAACGGTACAATAAAAACTGCAGGAGTAACTATTTACGAGGATGACTATGTGTACGTCGGCCATATTGATAATAATGGAGAAGAAAGCTACTTAGGTCATATTATGATTGACTTAAAAAGGCATGCTCCGACACTTGGCGATATGACAATAGAGGAAGCAAAAGCATTCGGAACGATTATGGCGAGAGTCAGTAAAGCGTTAATAGAAACTGAAAAAGCAGAGCATATCTATTCAATGGTTTCAGGAAATTCAGTACCACATCTTCATATGCATATTGTTCCGCGTTATCCTCATACTCCGGAGGAATACTGGGGACCCATGGCTGTCTATAACTGGAGTGAAGCACCAATGGGGAAGAATGAGCAAATTGTTGAAGTCTGTGAAAGGATAAAAGCCTATTTAGGGTTTGATAGCCATGTATGAGTTTACTTGGGTGGGGAGTCAGGAGAGCTTTGTTGATATCCCAAGTATTCAGGAGTTGGGAAGTATTGTGATTGGCAGACATGGTGGAAACTCTTCATCGGGCCAAACGAAAAATGAAGATGGATGTCTTGTTTGGCAAAACAAATTCGAAGACTGGGAGTTCATTACTTTATTAGATGCTCATCATACTTCGGAAAGCGCAGACTTAATTCTAACCACATTCACTAGTAAAAAACGAGAGTTACAAAGTGTTTTATCACAACCCATTGGAACCTGCTTTGCTAGAATAGAGGAAACCATATTGGGAATATTTAAGAGTAAAGAATTCTTAGCAGCATGCAAGCAAATTACAGGGGAAACTGCCTGCCTAATCGTCTTTCGGAAGGATAAATATCTGTGGTGGTTCTCAGTAGGAGATAACCTTTTATACTTATTCCATCCTGAATTAATTGCTCTTGGGCAATATCAAATTAATCAACGACATTTTTACGAGTGGATTGGTCAAGTTAATACATTTAATCAACCAGTACCTTGTTTTAGTAGTGGTCGTAAGGAATTGAGAAAAGGGAATAACCATTTGATTGTTACAACAGATGGGCTAGTGGAGTGTCCTAGCGAACCGTATATAAACCCAGAGGAAATTTCCAAGGTTTTTATAAATCAAACAAATGTAGAGGGAGTTACATCCTTACTGGAAAATATTCGAATAAGAAATGTAAGAGACAGTACAACGATTATTTCATGGTTTGTAAAGACTACAAAGGAAGCAACCTTACCCAGTAATAAGTGAACTCCTTGTGATAAAGTCCATTATTTGTTAAAATAATAGGTACCGTCTTAAGGGGGAAATCGATATGCCAAAAGGTGTAGGTAAAGTAATCGCACAAAATAAAAAAGCGAATCATGACTATTTTATTGAAGAAACATATGAAACAGGGATTGTTCTTCAAGGGACAGAAATTAAATCTCTTCGAAATGGCCGTGCAAACCTAAAGGATTCATACGCACGTGTTCAAAATGGAGAAGTGTTCCTTTATAACCTGCATATTAGCCCTTATGAGCAAGGTAACCGTTATAACCATGATCCACTGCGCACAAGGAAGCTACTCCTCCATAAAAAGGAAATCAGTAAGCTAATTGGGTTAACAAAGGAAGAAGGCTATGCACTTGTTCCGATTAAGATTTATTTAAAAAATGGATACGCTAAGTTATTATTAGGTCTTGGTAAAGGGAAGAAAAAATACGATAAACGTGAAGACCTCAAGAAGAAGGAAGCGAAACGTGATATTGAGCGTGCGTTCCGTGAAAGACAAAAGATATAATCATTTCGTCTGGAAAATACCTTACAATAACTTACAATTGAAAAATGCAAAGCTTGTGTTATAATAAGTTTTGTGGTTGACAACTGAATAGTCAACTAGAGCAAGAACAACACTTCATCCGAACACCCTGATAACTGGTGATTAAGTTCTCCAGGAATCATTTTAGAATGGATGGCGAATTAGCCAAGCATTCGACAAATGGGGACGCTACGGATTCGACAGGGGTAGTTCGAGCTTAAGTTGCGAGTCGAGGGGATCGGCCTCGTTAAAACGTCAATGCCTATAACTGGCAAAGAAAACAACAACTTCGCTTTAGCTGCTTAATAACAGTCTATAGCGGTTCCTCCCTCCATCGCCCATGTGGTAGGATCAGGGACTCACTCTAAGTGGGCTACGCCGGAGTTCGCCGTCTGAGGACAAAGGAAGAGAATAACCAGACTAGCTGCTTGGAAGCCTGTCGATAGGCCAAAAGGTGAGCGAAATGCTAATATATCGACTACACTCGTAGAAGCTTAAGTCACGATATCTTTGGACGTGGGTTCGATTCCCACCGTCTCCACCAATTACATACACTTTGGTGGTAAATACTATTGTAATTTATCATATAAAAATGTCAGCATCACATCCTTATATTTTAAAAAGATTGTAACAATTATGCTTGAAAAAAGTTGTTGAGTCAGATGAATAGCAAAAATGTAGATCATTTTGATCTACATTTTTTTTACATATTTTCATTATTAAAATGTCCCAAGTGATTAATCTACACTTGGGACGGGATTAGTCGCGTCAGTGATTTTGGTCTTATTATTTATACGTATCACCTTATGCACCTGATTTAAAATTAACATTTATAGTTTTGTTATCTATTTTTTTGAAAGGTAGTAAAAGTCTGAAATAGTAAGAAAATGCTTCTTACTAATAATCAGCAAAAATGGATAAGGTTAACCATACCCAGAGATATGTGCGGATTCTATTTCATTCTAAAATTGGGGATCATAATATTTTTATCGTTAACTCTTTTCTACTTACTTTGTATTAGAGTAAGGTCACTTGTTTTATTAAACCTCTTTGCTTGTTACAATTCCATCAAATTTGTTTATTCTCTACATTTATCATATATTTCTTCTCATTTCAAAGACAATCTTGTTTCAGTTTAATGACTTTATAATCAGTTTTCTCTTCAGTGACGTAAAATGAAAAAGCCCATAAATAGAAGATGAAATCAATAACACACCAGATAGTACATACACAAGCCGAACTCCAATCAGGTCCGTTAATATGCTAATAATTATAAGGGAAATTATAAATATTAATTGAATAATGGCTGTTTTTGCGGCAAGAACTTTAGTAAGAGTTTGAGCATCTGTACTATTCTGAAAGATAGTTTCTTGTAGAGTATCTCTTACCTGATTCACTGGACCCATAAATAGCACTAAAAATAATACTAAAATAGGATTTTCCAGGAAACCGTATATAGTAGTAAGGACCCCAAACAAACAAGAACCGATTATCATATAATATTTTATATCCTTTTTTAACAAGTGTGAAATACGATAAATTAAAAGACCTCCCAAAATCATTCCAAGGAAGTATACACCATTTATGTAGCCCCACCATTGTTCTCCCTCATTTAGAGCCTCTTTCACAAAGGTTAAGGTAATGGCACCAATCCAAATGGTACCTACCAATCCCTCTATTGCATCCATGGTAATAAGCACCTTTAATTCTTTATTTAGAAAAAGAGTCTTCCAACCAAGGGTTATTCTTTTAAGTATCCCTTCAGGTGTCGGAATGTGCCCTTTATTATTTAATCTTATCAAACCTAAAGAGGCTAGAGATAAAATTAGTAACATAATTGATATAAATAGTATAAATTCTTTTCCTAAAATCGTTAATAATAGACCTCCAAGTGTCCAACCTGCAAACATAAACATTTGGTCAACTGTAGTTAACAGACTGTTGGCTTTAACCCTATTATCCTTAAGTACTAATAACCCAACCAATGAACTTTTAATTGGGGAAAACCACCCGTTAAAAAAGGAAATAATCGACATCAATACAAGAGTAAGAATCATAATTTTTATTGAAAAAGGATTTAAGTAGAGTAAAAATAGAAGTGTCGATAGGAATACCAACTGGATCAATTGAGAAAACCTTATTAATGTGAGTGAATGGAATTTATCAGAAATTATGGGTAATACGAAACTACTAATCATCCTTGAGATAACACTAATTAAAGTAATAGTTGTGGAAATTGTGGCTAATCCTGTTTCATTATAAAAATACATAATTATAGCCATTGTATATAAGGCAAAACTCAGATTAGTAGATGTTTGGCTAACAATTAAAGAAAAAAATGACCAATTCACATTTGGCACTCCAATCTTCTTTTTTATGATATAATATATACTATACCATTGTAGGGTATAATATCTATGGGTTTTATGTTAAAGATTGAAAAAAACTGAATATCTATCATATTTGAGCAATCTTAATTTCTTAACATGAATAAGAGATTGCGTTTCCTTACCTTGTTATATTCGGAGGTGATGTCAAGAGATAACAAGCTTCCAACAACAATACATTGTAGTACTAAATAGGGAGTTTGTTATAGAAAAAAGTTAATGGTAGTAGGACCGTCCCGTTATCATATGGGGAATTTTGTAAAAACCTTCAGAACCTATAGTTTTAATAATATAGTCAAATGAACCTTTATAAACGAATAGCTGGAAAACCAGTTCAAAATTAAAGATTCATCAATATGTAAACCCTGATTGAACTTAGCTGGAACTAAGCTGTGTATTTATTCAATGTAATTGATGATAAGAGTACTGTCTGATTATTTATATTTTTTACCTATTGGAGTGGGAATATTGAACAATCAAGAAAAAACTGTAAAACTAGCAGTAAATGGTGGGATTGGGTTTGGAGCAAAGTTAAATGCTAAGCAATTACTTTCTCTTGCTAAATATATAAAGGAAGATAGTGAAATTGAACTTACTACATTTCAGCAACTTTATATTGATGTCTTAGAATCTCAAGTTGAAAAAGTCAAAGAGGAATTTGAAAAAGTTGGGTTAGCTGTTTATCCTGTTGGTGCATATGTAAAAAGTTTAAGAACCTGTAATTTTTGTAAAGGGGCAGAAGAAGAAGGAATGCCGGTTGCAATCGAATTAAATAGAAGAATTGCTGGTAAAGAAGTACCATGGCCTCTAAGACCTTCATATACAGGCTGTCCGAATGCTTGCGGAGAACCTTTAATCAATGATATTGGAGTTATTAAAAGAAGAGAGCATTATGATTTATATATTGGTGGAAAAGCAAAAGGAAAAGATGCCAAAACGGGTACTTTATTGATAGAGCAACTAACTCCAGAACAACTTTATGAAGTTGTTGAAAAAATTATTACCATTTATGCTGAACAGGGTAAGAAGAGAGAACCATTTTTTAAATTTATTAATCGTTATGGCTTTGAAAACATAAAAAATTCAATTGCCTGAATTAACAAACAAACCAATAGTGCTTTATAATTACTGGGAAAATGCACTCCGTTTAAGAGTGCATTTTTTTATTTCTTTATTTACAAACAAATTTGGGTTTTGTAACTAATCTAAAGCAGTTACCGCCCTATTTGTATGATTATCCACATGTAAGCAAACAAATCCTTTTAAAAAATTTTTTCATTCAAGACATGATATTATTTTTGTAAAGTTAATAGTTGCATTTCTTCAGTAACTTTTGGTGTAAAATCTCCATCTATCTGTTTGATGACTTCACTATACATTGATTGTAATTTTTCTTCTTGTATGGCCATTTCAATGTGTGCATGCCTGACATGTGGATCTTTCATTTAAATATTTCTCCTAATAAACCTTCAATGTAGATAGTTATATGCAAGTAAATAATTTAGAGGAAGCTTTATGGTTTCCAGTTTGGTTATAAATTCAATCCTTTTCAGCAATATTTATAGATTCCTAGAAACGATACATTCAGTTGAGGAAGTTAGAAAATGTAAATAAGTAAATAGCTCAAAAGTTGCTTCATCTAATATCGCAACATTTAAAGAGAAGGCGACATCGACAAATGCTACAGTAAAAACAGATTAGGAAAGTCACTAATCATTTTTAGGGGGTATTATAGATGGGTAAAAAAGCTTTCTCTTTTTTTCGCTTAAATAGCTTTCACCCGATAGCATGGGGATTAATTTTTGGTACGTTTCTGTCTAGAACGGGTTTTTTCATGAGTATTCCTTTTCTAGGAATCTATTTACATGAGGTAAAGGAAATCGATCCAGCAACAACGGGTGCAATTCTAGCAGTAAGTTTCTTTGTTAGTACATTCTCTAGCTTTTTTGGAGGTGCATGGTCTGACAGAATTGGTAGATTACCAGTGATAATGTTTTCCATGTTTCTATGGGGATTAGTTTTTATTGGTTTTACCATTGGAGAACATGTTTGGCAATTTTTTCTTTTAAATGCACTAAGTGGTTTGTGTAGAAGTATCTTTGAACCAACCGCTCGGGCTTTACTAGTCGATTTAACTCCTCAAGAAAGCAGAGTCGATGTATTTAATGCTCGATATTTTGCTATAAATATGGGGGGAGCAATTGGTCCTCTCGTAGGTTTATCATTAGGTGCATCAGAAACTACATTGCCTTTCATAATAAGTGCATTGATCTATTTTGCCTATGGATCTCTTACTATTTATTGGAAAAAGAAATATGATACAGCAGAGAACTCAACGGAGAAGAATGAAAAGACCTCTCTCCTATCATGTCTAAAATTAATTAGTCGAGACAAAGTTTTTCGCTATTTTTTAATGGGGAATATTTTTGTAGCAGGGGGTTATGCCCATCTTGATACAACACTTGCACAATATTTGGGAAGTGACAAAGTTGGATTATATTCCATCTTATTCTTCACAAATGCTGCATCGATTCTACTACTTCAATATCCGATTATTCGTTACATGAAAAGATATTCACCACTTACTGCTTTAAAGGTGGGTACCTTACTGTTTGGTGCTGGAATTGTAGGCTTCGGTATCTCACATTCTCTTATCTTATTAATAATTGCCATGGTGCTTTTTACAATAGGTGAAATTCTATGCTTTATTATCGGTGATATGTTAATAGGAGATATTGCTCCAGTCCATTTACGAGGAGCATACTACGGTGCATCTGGACTAATGTTCATTGGTCAAAGTGCAGGTGCATGGGTAGGGGGTATTCTACTAGCTGCGTTTGGCTTTGAGTCAGGTTTCATTGTTTTTAGCATTCTAGCCCTATTAACAGTAGTGGCTTATCCATTTTTTCAATTTGGTCATCTTTTAGTAAAAAGTAAAGAGCCGATAGAACAAGCAAACTATATAACCAGTAAGGGGGCAATATAAATGGAAAAAGAAAAAGTAGAAAAACTTGCAAAAACGATCGTTACACATTCAATTAAACTACGTAAAGGAGAAAACGTCCTTATTGAAAGCTTTGATACAAATGAAGTATTTGTTAATGCAATCATTAAAGAAGTCTATCTCGTTGGTGGAAATCCAATCGTGAAAAAGAGGGATACGAAGGAGCTACGACAATTAATTAAAGGGGCTACTAAGGAACAACTCAAATTGTGGTCAGAGATTGATGACTATGAAATGAATAAAATGGACGCCTATATCGGAATGAGAGGTCAAAACAACGTGTTCGAATATTCTGATATTACATCAGAACAAATGAGCTTGTTCCATCAAATTTATACAAATAAAGTACACGTGAATACACGAGTAAAACAAACGAAATGGTTAATTTTACGTTATCCGAACGAATCAATGGCACAGCAGGCTAAAATGAGTACGGAGGCCTTTCAAAAGTATTATTTTGATGTATGCACAGTCGACTATCAGAAAATGTCTATTGCAATGGAACACCTTGTTACATTAATGGATAAAACGGATAAAGTTAGAATTACAGGGAAGGAAACAGATTTGACTTTTTCCATTAAAAATATTCCTTCAGTTAAATGTGCTGGAACATTAAATTTACCTGATGGGGAGGTTTACACTGCACCAGTAAAAGATTCTGTGAATGGTACAATTTTGTTTAATACACCTTCGTCCTATGACGGCTTTGTTTTTGAAAAGGTGAAACTGAGATTTGATAATGGGAAAATTGTCAAAGCAGAAGCGAATGATAGTGATCGAATAAATCATATCTTAGACACGGATGAAGGTGCAAGATATATCGGTGAGTTTGCTATTGGTGTAAATCCGTTTATTCTTGAGCCTATGGGAGACATTTTGTTTGATGAAAAAATAACTGGCTCGATTCACCTTACACCAGGGCAATGCTACGATGATGCATATAATGGCAATCATTCTTCAATCCATTGGGATTTTGTGTTCATTCAAAGACCTGAATATGGTGGAGGAGAGCTATGGTTTGATGATCGATTGATTAGAAAGGATGGCAGATTTGTCTTACCAGAGCTTCAATGCTTAAATGTAGAAAGTCTAAAGTAAGACAAAGATGGGGAGCAAGGATATGAAGGTAGATTTGGTAGGATAGCAAAGGAGTATCCACTTTATCGAAATGATTTTCCTACTGAAGTGTTTTAGTTATTAAGAGAAAAAGATGTTGTCTTTATAGATAAGGTAGTGGCTGAATTAAGAATTGAGCAGCAATTTGAATTTTAGCAAAATTTGATGAGCCTAAGTAGAATATTTGTTATACGCTATATTTAAAAAGCAAAGTGCAGGTGTTACAAATGAAACATATAAGAGTAGGGGTTATTGGTCTTGGGGGAGTGGGAAAAAAGATACTGGAACAATTCATTAATCATAAATAAGTAAAAGTTCAAAGACTATGTGATTCTAATATAGAAATAGCCTCAGCAACATCAAAGGAATTCGGAAATATTCCTTGGACAATAAGCTATGTAGATGTAGTTTCTGATGAAGAAATTGATTTAGTATATGTGGCAGTGCCTCCGAAATATCACTATGAAATCGTTATGGAGGCAATTAAAGGAGGGAAACATATCTTCTGTGAGAAGCCACTTGCCAATACTTTAGAAGAAGCAAACAAAATGTACAAGGCTGCTGAGGAAGCTGGAATCATTCATGCAATGAATTTTCCAACTCCATATCGAACAGCTTTTAAAGTATTCAATGAAAAGGTCAAGGCAAATGAGCTGGGGACTATAAAGAGAATTGAAGTCACAGCGTGCTTTCATCAATGGCCTAGAGCCTGGCAACAAAATAAATGGATTGCTACCAGGGAACAAGGCGGATTTACTAGGGAGGTAATGCCGCATTATATCCAGATGATTCAAAACCTGTTTGGAAATCTTCATGTATTATCTTCAATTATTTACTACCCAGCTGAAGAGAATAAGTCTGAGCATAGCCTAGTTGCTACCCTAAAAATTCAGGATGGAACATTGGTAATATTTAATTGCTTTTCTGATGTTGCAAAGGAAGAAAATATTCGCTTTACCGTGTATGGAAATGAAGGCACGATTTCACTTGTTGATTGGGAAAAACTTGAGTATGGAAAAAAGGATCAAAAAACCAGTGACCTTCAAGTTGAATCAAGGAACCATTTAAATGAGTTAATTAATCAATTAGTACTTACATGTAACAGAGAAGATGCTGAGCTTTTTACCTTTAAAGAAGGGATCGAGGTTCAAAAAATCCTAGAAATACTATTATTAGGAGTATAGTACGCAAAACTGTTATTTACTTAATGTGCAACGTATAACATCTTTCCCTAACATTAACCCCCATAGGAATGCTAAAAAAAGGTTCTCTCGCATTCATGAGGGACCTTTTTTTAATAAAGGAGAATAAATCATGAAAAACGGAATTGTGGTACCATTCATCATTCTGCTAACAATTGACATACTCTTTTTTTAAGCCCTCTCATTATTACAGTACAAACTATTTAGTTCAAGGAACAGATTTTTTTTTGTCTTACTTAATCATTTACAGGAGGAGTTCAATATTTGTAGACGCAATAGAAATATACGGCTTACGATGTTCTTTATCATGCATCCTAGTTAATGAAATACTTCTTTCTCCGTCAATAATTCCCGCAATATAAGATGCTTACCAAGTCTGCAATATGCCCTTTCCTCTTATAAATAACAAGAACATATGTTTCTTTTTTATTATGAGTTTTCTGCATCTTTTTAGCAAGAATTAGTTCTTTTATGGTCCTTTGGTATGGTTTTTTTGCAATGTTTCAGGCACTGATTTTGTCAAATTTCTCGCCGCAGGACGTAACCGGATTTTAGTCGACATTCCTCTTTCAAGGAGCATGAATTTTTCTTGATTATTTTTTCTACCTACAAACTGATATCTCACTTTATTTACCTATAACAAGTTTGCCTACTGGTTCAAAAAGATATTTAATGCATTCGAGAGGGTTTGGGGTTGGTAGATTATATATCTCCAGAGTTGAAACTGTTGTAGCAAGCAATAAAAATATAAAAAACACCTTAATCTCTTTCGCCATCTTTTTCTTTTTCATTTTCGGTAACTCATACAAGAGGATTAATGTTGCAATTGTAAGGATCCCAATTAGCTTCATAAAACATCACCCATTACTTTTGGAACGAATCAGTAATAGTTCCTAATCTTCGTATATCTACGTTTATATCTATATCGATTTCTAGATTACTAAAATGCTCATCCCAATTTTTACTTAGTTTTTTCCAAGCTTTTGGATCTGCTCTATGAATGGCTTCACCAAAACCTAAAAAATCGGTTCTCCATTCTTGAGCCTTTTCTATAGATTTCATTATTTTATTTTCTTGATCTTTTTCTGTCTTGGAACCAATTTTCTTTAGCGATTCTACCTTTGATAAGTCTATAGGACATTGGGCTTCTCCGACGGATCCTTCAGAGTCAACCTTAATTTTAATTTTTGGCTGCTCATTTTCTACAATGCCCTCGACAGAGGTACTTGACCTGATGATTTCTACACTTAAGCTACGATCTTCACAAGGAACTGTTATTACTGTATTTTCTATTTTGTCTTCTATATACTGAAGTCCTTTACTTTCGTCTTTATTTAACCACCCAACTAGTTTGTCCTCTTTAAAAGCACCTAAATAATCAATTTTAATTCTTGTGGGTGAATCAATTTTTTCTATATTCTGCAAATCATTTCCAATATCCCTTGGTCCTTGTACTGAGACACCTGTGAGTACTGCATTACTACCATCACTAGTAATCTTACTGATTAGATCATCCAGTTGAACCCCCTTCGCAGCCGCCCAATTCTCTCCAGCTACATCAATAGAATTGAATATTTTCATCATAGGTATTTTTTCAATTGAAGTTAACACTTTTAAAATTTCTGATGCTTTTTGATTTTTTGCAACGGTAAGGAAGAAATCTGTTCTCATTTCATGGTCTCGAGAAAGAAAATCTAGTACTTCTGTAATACCTTCTCTTGCTAACTCTTCTCCAAATACAATGATGCGAACGTGGGACAAATATAAATCTCTCGGAGATTGTAATGTTAATTTTCGAAATGCCTCAAAAATAGTTAAACCCGTTGTTCCAAATGTTGCCACTTCTAGTCTTGTGGATTGTTGTTGTCCAGCTATTTCGCCTGGGTTTAGTACTTGTGCTGTAACAAAGTATTTATCATCAACTTTATCTATAGCAATTCCAGTGGTTATGGCGAGCTCATTCAACTCTTTTCGGCTCCAACAACTGGTAAGTAAAGGAATGAGAAGGATGAAAATCACAGTTATTTTTATATTTTTCATTTTCATAACCTCTTAATTGTTAGTTTTCTGACTCTTTCTGCTCTTCTTTGATTTCTCCTTTAATATTTGGAGAAGGAGCAGCTGTTTGCTCGCGCACTGTATCTTGTTGACTTATCAACCTAGGTCTTGAGTATAATGCCCAGTGAGGGAGTCTAAATAATGTATCTTTCTGACCAGACGGAATAAAAGGAGCCAAAGGTGTTAAATATGGTACCCCGAAAGAGCGTAAACTACACATATGTAATACCATTGCAATTAAACCAACAATAATCCCGAATAACCCAAAACTAGCTGCCAAAAGCATAAAACCAAAGCGTAACAGCCTTACTGCGATTGACATATTAAATTGTGGTGATACAAAGCTACTAATCGCTGTTAAAGAAACAACAATTACCATTGCAGCTGAAACAATTCCTGCTTCAACTGCAGCTTGCCCTAAAACTAAAGCTCCTACAATTGAAATAGCAGAACCAACTGCTCTGGGCATCCGAACTCCAGCTTCTCGTAATATTTCGAATGTTACTTCCATCAATACTGCTTCTACAAATGCTGGAAAAGGTACGCCCTCTCTTTGGGCAGCAAGACTTACCAACAACGTAGTTGGTAGCATTTCTTGGTGAAATGTTGTAACTGCAATATAAGCAGACGGCACTAATAACGATAAAAGAAACGAAATGAAACGTAGTAGTCTTGTCATTGTTGCAATGTCTGTTCGTTGATAATAGTCTTCTGTGGACTGTAAGAACTGAACAAACAATGCAGGGACTAATAATACAAAAGGTGTTCCATCAACAATAATTGCTACTCTACCTTCAAGTATCCCTCCTGCTATTGCGTCAGGTCTTTCAGAATTGTAGACCGTTGGGAAAGGAGTATATGTTTCATCTTGGATGAATTCCTCAATATATCCACCTTCCAAAATACTATCAACATCAATTCGTTTTATTCTCTCCTTTACTTCTTTTATTACTGAATCAGTGGCAACACCTTTTAAATAAACAATGGCAACGTCTGTTTTTGTTTTCTTTCCTACTATAAATGTTTCAATCCATAATGAAGGATCTTTTATTCTTCTTCTAATTAAAGCGGTGTTTGTTCTAAGTGTTTCTGAAAACCCATCTTTTGGACCTCTAACGACTGTTTGGGAAGATGGTTCTTGTACACCTCTATCTGCCCAGCCTCTAGAACTAATCGTTATCGCTTCAGAATGCCCTTCTAAAAGTAGAATAGTATCACCAGACAGTAGATGGTTATATAGGCTTGTCATATCATGTAATTTCTTTAAATCACCTGTATCAAGAGAATGGTACTTAAGAAAGTCAAGTAAGTTTCCACTATCTTTCAAGTCTACTTCCAGGTCCGCGCTTCTTATATCAACTATCAATGGTTTTAAAATGAAATCTTGCACAAATGTTTTATCAGCAAGACCATCCGTATACAAAATGGCAACTCTAATGCTTCCATCTGTACCAATGGAAAACTCTCTTATAACTATGTCTGTACTATTTCCTAAGGTGGTTTTAATTAATTGGAGAGTTGTTTTTAGTGAAGTATCAATGGTTTCTTTGCTAGAAGACGGTAATGATTTGTCGTTATTTTTAGATTTATTGGAATCTGTAAAAGTAGTAAGTTGTTCTTCAAATTTGGATGATTTGTAGTAATTTTTCTTTTTATTACTGTCTTTGACCCAGTCCGTTAATTTTTTCATATTTATACTCCTACGAGCCCATAAATTGAATCGTTTTCTTTACATACTTTTATTATTTGTAGGGTCATTTGATTTAAATCGTATTTTTGCTACTACAAACAATAATAAAGGTAGGAAAAAACCATACGTCAAAGCATAAGGAATCCAGACGGTTGTGTCCCATTCCGCTGCATAAACTGTATTAGGATATACTATGTATGAATAAATGACTAAAATCATTCCAAATGGGAGAGTAATCGGGCGAAAGTCTTTTAATCCTAATATTTGTGCTGTTCCGATTATACAAGCATAGAAGTAAAGCAGTATTTTATAAAAAATCGTAATAAACCAGAGTATAGCAATAAGTATCTCTATTCTTTCTACGAAATTTCCAATGCTTATTTTTTTGGCTAATACATAACTTGGAAATGTACTACGTGCTGTAAAATCTGCACCTAATACAGCTATACACAAAAATGTAGTAGTGATTATTACGAATCCACCTATGTAAAGTGAAATGATGAAAGTGGTCCTCACTTTATTTATTTCGCTTACACATGGGATAATCATGGTAAACACGATACATGGTAAGGAAGCTACACTAACTAGTGATAAGGCACCAACACATATAGGTTTTATTCCTTCTTCAAAAACTGGCTGGATATTTTTGATTTCTATTTCGGGTAAGAGGGTGAAAAGCAATATGCAGAATAAAAGAACCACCCAAGGAAAAAAGATTTCAGCTGCACGTGCAAATACTTCAATTCCCAAGCGAATTCCATATACAATAATAACTGCAAAAAGTGCATTAATAATATGAATGGGTGTGTCGGGCATGATCTGTGTAACCAGAAAATTCCCCATGTGAAATAATACTGTAGTTGCACCGATAAAAAAGAAAAACACGAAAGTAATTGAAATTATTTTACCTACCCATTTACCGAGAATTTTCTCACAATATTCCACGAACGTTATATTTGGAAAAAGATTTCCTAACTTGCTATAAAGTACAACACAAATTCCACCTATACCAACCCCTACTATAGAGGCAATCCATGCATCTTGTTTAGCTAGTCCTGCTAATCCAGACGGTGCGAGAAGGATTGTGCTCCCGATTGTATACAAAAACACTAATATTCCAAATTGGAGTGATGATATTTTACTGTTACTTGTCATAGAAGACTCTCCTTCATGAAAAAACGAAGCTTGATTACTTACTATTCTTTCCTATATTTCAATATATAACCAGATGTTTTAGGTAGTCCTTTAAAAAGGATTTAGTAATACAACGTTTCTTGAATTCATCAACTATAAATTGAACAAATGAATCATGTGTTTTGAATGGTACTATGCAAAAAGATTCACCCAATTTAAGTGATAAAAAATATCCTCACTTAATTGTTAATTGAATGTATGTTTGTTAAGGGGGAAGTTTTTTTCCGAGAGTCTATCTATTTTTAATGAGGTAAAAAAATTGGTTAGAAGGAGATAGATAGCCTTCTAAACCAGATGTTAATATCGTTTTAGGAGGCTATTTATCATGAAACAAAATAAATATGATGATATTAATTTCTTTTCTGCATATGAAAAAATGCCACGTTCGGTTAAAGGACTTGAAGGTGCGGGAGAATGGTACGTATTAAAAGAACTGATACCTGAATTGCGAAATAAAAGTGTACTAGATTTAGGATGCGGTTTCGGCTGGCATTGCCGTTATGCTCGTGAGCAGCAAGCAAGTTCTGTTATTGGAGTAGATATATCTGAAAAAATGCTTCAAAAGGCTCGTGAAATGACAGATGATTCTGCAATTTTATACATTAAAATGCCAATTGAAGACATCAATTTTCCAGAATCACAATTTGATGTTGTCATTAGTTCATTGGCTTTTCACTATATTAAGTCCTTTGAAGAGATTTGTAAAAAAGTATATCATTTTCTAAAACCTGGAGGTTTTTTTGTATTTTCAGTCGAACATCCAATTTTTACTTCTAGGAAAGAACAAGATTGGTATTACGATGACCAAGGGAATCGTATACATTGGGCAGTTGATAATTACCAATCAGAAGGTTTGCGGGAAACAACATTCCTTACAGAGAATGTTATAAAATATCATAGGACTTTTTCAACCTATATAAATGACTTGCTTAAAGTAGGTTTTATTATAAGGGAAGTTAGAGAACCGATTCCTTCTGAAGAAATGATAAAGAGTATTCCCGAAATGAAAGATGAACTAAGAAGACCGATGTTCTTAATCATTTCAACAGAAAAGTAAAATGGTTAAAAAATTTAATTTATATGATAAAGCTGAGCGTTACTTTATTAGAATAGGGAAACCATGATAATTAGGTTTCCCTTATTTATTATACAAATATCAAAAGTAAGATTTAACAGAGCCTATAAAGAGGACAGCTCTCTTTAGTGGGACTAGTAATATATCAAATTAAAAGTTATTCTGAGTTTCCAAAAGTAGAAAGGCTGACCCACTGTCGATAAACGACTGCTGAGTCAGCCACTATCAATTTATTTAGTTAGTGTTACCTTAGTTCTTCGCCCCATAACTAATCAGGTTTGCAAAGATTCGATATCCTCCAGGCACCTGGGCACCAATTTGTCGATAGAAAACGAGGTTGGTGTAAAGGTATGTTCCTTCACCGTATTCAGCCATTAGGATTCCACTTGTAAATGGGGCCTCGTTAGGGTCTGCCATGGATACAAATGTTTCGTACTTCTCATCCCATTTCATTGGGAAGTAGAGACCTCTTTCTTGTACCCAGTTCTCCCAGTCCTTGTCGGTAATCTTGTTAGGGAAATTAAAAAGATCATGCTCTGGCTGGGTTACCGTAACCTTAGCATTTTCGTCAGTTACGCGCCAACGAATGGATGGCGTTCCAATCTCTAAATGATATGGTGGTGTTAAATCAGCATCCCATGGATCTGCAGCTGTCACGTACTGCATAACTAAATGTCCACCATTATTAACATATTCTTTTAGCCTTTCATTATTTGCTAAAAGGTCCTCTCTACCAAGAGTTGCTCTGATTCCTGTCACGATTGTATCATATTGTGAAAGATCTCCATTTGCAAGATCCTCAGGAGAAAGCTTTGTAATATCAAATCCAGCATTTAATAGAGAATCAGCAATTGTATCAAAACCACTGTCAATATAACCCACCTTTAGATTGTCCGGTTTTAATAATTCAAAGGCAATGCCGTTAATCGTAGATGGATACAGGAAGTAAGAGTCATTGATATGCTCATATTTGATTTCCTGTACAGTTGTGTTGAAGGACTGTCCTTCCGCATCTGCAATAGCTTCAATTGTGAAATTACCTTCAGCAACTGTTACAGGAGGAATTAATGTGAATGATACTACTTTTTCCTCGAATCTATCTGTAAAGCCTACTTCAGTTACTGCAGGTTCACTTGTCCAGCCTTCAGGAAGGTTCAAGGAAACTTTAGCAGTTTTAGCACCATTTGCATAATTTTTAACCTTTACATTGACCGGAATTTTATCTTGAACATTTGCAGTGTTAACAGTAATGTTAACTGGGTCTGGTGTCACACTTAATTCAGGTAGGACACTTACTGTGTTATCTAAGTCTAGAACTGATGTTGTTTCAACACCGTATTCTTTAAACGTAAGTTGCGCTTGTATTACAGCATGATCATATGGTTTAAAATATTCAGCATCTGAAGGAACAGTTACATTAAAGGTAACTGTTTTTGATTCACCAGGCTTCAAATGCATTAACTTAGTAGTTCCTTCATGCTTCCAGTTCTCAGGAGTAAGAAGAGCTGCTTCAATATGATGAATTTTTTGTTGTCCTTCGTTCGTAACAGTAACCTCTACTTGAGTTTGTTCACCTTGAGTTAATACATAAGAACCGATTTCGATATCAACTGCTAGGTTTGAAGAAACTAAGCTTACCTGTTGAAGTTGTTCTTCCTTTAGCTCAAGCTTGTGAAGAAGATCGTTTTTAACTCCTTCATTTAGGTCAGCAGAATTTGTGATTGAAATTAATTTTTGTACAGCACCTAATGCTTTTTGAGACTCAGGTAAAATCGACGCCCGGTCTGGGTATAGCTCAATAATTTCATCTAAATTATTTTGTAATGTATCTAATTGTTCACTGATATTTTCAGCAGGTATGACATCAGCCCAATCATGGAAATCATAAGGAATTCCAGCAAATAGATCAGATGATTCTGTTTCTACTGCAGATTCAACTAACTGAAGATGTGTTTGTCTAGGCTCTACTGGAATATCGCTCCCCATTCCTTGGCTCTTATGTAGATATCTTGAAGCTTCACCAAGTTGCGGGTAGCTCATTCCATAGATTGGATCATAATCGCCAATTTCAATTGAAGTTGTAGCATCCTTTGCAGAAACTGGTAGGTAAACCTTTTTGATTTGCCATGGCTCTAAACCATTCTTCATTTGCTCTGGGAACACAGTAGGGTCCGCAGCATCGTCAAATGCCTTAAGAGATAAGACATTGATAGCTCTATGGTGTCCGTGTTGGCTATCAACATTTAGGAAGGAGGGCATTACAATATCTGGTTGATACGTTCTTATGAATTCGATAAGACGCTCGTAGGTTACTTCCTCTCCCCATTTTTGAAGTGTTTCATCTGGTGATTTTGAAAAACCAAAATCATAGATTGCATCTGAAGTTGTTTCACTTAAGTGGTAGGCTTTTACACCATTTACCTTCGCTGCTTCGATCATTTCATTGGAACGGATAATGCCAAGCGCATTTCCTAGTTCATTTCCAATTGCGTTTTGACCGCCTTCACCACGGTTGGCAATTAAACTAGCAGTTTTTATACCTAATCCTCGTGATAGATAGGCAAGAAAATCACTACGTTCATCGTCTGGATGTGCGCCTGTGTTTAAGAAAGTAACAGTGGTATCTAGAGGCTTAACAGCATTCCAAAGTTCAACATCGGCTTCACTCTGTTCTTGTGCTAGACCGATTGGTGGAAATAAGGAAGCAAGTAAAAGAATGGACATTACGACATAGAGAAATTTCTTCAATTTTGTAACCCCTTTCATTATTAAATGTAAAAAACCGACACAATTCTCCTTTCCCTTTCAGTTTTTTTAGTTAGTAAAAATAACTAACTAATGGAAGAAAACATCCTACAAACAAAATTATATGTCTTTTCTGAATATTGTAAATATTACCAAATGACTATTTGATATTTTCTGATAGGTATATTGGAATGGGAACAAAGTTTAGGGTAAAGTGTAGATGTTGATAAAGATCTTAGGTCAGCCAGAAAGAAAAGACCAACGAGTTCATTTAGTAAATTTTTTAAAAATTTAGTGTTGTAAACGATTGCAATTTATTATATAGTGTAATTGAATTAGTTAAATTTACTAACTAACCAAAAGATAACCAATAGAAATAAGGCTGTGATGATTATGACTAGAAAACCATCCCATCTACAAACGAGAACAAATAATAAAAAAATGGTCCTACAATGCGTAAGACATTATCAGCCGATTTCAAGGGCAGAAATATCGGAAAAGCTTAGCATTAGTAAACCGACTGTTTCATTACTAGTTGATGAACTTGTTCGAGAGAATTGGGTTCATGAAAAAGGAAATGGGGAATCCTCTTCACAAGGCGGAAGAAGGCCAATTCATCTTTATTTTAATGAAAATGCTGCCTATGTAATCGGGACCGACATCGGGGGTACGAAGGTACGAATTGTAATATCTGACCTGAGCGGACGGATTATTTGTTCAACTAGCTTCAATACCCAAAAGTTTTTAAGAAGTGGCCTGCTCAAACAAATTCATAAAGAGGTTCAAGATTTGATTCATCGAAATCAACTCGATCCAAATTTAATTATGGGGATGGGAATCGGTGTGCCAGGCATTACAGAAACAGCTTCGGGCGTTGTTATGGAAGCACCAAGCTTAAATTGGGTTCGCTATCCACTATTGATGGAGGCAGAACAATATTTTTCATTCCCTGTATATGTAGATAATGATGTCAATGTGGCTGTTCTTGGTGAACAATGGTTAGGTAACGCCCAAAATAAAGAAAATGTTCTATTTATAGCAGTTGGTACAGGCATTGGAAGTGGAATCATTATACATAATCAACTTTATCGTGGGACTTCAAATGCAGCTGGTGAACTCGGATATATCGTGACAGATAAAAATGATATGAAATATGAATTTAAACCTACTTTTCATCGTTATGGCTATCTTGAAAGTGTTGCTGGCGGAAAAGCGATTGGTGAAAAGGTAACAAAGCTAATCCAACAAAACGAAGAACACCCACTGTATAAAGAGGCAATGACCTCAGAAATTACAGGGGAACAGGCTTTTTCCTTAGCAAAAGCAGGGGATGAGATTGCACTACCTGTAGTCGAAGACGCTATTGAACATCTTGCCTATGGGCTCATTAATGCTGCAACTCTCTTAAATCCAGAGATTATCATTTTAGATGGTGGAGTTATGAAATCAGCCGATTTCATTCTTCCAAGATTACAACGTATTGTTCACAGATATCTTCCTAGCTCAGTTGAATTACATCTATCGCAATTAGGTGAAAATGCGGGAGTGTTAGGGGCAGTTTCATTGTTCCTACGAGAATACGATAGCATTTTGAATTGAGTATTCTATTAAACTAAGCGGAATTTTGAATTCTAAACTATTATTCTATTCGGTTCTTTAGTAGGTTGATTCGACCTGCTTTTGAATAAATAAAATTCTTTAAGGGGGATTCTTATGTTTAAAAAGAAACAGTTTTTAGTTCTTTTACTTGCTGCATTGATGCTTTTTGTGTCAGCGTGTTCTGGTAGTTCTTCTACGGAAGAAGAAGAGCCAAGCGGCGGAACTGATGAAGGCAAAACCGAGGAAACAGCGGAAGCTAGTGGCAACTTGGTAATCTATACAGCCCGTGACCAAACGATTGTAGACAAGGTTGTTGAAATGTTTAATGAAAAGTATCCAGATGTTCAAGTTGATGTATTAACAATGGGTGCCCAGCAAGTTCTTGAACGTATTCGTGGAGAAAAAGCAAATCCACAAGCTGATTTCTGGTGGGGTGGAACTCAATCTGCATTCATGACAGCAGCGAATGAAGACCTGCTTGAAGCATTTAAGCCAAGCTTTGATGCTAGCATTCTTCCAGAACATAAGGATGCTGAAGGTCGTTGGTATGGTGAAATGCTATTACCAGAAGTAATCATGATTAACTCAGATGTACTTTCTAAGGAAGAAGCTCCACAGGATTGGGATGACCTTTTAGATCCAAAATGGAAAGATGAAATCATCATCCGTGGTGTATTAGCATCAGGTACAATGAGAACCATTTACTCTGCTATGATTCATGAGCAAGGTGCAGATAATCCAGAAGCTGGTTATGAGTGGCTTGCTAAATTAGATGCAAATACAAAAGAATATGCGCAAGACCCAACTAACCTATACTTAAAGCTTGCTCGTCAAGAAGGTTCGATTTCTCTTTGGAATCTGCAAGATATCTTAATCCAAAAAAATCAACACAACCAACCATTTGATTATGTGTATCCAGAAAGTGGAGCACCAATCTTAGTTGATGCTGTTGGTCTAGTAAAAGGCGCGAAAAACCTAGATAACGCAAAACTATTCTATGAGTTCTTATTTGAACCAGAAACTCGTACTACTTTAGCAGAAGATTTATTCCAAATTCCAACTCGTACTGATATTGATAAGGCTTCAATGCCAGACTGGTATCAAGAGCTAGAGCTAAAGTCATTAGACCTTGATTGGGAAGTAATGGCTGAAAAAGAAGCTGAATGGATGCAACATTGGGATGAAAACATCAAAGGAAAAAATTAATAGTTTTTGAAAAAGGGGTGAAGATGTTTTTCACCTCCTTTTTAGAAATATCACTTAGTTTCACTTTATTTACAGCGAGGTGTTTGTATTGAAAAACGTAAGACTTGATCATGTTAGTAAAATGTTTGGTAAAGCAAAAGGAGTAGAAAACGTTGATATCGACGTAAAACCAGGTGAGTTTTTTACATTTTTAGGTCCATCTGGATGCGGAAAAACAACGACATTACGAATGATTGCTGGATTCTATTTTCCTACTAAAGGAAAAATTCTGTTTGACAATAAAGATGTTACAACCCTTCAGCCAAACAAACGTAACATCGGAATGGTATTTCAAAACTATGCGCTATTCCCACATATGACCGTTTTTGAAAATATTGCATTTGGTCTTGAAGTACGCAAATTGCCTAAAGCAGTCATAAAAGAAAAGGTAGAAAAAGCACAAAAGCTTGTTCATCTTGACAAATATGGAAGCCGTAAAATTAACGAGCTGTCCGGTGGTCAGCAGCAGCGTGTAGCATTGGCTCGTGCACTTGTAATTGAACCGGATATCCTTCTTCTTGATGAACCATTATCAAACTTAGATGCAAAGCTTCGTGAGGAAACGAGAATAGAGATTAAGAGGCTTCAAGTTGAACTAGGTGTGACAACGATTTATGTTACCCATGACCAAACAGAAGCAATGACAATGTCCGATCGGATTATGGTTATGAAAGAAGGAGTTGTACAGCAAATTGGAACTCCTCAAGAAATCTACAATCGCCCATCGAATCACTTTGTTGCGTCCTTTATTGGCGAATCCAATATTATTGATGGGGAAGTTGTCGGAATCAATGGCGATGCAGTCAAGGTCAAATTAGAGGAAGATGTATTTGTAACAGGCTCTATGACTCAATCTGCAAATGGGAAAAAGCTTGTTGTAGGTGAAAAAATAAAATGCTCCATTCGTCCAGAAGCTATGCATGAAGGACTAGGCGTAAATCAACTAACTGGAACGATTCAGCTTGTTGAATTTACTGGTGTCAGCATCAATTATGTGGTAAAAGTAGGCTCGAATATCATGAAGGTTATGATTATTAATAAAGGAAATCAAATCCTAAGTCGCGGTGATTCAATTACCCTTCACGTACCTGAAAATGGAATCTACTTGATTGGCGAATAGGAGGTGAAAAAATGAGTGCGAATCAAAGTACTGTAGTGCAAGAGAACTGGTGGGCACGTCTTACCCGTTCAAAATATTTTGTTTATGTGTTAATTTCTCCTTTATTTTTAGTGCTTTTAGCTTATGTTATTTATCCGTTTTATCAAACTTTTATTCAATCAGTGGTCGGTGAGGAAGGCGCAAATCTCGAAAATTACCAACGCTTCTTCGGATTAACTAGTACGGCAAACCTAGAAGCGCTTTGGACAAGTATATATATATCAGTTATTAGTGTTATCACATGTGCAATTGTTGGTGTCACAATGGCGTTTTTAATGGAACGCTATGAATTTCCAGGAAGAAAAATTCTTTCTGTATTAATTCTTGTCCCGATGGCATTGCCACCGCTTGTCGGGGTATTGTCATTTACCTTCCTATATGGGGAGAGCGGAATAATTCCAAGAGCGTTTCAAGCATTATTTAATCTGGAAGAGGTTCCTTTTGCCTTAAAAGGTATTTTAGGGGTTATCGTGGTTCACACATTCACGATGTATACGTATTTCTATCTAACGGCTGCAGCAGCCATCAAAGGACTTGATCCTTCATTGGAAGAAGCTGCAACAAGCCTTGGGTCCGGTAGAATTCGCATTTGGATGAAGGTAATCCTGCCGATGCTTACTCCATCACTAGTAGCATCTTCGTTACTTGTATTTATGATTTCAATGGCTTCCTATACAGCACCATTAATGTTCGGTGTGGAAAGAACAATGACCATGCAAATATATCTATCTCGTACAAATGGAGACTTAGATATGGCAGCAACACAATCTACAATTCTTTCCATTGTTTCGATTTCCTTTTTGATTTTAATGAGATGGTATCAAGGAAGGCGTAATTTCCAAAACCAAAGCAAAGGAATCAGTGTTCACAGAACAGAACTTCGTTCCCCATTTGTTAAATACTTATCAATGTTCCTATCATTTGTTGGAGTTATCATTTTAATGCTTCCTATACTAGTTCTGGTACTTATTTCGTTCTCAGTAGATGGGGAGTGGACGGTTCAAATTATCCCGACCGCCTACACGTTGCAGCATTATATTGACCTATTTACAGATGAACGCACGTGGCGTCCAATCTGGAACAGTTTACAGATGAGCTTTGTAGCGACTGCCGGAAATATCATCTTCGGTGTGGCGGCAGCCTATGCAATGGTTCGTACGAAGTTTAAAGGGAAGGCATTGCTTGATATTTTAATCATGGTTCCATGGGCATTACCTGGTACAGTAGTGGCTGTTAACTTAATCGCGGCATTTAGTGAACCAAGTGTTTTCAGTTTTAACCAAGTTTTAATCGGTACCTTCTGGATTCTACCGTTAGCATATTTCGTACGTCATTTACCTCTTATCTTCCGTTCCACCTCAGCAGCATTAATGCAAATGGATGAATCGGTGGAGGAAGCAGCAAGAAGTTTAGGTGCAAACTGGTGGTACACATTTAGAAGAGTCGTTGTTCCAATGGCATTCTCAGGAATACTTGCTGGTACATTACTTGCACTAGTTCAAGGATTAGGTGAGTTTGTTGCTTCAATCCTAATTTATAGCACATCAACGATGCCATTATCGGTTGCGATATTCCAAAAAATGTATGCTTTCCAATTTGGAACAGCATGTGCATACGGAGTATTACAAATCATTTTAATCATTACCGTTCTATTTATCTCTCAAAAGATTACAGACGGTAAAGCAGGATCTGCCATATAGAGGAGGGCTTACCTTATGAAGGCAACAGACATACATGGAAGAGACTTAAAGACGCTGGAGCAAGCAAAGTTTGCGATTGTTCCATTAGGGAGCTTTGAGTACCATGGGCCACATTCTCCTTTAGGTACAGATATTGTGCTTGCAGATGGATTTGCTGAATTGATTGATGCTGATTTGGGGGGAGTCATTTTTCCAACGGTTCCCTATACGGCTTGTCCCGGAAAAACATCGAAATATCAAGGGACGATTCCGATTCGGCCAAGTATTATAACAGAATACGTAATTGATATTACGACGGGAATTATCAAGCAAGGCATTAAAAAAATTATTCTACTAAATGCTCATGACGCCAATATGGGAGTTTCCCGCACGGTAGCAGAGTATGTGACAGGCAAACATACGGACGCAAGCTTCTTGTTAATCAACTGGTGGCAAATGGTTGCCATTGATGCAGCAGAAGAAATTGGGTTCGTTGGGACGAAAGGTAGGGGGCATGGAGGTCCATATGAAATGTCAGCTGTAAAAGCATTTCGGCCTGACCTCGTCCATGTTCAGGAAGGGGATCCTGAGTTTCAAGAAGTTCCCTCTCTTTCTTCCATGCCATACGTCCTAGTAGAAGGAACTCCTAAAGCATGGGATGGCTATACAGGGCTCATTTGTCAAACCTCTTATGAAAAAGGGAAAATAATCGTGGGAACGGCTGCATCAAACATGAACGCGTTAATAAAAAATTGGCTCTCAGATTAATTTTATTCATGTCTTACTTCTAGTAAGTGTCGGATTGATAATGAACAATATAAATCAGTGGGGAGGAGGGAGCCCTGCTGAACAGAAGGGATTGACCAACGTGAAAAACTCACTACGAGACGAGATAATTGAAAAAGAAGGTACAGCATTTCCTTCTAAAACATACACTTCAATGGTACTTGAACCAGCATATAATGAAGCAAAGCAACAATTACTTGATTCAATGATTGAAATCCATAATTCACATTTGATTATGTTAGTGGAACAAGGGCTTGTGGAAAAAGAAGAGGCTAAGAAAATTGCCAAGGCGGTATCAAATCTTAATCAGGATGAAATCCAAAAAAGAAGCTACACCGGACAATTTGAGGATTTATTTTTTGAAGTGGAGCATTCTCTAATAGAAGATGCAGGTGATATTGCTGGAAACCTTCATATAGCACGAAGCCGTAATGATATGGGGATAGCAATCTACCGGATGACACTCCGTAAAAAGCTGCTCCCATTAGTGGAAAAGGCGTTAAAGCTTCGTGAAGCACTTATTGAATTGACTAATGAGCACAAAGAAACCATTATGATAGGCTATACACATACGCAACAAGCTCAGCCAACTACCTTAGCTCATTATTTAAATGCGATGACAGACATGCTAACACGTGATATCAAACGTCTACAAGCAGCTTATAATACAGTGAACCGAAGTAGTATGGGTGCTGCTGCATTAACAACCTCTGGCTTTGCAATTAGTCGTGAACGGATGAAAGACCTTCTTGGCTTTGAGGATATGATTGATAATGCATGGGATGCTGTAGCAGGTGCTGATTATATTGCAGAAACAGCTACAGCTGTTCAATTAGCAGCCTTGAATTTAGGAAGATCGATGCAGGACTTTTTATTATGGGGAACACAGGAATATGGAGCATTCCTTCTGTCTGCTCCATATGTTCAAATCAGTTCAATTATGCCACAAAAGCGAAATCCTGTTTCAATTGAACATATGCGTGCCCTGTTATCAAGTGTAGCGGGAGATTGCCAAACCGTATTATTAATGGTTCATAACACACCATTCGGGGATATTGTAGATACCGAGGATGACATGCAGCCATATATCTGGAAAGCAATTGAAAGATTAGGTGGCATTTATGAATTATTAACTTCGGTTTTACTAACAATGGAAGTAAATAAAGAGACTCTACTTAAACGAGCGAAAGAGAGCTTTGCGAATGTAACAGAATTGGCGGATACTATCGTACGTAAGGATGGGTTATCCTTCCGTCAGGCACATCATGTTGTAAGCTCGACAGTAAAAGAGCTCGTAAAAAATGGTAAAACGTCATTGGAATCATTAACATTGGAACTTCTGAATGAACAATCTAAGAAGATTGTTGGCAATGAATCTGTTTTAACTGAAGAAGAATTAAAGCTAGTATTGAGCCCAGAATATTTTGTACAAATCCGTGACTTAGAGGGCGGACCAAGTCCAAGCAGAATGGAAAAAACAATTAATGCACGCTTAACAGAACAACAAGATCTTAAAGGCTGGTTACTTGATAGACAAGAGCATCTTACTAAGTCCGCAGCAAATGTATCCAACATCATTACAGAATGGACTGGAGAGAATGAATAAGGATTCCATCGAATTACTTGCGGTCGATGGTGGTGGCACTAAAACAATAGCAGTACTTGTTAATGCTGAAGGTACGATTATAGGCGAAGGAAGAGCAGGGGCTTCGAATTACCATGTTGTAGGAGTGGAACGGGCTGAAGATGCAATAGTGGCTGCTATTCTTGATGCGTTCAAGGATGCTGGAATTGGTTTTTGTGATCAAGTAAATGTTGAAAAGGCAGTCTTTGCACTTGCTGGAATAGATACCACAATTGATGAAAAGGAAGTAAAAGGTATTGTTCAGCGGGGAATAAACGCTTTGTCAATTGGGATTGGTAGTGTAATAGTAGAAAATGATGCTCTTTCTGCATTGTTTGGAGCAACCCAAAAAAAAGCTGGTGTTCTCTTAATTGCCGGAACGGGTTCGATTGTGTTTGCTCATGATGGTAACGGTCGAATTGTTCGGTCTGGTGGTTGGGGTCATAGATTTGGTGATGAGGGAAGTGGCTATTGGATTGGCAAACAAGCGATACAATCTGTTCTCAAAATGAAGGACGGTCGTGAAGAGGATACACTATTAGCTAAGCTTATATTGGAGAAATTTGAATTAAGCACCATTGAAGATCTCTATAATTGGGCATATAGTGAATCCTATTCGGTTGATGATGTCGGAGCCCTTACTGCAGTCGTATATGAGGCATTTTGTTTGGGGGATGCAGTAAGTAAGCGGATTTTTGATGCTGCGGTGGATGAACTATTGGTCTTAGCTGGAAATGCAATTGAAAAGGCAAACATCCAGCAGGATGAATTTGATTTAATATTACAAGGTGGTGTATTCCATAACAATCCTTACATAAAAAATCAATTCATCCAAAAAATCCAACATAGCAATACAAAAGTAAAAGTTGTTACCACCAGCGAAGAACCTATTCGAAACATCATTAAACGTGGATTGGAAAAAGAGTCTACTATTTAAAGTAGACTCTTTTTTTATAAGAACACTAGAAAGGATGGCATTAACATAACACAGGCGTATGTCCGGACCCTGGGAACCCACTGTCTGATGATAAGAAAAAATGGTTCAGCTCATAAATTATGACACGGACTAACCGAAAGGGTGGGCCTTTTTTATAAAATATTTTTCAAAATCTAGTTACTCTTTTATCAATACTAGGTCCAATTTTCCATTTCATGAAGCATTTTGTTCTTTAATTAGTGGTTCATAGTATTTAGAATATACCTATTCTTTTGATAAAATAGAATTAGAAAGATACCTACTTTTAGGCAGTCCATTTTTCTTGTTATTCAGTTTGAGAGGGGATGAAACTTTTGAGTCAGAGATATTGGTTACAAAATGTACGTTTGGAAACAGGTTTTAGAAAGGAATATGGTACGGTTATTGGTACAGAGACAAAGCTGCACCATGTCCTGATTGAAGATGGAAAATTTACTAGAATCTTAGAAGCGACGGAACCTATACATAGACATTTAGAAATAAGAGATGCAGGGGAATTATTACTAATTCCCTCTTTTGTAGAAAAGCATGTTCATCTAGATAAAACGTATATGGGTGAGGAATGGAGGGCGTGTATCCCGGCTAAGGGAGTGGTTGAAAGATGTGAGATTGAAAAAAATATACTTGCATCTCTTCCTTCGAGCACAAAGGTACGTGCCGAAGCTTTACTAGATGTTTTGTTAGCTGCTGGTTCAACACATATAAGGACCCATGTTGATATATATCCAGAGGTAAAGCTACAGAATTTAGATGGTGTCAAACAAGCGTTGGAAACCTATTCAAATAAAGTTAGCTCAGAGATTGTTGCTTTTTCTCAGCACGGCTTATTGCGTCCTGGAACGGTTGAGCTAATGCGCGAAGCTGTTAGATGTGGAGCTACTATTATTGGTGCCGTTGATCCTGCAACCGTTGATAACAATATTGAAGCTTCTCTCGTTCAGCTTATGGACATAGCTGTGGAGGGAAATGCCGATATTGATTTGCATCTACATGACCCTGGTCACCTTGGGACATTTACTATGAAACGACTCGCATATTTAACTAAGCAGGCTGGCTGGGAAGGTAGAGTTGCGGTTAGTCATGCATTTGGACTTGGCGATGTTACTAGAGAAGAGGCACGTGAACTAGGCTATATATTAAAAGATGCCGGTATTTCAATTGTGACAAGTCTTCCTATCGGTAGGGGAGTACCAGTTGATTTATTAACTGAATGTGGTGTTGAAGTTGCTGTAGGAAACGATAATATCTATGATTCTTGGTGGCCAACTGGGAATGGCGATATTCTCGAAAGGGCAGGGCGTTTACTAGAACGTTATAGATGGACTAATGAACTATCCTTATCTCAGGCATTGGGCTACATTACGGGTGGAAAAACACCGCTAGATCGTGAGGGTAATCAGGTTTGGCCAAAAACGGGTGATGAAGCTAATATGATACTAGTAAATGCTAGTTGCACAGCAGAAACAATAGCAAGACGTTCTCAAAGAAAGGCTGTTTTTTATAAAGGTAACATAGTAGCGGGATCTTTGTAGTAGCAGAATGAATAATAAACATGGACCAAATCAAACTGCTTGGTCTTTTCCATAGAGATCTAAGATAATAGTACATTATAATGGAGGAACTGAAATGACAACCTATTGGTTAACAAATGTCCGATTAGAAAAGGGATTTATTATTGATGATGATCGGGTCATTGGAACAGAAACAGAAATTTGCCACCTGAAAATCCATGATGGAAAAATAGTAGAAATCAATCAAACAGATCCAGATCCATCAGAGGAACAAATGAATGTATATGAGAAACTGCTCCTACCATCTCTTAGGGAAATGCATATTCATGTAGACAAAACGTATTATGGAGGTCCACGGAAGGCATGTACTCCAATTACAAATGGAATTTTTACTAGATTAGAAGAGGAAAAAGAGCTGCTTCCTAAGCTGTTGCCAACAGCACAAGATCGTGCAGAGAAAATGATTGAGTTACTGATTCAAAATGGACATACACATATTCGTACACATTGTAATGTCGATCCGATTATCGGACTGAAAAATCTAGAAGTAACAGTTAATGCATTGACGAAATATGAAGACGTTCTAACATATGAAATCGTTGCATTTCCTCAACACGGATTACTAAAAAGTGACTCTGTTCAATTAATTCGTGATGCCATGAGAAATGGTGCAACATTAGTTGGTGGAGTTGATCCTGCTACGGTTGATCGCAACATTGAAAAATCGTTATACACGATTTTTGATATCGCAGTAGAAAGCAATAAAGGTGTTGATATTCACCTTCATGACCCAAACACTTTAGGTGCCTTCACATTTGAACGAATGGCTCATTATACAAAAGAAGCAGGACTTAAGGGAAGAGCTACGATAAGCCATGGTATGGCTTTAGGGGACCTACAAGGTGAATCTTTGCAAGAAGTGGCGGCGATCTTAAAAGAACAAGAAATTGATGTCACCACAACAGTACCAATAAACCGTCCTACTATTCCAATTCCTACCTTAGATACTTTAGGGATCTCAGTGTCTGTTGGACATGATAGCATTACAGACCATTGGTCACCATTTGGGACAGGCAATACGATTCAAAAGCTAGGAATTCTCGCTGAGCGATTTAGAATGATTGATGAATACTCATTAGCAAACTCATTAAAATTCGGTACTGGAGGAGTAACTCCCTTAAATGATAAGGGAGAACGTGTGTGGCCAAAGGTTGGAGATGACGCAACGATGATACTTGTCAATGCAACATGTTCAGCAGAGGCAATCGCTAGAAGAGCAACGATTGACTCAGTGTACGTTAAAGGTAAAAAAAGTGGTAAGTAAACAGCGATAGATAGCGCACAAGTCAGAGTTAGGAGGAAATGTAATGACAGGTTCATATTGGCTAACGAATGTTCAACTAGAGACAGGATATATAGAAGTTGATAAAGGAATCTATGAAACAAAAAGTGATTTATACCATCTTAAAATAAAGAATGGATTGATTGTTGAAAAGTATGATTCGAGCTTTTCAATCTCGGCGGAAGAAAAAACCATTGATGCTAAAGGGTATCTGGCAATTCCAAGCTTTAAGGAAATGCATAATCATCTAGATAAAACCTATCTTTCTCTTGATTGGAAATCATGTACCCCAGTGAAAACTTTAGCTGAACGATTATATCTAGAAGCTATGGAGCTTGAAGAGCTAGCATCAACGGCAAAGCAACGCGCAAGTGCTATGATCGAATTACTTCTCTCACATGGTTCCACACATATACGCACACATGTAAATATTGATCCATATATCGGGCTGAAAAATTTAGAAGGTGTGAAAGCAGCTCTTGAGGAATATTCAGATAAGCTGACTTATGAAATAGTCGCTTTTCCACAACATGGATTACTTAGAGAAAATGTAATTCCACTGATGAAAGAAGCGATGAGGTCAGGTGCTCATATTGTTGGTGGTCTTGACCCCGCAGGCATAGATAAAAATATTGAAAAATCCTTATATGAAGTTATGAATCTAGCTACAGAGTTTAATGCGGATATCGATATTCATTTACATGATAGTGGGCATGTTGGGTATTATACTGTTGATAAATTAGCGGAAATGGTTGAAGAGGCAAAATGGTATAACCGTGTTGCTGTAAGCCATGCGTTTAGCTTAGGAGAAGTACCAATTGCCCAGCAAGAGGTTATTGCTAGGAGACTAGGGGAGTTAGGAATGTCGATTATGTCTACAATTCCAATCACAAAGACTTTGCCTCCTATCGAACTGCTAGATCGTCATGGTGTGAACGTCTATTTAGGATGCGATGGTTTTTACGACTCTTGGTCACCACATGGGACAGGTGATGTACTTGAAAAGGTAACTAGATATAGCGAACTCTTCAGAAAAAGTGATGAGCGGGGCTTAGCACGTTCATTGAAATTTGCCACAGGTGGCCCTACTCCATTAAATGAAGAAGGTGAGGTTTCATGGCCACATGCTGGTGATGAAGCTAGCTTAGTGTTAGTTAATGCGTCATGTTCTGCTGAAGTTGTTGCACGCACTCCAAAAAGAGAGGCGGTTCTTTTTAAAGGCAAAATCGTGGCAGGAGAATTGTAAAAAAACATGTTGAGAAAAGGAAGCCAATTCAAATATGAGTTGGCTACTTTTGTTCTGGAGGCTTTATCGCTTAAGCTCAGAACTGAGTTTCCACTATGCTCTTGTCATAGTGTGCTTTCCGATTTTTAAAAACAAGATGTAAAAGAAAAAGATGATTAAATAAGCAATAGAGGAATACGCTAAATTCCAATTGTGATAGGTATATACATGTAATTTAACACAGATGGTTTCGAGTACGAGTGCCACCACTAACCAAAATAAAATATATGATACCCTACGTGCCCCACTTACTTGAAGCTTGTCATAATAATGAATAAACAAGTAGCCAATTAGCGAGTAATTGAAGTTGGTCATGAAAAAGTCAAATAAATTATAGCCTGATATATCCATTGCGTCATAAAAATCGTATGAAAATTTAGTTGCTAATATAAAATCGACAGACATGGCTAAGTAAGCAGTCAAAAGAAGAAACAGAAATGTTAAAGCCGTAGGAAACTGCTTTTTACTAATAATGAAAATAAATAGCAACGTGACAAATCCTAAAATAACTAACCATTCATTTTCATCAAATCTATTTGGTAATTTGAGCACCATTCTACCTCACCCCTTTCTCCAGTAAATAGTGAAGAAATCTACTGCACCATATAGCCAAAGTGACAATACAAGTCCATTCGATAAGTGACCATGAAATGTGCCATTTCAAAAATGTAAATATACCAATCCAAGATGCTACATATTCAAGGAACGTTAATAATGCTACCCAGAAAATAAACAAACTAACCTTGCTAATCAGGGCTTTTCTTTTAGATAGTAGGTCGATAAATAATACGATAAAAACGGGTATTACGAACGATTGATATATAAATAATCTCCAAAATGCTATTTGCTGTTTATCAATCTTAAGTAACTTCATATTGGCAATAAATATATCAGATAAATTTAGGTTAATTGTTGAAACGAATCCAAAAATTGTCAGTATTTCAAGTAAAGATAGATTATTTCTTCTCCATATCAAAAATAAAAAAATGAATAGTATAAGAAAAAGAGTAGCTATTACCATATAGCCCTCCCGTATAGAGTTATTTTTACTTTTTGCTTACAAAGTAACTTTTGTATGTGTGACATGTTTTATACATAAATAAGGAATTTCAACGAACGGTAGTGCAATAACTACGGTTCTTTTTCTTTAATAAAAAAATGGCTGATTCTAAAAAAACACGTGCATGATATGAAATCAACATGCAAACCCTACAAATAATAGCAATTAATGTCTGAATACTATTGGAGGTTGTTACAAATGAAGAAATTATTCTTAGGGATTTTCATGGTAGCATTTCTACTTTTTATAACTGCTTATGGTGGAGGTCAAGACAATGACAATGCGAATAACGACACAGCAAACAATGATAATGCGGATACACAAGAGATATCAAAAATAACGGTTGGAACAGAAGGAACTTATGCTCCATTCACCTTTCACAATGAAGAGGGTGAATTAACTGGCTATGATGTAGAGGTAATTAAAGAGGTAGCAAAGAGAATGGATGTTGAAATTGAATTTATGGAAACACAGTGGGATTCTATGTTTGCTGGGTTAAATGCAAAACGATTTGATTTGATAGCAAACCAAGTTGGGATAAATGAAGACCGATTGGCAAACTACGATTTTTCAGAGCCTTATACATATTCAACTGCTGTTGTTGTGGTTCCAAAAGATAACAATGAAATCACATCATTTGAAGACCTCAAAGGGAAGAAATCTGCACAATCATTAACGAGTAACTATGGAGCAATTGCCGAACAAAATGGGGCCGAACTAGTTGGGGTTGAAGGTATTGCTCAAGCAATTGAGTTAATTAAGCAAGGTCGTGCAGAAGTCACAGTAAATGATAAATTAGCTGTTCTAGATTATATAAAAGCTCAAGGGGACGAAAGTATAAAAATAGTCGCAGAATCCGAAGATGTTTCGGAAATGGCATTTGCATTTAATAAAGGCAATGAACAATTAGTAGCAGCTATTAATGAACAATTAGCAGCAATGAGAGAAGATGGTACTTTACAAAAGATCTCAGTAGAATGGTTTGGTGAAGATGTTTCTACGAAGTAGTATTATTTATACAATTACAGCAAATATGGAGGGCTGGGAGTTATTCGTAAACTCTCTCCTTCCTATGATAACTGGAGCCATTCAATATACGATTCCACTAACACTTATTTCTTTCGTCGGTGGACTTATTTTGGCATTAGTAACTGCGATGATGCGCATATCCAAGTCAAGAATTATTCAGGCTCCTGCAGTTGTGTTTGTATCAGCCATTCGTGGAACCCCATTACTTGTCCAGTTATTTATCATTTTTTACGGATTGCCTAACATTGGCTTAAACATTGATCCATTTCCAAGTGCGTTAATAGCATTTATTTTAAATGTAGGTGCGTATGCTTCTGAAGTAGTCAGGGCTTCCATTCTTTCGATTCCAAAAGGTCAATGGGAGGCTGCCTTTACCATTGGTATGACAAGATGGACCGCACTAAGAAGGATTATACTTCCACAAGCTGTTAGAGTCTCAATCCCGCCGCTATCAAATTCATTTATTAGCCTTGTAAAAGACACATCTCTTGCGTCATTGGTTTTAGTAGCAGAACTTTTTCGAAAAGCACAAGAGATAGCAGCAAGGACATATGACTTCTTATTATTGTATGTAGAAGCTGCTCTAATCTATTGGGTTATCTGCTTTATTTTATCTATATTTCAGGCATTGTTAGAACGACGATTTGATCGTTATGTAGCAAAATAGAGAGGTGAAAATGCCTTGTTTTTATCAATTAAGGGGTTGGCTAAATCATTTGGGGAAAATAGTGTATTGAAAAATATTGATATTGAAATCAGTAGAGGAGAGGTCTTATCAATAATTGGTCCTTCTGGTTCGGGAAAAACTACCCTTCTTCGTTGTTTTAATGGGCTAGAACTACCCGATAAAGGTATTATTCGCTTTGAGGATGGTCAACATCTAGACTTTGAGGGAAAGATTAGTAAACAAGATATTTTACAACTAAGAAAAAAATCAGGAATGGTGTTTCAATCATATAATCTATTTCCTCATAAAACAGCGCTCGAAAATATAATGGAAGGTCCAATAATCGTACAAAAGCGAAATAAAACGGAGGTAAGGAACGAAGCAGAAAGATTACTCGAAAAGGTAGGATTAAAGGATAAGCTACATTTTTACCCACATCAATTGTCAGGAGGGCAACAACAACGGGTGGGAATCGCAAGAGCATTGGCAATGAAACCTGAATTAATGTTGTTTGATGAACCTACTTCCGCCTTAGACCCTGAATTAATTGGAGAAGTGTTAACTGTCATGAAAGAATTAGCACAAGAAAACTGGACGATGATTATCGTTACCCACGAAATTCAATTTGCTAGTGAGATTTCGGCTAAGGTACTGTTTATGGACGCAGGATATATAGTTGAACAAGGAACACCTCAAAGAGTTTTAAAGTCTCCTAAAGAGCAACGTACAAAACAATTCTTAGAGAGAATTCTCAATCCTACAAGATAAACAACTTTGAAATATTAGTATGGGGGTACCTAAAATGACGAATGAACCTATAAAAGTACATGCCATTATAAATGGTGAACAAGTCGAAGCAGGGAAGTATGCACCACGTGAAAATCCAACTCATCCTAATGAGATTGTAGGATATGCACCGGTAAATACGAAAGAAGAAGCAATTCGTGCAATTGAAGCAGCCTATGATGTATTCAAACAGTGGAAATGGAGTGAAGTTGATGACCGAGTCACGAGAATGCAAAGAGCTATTCAAAAGATAAAAGAATCCATACCTGAACTTTCAAAGCTATTATCAAAAGAACATGGAAAAGCACTCTATGATGCTGAGGGAGAATTTGCGGTATCGCTCATGTGGATGGAATTTGCTTGTAATAATGTTAAGGACGTCATTAAGCCGGAAATAAAAGAACATGAGAATGGTAAAACGATTATTACCTCTGATCCTATTGGAGTTGTTTCTGCAATTACTCCATGGAACTATCCTATTTCCTTATCAACAATAAAGATAGCACCAGCTCTCTTAACCGGTAATACAATGGTGCTCAAACCAAGTCCATTTGCTCCTCTTGCTGTGAGTCGTGTCATTGAAATAATAGCAAATGAATTTCCTCCAGGCGTGTTAAATCTAGTACATGGTGAAGCAGATGTGGGAGTTGAACTTACATCGAATCCCAAAGTCGCCAAAATTGCATTTACTGGTGGTACGAAAACTGCCAAGAGTATTATGAAGGCAGCTTCTGAGACGATAAAGAAAATGACACTTGAACTCGGTGGGAATGATGCTGCAATTGTCCTAGAAGACTTTGATGTAAATGACGAGCGTGCAATGAGAAGAATGGTTATTTCAAACTTTCTAACGGCTGGACAAATATGTATGATCGCCAAGAGAATCTATGTTCATCGTTCTATCTTTGATGCTTTTATTGAAAAATACATTGAGGCTGCAAATAAATGGATTCGAGTGGGAGACCCTTTTCATCCAGACGTAACAGTAGGACCAGTAAACAATCAAAATCAAGTTAAGTACGTACAAAGCCTTGTGAATGATGCAAAAAGTAAAGGTGCTGAAGTGATAAAATTAGGTAAAATTCTTAATCCTGAACTTATGGATAATGGTTATTTCCTTCAGCCTACCTTAGTAATAGGAGCAGATTACCATGACCCAATTGTAGTAGAAGAGCAATTTGGTCCAACAGTTCCTATCCTTCCATTTGATGAGGAAGAACAGGTCATTCAGTTGCATAACGAAAGTATCTATGGACTAACAAGCTCTGTATGGGGAGAAGAGGAGCATGCGATAACAGTAGCCCGTCGAATTGAAGCGGGGACGACGATGATCAACACGGCTGCCATTCAAGGATTAGATGTTCGTTTTCCGTTTGGTGGGGTTAAGCAATCTGGAGTTGGACGTGAATATGGAGAAGAAGGAATCAAGTCCTATGTTGAGACACATGTAATCAATGTCCCCAAAAATCTTGAACTACCTTATATACCAGAATAACTCCTAGGGTAATAGTAATGAAAGAGAGCCGGATGAAAATTGGCTCTCTCTGTAGGGATATTTGATAGTATTGAAAATAAACGTAAGCTCCCTATCTTAAATGTATATCCGTATTACCATTTCCATCAATTAACATTTGCTTATAGGAATCTAAGATGATATTATTGTCAATGTCGCTTCAAACGAAAGCGAAGAAAAAAATAGATTGTTAAATAATTTTAAATAACTTGTTGACAATCAAAAGAATGATATGATAATATATATCAAGTCGACATCGTTCGACAAAGAAGTTCTTTGAAAACTGAACACAATACAAGCGTCAACGTTAATTCTATTATTATTTTATTGAGCTTTTTTATCAGCCTCAATAAAAAGATTTAGAAACGAGGAGTTCGAGGAAGCGCAGGAGATGAACGCCGGAGTGTACATAGACGTACATGAGGATGTGAATCAACAAAGCTGACGAAGAAATCCGAAGTTTATCAATCTTTTTGGAGAGTTTGATCCTGGCTCAGGATGAACGCTGGCGGCGTGCCTAATACATGCAAGTCGAGCGGATCTTT
>JBLKRX010000038.1:0-47259 GCA_047608075.1 Ferdinandcohnia humi
AGGGGGGAGGAAAGTGTCGACAATGAGTACGGAACGTTGAAATTAGTGGAAATAACCTTTTTGATGAAACTTCGTTTCATCATTTCAGCTTTGCTGAAATAATAAAAGAAATTCAAAACTGCAGGGAAAAGCTAGCTTTTCCTGCGGGTTTTGATTTCTTTTATTAAAAAGGTAATTTCCGTGAATAAGTGCCGGGTTTGGTCGACACTTTGTTGGGAAAAGTGCTATAATGTTATCGGTTACATGTTTAAATATTTAAAGCACTACAAATTTTTAGAGAATATCGGAGGGGGCTGCATGGAAGAACTTTTGAATCAGTACTTGAACAATTACTTATTTGTGGTTGTCTTCCTGTTGTTGGGGATTTTACTACCAATCGTTGCATTGACTCTTGGTCGCTTTTTGAGACCACATGCGCCGAGTGAAGCAAAGGCTACTACATATGAGAGTGGGATTGAACCGTTCCATGATTCACGTGTGCAGTTTAATGTAAGGTATTATATTTTTGCTCTTTTGTTCGTTATTTTTGATGTGGAAACAGTATTTTTATATCCATGGGCAGTTGCATATGAGAAACTTGGCATTTTTGCCTTGATTGAGATGTTTATCTTCGTAGTAATGCTTGTTATCGGCTTAGTTTATGCATGGAAGAAGAAGGTGTTGAAATGGATTTAAAAATTGATGGTATTTCAGATTTAGAGATGGAAGAGTTAAAGAGAAGTGTGTTTATTACAACGCTAGAGCAAGTGAAGGGTTGGGCACGTAGTAATTCACTATGGCCACTTACATTTGGTCTAGCTTGTTGTGCGATTGAAATGATGGGTACTGGTTCTTCTCACTATGACTTGGATCGTTTTGGATCTTTCTTTCGTACTTCACCACGTCAATCTGATTGTATGATTGTGTCAGGTACTGTTACAAAGAAAATGGCGCCTGTTCTTAAGAGATTATATGATCAAATGCCTGAGCCGAAATGGGTAATTGCGATGGGTTCTTGTGCTACAGCAGGTGGTCCTTATGTAAAATCATATGCGGTGGTTAAAGGGGTAGACCAAATCGTACCTGTTGATGTGTACATCCCAGGTTGCCCTCCAAATCCAGCAGCCCTTATATATGGAATAAATAAATTAAAAGAGAAGATTCGCTACGAGGCTAAGACTGGGAAGAAGGTGATCTAGCGTGAGCGATGAAAAAAATCTGGAACAACAAAAGCGTGAGGCTGCTGAGCGTGCAAAGGAGCTTGCGAAGCAACGATTAGCTGAAAGGCAAGCATCAGAAGCAAAGGCAGCTGATTCGCCAAAAGAAGAGAATGATAGTTTAGATGTTGCGAAAGCGAAAGCAGCTGCAGCGGCAAAGGCAAAAGCGGCAGCACTAGCAAAGCAAAAAGCAGCAGAACCATCTGATGAAGAGAAAAAAGAGGAAGTTCCTGCAGAATCTCAAGCAGAAGATGATGATAAAGAATTAGCGAAAAAGAAGGCTGCAGCCGCGGCTAAAGCAAAGGCTGCCGCATTGGCAAAGCAAAAGGCCGAAGCAGCTCCATCTGAATCTCCAGCAGAGGAAGATGATCTAGCAACAGCCAAAGCGAAAGCAGTGGCAGCAGCGAAAGCGAAGGCAGCTGCAATAGCAAAACAAAAGGCTGAAGCGGCTTCATCTGAATCTCCAGCAGAGGAAGATGATCTAGCAATGGCCAAAGCGAAAGCAGTGGCAGCAGCGAAAGCAAAGGCTGCTGCAATAGCAAAGCAAAAGGCTGAGGCGTCTTCATCTGAATCTACAACAGAGGAAGATGATCTAGCAACAGCAAAGGCGAAAGCAGTAGCAGCGGCGAAAGCGAAGGCAGCTGCAATAGCGAAGCAAAAGGCTGAGGCGTCTTCATCTGAATCTACAACAGAGGAAGATGATCTAGCAACAGCAAAGGCGAAAGCAGTAGCAGCGGCGAAGGCAAAAGCGGCAGCACTTGCAAAACAAAAAGCAGCCGAAAATGCTGGTGGATCAGACGATGATGATGCAAAGGCGAAGGCAATCGCAGCGGCAAAGGCAAAAGCTGCGGCAGCAGCAAGAGCTAAATCAGCTGCAGGTGAAGCTGGAGCAGAAGATGCTATTGAGGAAGCAAAGCCATCACCAAATCAAGCATACTTAGATAAATACGTGAAAGTAATTACCGAGCATCTAGGAGAAGATGTATTAGAAGACTCATATATTAATACATTATCAAAAGATGTACCTACTCTAGTTGCAAAGGCAGATACATATTACAAAGTAGCTGAGTTCCTAAAGTATAATGAGCAGCTAGGCTTTGATTATCTATCGGAATTACATGGTACAGATTTTGAGACACATATGGAAGTATATGTTCATTTATTTTCATATAAAAATAGACAATCTGTCGCTCTTAAGGTGAAGATTGACAGAGACGCACCAACAATTCAATCGATTCAGCCACTCTGGGAAGGTGCAAACTGGCCAGAGCGAGAAGCGTTTGATTTACTTGGAATCACGTTTGTTGGTCATCCAAACTTAAAGCGAATCCTGTTACCAGACGATTGGGTGGGATATCCGCTCAGAAAAGACTATGAACCGTATGATGTGGAGGTGTAGCAAATGATTCGTACAGAAGAAATGCTCCTTAATGTAGGACCACAGCATCCAAGTACCCACGGAGTATTCCGTCTCGTCGTAAAAATTGACGGGGAAATAATTAAGGAAGCTACACCAGTAATCGGGTATCTCCACCGTGGTACTGAAAAACTAGCAGAGGATCTGCAATATACGCAAATCATTCCGTATACTGACCGTTTGGATTACCTTTCAGCTATGACAAATAACTATGTGCTTTGTCATGCTGTTGAAACCATGATGGATATCAAAGTACCAGAACGTGCAGAGTACCTACGTGTCCTTGCGATGGAATTAGGTAGGATTGCAAGCCACCTTGTGTGGTGGGGTACATATTTACTTGATATTGGGGCAACAACGCCTTTCTTATATGCATTCAGAGAAAGGGAAATGATTATCAACCTTTTAAATGAGCTTTCAGGCGCTCGTCTTACATTTAACTACATGCGTGTGGGTGGTGTGAAATGGGATGCTCCAGAAGGATGGATTGAAAAGGTTAAGGAATTTGTTCCATATATGAGAGGCCAGCTTCCTGGGTATCATGAGCTTGTAACAGGAAATGAGATTTTCCGTGACCGTGTAATTGGAGTAGGAAAATACACGAAGGAGGATGCACTTAATTATTCATTGAGTGGAACAAATCTTCGTTGTACCGGTGTCAAATGGGATCTGAGAAAGGATGAGCCTTACTCAATCTATGACCGTTTCGAATTCGACATTCCAACGAGGGATGGTGGAGACGCTTGGGCGCGCTATCATTGTCGTATGGCAGAAATCGAAGAATCTTTAAAAATCATTGAGCAAGCTGTCGAGCAATTCCCGTCTGAAGGGGAGATTATGGCGAAGGTGCCGAAAATTATAAAAGCACCAAAGGGTGAAGCATTTGTGCGTATTGAATCACCTCGTGGAGAAATTGGCTGCTATATTGCAAGTGATGGTAAAAAGGAGCCTTATCGTTTGAAATTCCGACGTCCGTCATTTTACAATCTCCAAATCCTCCCAAAGCTTTTAAAAGGTGAAAATATGGCAAACTTGATTGCAATACTTGGGGCAATTGATATTGTACTCGGGGAGGTCGACGGATAATGATAGATAATTTGTTAAATTCACCTCCAAGTTGGCTGAATTTTGGAATCTTCTTCTTGCTTGCAACCGTGTTGCTCTTAGTCATTTTAGGATTCGTTACATATGGAATCCTCGCTGAACGTAAAGTAATGGGTTTTATGCAGGCCCGTATGGGTCCAAATCAAGTTGGTGGACGTTGGGGGCTTTTACAAACCGTTGCTGACGTACTAAAGCTTCTTTTAAAAGAAGATGTCATTCCTAAGGTGGCAGACAAACCATTGTTTATCCTTGCACCAGTTATAGCATTTGCGCCAGCTTTTATGGTAGTAGCTACAATCCCTTTTACCGATAGCTATAAATTTGCTGATATTGGTGTTGGATTGCTCTATTATATAGCGGTGTCCGGTATTACAACAGTTGGTGTAGTAGCAGGTGGCTGGGCATCAAACAATAAATACGCGCTAATGGGTGGGATGCGTGCAGCGGCACAAATGATTTCCTATGAAATCCCGTTAGTTATGTCGGTAATTGGAGTCATTTTATTAAGCGGTAGCTTGAATTTATCGGAAATTGTAGAGGCACAGGATAAGGTTTGGTTTATTTTTGCACAACCAATTGCGTTTGTGGTGTTCTTTATCGCATCCGTTGCAGAATTAAACCGCGTACCGTTTGACTTGCCTGAAGCGGAATCCGAAATAGTAGCAGGTTTTCATATCGAGTACTCTGGATTTAGATGGGCATTCTTCATGCTAGCTGAATATGTGTATATGTTTGCTATGGCAGCATTAACAACCGTTCTATTCTTAGGTGGCTGGAAGCCGGTCTTCTTCTTAGACTTCATTCCTGGTGCCGTTTGGTTCTCGTTAAAATTCAGCTTAGTTGTGTTTGTACTAATTTGGTTCCGTTCCACATTCCCACGTCTACGCGCGGACCGATTAATGGAATTTGGCTGGAAAGTACTATTGCCAATCGCATTAGCAAATATATTCCTATCAGCGTTGATTAAGGAATTATTTTATTAAACACTCGTAATCTAATTCAGTCAAACTGAATGAATAGATGATATGCTTTAACTTTTAAACAAAGGGGTGACAATACATGATTGGCTTACTGAAAGGTTTGAAATATACCCTTAATCAAATGACATTAAAAAAAGTAACATATGATTATCCGAATGAACCGTTACCACTACCAGATCGTTTCCGTGGAATTCAAAAGTTTTATCCGGAAAAATGTATCGTATGTAATCAATGTGCCAATATTTGTCCAACCGACTGTATACAGTTAACTGGGAAAAAGCACCCTGACCCAACCAAAAAAGGGAAGGTTATCGATACCTACGATATCAACTTTGAAATCTGTATCCTTTGTGACCTATGTACAGAGGTTTGTCCAACGGAAGCAATTATCATGACAAATAACTTCGAATTAGCAGAATACAGCCGAGATGATTTATTTAAGAATTTGCAGTGGTTAGATGAAAACGATACAAACTTGCGAAAGGAGAATAAAGCGTGAGTTTGACTGGAGAATTTTTAGCATTTATAGTCCTGGCAATAAGTGCGATCGGTGGCGGTATATTAATGCTTAACCTCCAAAAGGTCGTACACATGGTTATCGCACTTGTTTTCACCTTTATTAGTATCGCTGGTTTGTATGTATTACTACATGCAGAATTTGTAGCAGTGGTTCAGGTTTTAATTTATTCAGGTGCTATAACGATTCTTATGTTATTTGGAATCATGCTTACACGCCATAATGATACAAATGAGCAGAAAACAAGTGTGGGTCGTCAAGTTCTTGTGATTGGTGGTATCGTAGCATTTGCAGTTGCGATATATCTCGGAATTTACGATTTAGATTTTGGTCAACAAGCTACAGATTTACATGTTAAGAATACCGAACAAATTGGGATTGAGCTTTACTCAAAATATGTAATTCCGTTTGAGTTAACGTCTGTTGTGTTACTAGTTGCGTTAGTCGGCTCAATTATTTTAGCGAAAAAAGATGATGAAGAGGAGGCGGAGAAGGAATGAGTTCAGTTCCATTAGCAGCCTACCTTATATTAGCGCTTTTCCTGTTTTGTATTGGTTTATATGGTGCCCTTACAAAACGAAATACAGTAATTGTGTTAATCTCAGTTGAACTAATGTTAAATGCAGCAAACATTAACTTTGTGGCATTTAGTAAGTACGGGATAACACCAGGTTTAACAGGACAAATCTTTTCACTTTTTGCAATTGCGATTGCGGCGGCAGAATTTGCAGTAGGATTGGCAATCGTAATGGCGTTATACAGAAATAAACGCACTGTAAACATTGATGAAATGGATACAATGAAGCATTAACTTTATTCAGCAGAAGTCCCTACTTCGATAAATGAGGGATGAATGCAAGTCAAAGAAGGGGATTGTGATACGATGATGGAAAATGCATGGATCATACCGCTTTTCCCGCTTATCTCTTTTTTGTTCCTTCTTATATTCGGTAAACGAATGAAAGAGTCGAGTGCTTATATTGGCATTCTCCTTACTTTAGTTTCATTCGTGTACTCGTTGTTGGTTCTCTTTAATCGCTTAGGGAATCCGACATATAAATATGAGAGCACGTGGTTATCAATTGGGGATGTAAACATAACAGCGGGTTTTGAAGTCAATCAATTAAATGCACTTATGTTAGTGGTTGTTTCGCTTGTCAGCTTTTTAGTACATATGTATTCCAAAGGATATATGCATGGTGACGAGCGTTTTCCAGTATTTTATGCATATCTCGGACTATTTACATTTGCAATGCTAGGTCTTGTTCTTTCACCAAACCTTCTGCAAACGTATATATTCTGGGAACTGGTTGGAGTAGGCTCCTTCCTATTAATCGGCTTTTACTTCTTTAAGGAAGATGCAAAGGCCGCAGCTAAAAAAGCGTTCATTATGACGCGTATTGGTGATGTTGGCTTGTTAATCGGGATGATCCTATTATTCTGGCAGGTTGGTAGCTTTGAATATGATGAGATTTTCCAAGCGGTTGAAGCGGATTCAATTTCTGCAACGATGATTACGCTAACGGCTATTTTAATTTTTGTTGGAGCAGTTGGTAAGTCGGGTCAATTCCCACTCCATACGTGGTTACCGGATGCGATGGAAGGTCCAACGCCTGTTTCTGCATTAATCCATGCTGCAACAATGGTTGCCGCAGGGGTTTACTTAGTCGCAACAACTTTCCCATTGTTTGCAGCAAGTGAGGCTGCTATGATGACAGTTGCGATTGTTGGTGGGATTACTGCGATATTTGCTGCGTCGATTGGTTTAACGCAAAAAGATATCAAACGCGTATTAGCGTATTCTACTGTAAGTCAGCTTGGTTACATGATGCTAGCCTTAGGGTCTGCAGGTTATGTAGCGGGTGTATTTCATCTTACAACACATGCGTTTTTTAAAGCATTGCTATTTTTAGCAGCTGGAAGTGTGATACATGCTGTTCATACGCAAAACATTGAAGAAATGGGCGGATTATGGAAAAAGCTTCGCATAACTGGACCGTTGTTCTTAATCGGGACTTTGGCTATTAGTGGAGTTCCATTATTCTCAGGTTTCTTCAGTAAGGATGAAATTTTAATTGCAACGTGGGCACACGGAAATTACGTACTATTTTGGTTAGCGGTACTTGCAGCCTTTTTTACAGCGTTTTATATGTTCCGCTTGTTCTTCATGGTATTTACAGGTGAATCTAGAGCAAAGCAAGCAAATGTACATGAATCACCATCTGTTATGACAGTACCAATGATTGTACTAGGAGTCCTTGCTGTTGTTGCTGGTTATGTGAACACTCCATGGTTTGGTACATTCTTAGGGGATTGGTTAACAGAAGATACACATTTATATGGACATGGTCATATTGAAGGTCCAGCATGGATTATGATCGTCGCAACAGGAGTATCCTTGCTCGGTATTCTTCTTGCATACTTGATGTACGGAAAAAAATCGATTTCAAGAGATTGGTTCAGCTCTCGAGCACCAATTATGTACAGTATTGTATACAACAAGTATTACATTGACGAGTTCTACAACTTAACAGTAGTTTATGCAACTAAAGTGTTTAGCTTGTTCTTACGATACATCGATGTATTCCTTGTAGGTGGTATTGTAAAAGGTGTTGCAGCAGCTACTCAGGGGATTGGAAAGCTTGGATCTAAGCTCCAAAACGGTCAAACACAAATGTATGGTTCAATTGCGTTTGTTGGGCTAGCTATCATACTTCTAGTTGTAGTATTAACAGGGGGGTACTTATAATGAGCTCATTTATATTATCGCTATTAGTATTCTTCCCACTTTTAGGTATACTTGTTCTTACTTTCATACCAAAAATAGAGGAAAAAGTTATAAAGGTTGTAGGATTTTTAGCAACTCTACCTTCGCTTGTACTGTCTCTTTACGTATTTGGGTTTCATACAGGTGGCGGTGATCTTACAAAGTTTAATGAAAGCCTTTATTGGTTTGGCTTTTTACCGAAGGGCAATCCATGGGAGGTTAACTATGAATTAGGCGTGAATGGCCTTTCAATAGTACTCGTCCTTTTAACAACAGTCATTGCGACACTTGCTTCGATTGCTTCCTTTCATATTAAAAAGGAATGGAAAGGCTACTTCATGCTTTTCCTATTGCTAGAGCTAGGAATGCTAGGGGTATTTACAGCAAGTAACTTGATTTTGTTCTTTGTGTTTTTTGAAATGACTCTAATCTCAATGTTCTTCTTAATTGGAAAATGGGGTTATTTTGAAAAAGAAAAAGCAGCGTTCAGCTTCTTGATTTATAACGGAATTGGGTCTGCTATTTTGCTCATTGTCATCATGGTTATTTTTGCAAATGCGGGAACGACAAATATAGCGGCATTGACTGCTATCTTTGCAAGTCCAGAAGGGACACTTCCAATTCCAGGTCAGTTCTCAGAGGAATTACGGTTAGGTCTTTTACTTGCAATCCTGATTGCATTTGGTATTAAATTACCGATTTTTCCTTTACATACGTGGATGCTTCGTGTTCACGTTCAAGCACCACCAGCAATTGTTATGATTCACTCAGGTATCCTACTTAAAATTGGGGCATTCGGTATTATTCGCTTCGGTATGGGATTCTTCCCTGATGAATTCAAAACATTAGCACCAATCATAGCAGGATTAGGTGTAATCAATCTTTTATACGGAGCGTTTTTAGCATTCGTTCAAAAAGATTTAAAAATGGTTCTTGCCTACTCTAGTATTTCTCATATGGGGATTGTCTTAATCGGACTTGGGTCAATGAATGAAGCGGGAATTCAGGGAGCAGTCTTCCAGGTTGTGTCTCACGGTCTGATTTCAGCCCTTCTCTTCTTCCTCATTGGTGTCATGTATGAGCGTGTAGGTACATCTTATATTGACAAGCTAGGTGGCTTAGCGAAAGTAATGCCGTTAACTGCAGGATTTTTATTGGCAGGGGCAATGGCTTCACTCGGTTTACCAGGCATGTCAGGCTTCGTAAGTGAATTTATGGCCTTCTTAGGTCTCTTTAAGGAAATGCCAGTACTTGCTGCTATTGGAGCAATTGGTATTATTATGACAGCTGTCTACCTTTTAAGAGCTGTACTAAATGTGACGTATGGAAAAGCAAACAATCTATATGAGGGTACATTTGATATACGTCCGATTGAAATGGTACCAGTTTTGGTTTTACTAGGTTTTATCGTAGTAATTGGTGTTTATCCTAACGTGCTTACACAGCCACTGCAGATTGCACTTGAAACTATCATGCTTGGGTTAGGAGGGTAAGCCGGATGGATTTAGATACTTTGCTTAGTTATGAATGGGGAGTCATGGCACCAGAGTTTATTATCCTCGGTGTTGCAACCCTTCTCTCATTACTTGATTTATTTATGGGAAAAGAAAAGGATCGCAAGTTACTTGCTTGGATTGGAATAGTAGGAATAGTAGCGGCAATCGGATTTACAGTTGCTCTCATTGGAAATGATGTAACATCCATTTTGTTTGATACATTCCGTCTTGATTCTTTTTCAATTGCATTTAAATTAATCTTGCTAGTTGGTGCAGGATTAGTCTTATTACTAGCGATGAGCTATGAACCAACAGATGAGATTCAATATCGTGGTGAATTTTATTACTTATTCCTAACAGCTTTGTTAGGTGCCATGATGATGACATCAAGCTCAGACCTTATCACGTTATTCGTTGGCTTGGAATTACTATCTATTTCATCATATGTTCTTGCTGGTATCAGAAAGCGAAATAAGCTTTCAAACGAATCAGCGATGAAGTATGTAATCAATGGTACGATTTCCACCGCAATCTTTTTATTCGGTGTGAGTTATGTTTACGGATTAACAGGCACAACGAATCTAAGAGAAATTTTTGCAGCGTTTACGAATATCAATGATGGACAATTGATTTATCTTATGGCAATTGCGTTATTTATGATAGTGGTTGGTCTTTCCTTTAAAATTGCTGCTGCTCCATTCCATATGTGGGCACCGGATGTTTACCAAGGGGCACCAACACCTGTTACAGCGTTTCTAAGTGTTGTATCAAAGACAGCGGGATTTGTAATCATCCTTAGAATCATTGTAACTATGTTTATCCAGGCACCATCAGGAGATGAAGAGGCACCATACTTATTGTTCCACCTTCAGGATTATTTAGCTTTCCTAGCAGGAGCAACAATGATTATTGGTAATACAATTGCTCTAAGACAACGCAATATTAAACGTTTAATGGCATATTCAAGTATTGCACATGCTGGTTATTTATTAGTAGCATTTGTTACATACTCATATTTTATGATGGATGCAATTTGGTTTTATTTAGTGGCGTATCTATTCATGAATCTTGGTTTCTTCGCGATCCTTCAAGTGATCACGCAAAAATCAGGATCTGAGGATATTAGTCAATTTGCAGGTCTTTATAAGCGTTCACCGGTTACAGCAGTTGCACTAGGAGTATTTATACTCTCGTTAGCAGGTATTCCGGGAACTGCTGGGTTCATCGGAAAGCTTAAAATCTTTATCGGTGCCTTTATGACTTCGCCATCACATTATGTCCTAGCATCGGTTATGATCGCAACAACAGTTGTGTCGTATTTCTATTACTTCGGTATTCTTACTCAAATGTTCTTTAGACCTGCTGCAGACGACAGCAAGATAAAGCTTCCAGTAAACGTATTGGTTGTAATAGTAATCGCAGTACTTGGTACGATTGGATTCGGAATATTCCCAGGAGTTGCTTTTGAATTTATTCAACAGTTTGGGAACTTTGGCGATTTTTTGAAGTAGGTTTTATTGCGGCAGATTTATGAGAGTTGTAGCTACTGCAATACTGTATGACCAAACAGGGGTGTATATAAAAAGGAAGGGGTATGGGGATGCCCCTTCTTTTTGTTTTGGGGAGCGTTTAGGTGGTTGGTGAGGGTTTTTAGTTGGGGTGGCGAACTCCAAGACTGTATCATGGACTGTAGAGGTATTTAGGCTCACATTTACGTAAGGACTTATGGAAAAATTCAATAATACTTTTATTTTTGGAAAAACCTTTTTAAAGACAAACATGGTGGAAGTAGGGTAAACTGTAACCTTTTTGAAAAGACTTAATGTCTTAGTTCGAGTAAAATGGAAATTGTGACTGGAAAATACATCTTTCATACATAAAAAAGGGTAAGAGGAGTGGTTTCATGCTAGCGGGTTTTGGGTATCAAGCCTTAATAAGCATAATCTCACATTTGATTTTTATCACGATTACATGGTGGGCATTACAAAGTATAAGATATGAAAAAATAATAAAACCAAATCATGTTTTTCAAGCAAGAGTGTTTCTTATACTCATTACAATCGCAATCGGGTCAACAGTAAGCAACTTCTTCCTTGACTACCTTCTCTGGTCACAACAACTCCCAAGCATATTCTAAGGTTGTGAGTGTCCTCTCCAGAAAGACAAACCCGATGATTTGTCTTTTTGTGGTGCCTGACACCGTAATGTCATATAGTAGTGCTCCACTATATTCCACGTATGTGGGTGGGGGTTCTGGTAAGAATGTTAGTAAGGAGAGGAAGTATTGTTTACTAGATAACATATTTTTTTAGTATGTCTTTCCATTCAAAAATTAAATTGGTAGATAAATACAAAAGGTTGACCAATTAGTAGGAATGGTTGTTGTTTACAAATAAGGAAACTTTTTCTCAACGCTCTACTGAAATCATACTCATACAAAAGTCTTTTTTACTATGTTTTTGACAAATACTAACTTTATTCAGAAGAAGTCCTCACTTCTAAAAAGAGGATAAATGCAAAAAAAGTATTCAATTTAGTGAGAGTTCAAACCCGAATGAATAAAGTTAAAGCCTCCGGCGAGCCTTTCGATTTTCAATGGAAGTTTTCGAGCCCACCCGATAAAATCTAGGCGAAATACGCCAAGGCGCATTTTTAAAAAAAGACAAGTATAACCCCCATAAAGAAGAAGTTCCTTTCGAATCTACTGTATCATGTGAAGCATGAGAAGTTTGCAAAAAACGTAACCGAAAAAAATGATCCTTCCAGATGAAGAACAATTATCGACACATATTGAGAAAATCCCACAAATTTCACTTGTTGAATGATAAGTTCGGTGATATGATGAAAATGATTTTGTGAAAAATAGATCCGGTATTTAAGGTTTACTTATACAAGATCAGAAAGAAGCATTCCGTTCAAATTGAGACATTTGCCCGGGTGTTTGCATATACTACAGCAGTGTGAAAGATTCATTTCCCACTAATAAGAGTTAACGTGCAAAGTTGGGTTCTGAAAAGACAAGTCAAGTTGGAACACCAATTGTCATGTATGAATAATAATATAGAGAAAATGGGACGCGGAGGGGAATACCTTGGAAAAAATCATCGTCCGTGGCGGTCGCAAGCTTAACGGTACAGTTAAAGTTGAAGGTGCAAAGAATGCCGTTTTGCCAGTAATCGCTGCATCCTTATTAGCTAGCAATGGTAAAAGTTTTATAAATGAAGTACCCACGCTCTCAGATGTGTATACGATTAATGAGGTGTTGCGTTATTTAAACGCGGAAGTTACATTTGAAAACAATCAAATCGTTGTAGATGCATCAAGAGAGCTAAAAACGGAAGCACCTTTTGAGTATGTGCGAAAAATGCGCGCATCAGTCCTCGTGATGGGATCACTCCTTGCACGTAACGGTCACGCTCGAGTAGCTCTACCAGGTGGTTGTGCAATTGGTTCACGTCCAATCGATCAGCATTTAAAAGGCTTTGAAGCAATGGGAGCAATTGTAAAGGTTGGAAATGGGTATATTGATGCTGAAGTAAAAGGAAGACTTCGTGGAGCAAAGGTATATATGGATTTCCCAAGTGTAGGGGCTACAGAAAACATCATGATGGCCGCAACACTTGCTGAAGGAACTACAATTATTGAGAACTGTGCGAAAGAACCTGAAATTGTAGACTTAGCTAACTTCCTAAATGCAATGGGAGCAAAGGTAAGGGGAGCAGGTACTGGAACAATTCGAATTGAAGGTGTAACCGAATTGCATGGTGCACACCATTCGATTATTCCTGATCGTATTGAAGCAGGAACTTTTATGGTGGCTGCTGCGATTACAGGTGGAAACGTTCTTGTTCAAGGTGCAGTTCCAGAGCATCTTAGCTCACTTATTGCAAAAATGGAAGAAATGGGTGTCACAATCATTGAAGAAAAAGATGGTCTTCGTGTAATTGGGCCTGAAAAGCTAAAGGCAATTGATATTAAAACAATGCCACATCCTGGTTTCCCAACTGATATGCAATCACAAATGATGGCATTATTACTTCGTGCGCAAGGCACAAGTATGATTACTGAAACTGTATTCGAAAATCGTTTCATGCACGTTGAAGAATTCCGTCGCATGAATGGTGATATCAAAATAGAAGGTCGTTCCGTTATTATTAATGGAGAATCACAACTTCAAGGTGCTGAAGTAGCAGCAACAGATTTACGTGCTGCAGCAGCTTTAATTCTATCTGGATTAGTTGCTGAAGGATATACACGTGTAACTGAACTGAAACACCTTGACCGTGGTTATGTGAACTTCCATCAAAAGCTCTCTGCATTAGGCGCAGATATCGAACGTATTAACGAAATAACTGAAAGTCTAGTTGAAGAGGCAAACGTAAACTTTTGACTAACCACAAAAAGCTAGAGACATTACCCACACATGGTAATATCTCTAGCTTTTTTAAATTTATACATAGAATTACATAATTTAAAATGAAATTTTACACTTTTACGAAATAAGAGCATCAAGGCAACTGTCCTCCTGAGGTGGACAGTTGTATTTCTGTGGTGTCAGGCACCAAATATAAAACATTTATATATTGTTGGGTTTTTGTGTCATAAATGCTTGTCCACCCCCATAGTATTGATATATAGGTGCATGTTTAACATTGTTCATCGATGGTATGAATGCAATAGCGTTAATTTAGTATGCATCAATTTTAATTTGGAGGCTCGGCAGACATGAAACCAATAAAACCAATCATTGTACTAGTTTCTATTCTTTTTGTCATGATTATAATGATCCCAACTATGCTAGTCATACCTTTTTCGGATAAGGAAAAGGAAACGGGAAAGCTAGCAGAAGAGCAACAATCCAATCCTGAACCACCTCAGATTGCATCGGGTCCAACAGTGGAGGTCGCTGTTCACCGTGCAAGTTCTAATAATATTGAAAATGTACCATTAGAAGAATATGTGATTCGAGTGCTAGCATCAGAAATGCCAGGAGAATTTGAGCTTGAAGCATTAAAAGCTCAAGCATTGGCAGCAAGAACATACATAGTAAAGCAAATGCTTAGTGATCAAAAGCTTGGGGTTCCAGAGGGAGCTGTTGTTTCGGATACAACCAGGCATCAGGTTTATTATAATAGGGAGGAATTAAAGAAAATCCTAAAGGATGAATATGACTGGAAGATTGAAAAGATTACGAAAGCGGTAGCCGAGACGCAAGGTCAAATTTTAACCTATAATGGCTCTCCAATCGATGCCCTGTTTTTTTCGACGAGTAATGGGTATACTGAGAACTCTCAAGATTATTACCAAACAGAATATCCTTATTTAAAGAGCGTTCCAAGTCCATGGGATGTAAATACGGAGAAATTTCACGATCAAATAGAAATGACAATTACTGAATTTGAACAAAAACTAGGCATTAAAGTTGGAAATAGTAAAGAAATAGGGAAAGTAACAGCAAGAACTCAATCCAATCGGGTTGCCACTGTCGAAGTTGGTGGTAAAACATTTACTGGTCGCGAAATACGTGAAGCACTAAAGCTACGTTCTACAGATTTTACATGGGAGCGTAAAGGTAGTCATATTGTTATCCAAACTAAGGGCTACGGGCATGGTGTGGGGATGAGCCAATTTGGTGCCGATGGAATGGCGAAGGAAGGAAAAACGTATAAAGATATTGTGACGTATTACTACCAAGGTGTTCAAGTCTCATCCGCAGATGACTTTATCAATAAACTGACAGTGAAAAAATAAGCGCAGGAGGGCTTTGTGAGCCCTTCTGCCTTTTAATTTACAGTATTTTATCTCCGTTCGATTCCCTCGATCCAATTTAAGATTCGGCCAATTCTCGGGAACTTTTCTCCGAAATAGCTTCTTTTTATAATGAAAAATAACACTAAAACTCCAATCGTATCCTTAACAAGGTCAATGACAGTGGCAGAGCGATATGGAACAAAGTACTGATGCGCTTCATCAACAAACCCATAAGCAATTGATATGACGGCTGCAATTATATTCGTTTTTGCAGTCAGCTTCCCCCTCACAAGCAAAAAAAGAACCCATAATCCATACAATATACCGAATTCAATTAAATGTAGTGACTCCTTAAAGGCGCGATCAAAGGAAAAGGGCGTGTTTACGATTGCATCTGATGGAAGACTAGATAAGATCCAAATTAGAATCATATACGCAAATGGTGCTATATATAAAAGATATTTTATGAGTGGCCTCAATTTCATTCTCCTTTACGATAAGAAGTACGTACACTAGTATACCATTTTTTATAGATTTGCTCAGATATAGTTGAGAGTTAGTAGATATATTAGCGTGCTTTGCCTATTAATTTAATAAATAGAGACACCGCAAGATGTTTCTAGAAGGTCACGGGGGAGGTATTTACGATAATTAAGCCAGTTTTCAAATTAATTAAGCTAAATTCAGATTAATTGAGCCACTTTCGAGATAATTAAGCCGATTTTCAAATAATTAAGCGACTTTCTCCAATAATTAAGCCAATCTATCATTTGCAGGCAAACCTACGCAAATTGATTGAACCCTTTAAGAAGGATTGCAACCACCATTGCTCACAACACCAAAAGTAAGCGTCTGCTTTTAACAAAGAAACATTAGATTCCCAAAACTAGATTTTCAGATGCTTCCATGTAAATTTTCAGTAAGATTTTAAAAAAATTACATATTGATGCATATTCTTTTTGACTTTGTCGAAAAATAATCTAAAAAAATTTTTTAGAAATGTATATAATTCTGCGAATCTGTTCAGAATGGTTGCTGAGGTGATAAACATGAGAGAGGAAGAAAAGAAACGTACTTCTCAAAAATCAAGTTTACAACGTTTTTTTAGAAAGCGTTGGGTATTTCCAGCAATCTATTTAGTGAGTGCAGCAATAATTCTAACCGCGGTTTTATGGTTCCAAGGCAACAATGATGCAGCAAAGGATGATTACAAGTATGGTGAAGATATGCCTGGTTCAGCAAAGGGTGATTCACCAAGTGTACCTGTAAACCAAGCGTCAGAAAAATTCAAAATGCCAGTTATTGATCAAGATGCAGTTAAAATTTTTAGAGAGTTTTACGATGTTGATGCATCAGCGGACAAGCAAGAGGCAGCTCTTGTATTCTATGAAAACACGTATACTCCTAATAAAGGAATTGACATTGTAGCCAAAAACGGCGAGGCGTTTGAAGTAGTTGCTTCATTAGCTGGAAATGTAACACGTGCAGAAAAAGATCCACTGCATGGAAATGTGGTTGAAATTGAGCACTCAGATGGTGTAACAACGATGTATCAATCTCTTGCAGACTTAAAAGTTAAGCAAGGTGACGTGGTAGAACAAGGTGATGTCCTTGGTATGGCTGGGGAAAATACATTTGACCCAGAAGCTGCAATCCACGTACACTTTGAAATCCGTAATAACGGAAAGGCTGTAAATCCACTTGAGTTCTTCGGTGAGCCAATTACTGCACTTGAAGAAAGTGAAGAAGGTGCAGACACAGAGGGTACCACTGAGGAAGATGCTGAAAAAGAAGGCACAACTGAAGAGGATGCTGTAACCGAAGAAGAAGATAAGGATCAGCCTGCAAAAGAAGAGAAACCAGAAGACAGTGATAAGCCAGCAGACGAGGAAGGTATTCCTGCTGACGAGGGTGACTCAGAAGAAGATAAAACTGATTCAACTGATGCATCCATCGGAATGGCAAAAGCGTAAGAAACTGTAGTCACTGTGGTGGCAATGGAAGCAAGTCTATACTAATTTGAATAAAACCGATTACCTACAAAGGTGGGTAGTCGGTTTTTTTTGCGTTATGAATACATAAGGATGAGTCATACTCCATTGTTGATTTGTCAATTGTAGTGAAAGGCGACAACCCCAGCGGGAATAGCGCGTCTAAGTGAGACCAACAGGAGCGCTAGCAACGAGGCGGTCAACGGACCGCCCGAGAAAAAGCATCCGCCTGTAACGAAAAACAAAAGTAAGATTTAACGAAGCACACTTAAAAAACTTGTATTATAAAAAATTAAATAAAAAACATATTTTCCCACTGAACTTTTTTCATACTCTAATCGTACTATCTTCGGAATAAACAAAACGGAGAGGAATGAATGTATGATGGCAGAATTAACACAATTAAATTGGGGTTTACTTGCACCGATTCTTGTAATTCAATTAATTTTAATGGTTACAGCATTAATAGATATAGCAAGAAGTGAGTCAACAAACGGTCCGAAGTTTTTATGGGTATTGGTGGTTATTTTTATAAGCATGATTGGTCCAATTCTTTATTTTGTCATTGGAAGGAAGAGATAACATGGGAGTTACGTCACTTGAACGGATTGAAACAGGTACGAATACGACTAATTCGCTGGTCACAATAGAGAATCTAGTAAAAAGCTTTGGTAAAGAAACGGCTGTGAATCAATTGTCCTTTGAGATTAAAAAAGGGAGCTGTACTGCCTTGCTTGGACCGAACGGAGCGGGTAAGACAACAACCCTTCGCATGCTCGCTGGACTGCTCCAGCCGACATCGGGAACAATTGAGTTCGACGGGATGACGCGAGGAGACCATCGCCAACTAATAGGGTACCTTCCGCAATATCCAGTCTTTTATAACTGGATGACCGCGAGTGAGTTTTTAGTGTATGTGGGTCAGCTTGCACATTTGACGAAGAAAGAAGCTCAGCAAAAAGCGGATGAATTGCTTGAACTTGTTGGGTTAGCTGATGCGAAAAAACGGAAAATCGGAGGCTTTTCTGGTGGAATGAAGCAGCGTTTGGGAATTGCTCAAGCAATGGTACATGATCCAAAGCTTGTAATGCTTGATGAGCCGGTTTCAGCACTTGATCCGGTGGGGCGCCGTGAAGTAATGGAAATGATGAAGGAATTGAAGAAGAAAACAACAATCCTTTTTTCAACGCATGTGTTACATGACGCGGAAGAAGTATGTGATGATATCATCATTATTCGCAAAGGTGAATTAGCGCTAAGTGATTCTCTTGAGGGATTACGAAAAAAACATCAGCATGATGTGATTACGATTACAGCTGACACAACGATTTCGGAGTGGGCTAATAGTCTAGTAAGACTAAATGGAGTCGATGAAGTGTCAGTTGATAGAATGTCAGCCTCTATCGTTGTTTCCCAAATAGATATCGCAAGAGAAGCAATTTTACGAGATGTTTTAGAAAAGAAGATTCCGGTATCTTCGTTCAGTATAGGTCAATCATCCTTAGAGGATGTGTTTATGAAAGTGGTGAAATCATGAAACAGTGGATGGTTTTATTTAAAAAAGAATGGCTAGAAATGACTCGAAATTATAAAATCCTGTGGATTCCTCTTGTCTTTATTTTGTTAGGGATTATGCAGCCAGTCACGTCTTATTATTTACCAGAAATCATAGAGGCTGCAGGTAATCTACCAGAAGGTGCCGTATTTGAGGTACCGCAGCCAACTCCTGAGGAGGTTCTTATACAAACCCTCGGGCAATATAGCCAGATTGGCGTCCTTATACTTGTATTAGCTTTTATGGGCATCGTTGCTTCAGAGAAGAACAGTGGCGTTTCAGATATTATTCTCGTAAAACCGGTCTCATTTGTAAATTATATTACTGCTAAATGGGTGAGCATCACAGTTATGACAGTAGGGTCATTTTTAATAGGAATTTTGGCGTCCTGGTACTACACAGGCATTCTTATTGGTGATGTCGCATTTGGTGACTTCATACAAGGGGCACTTGTCTATGGAACATGGCTCGTATTCCTAATAACGGTTACTTTATTAGTAAGTACAATACTATCGAGCAACGGGTTTGTTGCATTCATCTCTTTGTTGGTGGCAATTGGTTTATCGGCAATCACCTCGCTTCTTTCAAAATGGATGATGTGGAGCCCGGCAAGATTATCAACTCATGCAGGCCAACTACTAGTAACAGGTAGTCCAGATGAGCATTTTGCGCTATCAATGTCCATTACTGCGGTACTGATCATTGCTTTAATAGGAAGTGCAGTAGTGTTGTTTACAAAAAAAGAAAGAGCTGCGTAATATGAACTACCAGAGGAAATATGAACCTCTGGTAGTTTTTTGTATTTTTGCTAAAAATGTTACTTTGGTACAGAGTAGGTACTTCGTTCCTTTTTTACTAGATTTGAGTAGGTGGAACTATTTCTCGACAACCCGAAAAATATGTTCGTCATAATATTTCAGGAATTGAGTCATTAATACAAGACTCGATTCTTATTTTTTGTATTTTCTAAAAATAGGCTCAAAGTATGAGTATAATTGTCTAAATAATGAGAAATTTTACCCAAGGAAAATAGATGGACTGGCTAGAATGTTAGTAGTATTGGGAAGAGCCCTGCTATTAGTGAGAGGAAGGGAGGACTTTTTGTAAGGAAAAAGGGGCTAACTCAGTATAAACGAGAGGGAGATGAAACAAAGGTCATGGTAAAAAAGCGAACTTTAAAATTATCCATTATTCTAGCAGTCTTTTTATTAGCATTTTCTTCATTCGGTATGGGGGCATTCGCACAAGGTAGTTCCTCAACCCCTCAGCAATTAGCAAAACTATATGGCAACATTGATGTAAAGTCCTCTAAATCTACAACTGTAATCGTTGAATTAACGGAAGAATCAATTGTAGAAGCAAAACAAAAAGGTAAATCTCAATCAATCACAAACTTAGCAAGAGAGCGTGAAAGAGTACAGGCAGCGGTGAAAAAAGCTGCAAAATCAAGTGAAGTCGGTCGTGAATATGATTATGTATTCTCTGGATTCGCAGTTGAGCTTGCGTCTAATGAAGTGCCAGCACTTCTTGCTGTTCCAGGAGTAAAAGCGGTATATCCAGATGTTACATACACAGTAACTGGTGATGCTGGTGAAGTTATTTCACAAGAAGTATTTAGCCCGCAAATGATGAACTCTGTTCCACATATCGGGGTTGATAAAGTATGGGAAACAGGGTTTACAGGTAAAGGGATTACTGTAGCAGTAATTGATACTGGTGCTGATTATACTCACCCAGATTTGAAACACGCATTTGGTGATTACAAAGGGTGGGACTTTGTAGATAATGATAATGATCCACAGGAAACACCAAAAGGTGATCCACGTGGTGAAGAAACGGCTCATGGTACTCACGTATCTGGTACAGTTGCTGCAAACGGCCAAATTAAAGGGGTAGCTAAAGAAGCAACTCTATTAGCATATCGTGTTCTTGGACCTGGCGGAAGCGGAACAACTGAAAATGTAATTGCTGGTATTGAGAAGGCAGTTGAAGATGGTGCAGATGTAATGAACCTATCATTAGGTAACTCATTAAATGACCCTGACTATGCTACAAGTATTGCGCTTGACTGGGCAATGGCTGAAGGTGTAGTAGCTGTTACATCAAACGGTAACGCTGGTCCAAATAATTGGACAGTTGGATCACCTGGTACATCTCGTGACGCTATTTCGGTAGGAGCTACACAGCTTCCGTTCAATGTGTATAATGCAAGCATCTCAACAACTGCAGGTGTTGAATATCCTTCAGCAAAAGTTCAAGGATTCCCAAGTGATGCGGAATTACTAGCGTTGAATGGCAAAGAGTTTGAATTTGTGCATGTTGGATTTGGCTCTCCGGCAGAGTTTGTAGGTAAAGATGTAAAAGGAAAGATTGCGTTAATTAGTCGTGGTGCTGGCATTGCATTCGTTGACAAAGCTATTGCAGCTAAAGCAGCTGGTGCTGTTGGTGCGATTATTTATAACAATGTTGCAGGTGAAACTCCTGATGTTCCTGGGATGGCAGTTCCAACAATTAAAACAACTTTAGCAGATGGACAAAAGCTTTTAGATGAGCTTAAAAAAGGAAATAACAAAGTAAGCTTTACCATTGAGTATTCAAAAACTGTTGGTGAAACAATGGCTGACTTCTCATCTCGCGGACCTGTAACAGGCACTTGGATGATCAAGCCAGATCTGTCTGCACCTGGTGTAAATATCGTAAGTACAGTACCAACACATGATCCTGCAAACCCATATGGATATGCAGCGTACCAAGGGACTAGTATGGCTTCTCCACACGTTGCTGGGGCTGCGGCTTTACTTCTTCAAGCACACCCAGAGTGGAGTGTAGAAGATGTAAAAGCTGCATTAATGAATACAGCAGAAGAATTAAAGGATGCAAATGGAAATGTATATCCACACAACACACAAGGTGCTGGAAGCATTCGTCCACTTGATGCTATCAATGCAGAAACGCTAGCAACACCTGGTAGCTACTCGTTTGGCGTGTTCTATAAGGACAAAGGTAAGCAAGTAGAAAAACAACATTTTACAATTAATAATCTATCAAACGAAAGAAAATCTTATAGCTTTAATGTAGAATTTGAGGGTAACCCAGCTGGAATCAAGGTTATGACAAGCAACAACCTTAAAGTGAATGCTGGTCAATCACAACAAGTGAACCTAAATGTCCAAGTGGATGCAGGAACGTTAGCACCTGGCTATTACGAGGGAACAATCGTAATTAGTGACGGTACACAAACATTTGATGTTCCAACAATCCTATTTGTAAAAGAACCAAATTATCCACGTGCAGAATATGTGTACGTTGAGACTGATGCAAATGGTCTAACTGCAGTTGGCGGGTTCTTCCCAGGTGGAGCAGAATCAGTAGAATTCTTTGTATACCTTTCGAATGCAGATGGAGCTCCATTAGCATACTTAGGAGACATTGCGTCATATACAAATGTTCCTTCTGGTTATCAAACATTTGCGTGGGACGGCACACTAACAAATGGATACAAGCTAGAAAAAGGAAAATACTACAATGTGTATGCATATGCAACATACAAAGGTCAAACCGATCTAGCTGGTACGAACTTCTTGTACGAGTAATTGAATGCAAAAAAATGGTGTCAGGCAACATTGCCTTGACACCATTTTTGTTTATAAAAGAAAAAGTATAAAATTTTGAACATAGTTTAGCGCAAGCGGCCTACCCCCTCAAGGTAAAAGAACCTGTTGCAAGAAAAGTCAAAGAACGACTTTTTGGCAACAGAACATTTGCTTGTCGGACTTGCACGAGGACATGCTGACGTCAACGTTCGCCACATGACTTGGGGGATTTTAGTTGACGTCCCTCTTTCAAGGCGCTTGCGTATTTCTTATTAGAGCTTTAAACCCGTTCGGCTCTTAAATCTTCTAAGTAAAATATGACTCTCCACTCTTGTGATTCCCTCTAAACTATATAATTCCTCGTTAATAAAGTATTCGAGCTTTGAGAAGTCCTCGACAAGGACGTGCATATGTAAGGTACTCGGACCTGTCATTTGATAGCAGCTCGCGACACTTGGGTTGTTCGCTAATGTTTCCGCAACTCTGACAAGTGAAGCGGGTTCACAATCCACCTCGAAAAAGGCAGATACCCCTTTTCCGACTTTTTCTGAATTTATGACAACGGAAAATTTCTCAATAACCCCGTTTTCGATTAATTGATTTACTCTTTCGCGTATCGATACCCTTGAAAGATTAAGCTCTTTTCCGATATCTACGTAGGACATTCTTCCGTTTACCATTAAAAGCTCAAGGATTTTTTTATCAGTTTCATCGAGTTTCATTCTTTCACCACTTTTCGATTCTAGTAAATTTACCTCTTAGGTTTATTTTACCACCAGCTTGTCCATCCGACACCAAAAACTTGGACATGCCTTCTAAATGAAAGTAGACACCAAACAATGAAAACTGGGATTTAGCTAATTTAATTCAAAAATAATAGAATATATTTTACTTTTCAATTATAATCATAATTATAAATTATTTATTCCGTTTGTTAATTATTTTTATAAAAATGATTAACAAATGTAAAAACAAGGTACATATTATTTTTATTTAATAAAGGGGATGCAAAATGATGAATGTAGATTATTTAAATTATCCGTATACCTCACAACGAACAACCACTTTTGCTAAAAACGGGATGGTTGCAACTTCTCAGCCTTTGGCAGCTCAAGCGGGTCTAGAAATCCTAAAAAAAGGCGGAAATGCAATTGATGCGGCGATAGCTACTGCAGCATGTTTGACAGTTGTAGAGCCTACTTCAAATGGGATTGGTGGAGATGCATTTGCGCTTGTATGGACAAAGGGAGAACTTCATGGTCTAAATGCAAGTGGCCCAGCACCAAAGAGTATTTCAATTGATGCTGTTAAAGCAAAAGGGAATGAGTCAATGCCTACTTTTGGCTTGATACCTGTAACCGTTCCAGGCGTTCCTGCAGCATGGGCAGAGCTATCTTGCAGATTCGGAAAATTGCCTCTAACAGAGGTTCTTAAGCCAGCCATAGAATATGCAGAAAAAGGGTATCCTCTATCACCAATATTAGGTAAGTATTGGAAGGGTGCGTATAAGCGATACAAGGAGATTTTTACCACTCCAGAATACAAGGGATGGTTTGATACATTTGCTCCAGAGGGACGCGCTCCTGAGATTGGAGAGGTATGGAGCTCTCAAGGGCATGCTGATACACTGCGTTCAATTGCTGAAACGAATGCAGAAAGCTTTTACCATGGGGAGTTAGCTGATAAAATAGACGAGTTTTCAAAGGAACATGGAGGATTTATTTCGAAAGTAGACCTAGCTGACTACAAACCAGAATGGGTACAGCCCATTTCTGTTAACTACCGTGGCTATGACGTTTGGGAAATTCCACCCAACGGCCAAGGGATTGTAGCATTAATGGCATTAAATATGTTAAAAGGCTTCGAATTAACAGAGAAGGAATCGGTTGATACGTACCATAAGCAAATTGAAGCTATGAAACTAGCTTTTGCAGATGGAAAGAAATATGTTACAGATCCGGAGAAAATGTCAGTTACGTCAGAGCAGCTTTTATCAGAGGAATTTGCAGCAGCAAGAAGAAGCCTAATCGGAGAAGAGGCTCTTACTCCAGAACCAGGTACACCACCAAGTGGAGGTACAGTCTATCTTTGTGCGGCTGACGGCGAAGGAAACATGATTTCATATATTCAAAGTAACTACATGGGCTTCGGTTCTGGAATTGTGATTCCTGGTACAGGAATTGCATTACAAAACCGTGGTCATGATTTCTCATTAGATCCTACGCATGAAAATGCGTTAGAAGGTGGGAAAAAGACGTACCACACAATCATCCCAGGCTTCTTAACAAAAGACGGGGAAGCAGTTGGACCATTTGGTGTAATGGGTGGTTATATGCAGCCTCAGGGCCATGCACAGGTTGTTATGAATACGGTAGACTTCCACTTAAACCCTCAAGCTGCACTAGATGCACCGAGATGGCAGTGGATGGAAGGGAAAAAGGTTACTGTAGAACCAAACTTCCCGAACCATATCGCACAGGCCCTTGCACGTAAAGGTCACCAAATTACGGTTGCACTAGATGGTGGGGGCTTCGGTAGAGGTCAAATCATTTGGAGAGACCCTAAGACAGGCGTGCTTGCGGGTGGTACAGAATCAAGAACGGATGGCGCAATAGCAGCCTGGTAATATGCATTAGAAAGAGATGATAAACATGAAACAGCTTCAGTTGTTTTTGGCATTTTTTCGAGTTGGGATGTTAGGGTATGGTGGAGGGCCATCTTCCATCCCTCTCGTTCATAAAGAGGTAGTTGAAAAATATAAATGGATGAATGATGATGAGTTTGCGGATGTATTGGCACTAGGTAATACGTTACCAGGTCCAATCGCAACTAAGATGGCTGGTTATATTGGGTATCGTGTCGCAGGTGTACTTGGGATGATTAATGCAGTTCTTGCAACCATTGTTCCAACCATTATCTTAATGATTGTCCTTTTAACTTTCTTAAGCTCGTTTAAGGATCAACCATGGGTAGTAGGGATGACGAAGGCGGTAGTACCAGTTGTCGCAGTCATGCTCGCAACTCTGACATGGGATTTCTTCAAAAAATCAAAGGATTCATTAGGATGGATGTGGGCAGGAGGAGTTATTGTCGTAAGTTTTCTTTTAATTGAGCTACTAGGTGTGCATCCTGGAATCATTATTGGAGTGTTATTAGTTGCTGCCATTGTAAAGAGTGATAAGGCTCCTGAGGTAAAGCAAAATGTTGAAAAGGGTGTGGGCATGTGATTTTATGGAAGATATTTTTAGCCTTTTTTATCCCGGGAATTGTCGGGTACGGTGGCGGACCTGCATCGATTCCTCTCGTTGAAAATGAAGTGGTCGATCGGTACGGCTGGTTAACCGTTTCTGAGTTCAGTGAGGTGCTTGCCCTAGGAAATGCTCTTCCAGGACCGATTGCAACGAAAATGGCAGGATATATCGGGTATGAGGTTGCAGGGATCCCTGGTGCAATTGTAGGCATATTTGCAACGGTTGCCCCGTCTCTTATCTTGATGATTGTATTACTAGGATTTTTATACAAGCATAAGGATTCACCAAAGGTAAAGCGGATGACAAACTATGTACGCCCAGCGATTGCTGTTTTACTTGGAATTATGACAATTAGCTTCTGTTCTACAGCGTACGTAGATACAGGGTTAATGCAAACGATCATAATAATTATTGTGAGTTTTGTGTTACTTGAAAAACTAAAGGTTCATCCAGCCTATGTCATTATTGGGGCATTAGGGTATGGAGCAATTTTTCTGGCGTAATATGATTCTATAATAATAATGAAAAGGCTGTTGAGAACATCGACAGCCTTTTGAGATTCTAAAATTATATATCTGCAGCATGCTGAGCTGCATTTGTATTTCCTTTATTTGTTGGTTCCACCTTAGCAATACCAAATCCAGTAATAATATAAATAATTGCAAAGATAATACCTAAATATAACATAGGTGCGTAAAGGGCGTAATCACCTGTTGCTACTCCAAGTGTCTCTGCAATGAAGGCGCCAGTTACACTCCAAGGAATTAGCGGAGCAAGGGCTGTTCCTGTATCCTCAAGCGTTCGTGAAAAGTTTTTCCGATGTAGACCATATTTGTCATACATTGATTTCATCATTGGTCCTAAAACAGCAAACGTTACGTAATAGCTCCCAGTAATGATGAACATAAAGGAGTGTAGCGAAAGATTAGAGAGCATCATTGATTTTCCTGTCTTGGCTAGTCTTTGAATTGAATTTAGTATAACATCAATAACTCCAGCGGACCGTAGAGGTGAACCGAAAACGGCGGCAGCTATCAAGAGACCAACTGTCCCTAGCATTCCTTCTAGTCCTCCGCGTTGTAGCATTTCATCTACAAGCTCTACTCCTGTAGATGAAAGAAATCCTTCATTTAAGGCAGTTGCAATTTCTGTAATCCCTTGTCCTTGAAAGATTGCTGCAAGTAACCCACCAAGTATGATTCCTACTCCGAAAACCGGTAAAGTTGGTTTGTTTCTGTAAATTAGAAATAAGATCACAATAGGTGGTAGTAGAAGAATTGGGTTTAAATTGAAATGAGTATCTAATGTATTCATGATACTAGTAATCTTTTCATTCTCAATTTCTCCACTATAATTAAATCCGAGAACTAAATATAAGAGTAACGAAATGACTAAGCCAGGTACAGTTGTATAGAGCATATGCCTAATATGGTCAACTAGTCTTACATCAGATACGGCAGCTGACATCACGGTTGTATCGGATAAAGGAGACATTTTGTCTCCAAAAATGGCTCCAACAACGATTGCACCTGCAGTATAAGGTAAAGGTACACCTAATCCAATGGATACCCCCATAAAAGCTACTCCAATGGTTCCGATTGTACCCCAGGATGTTCCAGCCATAATGGACATTAAACAACAAGCTAGACAAACTACAAATAGAAAAATACTAGGTTTGATAAATAAAAGTCCATAATATACAATCATAGGGATTGTACCTGATAACATCCAGATTCCAACCATCATACCAACTGCTAGCAAAATAAGAATAGGAATAAACATAGAGCGGATACTGTCAAGAAGATCTTTTTCAATCACTTCCCATTTGATCCCCCAAATCATAGAGAGGATTATAACAGCAGCCCCAGCAGCAATTAGTACAATCGTTGAAGGTGCATCAAATGCGATAATGCCACTAAAAATAATCATTATTGATAAAGCAATTAATGTAATTGCTTTGGGCGTTGATAGAGTATTAGGCATATTTCTTTCCTCCACGAAATTAGGTAGTTTTCATTTTAATAAGAGTAAGATGAAATTTTTTTCACTTAGTATCCGATGGCACAACCATCCTTTCTTGGGTCTGAGCCACCACGGAGCATTCTCGTTTGAGAGTCTACTAAGATACCTTGAAAACCTCCAAATATATCAAGTCCTGATACTAGTTTGTGTCCCTTTTCAATTAGTTCAAGTCTAGTGCGACTTGATATTCCAGATTCTAAAAATAATTCTTCATTCGTATGACGAAAACGTGGAGATTCTCCTGCTTCTTGGATATTCATACCATAATCCACCACGTTGAGTAACACTTGAACTTGTCCCTGTGGCTGCATATCTCCTCCCATTACTCCATAAGTAAGGTAGGGCTCGTCATCTTTGAGAACGAGAGCTGGAATAATTGTATGTAAAGGTCTCTTGCCGGGCATAAGACAGTTTAGGTGTTTTTCATCTAATGAAAAGGCAACTCCTCGGTTTTGAAGTGCAACACCAGTGTTCCCAGCCACGATTCCTGAACCGAACGCATCAAAAAGACTATTAATAAAGGAAACAACATTTCGGTCTTTATCTACGACTGTTAAGTATACAGTGTCCCCTTTTATTTCAAATCCAGGCTCAACATGTTCGGTCGTTTTTGACAAATCAATTTGTTTACTTCTTTGTTTTGCATACTCCTTACAGAGCATCTTTTGAACTGGAACCTCAGTAAAGTCTGGGTCTGCTATCCATCTATTTCGATCCGCGTATGCTAGTTTCTTAGCTTCAACTAAAAGGTGGATATACTCTGCTGAGTTATGTACATAATTTTTTAAATCGAAGTTTTCCAAGATATTTAACATTTGTAGGACGGCTATTCCTTGCCCATTTGGTGGAAGCTGATAAACCTGGTATCCTCGATAATCAGTTGAGATTGGATTTACCCAAGTAGATGTTTGATTTGCTAAGTCATCATATCTAAGAAGACCACCGTTTCTTTCCATATAATCAGAAATCTGATGAGCAATCTCCCCTTTATAGAACGCATCTCGACCGTCCTTTGCAATTGCCTTTAACGTTTGAGCAAGCCTTGGATTTTTAAATAGCTCACCCTCACGAGGTGCTTTTCCATTGATTAGGAAGGTACGTTCAGCATCCTTATTTTGTGTAAGTAAGGATTCTTGTCGCCTCCATTGAGCTGCAATAATCTCGGATACGGGAAACCCCTCTTCTGCGTATGTAATCGCAGGTTGCAAAACTTCTGCAAAAGACATAGTGCCATGTTTCTCAAGAATTTCGGCCCAGCCATCCACTGTTCCAGGAGTAGTAATGGATAAAATACCACGTTCAGGAATTTCGGTATAGCCTTTGGAAAGGTAGTATTCTTGTGTTGCAAGTTGAGGTGCTCTGCCACTTCCGTTTAGAGCTTCTACTCTCTTATTTTTTTGGTTATAAAGTAGAGCGAACATGTCACCACCTAGCCCAGTTTGCATTGGTTCTACAACAGCGAGTGCGGCAGCTGTAGCAACTGCGGCATCAAAAGCATTTCCTCCTTTTAATAAAATTTGTAAACCAGCGGATGTCGCTAACGGTTGGCTTGTTGCTACCATTCCATTTGGTGCATGAATCGTAGAGCGGGTTGCATGCGGATTTCCTGCAGGACGATCTGCCATTACATTTCCTCCTTAATTTGTAAAAAAAATATACTTTTACCAACTTTAGTTCGTTAATGTGTTAAATATACAATAGGTAAAAACAATTCGTCAATCTTATAGATTTCTTTTTGAAGGCAATTGTAAACAAATGAATTCAAATGTAAGGATATAAGTTCTAATAGACTACTTAATGTTGTGATATAGCAAGATTTATAGGTAAATTGGGTAGATATGTAGGTGTATGTATGATAAATTAAGAGTATTATACTAATTTTTCGATAATTAGAAGTTTTGTTGTAACAGATTAGGAGGTTACTATGAAAAAGCTACTTTTAACAGGGTTTGTCCCATTTTTAGATAACCCTATTAATCCAACAGAGGAAATCGTAAAAGCGCTTGAGGGGAAAATCATTGGAGGCTACAAAGTTGTTGGTAAAATTCTACCTGTTGATTTTGCAGAGTCAGCTAAGCAGTGTATCGAGCATTTTATAGAAGAAAAGCCTGATGTCGTGATTTCACTGGGACTGGCAGCAGGAAGATCTAAAATTACTCCTGAGCGAATTGCAATTAACTGTCGTGATGGTGCAGCCGACAATAGTGGAGTAAAGTTAGAGGATTCTCCGATTGAGGAGGAAGGTCCAGCGGGATACTTTTCAACGCTTCCAATTCGTAGGTTTGTAAATGCCGCTATAGAAAAAGGATATCCTGCCGTAATTTCAAATACAGCAGGAACATACCTTTGCAACAATGTGATGTATTCAATGTTACATAAAATTGAAACAGAGCAATTACCTGTACGTGCAGGATTTATTCATATTCCTGCATCCCATGAGTTGGCCATGAAAAAGTCATCTCTTCCAAGCTGGTCACAGGCTGATCTCACAAGTGCCATTGAAGCCATGATTGAAGTATTGGATGAAGAGGCGGAGTAGGATTCGTAGATAAAAATAGCGGAGGGGACACAATATGACGTTTTCAATTGTTGGGTTTGATCCAGAAACAAAGGAATTGGGTATTGCAGTACAATCGAAATTTCTTGGAGTAGGTGCAGTTGTTCCGTGGGCAAAAGCCGGAGTTGGCGCTGTCGCAACACAATCCTATGCAAACACGTCGTACGGACCAAAAGGGCTTGAACTACTGGCATCAGGAAAGTCGGCACAAGAAACTCTCGATCAATTAGTCTCAGAAGATGAACAAGGTGAATATCGTCAGGTTGGAATTGTCGATGCAAACGGAAATGCAGCAACCTTCACAGGCGAGAAATGCTATGATTGGGCAGGAGGCATCACTGGTGAAAACTTTGCTGCCCAAGGAAATATTTTAGTGAATGAAGAGACGGTAACGGAGATGGGCCGTGTTTTTCTTGAAACCAAAGGGACTCTTGCGGAACGTCTTTTACTCGCATTAGATGCCGGTCAAGCGGCTGGAGGTGACAGCCGTGGAATGCAGTCAGCGGCTATTCTTGTTGTGAAGGAAAAGGGAGGATACGCAGGCTTTAATGATCGCTACATTGATTTGCGTGTGGAAGACCACCCAGATCCAATCAAGGAGCTTATTCGTATTTATAAGCTTCAACAACTTTATTTCGCACCGACGAAGGAAGAAAATATTCTCGAGATTACGGGTGAAGTACGAGAGGAGCTTGTTGATCAGCTTGTACGATTTAACTATCTTGAGCGTTCACAAGTCGATGATGAGGCTCTTTTTGAGGCAATTACAACATATATCCATACCGAAAATTTCGAAGCACGTGAGCAGGAAAAAGGAAAAATAGACCGCGAAATTCTAGAATACATGAGAAATAAATGAAAAGACTAAGAGGAAGTCGTAAAACGGCTCCTCTTTTTTATATTCAAGGCTAGCGAAAGGATTAACTAGTTTTTACATTAAGGAGAGTATGTACGTTAAACAATCATCATGAGAGGATTTTTATATGAAGCAGGTGCAAATCTTTTATGCATTCTTCAAGGTAGGATTATTAGGCTATGGAGGGGGACCTTCCTCAATCCCTCTTGTCCATAAGGAAGCAGTTGAAAGATATAAGTGGTTAAGTGATGAGGACTTTGGAGATATTCTAGCACTTGGAAACACACTGCCTGGTCCAATTGCCACGAAGATGGCGGGATACATCGGTTATCGCATTGGGGGATGGTTTGGAATGCTTAATGCGGTTTTGGCGACAACCGTTCCAACAGTCTTATTAATGATATTGTTGTTAGCCTCCTTAACTACTTTTAAAGACCTGGAATGGGTTCAAGGAATGACCAAGGCGGTATTAGCTGTTGTCGGTGTGATGTTGGCTTCCTTAACATGGGAGTTTTTTGTTCATGCTAAAAAGGGTCTTGGAATGCGAAAAGCTGTAATCTTAGGGGGAGTAAGCATACTTCTCCTTGAGTTTTTAGGTGTGCATCCAGGAATATTGATTTGTGCTTTACTTATAATAGCAATTATTCAACGTGATAGGAAAGTGGGGGGAGAGGAGGGGAAGGTGTCATGATTTACTGGCAGCTTTTTCTCGCCTTCTTTATCCCTGGGATAATAGGGTATGGTGGAGGTCCTGCCTCGATCCCACTGATCGAAAATGAAGTGGTTCACCGGTATCATTGGCTTTCCGTTCACGAGTTTAGTGAAGTGCTGGCGATTGGAAATGCATTGCCCGGCCCCATTGCAACGAAGATGGCTGGGTATATAGGCTACCAACAAGCGGGGATACTCGGGTCAGCAATTGCTGTTTTTGCTACGGTGGCGCCCTCTCTATTTCTAATGGTTGGTTTACTTAGCATTCTACTTACATTCAAAAACTCACCAAAGGTGAAACGAATGACCAATTATATCCGCCCTACAATCGCTGTTCTTTTAGGAGCAATGGCATACCGATTCTTTGAAGAATCGTATATCGACGCAGGAATCATCCATACCATAATACTAACCATATCAAGCCTCCTCCTCCTTGAAAAATGGAAAGTCCACCCCGCCTACGTCATCATTGCCGCCCTCATCTATGGCGCTCTCCTCCTCTAAGCCTTTGAGCATGTGTCCACCTCAGGAAGACAATTGTATTTCTGTGGTGTCAGGCACCATTGTGGGGAATGTGGATAAGGTGGATAACTTAAAATACTTGTTGATAAAGTAGGGCCATGTGTCCTATTTTTTTCTTGACGTGGTTTTATTTTGAATTCATAATAAAAATATTAGTAATTTTCGTAATATTATAATTACTAGTTAGTAATATAGTATATGTACCTACTTTTTAATAACTATTAATTGATAACGCTTACATGGAAGGGGTGATTCTTTCAAAATGATGTTGTATATTATGTTGTTTATCACTGGAATCAGCTTGTTTATAGCGTTTAAAAAGAAGCGTCCAATCTTTTTACTAGTGCCGTTCTTGTCCATTTTTCTCTATTTCATTATTGAAATAATACTTTTCCCGGCACCTTTTGGAGAAACCATTCGATTTATTTTTAACTTAAGCTAAACAGCCACCAAATTGGTTCCCCGTCCGAAGCACCTTAGGTAAATGAGTATGTAAATATCATTTTGTGCTCATGTCATTTATTACTAACACCTACATAAGATTTACTTCACTAAGGAGTCTCATGAACATAGACATATGTCTGCCATAAACCTTTTAGGAGGTGATGCGTGAATAGAGGAAAGAAGGTAAAGAAGATTATTTAAAAAAACAAATTTAAGTGGAGGTGCAGGAGTTTGAAAAAAGTAGATAAGAAGGTTGCCGACGGATACTTTAAGGAGCGTACGAGAAATATCATTATCTATCTCGCGATTGGATTTATTGTATCGTTTGGTGTTGTGTTGTTTGCCGAACCCCTTTCTACATTTTCGGTAAATGGTTTGCCATTTCACTATTTCATGGGTGCACAGGGTGCTGTATTAACCTTTATTATTGTTTTATTCGTTAACGCAAAGGTTAGTGATAGTATCGACCGCAAGTATGGAATTGATGAAAGTAAAAATGAACAAATCAGTTCGGGTAAAGCGTTAGATCATTAAAAATCAATACCCGAAAATGAAGCATTACCTACTATTCTCTACAAACCAACTATTATACTTACAACCTACAAAAGAGTAAGAAAACCTCACAGCTGAGACTTATCAGACAATTCGTAAGCTGTTTTACTTACCAATTAACAATCTAGTCTCTACCTTACAAAAAATCACTTCAGTACAACATGTTTTCAACCATACCCGTAACGAAAAACCATAGTCCATTGGACTCCAAGGAAGTCACAGAAAAACTGGAAATAATGAAATAATTTAAAGGAGGATGAATATTTGGATACACAGTTTCTGGTCTCATTATCTATTATCTTAGCGAGTTTTGCGCTTTATATTGGGATTGCCGTATTTAATAGGGCAAAAGCGACATCAGACTTTTACGTAGCGGGTCGTGGAGTACCGCCAGTATATAACGGTATGGCAATTGGGGCTGACTGGATGAGTGCTGCATCATTTATTGGTATGGCAGGAACAGTTATGGCCCTTGGATATGGGGGTCTTGCCTATATTATGGGTTGGACAGGTGGATATTTATTGTTAACCTTCTTACTCGCACCACAGTTACGTAAATATGGCAGATATACAGTACCGGAGTTTATCGGTGACCGTTTTGATAGTCATACAGCTCGCATCATTGCTGCGATCTGTACGATTATTATTTCCTTCACTTATTCCATAGGTCAGCTATCTGGTTCAGGAGTTGTAATTGGACGTCTATTCGAAATTGACGCAAAAATTGGAACCATGATTGGGGTAGTACTGATTGCATTTTATGCAGCTATGGGCGGAATGAAGGGGATTACGTGGACACAGGTAGCTCAATACATTGTATTAATTGTTGCTTACCTGATTCCGGTTATCTTTATCTCATTACAGCTAACAAATAATCCATTACCATGGTTATCCTATGGTCAAATTGTTGAGCAAATTGGAGAGCTTGATCGTGAACTTGGCTTTACCGAGTATTTTGCTCCATTTACAACGGGTACGAAGTGGCAGTTCCTTGCTTTGATGTTTACATTAATGGCAGGTACAGCTGGATTACCTCATGTAATTGTCCGTTTCTATACAGTATCAACAATGAAGGCAGCTCGTTGGTCAGGGGCTTGGGCACTATTATTCATTGGCTTATTATACTTATCTGCACCCGCGTACGCAGCGTTCTCACGTTTTATCCTAATGACTCAGGTAGCAGGACAAAAAATGTCAGAGCTTCCAGCTTGGACACAATCCTGGATTGATACAGGCTTATTAAAGCTTGCGGATGCAAATGCGGATGGCATCTTACAATGGCAGGAAATGACGATTGCCAATGATATCGTCGTTATGGCAACACCTGAAATTGCAAACCTTGGTGTATTTGTTATCGGATTAGTAGCAGCAGGTGCAATGGCTGCAGCGTTATCAACAGCTGGTGGATTAATGATAGCCCTATCTTCTTCATTTGCACATGACATTTATTACCGTGTTATGAAGCCAGATGCAACTGAACAAAAGCGCTTGAGCGTGGCACGTTGGTCGATTGCAATTGCAACTTTACTAGCAGGTCTTGTAGCGTTAAATCCTCCTGGTGCGATTACGCAAATTGTGGCGTGGGCGTTCGCGTTGGCGTCAAGTACATTCTTCCCAGCTCTCGTATTAGGGGTTTGGTGGAAGCGTTCAAACGCCAAAGGGGTTACGGCTGGAATGATTGTAGGATTAGCAGTTGCGTTAGCCTATATTTTTGCAGCGAAATACGGCGGCTTTACTATCGCAGGAATTATTGATACAGGAGCAGGTATTTTCGGTGCAACAGCAGGTTTCTTAACAAATATTTTTGTTTCTCTTGCAACTCCAGCTCCGTCTCAAAAAATTCAGGACGAAGTTATGGATATGCGTTATCCAGAGCAAATGGTCTACAAAGATGGAGAGGTTTGGCTGAAAGAAGAGGCGTAGGATTGCGGATTTCCACCTACTTGGGCAACTAGTGGTGCATTTTGAACGATAATTAGATAACAAACTGCGGCTCTGTGATTTCAACTCATAGAGCCGTTTAAAATGAGGGGAAGACATGGATCAGCTATATGAAAAAGTGAGAAATCATCCATTCTTTGCAGGGCTACCCACTACGGAGGTTATTTCCTTACTTGTATTTTGTCAGCAAAAAGAGTATATGCAATCAGATATTCTATTTCATGCAAGCGAGCAGCGGGAGGGATTACTTCTGCTGCTTTCTGGCGTAGCAGAGGTATATCTCGGTGACAGTGGAAATCCAGAGGTACTTGACATTGTGAAGCCAGGTGAACTGATTGGGCTTTCTAGTATTGCGGATTTACTTGGAGCTTCATCACGTGAAAACGAATTTATGGTAGCAGTAAAAGCGATTGAAGATGTTGAGTGCCTACACATCCCAAAACAGGTTATCCAAATGCGTCTGAAAGATAATGAGTTCCAACATTATCTTTTAACTCAGATGTCGATCCGTCTAAAAGATGTCTACGGATCTATGGCAGAGCAAGTTGCTCTAACTAGGAAGTCAAAAGAAAATGGCTCTCTCGTGCGAAGAGTTCAAGATATCATGACAAAAAACCTTATCTCAGTCACGCCTACCACCCGAGTTGCAGCTGCGGCTAGAATCATGACAACCACCCAGAAGAGTTCTGTTTTAGTTATTGAAGATCAAAAATTAAAAGGGATTATGACAGAACGGGACTTCGTTGCTAGAGTAATTACGAATTGCAAAACATACGATACTCCAATTAGGGAGATAATGACCTTAAATCCAATCACAATCTCAAGGCATGCGTATTATTATGAAGCCCTTTCTACATTTTTATTACATGGAGTGAAGCATCTGCCCGTTGTGGAAAATGAGAGCGTCATTGGTATTCTTACGTTATCAGATGTTCTCAGAAGAAAAAGCGATAACATGCTTAAAACTATACGCGCGATAGAATCGGTGAATGAAGAGACACTTTTGACAGTTAAAAATGCCATTTATGACGTAGTAGAAACTCTACTTCAGGATGATATCCCCATTTTTAAATTACTAGATAGTGTTACAAAGCTCTATGACCGTCTAGTAAAAAGATGCATAGAAATGGCAATTGAAGACGTATCAAAAAGGCAAGGGAGATTGCCTCCGGTAAAATTTGGTTTTTATTTGATGGGTAGTGCGGGACGCGAAGAGCAATTTCTACTTACCGACCAGGACCATTTTCTTGTCTATGAACATTCAGATGAACCAGAAGTAGATACCTATTTTCAAAAACTTGGAGAAAGTATTGTCGTATATTTAGAAAAGGCAGGCTATGCACGGTGTGAAGGTGATATGATGGCGAGCAATTCTCGTTGGAGAGGGTCAATCCAAGAGTGGTTGGGTAGAATCCATTCGTGGAGTATTCGTTCCACAAATCAAAATATGCTACTCGCACAGAACTTTTTCTCCTACCGTTTTTTATATGGCGACGAACAGCTACATGAAGAATTTGAATCGAAACTCACTGAGGAAATTTTGCATTCAAAGATATTCCTTTTTCGATTACACGAACAAGAAAAAGAAAATCTAATACCGACCATAGATCACCCAATTCGTGCGCTTTTTAACCTCAAAAAAAAGCAATTGGACCTGAAAAAGGAAATTCTATTCCCTTATCATCATAGTTTGCAAATTCTGTCACTCTTACACGGAGATGTATCTGGAACACCCTTTGAAAGAATCGGTAAATTAGTAGAAAGAAAGGCATTTCATGATCTCTTTGCGAAGGATGTAAAAGCAGCAATAGCCTTTGTAATGCGCTTTTATGTTTCGCAAAGGTGGACGCAACATAAGAAAAACGAACCGTTATCATCGGTCCTTTTCCTTTCACATTTAACAACAAGGGAGAAGGAAGAACTTATGGTAAGTGTGCGAATTCTACGAGAGGTGCAAAGTCTAGTAAATGTGCATTTCTAAAAAGTGTGTGTTCAAAACGGCGACGAATCGCAAAGCAAGAACGACAGACTCGAGGACCGGAACGTATGCTTTTAATACGTGTGGACCGGAGGGGCAAAGTGAACCGAGATTCGATGCCTATCATTTGGTGACTATTTGAACATCCGTTAAAAAGGAGGAGAGTCATTGTTTTTTGCTAGAAAGCCTCTAATTCAGCAGGTGCATACAGAAATTCCACTATCAACACCAATTGAGGAGGTATCCTTTACAGTGTTTGATACAGAAACAACTGGCTTCCAGGTAGCAGCATATGATCGAATTATAGAAATAGCTGCTGTTCATGTACGAGGAGTAGAGGTAATAGAAGGTAATCAATTCCAGACGTATATAAATCCAAACCGACAAATTTCTCAGGAAATAATCGAATTAACAGGAATTACAAATGAAATGGTCGAAAATGCACCGAGTCCTATAGAGGCAATCTCTAAACTCTTTCATTTTATAAAAGAACATCAAAGTACATGTCTTGTCGGCCACTATGTTTCTTTTGACTTACTCTCATTAAAAAGTGAACTCAAAAGAGAAAAATTCAAGCTTCAGAGGATACCGGCAATCGATACTCTCGACCTAATAGGTTTTATTTCACCATCTTATGATATGCGTGATTTACACCGTTACGCGCAAAGCTTTGGAACCAGAATATATGACAGACATTCCGCAACCGGTGATGCCCTCACAACCGCCTATTTATTTGTAGAGCTTCTCCAACATTTTAAGGATCGAGGAAATCGCACCTGGGGAGAGCTCCTGTGGGCAACAGAAAATAAAAGTAGAGACTATTGAGTGGGAGGGTAGTTGTCCGACCGGTACATTTTAAAAAGTGTTTTTACATCAAAAATTGAAGAATTTATGCTTGTCTACATCGTAAAACAAGCGTTTTTTAAAAATATTTCGATAAACCCCTTGTCCCTCTTGAGTTTTATAGCATATTCCCTCAACCAAGCTAATAAAATGTTACAAACCTAACAAAGAGAGTGTTTGAGGTGAGGGGTCGTATATCGTCTTCATAGATCCAGTAATGCAAATTGCGAACGATGATCAAACAGAAAAACTTCTTCGTTGAAGCATGAGCGAGTCTCATTTCACACTTCTCACATCCATATAGGGAGGGCGAGTGGTGTGCACGATTACATCAAAGAACGTACTATCAAGATTGGAAAGTATATCGTGGAGACAAGAAAGACAGTTCGCGTAATTGCGAAGGAATTTGGAGTTTCCAAAAGTACTGTCCATAAAGATCTAACCGAGAGGCTGCCTGAAATCAATCCCGAATTAGCAAACGAAGTAAAAGAAATCCTTGATTATCATAAATCAATAAGGCATTTACGGGGTGGAGAAGCAACAAAGATGAAATACAAAAAGGAAGAAGAGCTACAAGAAGAGCCAGTAAATTGAGTAAGTGAGCAATACATGGTTATTGGTGTCTAGCGCAAGCGACATAGTCAGTTTTCACTCCGAATAAGCTTCTGCGATTATCTTGCGCAAAGCTTTGCTTTAAGCAGCTCGAGGTCAAAAACAAGTGGCAATCAAGTCAAAGAGCGACTTTTTTTACCTCAGAAAATTTGCCTGTTGGACTTGCGCAGGATAAGGAAAGCTCCACTAGCATAATCATCGCACGAAGAAAATGCATTGCATTTTCGAGGAAGTGCTGACGTCAACGTTCGCCACAGGATGTGGCGGATCAAGTTGACGTTCCTCTTCCAAGGCGCGTGCGCTTTTCTTCTATTGTCGACATTTTCCTACATATTTTTGTATCTTTTTTCGTAAAAAACTATTTTATCTTACAAATTGTGATACAATATATTATTAGGAAAATATGTGCATTGGCGATAAATGCAAGGAGGAAAGTTACACAATGTTAGCTAGGGATATCGGTATAGATCTTGGTACTGCAAACGTACTAATTCATGTAAAAGGGAAAGGTATTGTTTTAAACGAGCCATCGGTTGTTGCATTAGACAAAAATACTGGAAAAGTGTTAGCAGTTGGTGAAGAAGCAAGAAGAATGGTTGGACGTACACCTGGGAATATTGTTGCGATTCGACCATTAAAGGATGGAGTTATCGCAGATTTCGACGTAACAGAAGCAATGCTCAAGCATTTTATCAATAAGCTAAACGTTAAAGGATTTCTTTCAAAACCACGCATCCTGATTTGTTGTCCAACAAATATCACGTCTGTTGAACAAAAGGCGATCAGAGAAGCAGCCGAAAAAAGCGGCGGTAAGAAGATTTATCTAGAAGAGGAGCCAAAAGTAGCTGCCATTGGGGCAGGTATGGATATTTTTCAACCAAGTGGAAATATGGTTGTAGATATTGGCGGTGGAACTACTGATATTGCCGTATTATCAATGGGTGATATCGTCACCGCCTCTTCTATAAAAATGGCTGGGGACAAATTCGATGCGGAAATCCTTAGTTATATTAAGCGTGAATATAAGCTTCTGATTGGTGAAAGAACTGCTGAAGATATTAAGATTCAGGTTGCAACAGTATTCCCAGATGCTCGTCAAGAAGAAATTGATATTCGTGGGCGTGATATGGTAACGGGATTACCACGTACACTTACGATTAAATCAGATGAGATTGAAAAGGCTTTACGTGAGCCAGTTTCTGCAATTGTACAAGCAGCGAAAAGTGTTCTTGAGAGAACTCCACCAGAATTATCTGCAGATATCATTGATAGAGGTGTTATCTTAACAGGTGGTGGGGCATTGCTACACGGGATTGATCAGCTTCTAGCTGAAGAATTACGTGTGCCAGTATTAATTGCTGAAAATCCAATGGAGTGTGTAGCTGTTGGTACAGGTATTATGCTTGAAAACCTGGACAGGCTACCACGTAGAAAGTTAGTTTAAGATATAGTGGAAAGGACCTCTCATTTTGGTAGGTCCTTTACCGGCTTATTTTGAAGGATAAGAAAGTTTAAAATTTTTGAACATAGTTTTCAATGACCTGCGCAAGCGGCCACCCCTCGAGGTCAAAAACGGGTTGCAATGAAAAGTCAAAGAGCGATTTTTTTGCAACAGAACATTTGCTTTTCGGACTTGCACAGGACAAGGAAAGCTCCGGAAGTATAATCATCGCATTTTCAGGGAAGTGCTGACATCAACGTTCGCTACAGGACGTGGCGGATTTTAGTTTCCTCTTCCAAGGCACTTGCGCTTTTCTTACGTGGTTGGGAAATGAAATAGATATGCCGTATGGGTTTATTTGACAGATGAACAAAAGGTCTGCACCTTTTATAATAGAATTATATTTTTACATAAAATTTTTAAATTGAGGTGAATTACTTGTTACGTGGATTTTATTCTGCAGCAGCAGGGATGATTTCGCAACAGCGTCGTACGGAAATGCTAACTAATAATATTGCGAATGCCAATACACCAGGCTATAAGGCAGATCAGGGATCGTTACGTGCGTTTCCTGAAATGCTTATGCAACGTTTAGGAACAGCGTCAATTCCTACTCAAAATGGGAATCGGTACAATACGTCAAGCACAATCGGAGGACTGCAAACGGGTGTGTATATGCAGGAAATGATTCCGTTGTTCAGGCAAGGAGATATCCGCGAAACAGGACTTAATTCGGATATAGCTTTAATAAATGGAAATCTACCAATAAATCCGGATACTAATGCACCAGGTTCACTGTTTTTTGCCGTTCAAAATGCAACTGGTGATGTTCGTTATACAAGAAACGGTAATTTTACGGTAGATCCAGCGGGGTACTTAACAACGAATGAAGGATTTTATGTCCTTGATGAAACAGGTAATCAGATTCAGGTTGAGAGTGACCAATTTCAAGTATCTGCAGATGGTAACTTAATTGTGGATGGACAAGCTCAAGCACGTTTACAGATTGCCTATTCAGATGACCCACTATCTTTAATTAAAGAAGGAAATGGATTATTCCGTACAAATGATAATAATCCTCTTCCGAATGCAGCAAATAATCCGGAAGTAACCTTTACGCTAAAGCAGGGCTTTATTGAAGGGTCAAATGTTGATGTTTCACAAGCAATGACAGAAATGATGACTGCTTACCGAGCTTTTGAGGCAAACCAAAAGGTTCTTCAAGCCTATGACAAGAGTATGGAGAAGGCAGTTAATGAGATTGGAAGATTATAACGAATAATATTAGATTCATCTGTTTCAAGGAGGGGAAAATAAAGTGCGATCCATGATTACCGCGACAAATACAATGAGTCAGCTACAAAAACAGCTGGACATAATCGGTAATAACCTTGCGAATATTGATACAACTGGCTATAAAAAACGCCAGGTTGCGTTTAGCGAACTGTTGACTCAGCAATTTACTAACCAACCGGTTGCTACGCAAGAAGAAGGTCGGCTAACTCCAAATGGAATACGTCAAGGAGTCGGGGCGAGACTTGGGAATACAAATGTAAACATGACACAGGGAAATATTAAATCAACTGACCGTGAGTTGGATGTGGCTTTTACAAAAGCAAATCAATTTTTGCAGGTATTGGTTGAAGAAAACGGTATTCAGCTTCCTCGTTACACAAGAGATGGTGCCCTTTATCTATCTCCGGTTGCAGGTGGGACAAACCAGGTAGCCCTAGTAAATAGCAGTGGAAGTGCTGTACTAGATCAGGATGGAGACCCAATTATATTTGAAGATAATTTTAAGGAGCTTACAATTTCTTCAAATGGTATACTAACAGTACTACCATCAGAGGCGGGCGCACCACCTCAAACTTTTAATCTCTCCGTAATGGAGGTACGAAAACCGCAATTACTTGAGTCGGTTGGTGACAATTTATTTGCTTTACCAAACCTTGAAGACCTTGGCGTAGCGGAGGAAGAGGTACTTGTTTCACTTGAAGGTGATCTGCGTGAACAGGTTAGTATGCAGCAAGGAGCTCTCGAACAATCGAATGTTAATCTTACAACCGAGATGTCCGATCTTCTTTTAACACAACGCTCATATCAATTTAATGCAAAATCAATCTCTATCTCGGACCAAATGATGGGACTCATTAACGGAATTCGATAAAGGAATGTTAGCGGAATGGACGGAATGCAATCATTCCTTTTGAACCCGATTTTTAAATGGGCGGATAACGGCAAGTAGTAGGCTCTCAATAGGACCTGCTGTCACGTAAAGGATTGTTATGTTTCTTTTGAAAGGCTACCTTGAAGCTAGATCCTGATGAACAACCCAAAGATAAGGAGAATTCTCTGTGACTGGTGAACTGAACAATACTCAAGTAAAATCACGTGCCGAGCTACGAAAGTCTCGTGAGGAAGAAAAGAATACAGAACAAAAGCCAAAGCGTGTGCGTGGGAGACGAGTAAGAATTCGCTTAATCCCGATTTGGCTTCGCCTCATCATTGTGGCTATTCTTCTTGCAGCAAGCACATTGCTTGGCGTAGTTGTTGGATACGGTGTCATTGGAGACGGCGATCCGAGCGATGCATTGAAGAAATCAACCTGGCAGCACATTGTGGACCTCGTAACTAAGGACGTAAAAGAATAAAAGTATGTTTTAAAGAGAAGGGTGAACCTTCTTTTTTTATGGGATGAAATGGAGTCTACGCTCTGTTTTTTGCTAACGGAGCGACGGCACTGAATATGCTAACGACCATAGAAATGAAATAACGGCCATAGAATCCGAATAAAGACCATAGAAATTAAATAAAGACCATAGAATCCGAATAAAGACCATAGAAATTAAATAAAGACCATAGAATCCGAATAACGACCATAGAAACCAATTAACGACCATAGACATCAAATTTTGAACATGAGAACCGTCTAATACGTCTTAGACCTCAGATAAAACGCCTATGAGAAATAGAAATTTTGCTTAGAAACAAAGAAAGACCCGCAAAAATTGGCCCAAAAACTACTTTTAAAGCGACTAATGACCTATTTGTTCTGCCGATTTTACAAATCATTCTTTACATGTATTATAATAGGCATAAGATTGTATTTGTTATACATAGAGGAGGATAAAATTACGTATGCTTGATATTAATGAAATTAAAGAGATTATTCCACATCGTTATCCATTTTTATTAGTGGATCGTGTCCTTGAAATAGAAGAGGGCCAACGAGCTGTTGGGATAAAAAATGTAACAGCAAATGAAGAATTTTTTAATGGACATTTTCCTGACTACCCAGTAATGCCGGGTGTCCTTATTGTAGAAGCATTGGCTCAGGTTGGTGCAGTTGCCATGCTGAAAAAAGAAGAAAATAAAGGTCGTCTTGCTTTTTTTGCAGGAATTGATAACTGCCGCTTTAAAAGACAAGTGAAGCCTGGCGACCAGCTTCGATTAGAAGTTGAAATCACTCGTCTTCGAGGTTCATTAGGAAAGGGAAAAGGGATAGCTACCGTTGATGGCGAACTCGTATGCGAAACAGAAATCATGTTTGCACTAGGCGAAAAAACAGAATAACGAAGGTATAAACCGAACCCCTAGAATAAAAAACTAATGGGTTCACTAGTGAGGTACAAAACGATAATACACTGACAAAATCACGATTAGATTTAACATCAAAAAGGCTTAGAGAAATTTTTTTCAATAAGCCTTTTTATTTTTGATTAAAACTCCATGCTATTTTCAATACCGCTGCTACCCAACCATCTAACCTACTCAGATAGTTAATAATCAACATATTAGCAAGAAGTTTTATTATTCCATTTACCTACTTTAAAATTATTTTAGGATAAAAAATAACTGTTGCCCCTGTGTATTTATGTTACTATCAATACAGACATTCATTATCAGGGGGAATTCATATTAATAGAAAGTTATTAACTATTGGTACTCTTTCACTTATTATATTCATTGCCTCTACAATATTATCGTTTAGCCACAAAGGGATAGTATATGATCAAAAAATTTCCTTGTGGTTCAGTCAACAAGCTGACTCTATTATTGGTATTGGTAAAATTATTGAATATATAACAATACTTGGTTCAACTGAATTTATTTTTATATTTTCATTTATCTATTTAGTAATGGTAGTGTATAAGAAGAATTGGTATAATGGTATCTTCTATCTAACAGTTACGTTTAGTGGCATCGTAATTAACTTACTATTAAAGATAATGTTTATGAAAGAACGTCCAGGAGAATCACATACGATTGAATTCTTCAATTACTCGCTTAATATTCCTTCATACAGTTTTCCAAGTGGACATACTATGAGGGCTGTAATTCTATGTTGTTTTATTTTGTACCTGAGTTACATAACAATTAAAAACAACAATTTAAAAGTGATGGTGTATTCGATAATAGTTTTGCTTATATTGGGTGTTGCAATAAGTAGAATTATGCTAGGAGCCCATTTTTTATCAGATACTATCGCAGCAATTAGCATTTCTATAAGTTGGTTCTGTTTCTTGATACTCTTATCAAGTAAGCTTAGAATAAGGATAGACTGAATACTTTGATTTTTGCTTTTCTAAAAGATTGTTGTTATTACCAAAAATATTGAATGTAGGAACAGCAAAAAAATGTAAGACTCCTCAAAAATGCATTTTAGTGCGTGAGTTAATACATGAAAGCTATTTCAGAGTCCTGCAGGAAAAACGAGCCAATCGAGACCCTGCTACGAAGCGTGAAGACTTGTGGACCGCCCGCGGAAAGCGAGTGTATTTCCGCTTACAAAAGTGAAAAAACAACAAAGTCACAATAACAATCTTAATTTTAAAAAAGGTAAACCCCATATTATTGGTGTTTACCTTTTTGTATTTATAAAGTTTACTTGTAAAAAAGAAAAGACCGTAATGATTTATATCCTTACTATTTGGAAATAGTTCTTTTATGAATATAGTTCGGATCTGAGAATACTTTCTGAATGTACAATATCTCCGGAAGCAAAAGCCCTTCCATAAATCAGCTCTTGAAATAATTGTTTATCGTTTCCTTTATTAAAGAACTCAAAAATAATACAAAGGAATAATTAGTGCAGTCCCGTGATAAATTTTATTCGCATCTTTAACATAGTAGCAGAACTTTATAGAATAATTTTTTTAAGTCCAAACATCATTTTCCTAATTTCTTTTTTAGCTCAATTAGTCTTTTCTTTCAAATTATCAAGAATATACGTTAATAAATTTTATTGGAAAAATATATAAAAAAAACAAAAAAGGTATTAACATATTTTGTTAAATGCCGATATTTAAAAAGGGAAGTTTTTCGTCATATTTCTATAGAAAAAAACATTTTAAGAATAGTTTACAATTTAAAAGAATGACGAAATGCAACTCTTTCACAGATTTTAAAAAGGAAGTGTTTTTTTATTATGGCAGAAGGATCTTACACAATGAACGTAAATCTTGAAAAGAAAACTGTTGATATGACAGTGAGCGGAACTTTTACTCCTGAAAAAGCTCAACAATTTATCAATGATTATCAACATAAGTTATCATCGATTAATGCAAGCGAATTCGTCTTGGAATTTGATTGCAGAGATTTGGATGTAGTAACACAAGAAATGATACCAAATCTTGAAAATTGTTTAGCACTTTATAAATCTACTGGATTTAAGAAAGTAGAAGTAGGTATTAGGAAAAGTGCTATAATCTCCATGCAATTAAAACGCTTGGCGCGTAATGTAGGGCTAACAACGTTTGAGGTTGTTCAAAAATATTAATCTTCACAAAAAGGTAAGGAGCTATTACAGGGTCCTGCCTTTTTTATTTGATATTTACATATAATTACTCGTAACTATAAAGCACTAAAAATTACATTTTATAATTGGAGAGGTTTATTACGACTATGACTAACATAAGAATTAAAGCAGTGGATGTTTACCATGCAAAAAAACAAGTAAACAATGACGTTTATCTAGAACACTTTAAGAAACAAGGAAAAGATATTACAAATTTCTTAAATGTTATGGGAAGAAAAAAGCGTTATATTATTGATAATCTTGAAGAAAATACGATTACGATGGGGATTGAAGCATCAACACGGGTGTTGAAAAAAGCGGGATTAGAAGGCAAGGATATAGATATGATTGTTTTTACGACTCAAGTACCTGAAGTGACTGTTCCAACCAATGCTATGTTCATTCATAATGCCATTAAAGCAAAAAAAGGAGCAGTTATTTTTGATATTAACGCAAATTGCGCTGGTATGACGATAGCAGTAGAACAGGCGTCACGATATATGAAATCAAATCCACATGTTAATACCGCACTTGTGGTTGGTTCTGATTATCTTTCATTAGTGGCTGATCCAAATGATGCCATGACGTATGCTAACTTTGGGGATGCTTCTTCTGCCATTATTTTAGAAAAGACTGAGAATGATACAGGATTTATCGATGCGATGTTTGAAGTAGACTCCAGTAATCGAAACAATATATTATATCCACACAAAGGATTATCTCAAACAATTAAAGCTGGTGAAAGTGCAGAATCCATGCTTTGGCTTCCATTTGACGGTGCAATGTCACTCCCTTATACGTATGAAATGTTTGAAGCCATTTTAGAAAGAAATCAACTTAAAATTAATGATATAGATGTGTTCTGCTTATCTCAATTTGCTAAAGTGAATATTGATAAAATTCAAGAACATTTTGATATACCTGAAGGGAAAATTATTTATGTAGGAGACAAGTATGGATATACTGGTACAAGTAGTCCGTTTATTGCTCTTCATGAAGGAATCGAAACCGGTAAGATAAAGCGTGGGGACTTACTATTATTTTGGACAATCGGTGGCGGTCACGAGTTCATTACTATGTTATTTAGATATTAAAAGATACAGTTTATGACTCAAAACGAGAAAGTGTAGTGAACATAACACCAAATGTACATAGTGCGACAAAAGAAAATGGTTTGTACAATTAGCAATGATTCCAGGAAAAGGAGAATGAATAGAACTTGTAACTGATAAATGGTTTACTAAATTTTAATTCCAAACTTGTATTTATAGAAAAGCCGACCTCCATATGAAGTGACCCCATAAAGTTAGACAGGTTATTTCGTTAGGCGGCTTGCAGGGCATGAACTCGGTATTGTACCGGGCT
>JBLKRX010000039.1:0-47141 GCA_047608075.1 Ferdinandcohnia humi
TCGAGCTTCCTTCAGATTCCACGTCGCCATGGACACCCTTGCTGTCAGCTATGTACTTACCGCTACCAGGTCGTACTAGGGACTTTCACCCGTTAGAGTTCGCCCATGCTGGGCGAACAAAAAAACACTCGGCACTTGCCGAGTGTTCAAAGGAAAGCAAAGCCATCGTTAGCCCAGCTTATACTATTAGTATTTAAATTTCGCGATATTATCTTCCATTTCTTGAGAAAGCTTGGCTAAAAGCTTACTAGCATTTGAGATTTCTTCCATAGAGGCTGTCTGCTCTTCTACTGAAGCAGAGACTTCCTCTGTTGCAGATGCATTTTCTTCTGAGCTTGCAGAAAGGTTTTCAATAATCCCTACAATCTCTGCCTTTTTCTCTTCCATTTCCTGACCGAATTGCGTGATCTCGGCGATAACACCTTTCATGTTTTCGATAGCATCTGCAATACCATCGAATTTTTCGTTAGTTGCTTCAACACTTTCTGCTTGTGACTGAACCGTTTGGCCTACTTCTTCAATTGTTTTTACGGCAACTTCCGTCTTATAGGTCAAGTCTTGGATAATCGAAGAAATTTCTTCTGTAAAACGATTTGATTGCTCAGCTAGTTTTCTGATTTCATCTGCAACAACAGCAAATCCTTTCCCCGCATCTCCAGCTCGAGCCGCTTCGATACTTGCATTTAAAGCAAGTAGATTTGTTTGATCTGCAATGCTCTTAATCATTTGACTTGCACTTTCTATTTTAGAAGCACTCTTATTTGTATTGATAATAACGTTCGATACTTCTGTGGATGATTGATAAGCTAGCTTTGTTTTTTCAACCAATTCATCCAGAATTTCTAGTGCCTCATTTTTAATACTATCTACTACACCTGCAGAGGCATTTAGATTTTGTATATATTCGAGATCTTTCACAATTAAGTTCCCTAGCTCGTTGACATGCATAACTCCCTGCTCTGTGTCCCGAGCTTGTTCGCTTGTACTACTTGAGATTTCTTCGATTGTTCTGGCTACCTCATTAGCAGCCACTACTGTTTGTTCACTTGTTTCCATTAACTCATTTGCTGAGCTTGCAACTTGTTGCGCAGCAGTAGAAACATTAGTAATGAGGTGAATGAGATTGGTTTGCATATTTTTAGTATCTTTCATGATGTCACCAACTTCATCACGTAATCCCAAATATTTTTCAGGAATTTCCCTTGTGAAATCCCCTTTACCTAATGAACGAATATGCTCGGAAGCAAATTTAATTGGCTTTGATATTCTACTGGACACAATAAAAGATACTAAGAGAGAAATTATCGTAATAAGGACGATGGAAATAGCAATAATCGTTAAAATTTCCCTCGAACTACTTAATAGTTCCACCTTTTCTACAAATACAATATAGTTTAAATTTATTTTTGAATTCGAAGATTTTACAACTTGGACAAGATATTCTTTACCATCTGCAAGTTTTGTTTCAAATGGCTCTTCTGGCATTTTTTCGATATTTTTTAGATTCTCAATTCCTAAATCAACAACGTTCGTAGCCACTAAACCTTCATCTTTTGGGTGGGCTAAAATGTTCCCTAATCCGTCCGCTAAAACAATATAACCTGATTCACCAATTTTAATTTTCCCTATCATTTCGGAAAGATGGGATAAATCGATATCCACACTCAGTACTCCACGAACTTGGTTGTTTGCATCTTTTACAGCTTTTGCTGAGTAGATAACTAACTGACCACTTGATGTGGTATATGCATCGGAAAAATTGGCCATATCCGGGTTGGAAATTGCTAATTTATACCAAGATCGTTCTCTCGCATCGTAGCCTTCATCTCGATCACTTTCTGGGAACTGTACAAAACCACCATTTTCTGCAACACCCAAGCTTGCACCAAGAACAGACTGATGTGACGTCACAAAGGTTTCAAATGTTCGATAAACCTCTGCTTCAAAGGGGTCACCATCTAAGGGTTTCATCGGGACCTTTCCATTTGACCCCGTCTTATCAATGTAAGTTGTAATTCTTTTATCAGCTTGCTTGATAAGTGATAACGAGCTTATCATATTTACATTTGACTCTATATCAGTAAAAAAATTATCAATGCTTATATTCACTTGATCGATTTGACGCTCCATTGAGCTCGTAAAATCATGCTTTGTTTGATTACTTACCTTAATCGCAACAATAAATCCAACTAATAGTAACGAAATAATAGTAATCGATAAAATGGCAAGTACTACTTTGCTATTAATTGTGTTAAATCTAATTCTTCTTTGCTTACTACTACCTGTTGTCAAAAAAATTATCCCCTTCTCCTAGTAAAATATATATCTAGTTACAAAGACCTATTGATGGTAGGTGCATCCACAACAAAGAAGTTATGTACGATTCTGTTATACCTTAATGTGTTTTCACCCTTAAGTTGACACATAGTTACTGAGGTATAAGACGTAGGAAGTTGAATGGAAGATTTGTAGAATTCCCTTAAAATAATCAGTTAAATTTTTTTCCTCTTTATAATTAACAGGACTTTCCAACTAGGACTATGTTATGATAAATCAAAAATTTTCCAAAATCAATAAGACTTTAAAATGTAAGATTATTCCGAACTTTATATTATTTTATATAATATAACTTAGGAGAGCTAAAATGTTGATATAAAAAAGTATCTATAAGCTGGTTATAGATACTTGGTTACGGATGTTAAAGAAAAATGAATGGTTAATGTGTACTTTTTAAGTTCACTCAGATTTATTTCAATGTATGACTAATAATCCCATGTGGTAACACCGCGTGAACACCCTTAACTCCATTAACGATTTGGGTAATTCTTAAATCTACGACACTGCTTGCTAATACAGTTGCCTCAGCTTTATCTAGTCCATAAAATTCCTGTAATAAGAGTAGCATTTCTTCTAGGGCCATAATGGTAGCCTTATTTAAGTCTTCATGAAAACCGAATGTGATCCATCCATTTGGTGTATCCGCTCTTGGGAGCTTTAGTTGCATGCCCTCTCGGAGGGTTAACGTTAAATCAACAAGATCCATCGGACACTCAATTGCTTGCCCTGATACTTCCCCATCCCCTTGTGCAGCATGACCATCTCCAACCGAGAATAACGCTCCATCTACACCAATTGGAAGATACAACGTACTTCCCTTTACAAGCTCCTTGCAATCAATGTTTCCACCACAATACCTTGGAGGCATTGTGGAATGTTTCCCATCTTCATTTGGAACAACACTCATAAATCCCAGGAAGGGAGCTAGTGGTATTTTGAAGCTATGATTATTATATTGACATGTTCCAGTTTGAGTTGGTTGATCTAGATTCCAGTCGAATGTAATTTCCGGATAATCTGCGAGACCTAGCTGTCGGTTATGCCAACTATCGTCTCCACCGGCACAGTTCCATCCATACCAACTAGGGATAAGATCGTTTATTTTAATTTCTAATGCCATACCTGGTTTCGCGCCTTTTATCGCAATTGGACCGACTATTGGGTGCCCCCATTCTCCCTCATTTTCACGAGATTGATACCGGATTCTTTCACCCTCCCTCTTATTAATACCCCAACCGATATCTATCGTGTTAAGTTGAATTGAATCTCCCGACTCAATAGTTAAAATGGGTTGATATTCTTTGCTCAATGAAGCATGTAAAGTAGAATTGTTGGATTCAATTTTATATCTCATACATAGCCTATTCCTCTCAAAATTGATTCTCTGTCATCATACTATTCTATTTTTTTAGTCCATTTTCCTTCAAAAATAAAAGAGGCAGGCTCACCTGACTCTTTTAGAAATTTACTATTTATTATAAACCTCGAAGGATTCGGCAATTTTGATGATTTCTTCCAGCGGGATTGGTCCTTCTCTAAAAAATGTTTTGTCTTTATTTTCAACCCATACAAGGAGATTAATAAGGATTCCATCTTCAATCCAATGAAACGTCTGAGTATTCCCATTAAAATTATATTCTCCAATTTTTCCATTATCAAATTCTACTTTCTCATATTCATCTCCCATTGAAGTAACAGATCCATCGGAGAGTGCCACATGAATCATTTTTATAGGACTTTCATTCGTACGATAATAAAAATTTTGTACATAAAATTTCGGATTATCTTGTTCTATGGGAATCATCTTGTCATTTTCGAGTTTCTTCGGACCATGGTATTGTTGGTCAAATTGGAATTCATTCACCTCAAACGGTGCATATGTTGGCAGCAGTATCGGCCGTTCAATCTCCTTTAGCTCTTCTATCGTTTCTAGTTCCTCAGCAGCTAAAAAGGAATGGGAGGTAAAGGGATTTTGAGGCATTGTGAAAATAAAAAGGGCCAGGATGGAAACGACGGATATTCCTCCAACTGTGGATAAGAACCACCTTGATTTCCCCCATAATTTTCGATTTGTCATCGGTTCATCATTCATCAGGGACTCATGAATAACCTGTTTACGTTCAGGGTTTAACTTCGCAGTTGGCATCGCTTGAAGCTTACGATCTAGTTCATCATTCATTGGTTGCACCTCCTATCCTTTTTTGCAATGCCATTTTTGCACGATGATAGGTTGATCGTGTCTTATTTTCGCTCCATTGGAGAATTTCAGCTGTCTCTTGAACTGACAGCCCTTTAATACCTCTTAGAACAATAACATCACGATACGAAGATTGTAAGGACTCTATCGCATGATATAGCTCTCTATTTTCTTCAGTTAACTGTAGTACTTTTTCAGGGGTCTCCTCTGTATTAGGCTCATGGCTGAAATGGAACGGTATAATCGATTTCCACTTTCTTCGATTTCGTCTCCTGATTTCATCAATTGCTATATTCCTTGCAATACTATATAACCATGTTTTCGGATTGGCTTTCCCTTGGAAGGAATCAAACCCATTCATTGCTCTGATAAAAACCTCTTGAACCAAATCTTCAACATCCGCTTTTCCAAGGCGGTATAACAGAAAATTGTATATATCATCGCTATATTGATGAAACAAATCAGAAATGATTTTTTTATGATTCGTCACATTCAAAGTACCTCCCTTACTTGTTTAGTAGCTTTTATATAATTAGACGACGTAATAAATCACTTATCGCACTTTTTACGTAATTCCCTGAATAAATTTTTAAGTAAAAAAACAACCATGGCCTTAAACCAGGTTGTTTTGCTGTGCAAATTGTTGGACTTGTTTTTGATGATGGCGGTCGTGATCAATAAACTCTTGGACAACATATAGTAAGGAATATGGTGTTCCAGTATGCGGACAATGTGTAACTTCATTAACAAGTATATGCTTCGTTACTGTTTCAAAAGGCAATTCATTCAGTTCCTTTACAAGCAGTTCCCTAGTATCCTTCGCCTCATTAAGAATATCCTGTTTAGTAACACCTGATTTCGCATAATCAGAAGCTATTTTATTAAAAGGTTCAAATTCTGGAAACGATATTTTTTCACCTCTTCTTATTGAAGGAAGAATGTCTGATAGCAGGTATTTGTCCCAATTGGTAATATGAGCAATAATCTCTCTGACAGACCACTTGTCAGCAGCTATCGGAGTTTTCCAGATATGGTCATCTACATTCTTTAATGTATCAATCCATGATGAATATTCTTTAAAACTACTTATAATAGAATGAATGTTATCCAAGCATATTCCCCACTTCTCTATTAGATATGGAAAAATATAACACATATCTACAATATTGTCAAACGTATGTTCTGTATCTTACACCCAGTGCTCAGGTCTTTTTAAGTGAGCAGGTAATTTTGTTTGGTTATCCCCGATTGCAGAGTTCACCTGTGCTTGCGTTAAGAAGATACTTCCTGTCAAATTAGCCCCAGATAAATTTGCGTCCCTTACGTCTGCCCCGATAAAATCGACAAATCTTAGGTCGCTGTTTCGTAAGTCAGCTGCTATTAGCAGAGTCCCTCTTAAATTTGCTCCTTTAAGGCTAGCACCCTTTAGCTTTGCACCGATGTATTCACTTCTCTTCTTTGCTTGGTTCTTAGAATTTTGCTTAATTTGTGATCGTACCATTTCACTTGTTTGAAGTAGTAAATCATTTACTTTGAATCGATGTGATGGTACATCCAATTTTAAGATTTCTTCTGGGTTTAGATTTGTCAGATTTTCAGTTTCCTCTATAGCTGCCTTTAGTTGATTGTGAATTGGCAATGTTTCTTGTAAGCTTAGCGCTTCATGTAAGTAATAAAGCATCTCGTGTAACTGCTGCATGATTGGAAATACTTCAAACATATCCTTGGCCAGGGATTTATTGTTACGCCAATCATTTCCACGATACGTCTTCTGTGAAACCTTTTGGCCAGCTCCGAAGCATTCGTACACAGCACAGCCTCGAAAGCCATTTTTTCTCAAATCCTTGTGAATAGAACAACGATAATCGGAACTCAAGTTTTTACAAGGAGTTCCACCATCTTTATTGAAGGCAAAGTCAGATGATTTTGCATAAGGCAATGCAACACAGCATAACCCAAAGCAATTCTCACAATCTGCCTTTACACTGCTAGGTATAGTACTAGAGAATAGCTTAGACAATCTTGTTCACTTCCTTACTAAGTTTTCAAATCGACAACAGATTATTTGTATTTCCGAGGAAATACTTCACAAATATACGGTAATCTTCCTAAGTAGGGACTAGTTTCGAGAAATACTGTCAATAACGACAAATCCTACCCCTATTGCCGCAATATTCGCCGTTAAGTTTGTCATCGTAAGGATATCAGGAATTGGATACGAAAAAGGGAAATACCAAAATAACGAAAAATAAAATAATGGTACTCCAACAAATAAGAGTTTATAATAATTAATTTTCCATTTCCCTGATTTTTTTACTTCCTTTATGCATTTCGGCAATCCTATATATACACCAATTGAAATATAGAGTAATGTTTTAAGCACACTCCAAGGGAAAGGTCTAAATGTTTCAGAAAACTTATTATTTAATACATAAAACCTATGACCAACTATTGTTAACAAAACGACAAACCCTAACGTATATATTACATATCCCACAATTTTTTTACTATCTTTTTTCACTAATATCCCCTCGCATTTTCTCTACATTTTGATTTATATAGAATAAGAGGTATCGAATGAATAGTAAAATAGTGCGTTTTCAATTTGAAAGAACGTACGTGTTGTGCATATTTATTTTTTCTGAATTAAACCGAAACCAATCCCTGTTGGATCTACTAAAAACGCTAGAAAAAATTCATCAAATTCCATTTTGTCTCTTACTACCATTGCTCCCTTTTCCTTGGCGAGCAAGATAGCGTCATCAATTGACTCCACTTCAATTTGAAGGCGTGTCCCATGAGGATAATCACTAGGACCCTTGCTTATTCCTCCATTGATTCCAGTTTCATTTGAATCTTTTGTTATTGCAGGCCAGTACTCCCAATTTGGATTTCCAAACTCCCATCCAAAAACCTCTGAGTAAAATCTCACAGCCTTTTCTGGTTCTTGACTACTAATCTCGAATCCTACAACCCGTCCCATTACTTTTCCTCCTTTACTTTTTTACTAGGAGCTTAATTGTTTCTTTATTGCCTTCTTTACTTGCGATTATTATTTTATAGTTATCCGCTATGTAGGTTTCATGATTAACTGTCCCGACTAAAATAGAAATGGTATTGCTACTAACCTTTGTTACCATGTCACCTAAATTGCCTGATACGCTACCGTCTCTACTTTTTATGACTACATCAAGATCTTACAAATCAAATTCAAAGGGACCATCCCCAACATATGTTAGCTCCACCCAGTTCTGGTGTTTATCATTATAAAACTCTGGATCGAACAAGTACCTAGCATCCCATACATCTCCTTCTCCACTAAAACTAACGGTATCGTTAACAGGAGTTCTGGAACAAGCCGTTACGATAAAAAGTACTGCAAATACAAACAACGATAACCTCAAAGGAAACAATTCCTTTATTGTCTATTTTCGTACCCAAATAGCTTTTGTATAGGCAATTTTCATTCCTACACGTTCCATATTATTTTGACTTACAGAACCGAACCTTGCTTGCCCTACAAGTAACTCGCAATCATTCAGAATCGCCTGGTTCATTCGATGCTTTAAAAGAGATTGTTGGACACCCCTGTTCCTAAAGGTAGGAACGGTTACAGCAGCTGCAAGAGTTGCAACCTTATTTTTACAAAATAAAACACCAATACCTGCTGGTTCATTTTCCACACTTGCTAGATAAAAGCTCCAATTCTCATTGGAAGAAAGGACTTTATTATTTTGAGCAACTCCGTCCTTTACGAATGCTGGCATCTGAAAACCCTTTACATATATTTCAGCAAATAGATCAAACTCGTCATCGTTTAATCTTCGAATCGAAATCTCAGAGTTACTTGATAAGTGGCACCCCTTTGAAAACGATTGAAAAAGGGTAGTATGAAAGTCAGTTTGATAAAAGCCTTTTTCACTAAGGTACGCAAGTAATTTTGGGGAACTATGCCCAGGGGTTACTTCAAAACGAACCGGAATTTCTTTTTGCCTATAAAAATCGATTATGCTATCAATATACTCTTCATCGCCCTCTTTCAGACCCTTTACAGTATTAAAGGAAGGACCTGGAATGTTTTTCGCTGAAAACGCAGTAGCATGTCCAAATTGTTGAATATCTACTTTCATTGGGTTTCCATCAATTGCTTTAATGGCTTTGAGCCTCGAAAATAATGTGTCAATTTCTGATTGTTCTAATCTCTGAGCGAATTGCTTCGTAACCACCATTTTCCTAATTTCACCTCTCATTAGTCCCATAAAAAACGGTGCAAATTTTTTAAACTGCACCGCTGTTGATAACATATCATCTATGCTTTCCTACATACATAAATCATCTGGTTGCTGTCCTTTGTTAAAGGAGTTTCATTCCAATCCTTATAAACCGCTACAATTTCTAGTCCATTTTCCTTTAAAACCCGCTCCATCTCTTGCGGAAATACATAACGCAGTTGGATATTTGATCTTTTTTCATCCACTATATTTCCTGTATCATCCTTGAATCTTCGGATGGTTATGTAATGTTGAATTTGCGTAATTGGATCATAGCTACTAATTGTAGACACATCAACTATTCTATTAGTCTCTTCATCTTTATAGCTTTTCCAGTATTCCTCTGTTTCAGGCTGGAGTAATTCCTCATTATTCGGGAATCGTGTTCCAAAAATAAAGACTCCACCTTCGACTAGGTGCTTCGAAACGGAGGTTAGCATCAGATTTTGGTCCTCATTTGTATGAAAATGCTGAAAGGAATTTCCGACCATAAAAATCAAGGGACTGTTCACTCCAAGGTCCAGGCTTGTGCAATCCTGTTCAACCCAACGAATCGACAAATTCGCATGTTTCGTTTTCTTTTTTGCCTGCTCTAACATTCCACGATGAATGTCTACCCCAATAAGTTCAATGCCTTTTCGAGCTAATGGTATTGTCGCTCTCCCTGTTCCACATGCTAAATCAACAATTGGTCCCTCTACCTTTTCCGCCCATTTTTCAAGGAACTTAACATCGTCTACAAAAGAGTCATTTTCTTTATCGTATAAAATCGGATCCTCATATTCTTCGAAATTATCTATTTTAATGTTCTCTTCCACATATATCCCTTCATTTTTCATGAATTTTTTAATCAAAGTTATTGACTAATTGTAACCTCTGGAACGATTCTTGATTGTTTTTTAATTAAAATTACAAAAAGTGTAGCAACAATGCAAAGAACTCCCGCTGCAACAAACGTTATCGTGTAGCTATTGAATAGCTCGTAAAAGTAACCACCTAAATACGCAGCAACTCCTGAGCCGATTTGGTGTGCTGCAAAAACCCAGCCGTATATGATCGCTCCCTTTTCTTTTCCGAAAAAGTCAGAAGCAAGTCGAACTGTTGGTGGAACCGTTGCTATCCAATCTAACCCGTAGAATACTGCAAACGCAATGAGCATTACATACGATTGCTTTTCTAATGCATATGGTAAAACGAGTAAAGACAACCCCCGTAACCCATAAAACCAAAATAATAACCACCGATTATCAAAACGGTCAGAAAGAAATCCCGCAAACATTGTGCCAATAATGTTAAACACACCCATAAAGGCAAATAGGCTAGCTGCATGTACTTCTGGGATTCCATGATGAGTAGATGCCGGAATAAAATGCGTTCCTAAAAGCCCAGCTGTTGATAGTCCACAAATAAAAAAGCTCACTGACAAAAGCCAGAATGGTAATGATCGTACGCCTACCCATAACACTTCAAAGGCTGAAGTAATAGGGTTTTTCGAATTCCTTTCCTGGACCTCTTCTGTAACCGCACCATATGGAAGGAGTCCTTTGTCTTTTGGTTTGTCTCTCATCCAAATAAAAATAATCGGAGTCACTAAAAGACCTAACCCTATAAAAACAGCCATTCCCACTCTCCATGAGTATTCTTCAGTTAGATAAGATAACAGTGGAAGAAACACCATTTGACCAGCTGCAGTAGCGGCCATCAGTAAACCTAGAACGAAGCCTCTCTTTTTATCAAACCACCTATTCGCCACATTTGCGGAGAGAACAGTAAGAAATACACCTGAACCAATCCCGATGATTATGCCCCATATGAGGTGCAATTGCCAAAGCTCAACCATAAATAAGCTTGTCACCAAACCAAAGACTAAAAGTAGCATCGCATAGGACATCGTTTTTCGAACACCAAGCTTCTCGAGTCCAGCTGCAATAAAGGGTCCTGAAAAGCCATAAAGTGTAAGGTTAATCGCAAACGCAAAGGAGATCGAGGAACGGCTCCAATCAAACTCCTGCTCAAGCGGTATTAAAATTACCCCTGTGATGGAACGGATTCCTGCCGCAATAAGCACGGCGAGAAATGTAATCCCGACAACTACCCAACCATAATGCATCGTAAACACCTCTTTGGAATGTCATGTGTTGATGTAAATTTTTTAATACCTGTTATCAACTGTTGGAATGTAGGGAAAGGGGCGGTACTCCACAACAATCTCTATCAATCTACTATTTCACTTGGCACATCCCACAGAAAATATCGTCCTGTAAACAGTCTTGTTTCGATAACAGTTGTTTTATCGGCCTTTTTGAATACTAACCCAGAACCCATTTGTTCATAAAAGTCCCATCCACGCTCCTTCATATAGTCCTCTACAACCATATATCGCGATTCATTATTATTTTTAGAAACATATCTGTGTTCATTTTCAGCAACACTAAACTCTACAAATTCTGTGTTGCCAAAAGTTAGCTTTGAAATCGCAGAGAAAATCGGGACAGGGTTCCCCTCTTGGGTTAGCGCACTTCCAAACCGGATTGTAACGAAACCTATAACTAGCACAATGCTTATGAGTAAAACAATAAGGACCTTTTTCATACAACACCTCTTTAGTTGTTTTATTGTAAAAGAAAAGCCCATTGTTGCCTCAAAGGGTAGACTTTAACAATTATTATATAGTTTTCCAAATATTTCTGTCTATTGATAAAGTAAGATGTTTGGGGGCGTGTCCTGATTTTGGCTAGAAGCCATAGAATCGAAAAAACGACCATAGATTACAAATAACGACCATAGAATTGATATAAAAGCCATAGATCCCACCTTAACGACCATAGAATCGCAAAATGAGCTAAAATCGCATTAATATTATTGTTTTTTTGTCCCACTCCTTCTATTTTTTCTTCCCTACCTTCATAAAACCTAATATAAGTGATAATTTTTACTCCTTTTTATCCGAAAACACGCAACACCCCATAGTTTTTTAACACTATGGGGTTATACCTACCTATTATTTTATTGGAATCCAAACTTCAGAATAGTAATTAGGATCTGAAGCTGGTTTTTCGTCAGGATATAATTCAAATTCTGGCATACCTGCATGTTCATATCCACTTGAAGGGAACCATTCAGTAAAGATTTGTTTCCACACATTTTGCATTGCATGTGGCATCGGTCCATGCACCTCAAATACGGCCCACTTTGAAGCAGGAATTTCAAAGGTTTCAAAGCCGTTCACATCATCCCCATCGTGATTAACTGCAACCCAATAGTCAAGACTCTTTGACTCAGACTTATCGACACAAACACCTAAAATGCCCATAATTTTTCCGTTCATTAGCTTTAGAAGCGTATTACAGGTTCCATCCGAATTCACTTCATCCCATAACTTTGGAATACCGATTAAATTCGCTTCATTTACGATTGAAAACGTACGTCTTATTCCTACTACCTTAAATGCATCATGTTCAATAATACTGTACTTCATTGGTTCTGCCCCTTTCAGACTCACCTGAATGACCAGGCGGTTATAAGATTGTAGCTTTCCTACGCCCTTTCGCACATCACTTGGTGTTACCCCGTGCTGTTTGCGAAATGCCTTAGTAAAAGCCTCGGGAGTGTCATAGCCATATTTCAAGGCAACATCAATTACTTTGTTGTCCGTCCGAGATAGTTCTTCCGCCGCACGGGTTAATCGGCGACGTCGAAGATAATCTCCCACCGTTATGTCAGTTAAAATTGAAAAGGTTCGTTGAAAATGAAACGGTGACGCGTTGGCTTGAGACGCAATTTCTTCGATAGAAAGATCCTTACTAAGATGGTCCTCCATATAGTCGATTGCCTTTTGTAAAGATACTAACCATGTCATATCGCTCACTCCTTACTTACATTCTACAGGTGACAGCTTATAGCAATCCTGTCATTATGTGCTTTGTTTGGACAGATTAGACTTTCTACACATGTGATGTAAATCCCTTTTTAGAAGTCTACTAAAATAATTTCTTGTGTCATCATGAGTCAATTTCTCCAGAACCTGATCACTCGTTAGAAACTGATACTCTTCAATTTCGTTATCAATTGGAATTATATTTGACATTGGACCATCAAAACGTACTAGGAACATCGTCGTTTCCTGATGCTCGTAACCTATTTTTCTCTGAATCTCCTCAGGAAAACGGAACGATAGTTTCTCAACAAGCTGTTCCATCACTGTAAAATGCTCCGAACCGGTTTCTTCCTTTAATTCACGCAAAATAGCACTGTGAAGACCTTCATCAGTCGGCTCGACTCCACCCTTGATGAAATCCCACTCTCCAGCAATCGTCTGCTTCCCTTCAGTTGTGTTTATTTTTGTTTTATGAACGACTAAAAATCGATCTTCCTGATATACTATTGCACCAACGGCTTGTCTTATCATGCTAGCCTTTTATAATAGAGAACAGTCGCATCAAATTCTCCATTTGCAGATTGTGCGAAAAAGGGGATCTTTCCGGCTTGAATATACCCAAGTGATTGATACAGTAGATTAGAAGGATCTCCTTCGCGGGTGTCCAATACAAGTAAAGACCTCCCCTCTTGCGTAGCAACCGATTCTGCTTTTTCCATAAGTGCACGAGCTATGCCCATACGACGATAATTAGAACTGGTCATTAATTTCGCGATTTCAGCGCGGTGAGTACCATTTGACTTTGTGCATAGTTGAAGTTGGACCGTGCCTGCAATTTGGTCTTCAACCTTAGCAACAAATAAACGAACATCAGGTGCCAACACGTTTTCCCAGTACTCTTTAGCCTCAAGTATATCTAATGGCGGTAAAAAGCCAATCGAAGCTCCTCCATCTACCACTTCTTTTAATAGTAGTGATAGTTCTTCTATGTATTCATCTATTAACGTAAGTTCTACAATCTCCATTTCACATCTCTCCTTAATCTACTGTACGGTCATAATATCTTCTAAGTCCTTCACCTAAAATTGTAAACGTAAAAATCGTGAAAGTAATCGCCAAGCATGTATAAAAAGGAATCCACATTGCATGTAGCATATCTTTGCGTGCTTGCCCAAGGAGCGTCATCCAGTTTAGACTTGTATTTTCCATTTGAGCAGCAAATGCCCCTCCTTGAACAAATGTTTGTGTGATAAAAATCGCAAATATCCCCATTTGACCAACTAACAAGGCCGTTCTTCCAATATCAATAAAAAAGCTAACAACTACTGTTGGAAAGATATTAGGTAAAATATGATGAGTTAATTGTCTTATCGGATGAATCCCAACAGTAACTCCCGCTTCGACAAATGGCTTCTTGGCAACAAGCCTTGTTTCTTCTTGAATAACATAGCCTACTTTTCCAACCTCAATTAACGACAAGATCACAATTGACCAAAATAGGCGGTCCTCATCCAGTACAAGTACTGGAATACTTAAAAAGAGCATAGCAGAAAAGATGGTTGGCACACTTGAAAAAATACGATTCCACGCTGAGAGGAGCCACGTAAAAAATCCAGTTTTTCTCGATGCCAATAGACCAAGCGGAATTGCGACTATATAACGGACAATGGCGATAGCTAAAATGATTAAAAGTGTATCCTTTGCCCCCACAATTAGGGCACTAAGCAAATCGCGACCTTGTTGATCACTTCCAAAAGGAAATTGCTGTGAAGGGGAAAAAGGTGCTGTCAAAATTTTATTACCTTCACCAAACCGAACTCTGCTTGCTTCCTCAATTTCTTTTTCTACATAAGGAATATGTGGCCCAACAAATGCAACTAAAAACAAAATGACAAACAGTATAATTCCAATAACTAAAAGCCGATTTTGTCTCATTTTTTCACCCTCTACTTCGGTTCTAATCGGAACTTGATAAACTGACCTACAAGATGTGCGACCATCACGAGTAAAAGAAACACAATGCTAATACCAATGATTAGCCCGCTTTCATCTACCCTTTGTGTAAAGTAACTAGGTCTAATCTCATTTGTGTAACCAATCGCTGAGTATAAACGGTATGCTGCACCCTCAAAGCCAAGTAAATACTCCACCACTAATAAGTTCGACAGAAGAAAAACCATAATGTATGGTAAATGATTGGAAACAGAAATCAAGCAACTTCTCATCAAGTGATTATAAAGAATTAATTTCTTTGTCAACCCTTTTGAAGCTGCCACCTGTACATACGGCTCTCGCTCTTGGGTGAGTAAGGACACATTTGTAATCCGAGCAATATAGAACATTGGTGAAATCGAGACAAGAATACCTGGTGCGATAAATTTATACCACGCCATACTCCCCATAATGCTGACTGGAGAAAAGAACCAAAAGATCCAAATGATACATATCGCAATAAAGTAATCAGGTATCGATTGAAAAAGCCATGTCGAACCATTTCCGAAAATGTTCGCCTTTGACTTTGAGGTTTTAAAATCAAAAATTCCTTTCCAAAACCCAAGCAAAATACTTAAAAGGAATCCTATCCCTAGTACCCCTAGACTTCTAGGAACATATTTTACGAGTTCATCCTCCACATTCCGTGTCGGCCACTTTGTTGGCCCAAGAGTCTTGTTCTCATATACAGTAGTAACATACGCAACGATATTATCCTTATACTCTTCTAAAATAAATTGATCTTCTTCAACATTAAGAACGCCTCCCCAGCCCGGCTCTACGCCAACCTTTGGAGTTCGAGGGAATAAAACGAATAAAACGATACAGACTAATACGAATGAATAAATTAGGACGGTTTTCAACATCTCTTTCGCAATTTTCACAATGACACCCCTTTTGCCGTCTCTACCTACTTTTTGCGAATATAGACGACAAAATAAAAACGAAGGTTTCACATTGTGTGAATTTTTTGCATTTTTTAATGTTGCATAAATACAAGATGTCCTTCTATTTCAACTACCCTTCCGTTGTTGATATAGATTCCAGATTCTTCATCAATTCCAAAGCCTTTTGGTACACCTGTTGTGTTTATTGCCTTTAGGAGGTTTTCCTCTTCATTCCAGGTTGAATAATGCACGCTCAACACATAGTCTTCAAGTAGTCCGAGCCCTTTTAAAAATAGCTGTTCTTTACGTAAGGTATCATGTGGTGAGACTACGCAATACTCGGGTGCAATCAATGCCCCAGCAGAAAAACCTGCGATTGGAATCCCGTTATCATACAGTCTTTTAATAGTAGTTCCTACAGTCGTTTCGACAATATACTCTCGGTAAAGCTCAGTATCTCCTCCAGAAATGATAATACCAGTGGATGTCTCAAGCTCACGTACTATTTCAGGAGAAGGGTATGGCGAAAGTGGAAGATACACGAAGTTGGTCGTTCCGTTTGCCTCTAACACACTAGTATATTTAGGCATATAATCCTGCCATCCGTCTCTTTCTATAAATAAAATTGCTATCTTTACTTGGTCCTTTTGGGCAAACTTCGTAAATTTCTTTCCTAGCTGTTTCGTAAAGGGTGGACTCCCACCAAATAAAAATAAATGTGTATCCATTGTATGGCCTCCTGCATTGGCATAGTGTACTTGTTATCTTCGCTGCGTAGGGCAGTAATCCTGCTTAATTGTGGTGGGCTGAATGTTGGTTGCCATATAGTAAAAACTCGACAAAAATGCCGAGTTTTTGCCGAAATGCGATTTTTGAACGGGTTCTTTTAATAAAAACTAGCTTGTTCTTCCGATTTTTGATCGAACGTTCCTCCCACTACGACTGAAGCTAAATTCGATAATTAAGCCAATTTCCAAATAATTAAGCCGGTTTTCTCACAATTAAGCCAATTTCCAAATAATTAAGCCACTTTCCTAAATAATTGAGCCAATTTCTACATTTCGATTGTTGAACTTCATCTCAGTCCACCTTTGACTTAAAAATCTCATACAACTCTTTATGCTTTGCCAAAAAATCATCCATCTTGGCTTCTCCCGCTTCAACAGAAGTAGTTTCGTAAAATAATTCACCTTCAAAGTATAGTTGTATCGAGATTTTATGAGGATGGCGTGTTTCATGCCAGATAGACGAATGAAGCAAATGAACGCTCATTATTTGTCTACCAATAAAATCCTCTATAACTACTTCGTCGATATCTTCCATTTTTGTATTTTGAACGAGCTCCCGAAAATGGGCTAATACCTGTTCCTTGTTTATTTCATACACTAAAACTAACTCGCGATTTTTATAGAAAAAGAAAGGGTTCGCCTCATTTACAAACGGACTACTATAGCCCTCTGTTACATTTTTTATGAGTTCTTCCGTTGGGACATTGTTTTCAAGGAAATTCTCATGCTTTGCACTGTCCATTGTTTGTATAAGATCCGTACTAAAAATGAAGAGAACAGGAGCTAGCAGCCAAATCCCGAAAATAACAAGCTGCAGTCGATACCTTTCTTTTTTACGATACTTTGAAATTACCCATGTCAGTAAAAAGTAACTAACAACTCCAAAGCCCCCAATTGCTGCAAAATTGAGTGCCAATAATATTTCCATTTCTTGAGCAGTTACCGTAAGCAAAATACTCCCAATTATCCAAACACCAGCTAAAAACAGCCCCACTTTTTTCATTGCCCACTCACGACTCCTTTTCGTCTTACATTTATTAGACGATACGAATGGCTTTTTTTCTACAGGTTAATCAGCTGGCAATATCAAATATTTTTCGACAAAAATAAAAACCAAATTTCGAAAAATTAACTGAGCTTAAGAGCGTTATTATTTTGGATTCGTAGGTCAGTTGTCGAATCGCTACTTTTGGATTTATTTTACATTTGCTTTCGCTCACATTATCATGTAGTATACATATACAAGCTACATTGTACGTAATCATAATAAAGTTTAACCTTTGAACTGAAATAGGGAGTTTAACATCGAAACGGGAATGGCAAGCCTTCGTCAATTCGGACATGGAGGACATACAGGAATGTTTCTGCAAACACCCACTTTGAGGAGTGGTGGTTTTAAACTTTCTTAGCGTATTACGGCAAATGTGGCTTTCTCACATTTACTAACCAATCCATTTTCCTTTCGGAGAGTGGATTTTTTATTTTTTGTAAATGCTAGGGACATCCATTAATGGGTGTCCCTCAGTACTGTATACTAAAAAAAATACTTGGATTTCCCTGACTAGATGACCTCAGTCTCTCAATATGTAAAATAATGAGCCTTTTTAAGTGACCTAACCTTAGCCAATCGTTCATTGGATTCAGCACATATGGAGACTAAGGGTGTTCCATCAACTAAAGGTGATTTATCATAGATTTTTTTGACCTCTACTTTAGTAGCACCTTCGACTTCTTCCTCATAAAAACAAAGCTTCTCTGGATACCACAATATGACTTCCATGATTTCGTTTACTTGGGGATGGCTAGAGTTAATAAGCACTTGCAGCAGCTCATTATTCGTTAACGATTGGATACTTGATACCTCCTCGTTACTAGCTTCCGCAAAAATGGAGATAGCCTTTGCCAATAAGGCATCTAGCGCCAGATTAATCGGAGCTAGAAATGACAGATGGTCCGCGTGAATCGCCTCCATTATTCGTCGACCAGTATCTATATCGGTTTGGACATAATGATGGCTAAAGGATATATTTTTTAAAACCTCTGAAGGGTGCACTCTCAATTTCCCAAGCATGTATGCATCACGTAAAAAGCTATCTAAATGGTCGGCACTTAAATAGTTGGTTTTATGTGACAAAGGTGTATCTATACCTAGAAGTTGAATGATTTTTTCTGGAGAAAACCCATACTTCAGCAATATGCTTGAGATTTCTTCGCCTCTTATTCTCTCTTCAGTTAGTTTGTGATGGTTAAACCCGAGCGTTCTTTCAACTGCATGTGAAAATGGAAGATGTCCAATATCATGTAGCAGCGCTGCTATTCGGAGCTCTTCGTCCTTTGAGAAAAGGGTAGCAATAATTGTCCATACTCCTATCGTATGCTCAAATCGTGAATGCTTTGCTGCAGTTACAAGTGAACCCACTCCATAATGTGAAAGAAATTTTAATCGTCGTAAGGTTCGAGTTTGAAGAAGTTCGTATTCCCAAGGATAGGGATGGATATTTGTTTGATAAAAAGGCTCATGGATACTAGTAGGATTCGTAAAAACATAGATCATTTATTGTTCCTCCTTGATCTTGGATATGAAATCTTGAAAACAAAAAGAGCCCGTTCCATATCATCAGAGATACGAAACCGGCCCATTGTTCATAATGAGGGTGGTGATTAACCACGGTTTATCAGTTCGTTAATAACCATATTTTTGAAATACATGATAAATTATACTGTCATGGTTTGCTGCCGTCAATTATAATTTTACACGAAGTTATAATTCTTGACCTTTTTTTCGAATTGATTTTATAATAAATACCACCAATAAATTATTTATCCTATTTATCATGTCCCAGTAGCTCAGTAGGATAGAGCGACAGCCTCCTAAGCTGTAGGTCGTTGGTTCGATTCCAATCTGGGACGTTTAGTAATTGGACCATAAAACCTTTAAGGGCTTTGTGGTCTTTCTTATTTGTCTTTTTTGATAAGAGCCTGAAAGGTTCACTTAATAACCGTAAAAAAATTTTAAATAAGCTGGAAATTTTTAAAGATTAGATTGAAGAATACACGATGACAAATGGTGATTTGCAGCATGGAGTTAATCACTACAAAACTTTATATAACAAATAATGGTATCTAGCGTAGAACCTCGTCTTAGAGATGAACCCGGTATAAAATATAACCTTTTTGATTTCAACAGTCAGACAAAAAAATACTTCGTTAATAAATCCCAAACAGCATTTTCTTTAACTTCCGATGTTAATGAAGACAGCAAAGAAAATAAACAAATTTATTTAAGAAATTGTATAAAAATAAGAGGATTTGAGTACATGAAAAGATTATTTCAATACTTAACTATGATATTTTTAACCGTAAGTTTCGTTGGATGCTCTACTATCTCCTCAGACGAAAGGTTAAATAATCAAAAAGAACAAATCATGCAAGAAGATAGTACTGATTATAAAAGAATTGAAGTTGGATCAGTACAATCAATTGATGGTGATACTATTACCGTAATTTATAATGGAAACCGTGAAAAGATAAGATTTTTACTGGTAGACAGTCCTGAAACTTCACATCCACGTTTAGGTGAACAACCTTTTGGTACTGAAGCTAAAGAATTTACTAGGAAATTAGTAGAAAATTCTCAAAAAATAGAATTGGAATTTGACATTGGTGAAAAAAGAGATAAATATGGTCGACTATTAGCATATGTTTATGTGGACGGAAAAATGATTCAAGAAGAATTGTTAAAGAATGGTCTAGCAAGAGTAGCATATGTTTATCCACCTAATACACGATATATTGATCAATTTAATGATATTCAGAAAGTGGCAAGGAAACAAGGAATCGGTATTTGGGAAGTTGAAAATTATGCTCAAGAAGACGGTTTTCATCCTGAATTAATGGATTCAAATGAAACAAAAGATATTCAAGACAATGATGGCTGTCTAATAAAAGGTAATATTGGATCAGAAAAAATTTATCATACACTAGATTCACCTTGGTATGAGCAAACCAAGCCGGAAGTAATGTTTTGTACTGAAGAAGAAGCTGTTAAGGCTGGTTTTCGTCCTCCAAAGCACTGAGAAAGAATGCCCTTTTTATTATTAGACTTCTTTGTTATCACATATTTAACTCTTATTTGCACTACTTTTTACCCGTAAAAGAATGGTGATATACACAAGTTATATACAATTGTGTATATCACCATTTTTTTGAACTTATAAAACTAAATTTCCTTTACATCAATTAAATATTCAATAAATTCTCCGTGTAGTACATTTTCATCAAACCAATGATTCACTCTAAAGGTTAATTATTTTTTTCACTTTCTTCCAAGTTCAATGCTCTTCTACAAAAGTTTTTCCTTAAGTAAAAACTATTTCAACTCCGTTATTTTATTGACTTTTCACAACAACGTTGCCGTAGACTAACACGAAACTGCTTTGTTACAATAAAATTCGATGCCAATATTCGGAGGAAGAGAAATGGATCAAAGATATCAAGATTTGAAGTTAGGAGAACGTGGTGCAATTTTAAGCATAACGGTTTATATAATTTTATCGATAATAAAATTAGTAATCGGATATTTATCTGGTTCAGAAGCTTTAAGAGCGGATGGACTAAATAATACCACAGATATAGTTGCTTCTATAGCTGTACTAATTGGATTAAGACTTTCTCAAAAACCTGCTGATGAAGATCACCCATATGGGCACTGGAAAGCTGAAACGGTCGCTTCTTTAATTGCTTCTATTATTATGATAGTTGTAGGATTTCAAGTTCTGTATGGAGCAATTTCATCTATTTTTACCGGGAAAACCGAATCACCAGATATAATAGCAGCATGGACTGGAATTTTTTCCGCATTAATTATGATTATTGTTTATCGTTTTAATAGAAATTTGGCTAAAAGGGTAAAAAGCCATGCGGTAATGGCAGCTGCCAAAGATAATTTGTCTGATGCATTGGTTAGCTTTGGTACTGCTATTGGAATTCTTGGTTCCCAGCTTGGTATGCCTTGGCTAGATCCAATAACTGCTTTAATAGTTGGTTTTTTAATTTGTAAAACTGGATGGCATATCTTTCGAGAATCTTCACATTTTTTAACTGATGGATTTGATATAGAGGAACTAAAAAAATATAAGGAAACGATTACGAACATTAATGGGGTTCTTGAAGTAAAAAATATAAAAGGACGAACATATGGAAACAGTAATATCGTAGATGTTGTAATATCAGTTCCAAACAATTTAGACATTATTAAGGCTCATGAAATAGCTTCAAATGTAGAGGACACATTAATTAAGCAACACAATATCCACGATGTTCATGTACATGTAGAGCCAATCGGAAAGAAAAACATAAACCCTAATTTTGTTTAAACAGTATTTAAAAAGGCAACGCATTAAAGCGTTGCTTTTTTTGAATTTCTAATTTTTAATGGCGTAATTGGAAATTACTCCAATAAAAGCTAATCGACTATATCGATTAGCACTTTGTATAAACCCCAAAGGTTATCCTTTACAACGTTTTTCATAATAGTATATTCTTATTTATTTCTGTTTACTAGAAAGCTCTTTGTACTCCTTGTTAATTTCTTCCATAGTTTCTGATAATTGCTCTTCCCAGCGATCATTAGCTTTGTTAAATACAACTCTACCATCTGTATCTAACATACCATAGCCTCTATAGGCAACATTTCCGTTTCTCATATTGAATAAATCAATGACTTCTAATTTAGGGTCCGATACGAAAGGAAGACTTTCACCATACTTTACCTGTAAAGCATTATATAACTCTAATTGTTGTTCTGGAGTATCACTACTAATAATATAAGTATTAACATCTAAATCATTTAAGACTCCTATGTTTTCATGCAACTGAACCAGTTGCTGCTGACAGTGACTTCAGGTGTATGTAGTAATAAAGAAAAAAAGAGTTGGTTTCTTCTGTGGGAAAGTAACTTCTTTTTTATCTTGATCTAATAGTGTAATGGGGTCGTCCATGTTATTAGAACCGCAACCTGAAATTATTATTACTGCAGTAATCACTAAAAGTTGTAGTAACTTATATTTCATATTTTTTTCCTTCTCTCTCTTTACTTAGACACTAAATACCTCACAAATATAACTTTGTTTTAGTGTTAACACAAATTGATTTCTCAATCCACTTCAAAATTTTCCTTCCTAAGTAAACTGCTTAGTATTTAATATAACACCACCAAAAATGATTGCTGCTTGACGTAACGTCCCTCACTAGCATCTACCAAATGGTGTTTAACTTAATTTTCTTGAGCTATGAACTTAATTTTTTAAGAAAATCAGCAATTGTCGGTGGCATTGCTTCTGTTGTTGAATATACTGTTATTGCTATTTCTACGACATGATAGCATCGCTATAAGAGATTAATACCTTGGAAAAGTATTATCTCCCGTTCAAGAACTCACTTTGGACTCCATTACCTTGGAAAAGTAGTGGCTCCCCAAAATAAAAATGACTCATATTGAATTACTATTACATTCAATGTAATGGTCTATTTTATGCATGAAAGATCGTAATTACAAAACCCTGCTTTTTGAGCAGGGTTTTATGTTATTTAGAAGCACCCGAGTGGTTCACGATGGCTCCCATACCTTCTAATATGATTTTTGCATCAGCATTTAAATAGGCGAGAACATCCTCGCGAAGCAATAATTGCGCATTATCTTTTACGAGTATTTTTAAGCCACGTAAATCAAATTTACTTGCATAGCTGTTAATCGTTTGAATGATGGACAATTCTTGCCTTGAAAGAGGTTTGTACCCCGATTTTTGCATCTCTGTTAAAACTTTAAGCAACTCACGTGCATTTCGTTTCAAATGTGTTTTCTGTTCGTTTAAGATCTCTAGATTTTCTTCAATATACTTTCTTGCAGCAACAAGATCAAGCTCCTCCACACTCCTGTTCACTTCATCGATTAAATCTCTAATATGCATAATGAGCACCCTCAATCCTGTTATTTCGATATACTAATTATATCGGTTTAATTGGGCAAATTTTCAAGACTTTTTTCTCAATGCAAAAAAGAGTCTAATCTACTTTAGCTTTTGCAGCTCTTCCTCTGCTTCTTTTACTAGAAATGCAAAGCCTTTTTGATCTTGATATTTCTGCTTTACATCAAGCAACGCTTTTTGATAAGCAACCTCATATGCTTCATCAGCAGAAACCTTTATGTCAGGCTCTACACCAATTCCTTCCCAGTTCGTACCTGTAAACGGACTAATGGATCTTCCGCTCGAAATAAACAAGCGTATATGCTTTGTCACCTGATGATAATTACCAGGATTTGCACCACCACCTGTGTTTTCACCTATCACTGTAGCACGACCTAGGTGTTTTAGAGCATATGAAAACATTTCTCCCGCTGAAAATGTCTTTTTACTAGTTAACACATACACAGGCTTGTCCCCATATAGCTTTCCAGGAACATGCGGCAGCGTCCAAACCTGAGAGGTGCTGTCAGTCTCTCTGTTATAAAAGCTTTCAATATGGGTAGGCTCTTGTACAAAATAGGAGGCAAGCATCGCAACCATATACGGGCTACCTCCAACATTTTTTCGAAGGTCAACTAGTAGTGCATCCGTATGGATAATGGTGTTCATTGCGTTAGCCGCCGTTTCAGACCCGATTGCATTATCATAAAACGCCCGAAGATCAATATACCCAACATTCCCAGGTAGCCGTTCCACCCGATGAAAGCCGTAATTATTTTTCTCAGCTACCCTTCGATATTCCTGTTGCATTTCTTCATCTGATACTGCATCAGTGTCTTCAAGTTTTTCTTCTTGGTACCAAATATGTAAATGCTTATCACCATTTATACTCTGTAGGTCCGCATGTATCAGCTCCTTGAATTTATCAAAGCTGAATTCAGAATTGTATTTGCCTTGCTTTAGATTTTTATCTAACAAACTTACAATCTCTTTTGCGACATCTGGGAAAACATACTTTTCTTGTAATAAAGTGATGCTTTTATTGATAAAATCATTAATTTCCTCTGGTGTAATCATTTTTTCTGCTGTGTTTTCCATGTTTTAGTTCCTGCCTTTTCTGTTTTTATGTACAGAAACGGTTCACTCTTATTCGGTTTGCCCCGTTTTTGCACGTACAATCTTCTGAGGCTTTGATCCCTCGATGCGTTCGATAATGCCTCGTGCTTCAAGGTCTAATTTTACAGCCGTACAATACCAAGACGGTGAGCCCTCAAAGCTTGGTGTTAGACGATGAACAACCTCACTCATAAGTTCATTAAAAGTGAGTATGCCCCTTTCATCAACTATGTCTAAAATTGTTTGCTTAACGATTTGGTATTTTGTTTCCTCAATCGTCGCACCCTTTTTAGACGGGTCTGGATTTAACAATTGTATCTTCGTTGTCATACCAACACCTACTTTCAATTACTTAAACCGGGATATCGGCTTTTATTTTCTTGTTTGAGTTGACTTTCATTTTTACCCCAAATAGCCAGCGCAAAACAGCTATTCGTTTGATCATGTATTCATACATTAATACTGAAATAACAAAGGTTCCTAACATGATAAGGAAAAACGAAGGATACACACCCAACTTCGATTCTAGAATAAAATATGCCACAACCGTTAATACACTTTGGTGCAAAATGTACACTGGGAATGCAGCCTCATTCATGTACGAAATGGCTTTATGCTTGACATTTAAATATTTGTGACCGTATCCCAAAATAACAATTAACGTTACCCACATATTAAACGTTCTAAACAATGTTACCAATATGTCCATGCCGGAAAACTCTTCATACCCTCGATTGAGAGAAACCAAGATGAGCCATGTTGGTACTAATATTATAATAGAAATCAACGCCTTGAACCGGATACGATTAAACATTTCCTGATAGGCAGGATGACTACTTGTAATAAATCCGATAAGTAATAAAACGATAAAAAAGAACGGATTTTGGCCGCCTGGAGCTGGTAAAGCCTGCATACCCGCTAATACGATGAAAAAGGATATAAAAACAAACGGTTTACTGAAGAATTGATTGAATCTCTCAATTTTATGCTCTCTGTTTTTATCCTTAAAAAATGTAAAAAACGGTACCGAAACCAAAGATAAAACAAATAAATATAGAATAAACCATAAATGTGCCGGTGAAAACGTACCAAAATACCCGGACAAATCACTAAAGTCAGTGAAAAAACCAGGTAAAAATCCAAGGTACGAACCAACCTTTCCCTCGTGATCTAGAATCGCCATATAGCCCTGAATCGGAACAATAAAAAGCACCCCAAACAGGAGTGGGATTAACAACCGATCTGTTCGATCCTTTATATATTGGGAATTAGACCTTTTTATTAGAGCATACCAACTAGCAGAGCCCGCCAACCAAAAGAGAAGCGGCATAAACCAGAAACTTGTTAAGGAGATAAAATAGCTTAATCCCCAGCTCAACTCTTCGCTCTTTACATAAAACGGATCCCAATGATCGAATACCCTTGCTGAATGAAAAGGAAATAACAATAAGATCCCAAAATTACGCAACCAATCAATATCATATCTTCTTGTATATGTATCTACTTTCACGCTTTTCTTCTCCCTTTAAAGTAATATCATTCCATTATTACCACAAAATGCAATCATTTGATATAAAAAAATAGATAGAACGAAAGCGTCCTACCTTTTTAGTACCATCGTTTGTGCGGGCACTTATGTGATTTAGTTGTTCTCCCATTCCAAAAACTCCAAACGGTTGCCAAACGGGTCAAAGGCATAAAACCGATTCGCGCCTGGGAGATTGTTATCTTCTAAGATTTCAACTCCATTTGTTCGGAGGTGGTTCTTCAAGTCCTCAACAAGCTCAACTTCAAATGCGGGATGCGCCTTTTTCGCTGGAGAAAATGGTTCCTCTACCCCAACATGGATTTGATACGAGCCAAACCCAAACCAAACGCCGCCTCTTTTTTTCAGCTCTTCAGGTTTTTCAATCTCATGAAAGCCCAAAATTGTTTTGAAAAAATGTCTTGCTTCCTCTTCGCACCCCTTCGGTGCAGCCAACTGAATATGGTCAATCGCTTTAAAAACATAGCTCATAATAGTTCCTCACTTCATTCGATTCTTTTCCTTAAGCGTACACCATATCCAAAAATAAAGAAATTACATTATTTTTATATTGAAAGAAAAGTTTTCTTTATAGTTACTTAAATCCATTGATGATTAAATACGTATTCCTTTATTCCTCATCAGGGTACATCTCTTGAAGAAATACCACCGACTGATTGATTAAGGCTTTAAGCACCTCAACATCAACATCTGCCAATTTATTAATGTACACACACGCTTTCCCAGTCGTATGCTTCCCGAACTTTTGTAACAACTCCTCACGTTTTGTATCACCAGTTGCAAAATACAAACTAATCTTTGCCTTCCTCGGTGAAAAACCAACTAGCGGTGCATCACCCTCATGTCCAGTTGCATATTTGTAATGATAGGAACCAAACCCGATAATGCTTGTCCCCCACATTTTTGCTGGATAACCAGTTGTTTCTGTAAAAATATCGAGTAGTTTATAAGCATCTTCCTTTTTCTTCGGGCTATCCACACTCTCAATAAATTCTATTACACTATTGTCGTTTTCTTTTGTTTTTACTTCGTACATTTGTTTCTGCCTCCTTGTCATTTCCCAGTATAGTCGGTCTTTTTCCTTTTTAGTTCAAGATTGTATGAGGTTTTTCCTTCTTTTTTGACTATAGTTTATGAAATTCTGGTATCTTGTACACTCTGTGCCTAAGGGTTCCTCTGTGTTCTAATTGTAATGTTTTTAGGATATTTTTAGAGGCTGAACGCGACTCGAGACCTAGAAAATTACGTAATTGTTGATTGGTTATCGTATTTCCAATAAGGAGGGAATAGTCAATTATCGCGTTATGATAGGCCATTTTCGTGGAGGTATTACAAGAAGTGCAACACCACATCCTTTGTGAACGTACCATCGGGAATTTCCCGCAAGTAGGACATCGGACACCTTTACGTAGTTCTTCTGGACGAATGTCGAATTCCTTTAGGATGTCTCCGTCATATGGAGTATGACTTTTCATGAGTACTTTCGTTACCTTTTGAATTTGCTTTTTATCGAAAGCTTCTTTCTTATGTCTTTTCTCCATTAATTCTATTTTTGAAAGAAAGCTTGTGCCTTTGATTAATCGATGAATTTGTTTATGGCCATGACTCGCGGTAATAATGGCTGAGGGGTTTGTGAAAATGACTAAAGTTTCGATTGGTATAAGTGGGAATTTATGTGATTCTAGCAATCTTTTTAATTGAGTATGGTGCCAGTTCATTTGTGCAATCGGACAAGGATATGCTTTCTTTTTATCCTCATATGTTTGGATAAACTGCTCAAACATACTGTCAAAATGAAGTTCCCCACGATAATTTTTGGCATCAATGAGTAAGATGAACGAAGGACAAATAAGGAGTATATCGATTTCAAAGAAATGTTCACCAGAGGTATCTGGAAGTCGAAGGTTATGAAAAATGAGGTAGTATTTGTCTTTTAAAAAGCTTAAATAATATGTTAGCGATTGCTCCCCCCTGTATCCTGACATTCTCCGGCCCAACTCATCACTAATTGCTTCATATTTGGGGTGTGATTCTTGTAGCCGAGGAAGAAGAGCTTCTAATTTTCTTACTTTTAGAGGTTTTTCTAGCTCTTTTTTGTTCATTTGTTCACTTCCTTATGATTTGATAAGATTAGTTTCTATAAAAATAGCTTAATTCCTGCAAGTTTGTGGTGGAAAAATTGTTATTTTGTCGTTCTATGGTCGTTATTTTTGTTCAATGGCTTTTATTTCGATTCTATGGTCGTTATTTTCATTCTATGGCTTTTATTTCATTTCTATGGTCGTTAGCTCAAATTGTCCTGAAATTATATTAAAAATTCACCAAAATAATAATATCGGGATGAAATTTTACATTTACATGTTTTGCATAAGCAAGTCTATAGTATTTTTCGCCCGAAAATTAGAGAAAAAGCGATTGTTTGCTCACTCTATGGTCGTTATTTTAATTCTATGGACTTTATTTCGATTCTATGGTCGTTATTTTCATTCTATAGCTTTTATTTCGATTCTATGGTCGTTAGCTCAAATTGTCCTCAAATTATATTAAAAATTCACCCAAAATAATAATATGGAGATGAGATTTTACATTTTCATGTATTGCATAAGTAAGTCTATAGTATTTTTTACCCCGAATTTAGAGAAAAAACGATTGTTTGCTCACTCTATGGTCGTTATTTTCATTCTATAGCTTTTATTTCGATTCTATGGTTGTTATTTTCATTCTATGGCTTTTATTTCATTTCTATGGTCGTTAGCTCAAATTGTCCTCAAATTATATTAAAACCTCACCAAAATAATAATATCGGGATGAAATTTTACATTTATATGTTTTGCATAAGTAAGTCTATAGTATTTTTTACCCCGAAATCAGAGAAAAAGCGATTGTTTGCTCACTCTATGGTCGTTATTTTCATTCTATGGACTTTATTTGGATTCTATGGTCGTTATTTTCATTCTATGGCTTTTATTTCATTTCTATGGTCGTTAGCTCAAATTGTCCTCAAATTATTTTAAAACCTCACCAAAATAATAATATCGGGATGAAATTTTACATTTTCATGTTTTGCATAAGCAAGTCTATAATATTTTTCGCCCGAAATTAGAGAAAAAGCGATTGTTTGCTCACTCTATGGTCATTATTTTCATTCTATGGACTTTATTTGGACTCTATGGTCGTTATTTTCATTCTATGGCTTTTATTTCATTTCTATGGTCATTAACTCAAATCATCCCTCTAAAAAAGTAAAATGCAATCCAAATTAATAGTATCGGTACAGCTGTAAATAGAGTTAGAATATACCTTCTGGATTCACGTGCATGCTTCCATTCCATAAATGATCGAAACCCGAATAGAATGACAAAAAAACCGATTAAATATGGGATCGGGTCATTAATTGCTTTCCAAAATATAAGTATAAAACCAATCAGCAGCACCCATTCAACCAGTCCTTGAAACGCAGTAACTGGTTTATAAAAGAATCCATCCCTCTTTTTAATCGAAAATTTCTTTCTCAGGTATTTCTCTCCCCATCCCGATAATAGAATTAATACAATGGCGATACTAATATAATAGATAACCAAAACACATCCTCCTTCCTAAAACCCGTACTTTTCAACCCACTACGAAATAAACATCCAGCTCTGTGGTAGCCTTGAATGATATGTCCTACCTTTGCTTCAGCAACGAAATTATTTTCTCATCTATTAGAGTCATAATGATCTGTCGGACGCTCAAATTGGAATCAAGTCTTTTAAGTTTTTTCCTTCGACTGATTTTTCATTATTTTAACATATTTTGTAAATCGGATACATTACATTCCACTTGAAGGTGGTGGATTATTTCGATGGTCATATGGGTTACCCTCGATATCCTTTCTTATCTTTTTCGATGTATTTGAAGAAAGCGTAAACAGGATAAAAGGGACTACTGCAACTAATACAATTCCGACCCAGCTATTCAGTATCCAATCAATCATTGCTATTCACCTCCTTTTTTTATGGTATGCAGAACTTCTGAAAACATTTTCATAAAAGATTCCAAATAAGGGGAACCTAACGAACACTACGTATAAAGAGGTGGCGAAAAAAATGAGCACAAGCGAGAATGCATTATCCATCTTTGCCTTAGGTGGAATCAATGAAATCGGTAAAAATATGTATGTCATCCAGCATGAAGACGATATTTTAGTTATCGATTGCGGCTCAAAATTTCCAGATGAAAGTTTGTTAGGGATTGATTTAATTATTCCTGACCTTACATACCTTGAGGACAATCAGGAAAAAATTCGTGGTTTGCTTGTGACGCATGGACATGAGGATCATATTGGTGGGATTCCTTATTTTATAAAAAAATTAAATGTGCCAATTTATGCAACGAAGTTTACGTTAGGGTTAATTGAACTGAAGTTACAGGAGCACCGGCTATTAGCAGATACCAAACTGATCCCGATTGATGCTGATTCGAAGCTTGAGTTTGGCAAGATGAATGTGTCCTTTTTTAAAGTAAATCATAGTATTCCAGATTGTCTGGGAATTGTATTTGGGACGCCTGAAGGTAATGTTGTTCACACAGGGGATTTCAAATTTGATTTAACTCCTGTTAATGACCAGCATTCTGACATACATAGGATGGCCGAAATTGGTACGAGGGGGGTTCTTGTTTTATTATCTGAAAGCACCAATGCTGAGCGTCCTGGTTCGACACCTACAGAATTAAAGGTTGGGAATCATATTGAAGAAGCGTTTATGAAGGCAAAAAGGAAGGTTTTTGTATCAACATTTGCTTCCAATATTAGTCGTGTTCAGCAGGTGGTGGATGCTGCTATAAAAACAAACCGAAAGCTCGCATTGCTTGGAAGAAGTATGGTCAATGTTGTCGATGTTGCGATGGAACGTGGTTATATCAATATTCCTGATGGAATGCTGATTAACGCCCAAGAGGTTAATAATCTTGATCCAGAAAAGGTGTGTATTTTATGTACGGGCAGTCAGGGTGAACCGATGGCTGCACTTGCACGCTTGTCAAACGCAAGCTACCGCGATGTTCATGTGATTCCAGAGGACACCGTTATTTTAGCAGCTGGTCCGATTCCTGGAAACGAGAAGAATATATCGCGAATCATCGATAACCTGTTCCAGCTTGGTGCACGCGTTCTTTATGGAGGAAGCTCTACCGGTATGCATGTTTCAGGCCACGGGTACCAGGAAGAGCTGAAGCTGATGCTCACGTTAATGAAACCGAAATATTTTATCCCGATACATGGGGAGTACAGAATGCTTCATCAACATAAATTACTTGCCGAATCTGTCGGAGTGGAGTCTGAGAATATTTTTATCATACAAAATGGCGATGTAATTGATATTAATCATTCCGAGGCCCGCCAAACCCGAAAAATCACCGCTGGAGATACGTATGTTGATGGGATTGGTGTCGGTGATGTAGGCGATATTATTTTGCGTGATCGAAAGCAGCTTTCTGAGGACGGCATGGTCGTAACAGTTGTAACTCTTAGTAAAAGGGACCGAAAAATCCTATCGGGGCCTGATACAATCACACGCGGATTTGTTTTCAACCGAGATTCTGAAGACTTATTAAGAGAGGTAAATAGGCTCGTTAAAAAGTCGATTTTAGATCTTCAAAGTGAAAATCGATACCAATGGAATGCAATGAAGCAAGATATTCGGAAGTCATTAGGGCAATATTTGTTTGCCCAAACAAAACGGAAGCCAATGATTCTGCCAATCATTATTGAAGTTTAAAATTTGGCGCAGGGCTTTATCCCTGTGCCTTTTTATTTTCTTGTTGTGTTTTCATTTTTTGAAATTCTCTCCAATCCGTTTCCTTTACTTTTCGATACTCTCTGCCACAGCTTTTACAAGCGTAATTCCCCGGTAGTAAAAACGGGATCTAGCATGCAAAAATTCCATAAGGTACAAGAAGTATCAGTAATGCGATCGGTATTTTAAATGCATAAAAATTCTTTTTCACAAGTAAGTCTGAATCACAATTGATACAGAGCTTCATTTCCTCAACCTCCCCATAACTCTTGTAAACTCTTTTTTCTACGTAAGCTTGCCTATTTATCTGCCTTTCCACTTCCGTTCATTCGATTTTCTTATTTTCATAAGCTTGGTAGGCGGTTGTTTCCGTAACCATTTAACAAAACGGGATAGCTGTTCGTCCTCTCTCAATTGGCGGAGTGTGGATAAGCGAACAGCAATTTCCTCATTTGTATAAAGGGCATGTATCTGCTTGTGACATGGGATACACAGGTCAGCCGTGGCACCAAATGTACCTCCCATTTCCTTTGGAAGTAAATGATGTACCGTTGTCTCAACTTCGCTGCGTCCACAAAGCTCACAAACTCCCACACTGATCCCTCCATTCCAGTCAAAATATCGATACCGCTTAATGTTTCCTGATTCCTCAAATATAAGCTACTTCCATACCTGATCCAGTTTATCTGCGTAAAAGGAAATTGCCCTGTTATATGATTTTACTTTTTCGTCAACTGTAGTTTCAACAATACAGCGGAGGAGGAGTTCCATCGCTCGATCATATTCCTTTAGATTATACAAGGTCATTGCATAGAAAGTTCGTAATGCGTGATTCTCAGGAAACAATTCCATTCCTTTTAAAAGGGTTTGTTTTGATTTTTCGTATTCTCCTAGTGTTCGATATGTGCTGCCTAAACCAAGATAGGCTCCTTCTAGATCCTCGCCAGCAAGCCCTAATAAAATAGCCTTTTCATAATAAGGAACCGCCTCCGCTTCCAGGCCCAATACATCACAGCTCCAGGCACATTGATAATGTATGTATGGATCGTCTGGGTAATCTTTGGCTAACCGTGTCAATATCTCATTTGACTCTTTGTATTTCCCCTCACTTCGATAAAGAAGTGCTTTTTCTAAACCATGTCGCATTTTTAACACCATCTTTCTTACTCGATACCTACTCTTGCCTTATAAGTCTTACTCAGTTCACTCCACACATCGAACATATTGCCGTCTACATCATGAAATACAAAGTTTCTGCCAGCATGACCACGGTCCTCGATTTCTCCAACCTTAACTCCTCGCTCTTTCAGTTCTCTTTGAAGGGCTTCTAATGCCTGTAATCCATCCACTTCAAACGTTAATGAAAAACGTGTATTGCCTTTAGCATCAATAAAATTAACGGATGCAGACTCACCCGCTTTTACAAGAAAAAAGCTTTGATCAGCTAAATCTAGAATCGCCTTGTCTTCATCTTGATAGTTAAGTTCTGCTCCTAGGTTTTCTACATACCAATCAGTTGAACGTTGAACATGGGCTACCGGTATGTACGTTGTACCAACTCTTATAAGTGACATTGTCCTCTCTCCTTTAAAAAGCTTATCTTTCCTTACTTCTCTAGAAAACTTGTTTTCCCTTCCATTAATTTCAAAAAAAGACGACCCTTAAAAAGAATCTGAGCACCTACCCATACTTAATCAGATTTACCTTTGGTTATATCCTCAAATGGCGTCTAATGATTATTTGGTGTTTCTTCTTTTTGCGTCACTACTCCTACTACGACAAGAAGGAAAATATAGGTCAAATTGACACCTCTCTACTGTTTAATTCGAGTACCTTTCCATATGCTGTCGGTACAACTTCCAGCCACTTTCTTCCTTTTTAAAAATTTCCATTGCCAATGCTGTTGCAGCCTGTTTACCTGATAGATAAAACGTAACAATCGATGACAATATGATTTCATTTTCTGAACGGAGATTATAGGTTACATCCTTGTACTCCCAATAAGGATTCTTCCCTTCATACGATTGTAAGGTTTCTATATTCCCTTTTTTATAGGATTCTCCTGTGTAAACCTCATAATCTCGGTCATTGTAATACCCAAAGTAGCCGACAAAATCATTTGATATCCACTCATTTACCTCAAAAACAGTGCCCTTGTTTAATACATCTCGATATCTTTTTACTGCTTCCAGTGCTTCCGTTTCCAACTTGTTCCCCCCAGTTTGCCTCATTTTTTTATAATCGGAATTAGTATTTCAAAATGTGGATCTTGTAAATCTCGATCTCTAGGATACTTTTCAAATTTAAGTGGTAACGAATCATAATAGATTTGGTCGGACTCTTTGAAAGGTTCATACTCACTCTCTTCCAACCAATTAGAAATCTTGAAATAAGTCTGACCAATGTCTTCCCCTTTATTATGATGCGTCCATAAATACGTCATTTCAGGCACCTGGAGTTCCACCATTCCTTCAGGTAGTTGTTGGTCCTGAGATACCTCATAAACAGAATAATGCATAAACCCATCTGGTCGAAGATGATAAGATAATCCTAGTTGCATATTTGGGTCTACTGCGTGATCAAGCTCTGTTACTCTCTCGCTCATAGAATGGATGACATCCTTCAAATTGCTAACCTCTGTAAAAGACCCTTCCCACTTCAGACCGGCTGCACGAAATGCCGGTAATCTGATAATTTTATAGGTAACCTGTTCCATATGTATCTTCTCCTTTTGGTAATATGTATAATATATTTCGATATTGTATTACGGTTTCCTTTTATTGTAGGAAGATTTTCATATGATTCACAACTAAAAATGCCACGTCCTGTGAAGAGCGTGACATCGTTACATTGTAGTAATGTATTTTTTATTCAAATACCCCATAGTGCATAACAGTTACCTCCGGTTTTACTGTAATTTGGGCATTTGGATATAATTCATCCCATTTTTTCAAATCCCAGTTTCTAGTTCGGCTACGAACCTCCAAACCGATACCAAGTGGATCAATTTGTTGTTTTTGAAATTCGGCAATGAGCTTTTCGGCTCTAGTCTTAATTTCTTTTGCAACATCTTTTTCAATTTTCGGTTTTAGTTTCTTGGTTATTTCTTCACCTGAGTATTCGGTTAAGTAGGCAACTGTCTTAATGGTAATAGTGATTTTAGGTGTTTTCATTTGTTCACTAATGGTATAAGCTCTTTTTGAATATGCCTTTTCAATCCGAACAAAGTCATTTGTGTCTTCTAGATGTAAAATAAGAGAATCCCTATAGTCCTTCTCTCCCATTAATAGCTTGAATACGAATGTATCCTCTGTATTCTCTATAGATGCTTTGTAGCTATCTCCTTCAAAAAGCGCAATACCTTTTAAAATGATTTTATCTTCTTTTTTTTCAATGATTGGTAATAATGGATCCATACCCTCATCCTGATAGACAGATCGGAAAATATGCAAATTGGTTTTGGGTAACATGCCGAACTTAACATTTTGTTCAATTAATCCCGAAATAACTCTCCCCGTTTCCAATGGCGCTTGATTTGTTTCCAATACATCCTTTGCCTTTCCATCTACAATAGCAAGGTATACGCGCGAACCAATAACTGGATGCCTACGCACTTGATCAATTAGTCTGAGAACACCACCTTCAGCCAATTGGTTTTCAATTAGTACAACCTCTAAGGTACCAGAAACAAAAGGTTTTTCTGATTGAGCGTTTACTTTTTTTATCGTATCATCCTCAAACTTTCCCAACACGGAAAAGGTGATATTTGATGTTTTTTTATCCGGTTGATACCTTGGCACTAAAGTAGTCACTCTAACCTTATCATCTTCTAAATCATACCCAAGTCCGCTTAATAGATTTACATCTTCTACTATCGTCTGTCCTACACAACCCGTTAATGTAAAGAGTAAGAGGAATATAAGTAGGAATTTATTCACGCTTTTTCTTCACCTTTTTCATCAGTAGATATACAATGCAAAGCATAGGGATATAAGCATAAACAATATAAAATCCAACCTGGTTTATTTTATCAGTCAGTTTATATGTAGTTTCCAGTTCCACAATCATACAAATCGGAACGTAGGCAAGTAGGAGTATACCTATTAAAAAAGTCTTCTGTCTAATCGAGGATATCCGCTTTCCGATTCTACTCGCTGACCAAATCAATAAACAAAGATTTGGAAGAATCACGACAATCCATGTGGTTATCCCTATTATTTCAAACCTCTCAATAACTGGTAGGCTGACAATTTTCCACATAGTTAAGGTTGCCCAAATGGTATGGGCTAATTTTCCCTCACTGTAATAGACAAAGGTTGCAAATGTGATAAGCAAATAGGCCAATATCGTAATAAAATTTCCAATATGTGCCCACTTTTGTGATTTTTGAGGATTCTTGAGAAACGGATAATAGAGTAGGAAAGTCTCAATCCCCAGATAAGAGTAGGTCATCTGTTTAGCTGCTCCTAAAATATCCTGAAAAGAATGTGTGTAGATAGGGAGTAAATGCCTAGCATCCCCAAAACCAAATGGGGGAATAAATGTTACATATAAGTACGCTGGAATAACTACCCCTAGAAAACAAACGCCTGTAACGACACGAAAACCTTTTGAAACAGCATAATATATCAGAATAAGATAAATAAGAGCAATCTCCCAAGAACGTAAATCAGGAAACATCCAGACCTGCATAACTAAGATAAATGACTTCAAGATGCTAATCGCAAGCAGGACAAAATAAATCATAAAACAGATGCTCAACAGTCCTCCGAGCCATTTCCCAAAAATTTCACGATGAATGGAAACGAGGTCTCCTCCACTACTCATATTTAACATTTTATACATAATCCAAATAACGATATGAAAAAGGACACCGGCTAAAATGATTGCCATCCACGCATCGTATCCAGCAGTCCTAGCGATATTTCGTTGGAATCCTAATATCCCTACTCCAACCTGTATACTATGTATCAAATAAAACGCTAAAAAGTGTGATACTTTTGCAGAATCATTGACGTTTGTTTGCAATAGGAGTCACCATCTCTAGTCATCTATGTCTTTTTTACGTTTTGCATGTTTCCTATTAAACCGCATCGTTATTTCTGATTGAAGCTGAATTGGTCTTTTTGAGTGAAACGAAAATGGCAAACGGATAAAAGCATCCTTAAAATCCCTTGTACGTGGTGGAAAAATTGGTTCTAAGTACGGTCTCCCCAACGATGTTAAATCCAACAGGTGAATCGCTATAAAACAAAGACAGAGGGCAATTCCAGGCAAACCATATAAAAATCCTGCAATCAAGAATGGGAACCTAAGTAGTCGAATAGTATTCCCCATCCGGTAGATGGGTGTTGTAAAAGAACCTAAGGCTGCTAGAGCAACAAGTATTAAGAGAACATTACTTGTTAAACCTGCTTCAACAGATGCCGTGCCAATTACAATCCCCCCCACAATACCAATGGTTTGACCAATTTTCATTGGCAGTCTCGCACCAGCTTCTCTCAATAGCTCAATAGCTAATTCAAGAAATAAGGCCTCTAAAATGGGTGGTAAAGGGACTCCTTGTCGGGAGGCAACAAGAGTAGTTAACAGCTCTTTTGGAATTAACATATAATGATAGGTGATAACTGCAACATAAATAGGAGTCGCTAATATCGAAAATAAAACACTAAACAATCGTATGAGACGAAATCCAGAAGCAATTAACCAATTTAAGTAATAATCTTCAAACGATGAAAAAAACTCAATTAAGGTTGTAGGAACAATCTGGGCATGTGGAGATCCCTCTACCATAATAACTACACTGCCTTCAACCAATGCTGATAGTACACGGTCAGGTCTCTCAGTATCTAATGATTGTGGAAATGGTGATTTAGAATTATCCGAAAGAAGCTGCTCAATATAGGAACTATCAACGATGTGATCAATTTGTATATCTTCTATCCGTTGCAAAGCCGTGTTTACATTTTCCGCGTTTGCTATCTCTTCTATATAAATGACCGCTATTCTCGTTTTCGTGATTTCACCAACAGTGCGATATTCAATTTTCAACTCTAAGATGTGTAACCGATTTCGAAGTAAATTAATATTCGTGTCCAAATCTTCAATAAATGACTCCTTTGGTCCAATAACGCTGAATTCTACCTCAGGAATGCTGACTTGTCTCTTTTCCTTTTTTACCGCCTTAATTAATACACATCGTTCATCCGTTTTTGATAAAAATATCATGACTGAACCAAATAGGATTTCTTGTTTCATTAGCTTTACATCATTTGTGATTTTAATATCTTCAATAGGGATTACCTGTTCGACCTCTTCAATAGTAGATACTGTGGATAGGTTTAAATTTTCAAGAATATCATGATGTAATACTGTTGAATCAATTAATGTGTTGAAGTAATAGAGAATATAACCCTGTGGGGTTACATATTCCACAAAATCCTTTGACGTCTTGCATTTAGTAAGTAAATCAGATAAGGTGGCATATTCCTTTTCTTGTTTTTTCTTTGAAAAATGCTTTAACACTTCATATTCCCCGCCTCTATAGACTCCAGTTATTTTATCATTTGTTAAAAAGTATTATTTATTCCAATTTGATGTAATGATGGGATTAAAAAGAAGCCTAGGGATGAATATTTTTGTATCAACGTCCTGTCGGATACGTGAAAAAACGGAATCTATATTGAAAAAGATGTTGCAAGAAGCCTTTCTTACGTAAATTAAATGTGATAGTTCAGGAGTTTTTAAATCCCTATTTTGGGGTAATTATGTTAGAATTGGAGATAGATTGAAAGAATGTAAGAAAATACAAAGTCGCCATTTCAATGGTGGTCTTTTTGTTCATTAGTATTTATTTTATGCCTGTTTTGGCTATCATTTTCTGTCTTAATCTTGTAGAAATCCTTAAGAAAATAAAGAAAAACCAACCTACCGCAACTAACACATTTTGGTTAACAACCTCATTTCTTTTGATTGTATGAGTATCGCTGTCACAGCGGCTTTTGGTGGAAATTGGTAAGAGTGAAATATATACTTGTCGAGACTTTACGGTTCAGGAACCATATATTAGAGATGAACCCCAAAGAAAAAATTTTATTATTCTAACCGGTAAGTATACACGATATTAGTAACATTGTAGGTTACTTGTTAGTCGAATCTCATAGAACTATAGTAAACGATAAACCCTAACGAGGTGGATTCCAATGTATATCCCTAAACAGTTTGAAATCAAGGACGAAAAGATTATTATTGATTTTATTGAAAAGTATAGCTTTGCAACTTTATTTTCTCAGCATAATGGAGAGCCATATGCTACCCATCTCCCGTTACTTTTACATAAAGATGAAAATGTGTTATATGGCCATTTTGCGCGTCCGAACGTGCAATGGAAGGATATTGAAAACCAAAAGGTTCTTGTAGTATTTCAGGGTCCTCACTGTTATATTTCACCGTCTTGGTATGAAACAGATAAGGCAGTTCCGACTTGGAATTATGTTTCGATCCATATATATGGAAGGGTAGAGCTTATTGAAGACGGACATGCAATTTATGATTCCTTACATGACTTGGTAACGAAATATGAAAGTCCGGATAGTTCATACAAGCTAGATAATGTAGACCGGAGTTTTATCGACGGAATGAGTAAAGGGATTGTCGCATTCAAAATCAATATCACCAAAATAGAGGCAAAAGCGAAACTAAGTCAGAACCATCCTGTTGAGCGACAGGAGTTAGTTATCAAGAATTTAGAAAAATCATCTGATCAAGACAATAGACATATAGCTGCGCTTATGAGAAAAAACCTATAGAGAAAACTCGGTGATGCATAGCCGTAGTGTCATTATACGTAAAAAGTAGCACCGCAATTTGCGGTGCATTTATATGTAAAAGTCTTATGTTAGTTCTTTTATTGTCTTGACGTACTGTTGGTACCACTTTTCCCATTCTTCTTTTCTTGAGGGAATGGGCCTCCCGTCCAATAATGCGCCAATGACATCTAAACATACATGCCATCCAGCTAGGTCTCTAGGTGTATGACTAGTTAGTTTAGTTATTGTTTCAATTAGAAGAAGCTGACAGCCATCCTTTTCTGGAAATAATTCAAAACGAACGATATCATCTCCCCAGGTATACTCTAGGACAGAACCTATTTGTAAATCAGTTATTGTCATTTCCTCAAATGTCCCATCCTGCATGTCAAATAAGATATGACCACCTTCGCGCAGGTTATCAACCCGAAGCTCAGAAAACCATAGTGGCAGTTTATCATTATCAGTTAACATTGACCATACTTCCTCAACTGAATGCCGGTAATGCCTTTCAAACGTTGCAATATACGTTGTTTCATATTTTTCGATAGCAGCTAGCATACCATACCTCCCATATCTCTTTTGTTCTTTTACATTATTGGTTTATTTTTTAGCTATATTAAAAAAATTCTTATAAACGAAACGATGACTCCAAGTCATCCCACACATAGACCGCTTCTCTAAGTGCTTTTCCACCAATTTCAATCTCAATTGAATCAAGCTTTCGAGCCCCAAGTGCTTCATAGAACAAGCAAGATTTATTTTCTTCTAAAACCAATACAAGCATGCTGTTTATTTTCATTTCCCGTAATTGCGCAACAATAGGCTCAACAAGCTTTTTACCGATACCTTGACCTTGGTATTCTCCTAAAAGATAGATTGCGTATACCTCACCCTCATACCCTTCATAGTTTCCTTCTCTTTCTTTCCCACCACTCGAAAAACCAACAATATGTCCCACTTCATTTTCTGCAACAAACACTGTACTAGTAGGGATTGCTTGATTCCACATCTTTTCTCTGCTTTCATACTTTAGTTGCTCTAGAAATTCATCTGGAACAATTCCTTTATAGGTAGATTTCCAGCTATCTACATGAACCTTGGCAATACCCTTTGCGTCTGACACAACTGCTTTTCTAATTTGCATAAAATCCCCCAAAATTTATTTATTCCCATCTGTTAACAAAGGCTCGTACATCATAATCGCATGGTTTTCAGTAACAAACTCATCATCGACTACCTGCTTTTCATGGTTATACACTTTACGATGAATCGTATTATGTCTGACATAGCCACCCCAGTATTCAGCCGTAATCCTATGGTCCTTTTCATAAACCTCATATGTCCTTCTTGCTGGTACACTCGCTCTCCACTCTCCAACAAGATGAGTATCAGTAAGGTACACAACCAGTTGGTACTCATGATTTGTTTCATTTTTTATCTGCAGATCAAGATAATTGAAAGCACAAGTAGCCCCACTTCCAAATGGCTGACTTCTTTTTGAATCTGGAAAAACATCATAGCTATGGCGATACCTTTCCGTTACGGTTAAAGGCGTGTGTAATGTCATCCAATATATAAGGTTTGATAATTGACAAAGACCACCACCGACACCTGTGGTCACTTTTCCATAATGCAAGACCATTCCCTCAACATACCCCTTACGTTTGGTTGTCTTTCCAATTAAGCGCCAATAGGAAAAGGTTTCACCTGGCTTGATTACAATATTACACAACCTGCTAGTCGCGATGGATAGATTCTTACATTTATTATGCTGCAGCCACATATCAACATCTTTTAGTTCACGTAGTAATAATGTTTTATGTGTAAAGATAAGATGTGGTAAGCGCGTTGAAGCTTTCTGGAGAGCATATTTTTTTGAATCAAACACCCAATCTATGTATCTCCTACAACGGTAATATTTTGTTCCCATATAAATACGAAATTGACTGCGCTTAATCGGTTGAAGTGATTTCATTGCGTGCCTCCTTGAGTGGGACCAAGGGTCAGCCGTCCCATTATTGATAATGACATTCTTCTAATGTTCCCCTTTCCACAATTCACTAGGTCTATATCCGATGACTTTTTTGGTATCTGGATTCACTACTATTTCAGGTAGACCTACAGCATCTGTCTCCTTTTCCTCAAAGCTTACTAAAAAGACTTCCTTTCATTTAAAAGAGGAGTCAAAAAGTTCAAAAGGGATCTGTAGCTATTATTTTTTCAACTCTTGCATTCTTCCAATTAGGTTCCGCTGTTTCATGCCAGCCCTCTTCCTTTAAAAATAACCAAGCTTCTTGCTTACCAATATCTAAACCTTCTTTATCGATATTGCGGTGAGTTTGTCCTCAAATGTTGTTTCTTCTTCATTTGATCCTTCTTTTTCTCTGATAACCATTAAATCGATGCCCTGAGTAGCTTCCTTATTTAATTCTATAACATACGTTTTTTTATTAGCGATTGAATTACAGCCAGTATTGAAAAACAGAGACAAAAATGATTTCTTTTGCTTTACGTAGATTACTATTTCTTGTCGTTAACCATGATATCTTTTACAATAATCGGACAGCTTGATTCATAAATACTTACAAACAAAACCGCATTCTTTTTAAAATTGATAATAGGCACTTCTTCACTCATGTTAAAGTACTTCCACATTGTTCTCAGTTTTTCCTGGTTGTCAACTTTTTCAATTAAAGACGGAAGAACTTGCAACTCAGAATTAGGTCTAATTCTGTCCCACATTTCAGTAGGTCCGTTTTCGGCACTTACTAATAACCTACTAGTACCAAAATCTTTTTCAACGTTGTTAAACCAAAGGTAAAAAGCTAAAGCAATTGTGAGTACAGCAGCTATAAGTAAGACTCTTTTAGATTTCATGCCTTCCCTCTTTTCAATCGTGTAATCGCAAACAACGTTATTCCTAAGATAAGGAAAAGCAATAGGACCCACAGGACATACTCCAGCCAATGTGTTGGTGCTTCATGTTGATAAATGGCTTTTTGCCACACTTTATCTTCAACTTCAACTGCAATCGCCTTTTTAGTAGGCACTCCAGTGATTTCATAGTATTTCGTTCCTTTCGGGTAGGCGTTTGATGCATCTCCAAAATACTTACCTGTCATATCATTTGCGCCCCTTTTTACCTCTCCAATCACCTTCCCAACATCCATAACTCTTTCATCAGTGACTTGATAGACATTGCCCTTCCAGACAACAAAAGAATAAGCCCAGGAGAGAGCCTGAGCTGATGATACAGTTATGAACATGAACAGGAATAAAAATAAGGTAGTTTTCTTCATAGGAATACCCTTTTCTTTAGCTTAAAGCAGAGGACTTGAAACATAGTTATCTTATTTTATTACTATTCTGTTTTTTGTTATATATTTCCTTCTACTTTTACTGAACTTCTATTGCAAAGGCATAAAAAGCATCTCCATTCGATACATTCTCTTGGTCTTCGTCCATCCACCACACTCCATAGGAGTAGTAATAAATACCTTTTTCAGTAGGAGCGGTAAAACGATTATCTTTTACATCCACTTCCGTTTCCCCATTTTCCGAGAACTGCATAACACTGATTTGATTAGGCTTTGGTTCATAACCCATGACAAATGTTATCTCTTCCCCTGGTTTAACAGGAATCGGATCTTTTCCTTCTAGTAAATCCTCTGGCCCTGCTGTATCGACACAAATTCCTTTGTTTCCATTTTTCCAACAATAGGTGCCTAGTATCGTTTCATATGTCTCAGTACCTATTGTAATAGTTGCCTCAGGTGGCTCACTCCCAGTCAAGTCACCAGCACTCGTACCACTACTCCCACACCCAACTAGCAACACAATAAAAAAAGCCCATATCGCAATTATCCCATTCTTCATCTCAACCCCACCTTTTTACTTTTTTGGGACGGAGGGACAGGTTCATTGTCCCAGCTTCGCTTTCCGTGGGACAGAGTGACAGGTTCTTTGTCCCAGCTTCGTGTTCTATCAGACAGTGGGACGGTCCTTTGTCACAGCCTCTTGTTCTATCAGACTGAGGGACGGTCCTTTGTCACAGCCTCTTGTTCTATCGAACAGAGGGACGGTCCTTTGTCACAGCTTCGCTTTCCGATTCCCCTTTCCCTAATAGACGATAGTTTCCAAGGAAAGTTACTCATTCGACACAATTGATCAATTATAGCTAAGAATTTTTGAAACCGACGGACTTGTTTTTCCGTATATGAGGTATAATGTTATGTAGGAATGTGACAAAAATGGAAATATATATAAACAATCAATTTAGAGAGACTTTACACATAAGGAGGAATTTATATGACTGGATTGGTTACTGTTGTGATGATATTTTCGATTCCACTTGTAGCTATTGTAACGGACCACTTCCAAAAGCAATCAAAATACAAGCACAAGTTGATTCAAGAAGAGCTTGAACTAGAAAAACTTAAACATGAAAACTACTTACTTGAAACAGAAAAAATGCGCTTGGAGCTTGAAAAGATGAAGATTGGGTCGTAGGTGGGACAGAGGGACAGGTTCACTGTCCCAGCCAACATAAAAGACTCTATCTAGTAACAATATGAAAACACATTGGGAGTCTAGTATCCTAAGGTGTTTTTTTATTGGCTATTTTTCGCAAAGATTGTTGTTTTTCTAACAGGTTTACTATTAATTTTTACTGTAAGGTATATTATTCAGACACGTTTACACTTGAAATCATCAAAGCGTCAGAATTCACCCCTGATTCTGACACGTTAGTCTATGAATTCATCGAAGCTATCAGAATCCACCTCTGATTCTGACACAATTGTCCATGTAGCCCACAAAGCTGTATAAATCCACTCCTTAACTGAATAAGCAGCCTTGAATTCACCAAGACTTATAAAAAGTCCACTTGTCTTGTATAGAGAGCAACAAAGTTTACGAAAAGAGCCTTTCTATTTCACATCCACTAGCTCAAACCGTTTACAGACTAACAGCATATCTTCGGTAAATTCACGACCGATTTTGCGTAATTCCTCCGTAAAGAATGTGACATGTACGTCCTTCCAATATTGGTATGAACGATCGCCTTCTCCTTCTGCATGGGCAAATTCTTCTGGTACTCGATTCATTGGTTGAATCGTGACCTCTGTTGTTTTAATGATTGCGACAGGTTCATCCTTGCTATTTAATAGAATGCTGTAATCATCGACTTTAGGTAGTGGAGCATTTTCAATTTCATAAAAAATATGTCCGGAGCAAGTAGCCGTTTTCACTCCATTAATCACTAATTGTGCCAGATGGTCTGGATCTGCCCCAAACTGCCAAGCACTTACCGATTGCGGTGCTTCCTTCCCTTTCCAAAACGATAGCCAATACTCCTGTGCCGCTTGATTCATAGAAACTTCCTTTCTTGGGACAGAGGGACAGGTTCATTGTCCCAACCCCTTTTTTTGTGCGAACTTAAAAACCTTTACTCTCTACACTATTTGAATGTCCCCTATTAAAATAATGGTTTATCTCTTTTGTCCCTTTTAACACAATGATGTTTTTTTCTTGTGACAGCTTCTCAAGCCTTTGTTGCATTTTATGTATTCTTGGTTTGTATGTAGTCCAAATGAATTTGATAAACTCCCAATCAAGTTTTTCTGTACAGCCTAAATCTGGTCGTTTTTTCCCAAGATGCATTAGCCACCGTTTGAGTACCCGAAATAGACAAACGTACCGTGGAAGTTCTAAATAGATTATGGTATCTGCATGCTGCACCCGCAGGTCGAACGTATTACTGTAATTGCCGTCGATGATCCAGCTTTCTTTCTCAATAATATTCTCCTGTGCTGCAGTGAATTCTTCTAGCGTTGCCTCCACCCAGCCCGGTTTCCAGAAGAAGCTATCTAAATGGTACACATCAATCCCTAAGGCATCCCCAAGTCTTTGTGCAAATATAGATTTCCCAACTCCTGGGGAAACTCCGATTACCATAATCCTTTTCATCTAAGCACCTCAGCTTTTTTCAATTGAATAGCCCGGCTAACCACCGAGCTTTTTTATACCTATTATAAATACTATATGATCTTTTTTCTATGGCTTATATCTCCGACTGGGACGGTGAACCTGACCCCTTGTCCCACAATTTTTCACTACACTTTTGCCACTACATGGTATAATTTTTTCAATGGAAGCGTGGGTATCCTGAACTATTTTTTTACACTTTTTACTGGTTTTATATAAAATGGGATAACCTTGTTTCAATACAACATAAAGGGGAAACACAAGGTGTATATTTTTATTGCATCGATCGTTAAAGGCATTCTTACAATTACAGGGGGTATAAAGGTCTATAACAAACAAGCATTGCCTAAAGAAGGCGCATATGTTGTTGCGTGTACACATACGGGATGGGTCGATATTCTTTGGCTAGGTGTCTCTTTATTACCGAGACAAATTCATTATATGGCAAAAAAAGAGCTTTTTACGGTTAAATGGATCGGCAGTTTTTTAACCAAGCTGAATGCATTTCCAGTAGACCGTACGAACCCTGGTCCAAGTGTATTAAAAATTCCTTCTCGTTTGCTTTCTCAGGGAGAGGTTGTGGGGATTTTTCCTAGCGGCACACGTACAAATGAACAATCTGCGTTAAAGCAAGGATCCATTACCATTGCGCAACGCGGAAAGGTTCCTGTAATACCTACTGTGTATGTCGGACCAAATACTTTTAAAGAACTTTTTACGTTTAAAAAAGCGAAGTTAATCTTTGGTGAGCCTCTCTTTATTGAGTCTCCAGACATGGACGCGAAACAAGCACGTGAGCATTTTACTTATGTATTAGAAATGCAATTTAAACAACTTGAAGAAGAGCTTTTGCAGAAAAAATAATGGCTTAATCCTCCTCTTGTTGAGGGGATTTTTTTTGTTATGTACGTAACTTTTTTTGACTTTTATACGGCTAATACTATGAGGTGAGAATGATGAAACGTTTACTTGTACTTCTAAGTTTTTTCATCTTTTTTGGTAGTGGCTGTGGGACAAATGATCCTAATAGCGCCTCAATTGATGACCAAATTACAATTTTGACAGGCTACCTCATTGAAGTAAATGAAACAATACTATTTAATGAAACAATTTCAAAAGAAGAATTTGAAGCAAAGACCCAACAAGACATTTACGATGAATATTATTTTTCTAGTATTCGCCTCAATACGAAAGCAGTTGACCCAGCACTTGTTGAAAGGCTTGCATTTGGTCAAAAGGTAAAGGTTCATATAACCGGAGGTATCGCTGAGTCTGCACCTGCACAGGCGACGGCCACTAAAATAGAGATTGTGGAAGAATAAGGGTAAGGATGCTGCGGCCCCTTAGTTGGGGTTCGTGGCCTTTTTATTTGTGCGTTTTAGAAGCCTAAAAGCCTTAGAAATGAAATATCGACCATAGAATTAAAATAAAAGCCATAGAATCGAAATATCGACCATAGATGGCCAAATAAAAGCCATAGAACTAAAATAACGACCATAGATGGCCAAATAAAAGCCATAGAACTAAAATAACGACCATAGAAGGCTCAAAAACATAGTTTGCCTCTATAAATCTACTTAATAATCCTCATT
>JBLKRX010000040.1:0-46904 GCA_047608075.1 Ferdinandcohnia humi
ATGTACTTACCGCTACCAGGTCGTACTCGGGACTTTCACCCGTTAGAGTTCGCCCATGCTGGGCGAACAAAAAAACCTCCAAATAAATTGGAGGTTATATTTTTATGCTGGAGCATCAATATCTAAATCTTCGATATGCTTCTCATTATATTGAACATCTTTTCGAGCGTTAAAACGATCTGCCTTTTCTACATTAACTGTAATATTGTAGTCAGGAATACCAGCAAACTTTTCATATCTACCACGTGGAAGTAAGAAGTTGCCTTCAGGGAAATGAACTCCTAGATTCTTTCTCGCAATATCCGCATACTTCGCTTTCCCTTGGAATACTCCAAAGCCATTATATACCACAATTGCCTCACCTTCAGCGATACGCAACTCTTGTGCATCCACTGGGTTAATTAGAACATCATTACGTTCTGCGGCATTGAATGGGTCAATTTCCTTATAAATCATAGAGTTAAATTGTTTACCACGGCGAGTGGTAAGGATAAACTGCTCTTCTTTCTTGCCTAGATCCGGAATCTCAACAGGAATTAACGTACCTTTTCCATCTGGAGTTGGACATATGCCACCTTCACATAACCATGCTCCACCCCACTGGAATACGTCGCCTTTTTTCTTTAAGTGTTGTATACCGTCATAATCCGGGTTAGCCTTTGCAATTTCGTTTCGTATTTCTTGACCAGATTTAAAGTCAACTAAGTGAGCTGTTTCAGGCTTCACTCGTTTCGCAAGATCAATATAGATTTTCCATTCAGAACGTGCTTCTTCGATAAAGTTTTTGTTCCCCTCAATTTCAGGTGAGAAATACACCATACGTTCAGTTGAAGTCGATGTTCCGCCACCATCTTGTTCATAACGAGTCTTTGCAGGAAGTACAATGACCGCTTCCTTTGCATCTACTAAGGTAGACGTATTTAATATGATATCCTGGTGAACGCGAATTTCTAATTCAGATAGCGCTTTTTCAATAAAAATTGGATCAGGCATTGTTTCTAAGAAGTTACCACCTGACATGTAATAGAGCTTTATCTTACGCTCATTGTCCTCCGGCAGAACAATATTCTCGAGAGTGACACCACAAATATCTCCTTGCCACTTTGGTACTTCAAAGCCCCATACCTTTTCAATTCTTTCAACTGTCTTTTCGTCAAATCCCCCACCTGGTAGTACAAATGGATCAGCACCCATTTCACCTGACCCTTGTACTGATGAATGACCGCGGAAAGGCATTAGTCCATTATACTTACGTCCAAGATGCCCGCGAAGTAAAGCTAGATTTGCAACCTGTGAGATATTGTCTGTTGCAAATGAGTGCATTGTTAACCCTAATGCCCACGCATAGACTGCATTCTTACTGTTTGCAAGTACTTCTGCCAGTTCAATAATTCGTTCTCTTGTTATGCCAGAGGATTTAATAATTTCATCCCATGATTGTGATTGAACATACTTCTTAAGATCCTCATAACCATTCACATGTTCTTGAACGAATTGATGATTAATTGCTGAACCATGTTCTTTTTTCTCCATATCAAACCAGTGTTTCATAATTCCATGCATAAATGCGATGTCTCCACCAATATTTACTTGATAGAAATCATCAGCAAGCTTTGTTCCAAATAATGCAGATTCCATATTTGAAGGAATCCAATATTTATCAAGAGCAGGCTCCTTATACGGATTTACAACAATAATCTTTGTACCACGTTTTTTAGCTTCTAGCATATATTTTGTTGATACTGGAGACGCATTGGATGCAACACTTCCCCAAAATAACAACACATCTGCCCCAAACCAATCCTGGTAGTTAGCAGTTGATGCTCCTACACCAATTGAACGTTTTAAAGCTGTTTTACTTGGAGAGTGGCAAATTCGTGACGCATTATCAATATTATTTGCACCGAGGAAACGCGCGACCTTCGCCGCTACATAATATGATTCATTTGTAATACCTCTCGAAGTAAGGTAAAAGGCATATTGTCTAGGGTTTAGCTTTCTCATTTTGCTAGCAATCATTTCCATTGCTTCGTCCCAAGAAATACGTGAGAACTTTCTCTCACCTTTACGTCGAATAAGAGGATATGGAATACGCCCTAATTTACGTAATTCAGTGCTGTCATATTTACGTAATTCATCAATATCGGCATGTAAAATATCTTTTTTAATCGCCGGCATTGTGCTTAAGCGCAACACATTTAATCTTGTTGTACACATATGTGGACCTTTTAGTGTTTGGTCATAAAGACCTGAAACCCCAAGCGCACATCCATCACACACACCTTGTGTAAGGATACGAGTTGCATATCCAATATTGTCCTTGTTTTCCCACGCGATTTTCATTGTGTCTCTGATATGCTTTGGTTTTACCTTCCCTAAACCAAATGGAATTGGGCTAACCCAATGCTTTGGTTGTGGCATTTTTGTTGCTTTTATAGGTCCAGGATGCTTTGTTTGTCCCATGTTAAAATCCCCCTTAACTCAGTCTCTTCTTACTATATTTATTGTAAAAGTCAGGTTATATTAATGAATGACTATGTTTTCAATTATTAGAGTGTATTTATCCTATTAATGTAAGTGTTTACATCATACTATTATAGAGTGATTTTCAGAATAATGCGAATGCAACAATAAGTCACAAAAGAGAAAAAACCACCGAACATAATTCTGGGTGCAGAAAAATGATACGGTGGTTAGTCTTTAGCAGGATCGCTACCAAGTGCCAACACGATGTGTGAGTTATTTAATTGAAAACTTCTTCTCTATATCTTGATCAAACACAAAGATTGACATTCCAAAGTCTCGATCAATGTCAATATCGACAAATAAATCAACGAAATTTGAGCCTAAAAATTCTTCCATTTCAATTGGCCGATTTTTTTTATACATTTCCTTAACCATTTCTGTTCTAGCTGAACGAAGTAATTGCTTACCTTCATCAGCTCCAGCAATAAATTTTTCAACTGGGGATAAATTTCCTTCCATTTCACAAATTACCCAATTTTTACAAAAGGTTGTTGTAATTTTACTTGGACCTTTTCCCATATGCTTTTTCCGAAATGCACGGACGATGTTACTAAATTCAGCCTCATATTTATTCATTATTTCAACCTCTTACTAGTAGAATCGACTAACTTATAGTTAAACAAGTAAATCGTCTAATGTCAACTAGCAAGCTCAGTACCTTGTTGATTTTGCTGTTCTCTAAGCTTTTTAATATCTAAACGAATGAGTAAAGATACCACTAATGCAACTGCAAAAAGTGCGGTAAATACAGTTAAGCTTTGAGTATAACTTCCAGTTGTCTCACGGATCCATGACGCAAACAATGGACCTGCAAGTCCTGCTGCTGCCCATGCAGTTAAAACATACCCGTGGATTGCACCAAGCTGTTTTGTTCCAAACAAGTCTCCAATGTATGCTGGGATTGCTGCAAATCCTCCACCATAACATGTATAAATTAGTGCTAATAGAACTTGGAATAACAAAGGGTTTGAAACATGTGGTAGTAATGGGAATGCGATTACTTGAATAACAAAGAATATTGTGTATGTGTTTGGTCTACCTAGGTAATCAGAAACTGACGCCCAACCAATACGCCCTAGTCCATTAAATGCACCTAATACTCCAACTAATGCAGCAGCAGCTACAGGAGTTAAACCAACACTTTCTTGTGCAAGTGGTGAAGCAGCGGAAATAATCGCAATACCGCAAGTTACGTTAATAAATAGCATAATCCATAAGTAATAAAAACGTTTTGTCTTTACCGCTTCATTTGCAGTTAACTGTGATAAATCTTGCTTTAATTTTGTAGTACCACTTGAAACCTTTTCCTTGAAGCCCGATGGCATCCAACCTTCTTTAGGCGGCTCAAGATATAATGATGAAAGAATCATAATAACAAAATATGAAACTCCTAAAATGAAGAATGTATTTGCAAGTCCTACAGATTCAATTAAACTTTGCATGATTGGGCTACTAATTAATGCTGCAAACCCAAACCCCATAATTGCTAATCCAGTAGCCATTCCACGTCTATCAGGGAACCATTTTACTAAAGTAGATACTGGAGTTATATATCCAACGCCTAGACCAATTCCACCTAAAACACCATAGAATAAATATAATAATGGCAATGATTCTAAATTGATTGCTAAGCCAGCTCCAGTAATCCCTATGCCAAAAAAGATAGAAGATAAAATTCCCGCCTTACGAGGGCCATACTTTTCTACAAAATGTCCAAGAAATGCTGCGGACAATCCTAAGAATAGAATTGCAATACTAAAAGTCAAACTGATGTCAGTTAGATCCCAGCCAAACTTTGATTGGATTGGTTTTGTGAATACACTCCAGGCATACACAGAACCAATCGAAAGGTGAATCCCGACTGCAGAAGCTGCAATCAACCAACGATTTTTTGTTTTTTCCATTTTTTCTCTCTCCATTCTGTTTTTAAAGTGTGCTTAAAAAAATACTGTTATTCTACCTGCAGGTGAAACACAAATAAAATCCGCAAGACTGGCAATAGTAACTTAGAACCTATTGTCCTCATAACGGGATGTATTATCACCAAGAAAATAAAAAACCGTCAGCAAACCTTATACCCGTAAACAGGCAAAAGGAATGATGACGGTTAATTTCATAGCAGGTACGCTACCACAAAACCAACAGTAATCGTTTTCAATATCACCTTTTTTGCAGCAGAGACAGGGTCGCTATCCTGTGACAAAATGTGGCGATATTGTGAACTATTTGTTACGATATTATCATAAACTACTAATCGAAAACAACTACTTTTTTAAATTTAATTCGAGAAACGAAAAAAATAATGGCTTGTCCAGTCTAAAAAAGTATGATTATATTATTTATAAATTGTTCGATATAAAAGTGAGGTGTATCAATAATGGATTCAATTACGGTAAAAAAAGAGATTGTAAAATTTGAAGACGGGCAGCTAATCGACGAAGAAGATCTAATTGTCACAGAATATCCTTTGACAATTATTTTGAACCAACAAGAATTTGCTACAATGGTCTGTACTCCTTCTGAACTTGATGAACTAGTAATTGGATTTCTAGCCTCTGAGGGTGTAATTCGTTTTAGAGACGAAATTAAAAGTCTTCACATCGACTCTGGTCAAGGCTACGCCTATGTTGAAACGGTAGCAGAGGTCTCAACAAGTCAGGAATACTATTCTAAGCGTTTTATCGGATCTTGCTGTGGAAAAGGTAGACAATTTTACTTTGTCAATGATGCGAAAACAGCAAAAACATCTACATCAACATTAACACTAACTCCTGAAGAGTGTATAAGCTTAATGAACGAAATGCAACAAAGTAGTACAATCTTCAAGGATACTGGTGGCGTTCACAATGCCGCACTTTGTTCTCCAACAAATATGATTGTGAACCGTACGGACATTGGAAGACATAATGCACTAGATAAAATATATGGCCACTGCTTGATTAATAAAATACCTGTTCGAGATAAAGTGATCGTATTTAGTGGGAGAATTTCTTCCGAAGTACTATTGAAAGCTGCTAAAATAGGTGTGGGAATTGTGCTATCAAAATCCGCACCTACTGATCTTGCGATAAAAATGGCAGATGAGTTAAATATAACAGCTGTTGGCTTTATCCGTGGCGGAAAACTTAATGTGTATACACATCCAGAACGAATCGTCCAACTACAAGATTCATTTGAAAATACTCCATAAAAAAAGATATATTTAAATAATAATAAAAGAGATTAGTAGAGCAAAATAATGCTACTAATCTCTTTTATCTTCGGATTGTTATAAATATTTACCTCTAGGCATGCTGAAAAAGTTCCTGGACATTCCTCACAAACTCCTCTGAGTTCTTTTTACTAGACCCCTTCATAAGTAATTCACCAATGGCTGCTAGCTTCCCTGTAATTTCATAATCCATTTCGTATTCAACTAGAGTTTTATTCGGTTCAATTTCTTTTAAGCATGCAGTAAGTGTATTTGTAAAAGATCCAGCCAATGAAACAGGCTTCCCCTTCATTTCTACTACAATTTTCTCATTCTCAACGGTTTCCTTCAGCTCCCCAACACCTTGAATCTTGATGGGAACAAATTGGACCTTCACCTCAACTAACGCTTCATATTTTCTAGGACTAATGGGTTTAACCTTCTTACAACCAGGTACACACGCCCCAAGCTTTATCGGATCCATAAATACGGAATAGACATTCTCTCGTTTTGCATGAACAATAAAGGTATCTGTTGTTTTCAAATTCCCACTCCTCTGAAATTTTCTACGATGATGTTACATGTTTATTAGAGAATTTGGAATGTAGAACAACAAGTTATTTAACAACTGTTATACCATTATTACGGCTAGATATTTTCGTCTGGGACTATTTAGAAAGGCGCGTTACTACCAACTTCTTAGGTTATAGACACTAGTTCATCGCAGAAATGAAATGTGGGTAGCCACAGGAACGTGAAATATAACCAAGGTGTTGCTACTTCTTATTCGTTCCCGCATTACGCTTTTACATCACAAAGAGGAAACGATTCACACTCTATCTTTCCCACTCATCTTATATCCAACGACAAGTGGGTGCGTTTCGCTCAATTTCGTTCCACTCATTGAAAGGTGCAAAAAATCTGCCCCGTTCGTTCCTAACCTTATCATGTACTGCAATTACCCGACTTAGTTGTTTTGTATTCTTCAAAAAACAATTTTTACCATTTCTCTACGATAAGTCTGTTTCGAAAATATACTGACATATTGCTTTTGCAACACCATCCTCTTCGTTTGAGGAGGTTATTACGTCTGCAATCTCTTTTATTTCAGTTGGTGCGTTTCCCATTGCCACACCTAAACCAACTGACCTGAGTAGCTTTTCATCATTAAAGCTATCCCCAATTGCCATGACTTGATTCATTTCAATATCAAGTAAACTGCACACTTTACGTATTCCGTGTTCTTTGGTAATACCTTTTTTCGATATTTCAAGGTTATTGCTCGAAGACTGGGTTATCTCAAGGTTAGCCCATTCGTCTATCACACTTTTTAAATGTTCAATTGTGGAGAGATCGTCATTTAGAAGTCCAAATTTCAGCCACTCTTCCTTTAGTAGGTCCTCTGTCCAATCAGGTTTTCTTATAAAATGGTCCGTGGTAAACCCCCAAAACCAAGAATTCGTCTCTATGGCTAATTGATGTAATTGAAGGATATCATTTTTACTTAAAAAATGCCTTTCAAATAACTCTTCTGGTGTTTTCCATACCTCTGCACCATTCAGAAAAACCATTGGTGTTGTTAGGCCAAGCTCAGCACGATAACAATTAGCGGTTTGACGTCCTCTCCCTGTTGCAAAAGATACAGTTACCCCTTTCTCAACAGCCTTTCGAATCCAGTAGATGTTCGTCTCTGAGATCTTCTTGTTGTCCAATAACGTTGTTCCGTCTAAATCTAACGCTAGCAATCGGTAGGTAGACAATAAAAAATCTCCTTTCAAATAGCTTATTTAGGAAAATATGTAAGTGATTGTTCAGCATATTCTACAGTTTTCATTTCGAAATTAATAAAATACTTATTATCCTTTATCATTAGTAGTATACTTTCAAACGGTATTTTTCCATTACCAAGAGCCAAATGTTCGTCCGTTTTCCCATTGTTATCATTCAAATGAAACGCTTTGATGACTGGCTTAAGCTTCTCTAATTCTTGTGTAAATTCGTCTCGATAGGAAAGAAATGCATGACCTGTGTCAAAGCATACACCCACATTATTCTTTTCAATCGCATTCATAATCGTTATTAAATCACCGCTAGTTGTACCTATTTCGTCTTTATAGGGCGGAACATTTTCAATGAGAAGTGCTGTATTCTCTTGTAGATCCTTACTTTTCTTACTAAAAAAATCGTTAATTCGTTCAAGCCCTATTTCATGATTGCTGGCTCTTCCAGGATGAAATAGCACGTAGTCGCTATCATAATAAATTGCTAGTTCGATACACTCGTTCCATATTTTTTCCGTTTCTAGGCGAACCGTTGGGTCTTCTGAAGCTGGATTAAACTTCTTAATTGGAGCATGAAATTGAACCTTCGCCTCATAGTTCCACAGTAAGTCACGAAGCTGTTTTCGCTTTTTAGCATCCCAACCCAATAGCTCAAACCCATGCCCTTCACACATGATTTCAATAGATTTCCATCCTTTCTTAAGAAGGGTCTCTATTGCTAGTTCGATTGGGAGATGGTATAAGGTGTAGGAAGAAATTAAAAAATTCATTTCCATCCCTCTTTTTTTAGTTTGTAATTGCCCCAACAACCCTAGGCCAATCCAATTCAATACCTTCACTGATTAAAAACTGCTGAAAGCCCTTTAGCAGTTCTTCATTTTTTCGAACATCTCTTGGGTTAACACCCTTTTCTAAACAATACCCAACCAAATAACCGACTGACTCCCCAATATTCCACTCAACAGGATGTAAGCGAAAGCAACCATTTGTAATATGTGTAGTTCCAATATTCTTACATGCCGGTAATAGGTTACTCATTCTTACAGGAAGTAAGCTTCCTAAAGGAATTTGGAATGGATAAGTTGGAATAAAGCAGGTTGTATTCGTTACTACGGTTGGATGCAAATCGAGATAATACCAGCCAACACCAACAGAATCCGCGAAGGATGCTATCCCTTCTTTCCCTCTAACTTCAGCACTCACATGTTGCTCAAGCACCGTGAATTCAGCTTTAATTCTTCTAGATTCTCTAATATAAGGATATTTAGCTAAACCATCCTCAGTCCCTGCCATATCCTTTCTTAAACGCAATCCAGGATATCCTTTTCCACCGTCCGGTCTTGGGGCTTCGGTCTGTAACCAATATAAGAAAGAGAGACTCAGCTGTTTTGCACCTTTAAGGTGCTTCTCTTTTTCCTCTTCGCTTACATCAATAATAGACCCTAACCAATAATCATTTTGGGGCCAATTAATAATAGAAACCTCACCTTCATAAAATGAGGGTTCAAATAAAGACGGATCTATTATTCTGCGATAATCCCATAAGGAAATCCCATCCCCTGGGAACATTCCAAATTTTTTCGATTTACCTGTAACACCATCTGCCCCATACCAACTTAAAAGCTTTTCATTCATAAAATCTGCCTGATATTCCCTCCAAAACTCATATTGCTCAGGCTTTTCGATTGTAAAATCTTCCCCATCAATATAGTCCACTATAAAACAGTGAGTGATGGACTGCATATCTTGTGGAATTGATTCTCCATCAACTGCATGTGGTTCCCCAGTTTCATCTTTCGACTCGGCACCCGTTACGTATTCTGTTCCTGTAAGTGGCAGTACGTCTCCACATTCGGTTGCATCGATAAAAAATGAACCTGATAGTGATATAATTGAGCCGTTTTGCTGATTCTTTACTGTTACAGATAGTACTCTATCCCCATCCGTTTCAGCAGAGACAATCTTCCAATTTAGTAAGATAGTAATTTTTGCACTACTAATATATGGAGATAACATATCGTAAAGAACTGCAAGTGCAACCCTTGGCTCATGTGCGATCCTACTAACCCAGGCATTTCCCGGATTTAGGAACAGATTTTTTCTAGCCTCTTCGGTCAATGGGTAATGTTTACGGTAGTACTCCCTTACACGATTTCTAAATTCTCTGTATGTCTTTGTACATCCAAATTGTTCAATCCATTGATGTTCGTCAGGTGGAACTGCTTGACTCGTAAGCTGCCCTCCTATCCAATCTGTTTCCTCAGTAAAGATTACCTTTTTACCACTCTTTGCAGCGGCTAGAGCAGCAGTACATCCCCCGATACCTCCGCCAATAATAATAGCATCAGCCTTTTTAATATCTTTCACTGTCTTCACTCCCTACAAGGTCTTTTAAATGGAAGGTAAATTTTCGACCAATCCATTACACTATAGACTTCTTCCCTTACATTTTCCCCAATAGATGTGTGAAACTTTGCTGTTGATTTTCGCTACAAGGCACTCGCTGTCTGCGGGCGGTTCGGTAGCATTCTCGTCGCTATTCTCCTGCGGGGGGTCTCCCCTACCCGCTTTGAATTAACCCATGACAATCTCCTATCTATTTACTATTAATCGGTGCCATCGCAACAAATTCCAAGTTAAACCCTACTTCAAACATCCTCTCCCACGGAGAATAAACTTCATATAGCGTGATGTGACCTTCAGAAATAGTGGAAAGGTGTTCCTCGATAAAAAGGTTCAGCCGTTGTTTTATCAATTCTTGTATCTCTTCTAATTGGTTTGATATATCAAAATACGTTCCACCTAGACGAGCTACTTCGTTCATTGCGATTTGCTTTCTAGCAATTGTTTGATAGCCCCAATCCTCTACTAGTCTTGCATAATAAAACTCCCTACTTTTGTTGTTTCTCCCTTCATCGAGTGGCTGTTGATTATTGTAAAAAGATTCGATGATTGTGTGGGATATCACAGTTCCTAATGAATTTCCTGATGTGTTCCAACCAGCGTATGCATGAATTTTTTCAAGTAATCCTCGCCTTTTTACAAGATTCATCAAGGTTTGGTCACTACCATTACAGGTCGCAACATCCGCTAAACCTATTACCTTTCCTTTTTGCAAGTAATACTGTAGCGCCTGGACAAACTCCCGATAATTGACCTCTGAGAAATAAGATTTATGCCGTTCACTAAATGCCTGGTTTGGCTCTGCCACTCCTGCTTGGCTAACAGCAGGTGAATGAGTAAATAAAATGGCATCCGCTTCGGTCGTATTGTCAACAATAATACCACCCATTGCTGTTATGTGAGATTTTATACTTTCTTGTAAGCTTCGATCCTCATATTTCGGTATGATAAATGGCCCTTTTGTTGATGAATATCGGATATTTAGAGCTGGGGTATAGTTATGAATATCACAAAATACTTTTGCAAATAAGGTACAGCCTATTTCATCTGCTCCTGGATAAATAGCAACCCTATCAAATAATTGCAAATGCTCTACCTTTGATAAAAGTTCACTTTGTTCTTTAGAACTAAATCCATATTCAGCATTATCATCAAGAGGTATGATTAACGAATCGATTACACCCTCATTTACAAGATCGATTGCTGTTTTGTTAGTAGAGGAATTAATCGTCCTTCTCCCTATAAAATCATCGAGTACTTCATAAGGAATCTCTTTTGTAAGTTCTTTGAGCCTTTTAGTGTCAGATTCAGAAAGCTCTCCTTTTGCTTTTTTATCTAGCATTTTTCCATATGTAGCTATTTTCTCACCGTAAAACTCGTAGTAATCTGGTTCCTCATCACTACTGTTATAATTTGGAACTCTCATAATTAAATTGAAGGCATATATTGTAAGGTTTTCATTTTGTTCCTTTAGTTCTCTTAAGTATCCTAGTCTGCTTTGGCATTCTTCAATTGTTAAGTGGTGAAGCCTAGAAGGTACAATTCCACCGTAAACAAGCATATCCAACGATATAATTAGGTAGGTAGCATCCTTTGTTTCATGTAATAACCAATTTCGAATATCGTTATTGTTTGCAGGTGTTTTCTTTTTACCTAAAATATCCTTGCTAGGTACTTGAAGGGTGATGTCAGTTGCTGCTGATAGCTGTTGTGGATATTGTAGGTTACAAGGTCTTTCATCCAGTGGTAGATAGACTACTTTCATACAAAATCTCCTTTTTATAGAGGTTGTTCAAAAAGTCCGGTAAAAACGACACATCGATTTCTTCGTTGGCTAGTTTTTCCGTTCCACGGAAAAGAAAATAACTTTTCCTTCGTGCGATGCGGATTCTTAGAAGCACTCTGCTCACGTATTAACTACATACGTTCCGCTACTCAAAACTACGCAGCCTCGAACTTTCGACGCACAGGACGTACTAGTGGCGGCGTCGCCACAGGACGTGACCATTGGCAGACGTGGTCCTTTTTGAACACCATTTATATGGCAATTTTTTCAACTTTCGCAACCGTTCTCTTTATAATGTAATAGCTTATAAAACTAGTCACACTAAAAGCACATAAGATTGGTAAGAATCGAACGAATGTACATATAAATACATTCACACTAATGAAAAGTAAAATGACTGTAGGAGAAGCTGGGCGGGTAACAGTTAAATAAAATGAGTTCCTTACTAACTCTTTCAATGACATATCAAATTCGACTAATAATGGATATATATAGAAAGACATAAATAAAAATAATATAGCTAGTATTCCAAATAAAGGGACCGTTACGATTCTCAGGGCTCCTTCTAAATTCCACATAACGAATAGATCACCGACTAAAACAATCCCGACCACGAGTTGTAGGATTCCAAGTAAACTACTCTTTATCAAGTATTTTTTAAAATGCCCAAAAAACGCGTTAACTAAGGACGATTCATTACCTTCGGACCACCCTTTAATGACACCGAGCATAGCTGTAATCGATGCAGGAATTGTTATGATAGGGAGTGAGAAAATGAGCCATAAAAGATTTAAGAAACAATATCTTCCAATTATCTCCATAACCTTAAATAACTTACCATCATGGGAAAACATATCTTCACCTCTTACTCTAGTTGGAATTTGACACCCAAACCACTGGCTGGGTGTCAATCGTTATAGTTTGATAGGCTTTTTAAATGAAGCAGACTGATAGGCAGTGAGTGCCACTTCCATTGCCTTTAGACCATCATAGCCTGTAATGGACGGTTCTCGGTCTTCCTTAATACAGCTAATAAAATCCTCGACTAATCCGAGATCGTGGGAATAACCCCAGAACTCTTGACTTGTTTTCTGGTCTTCATCACTATAAACCATTACATGCTGCTTAAATGCATCTAATTGCACAACCCCATTAGTCCCGATTATCTCCATCGTTACATCTCCCCAGGTTGGATAGGTTTTACACCTAGACCAACTAGGATCATGTGAGGCAAAGACACCGTTATCAAACTCAAGCATTAGTAATCCACAATCATCTGTTGGAATATCATTAAATACAGTATCAATTTCTGCATAAACTTCTTTAACCTCACTATTCATAAACCATCTCATTAGATCTACGACATGAACAGTATGGTCTAAAACGGCTCCTCCACCAGAAAGTTCCGGATCTACAAACCATCCACCAGGGTTCTGTCCACGATTTGTTCCGCGTATCGAAACAATTCTTCCTAATTCACCCTTATCAATCATTTGTTTGACCCTTTGAACAGGAGGATTAAACCGGACAGGAAATGCAGTTTGAAGTTTTACATTATGTTTTTTACAGGCTTCAATCATTTCCCACGCATCTTCTACAGAAGTTGCAAGTGGTTTTTCACATAAAATATGTTTACCTGCTTCAGCTGCAGCTATAGTCATTTCCTTATGCCTGCTATTTTCACTACAGATAATAACTGCATCTATTTCTTCTTTTAATAAGTCATGATAATCCTTAAAGTATTTCGTTTGAAATTGATTTGAAGCTTTTTTACCACGCGCTTCGTTGTCATCTGCTATTCCGTAAAGTTCTACACCGTCAATTTCATTTAAGCAATGTGCATAGCTATAACCATGCATATGAGCAACACTCAAAATACCTACCTTCATCGTTATTCCCCCCTCTTTAAGAACACAGGCTGACCTGATGTAACAGATTCAAGGGCTGCCAAACTTATCTCAAGTGCCTTTAATCCATCCTCAGCAGTCACAATTGGTTCGGCTTTATTTTCGATACAAGCGATAAAATGCTCAAGCTCCTTTTGATAAGGTCCTACCTTCAAAGGGCTTTCTGGAACTGCTACCCCTGTTTGAACGTTTCCGCTTTGGCGCAATGACAACTTAATTGGTACCGACTCGTCACTATTATGATGAATAATCCCATTCTCCCCGGCAACTTCCAGTTCTGTTCTGAAGCCACTAGGGTATGCCCATGTACCTTCAACATGTGCGATGACACCGTTTTGAAAGCGCAGGCTCACTAACGCATGGTCCATTCGGCTAAAGTCGCGGCCTAATTGACTTTTTGCAAACACTCGTTCAACTTCTCCAAAGCTCCATCGTAAAAAATCAAAATCGTGGATAATCATATCAACGATTAACGTGCCACTCTTTTCTACGTTTGCATACCAATCTTCCCATGCTGTTGGGAAAACGCCACCACGCATTGTTCGCACAGTTCCAATTTTTCCGACTTTTTCAGAGACAATTAATTCGTGAATTTTTTTAAATTCAGGAAAGAATCGTAGGACTTGAGCGATATATAATTGAACTTCCTCTCTTTTACAAATGTCAATCATTGCCTTCGCATCATCTAATGTCCTTGCAATTGGTTTTTCACAGATGATATGTTTTTTTGCACGTGCAGCCTGTTCGACAAACGTTCTATGTAAATAGGTTGGTACACAAATATCAACTACCTCAACTTCTTCCTGTTCAAGCAAATCTTCAAAACTACTATAATAGTTGGTGTTATTTTTATCAGCAACGCTTCTGCCAACTTCCTCTCTTATATCAACAATACCAACAAGCTCGGTGTTACCTATCTTTGTATAGGCTTCTGAATGAACTGCACCCATTGTGCCTGCTCCAATCACCGCTACTTTTACCATGAACTATGCACCTCCTGAATGATAAAATCCATTGACTGAGATAATTGTTGTAATGATTTTTCGGGGAAGATAGGGTGTGACGGTATCTCAGCTATTAGATAATCGTTATATTGTATATTCGCTAAAGCCAGCATAACTTCCTTCCAGTTTACATCACCTTGTAAAAGAGAGGTAAATCCTGAGAAATTGCCAACTGCCGTTTTAAAGTCTTTCACATGAACCTTTTTAATCAATTCTGCTAATATTTGAATCCATTGCTCTGGGAATCCATATAGAAGAATGTTTCCAACATCAAAATATACGCCAATGTTTGGAATATTAATTTCCTGGATAAACTTTTTCATTTCAAGTGGACTTACTAAGAATTTATTCCATACATTTTCTATTCCTATTGTTACTTTACTTTTTCGTGCGTATTCGCCAAGTTCAAGCAATGCCTCTTGAGAGCGTTCATAGGCAGTATCGTATGAGACTTCCTTTGAAACAATGCCAGGAACAACCAAGATTGTATCGATTTGAAGGAGTGATGCAATATCACTCATTTTCTTTACAACTTGTTTTCCTTTTTCACGTTCCTTGGGGTTATTACTTGTTAAGCTGTATTTCCATAGTAGACTAGTAGACAAGCTAGGAAGCTCAAGACCGTAATCCTTTATCTTCATATGCAAACGATTAATCTCTTGGTCCGTGCTGCTCAGCGACAGATTTCCGTTTTCGCTCAAGTTCAACTCAATTCCATCAAACCCTGCTTTTGAAGCTACCGTTACTGCTTGGTCTATGCTACACTCCTCAGGGAAACACCATTCATTAACACCTTTTTTCATTACGCAATCTCTCCTTTCAAACAGACGTATTTAAGTGAACGTGATTATCCAAGATCATGTATGAAAAAATACCAGCAAACGTAGCAGCTTTTCGAAAGGTTGTTGTTACAGGTGTTCTTTCTGGATCAGTTTGAATCGTTTTTGGACGAAAAACCTCAATGCCACTTTCAATAAAATCTTGATTTATTTGATGTAGTCGGTTGAAAACCTTCTTTTGATATGTTTCTTCCTTACGTCTTGAAAAAGCTAAATAGATTTCCCATGTATTTTTCCAGTCTCGACACCACCATGGTGCTTCATTCTCGTCATTCGGTCCCTCTTCCATTGCCTTTACCATGGTATCAAGAGCCATTTTTTCCGCATTATCCCATTTTTCTTGTTGGTCCATCTGAAGCATTGATTTACACGTATGAGCAAAAGCTATAATCGTACCTTGATAGCTAACACTATTTCCCATACCAATAGAGCCATCCCAGTTTTCAGTATATGGCCACCAACCTGGAGAATGTTTTCCAAAACGGTTCAATACGTGATCGATTACATCATTCATTTTTTCTAAATATATCTTTTTCTTTGTAAGGTCGTATGCCCTACTCCATGCATGTGCTGCATAAATATCTCCATTAAGTACGTCATGGGAAGTAGCCTGTGGATTCTTATAGACTGCTCCTGGATTCTCCACAGATATTTGCGTTAATAAATAGGCTGCAGAACGTAAGAGAGTCTCTTTTGCATAATCACTCTTTGTAATGAGGTAATTATGATATAAGGAGTTTGCTACTGCTCCAATTTCGGCAATATCTACAGTTGATTGTTCCCCTTTTTTCACAAAATAAGGCTGACCAAAAGCACCATTTTCTAGTTGTCGGCTATATACATCTTTAGCCAAATCCTGGGCAATTTGGAGCCCCTCACCCCCATGGTGAAGATAGTCTAATAAATATAATGCAGCTACTTCTCCAACCGTACAGCAGCTTGCAAAGTCGTGAAGCTCATCGTCATAAAGGGTAAAGGAACCACCTTCATTTCTTACAAGTAAACTATCAAAATATCCTCGTAATTGCTTCGTAATCGATTTACATAATTCATCCAATGTTTTTCACCTCTCATGGAATCCTATTTACATTCTTTTGTATGAGCTCTTTAGGATGGTAAGGAAGATTAGAAAAGCTATTATATCCTTCTTGATTCCAGCATTTTTCGGCTGCATAATAATACGCCTCTAGTTGATGAATTTCTTTTGAAAGGGCTACTCTACTAGCGAAAAAACCAGCCCAGGTTGTTTGTAAGAATCCCTTTGCCTGTTTCTCTTTTATAAAAGTAGACATTGTTTCAATATTTAGTTGGTCATACCAGGTGGCACCAATCGTCTTAAAACCATTTCCCATTAGAAAAGGTATTCCTTCATAGTTCCAAAAAGGATGATACTGCCAATCCACCATCCATATTCCTTGGTTTATTTCTCCTATTCTAGCTTGAAGTTCTTTCTCTTGTACAACGTCTGCCCACATCATAGGTGTGATATGTCGCTCTTGTAGAAAGCTAGAGATGCGATTTGTGTCTTGTATAAACAAATCTACAAATCCAATTTTCCTTCCTTCAATTGAATTAGGGAACCTTCCGACCATTCGTATTTCATCATGACCAAAGTGAAATTTTTTCGGTTTAAAAAGATCAATAGCTTCTTCCATTATTTCAAAGATAACCTTATACGATCTCTCGTTTAACGGATTATAACAGAAGGGCGAGCGATAGTCTTCACATATGTCTAAATTTTGATTGTTAGCAAAAAGCCATTCACAATGACCTAACGTTTGCAGTAGAGGAATAACTTCAATATCATGATATTTCCCACACTCAATTATTTTTTGCACTTCATTTGGACTACATGAATCTTCTTTCCATAACTCTGGATGCGTTGCCCAGTTAATAGGAGAACATTCAAGTATGATTGAATTGTATTTTAAAGGTGAAATGACTGTTTCAAGTAACTCTTCTATAAATCTAGGATTCCCTAAGTCAACTGGAAGATGAACTCCTCGAAAACCAATATCTGGCCAATCCTTCACATAACCAGTTGGAATTTCATTGCTTGAGCTTGGTGTACTTGATATTACTTGCATAACTGTTTTTATCGCATTATAAAATCCACGAATACTAGAAGCACTAATTTCAATTTTGTGCTCTTCAACCTCCAAGATATAGCCCTCTGGATGTAATTGACTATTAGATTCATTTGTTTTTAGAAAACGAATTGTATTTTTTAGAGTATCCTCATTCACAAGGTTTACAGACCGACCAGTCTTCTTTTGCAACTCTTTCTTTAAATATGTATGAATCATTTGATATTCATCAAGCGGACCGTTGTAGTGAAAAGTAAGATCATCCTGGAGTTTAAAAAAGGTAGAACGATTAAATCGAGAAACCTTAGGTTTCGGTATAATGATAGGTGGATCCATGTCAGTTGTAACAATCTGTTTCTCAGATGGTTTTTTAGTCCGGTTCTCATACACTGAGACATTCTCCCAAAAAGCTGAGGCGACACTTTTCACCGTGAAATTAATCGCGAAAATCATCGCCTCTCTGCTTTCTGGAACTGCCATACACTCCATTGTGATATTGGTCCAATTAGAATAGCCAAGGACATGGGAAGATTCTATTCTGGATAGAACCTTCCCACTCTTGTCTAAAAGGATAAACCAGAGTTGGGCCGTTGTTTCTCCTTCCGTCATCACATTGGCAGTAATTGTATAACTTCTATTTTCTTTAACTTTAAATCGTTGCCATATATAACCGTCTCCTCGAGCTTCACCAGAGACTCTTTGAACCCTTGAAATTTTCTTATTTATTTCCTTCTCTTCTAATTGGTAGAAGAAAGTATTATTTTCGGGCTTGATGTTCCACCCTTGTGCTACACATGCCCCGACACTAGAATCTTCAAAAAAAGGATTAACTAGTAGTTGTTTCTTTTTTTGATCATGGTGTGTACTCATCGAGTTGCTCCATTATACACTCGTCGGTAAAAGCTTTTTTAAATTGGAAATCGACTTTTCCGCACCAACCTTTGGATCACCAGTTCCTTCAAATTCAACTGACAACCAACCATTATATCCAACTTCTTTCAACTCAGAAATAACATGCTGAAGGTTGACACTTCCCTCTCCTGCCACAGTTCCTAAAAACTTTTCACCAGATAAGGATTTAAAAGCTGGTCCTTCATAATCTTTTCCCATGTTTTTAAAGTCCTTAAAGTGAACATGCTTAACATATTTCTTTACAGCTGTAACAGCATGACTAGGATCCTCATCAACTAAAAGAAAGTTACCTGTATCAAGAGTACTTCGCACATTTGGTGAACCTACTGCTTCAATTAGTTCAATAACCTGGTCACTTCTTCCTGCAAAATAGCCATGATTCTCAATTGCTAAAATGATTCCATGTTCCTCTGCATAAACAGCACTTTCCTTTAAACATTCTATAATCCACTGTTTTCCCTGTTCAAAATCAACATTCTCATTGACATCCCCACTAAAGATACGAACAACTTTTGTATGCAGCTTTTTAGCGATATCCACTCCTTTTTGAACCTTCTCAATCTCTTGTGTACGTTCCAGTTCGCTTGTTTTCACAAAATTATTCGTGATGTCATAGGCACTTACCTTAAGTTTTCTCTCAGCTAATAAAAGATTAACCTGAGGAATTTCATTTTCTTCGTCTTTCCAGTAAATATCTAAAAGCTCGACACCATCTACTCCAATAGACGCAGCATAATCAATGAATCCAAAGACATCCAAGTTTTCCGTAACCGTATATTTATGTAAGCTATACATACTCACACTTGTTTTCATTTTGATTAACCCCTTTTCCTCATTCGTATTTGAAGATGACACCAAGAGCGGTAGGATCCTCCTGCAAGGTTTGATACGCTTCTTGAGCATTATGGAAATGAAACTCTTTTGTAATCATGTGGTCAATTTTGATTTTGTTTTCTGATACGAGTCTTATATATTCACTAATATTTCTTCCTTCTGTCCATCTTACATAGCTTTTAGGATAGTCAATTGCCTGCTTCTCATATTGCGGGTCATACCTGCCTGGGCCCGCAGCACGTGAAATTACAACATCTGCTTCCTTCTGAAAAAAGCGTTCTCTCGAGTAGCTTGTAGGTATATTCCCCACAACTACTACTCTTCCTTGAGGCGCTACATAATCAAGTGCTTGATCAATCAAGCCAACCTTAGTAGAGTGCGCACTTATAATGACTGCATCTACTCCAAAATTCTCGGTAATTTCATAGATACGATTCTTTATTTGTTGGTTGTTATCACTTCGCAAGCAGATAACATTCGAATTATAGTTATTGAGTAATTCACATCTGATTGGATTAATATCTGTTGCAATTACTTGGTAATTAGCCTGATAACAGACCTGTGAAATAATTTGACCAAGAAGACCAAGTCCCATAACTAACACAGATTCACCAAATTGTAATTTCGCACGACGAACGCCGTGAATAGCAATTCCCCCTAAACCAACGAAGGCAGCTTCTTTAAGAGATACACCCTCGGGAACCTTTACACATAATGTCCTAGGGACATTTAATATTTCTGAATGGTGAACATAGGGTCCGCCGTAGCAAGCAACAATGTCTCCCGTTTTAATATCAGTTACTGTACTTCCAACATCAAGAACCTCTCCAACTGCACTATAACCGAGTGCATGGGGTATCTCCGTTTTATTATGAATGATTCCAAGTTCTGTGCCAGGGCTTATGGCGGAATAGATTGTCTTCACTAAGACAGATACATCACTCAATACAGGCTCTGGTTGGCTTACAATACTTACTTGGCCTAGTGAGGTCACAATTGCCTTCATGTAGACTTTACCTCCCCATCTGTATGTAACAAATACTTGGCTACATATTTTATTCGTTCTTCCTCGTTATATGGATTCGGTTCATGCCCATATTCCGGGTACACCTGTAACTCAATCTCCTTGTTGCCCAAGTGATTATATGCTGCAAATACGGTAGAAGGTGGCGTAATAATATCCTCTAACCCGATGGACATAAGTGTCGGAATAGTAATTTTAGGGCAAAGATTCATGACATCAAAATAGGAGAGCGTTGTCATTACCTTTTCATATCGTTCCATTTTAGGATCTTGGAATTTTATAAAGTGTAAAAGCTCAGGGTATGGACCACCTGTTGCAACTTTAATACCACGACTTATGTGCGACATGAACGGAAAATCAGGCATAGCAAGGCAAAACTTATTTCGTAAACCAGCTGCAACAAGTGTTAAGGCACCACCTTGTGACTCACCGAAAACTCCGACTTTCTTGGAATTAATAAAATCGAGTTGAAATGCCCAATCTACACAAGCCATCACATCACGATAAACATTAGCATAATAATATTGTTCTTTTACCTCTATTCCTAAGGTCATCCAACCAGGAATTCGATTTCCATTTGGATATCTAGCATAATCTGGTGAAAATCCTTGGCCACGAACTTCAAAACTAATAACAGCAATTCCTTGTAAAGCCCACTTAAGAAATTCACTTACATGTCCTCTACTACCGGTATAGCCATGGAAATGCAGGAGAGCAGGAAATGTTTCCTGCCCATCATTTGGAATTATAATCCACGCCCGTAATGGCGTACCATCCCACGAATGAATGGAAACATCCGCGACCTTCACTTGTGTAAGTGGATACGGAAACCAGGTTATATCCGCGTGTATTCTGTCTGGAATACACGCATTCATTTCCGCCCAGAAGGAGTCAAAGTCTTCCTGAGCAGTTAATGCAGGTTTATACGCTCGCAATTCTTCTAATGGAAAATCTCCAACAAAACGTAGCATAGTAATCTCCTTACTTAATAGGTTGATAGGTACCTTTTATATACTCATACGTTCTATCATATACCTCACGTGCAGCTGGATTCATTGAGTTAGCTGCTTGAAGCAATGTTTTCACTTGCTGATAAAACCCACTGTAGGATTGAATCATATAATGATGCTCTACTCCCTTGTTTAAATACGCATAATACCTTTTGCGCGCGGCTTCACTTGTAAGCACTGAATCACTTAGCTCAATCTCAATTCCCATCCCTTGATTATAGGCAGCTTTTGCGATCGTATCTAAGCGGTCAATTGTTGAATTACCATGGAAGAAATAATTTGGTTGTAAAAGAGCTGAATCAAAGCCAAGCTCCTTCCAATCATCCCAGCCCCGAGCAAAATAGTACGGAATCCATTGGAATGTTAGATTCTTTTCTTTGACATATTTGCTAGCTGACTGAATCAGTTCATGATCTAGCTCACTAAGCTGATGAGAGACATATTCGTTGTACCAATAAAACCCAACAAGACTTAGGTCATCATATCCTTCTTCACTATATCGTTTTGTAACCTCATCTATGAACCAATTAACAACCTTCACTCGGTTTTCATGAGCTTTCTCTTCCCCTATCTCACTTACATTAAGATTCTCACTAATACCGTCACCATCAACATCACCAAAATTGCTTTGGTCTGGTCGCGGATAAGGGATTGCAATTACAGCTTTTGCTTCATAATTTCGGTTTGGTAACTCCGCTTTTGCTTCTTTCACAGCTTCATTTAATGCGCCTAGCTCATATTCATCTCGGAAGAGTCTATCAATATAGTCTTCCCAATGTGTCTTATTGCTTGGCTTTGCACCTGTTGGAGCAAATGTTGAACCGTCCATTTGAGGTGCGTAAGGTAAAAATAAGAATCCATCAAACATATAATCCTTACGCTTCATGCCTTTATCAACGTAAGATACATAAGGTTTAAAATCCTCTTTATCGAACGAAATCCAATCTGATGGCTGGTACTGCCATTCACCTGTATAAATTAGCACTTCATTTTTAATTCCTCTAACTTGAGAGCTACCAGGCTTCGGATACCCTCTTTCAGCCTTAGGACCATTAGGAGAAGGAATCAGTTTTTCTCCAGATTCATCCTCGGTTCCCAAAACCTCGATTTCATCCATAAATAACCAACTCGCTACAGGAATCTCTACTTTAATATATCTAGCTACCTTGTTAATATCTTTTCGCGCTATTTTATGTGTGATAGGGCCTTTAGCGGTTGTTGAGATCGCATTGTTGACTTTTCCTAAATCCTCCCAGGCTACACCGTTTGTAGAAATCGAATATGAAATCCATTTTGGAAAGAAGATCCCTACCGGTATATCCTGTAGAACATTTACCGATATTTCTTGAATTGTTAAGTTCTTTTCTAAATCAATTGTTACTACTCTACTTCCTTGCCAAATACGGCCAACATATGCTTTATTTGAAAAGGTTGTTCCTCCAAATATCCCATCCGTAAGCTGTCTACCGGTATCATCTGGATGTCCATTTTCTACCGGTGAAAAATGTGAATCAATTTGGTAAGGAGTTTCTAACGTATAACTTTTATTAAGAGCAAGATTAACTAGGTTTTCACTCTCTGAAACAGCAAATGTAGTAGGTAATAAAGAAAATACTAGAGTGAGCGTCACCAAAACAGAAAATATCTTCTTCACTTCTTCCCCTCCAATTGTGTATGTTTTCTTACTTAAACCCTGTTAACGTGATACCTTGAATAAACTGGCGTTGAACAAAGAAGTACAAAATTATAATTGGGACTGTAAATAAAGTAGATGCAGCCATTAACATGCCCCATTCAACATCATGTTCCCCAATGTAAGCCCTTAGTCCAACGGATAATGTCCACTTGTCAGGATCATTCAGATAGATTAACGGACCTAAAAAGTCACCCCAAGCCCCTAAGAATGTAAACAAGGCAACCGTGTATAAGGCTGGTCGTGATAACGGAAGAATGATCTGCCAATAGATTCGGAACTCAGAAGCACCATCAATTTTTGCAGCTTCTGTTAATTCAAATGGAATTGACAAGAAAAACTGTCTAAGCATGAATATGTAAAAAGCTGCACCAAAAAAATTAGGCAATGTTAATGGTAAATACGTATCAATCATTCCTAAGTTATTGAACATGACATATACAGGTATCATAGTAACCTGAAATGGTAAAATCATCGTTCCCATCATGACAAAAAAGATTAAGTTACGTCCCTTGAAATTCATTCTTGCTAACGCATAGGCGACAAGTGGAGCCGATATCAACTGTCCGAGAACAGAGAAAAAGCAGATAACTATTGTATTCCACGTATACCGAACAAAAGGAATTGTTTCCACTGCCCCGCTATAATTTGCCCAATTCAGTTTTTCGGGCCACCAAACAGTTGGTATAGCAAAAATCTCATCAATGCTTTTAAGAGAAGTAATTACTAACCATGCGAAAGGAGCCAAAAATAATATACCGACTAGAGCTAAACCAATATGTGGGAAGAATGACTGTTTTAGGACTTTACTTACTTTTCTCTTAGGTTTATAGTCGATAAGTTCAGGAGGCAATGGCCTATTAGTAGAGCTTTCTTCACGTAAAGGTACCTGTGGCATTATTTTTCACCTCCGTAATACACCCATTTAGCAGAGGTCTTAAAGACAATAATGGTTAAGATCAACACGATAATAAATAGTACCCATGCCATTGCAGAAGCATAGCCCATTTTCAAGAAAGAAAATGCAACTTGATATAAGTAGATTGCATAGAATAGCATCGAATTTTCTGGTCCACCCACAGATTGAGAGGCTTCCGCAAAGATCAATCCTTGTGTGAAATATTGAAAGGAACCAATTAAACCCATAATAATTAGAAACAAGCTTACTGGAGAAATAGCAGGTAATGTAATATGTCTGAATTTCTGCCAAAAGTTTGCACCATCAATTTCAGCAGCTTCATAATAAACTTTAGGAACATCTTGAAGAGCAGCTAAATACATAATGGTTGTTGTTCCAGTACCCCAGAAACCCATAATAATGATGGCTGGTTTCGTCCAATCTGGATCAACTAGCCAGTTTGGTTGACCAAGCCCGAGATATCCAAGTAATTCATTAATCAACCCATATTGACCATTAAAAAGCCACATCCACAATAGAGATCCAGCTACAGCTGGAACAAGCGTTGGCAAAAAGTAAATGGTACGATAGAGCGCCTGCCCTTTAACATTCATATTCAGCAATAATGCCATTAGTAGGGCAAATGCTAGATGTGGAAATAACCCAAAAATTGTTATATAGATGGTGTTATATAATGATAGATAAAATTTATCATCCTGAAATAATTTTTCATAATTCTCAAGCCCTACCCACTTCGGCGGTGAAAATAGATTATAATCTGTTAAGCTATAATAAAATGACATGAGTATTGGGTATAATTCAAAGATGAGAAATCCAATAATCCAAGGACTAGCAAAAAGAAGGCCAATTACAAGATTCTTTCTTTGTCTTTTTTTTATACCTTCTGTGCGATAGTTTACTTCTGCCAAATGTTTTGCCTCCTTTACTAGAGTGTTAGGTTAGGAAAGCTAGGGAGAGTTGGATACCCTCTCCCATGTATATAAGATACTATTAGAATTATTAGCTATTACTTTGCATCATCTGCTAAAGGCTGTACCTTTTCAGCAACATTATCCATTGCTTCTTGTGCTGAAATGGAACCCTTTAGGGCTTTTTCCGTTTCTTCGGTTAGGAATTGTAAGTATTCATTAATATAAACACTATTCGGGAAGCCTTGAAGATTTTCACTTTTTGCTGCCTCAAAGAATGGTAACATAGTTTCCATTTTTTCATTTTCAATGAGCTTTGGATCATCCAATGCCTCAATAACAGTTGGAATAACACCAGCATCAATGGCGAACTCAATTTGAGAGTCTTTGCTCATTAGATACTTCATAAACTCCCATGCCTCTTCTTTATGCTCAGCCTTTGCTGGGATAAAAACAGCACGTGGACCTACCATACCTGAACCTTTTAATTCCGGTTTATCTGCTGGATATGGGAAAGGAGCAATGCCAATTGGACCATCTTCACCTCTTTTGTCAACAAAGTTGTATTCCCATCCAATCATCATAGCTAACTGTCCAGTTAATAATGGGTCTTGGTCTGTTCCCCTTTGACCTAAGCCGGAACGGAATTTCTCAATTTGCTCTGTTCCAAACTCCTCGTAGAAGCCTTGTTGAAACTCGATTGCTTTCACGTTTTGTGGATGATTTGGAGTAACCTTTCCACTTTCTTCATCATAGAAACTGCCACCGAAGACAACCGGCCAGAATACATTGTCAATCCAAGGAAAATCAGGAATAAAACCAATTTGAGTGATATTGTCACCATCACGTTTCGTCAGTTTCATTGAATATTCCATTAGCTCTTCCATCGTTTCTGGAGCTTCAGTTAAACCTGCCTCTTCAAATGCCTTCTTGTTGTACATTAGCGTAGACGCCATACTCATCGTAAATGGAAGTGCATAAGCTTCTCCATTTACTTGCATTCTTTCAAATGCAGCAGGTATTAATGTATTAGGATCATAGTTATCCTGCTTGAAAAAGTCTTCTAACGAATGGACTGCTCCTGCATCTGCCCATGGTCCTACATTATTCCAATATGTTAGTGCAATATCAGGGGGATTTCCTCCAGATATAGCCGTTAATTGCTTCGTTGCGTCTTGATTACCAACGGCTTTAACTACAATTTTATCCTGCATATTATTAAATTCTTCCACTCTTTCATTTAATGGGCCAGCATCCTTATCGGAATACACATGCCAAAATGTGATTTCAACCTTTTCGGTGGAATTATTATCTCCATCGTTATCTGTCTCACCAGACGAATCAGAAGTACATGCTGCAACACTAAAAACTAAGCCGATAGACAAAAGAAATACTGCCATTTTCTTGTAAAGCGCTTTCACCAGCTTTTCCCCCTTATTATTTTTAGTAGTTTTAAAGTAAAACTAAATTCAGATCACATGTACCTCACCTCCTGATATAACTATCAAAGATGCTGGTAACAAAGTTGAGATACTCAAAATATTCTTTTAATTAAAAATATACAACGTAATAATGGAATAACCCTCTTTTTTTTAAAAAAATACAGGATTTTTTTTTCAGAATAACTTATAAAAGTAGATGCAGAAAAAGAGACTGCATCTATTTTATAAATGTGACTAGTACATTTTATCCAATACCGCTTTTGCAGTTTGTTCAATCGAATGAAGCGTTTGTTCTTTATCCTTGAGTCCAATGACAGTTGTTAGGATATCTAGCAAATGAAGTTGTGCAATCTTCGAAGCAAATGCACCACCTTGAAGCGGAGATTCCTTAGATGCTGCTAATAAAATAACATCTGCATATTGAGTGATTGGCGAACGAGCATGGTTAGTTAAACAAATAACAAATGCCTTGTTTTCCTTTGCAATTCGGATTGCATCCACCACATCTTTCGTACTACCAGATGTAGAGATTCCGAACACTACATCATCTTTCGTAGCAAGAGCAGCATTCATCGCCATAATATGTGAATCCGAAGAATGAATCACATTATATCCAAAACGCATAAACCTGTGATTGGCATCAAGTGCTGTAATACCAGATGAACCGATACCAAAGAAAAATAATCTACTTGCACTCGTTATTGCATGTACAGCTTTTTCAAGCGCCTGGGTCTGCAATAAATTAAGTGTGTTTTCAAGCGCATGGGTGTTTTGAGTCGTTATTTTTCGAGAGACTACTTCTAGAGTGTCGTTCTCTTCTATTTTTCCGTGAACATGCTCCTCGGGGCTAACAAGGTTTTGGGCAACAGCTAATTTAAATTCTTGATACCCACGGAACCCTAGCTTGCGACAGAATCGGATTACAGTTGTCTCTCCTACACCTGATTTTTCCGCGAGATCCGTTACAGAAGAATAAACAGCTTCTTCTGTATCTGCCATGACGAAATCTGCTACCTTTTGTTCTGCTTTAGTTAGTGATTTATATATACTAGATATCATAATAATTGGATTTGATTTGGTCATAGTATTCATTTCCTACTCCTTCCCTTTCCCGTATAAGCGATAGATAGGTATCCTTCCTCTTGACAGTATACCAAATCAAAAGCATTACCATGGTAACTATTCGAGAAATAGTATGTTAATATATTGTTAATTTTTACTTTAAAAATGGATTTCTGTTCCTCTTTCACTAGATTCATAGATACCACATAAAATTTTCATCATTTCTACCCCGTCCTCTACAGGACTAATGGTTTCATTTCCAGTTAAGCAGCAATCAACAAAATAATTGATTTCTGATTGGAAGGCATTTACAAAATCAAATGACAAACTATCTATTTGAGGAGTAAGGTTGATAATTGTATCGTACTTTTCTGAGACGATTTGAAGCTCTGGTTCAATTTCTGCTCCACCCTTCTCTCCAAATAGTTTAACAAAGATCTCATCTTTTTTGGTATGGAGAGTAAAACTAACATCAACAAACAAAGAGGCTCCGTTTTCAAATCGTATAAGAGCATTTGCGAGATCCTCAACCGTGTTTTTAGAAGCATCAAAATCTGATGCCTTGTAGTAAGATAGGTTTTTCACATTTGACCTGTTACCCAATTTGTTATATGTATTTCCACTAACTGACTTAACCTTCGGGCGCCCCATCAAATACCAGCAAATATCTATCATATGAACCCCTAAATCGATCAATGGCCCTCCACCAGAACGTTCCTTGTCTGAAAACCAGCCACCAGGATTACCTAGTCTCCGAATACAGGATGCCTTCGCATAATAGATTTCACCCAACTCATTATTTTGGATAAATTGCTGAAGTATAGCTGTATTACTAGCATATCTTCTTACAAAACCTACCTGAAGAAGCTTTCCAGTTTCTTTTACCGTCTTTTCAACCTCTAAGGCTTCTTCAACCGTTCTACATAACGGTTTTTCTACCAAAACGTTCTTACCAGCTTTTAGTGCAGCAATACTTATTTCAGCATGGCTATTATTCCAAGTACAAATGCTAACTGCATCTATTTCAGGATTCGCTAGAAGTTCTCGATAATCCGAATACACGTATTGTGCCCCATATACTTGTGCCTTTTTCTGAGCTCTTTCAACATTAAGGTCACATACAGCAACTATATCGGCATTTTCATTCTTTGCATATGAGCCAAAGTGTAGTTCAGAAATACTCCCCGTACCTATGACTCCAATCTTTAGTTTTTTCATTTTTCAATTCTCCTTTTTTCAGTTATTTTACTGAGTAGGTTCCTTTTACGAATTGATAAATTTTGTCGTAGTATTGTCTTTCTCTTTCATCAGAATCATGAAAAATCTTGTATAATGCTCTTCCTCCATCAAACCAAGCGATTGCCGATTCCTTCATATAGCCTTGTGTAATACCACCGTTTAAATAAGCATCGAATCGATTTAATCGTTCATCTTTTACAGCAATTGGTTCTTCGAGTACTGTATAAAATTCCATTTCAATCCCAGCATTTCTTTCTCTAGCAGCAATCGCCGCTTCATCAACACCTGTAAAAGCTTTATAAAACATATAGTTAGGTTGAAGAAATGCTGCATGAAAGTAATAATCTTGATAGTTATCAAGCTGATGAATATTATATGAACTGAAGAATGGAATCCAGAAAAATTTCTTTTCTTTCATATCGATGTGTTTATAAAGTTCTTTTAGTAGCCAGTGATCATCGATATCCCAGCTTTTGTGAATTGTTTCAAATGTCCAATAAAATCCTAATAGATTTAGATGTTCATAGTTTTGCTCTTCAAATCTCCTAGTCACTTCATTAACGAACCATATACAAGCAGCTAAACGATCCTCTGTTGCCTTTTGTAAATTTTGTCCTTGGACACTAAAATTTAACGCTTTGCCATCAATACTCCCAAACTTTGATTGGAGGGGACCAGGATAAGGTATCGTTATCACAAGATTATGCTTATGCTCCGGTTTTCCTAACGTAAGACTAGCTTCTTTAACTGCTTGATTGAAAGCATCAGCAAATGTATCCGGCTGGAAATACCAATCAATTATCGCATCCCAATCCTGTTTCGTTCCTGGGTTTGGTGCAGGTACAGCATAGAAATTCCCTTCCCCATTCATAGTAGTTCCAATATTGACATCCGAATACAAATAACCACCCTTTGGAGACTTAAAATGCCAGAACGCAAATGTGTCAAACATCCAATCATCTGATTGCAGATGCTCGTTAACATGAGTAACATAATGACGAAAATCGTCTTTGTTCCAAGGATTATCAACATTTCCCCCCACTAAAATCATATGCTTCAGGAAATTGAATTCAGGTTGATTTGGCTTAAAATAAGGCATATTCACTTCCTCCTTTTAGAGGTCCATTTGAAGATCAGTATTTAGCTTAAAGATATCTTTTCTAATATTAATTTCTTTCTTGAAGTCAGATGAGAGGTATATACCTTCTAACATTCCAATGATTTTTGCTCCGTCGTTTGCATCAATGAGTGGCTGATTTCGAGTTTGAACTGATTCAATAAAATGGTTCATTTCTGATTCCATTGGATTATTCTTTTCTATTGCAAGCTTAGATTCTAAAAATATATTGTTCATTTCAGTGTAATAAACAAGTGGTTCAAGTGAGATACCACCTTTTGTACCAAAGACTTCTACCTTTAACCCTTCATCCTGAGCACCGTTTATTGCCCAACTAACCTCTAGATGCAAGACAATCCCATTATCAAAACGAATGAGAGCAGTACCAAAGTCCTCTACATCGAATATCTGATTTTCACGATTCTCAGGCTGACTCGAGTTCCATGTTGAAAACATCTCAGTATTATATTTTCCGATTCCTTTTACTAAATGACCTGTTACAGTTTCTGGGTTAGGCTTCCCTACTAACCACCAAGCTAAATCGAGAACATGCACACCTATATCCATTAAGGGACCACCACCAGCAATCGATTTATCGGTGAACCATCCCGTTGGCGTTCCTCTCCTTCTGAGAATCTTGGCTTTTACATAGTACACATCACCGACATCTCCATTGTCAATAAACCGTTTTGCAGCAATAGCCTCATTTCGAAAACGATGAGTCATACCAACCATACATATCCGATTGTTCTTAGCTACTTTCTTGGCAAGCGCTTGTGCATCTGCGTAAGAAATTCCAATCGGTTTCTCTATTAATACATCTACACCATTTGTAATAGCTAATTGTGCTAGAGGTATATGAGATACATTGGAGGTGCAAATGCTGACTGCATCGATGTCTTCGTTTTCAAACATTTCCTCTGCCGTTTGATACGCACTAGAGGCACCAAACTTATTTGCAATTGACCGTGCTCTTTCAAGATTCATATCTACTACACTTACAAGCTCAACATCTGGATGTTGCTGATAATAAGGTAAATGTCCTATTTCAGCTATCGTACCCGCTCCGATTACTCCTACCCGGATCTTCCCCATTGAAATTACACTCCTTACCATTTATCGTAGAGAGTTACTGATGTATCTCCTCTGTTTTACCGCCGTATACCCATGGTTGGATGGCAGCTCCAATTAACCCTGCTTCATTACCAAGCTGTGTCATTTTTATTTCTACTGGATTGACTAGTGATCGAATTCCCATAGTGGATACCTGCTCGCGTACCCTCTGAATAAACCACTCACCATCCTGTAACACACCACCACCTAATACAATTTGTGTAGGATTAAAGGTGTGGATAAAGCTTACAATTGCATACGATAACGCATTAATTGATGTTTCCACTACTTTCATTGCTAGTTCATTACCTGCTCTCATTAATTCAAAAACAAGTTGACTTGTCACTTCTTCAGGGTGTTTTTGATAGTATAGAAATTCACTATTACCTTCTATCGCCCCATACGCTTTTAATTCCTCTTTCATCATCCTTGCAATACCCGTTCCAGAAGCATAGGTTTCAAGGCAGCCTTTAAAACCACAGTTACAGACAGGACCGTTCATATCAACTGTGATATGACCTAGTTCAGCACCACCACCCCATGCACCACGGATCATATTTCCACCAGAAATAATTCCTCCACCCACACCCGTTCCAAGTGCAAGGCAGATTAGATCCTTCACATGTTGGCCAGCACCAAACTGTTGCTCGGCTAATGCTAGTACATTTACATCGTTTTCTATATAAACAGGTAAGTCCGTTTTTTTCGATAAAATCTCACGAAGTGGAACATCATTCCAATCTTTAATATTAGCTGTACCAGACAAAACCTTGCCTCTTTCAAAATCAATTTGTCCAGCTGTACCAATACCAATTCCTATAAGTTTTTTCCCTTCAATAGCTGCCGTTTCCGTTAAAGTGAAAATGATGTTTTCAAGCAGTTGTATTATTGAATCTCTCGTTTCCTGAGGTGTTGAGAAGACTTTCTTTGTTAGGACGTTTCCATTCTTACTCACAATACCTGCAGCAATTTTCGTTCCACCGATATCAATGCCAATTGAGTATTCCATTCTCATACCACCTCGATCCACTGCTTTGTTATTGAGGACTCTCTACATGCAAGAAGCACCATTATTACCTCTATTGTCTCTGAAAAATCAACTGGTTCTTCACCAGTCTGTACCATTCTCAAAAACTGATCTATCGTAGCTTCATAGCCATAATCTACTAGTGGTTCACTTGAATTTCCCTTCGGTATTGTAACCATCTGTCGTTGATCATTAAAATATACATCGATTTCATATCCATGGTGGGAAGTGCCACACACGAGATGGACCGTACAAAGTAAACCCTCACCATAATCTAGCAATATAACTGACATGTCCTCAGATTGTGTAGCTTTTAAGTATCGAGTTGACGCTTCAGCATATACTCTCTTTACTCCCTTACCAAAAAGAGAATAGATAAGCTCTACCCCATGGACACCCATGTTAATAAGGGTCCCTCCACCCTTATCCTTCTCGTCCTGCCATGTATTACCTTCCTTGAAGTAATGTTCAATAGAATGAAAGATAGTTGTAGATGCTCCTAATACTTCTGAATGTTTTTTTGATAGCATAACCTCCTGCACTTTCTTCAAAAGAGGACTAAAACGTAAGATCGAGGTAGACATTACAGGCGATTTATTTTTTCTATATGTATTTGTTATTGCAGTAAGCGCATCCTTATTAATTGCCATTACTTTATCTATGAAAATAGGTATACCCTTTTCCATAAGAGGAATGGAGTATGTATCATGGAAACAACTTTCGGTACATATGATAGCTCCGTCTACATCATGACTTAGTATTTCTTCAAATGACTCACATACGATTGCATGTGGAAACTGTTTATAAAAAGGCTCTAACCTTTCCTTAATAGGCTCCCATACATAAATTTGTGTTGTCCCTTTCTTCTCTAGAATACTTGTAAATGTATATGGGTGCCCAAGCGCAACTCCAACAATACCTATTTTCGTCGTAGACATTGTACCTCTCCTTTACATCGCCAATGATAGAACTCCAATAATATCTGCCCCATAATATGCTGCAGTAAGACCATCAATTCGTTTACTTCGTACACCGTCAAAATACCTTGCATCTGCTTGGTCTGTACTTAAAAAATGAACCAATAGCTCATAAGGCCCATTTATGTGACAAGGTAAAACCTTGTTCCTATTTTCAATTGATAAACCAATACATTTTCTTAATTCTTCATATACTAATTTTGGAGGTTTAATCAGTCCTGCATGCCTACCAAATGCCTCCTTTGTTTCATATGTACATACATTTGGAATTTCTTCATGAGCTTCGCTACATGTTTTTTTATCTCCAGTAACAAGTAGGATTGGCACCTCATGTAACCCAAACAAAAGCCCATCAAGACCAATTTCTCCAATAGGTTTCCCATTTAATAGTAGGGATTGCCACCCAGCAGATGACATGGTGTGGTCACGGATTGCATGTTCTGTTCCACCTTTTGCGTGATACCCGATAAGCATAGCACCATCAAAGGAGGAGTCTAATCCAGGAAAGCGCTGTCTGAGAGTAGTTGCACCCATACAATATCTTGCTCTCGGATGAAGCTCTGACGTTATGAAATTGTAACCTGTTCCATGTGCATCCTTGACATAAATGTCTTTTGCTCCTGCTTCTAGTAATCCTTCGACTACTGTATTAACCTCGGCTGTTAAAAGCCTTCGGGCCTCCTCATAGAATGACTCACCTTTTTTTAATTGTTCGGGAAGCAAAATACCAGCAATTCCTTCCATATCAACACTTACATATATTTTCATAGATGATACCTCTATAAATAAACTTCTTTTTTATTTTTAGAAGAATCATATATTGAAAGTATTAAATCTACGGCTTTCCTTGCTTCCTCACCCGTTACCATTGGCTCACGGTCTTCCAGAATTGCATGTGCCATGTCTTCGATAAAATGAAAATGACCGATTGATTTAACACCCTCTATTTTTTCTTGCTTAACGTCAATTTCCTTTGTAATATCCCCTTTTTCCATCGTAACCCACTCTAGGATTCCAGTATCATCAAAAATAATTGTCCCTTTATCTCCGTATATTTCAATTCTTGTGTTTCTTTCCGGGTATACGGACGTAGTCCCTTCAATCACTCCAAAGGCACCATTTTTACATTCCAATACGGAAACAGCTGTATCCTCTACCTCAATATTTCTTGTTAAGGCAGCTGTTCTAGCAAACACCTTTGAGACTCCACCCGTTAGCCATAAAAATAAGTCAATACCGTGGACACCTTGATTCATCAGTGCCCCTCCGCCATCCATTTCCCACGTTCCACGCCAACCAGCACTGTCGTAATAGGCTTGATCACGGTAATACTTTAAATAGGCATCACATAAAACTAACTTCCCAATCTCTCCATTAGTTATGGCCTGTTTGACCGTTTGGACAATAGTTGTAGCTCTTCTTTGAAAAACGCAACCTAATTTAACTCCTTGTTCTTTACATGTTTGTATCATTTGCGTCATTCGATTTGCCTTTATTTCTAAAGGTTTTTCACATAGAACATGCTTTTTAGCGTGTGCTGCATCGATGACAATTTGACCATGTGTCCCACTTGGCGTACAGATTGAAACAACATCTAATTCATCAATTGCTAGAAGCTCTTTATAGTCTGTGACATAGGTTGGTACATCAAATTCTTCAGCAAACTTCCTAGCCGCATCTAATCGCAGATCAGATACAGCAACTAGTTCAGTATACGGGCTTGCTTTAATGGCCTCTGCATGTAAAGGAGAGATTACCCCACAACCAATAATTCCAAATCGTATCTTACGAACCATGTTTACCACCAACTATCCTTGGATTTTATACTTTTCTAGTTTCTTGAAATCTACTTCACAGCCATTCCCATAACCATTTGGTAACATTATGGACCCATTTACAATACTTCCTTTATTTCGAATAGGGTCATCTTCAAGAAAGAATGGACCATTTAAGTCTGAAGGAAGCTTAATTTCTAGATAGTTAAAAAGATGAGCGCTGCTAGTGAGTCCAAGTGTTGATTCCGTTAAGCCACCACCAAGCAACCCAAGATTTGCTTCTTTCGCAATCTCACCAGCTAATTTTGCGCCAGTAAAACCACCCATTTTTGTTAGCTTAATAACGGCATAGTCACAGGCTTCTAGTCGAATTGCCTGTAAAACATCACTAGGACTCCAAATACTCTCGTCTAATGCAATTGGAATAAAGGACTTTCGTCTAACTTCCCGATGTCCAAGCAAGTCATTTGCTAGTAAAGGCTGCTCAAACACATCAACACCAATTTGCTCCATTCGTTTTGCTGCTTTTATAGCGTCCGGGAGTGTATAGCCTTGATTTGCATCAACTCTAAAGAACTGATCAGGTACTTCAGCCTTAACTGCTTCCAAAATTTCCATATCTTGCTCGACTTGGAAACCAATCTTCACATCCACCCCTTGAAAACCATTTTCTTTTGCATATCTAGCTTTTTCAGCTGCTTCATTTGGATCTCTTGTGCTTATTAAATACGATAAGGGGGTGCATTGCATTGATTTTCCAAACCAGAGTTCAGACAATGTTTTTTGGGAGCTCCTTCCTATCAAATCATAGAGGGCAGTATCAATAGCAGCTTTACATATAGGCTGCCCCTTAGAAATTCCGGAGGAAATTTCCCCATCCATGAATTGATGAATGCTCGAAAGGTCATCAGCTCTTTTTCCGACGATAGCTGGCTTTATATAGTTTTCTATTGTTGAAACAACCGTTTCAAGAGTTTCATAACTCCACCTATGACTTGGTCTTGCCTCACCCCAGCCTTCCATTCCATCCTCTGACACAATGTTCACATATACATGTGGTGCACCTTGATTCTTATCCCCAACTGTACCACCGGAAATTCGAAAACTTTGTTTCATAGGTAACGATAAGGGAAAGACGTTAAGGTCTTTAATAATCACTATTTATCACCTCATGAACTCTTAATTTCTACCCTTTTCATTTTTTCTACAAATCTTTTTGTTAAGACTTGTGGTCTAGTAATTGCTGTTCCTACTACTACCGAATGGGCTCCATTTTTAAAGGCTTCAATCGCTTCATCGGGTGTTGAAATTCTTCCTTCAGCTATAACAGGAACATGACAGCGGGATGCTAGTTTCTTGATAAGATCAAAGTCTGGTTCGTCAATTTGAGGACTATATGGTGTGTAGCCAGATAGAGTCGTCGATATAAGGTCACACCCTTCAGCTACAGCCGCAATTCCCTCTTCAATCGTTGAGACATCGGCCATAATTAGGCTGGAACAATTTTCTCTAATAAAACAAACCATTTCTTGGAAGGAAGTTCCACCTGGCCGTTCCCTCAATGTTGCATCAAGTGTAATAACATCAGTTCCTGCTTCGATTAACTCCGATACCTCCTTAAGCGTCGGGGTAATAAAAATATCACTATCAGGATAATCTCTTTTTACAATTCCAATTGTGGGCAATCCTGTAGCATTTCGTATCGCAATGATATCTTCCTTTCCATTAGCTCGTATCGCAACGGCTCCACCCATCTTAGCAGCAAGACTCATTTTAGCCATGTAAGAGGATCCATGTAATGGCTCATCCTCTAATGCTTGACACGAAACAATCAATTGCCCTTTTATTAGGTCCAAAAACTTTTGTTTCTCCATCATTTCCCCTCTTTTGTTAATCACTCCAATGCCTCCGAAAGAATAATCCACCATTTATTTTATTAGAAAGATTATTCCTTCATTACAATCCAAAAAAATAAGATACATAGATTACTTACGGAGTAAGCAAATTATTGGATATGATTGAAATATGTCCTTTTTAACTCCATTTAACTTATTTTCTAGCGATTATGTCTTCAATTAGTAAAGGTAGAAATTATATTTGCAGCGTAATTTTTCACCTAGTTTTTATAGGTGATTCAGAACCCTTTCTCAGCTACCTACCATTTCTACCTGTTCATTTGTATTCCAATTATCCTTTAACTGCACTACTATAAGCACCTTTAATAAAGTAATTTTGGAAAGCTACAAATACGATTAATATCGGGATTAGAGCTACAATTGCACCAGCTGAAACCAATCTAGTATCAGTTACAAAAGCTCCCTTTAGATCATATAAGCCAACTGTTAATGGATATGTGTTAGGGTCTTGTAAGACAAGAAGCGGCCATAAGAAATTATTCCATGAACCAATAAAACTTAAGATTGCAAGAGTTGATAGCATTGGTTTTACCATCGGCATCATAATATGCCACCAGATTTGCAGTGGTGTGGCACCATCGATAATGGCCGATTCATCGATTTCCTTAGGTATTCCCATAAAAGCTTGCCTCATCAAAAAGATTCCAAAGGCTGTTACAGCTCCGGGAAGAATGACACCTGAATATGAACCAATTAAATTTAATTTCTGTAAAATTAAGTAGATAGGTATCATCGTTACTTCACCAGGGATCATCATTGTCCCAAGAATGATTAAAAACACGGTATTCTTACCTTTGAAGTTCATTCGTGCTAATGGGAATGCTGCTAATGAACAGAAAATGAGTGGTAATACAACTCCCCAAAAAGCTAAAACGGTACTATTCCATAAATAGAGCGGAATAGGTAATGTATTCCAAACAGTGATAAAGTTTTCAAAGGTTATATTTTCTGGAATAAATTGTGGAGGGAATGAAAAGATTGTTTCATCTTTCCCTTTCAATGCAGTAGAAACAGACCATAAAAATGGAACAATCATAATCACGGCTACTAGTGTTAATAAAAAATAAGATAAGAAAGATTGAGTCACTTTGCGCATAGTAGGGAGTTTACGTATTTTGTTATTTTGTTTAATGTTCGGAACTGAATTTGTACTAGTTTGTGTTTGTTGCATGAAACTACCTCCTTAAGACGCTTTATCCAAAGATTGCTTATTTAATAACGTTAAAATTAAGATAATAATAAACAAAATGAATGAGATTGCACTCGCATAGCCCATTTCTAATTGCTTAAACGCTTTTTCAAATACAAGGTACACCACAGTAGTTGAAGCACCAATTGGTCCACCATCCGTCATTGTAAGCATTAGTGTAAATTCTTTAAAAGCTGACATCGTCGAGATTACTGCAGTAAAGAAAATAATTGGTTTAAGCATAGGAAACGTTATATGAAAGTGTTTTTGCCAAAAGTTAGCCCCATCCAGTTCAGCTGCTTCGTAAAGATCTGTTGGTACAGACTGTAATCCAGCTAAATAAAATAACATATAATATCCGAGACCTTGCCAAATCGTAACAATTGCTAAACTAACCATTACAAACTTTGTACTTGTTAACCAATCGATAGGATTAATTCCAACTAAGCTTAATACATAATTAAAAATCCCATCGCTTGCAAACAACCAGTTCCATAATATTGCTGTTACTACAACTGAAACTAAAGCTGGAAAATAATAGGTTAGTCGATAAAGCTTAATCCCTATTAATTTCTGGTTAACTAAGATTGCTAGGAAGACTGGTAAAACAACCAATGCCGGTGTAACTAATATCCAATAGTAAAACGTGTTACCTAGAGCATTCCAAAATTCCTCATCTTTAAACGCCCTAGTAAAATTATCAAGTCCAACCCATTCGATTGGCTGAAATACATTATAGTTCGTAAAACTTAGTCCTAGAGCCGCAAGAGCCGGTATTAAGGTGAACGTTGTTAACAGTATTCCAGTCGGTAATAGAAACAGCCACGCGTGCCTTGCTTTATACATACGATCACTCCTACCATAATCACTTCTGCCTTCTTGTTTATACGTTGGAATAACAGTCGTATCCAACCTCACATAAACAAATGCTTTAATTTTCCTTTTAGTAGAAAATCAGGCATTCACTATGCCTAAGCAATCATGAATGCCATAGAAAAATCTATTATTCTTTTAAGAAAAGCACTGTAGCGGAACATTGCAATCAAATACGCCTTAGCGTATTTGTGCCCGATTTTTTCGAACTTGCTTGAAAATTCTCTTTCAAAAATCGAGGGATCCGCCAGAGGCTTTACCTTTATTCAGTCGGGGTTGGCCCCCTACTGAATTATACTTTTTTGCATTCATCCCCCACTTATATAAGTAGGGGACTTCTCTGAAAAAAGTTAAATTAAATGTTTATTATTAACTCTACTTAGCTTTTAGTAATTCATTTATTTTTGCTTCAGCGTCTTCAACTGCTTTTTGAGGATCTTTATTTTCTAGTAATACTTTGTGGAATTCCTCGTTTATCGTCTTATTAATTTCAGAAATATTTTCAACTGGAGCAAACATATCTTCCGAATGCTCTAATTGTTTTGCAGCAAAGTATTTTCCTTTTTCTGATGGGTCTTCAGAATCTGCACCTTGAGTGAAAAACTCATCCTCTGCTGCTTCTTTTACTGAAGGCAAAATTGATACAATCTTACTGAATGCTAATTGACTTTCAGCATTTGTAACAAATTTAGCGAATGCAACTGCTTCATCAGGAGCTTTCGATTTTGCAGCTACAGCGATATTCATGATTGCAACGTGTGAAACTCCTTTTGAACCAAGAATAGCTGGTGCTGCATCAGATTTGTCGTATACTTCTGGAGACAAGTCCTTGACCTGACGATATAACTGAGGGCCAGTTCCCCACCATGCAATTTTTTCTTGCGCATACCATTCATTTGGTTGTGCTTGTTTTAATAGTAACTCTTTTGGAATGAGTCCTTTATCGAATCTTTCTTTAAATTCCTTAAATACTTCTACAACCTCTGGAGTATTAACAGCTGCACTCTTTAAATCTTCAGATACAAGCGGCATTCCATTAAGAGGTAAATATAAGTGAATATCACTAACTGTATTTCCATAGACCCCTAGTTTCTCATAAAGAACCTCTGACATTTCCCATGCTTCTTCTTCTGTTGCAGGTGGATGATCAAAACCAGCTTCAGCTAATAATTCTTTGTTATATAAAAGTCCGGAGTTTGAGAGGTACCACGGAAGTGCGTATACCTTATCCTCAAGCATTCCTGCTTTCCATACTCCTTCGAAATAGTCAGCTTTAACGTCAGCTGCTTTCTCTGTTAGGTCCATTACCGCACCTACAGCAGCAAGTTTCTTTAAGTAGTCCGTGTTTAAGTTCATTACATCAGCTAACTGACCAGAAGCAGCAGCAGTTAAAGTCTTTTGTTCAACAGTATCGTATGGAATATCCTCCCATACTACTGTAACCCCTGGATTCTGTTCTTCAAACTGATCGATTAAACCGTTTATGTAGTCGTCAAAAGTAGGGCTTAGTGAAATCGTCCAGAACTTAATCTCAACATTCTTTTTGTCATCGCTCTTTTCACCTTCATCATCTTTACCTGCACTATCGCTGTTTGAACATGCAGTTGCAACAAAAAGCATTAAAACGATTAACAACATTGAAAGCCTTTTCAATCTTTTCAAATCGATTCCCCCTTTTCTTATTGCAGAACCACTCACTCCAACACGGAAACTTTACTCCAAAATCTAGTAAAAAAGTGAATATATTCTTCATATTTTATTTTATTGCAGAAAAATTACCATGTCAATACAATTGTAACAATTTTTAGAAATTTTTAATTCTTCCTCAATATGGAAGAATTAAAAATGTATTTTATCAAATTAGTTTCGAATAGGTTATTTTTTTCCGGTTACTATAAATTTTCGCTAATATACGCTAGCGTCTCATCGATATGAGAGATTATCCCTGGCGCATCATGTCCCGAAAATGGATATGCAAGTATCGATTTCTCTGCTTCGATATGGTTAAATACACCAAAAATCGTTTGCGCAGGACAAACTAAATCTTTAAGAGCTGCTGATACTCTTGTCTTACTTCTAATTTTTGAAGCAAAATTCAAATTGTCAAAATAAGAAAGAGTTTGAAAGACTTGTTTACTTTTTTCGGGATAACGGTTCATAAATCCTTCAATACTTACTAAAGAACCTTCAAATTTTTGTTGAATCGCCAGTTCGATATTACACATATTAGGGACGTCAGCAACTACTAAAGCTGGTCTTTGGTCTAGGGCAGCAACCGCAAGAGCGATCCCTCCACCCATACTTGCTCCAAGTAAACCTATACGTGATTTATCAATTTCTGGTCTTGTAAAAATAAAATCAACGGCCCGCTTACAATCGATATAAACCTTACGATAATAGTATTCATTTTTTGATAGTAATCCCTGCGTTGCCCATGTCCCAAGAGAACCCATAGTATATGGTGTATCTTCAGAACTCTCTCCTTGACCTCGGCAATCTACAGCTAAAACTGCATAGCCTTGTATAAGCCACTTCATATAGTTTGAAACGGACCCTTTATTACCGCCATATCCATGAAAAGTGATAAGACACGGGGCAATGCCTGAGTGATCCTTAGGTACTATATAAAATGCGTTAATAGGCGTTCCTGCAAACCCCTTATAGGTAACATCATAGGCTTCAATCTGCTTGATAGGATATTCAATCCTGCTATATTCAGGTTCCAGGGGAATTTGGTATGATTCTGCAAGTGTCATCTCCCAAAATTGTTCAAAGTCTTCCTCTTTTGTTAGCTCAGGCTTGTAGTTCATATATTCTTGAATCTGTTTCTCATAAAAAATCATCTCAGGTCCCCCTCTTTTCAAGTTAAAGCTTTTATTGCATTAACAAATTGTTCTGTTATGACTTGCGGGCGGGTAATTGCCGTGCCAACTACAACAGCTTGCGCACCCCTTTGAAGCGCTTCGACTGCTTGAGAAGGAGTCGATATCTGCCCTTCAGCAATAACAGGAACTTTATTCAACTTAACCAATGACTCAAGTAAGGAAAAATTAGGTCCATGAATATGCCGCGTCATCTGTGTATAGCCAGATAGGGTTGTAGATAGCAAATCAACGCCCAAATTGATTGCTTCTAGTCCTTCCTCAAACGTTGAAATATCACCCATGACATACGCTTGACTATTCTGCTTAATATACGATATTAAAGCCGCTAATTTCTCTCCATTTGGACGTTTCCTCAATGTAGCATCAAGGGCAATAATCTCAGCTTTTGTTTCGAGCAGATCTTTGACTTCAGATAACGTAGGAGTTATATATACCTCACTGTCTTGATAGACCTTTTTTATGATTCCAATTACAGGGAGTCCCGTCATTTGCTTAATTTCACGTACATCGCTTACTCCATTAGCTCTTATTCCAGCAGCTCCCCCCACCTTTGCGGCTAGCGCCATTTTAGCCATATATTTCGAGCCATGAAGGGGTTCATCCTCAAGTGCCTGACAAGAAACAATTAATTTGCCTTTAAGCTGCTCAATAAGATTCATTTATCAACCTCACTCCTAGTCGTAAAAGTATGGATTACGTCTCAAGCACTATCCCATCATAGGCAACTTTTATCCCACTTGGGGCAAAAATCTCTTCAAGATCCTTATGCATAAGCCCAATATTATGGGAAAAATGAGTCGCAATCACTTGCCCATTTTCAGTCAACATATTTCTTTCAAGAAAAACCTTTTGTATATCCAAAACTGCCTCAATATTAAGGTGATTTCTTCTACCTGGTAACAGACCATTGGTACAATCTAAAATAGCTACATCTATTTTTTTATCACGGAGCCATTCCCACGTGGATTCAGGGAACCAGCCTGTGTCATGTCCATGAAACACCCTTTTTCCATCTTTTTCAATGTAAAATAGCAAACAAGTTTCTAATGGGTTATGGTCCGCTAGCAGTGGAGTTACTTTAGCAGTCCCGACCTGGTAGGTAGTAAAGGGCTGCATTAAAGTAAATGAGAAATAGCCTTCAGTATGCCACAGCACTTCTTTACATTTATAAATAGCTGCATCATGTCCATAAATATGTAAAGGGTAAGGAAAGTCATGTGCAAAACCTGGTGTCCTCATTCCAAGGTCTTTCGGATTAAAGTGATCCATATGTGTATGGGTAAATAATAAATGTTCTACTTTTGAAAGGTCTAAATTATGTGTTAAGACATGATGATAGGTGTCGGGGGGAAAATCAATTTTTAGCGTATCGTCAATAATGGTGGACGAACGTGTTCGAATATTCTTTCCACCTAATTCGCGTGCTTTCTTACAATGCTTACAATTGCAAAATATCCCTGGAAATCCTTCTGCAGCAGCTGTCCCTAAAATTTGGATTTTCATCTAATCTTCCTTTCTATTACACATAGTGTAAACCAACTGTATATGGGAATGGCAATGGTAAAATCGTTGTTAGATGTCTTCTAAGTTCTGATGGGTTGTCATCAAATAGAAACGAAATAAGCTGTGCTTCAGTCATCCTTTCCTGCTTCTCATCTACCGTAACCTCAATTTGGTCTCCATTTGTCCTAGTTAGAGAAAAGTGATTTTTAAAATAGGGCGACAATTGCTCGCTTAGTTTTTTTTCATTAATGATTTTAATTGTACCTTGATTCTTTTCGTCCATTGATTCAAAGGAGGATAGCAATTGAATCAGATCTTTTTCATGGATTAGAACAGGTACCTCTATCTCCTCTATTTTGTAAAATGAAAGACTGTACGTAATAAGCTCTAAAATCACTTCTGGTGCCCCAGCCGATTCAACAAGGAGTGGCTTTTTTGCAATACCTGAATGGTATGGGAGTCCAATAACAACAAAACCCTTTAAACAATCATTTTTCATTGCAACAAGAACCCTATGGCTAAGTTTGAGGCAACTGGCATAAGCCTCTGCATTTAGAAGTGTTGCAAGATCTGTTACACTCTTTTTGAAGGTCGAGGTTTTCTGGGTTTCAAGGTTAGACATATTAATCAAATCAGCCGGAATCATTTCTCTTATTTCATAGGAAGTATTTTTCAGTACCTTTTCACTGTTTACGATAAACCGTTTACTATTCCCAAAGGTATAACAACCATTTCGTGTATACAGAGACCTAGTTCCTGAGATTAGTAGAATTGATGCATATGTCATTTCGATATACTGATAGACTCTTTTTAACAATTCTGTAGCTATCCCTTTTCCCATATACTCTTTCTTTGTACAGACAGACCCAAGAGAATATGAATGCAATATGGCTGGGCCCAGCTGTATGTTAAAAGGAACTAAACCCATAAAAGAAACGAGGACACCGTTATCGAACGCGCCGAATGACTGAGCCAAATGCCCTTCATTAAAAATATAAGGAAAAGCTTTCCCCATTGAGATTTGTTCAGAATCACGGAATGTTATGTCTGCTAGATTAACAGCCATTTCTCTTTCGCTTTTTTTCAGATTACGAAATTCAAGCACGATAGCCTCTCCTTTTAGAATTGAAACTTTTCTTCTTATTTTTTATAAATAATGGATTTATTTTCCTATCACCATTATATATTTATTTTAAAAAAATTCAATCTATTCTATAATCTGTATGATTTTATTTTTATGGTTAAAGGAATTGCTTTTCCGTTAAATGGAGAATCGAACAGCCAACAGTTCCGTAAACGTAAGACAGCAAAATAAATACCACTGTCGTAATGACCGTGGTTGATGTTTATAGGATATTGTTTTTTCTTTATACAAAGGAGCAGGTAAACAAACCTGCCCCTCCATTACTTTTTTTACGTATCACTTCGAACCATCTTTAAAAACCCTGGAATATGGTGTGGTGCTTCAGTTGGTTCAGCAAATTCTTCTTCAACAATATGCCACCAGTCAAACCACTCTAAATACACCAAATCAAACAACATTACACCATGCGTTTTTTCAATATCCTTTCGAAGTGCTTTACGGAATTGCTCTGGATTATTTATATATTGGTTGAGATATAGACTCCCATACACAAAAGTAGATTCATTAATAACATCCATAGCTAACTCCGCAGATCCCTCAACACTGTGTTCTGCAATTCTTCCATTCGCAATTGCTTCCTCTTTAGTCACATCTTCAAAATACGTTCCGGTCATGATAAAATCTAGTGTTTCAGCATAACCAGTTTTGTGATATTCCGGACTAGTCCAGCTATAATCAGGGATATGAGTTTTACTAGCCCAATTCACACCCTCACTATAATAATCAGAATACCAGGCACCAACATACGTACTAAAATAAACATCTTCTTTTAAATCATGGATTGTTTTTTCGGCCTTTTTAAAGAATGATTGAATATTACCAGCTCGCCAATCAATCCATTTTTGATACCAAGGTCCTTCAACAATCTTTTGTCCGTTATTATCAAATTTAATTTCAAAAATATCTTGAGGGAAGTTCTCGACTTTTTGGCCAATATATTCTTCAAACTTCTCACGACTTAGATCACTAAAGTCCGCATAGATATTGTTATATCTAGCACGGTCTAACACAATCCCATCCACATCATAATTTGTGACTAACTCTTCAATAATACCTAATTCATAGGCTTGAACATCCTCACGAATTGGGTTAACAAATGTAGAATGCCCCGCTGCTTGTGAAGCTGGTACTAGCTTTGTCTCTGTAGTTGAAATATCTAACGTGTCACCTACTTTGACATTTTCAAGCAACCATGTTCTTGCAGTTCCATGTCCTGAAAGGACGTAACCGTTTTCAGGAATTTCAAGTGCAGGCGTCCCATACGTATTACGGTCTGATACCTGTGTCACTATTCCATTTGTTACTTGAACCTCTGCCCCCCAACGATTTGCCGGAGAAACATCGTATCTGTCTGGCGTGTACAGAACAAGGTAGTTTGTATTTCTTGTCGTATTTGATCCATCAATTTTTCTTGTACTTTTGTTAGCTGCTGTCGCTACCCTTGAACCCTCATAAATGATAGATTGCCATTCAGGATTCTCATAGGCTGGACCTTCCTGGAAAGTCGTACTTCCTTCTGAAAATACATTTATTGCTGCATGGACCTTAATCCCGTGCTTATGGGCTTCCTCAATAACATTCTCTAATAAATCATAATTCTCAGGATATCCTTGGAATTTGTCAATCTTCTTAGAAGTAGATGCGTGTGGAGCTAAATTACTTTTATAGGCTACAAAGCCTGTTGAGTTTTTAATATCTAAAATAATAGTGTCAATATTAGCCTTTGCGGTCTTGCCCACAATGTCTTTTACTTTCTCTTTCGTATTTAGATACTCTATATTAGCAGATAAATCATACCAGAGGATTCTCGCCTTTTTATCTTGATCCTTGACTAGGTTTTGTAAAACCTTGTGTCTAGCAGTATCATTTCCGCCATTTGCTGCAACTGGAATAACTGAAAAAGTTAACAAGAAAAAAGCTGTAAACAAACAAATTAATTTTTTCATAACTCGCTCCTTTTCTTCACCTTTTTTTAACTTTTTATGTACCTCCATTGGTGCAAAATTGATTTTTCACCTCCATTTTTTGAATTATCTAAATAATATCACACTTATTTAATTAGGAGAATATTTTCTTCATTATCTATATAAAAACAGGATTAATTATCCACCAACCGCTATTTGGCGACATTTTTTAACAAAATCATCTATGACTATAGTCCTGTTCTTCAAAATAGGAAAATACTCATTTAATTCTCGGTTTTCGTCCCACTTATGACCGACTCGTTTGCTGAGTGGGGATGATTCTCGGTTTTCGTACCCACTCATGATGGGTTCGTTTGCTGAGTGGGAATGATTCTCGATTTTCGTACCCACTCATGATGGGGTCGTTTGCTGAGTGGGGATGATTCTCGATTTTCGTACCCACTCATGATGGGGTCGTTTGCTGAGTGGGGATGATTCTCGGTTTTCGTACCCACTCATGATGGGTTCGTTTGCTGAGTGGTCATGATTCTCGGTTTTCGTACCCACTCATGATGGGTTCGTTTGCTGAGTGGGGATGATTCTCGGTTTTCGTACCCACTCATGAACGGGTCGTTTGCTGAGTGGGGATGATTCTCGATTTTCGTACCCACTCATGATGGGCTCGTTTGCTGAGTGGGGATGATTTCCGTTTTTCGTATCCACTCATGAACGGGTCGTTTGCTGAGTGGGGATGATTCTCGGTTTTCGTACCCACTCATGAACGGGTCGTTTGCTGAGTGGGAATGATTCTCGATTTTCGTACCCACTCATGATGGGTTCGTTTGCTGAGTGGGGATGATTCTCGGTTTTCGTACCCACTCATGATGGGCTCGTTTGCTGAGTGGGGATGATTCT
>JBLKRX010000041.1:0-46280 GCA_047608075.1 Ferdinandcohnia humi
TAACCACTACTACTGCCTTCATGGCTCGGGACTTTCACCCTATAGACTGCACCCATGCCGGGCGCACAACAAAAGAACCAACTCCAAGGAATTGGTTCTTTCTCCATTTCACCACTTATTATCTAGGCCATGGTCTTCTCCTTCACCATCCGAATTTCTTTCCTTCACAATAACAAGGATTGAAGCCGTAATACGGCTATTTTCCAATGAGGTAACAGTTATTGTTCGATACCCCTTTTCTGCTCCGGTAATTATCCATTTCCCGTTCATCGCTTTTGCTGCAGATACCGCAGTAGAATCTTGGGATAACTGTACATTAAACTCCTTATTTGTAGCATTAAAAGGAATAAATCTCAAAAGATCATTTAAATTAAAGCTCTCACCTACATAAATTGTTTTTGTCGGGACTGAAAATTCAATCTTTTGTAATGGTCTATTTTTTTCGTTAACAGTTACGGTAACCGGGATGTTCTCTATCTTTATCTTCCCACCATTATAAACAATATCGAATCTAAAGTTATATATTCCCTTCGAAGTAAACTTCACATTAAATTGTTCAAACATTGAGGCTGGCGGTGTCGGAGTAAATGGGATATCCGGTAATGAATAAATTACTTCATTACCTACAACAGTTGAATGTTCATCTTCAACCATTTGAACATTTTCGGGAAGTGTGAACCTTAAGAAGCCTTCCGTTAAAGATGGATACTCACTGGATAAGTTTGAAGCTATTCTTTCAAAAACCTCTGTAATTGTACCTGCATCTACTTGTATCGCTGTTCCATTCGTTCGTGACGCTAATTCAACTAAAAAGTTCATGTCAATATTTTTTTCATCCCCAAAACCAATGTTATAAAGTGAGACATTCTCTTTCTTGAGTTGGTCAACTACTTCACGTATATGGGACTTAATAATTGAATTGGTATCTGCAAAAGAAGGTTCATATAAATAAAAGCTATCATTGTGTTTTATAAAAGCTTGGTTCCTACCGGAGTTTGAATCAAATACAATCGGTACTTGTCCAGATATATACCTTTCTTCCCATTCAATATATATTGTACCATCTGGTCCAGTAATCCCCCTATCAATAACAAGAGCGAACCACTCACGCCTTGTATTGTAATCATCTCGATATCCATAAATGCTTCTATACTCGTCGTAGTTTATTAACTTATAATAATAGCCCTTTATGGTTTGTATATTTTCAGAATTAGTTGGCATACCATCAGTCAGAAAAATAATATATTTATTTCTATCTTTTGTACTAGTTCTAAGAATTTCACCGGCTTTTTGTAGTGCCTGGGTATAGTTCGTACCACCTTCAGCAGTGAATTTTCTTTGGTTTACCATATTACTAACAAGATATGGATTGTTTTTTAATTCATCAATCGAATTTATCATATCGTTTTGCCAACTAAAAGGGACTAAGGCATATTGATCTTTATCAGGACCTTTGTTATTTTCTTTAAATATTTCAGTGGCAAGTGTAACAGCTTCTTTAGCTTTTTCTAATTTGGTTGTTTCCCTTCCGTTTCCATAATGAACGATATCATTCATTGATCCGGATTTATCAAATACAAAAACAACGTCATTGGGGTCTCTGGGTTTAGCAGTAGCTTTGCCAGAAGGTAGAAGGTTAATTTTCATTTCTACCTCAGCTAATCCATTATCACTTAATTCAACTGCGTTCTTATCAGGTGTAATACCTGCATCAAGGGTTGGTGACGAAGAATTGTTGTTACTAGTAGCAGATGTATGAATTGGGACTGTGTATATAAAACAAAAGACAATACATACCTGTAACATTATCTTTTTTGGTAACCTAGTAACCATCATTCATCCCCCTTATCTATTATTCTTATAAAGTTATTATACCAAACAAATTCTTTTTCCAGAGTAAAATGTAAAAGTTCATGAATATGACAAAAAGATCTCTGCCTCTGTTCAATTCTTTATCCGTGAACATACTCCGCCACTCTATTTCTACCTGCTTGTTTTGCACCAATATACATGGCTCTGTCTGCGTATCGCACTAGTTCCAGAGGAGTTTCTGCATCATTCGGTGCCGTAGCAAATCCTATACTAGCTGTAATACGTACCATTTTCTGTTGGGGTAACCTATCCTGTAAATCATCCTGTATTGTAAAAGGTCGATTTGATATCATTTGCCTTATCGTCTCTGCTAACTCATAACATGTACGTTTATCAGTGTTTGGCAACAAGATAACAAATTCCTCTCCCCCATATCTTGCAACGGTGCCCTGACTTCCTATAAGGTTTTGTAATCGATGAGCTAAATCACGTAAAATTTCATTTCCACCTTGGTGGCCGAAATTATCATTAATTGTTTTAAAATGATCAATATCTAACAAGATAAGAGAAAGCGGTCCATGACTTTTATTTTCTAGCTTTAAAAACTCTGCCTCTAGTACTTGCTCAAAATAGCGATAATTGTAAACCCTTGTCAAGGAACAAATCTCACTCTTAGTTTTCGTTTCTTCATGAAGTCTTGCATTTTCAATAGCCACTGCTAAATAACTTGATAATATCTCAACAATCATCAATTGATAGTTTTCATAGCAGTGCTTTTTCGTAGACGCCAATGCAAAAACACCAACAACTTGCTTATTCCGAATAACAGGGACACAAATCGCACTTTCAACCGACTCTGGTAGGTATCCCTTCGTAATATCCCTGAATTCTTTTCTTGTACGGAATATGGTTGCTTTTTGGGTACTCCATACCCTACCAGCAATACCCTCATCCTTTTTTAACGGGCTAAAATTTCTGGAAGGGCTGTCGACTTTTGAGAAGTATCTTATAACATTTAGCTCTTTTTCATCTACCACATCTAAAATATAGGCATACTCTACTGGAAGCATTTTACATATTTTTTCGATAAAAACATCAAGAACCTCTTCAACCTTTAGTCTTCCTGCTAGTTGATACCCTATTTCAGTTGCTTGTTGTAAATAATCATTTATTCGTTGACTTGAATAATAGAGTCGTAGAATAAAAGCTAAGCTTACAAGCGGAATACCGACATAAAATAACGCAATTAACCCTACTTCGACATATAACATGTATAAAACAAGACCTACCGGGAAGTGAACTAGCATAGTTGCTCCTTCCCAAATCACATCTTTTGTAATAAGTGGTTGTTTTTCTTTATTCTGATCAAGTATCAGTTTAATTAGCCTTAATAGTACATGGTTCATAAAAAATCTAGTAAACTGGTATCCAACAATAGGAATTAAGAAGCTTGGTGAGGACATATCTATTGCACCGTGTGTACCACCTAGAAGATAATACACTGCAGCACTTGTAACAGACATTGTTAAAAAGAGCAGTGAATTTAAAGGTATGCGGTACCATTCCTTTACACTTATTTTTACTCTTATGAGCAATAGGATGATTGCAACCTGTGTAATAATAATATCAATAAATAGTCCAAAAAAGAGAAAAATAGTGAGAGAGACGCCTTCAGTAAACATGATTGGTATATTGTTTACAACGATAGGAAGGATTGAAATAATACCAGTTATCAATAAAAAACTAACAATATCAAGTTCATATCCTGCTATTATTGGATTTGTGTATGAGTATAACAACCACATACTCACTGGAAATACCAAAAACCACACAAGCCACAATCCTTTTCTAACCCTATTACTTACCTCCATCACGTTTCCTCCTTTCTTGGCATATTCTATGATTATTTTACCAAATTTTCAGATACTTGTCCTCTTCTTTAGTACTTTTTTACTAAATAATATGATTCATTTGTTATTCTGTAATAGATAATTTCTAACTTCAGAAATAAAATAGAGAGAACCTGTTATAACCAGTACTGCATCTTTCTCATGTAACAGTTCTGAAATCTTGCTATCAATGGCTTCTTTCCAATTTTCTACAATAAAATTCGCTTCTTTTTTTGAAGAATTCTCATATAATTCGTTTGAACTAGCTGCCCTAGGAAAATCAAAGCTTGTAAACGTTAAAGTATCGGCCACGTTTTCTAACTGGGATATCATTGTATCTAGTTTCTTATCCTTCATTGCACAAAATATAATATGGACTTTCTTTTCGTTGTAATGAGTTTTAAGTGTATCAATTAAGCTTGTTACTCCTTCCGGGTTATGAGCACCATCCAATATAACCTGTGGCTGTGATAACACTTGTTCAAAACGTCCTATCCATTTTGTCTTCTGTAATCCCTCTCTAAGCTCTTTATAATTTATCTCTAACAGGAATTGTTCCTGCAGAAGGGTAATAGCCATTATTGCCAAGCTCGCATTTCTAATTTGGTGAGTTCCCTTCATTGATAGGGTGAGGTCTTTATACATATCCATAGGTGTCCGAATGGAAAAACTTTCTCCGCTTTCTATTGGTTGATGATTCAATATAAAGAAGTCATGCTCTAGTTGATAATATGGACTACCTATCCTGTTTGCTTTATTTTTTATAACTTCTATTGCTTCTTTCTGAGTAACTCCTGAAATAATGGCACGTTGTTCCTTAATAATACCTGCTTTTTCACTGGTAATCTCTTTTATGGAATTGCCAAGAATACTCATATGATCATACCCAATACTTGTAATGATTGAAAGCAACGGGGTTATTACATTAGTAGAATCAAGTCTCCCACCTAAACCAACCTCCATTATAACGAAATCAATTTCAGGATTTGTGCCAAAGTAATAGAGAGCCATAGCGGTAATAACCTCAAATTCAGTTGGTCCTCCAAGTTCTGTTTGTTCCAATTCATCTGCTAAAGGCTTTACAACCTGTAAAAGAGAAACAATTTCCTTGTCATCAATAGGGGTACCATTAACACTAATTCGTTCATTAAAGGATTCAATATATGGTGAGGTAAATGTACCAACAGTATAGCCCGCCTCTTGCAGGATATTTCGAATATAACTGACAGTAGAACCCTTTCCGTTCGTTCCCCCAATATGTATTGCTTTTATCTTTTTTTCTGGATGATCTAATCGTTCCATCATCCACTCCATTCTTGCCAGCCCTGGTTTAATACCGAGTCTAAGTCGAGAATGAATCCATGATAATGCTTGATCATAGTTCTGTATCATTAATGGTTCCTCCACTATAGTAGTTAAAGAAGACTCGCAAATATCCGAGTCATGAAACATTTCAGTAATCAAAAAGTGATTCAAAAAAATCTCTTTTATCAAAGTAGAGACGAATCTAAAATTAGATTCGCCTCCTTTTACCTCATCCTTTTAATTCTGTAATTCTAGAGCGTACTGCATCGCGTTTTTCGATATAGTCTTTTTCTTTTGCTCTCTCTTCTTCAATTACTTTTTCAGGAGCTTTTTTCACAAAGCCTTCGTTACTTAATTTCTTCTGAACCCTTTCTACTTCCTTATCAAGCTTCTCTAATTCTTTTTCGAGTCGCTTAATTTCTTCTTCAATATTAATTAAACCTTCAAGTGGTAAGATTAATTCTGCACCCGTAACAACCGCTGTCACTGCTTTTTCAGAAGATGCAATCTCTGTAGCAATCACTAGCTCACTTGGATTACAGAATCTTTCTAAATAAGAGCGATTTTTTTCAAGCTGAGTTTGTACTAACTCATCCTTCGCTTTGATTTGAAGCTTAATTTGCTTACTCATTGGAGTATTTACTTCAGCACGAATATTACGTACAGAACGAATGATATCTACTAATAAACGCATTTCCGAAGCAGCATTTTCATCTGTAAATTCAGGATTTACTTCAGGCCATTTTGCAATCGTGATTGACTCACCACTATGTGGAAGGTTCTGCCATATTTCCTCGGTAATAAACGGCATGAATGGGTGTAGTAGTCTCATTGTATTGTCTAGTACATAAGCTAGGATCGAACGTGTTGTTTTCTTCGCTTGTTCATCCTCTCCATAAAGAGGAAGCTTCGCCATTTCAATATACCAATCACAGAAATCATCCCAGATAAAGTTATAAAGAACTCGACCAACTTCACCAAACTCATATTTGTCAGCGAGCTTTGTAACAGAAGCAATTGTTTCATTAAGACGAGTTAAGATCCACTTATCTGCAACTGATTTTTCACCTGTTAAATCGATGTCCTCGTGCTTCATTTCACCCATATTCATCATTGCAAATCTGGATGCATTCCAAATTTTATTTGCAAAATTCCATGTAGCCTCAATCTTTTCCATGCTAAAACGTAAGTCTTGACCTGGTGAGCTTCCAGTTGATAAGAAGTAACGAAGTGAGTCTGCACCATATTGAGCAATAACATCCATTGGGTCAACGCCGTTTCCAAGGGATTTACTCATTTTTCTTCCTTGCGCATCACGAACAAGTCCGTGAATCAATACATCCTTGAATGGGCGTTTTCCTGTGAATTCAAGTCCTTGGAATATCATACGAGAAACCCAGAAGAAAATAATATCATACCCAGTTACTAATACATCCGTTGGGTAGTAACGCTTGAAGTCTTCAGCATTTATATCTGGCCAACCCATTGTTGAAAATGGCCATAGCGCTGAACTAAACCATGTATCTAATACGTCTTTGTCTTGCTCCCAGTTTTCAATGTCTGCTGGTGGCTCATGATCAACATAAACTTCACCAGTTTCCTTATGATACCAAGCAGGAATACGATGTCCCCACCAAAGCTGACGTGAAATACACCAATCACGAATGTTTTCCATCCAGTGTAAGTATGTTTTTTCGAAACGTTCAGGAACAAATTGTACCTTTTCTTCTTGTGATTGAAGTTTAATTGCCTCGTCTGCTAGTGGCTGCATTTTTACAAACCATTGTGTTGATAGGTAAGGTTCAACTACCGCATCACTGCGCTCACTATGTCCAACTGAATGGGTATGCTCTTCTATCTTGAAAAGTACACCTTCTTCTTGCAGGTCCTTAACAATTTGCTTACGGCATTCAAAGCGATCAAGACCTTGATATTTGCCTGCATTGGCATTCATTGTACCGTCCTCATTCATGACAAGAACGCGTTCAAGGTTATGACGGTTACCAACCTCAAAGTCATTTGGATCATGTGCTGGGGTTATTTTAACGGCACCTGAACCAAATTCCATATCAACATAGTCATCACCAACGATTGGGATTTCTCTTCCTACGATTGGTAGAATAACTGTTTTCCCGATTAAGTGCTTAAAGCGCTCATCTTCTGGATGAACTGCAATTGCTGTATCGCCTAGCATTGTTTCAGGACGTGTTGTAGCAATTTCAATATGTCCGCTTCCATCAGCTAATGGATAACGCATATGATAAAAAGCACCCTGGATATCTTTGTAGATAACTTCGATATCAGATAATGCAGTTTTCGTTGCAGGGTCCCAGTTAATAATATACTCTCCACGGTAGATAAGTCCCTTTTTATAAAGCGTTACGAATACCTCGCGAACTGCTTTTGAAAGTCCTTCATCTAATGTAAAACGTTCCCTAGAATAATCTAATCCAAGACCAAGCTTTGCCCACTGCTCTCGAATATGACCAGCGTACTCTTCCTTCCACTTCCATGTCTCTTTAACAAATTTTTCACGACCCAAATCATATCGAGAAATTCCCTCTTCACGAAGCTTCGCTTCAACCTTAGCCTGCGTTGCAATCCCTGCGTGGTCCATTCCTGGTAACCATAAAACATCATAGCCTTGCATTCTCTTAATTCGTGTAATGATGTCCTGTAAGGTTGTATCCCATGCATGCCCTAAGTGCAATTTACCCGTTACGTTTGGTGGTGGAATCACTATTGTATATGGGGTTTTCTCTGGGTCACCGGTAGCTTCAAAGAACTTCCCATCTAACCAATATTGATAACGTCCCGCTTCGATTGCCTGCGGATCATATTTTGTTGATAATGTTTTTTCAGTTGTTTCCATATGATTTCCTCCTTAATAAAAAAGTGTAAGCGCCTTGCTCATAACTATTCACTTTTTTCTAAAAATTAAAAAACTCCACTCATCCTATAAAAGGACGAATGGAGTATGTATTCGCGGTACCACCTTTTTTCACAGATAGATATTTCCTACCTATGCTCTCAAAAAGATAACGGCTTATCACCGGCTTTTACTACTGTATCGTTCATAAAAGCTACTTAAGGGCGACCTTCCAACGTAACGGTCCTAAGAAATCTCCCAGCAAATGATTTCTCTCTCTGAAGGTGTGACGATGTACTCTTCCCTATCATTGTATATTGCGTTTGATTCATTTTTAATTAATCTACTACATATAGTACCGAATTGCAACAGCTATCGTCAATAAGGTTTGCCTATTTTTTCATACTTTATTCACTTTAGTATGCTTAATTTCCTTTTAATTATTATTTTTAAGTGATAGGGCACAAAAGTTCCAAAGTTGGTCTCGTACAATACTTAGCGCTTAAGAAATACTAAAACTAGTTGAAATAGCCAAATTGCCGATGCAAAACAGTGGTTCTATTTAGTCTCAGAAATACAATACCGGAACTATTCCGGCTCTTTAAGCATATTCTAGTTATAGGATAATGGAAGGGAGCGATCACCTTGAGAAGAAGATTTAGAAAATACTCATATCCTCCGTGGCTTAGACACACTCGTGACATATGTGCACAATTTGTAATTCCAATTACTATTGTTCAAGGGATACGAACTATTTTTCTCCCAACAACGTTTGATGTCATTTTTTTAGGGATTTTAATTTTACTTTCTGCGGCACTTCACTTAGATTGGATTTAAAAATTTTACAGTTATAGTAATTGTATTTTATACAATTAGGCTATATCTAACTTGAAAGATTCTTCAAATTGGGAGCCTAGCAGAAGGAAAACAGGGCTACTACTTCTTTGGTAGGCATTCAGTCTACATTATAAAATCCCATACTTTCTCACGTATGGGATTCTTCTTCATTTGTTTCTTTCTGCTCTTTTCTTTGCCCTTCAGCTTCAAGTATTTTAACAGAGACGTATTCAATGTTTTTTATTAGCCAATAGGCTCTTTGCAAAAGCTGGACATGCTCCCGTTCCGTTTTATGTTTATTTTCCTCGTAAATTCGGACACAACGGTATATCGGTTCTGGATAGGTTAAGAAGCTTAGAAATAATGACACTTCTTCGTCTCTTAAAGAGAAGTGTGTTCTATATGTTTCATAGCAAGTAACACAATCGTCACAAAGTAAAGGGTATGTCTTTAACCTTCGATAATTTAGATCTACAAGATCATGAATAGGATTCGCAAACGTGGCTCTTTCAAAATTTGTAAAATATCCTTTACCATAATCATCAAATAATAAATGGTTGATGGAGACCTTTCCATGCGTTAGGGCAGTTCGATAGGATTTCTTCTCTAATATAGTCTCATACCATTTATCAAACTGAGTACGAGAAAATCTTGAAGCAAGATTTGCCTCGTGAAAATATGTGCACACCTGTAACTCAAAAGGAGACATATACCACTTTTTTTCCGCAGCTTCCACGAACGATTCTAAATATTGACTTGTCTCATCCCATTTATTGACTACTTTTTCGTAATAAGCTGTTATCTCCTTCCCATCTTCGAGCTTGTGTTTTCGCAATGTAGAAAGATGCATTCTTGCTAGTTCTTTACATAATTCTTGATGTCGGTCAGAACGTTGATTTGAATTATTTGTTAACCAAGGCATGAGATAATGATAGCTCTGATCATAAAAGACTAGATATCTACCATCCACTGTAGGATAAATTGGGACAGCCCTTGTGTAGCCTTGCTGAAATAAATGTTGTACCAGCGTAGGAAATTGTTGATTGACAGCTTTAGAAATCGTTTTTAATGCAAATATCCCTTTTTCGGTCACTACCTTTTTTATACTACCGTAGTCCTCAATATGAGATGGCTTAACGTTGTAATACCTCAGAATGGGCCCAAAATTTTTATTACTTTTACCCATGAGGGCCATCCACCTTCTTTCAACCTATTTTTCCACTGTATTTGCTTAGCCTTACCCTATTTAGAAAATGGGTATGCGATGTACCTTCAATCTTACATATGACTCATCGTATGGCCATTCTTTTGGAATTTATAGTAAAATAAGAAAACAGGTGAGGTATTGCCTCACCCTAACCTTTTAGTTATTTAATTGGACTGGTATATATAATAGCTGCCCTTCAGAAACGGAGTCAGTATTTAGTGAATTAACGCGAACCAATTGTTGAACTGAAATTTCATAGCGCTCAGCAATTTTATCCAGGGAGTCACCATTTTGAACGATACAAATTTTCATAGTTGTATGTTCTTCAACTTCATCCCTTCCAAAGATTCTCGTTAGTAATAATTCATTTTCACTTCGTTTACCACTTTGATTCTTTTCTTCCACTTGAGTTTCCGATTCAAGCTTATCTTCTACAGCTGTTATACTTTCATTTCTTTGCTCATCTGATCCAAAAGAAAGCTTGTTATCATGTCGCGCCTTTACCTCAATTTGAGGTGATAAAATTGATTTCACTTCCTCCTGAACAACTTGAATTAGCTCTTCTTGCTCTTCAGGTTCATGATATGCTTCTTTTCTAGCTTCTACCTCAAATGGAACAAACAAATCGTCATCAGTCTCATCATGAGAGTCCTCTGAGACAACAATGCTGTCACCATTATGTTCTTCTTCGGTATGTAGCACTACTTCCTTAGCTGATTGTAGTACTACTTCTTCTTGGTCAGTTTCATGTTCAACATGTTCGACTTCGACTACTTCATCATCATCAAACGAGCTACTTCTTACTAACTCCAGATCCTCTTCAACAACTTCATTCGTTACAACCTGTGTTTCCTCTGTAGTTATTGGTTCAATTTCAGATAATGCTTGTTCTATGTTTGTTGATTCTTGAACCGGGTTAACTGTTTCTTCTTGAGGGGCTGCATCCTGTTCAGAAAATGCATTCTCTTGTCTTACAGCTTCTTCAACTTTTTCAGCTTTTGGTGCCTGGGACACTCCGTGAATACCGCTAATGGATAAATCTGCAATAATTTTTAGACAGCCCCGTTTAGGTAACTCATAATCAAACGCCTCAATTGATACATAGACCTCATCCAAACTCTGAACACGATTTTGTGGAATCGTGATATCTACTGGAAATCTATGATTCAACTCATAAATGCCGTCTTCACGGATAATTACTTCATTTATCAGCCTTACTGAAGTAAAATCACGTTCTTCCTCCTCAGTAGTATTTTCATCTATACGATACTCACCAGTTAGCTGCAATGCACCGCGAATTGACACATATTGGTCGTGCTCTTGAATAACAATATCTGGGTCAAGAGATATTGATAAAAGCTCTGAGACTTCCTGTCCCTTTTGAAACCAGACTGACTCTTCTACTGAAAATCGTAAGTTTTCAGATGTCACAGTTACTCCTCCTTTCAGTTCCCTTAATCATTTCCTATATCATTACAGATGTATGTCAACTTTAAGCTGATTATGATTAGAAAATTTAGAAGATAAAAGTCAAAAACAATCGGAGGTTAATACACGTAAATATTTCTTCTTTACATAAAAAAAAACAGACCCTTACAAAGTAAGAGTCTGCTTTTTACGAATCTAACCTTTAAGCTTCGAAAATGCGTTTTCTGCAGCTTGTATGGTCTTCTCAATATCTTCATCAGAGTGAGCAGTTGATAGGAATAATCCCTCGAACTGAGATGGTGGAAGGAATACACCTTGCTCAGCCATTTCACGATAGTAAGTAGCGAAATAATCTAAATTAGATGTTTTTGCAGCTTCATAATTGATAACCTCTTCATTTGTAAAGAAGAAGCCAATCATGGAGCCAGCACGATTGATTCGATGTGGTATATCGTACTTCTTAGCAGCTTCTCCTAGTCCATTTTCTAAGCGATCTGCTTTCTTTTTAAATTCTACATAATCCTCTGGAGATAATTGTGACAATGTTTCATATCCTGCTGTCATTGCTAATGGATTTCCAGACAGTGTTCCTGCTTGATAAATAGGACCGCTTGGGGCAATTTGGTTCATAATCTCAGCACGTCCGCCGTACGCTCCAACAGGTAGTCCTCCTCCTATTACCTTTCCAAGACAAGTGAGGTCAGGAGTAACTCCAAAATAACCTTGGGCACAATTATAATCAACACGGAATCCAGTCATAACTTCATCAAAAATAAGTAATGAACCGTATTGAGTTGTAATCTCTCTTAAGCCTTCTAGGAAGCCAGGTTGCGGAGGTACAACACCCATATTACCAGCAACTGGTTCAACAATAATTCCGGCAATGTCTTCACCGTATTTCTCGAAAGCAATTCGTACACTTTCTAAGTCATTATAAGCTACGGTAATTGTATTTTTAGCGATTCCTTCAGGTACACCAGGACTGTCAGGTAAACCAAGAGTTGCTACACCAGATCCTGCCTTAATTAGCAATGAATCCCCATGACCATGGTAGCAGCCTTCGAATTTCATGATTTTATTTCGCCCTGTATAGCCTCTTGCTAAACGTAATGCACTCATTGTTGCTTCTGTACCTGAGCTTACCATACGAACAATCTCAATAGATGGTACTCTTTCAATCACAAGCTTTGCTAGCTTATTTTCAACCACTGTTGGTGCACCAAAACTTGTCCCCATCTCAGTCACTTTTTTAATTGCTTCCACAACTCTATCATTTGCATGACCGTGAATAAGTGGTCCCCATGATAGAACGTAATCTATGTATTCATTTCCATCAATATCATAAATCTTCGAGCCTTTTCCACGCTCCATAAAAATCGGGTCCATCTGAACTGACTTGAATGCACGAACTGGGCTATTTACCCCACCAGGCATTAACTTTACAGCTTCTGAGAATGCCGCTTTTGATCTTTCATAACTTCTCATCATCGTAACCCCTTTCATCGATTAGAAGGGACGTCCCTTTAAGACACAACATCTGGGGAACGTCACCTATTCTATTAGTTTTCTTGTAGCCAACGTGCGATGTCCTTTGCAAAATACGTAATGATTAAATCTGCGCCTGCACGCTTCATGCCTGTCATCATTTCCATTACAATTTGTTTTTCATTGATCCAACCATTTAATGCAGCTGCCTTAACCATTGAATATTCACCGCTAACATTATAGGCTACTACAGGTACATTGAAATTATTTTTTACATCTCGCACAATATCTAAATATGATAACGCAGGCTTCACAATTAAAAAGTCTGCACCCTCTTGAATATCAGACTCCGCCTCACGCATCGCTTCAAGGCGATTTGCATAATCCATTTGATATGTTTTACGATCACCAAAGGAAGGAGCGCTTTGAGCTGCATCACGGAATGGCCCGTAAAATGCTGAAGAATATTTAACAGCATAGGACATAATTGGGATATGTTCAAAACCAGCTTCATCAAGACCATAACGAATTGCTGCTACGAATCCATCCATCATGTTTGATGGAGCAATGATATCTGCACCTGCTTTTGCCTGGCTGATTGCTGTTCTTGCAAGTAAATCTAGAGAAGGATCATTTAGTACATGTCCATTTTCTACAATTCCACAGTGACCATGTGAAGTATATTCACAAAGGCAAGTATCAGCAACAACAACTAACTCCGGATATTTTTCCTTCGTAAGCTTAATTGCTTTTTGTACGATTCCATGGTCATGATAAGCCCCTGTACCGACCTCATCCTTTTCATTTGGTACTCCAAATAAAATTACTGATTTAATACCTAGACTTACTAATTCATTTAATTCTTCTTCCAACAAGTCAAGAGATATATTATAAACTCCTGGCATTGAACTAACTTCCGTTTTTATGTTCTCACCCTCAGCAATAAACAATGGATAAATTAAATCCTCAATATGTAAATATGTTTCCCTTACTAACGCACGTAGATTAGCAGTATGACGTAAGCGTCTATGTCTTGCAAACTGCAAGTGTTCCATTAGTACTCCTCCTTATTCTTTTTTACATATGAAATCATATCGGTTAATAAGCAATCAGTTGTGTATGTTTCAGGACATATATGAATCGGGATTGAGACCTTTTCTGCTGTGAGCTTTGTTTGTGGGCCAATACAAGCAAAGAAAGAATTCTTTGTCCATTCTCTCCACTTAGTATTTTCCACTAATTTAAAGAACTGTGATACAGTGGAAGGACTCGTAAACGTAATAAAATCTATTTGTTGCCCCTGCAGAAGCTGGAGTAAGCGTTCCTTTTCACTATTGTTCTCGACCGTTTCATATACAACTAAGTCTGTTACAGGTGCCCCAAGTCTAGTTATTTCATCTACTAAAAAGGAGCGTGCTAGATTTCCGCGTGCTAGTAGAAATTGAGTTCCCGTGTTAATAACTGGTTTTAAACTTTCCAACAAACCCTCAGCCACAAATTCATCTGGTACTATATCGGGATAGAACCCCTTTTCTATTAATGCCTTTTCAGTCTTTGTTCCAACCACTGCTATTTTCGGGAAACTCTCATTTTTGTTGCTTTTGAGTTCATAATAAAACTCAAAAAAATAATCTACTCCATTTTTGCTCGTAAATATGAGCCAATCATAAATATGAAGATTTTTTATCGTCTCACGTATTTCTAACTGTTGTTTCGGTTTTTGAAATGATAGCAAAGGTATTTCAATTGGTGTTCCCCCAGCGGCCACAATTTTTCGTGAAAATTCAGCGGCTTGATTTTTACCTCTTGTTACTAAAACAGTTCTACCGGAAAGAGGCAACTCACTATCCATTACTGATTTAACTCCTCTTTAACTTGATCAATAAGGGCTTTTGCTCCAAGCTTAGATAATTTATCAGCAGCCTCATGACCAACCTTAATTGGATCAAAGCCATGCACCTGCTCCTTATATATCGTCTTTCCATCTGGAGAACCAACTAAGGCAGTAAGCGCAATTTCATTGTCTTCATTCATTGTTGCGTATGCGGCAATTGGAACCTGACATCCACCTTCCATTTTATGAAGGAAAGCACGTTCAGCTGAAACAGTTGTTTCCGTATACTTATCATTCAGCTTTGCTAGCTCTACTAGGAGTTCCGTATCATCTTCACGACATTCGATCGCTAGAGCACCCTGACCAACTGCTGGAAGACATGTCTCTGGTTCTATATATTGGGTAACAACTTCATCAGACCAGCCCATTCTCTTTAGCCCAGCTGCAGCTAATACAATTGCGTCGTAATCTTCATTTTCAAGCTTCGAAAGTCTTGTATCTATATTTCCACGAATCCATTTAATCTCAATGTCACTTCTTGTTGCCAGAAGTTGTGCACTTCTGCGTAAACTACTCGTACCTATGACCGCCCCACTTGGTAACTCTTCAAAGGAAACATGGCCCTTCGCAATAATAACATCACGATGGTCTTCACGTTTTGGAACACAACCGATAACAAAGCCTTCAGGGAGTACCGCTGGCATATCCTTCATACTATGAACAGCTATATCTATTTCCTTATCATATAACGCTTGCTCAATTTCTTTTACAAAGAGGCCTTTCCCGCCAACTTTGGATAAGGTAACATCTAGAATCTTATCTCCCTTAGTTACGATTTCCTTCACTTCAAATTCGTATGGGACACCTAATTTCTTTAATTGTTGAATTACCCAATTTGTTTGAGTAATCGCGAGTTTACTTTTTCTTGAACCAACAATAATTTTACGCATTATGTTCCTCCTATTTATCCCGCAATAACTGGCAGTAAAAACTTCAAAAAAGTTCAAATAGGTAAAAGCTAATCAACTGCCAGTAAATGCCCGATTCTATTCAACTAACATTCAGTATCGTACGAATGTGGACTAAGAATACGAGTCTTATCATGATCTCATCTCTAATAAGTCATTTTTCTCGCCCCATACTGAAAGAAGGTTTTACTTTATGAATGCCAGAAATGAAAACGAGATAAGCTTCCAAATAAAAAGAAATTAATTAAAAGTAATAGAAACGCACCCATATTCCAAAAGGCAATTGTTTTCCCTTGAAGCTTTTGTACAACTCTTTTATAAAGGTACCACGCATAGATTAGTAAAACAAAAAAGGAACCTAAAACCTTTGCATCAAATATATAGAAATTTTCAAGCTTTAGGTATGCCCATAATACTCCTAAAATTAATGATAATAAAAGCATTGGCACTCCAATTAAGTTCAATACATAAGACATATGATCTAATTTGGCTAAATCGTCGATGCGAAGTAGACGTTTTCCCCATTTCTTTTGCTTTAGTAAATTGTACTGAATCACATAAAGGATAGAAAAAACAAATGAAAGGGAAAATGCCCCGTACGAAAGGATTGCCATTGTAATATGTATCATCAATAATTCTGATATAAGTTGAGCACCTACAACACTTGAACCATGCTGACCGGGGGCAAAAGTGTGAAGTGCTATTATAAAAAAACCAATGAGGTTCGTAAAAAACACGATAAAATCGACTCTTAAAAATTTAGTAAGAATTAATGACAAGGTGATGAGAACCCAGGCATAAAAATAGAGTCCCTCAAACATGGACAAAATCGGAAATCTACCCGTTTCTACCACTCGAAAAATCAGAAAGATCGTTTGAATTACCCATACAAATGCAAGTAACCAGAAGGCAAACATATTTACCTTCCGGTTGTTATGAAGAAAGTCTATAAAATATAGTAATACACTTAACGCATAGATGATTACTGTAATTTCGTGTAATCTCATCACATTCATCTCTACCATTTAGGATATTCCTCTCTTATGACTGTAGAGAAGGCTGTTTACTTCCAGCTGCAAGTATATCAACCAGATCAGTACGTTGTTTTTGAGTACCCATTTCTGCATCTACTGCCTCTTCAATATCGAAAATCTTCATAAACAATGCAAGAGATTCTTGGGCATTTGGTTCAGCGGCAAGTTCTTTTACTTGTAATATTGGATCACGTAGAAGCTGATTAATAATACTCTTTGTATGTTTATTTAATACTTTTTTCTCACGGTCTGTTAGATTTGGTAACTTTCGTTCAATACTTTCCATTGTTTCAGCTTGGATGGCTAACGCTTTTTTACGAAGTGCTGAAATAACTGGTACCACACCTAATGTATTTAACCAACTAGAAAATTCAACAATTTCAGCTTCAATCATTAACTCGATTGCCTCTGCAGCAACTCGTCGCTCCTGCATATTTGCTTCCACAATTCCCTCTAAGTCGTCAATATCGTATAAGAAGACACTTTCAAGTTCTGCTAAAGCTGGGTCTAAATCCCTTGGCACTGCAATATCAACCATAAATAAAGGACGACCTTTTCTCATTCTTTCCACATACTGCATCATATCTTTTGTAATGACATAACCTTTAGCGCCTGTTGAGCTAATCATAATATCTGCTTCAACTAATGCACACTGAAGTTCCTGAATTGATTTTGCCTCACCATGGAATTTTTCAGCTAACGTTTGCGCTTTTTCAAATGTACGATTCATAACAGTTACCTTTTTAACCCCTGAACCATATAGGTTTTGAACTGCTAACTCACCCATCTTACCTGCACCTAAAATAAGGACATTTTTACTAGAAAGGTCGCCAAAAATTTTCTTGGCAAGCTCAACAGCAGCATAACTTACAGATACTGCATTTGAGCCAATTTCAGTCTCTGAATGAGCGCGTTTTGCAAGTGTAATTGCCTGTTTAAATAAGTGGTTAAATACTGTTCCAGAAGTACCCTCTTCTTGAGCTGTTAAAAAGCTTGAACGGATTTGACCAAGAATTTGTGTTTCTCCAACAACCATTGAATTTAACCCACAAGTAACATGAAAAAGGTGATCAACCGCACCTTCGTTTTCGTAAATTGTTAAGTATGGAGTAAACTCTTCCTTATCAATTCCGAACCACTCAGATAGAAACGCTTTAATATAGTATCGACCAGTATGGAGCTGATCAACAACTGCATAGATTTCTGTACGATTACAAGTTGAAACAATAATATTCTCAAGTATACTTTTCTTGTCTCTTAATTCCTTCATTGCTAGAGCAATATCATTCGAATCAAATGTAAGTTTCTCACGTATTTCAACAGGGGCAGTTTTATAGTTTAATCCGACCATAATTGTATGCATAAGTGTGTCACCCCAACTTCATAGGAATTTCATAGAATATTTGGCATTCGCCGCTCTTTTTGCAGCTTACAGAATTTGATAAGCTGCAGGAAAACTATATATATTATAACATGTCAATTGTTTGTCAAAACCGAAAAAAATGTGAACAGTATATGACAACCTGTGCTAAGATTATTAGTAGAATTTATAATAGTGTATATTCAAAAAATCGGTGAACCGCAAAGCAAGAAGATCAAGGAACGACATTCTCGAGGCAACAACGTTGAAATTACTTCTTTGCTGCCTTGTGCTGAGGAATTTACCTCCTTGATTAGTCTAGTAGACGAAAGCAAATATATTAGGTACTCTTTTTTACTTGGCCTACCTCACGCCGAGATTCGAAGCCTATCATTTGGTGACTTTTTGAACATCTCCTAATAGACATATTATTACGTTATTCGTCAGACTACAAAGGATACATTAACAAAAAATCGTGTTCAAATCAAGTAACTAGCACGGAGGAGCAATATGAAAAAAAATAATTTATTCTCGGGCATAATCCTAGTTGGTGTGGGGTGTTATCTGCTGCTTCAACAGTTAAATATCCCAGTCCTAACTGGTTTTTATTCATGGCAGACTCTCGTTATTATTCTTGGAATTGCCTTTCTCATTCAATCGTACGTAGAGAATAACTATAGTAGCCTATTACCTGGTGTCATTTTAGTCGGATTTGGGTTTCATTTTCATGTCATTAATCAGCTTACGTTTTGGCCAAAACAACCTGGAACCTTACTATTTATAGTTGGTCTAGGACTACTGCTTACATATTTCAAAACTAAAAATGGTCTTCCTCAAAGCATTTTGATTTTGATTATTTCTCTTTTATTTCTTAATTATGGTCGATTTATGGGATGGCTTGGCTTTTTAGAAGGTGGCCTTTCATTCATTTTAACCTATTGGCCCCTTCTTCTTGTCGGTATTGGTTTTTATTTATTATTTATAAAGAAAAAGTAAATTATTCCAAGGACTACTTCCGCAAGGGGATGACTGTTCTCAAACGTATGTAACCCATGGAAATTTGATTTCCATGGGTCTTTATCCATTAAATCTTATGGTCTACAAAACAGAATTAAGGAAATCTCGAGTACGCTGCTCTTTAGGATTTGTAAAGATTTCTTTTGGATGCCCCACCTCAACAATTTTCCCATCATGCATGTAGACCACTCGATCTGCCACTTCTCTTGCAAATCCCATTTCATGCGTTACGACAACCATTGTCATACCCTCTGTTGCAAGCTGTTTCATTGTTGTTAGTACTTCTCCAACTAATTCAGGATCTAGAGCAGATGTTGGTTCATCAAATAGCATAATCTCAGGCTTCATCGCTAATGCTCTTGCTATCGCAACTCGTTGCTTTTGCCCGCCAGATAATTTTGAAGGATACACATTTTCTTTTTCGGCTAAGCCTACCTTACGTAGGAGTTCCTTTGCAGCTAGAATCGCGTTCTGCTTTTGTATTTTTTTTACATGTGTTGGAGCCTCAATTATATTTTCTAGAACTGTCATATGAGGAAACAAATTAAAATGTTGAAAAACCATTCCTACCCTTTGACGAACCTCATTCAAATTATGTGTGTTAGGTTCGATTTCTTCACTATTCATATAAATCCTACCACTATCCTTTAATTCTAAAAAATTTAAACAACGAAGCAAAGTACTCTTCCCGGATCCACTAGCGCCAATTAAACAAACAACTTCGCTTTCTTTCACTTCGATGTTTATATTTTTTAAAACATGTAATTCACCAAAAGATTTGTTTAAGTTTTCTACCTTTATCATTTCTTTTTTCATTGTATCACCTCCTATTTTTCACTTGCAGATAGTTTTCTCTCAAGTAATCCAACTAAAATCGTAAACAATAAGACAAGGATTAAATAATAGATGGCAACAATAAATAAGTATGTCATGTAATCGAAGTTATTTGAGCCCATGGTTGTGGAGACATTAAATAATTCATTTAGTCCGATAAATGCAGCTAAGGATGAATCCTTTAACCCAATGATGAATTGATTTCCTAGTGGTGGGAGTGCTCTACGAAAAGCTTGGGGAAGGATGATTCTTCTCATGGTTAATGCCTTGCTCATTCCAAGTGATTGCCCGGCTTCCATTTGACCTAGTTCGATTGATTGAATGGCTCCCCGAAAAATTTCCGCTATATATGCTCCATTGTGAAATGCAAGGCCTAAGGTTACAGCCCAAAACATAGAAATGTTTAGATTTGTTAAGCCAAAGTAGAATACAAAGATTTGTACAATAAGTGGGGTGCCTCTTACAAGGTAAATATAGAGATCAGCAATTCTTTCAAAAAACTTTTTTGAAGAAATTTTTAAAAATGCAAATAGCAAACCAATAAAAACGGCGATAAAAATCGATACCGCTGTAACTTGAAGCGTCATTAACATCCCTTTGATAAAAAGGGGATATGATTCAATTAGCTGTTGTAATACATGACTTATTTCAGGCAAGATTTCTCATCTCCTTTTCATTGCCTTATAGAAATTAAGAAACGAATGTAGAAAGCCACATTCGTTTCGGAGAAGTTATTCACTCTCAGGTTCTGTTGTAATATCTTCATTGAAGTATTCTTTGCTAATTTCCTGTAATGTTCCATCTTCTCTCAGCTTTTCTAATGCTTCATTTATCTTTTTTAACAGCTCTTCATTATCTTTTGCAACGGCAATTGCCTGTTTACTTAGCCCGAGTATATCTTTACCAACAATTTCTACACCGGACCCAATCGCTTCTTTTCCAGTTAGAAAGTCAGTAATAACCGCATCGTGTTTCCCGAGCGCTAAAGCTTCTAAAGCTGTAACATCACTATCATATTGGATTACATTATCTGTTACTTCTTGGGCTGTTTTTGCATATGTTGATCCCTTTGAAACTGCAACCTCCAATCCTTTTAAATCCTCTAGACTCTGAACATCACTATCAGGTCTTACAAAGATCTGTGGGCCTGAATAATAATAAGGGGTTGAAAAATTAACATGCTCTAGACGTTCATCTGTTATCGTGTGACTTGCCACAGCTGCATCAAAGCGCCCTGTTTTAACGCCCTCTACAATGCTATTAAACTTAAACCGCTTTTGAGAAGGTTCTAGACCTAACTCTTTGGCAATAGCCTCCGCAACATCAATGTCAAAACCTGTCATATCTCCTTCCCCATTCGTAACACTAAATGGGTTATATTCTCCAGATGATGCAAAAGTAAACTTTCCTTCTTCAACTAATGACATTCCATCACTAGAAGATTTATTATTTCCACATGCGCTCAAAATTCCAGCCACTACCATGAAAACAATCAGCGTGACTAGTCCTTTTTTCATTTGGTTCTCCCCCTTTTTACGTACTCTCACAAAAATTACAACTACATGTTATGTTGCTTAAGGATAGGTATACTAGCACAACCCCTATTTCTTTTTATATCTTATTAATACTTCTCTAAACATATTCCAAATCGGTAAAATCACTTAGAATCCTGCAGCTTCCTAATAATTGTTATAATCTTTGAAAGAAAGCTCGAGATATGGAGATCTAATAAGGCATTTTTCTACAAACAAAAAGACAGCTAAAGTAAGGATTACTTTAACTGTCTTCTGTCTTCATATATGATTGTAATACTGCCCATGCTTCTTCTTTTCCAAGTCCTGTTTCAGACGAAAACTTAATAAGATGATCACCTGGTTCAAGCTCTAATGTATCTTTTACTACCTTTAAGTGCTTATCCCATTTTCCCTTAGGGATTTTATCAGCCTTTGTTGCAATGATAACTACCGGAATATCATAATGCTTTACAAAATCATACATCATTACATCATCATTTGTCGGTGGGTGACGGAGATCTACGATTAGGACAACTGCTTTTAGTTCTTCTCTTGTTGTCAAATACGTCTCTATCATTTTCCCCCATATTTCTCTTTCTCTTTTTGAGACTTTAGCATATCCATAGCCTGGTACATCAACAAAATGAAGCATTTCATTAATAAGGTAAAAGTTCAACGTTTGTGTTTTACCTGGCTTTGAAGAAGTCCTAGCTAATGCCTTGCGATTTATCATTTTATTGATGAAAGAAGATTTCCCTACATTTGATCTTCCAGCAAGAGCAAACTCGGGTAATCCCCCTTCAGGATATTGTTCTGGTTTAACGGCACTTATTACAATTTCTGCACTTGTTACTTTCATTATTTCTCCTCTGTAAGAGCATGTTTCAACACTTCATCTAAATGAGACACTGAGACAAACTCCATATCATTTTTTACACTTTCCGGGATATCATCTAAATCCTTTTCATTGTCCTTTGGAAAAAGTACCTTTGTTAAACCAGCTCTGTGTGCACTTAATGATTTTTCCTTTAAGCCACCGATCGGTAGAACACGACCTCTTAATGTAATTTCACCAGTCATTCCTACCTCCTTACGTACTGCTCTCCCTGTTAAAGCAGAGATCAACGCTGTAGCAATCGTTATCCCAGCCGAAGGGCCATCCTTTGGCACCGCACCTTCTGGGACATGAAGATGTATATCATTTTTCTCATTAAAGTCTGGATCAATTTTAAGTTCAGAAGCTTTTGAACGAATATAACTAAATGCTGCTTGGGCAGACTCCTTCATGACATCTCCTAGCTTACCAGTTAATACTAGCTTCCCTTTACCGGGAGCGATAGACACCTCAATTGAGAGTGTATCACCACCGAAAGCTGTATAAGCAAGACCAGTAGCAACTCCAATCTGGTCTTCGATCTCGGCTTGACCATAACGAAAGATTGGTTTACCTAAGAAGTCGACAATATTTTTGTCTGTAATAATAACCTTTTTTCTTTCACCGGAAACAATAATTTTTGCAACCTTACGGCATATTGATGCTAATTGTCTTTCAAGACTTCGTACTCCCGCTTCTCTAGTATAATAACGGATGATACTTTGCAATGCTTCTTCTTTTATTTGCAATTTCCCTTTCGTTAAACCATGCTCTTCAATCTTTTTAGGTAAAAGGTGATCCTTTGCTATATGAATTTTTTCAAGCTCTGTATAACCAGCAATCGTTATGATTTCCATCCGGTCTCTTAATGGTCCTGGAATGGTACCAAGATTATTAGCAGTTGCAATAAACATAACCTTTGATAAATCATAAGGTTCCTCAATAAAATGATCACTAAAGTTATGATTTTGTTCAGGATCTAATACTTCTAGTAACGCAGCAGAAGGATCTCCTCTAAAATCATTAGACATTTTATCAATTTCATCTAATAGAAATACTGGATTAACTGTACCCGCCTTTTTCATCCCCTGAATAATACGGCCTGGCATCGCACCTACATAGGTTCTACGGTGTCCTCTTATTTCTGATTCGTCACGGACTCCACCCAACGAGATTCTTACAAAGTTTCTCCCTAACGATTTCGCAATTGATTTGGCCAAAGAAGTTTTTCCAACCCCAGGAGGTCCAGCTAGACATAATATAGGTCCTTTTAGCGAATTCGTTAGCTGTTGGACTGCAAGGTATTCAAGCACTCTCTCCTTTACCTTTTCAAGACCGAAGTGGTCTTTTTCAAGGACTGCTTCAGCATGATGAATATCGAGCTGGTCTTCTGTAGCTTTTGTCCAAGGAAGGGAAAGCAACCATTCAATATAATTACGGATTACAGCACTTTCAGCCGAGGTTTGAGGAATTTGTTCATAACGTTCAAGCTCTTTGAACGCAACTTCTCTAACATTATCTGGCATACCAGCCGCTTCAATTTTTTCTTTTAGGGTTGTAACTTCCCCTGTTTTTCCTTCCTTTTCACCAAGCTCCTTTTGGATTGCTTTCATTTGTTCACGCAAATAATATTCCTTTTGCGTTCGTTCCATAGATTTCTTTACTCTTTGTCCAATTTTCTTCTCAAGACTAAGAACTTCCCGTTCATTATTGATGATTGTAATAACCTTATTCATTCTCTCACGTACATCAATTATTTCAAGAATTTCTTGTTTTTCTTTCAGTTTTAAAGGAATATGTGAGGCGATTATATCAGCCATTCTTCCCGGTTCTTCAATATCAGTAACCGATGTATATGTTTCTGTAGATATTTTTTTGGATAGTCTTATGTATTGTTCAAAATACTCAAGCATCGTACGCATGAGTGCTTCCGTTTCAACATCCTTCGTCTCGTCCTCTTCGAAGCCTCTTACTCTAACAGATAAATAGCTTTCATTATCATAAATTTCCTGAATTTCAGCACGATTAAGTCCTTCTACCAATACACGAATTGTGCCGTTAGGAAGCTTGAGCATTTGTTTAACTTGGGTTAACGTTCCTATGTTATATATATCATCCTTCGTTGGATCATCTATTGAAACGTCCTTTTGTGTTGTTAAAAAAATGATATGGTCTTCTACCATTGCTTTTTCCAAGGCCTGAACCGATTTTTCACGGCCAACATCCAGATGCAATACCATTGTTGGATATACCAATAATCCGCGAAGTGGTAAAAGTGGAACAATGATTTCTTTTTTACTATTCATTGCCAAACACCTCAAAATCGAATATAGTTCTTAAAAGTAAATTTTATCTTATTTAGTTGCCAGTGTCTAATTTGACGGTTTCCTATTAATGTGTGTTCAAAAAAGACTAATTAAAAGCAAGAGGATCATGGAACGATAGCCTTGAGGACCGGAACGAGGCAACTACGTTGAACATACCTCTTAGTTGCCTTATGCTGAGGAATACACCTCTTTGAATAGTCTAGTAGACGCAACACATATACTGGGTATTCATTCTAACTGGGTCTAGCTCACGCCGAGATTCGAGGCTTATCATTTGGTGACTTTTTGAACATCCTCTGTTAATTAGTAGAAAAAGAAAAAGACTTCGACGTTCTTTCTTAGTATGTCGAAGTCGAACTATTTTAAACTGATTCGCTCTTTGAATAATTCACCGAAGCTGGAATGATCGTCTGGTCTGATCTCTTTTGTCGTTCTGGTGTTTCGATTGAAATTTCAAAAACTTCCTCTAAATTTGTTACTGGGATAATTTCAATTCCTTCAATATTCTTTAGAATTGCTTGCATATTTTCCATTGGTATTATAACTTTTTTTGCACCAGCTTGTTTCGCTGCCTTAATTTTGGGAATAACTCCACCAATCGGTTTTACATTTCCATGGATACTAATTTCTCCAGTCATTGCCACAGTATGGTCCACTGGGAACTTATGAATCGCCGAATAAATTCCTGTTGCCATCGCAATTCCAGCAGAAGGGCCATCTATAGGTATACCTCCAGGAAAATTCACATGAATGTCGTAATCTGAAGCAGGTACTCCCATTGACCGAAGAACTGTAATAACATTTTCAATCGAACCCTTAGCCATACTCTTTCTTCGTATAGATTTGCCACGGTCTCCTATGCTTTCCTCTTCAACTATTCCAGTAATATTTATGGACCCTTTTTCTTTTGCTGGAATAACAGTTACTTCAATTTCTAATAAAGCGCCAGTGTTGGGACCATATACGGCCAAGCCATTTACAAGACCAACTCTTGCACTTGGATATATTTTTTTATCATATCGAGGTGTTAACTGACTTGAATGAAGAACCCATTCAATATCCTCATCCTTAATAAAATCACGATCTTCCGAAATGGCAATTCCTGCCGCAATTTGAACCATGTTTACTACTTCACGTCCATTACGAGCATAGGATGCAAGAGTGGATATTCCTTTTTCACTTGCCTTCATATTTACCTTATCAAGAGCCTTTCTTGTTACAATCGCTAACTCATCCTGATCTAACTCTCTGAAAAATACTTCAAGGCAACGAGAACGAATAGCAGGCGGGAGTTCACTCGGAGTACGCGTAGTAGCTCCAATCATACGAAAATCTGCTGGTAATCCATTTTTAAAAATATCATGAATATGCGTAGGAATTTGAGTGTTCTCTTCACTATAATATGCACTTTCTAAAAATACCTTACGATCTTCCAACACTTTAAGCATTTTGTTCATTTGAATCGGATGGAGCTCCCCAATCTCGTCAATAAACAATACTCCACCATGGGCATGTGTAACAGCACCAGGCTTTGGCTGAGGAATACCAGCTTGGCCCATTGCACCTGCACCCTGATAAATCGGATCATGGACTGAGCCAATTAACGGATCTGCAATACCTCTTTCATCAAATCTTGCTGTTGTTGCATCTAATTCAACAAATACAGCAGATTGTTTGAAGGGGGACTTAGGATTTCTCTTCGCTTCCTCCATGACCAGTCTTGCAGCCGCAGTCTTCCCCACTCCAGGTGGACCGTATATGATTACATGTTGAGGATTGGGTCCACATAATGCGGCTTTCAATGACTTAATGCCATCCTCTTGACCAACGATATCCGAAAAGCTTGTAGGTCTAACCCTTTCCGCTAACGGTTCTGTTAGGGAAATGGCACGCATTTTCCGAAGTTGTTCCATTTCTTTTCTTGACTCTTTATCTATGGATACTTTTTGTGTTCGTTGGTTTTTAAGGAGATTCCAAAAATAGAGCCCTATAATGACTCCAAAGAAAAGCTGTACGAATAAAACAATTCCTGTCCAACTCATGATATTCCTCCTGCTCTCAAGTTGTCTTCTATTTGCTATTATCTCCTGAGTAAAGGTGGAATAAACAAAAATTGAGGTATTTTTCATAGAGGTCCCCTATCCGCTCTCTGAATAAGAACAGGTACTTTTAGATAAGAATTGTTCAAACTCCTTGGAAGCGGAATGTCAACTAAAATGCGTAAGTCCTGTGGCAAACGTTGACGTCAGCACTTCATCGAAAATGCAATGCATTTTTTTATGCGATGATTATGCTGCCGGTGCTCTCCTTTTCCTGTGCAAGTCCGACAAGAAATGTTCTGTCGCAAAAAAGCCGGTCTTTGAGTTTTCATTGCAACGCGTTTTTGACCTTGAAGGGATAGGCCGCTTGCACAAAAAAAAATCCCGAGGATACCCCCGGGATTTCTTACTACGCAGAGATTTCAGTATTTTCTACAATTGTACCGTCATCCAAAAGTAATTTTGGAGGGGTATTTTTTGTCACTGTTTCCGCAGTAATGATACATTTTTTAATATCATCTCTTGATGGTAAATCAAACATAACATCAAGCATAATACCCTCAATAATCGAACGTAAACCACGTGCTCCTGTCTTACGCTCAATTGCTTTTTTAGCTATTTCTTTAAGGGCATCTTCTTCGAAATCTAATTCAACTTCATCTAACTCAAGCATTTTTTGGTACTGCTTCACTAGGGCATTTTTTGGCTTAGTTAGAATTTCTACTAATGCTTCCTCATCAAGTGGCTCAAGACTTGCAATAACCGGAAGACGACCAATGAATTCTGGGATTAATCCAAATTTTAACAAATCCTCAGGTAAGGACTTAGATAATAATGATTTTTGATCTAATTCTTCTTCCTTAACATTTGATCCAAATCCGATTACCTTTTTACCTAAGCGTCGCTTAATAATTTGTTCAATTCCATCAAATGCTCCACCACAAATAAACAGGATATTTGTGGTATCTATTTGAATAAATTCTTGGTGCGGATGCTTTCTTCCTCCTTGTGGAGGTACACTTGCAACTGTTCCTTCAAGTATTTTTAAGAGGGCTTGCTGTACACCTTCACCTGAAACATCACGTGTAATCGATGGGTTTTCAGATTTACGGGCAACCTTATCAATTTCATCGATATAAATAATACCCTTTTCTGCTTTTTCAACATCATAATCTGCAGCTTGGATTAATTTTAAAAGAATATTTTCAACGTCTTCCCCTACATACCCAGCTTCTGTTAATGAAGTTGCATCAGCAATTGCAAATGGTACATTTAAAATTCTTGCTAAGGTTTGTGCTAGTAAGGTTTTACCACTACCTGTTGGTCCAATCATACAAATATTACTTTTTGATAATTCAACATCATCAATTTTACTATTTGAATTGATACGCTTGTAGTGGTTATATACGGCAACAGCTAGAGACTTTTTAGCTGCTTCCTGACCAATTACGTATTCATCTAGGATTTCCCTAATTTCCTTTGGTTTAGGTACATCTTTGAATTCAACTTCTTCCTCAGTACCAAGTTCTTCTTCAACGATTTCCGTACACAATTCGATACACTCATCGCATATATATACACCAGGACCTGCAACTAATTTGCGGACCTGATCTTGTGTTTTCCCGCAAAAAGAACACTTGAGTTGCCCTTTTTCATCATTAAATTTGAACATTTTGTCACCCCTTATTTGTTTCTTCTCTCATCTGTTGGCCTTGGTTCTATTTCTTTCTCATTAGGCCATTATTCACGAACCAAATCGAAAGTTCGTTATCTTTATGATAAAACACTTAATAGTTATGTATTGCATTGTACCATATTTCATTAATGAACAGGTAATAATAACACTTTGTGATATGTAAGTTTGTTAAAGCCCGTTAATGCCTAGTGAATATGTGTTTTAATAAGCCCTCCTTTTTAGCATTCCCATAATTGTAATATTAAAACTACTACCAATTGCTTATTTGTATGTACAGCCTAATTTAGGTATAAAACAAGGCACGATAAGATCGCGCCTTGTTATTCCCTTATTTATTATTATGCAACACTTTTACTGTTTTCCACAAGAAAATCAATTGCTTTTCTTATTTTCAGATCTTCTTTAATACCGTCTACGCCACCAAGCATTTTCTTTAGCTCATCTATTGAAGTACCATACATTGCTGACATTTTTTCAAGCTCTTCATTTACTTCTTCTTCAGAAACTTCAATGTTTTCTGCATTAGCAATTGCTTCTAATGTAAGGTTGATGCGAACACGTTTACCAGCATCTTCTTTCATTTGCTCACGTAAAGCTTTTTCATCTTGACCTGAGAATTGGAAGTATAAATCAAGGTTCATACCTTGCATTTGTAGACGTTGTTCGAATTCACGAACCATACGATCTAATTCAGTATTAACCATTGCTTCTGGAACATCGATTTCAGCATTATCAGCTGCTAATTCAATTAAAGTATCCTTAAGATGGTTTTCAGCATCACGCTTCTTAGACTCTTCTAAACGATTTCTTGTTTTTGTTTTTAACTCGTCTAATGTTTCTACTTCATCATCAACGTCTTTAGCAAATTCATCATCTAAAGCTGGTAATTCTTTAGCTTTGATTTCATGAACTTTAACTTTGAAAGTTGCAGGCTTACCAGCTAAGTTTTCAGCATGGTATTCTTCTGGGAATGTTACTTCAACATCCTTCTCAGCACCTGCTGCAACACCAACTAATTGCTCTTCAAAACCTGGGATGAATGAACCAGAACCGATTTCAAGTGAATAGTTTTCAGCTTTTCCACCTTCGAATGCTTCACCATCAACGAAACCTTCAAAGTCAATTACAGCAGTATCCCCGTTTTCAACCGTTCCTTCTTCTTTCACAACAAGTTCAGCATGACGTTCTTGTAATTGTTTTAACTCAGCGTCAACTTCTTCTTCAGAAACAGTTTCTTCTAGTCTTTCAACTTCAAGACCTTTGTAGTCACCTAATTTTACTTCAGGCTTAACTGTTACCTTAGCTGTAAAAATAAGATTTTTTCCTTTTTCAATTTGCTCGATATCGATTTCAGGACGATCGACTGGCTCAATTCCAGTTTCATTGATCGCTGCTTCATATGCTTCAGGAAGAATGATATCTAATGCATCTTGATATAATGATTCAACACCAAAGCGTTTTTCAAACATTCCACGAGGCATTTTACCTTTACGGAATCCAGGAACATTAACCTGTTTTACCACCTTAGTAAATGCAGCGTCAAGTCCTTGATTAAATTTTTCAGCGTCAACTTCAACTGTTAGAACTCCTTGGTTCCCTTCTAACTTTTCCCATTTTGCAGACATTTGTCTTTCCCTCCAAAATCTATTTAATAACTATTTTTTCCTATGTAAATACTTATCACTTATAACCCATATTAGGCTTTCAAGTATTTTGCAACCCTTACATTATAACATATAATATAAAGCTTTCAACAGATAGAATATTTTTATAATGTTAGAAAGTTTACCCAATAATCTTAAATTGTAAAAGGGTTCTTACTATTAGTGTCCTAGCTACATCTAGCTAATCCTTAGAAGAAATCTATTCGATAAATGAAACAGACTCTATTTTCTCCAGCTTTTCAAGAGTGTTTTTTAGCTGAAGTATGCTAACACCGTATTCTTGTTCTAACTCACTGTTCTCGATTTCAATACCGTGTAATTCTGCACTATATAAATGAAGCGCTGCTGCGTATATGGACGCCTCTTCGTTTTCAAGCGTGAAAGGGTAAAGCAAGAACAAATGACGTGACCATATTTCCTGAGCAGTCTCATATAAAGTAGGGTTATTACTTTGAAGTTTTTCTTCTATAATAGAAAGAACCTTTATTGTAAAAGGAAATGAAACAGGATCCACTAATTTCGACGGATTAACCTTTACGCTCTCCCCAAACTTTTCTACATCTATTTCCTCATCCACCTGATTACTTACCAATAGCTGTAGGACCATCGTTTTAACTATAGGATGTTTGTCAGGGCGTTTTAGAAAGTCCTTAAAAATATCTATGTATTTGCGAATATTAAGCTCTTTTAACGAGTTAACTATTCCAAGCTGTTTGCCAATATTGTTTTGTTCAATTAAAACTTGTTGAAGCTGCTCCTTTACATCCTTACTTGATGTTTCTTCTTCATTCTGAGCGTCAGTATGTAACGTCTTTTTACTCAACTCTAATAGCTGTTTTAGATTTTCGTAATACTCGTTCGGAACTGATCCCTCATCTAAAACGGCTTCAATCGTCGACCTCACTTCACCAAATTGGCCAAGTTGGACCAAAATCATCAAATATATCTGTAAAACATGAAAATAATCGCCGATATCTTCCTTTAGCATTGCCAAACAGCCTTCTTTTGCTCTTTCAAATTCACCTAATTCAAACAAGCAAATCACTAGACCAAGTTCAATTTCTTGATTACCCTTTTCTAGCTCTTGGGCTTGTGTTAGTAGTGAAAGTGCTTCTACAAAATTTTTGTTTTTAAGAGCATCCAGTCCTTTATCCATTAACCGTTCTTTGAGCTTTGGAAATTGTATAATTTTATTATTTTTCTTTGATTGTTTACTCATAGAGTTCGACCCCAAATTTCATTTCTTTTGAGTACTAAGTGTAACAATCAAAAAAAGAGAAAACAATAGGGTGAGATTTAAATCCCACCCATTTTTTTCTCATATTCATAAATTTTTTCTTCATAAGAAAGGGTTTTATCAATTTCATCCCAACCGTTTAAGAGCATTTCCTTCCAATACGAATTAATTGCAAAGGTATACTCAAAGCCCTTATTATCTATAAGCTTCTGCTCTTCTAACGAAATGGATAATTCATACGTAGAATCCTTAGCTTCATTTAAAATGTATTCAGTACTTGCCTTATCAATCACTATAGGTAATAATCCATTTTTTAAACAGTTATTGTAAAAGATATCTGCAAACGATGGTGCAAGTATTACTTTAAAACCATAGTCTTGTAATGCCCAAGGAGCATGTTCCCGAGAAGATCCGCATCCAAAATTCTCATTTACTACTAAAATGGTTGCACCTTCATTTTCTTTTTTATTTAATTCAAAGCTAGGTTCTGGATTCCCATCACTTGTAAAGCGCCAGTCGAAAAATAGGTATTTTCCAAATCCGGTTCTTTCAATGCTCTTCAAAAATTGCTTTGGGATAATTTGGTCTGTATCTACATTTGTCCGATCCATCCCCGCAACTTTACCAGTATGAGTAACAAATGGCTCCATAGTTATGCTTCCCTCCCTGATACTGTAATGTGTAAGGTGCGTACATCTACAAATCTACCATATATAGCTGCTGCAGCTGCCATAGCTGGACTGACTAAATGGGTGCGGGCACCTTTTCCCTGTCTACCCTCGAAATTCCGATTAGAAGTCGATGCACATCTTTCACCAGCCGGCACAACATCAGGATTCATACTTAAGCACATGCTACACCCAGCATCACGCCATTCAAATCCAGCTTCCTTGAAAATATCAGCGAGTCCCTCAGCTTCGGCTTGCTGTTTTACTTGTTGTGATCCTGGAACTACCAGTGCTCGAACCGTTGGTGCAACTTTTTGTCCTCTAATGATGTCTGCAGCTTCCCTTAAATCGCTAATACGGGAATTTGTACAAGAACCAATAAACACATGTTGAATTTGTATCTCGTTAATTGGAGTTCCTGGAGCTAATCCCATATATTCGTATGCTCGCTGTGCTGCTTTGCGGTCAACATCTCTTGAAAAATCCTCAGGAAAAGGAACTGTATCTTCAATTGTTACACTCATAGAAGGATTCGTTCCCCAGGTGACAGTTGGTAAAATTTCTTCTGCTCTGATTTCAACTACCTTATCAAAAACTGCTCCTTCATCAGTCGCCAGTTCTTTCCACCTTCCAACTGCGAGCTCAAAATCCTCACCAGTTGGACTATATTTTCTTCCTTTTAAATAAGAAAAGGTTACTTCATCAGGACTTATAAGACCTGCCTTTGCCCCTCCTTCAATGGACATATTACAGATTGTCATACGTTCTTCCATAGACATGCCTCGGATGGCCTCTCCTGTATATTCGATGATATGACCTGTCCCAAAATCAATACCATGTTTTTTAATAATTGTTAAAATAACATCCTTAGCTGAAACTCCATTTGATAGTGGGCCAACAACGTTTACTTGCATTGTCATTGGTTTGTGCTGCCATAAGGTTTGTGTAGCTAGAACATGTTCAACCTCACTCGTACCAATACCAAATGCTAATGCCCCAAATGCACCATGTGTAGAAGTATGACTATCCCCGCAAACAATAGTCTTTCCAGGTTGAGTTAGACCTAGTTCCGGACCTATAACATGAACAATTCCTTGTTCAGGACTATGTAAATCTGCTAGTTTAATAGAAAATTCTTGACAGTTTTTTTCGAGAGCACTCATCTGTTTTGCTGCTATCTCATCTTTTGTTTGAAAGCGTTCAGAGGTAGTTGGTACGTTATGATCCATTGTGGCAAATGTTAAATCTGGTCTTCTTACCTTTCGATTCTTTAAGCGTAAGCCTTCAAAGGCTTGTGGAGAAGTAACCTCATGGACAAGATGTAAATCAATATATAATAAATCGGGCTTTCCCTCTTCTTGATTTATAACATGCTGCTCCCATATCTTTTCTATTATTGTTTTTGGTGCCATAAGTTTTTCATCCTCCATTTCAAAAAAATATGTGCATCTTTTTAGATGGAGTTTGAGAGTTCTGACGTTGAATCTTTGACTCTAAAAACCCCGTAATGGAGAAACTTATAAAGTTCTCCCTTGCTATTTCTAAAAAGATGCACGAAATTGTTTATGCGTAAGCCTCCATAATATTGGAGATAGCTCCATCCTCTATTAGAGCTTCCTTAATTCGCTCAACCATTTCGCCTGTAGTGACTGCCCTTTTTTGAACTGAAGCAACATCTGCAGTGCGATATCCTGCATCTAACACTTGCTCAACTGCTCTTTCAACAGCTGTTGCTTCTTCTTCCAATCCAAAGGATAAGCGAAGTAGCATTGCAGCAGATAAAATCGTTGCAATTGGATTTGCTAGATTTTTCCCAGCAATATCCGGCGCTGAACCATGAATTGGTTCATAAAGACTTGGTCCATCTGTTGATAGACTAGCTGATGGGAGCATACCCAAAGAACCTGTTAACATAGACGCTTCGTCACTTAAAATATCTCCAAACATATTTTCAGTTACAATAACATCAAATTGCCTAGGGTTTCTGATGAGCTGCATTGCAGCATTATCAACCAGCATATGCTCTAACATAATATCCGAATTATCTTTTGCAACTTCCTCCGCAACCTCACGCCACATCCGACTAGATTCTAGTACGTTTGCCTTGTCAACAGAGGTAATCTTCTTCCTTCTAGACCGAGCCATTTCAAAAGCTTTTTCAATTATCCTCTTCATTTCTGATCTCTTATAGGACAAAGTATCAACAACAGCTTCCTCACCATTATCGATTTTTCTTCCGCTCGGCTTACCAAAATAAAGTCCGCCTGTTAACTCCCTTACAATTACAAAATCAACATTCTCAATAATTTCCTTTTTTAGTGGTGAAGAGTCAAGTAGGCTATTATAGCAAGTAACCGGTCTAACATTGGCATATAAATTTAATTCTTTTCTAATCTGTAATAGGCCCTTTTCAGGTCGCAAATGTGGTGGATTCACATCCCATTTCGGTCCCCCGACTGCACCTAACAGTACGGCATCACTCTTTTTGCAAACCTCCAGTGTTTCTGCTGGAAGAGGAGTACCTTCTGCGTCTAGTGCTGCACCACCTATTAAAGCATGCTGAAATGTGAACTCATGATTATATTGCACAGCAACTGCTTTCAGCACTTCGATTGCCCCTTTTGTAACCTCTTTACCAATTCCATCCCCACGAAGTACGGCAATACTTTTCTTCATTACGACTCCTCCTCTTTTATTTTTTAACACTGACAAGGTTTTCTTGGCTTGTTATACGCCAACCTTTTCTAATAGTCTCTTATTCTTTTCTAATGACAGCAATCGATTAACTGCATTTACATAAGCCTTTGCAGATGCCTCGAGTACGTCCTGTGCAGTTCCTCTTCCACTGCTTTCGTATTTTTCGTGCCTGATCTTTACGTATACCTCAGCAAGCGCGTCTCTACCAGCACCTACTGATTGAATGCGGTAATCTTCTAACGTTATTTGTAGCCCAATGCAACGTTCTAACGTGTTATAAAGTGCTTCTACACTTCCTGATCCAGTCGCTGCCTCTTGAATTTGTTTACCGTCACGATCTGTGAGTGTAATAGTTGCTGTCGGTATTTGATTCGTTCCATATTGAACCTGCATTGCGGTTAGCTGGTAAGAGTCTTCAAGACTCGTTACCTTTTCATCTACTAAAAGAGTTAGTAAGTCATCATCTGTAATCTCTTTTTTCTTATCAGCTAATGTTTTAAAAAGCTTGAAGATGCGATTTACTTCTTCATCTTCTAATGTATATCCAAGTTCAATAATTCTATTTCGAAACGCATGTCTTCCAGAGTGCTTACCTAACACCATTGAGTTAGATTTAACGCCTACCAACTCAGGAGAGATGATTTCATAGGTCGTTTTTTCTTTAAGTACCCCATCCTGATGGATTCCTGACTCATGAGCAAAAGCATTTTTCCCGATAATTGCTTTATTAGGTGGGATTATCATACCTGTGAGCTTGCTTACTAGGTCACTAGTTCGTTTGATTTCTCCTAATCTTAATCTCGTCTTTGCTTTGTAGTAGTCCTGACGAATATGCAAGGCAACTGCGACCTCTTCTAAAGAAGCATTACCCGCTCTTTCTCCAATTCCATTTATTGTTCCTTCAATTTGTAATACACCATGCTCAATTGCGGCTAGTGAGTTTGAGACTGCCATGCCAAGATCATCGTGACAATGTGCCGAAAGAATTACCTTATCAATATTCGGAACGTTTTCCTGTAGGTACGTAAAGATTTTTCCATATTCCTCTGGTGTGCCGTACCCTACAGTATCAGGAATATTAATTACTCTTGCACCAGCATCAATTACTTCTTTAATAATTTTTGTTAAAAAAGCCAAATCCGATCTACTTGCATCCTCGGCAGACCATTGGATAATCGGAAAAAATTTTGAAGCATACTTCACACTTTCAACAGCAGAAGCAATTACTTGATCAGGTGATTGTTTAAGCTTATATGTCATATGAATGGGCGAGGTGGCGATAAAGGTATGTAATCGTGGCTCAGCACCTCCCTTTAATGCCTCCCAAGCCGCATCAATATCGCTCTTAGTGGACCGTGCAAGACCCGTAACAGAGCAACCTTTTATCATATCAGCAATTTGTTTTACCGACTGAAAGTCCCCTTCAGAAGAAGCAGGAAAGCCTGCTTCAATTACATCCACATTAAGTCGTTCCAGTTGCTTTGCTATCTCAAGTTTTTCATGTAGGTTTAAGTTGACGCCAGCCGACTGTTCACCGTCTCGTAATGTAGTGTCAAATATATTAATTTTCTGCACGAGCACCCACCACTTCTTTCGCTTGTTTTTGTTTAACAAACGGCATCATTTCACGTAATTTTCTACCTACCACTTCAATCTGATGTTCACTTTCTTGGCGATTGATTGCGTTAAACTCAGGACGATTTGCTTGATTCTCTAAAATCCAACCCTTAGCAAATTTTCCTGTTTGGATATCCTTTAGGACTTCCTTCATCTCAGCCTTCACACTCTCATTTACTACACGAGGTCCTGATACAAAATCTCCCCATTGTGCTGTATCTGAAATGGAGTACCTCATACCTGCAAGGCCACCTTCATACATTAAGTCCACGATTAGCTTTAATTCGTGTAAACATTCAAAATATGCTACTTCTGGTTGATAACCAGCTTCGACTAACGTTTCAAATCCTGCTTTTACGAGAGAGGTAAGTCCTCCACATAAAACGGCTTGCTCCCCAAATAGATCTGTTTCTGTTTCTTCTTTGAAGCTAGTTTCTAGGACACCTGCTCTAGCAGAGCCAATTGCTTTTGCATATGCGAGAGCCACGTCCTTAGCTGATCCAGAAACATCCTGTTCCACTGCAATTAGTGCTGGAACTCCTGCACCTTCTGTAAAAGTACGTCTAACCAAATGTCCTGGTCCTTTTGGTGCAACTAGGAATACATCCACATAGCTTGGTGGAACAATTTGGCTAAAATGAATATTAAAACCATGTGCAAAAACAAGGGCATTTCCAGGCTTTAGTCCCGGTTCAATTTCTTCCTTATAAACCTTTGGTTGATGTTCATCAGGCAACAATACCATAACAACATCTGCCTGCTCGACTGCTTCTCGAACTGTATATACCGCAAGGCCATCTTTTTTCGCTTGATCCCAAGACTTTCCTTCACGAAGCCCAACTACAACATCAATTCCACTTTCGCGCAGGTTTTGTGCATGCGCATGCCCCTGTGATCCATAACCAATAACTGCAACCTTTTTATTTGCTAAAACATAATCATTTACATCTCCGTTATAATATACCTTTGTCATCTGTACTCTCTCCCTTATTAAAATTAGTTATATATAGTGGATGGATATCTAAGCTTAAATAAATAATCAACTTTAGACGATTGAATAAGATTTCATATTTGAAACAACTTTTTGGTTTCCTCTTGTAAAAGCAGTAGTTCCTGTACGTGCAATTTCTTTTATCCCATAAGGCTTTAATAAATCTATCAATGCCTCGACTTTTTCATATTCTCCTGTTACTTGAACAACTAGGCTATCTTTACTAACATCGATGATCGATGCCCTAAAAGGTTCAATTAGATTGTATATCTCATTTCTACTGGCGGGACTAGACGCTACTTTTATAAGGGCCAGTTCTCTAGCTACAATTGCTTGATTGGTGATATCCATTACCTTTAATACATCAATTTGCTTGTTTAATTGTTTTGTTATTTGTTCTACTATGCTTTCTTCTTCGACATTGATTACAAATGTCATTCGTGAAATACCTTCTGTTTCGGAATGACCAACCGTAATGCTTTCAATGTTATAATGGCGTTTCGTTAACAAACCTGTAATTCGGTTGAGAACACCCGCTCGATTATTTACAAGTAACGTAATAATTCGTTTCAAAGCTTAACACCTACCATTTCATGGTGACCTTTTCCAGGAGCAACCATTGGATACACATTTTCATTTGGCGTAACACTGAAATCCATTAATACAGGGCCATCAAATTCAAACGCCTCTTTTAGCACATTTTCTGCTTGTTCCTCATTATGTGCTCTCAGCCCTTTAATTCCATATGCTTCAGCTAATTTTAGAAAATCCGGTTGGTTATGAAGCAAGGAGTGTGAGTATCTTTGGTTATAAAAGATTTGCTGCCATTGTCTAACCATTCCTAATGCTTTGTTGTTTAGGATGATAATTTTGATTGGAAGATTCTGTTCATGGATAACAGAAAGTTCCTGTGATGTCATCTGAAATCCACCATCACCTAAAATGGCAACAACTGTCGCTGATCTTTCGGCTAATTGTGCCCCTATACTTGCAGGTAATCCGAAGCCCATTGTTCCGAGCCCCCCGGATGTAACCCAATGATTTGGCTTTTTAAAATGATAATATTGCGCCGCCCACATTTGGTGCTGCCCAACGTCCGTTGTAACAATTGCTTCTCCGTTTGTGTATTTATAGATCAGTTCTATTAACCGTTGGGGCTTTAACTCCTCGTTGGAAGGTGCGTAACAGAGCGGATATTCTTCCTTCCATCCTACTAATCTATCTCTCCATTCCTTAGAATCTCCTTGTTTTCCATTTTGATGGATGAGGCTTTTTAACACCTCTTTTGCATCACCAACAACCGGTATTTTCGTCGGAACATTTTTTCCAATCTCCGCTGGATCGATATCAATATGAGCAACAGTTGCGTTTGGTGCAAAGTGTTGTAGATTTCCTGTTACCCTATCATCAAAGCGTGCACCTATACTAATGAGTAAATCACATTCGTGTAATGCCATATTGGCGGTGTATGTACCATGCATTCCAGCCATACCTAGATATAGTGGATGGTCCGCTGGGAAACCGCCTAGACCAAGCAATGTATGTGCCAATGGAATATTTTGCTGTTCGACGTATTCCTTTAATTCGTCTGCTGCTTTTGCATGGAGGACTCCCGCACCAGCCAATATAACAGGTTTTTTCGCTTGACTTACAGCTTCTACTAACTTTCGAATTTGCAGATGATTTGGTTGGATTGTTGGTTGATAGCCTGGTAGATTAATTTCTTGATCATAATCAAATTCAGCTTCATTAATTGTCATATCCTTCGGAATATCAATTAGAACCGGTCCAGGTCTTCCTGTTGTTGCAATATGAAATGCCTCTTTTATAATTCTGGGGAAGTCCTTTACATCCCTTACCTGATAACTATGTTTTGTAATCGGCATTGTAATACCGAGTACGTCAGCCTCCTGAAAAGCGTCAGACCCTATAACAGTTGAAGCAACCTGACCTGTAAATACAACAAGTGGAATGGAATCAATCATTGCATCTGTTAATCCAGTTACAATATTAGTTGCTCCTGGGCCAGAAGTAGCAATGACAACGCCTGGTTTCCCAGAAATTCTTGCATAACCTTCAGCTGCATGTATGCCTCCTTGTTCATGTCTGGTCAAAACATGAAAAATACCAGAATCATATAGACTATCATAAATTGAAAGTACAGCACCGCCAGGGTATCCAAAGATAACTTCTACATTTTCTTGCTTTAGTGCTTCGATTAGCATCGTGGCACCATTCATTTTTGTAGAAGCTGCACTTTGTTCTTCCACTTTTGCATTTACACGCATTTTTTCTTACATCCCTTCCCTTATTTAATTTAGATTGATATGAGGTTTTTGATACAAAATAAAAAGCCAATCCACCCACTAGACCCATATATGGTCAAAGGGGCGAAAAGGCATTTGTCACTTTTCACGGTACCACCCTTATTCGTGATCTATTCGATCACCTTAGGAACAACAACATGTAGTTGTTCATTTTGGTAACGGGTGAGAAATAAACCATACACCCGGCTGGCTCTACTTGAATTCCTTTCAAGCCAACACTCAGAGGTGAGTTCATCCTACGGGATAACACCGGCTTCCACCATTCCGGCTCTCTGTAGATATCGAATCGTAAGACTACTTATCCTCTTCAACGCTTTTATTTATCCAATGTTCGAAGCTGCTTCTTTATAAACCTTCACACCATCAGATACAACTTTTTCTCTAAATACCGCTAGAAGCTTTTTCGTGTTTTCTCCAGGTACACCCTCGCCAATAACCCTGCCATCTACCTTTACCACGGCAATCACCTCAGCAGCTGTACCAGTTAAAAATACTTCATCAGCAGTATAAACATCATGTCTAGTAAATGGTTCTTCCTTCATTTCATATCCTAGACTTTTCCCAATTTCAATAATCGCACCTCTTGTTATTCCTTCAAGAGCACCTATATATCCTGGCGGGGTAAGGATTGTATTCCCTTTAATTATGAAGATATTATCAGCTGAACCCTCGGCAACGTAACCTTGGTCATTTAACATTAACGCTTCGCTTACATTTGCTAAATGCGCCTCGATTTTGACTAATACATTATTTAGATAGTTCAAAGATTTAACCTTTGGACTTAACACATCTGGTCTATTTCTCCGTGTTGCCACTGTTACAATTTCAATTCCAGTTTCATATAAGTGCTTTGGAAATATGGATAATGGCTCAGCAATGATAACCACTTGCGCACGTTTACAATTATATGGGTCAAGACCCAAATCTCCTACTCCGCGAGAGACAACTATGCGTATATAAGCATCCTTTAAGCGATTTTTGTTGATTGTTTGGACAACTAGGTCAATCATTTCTTCCTTCGTATAAGGAATCGTTAACATGATAGACTTCGCAGACCTAAATAATCGATCGTTATGCTCCTCCATTTTAAAAATATTTCCATCATACACTCTGATTCCTTCAAAGACGCCATCCCCATATAAGAAACCGTGGTCATAGACAGAAATCTTTGCATCCTCTTTTTTTACAAATTGATCATTTAAATAAATCCATTGTTCACTCACATAGACACACCCCTTTAGTCCGTTTCAACAGAGACGCTTTACACTAGTGAAATATTAGGTACAAAAAATAATCCACTTAACATGACGATTCATCATAATTAATATGATGGATTTGTTATGTCAGGACTGTTCTTGCGCTGTCATTCACTCTTGTTGGTTTGTTGTTATTTCTAGTAAATGTTTTATATTAGAGCCTATATTACGCCCATTTTTTGAAGGAGTCAACACCCTTTTAAAGAATTATTAGATAATTTTGATTAATAAGATAAGTTGTATCCGCTTACAACTTTGAATTAACAATGTTTTGTAAAATAAAAAAAGTTTGAACATTTTTTGAACTCTCTATTTTTGTTAGATCTGATTTTAAGGACAGGATCTGAAAACAATGTTATTAAATCTGTCTATAATGGTGTTAGTATGGGGGATAGTGTGGCTGAGTAAATAAAAAAACTCTTTTCATTAATGAAAAGAGTTTTGATTATGTAAGATGGCGTCCCAGGAGAGATTCGAACTCCCGACCGTACGCTTAGAAGGCGTATGCTCTATCCAGCTGAGCTACTGGGACATTTTTTTATAGCGTTGTTTTGCCTTAACTCATTAGCGACATTTTTTATTATAGTCACATAAGAATTAGATGTCAACACTTTTTGAAAAAAAACTTTGAAAAGGGAGTAATAACTCACTCCCTATTATGTTTTAATTGTAATGTTGCCGTCGTCTTGAGCTCTTCAATAACAATGCCATCACTACTGTAAAATATAACTTTCGCCTTCTTATCAACTATCTCTAGTATAACATATGTTTTTTCTTTTCGCATTCGCGGTAATCGAATACTTCCTGGGTTTATAAATAATATCTCTCCTATTAACTCAGCACCGGCTATATGAGAATGGCCGAAACAAACGACATTTGCACCTGCTTCCTGGGCGCGGTATGAAAGATTCATTAATGTCATTTTTACATTATATAGATGACCATGTGTAAGAAAAACATTTGCTCCATTTAGAAGAACCACCATATCCTCTGGATAGCGCGAATCGAAATCACAATTTCCTCGAACTGCTGAAAACTCGCTCATTTCAGACGAAGTCGCTGGAAGCTCAGAGTCTCCACAATGAAGCATAAAGTCTACCTCGTTTTTATGTCGTTCCTTTATAGTTAGAAGTTCTTCTGTTAGACCATGGCTATCACTGATAATTAATGCCTTCATCGAATAAACTCCTCACGCTCCTGGAGTAACTTATCAAGCTTTTTAAGTGCTTTTGCTCGATGGCTAATTTGGTTCTTCTCATCCTTTGAAAGCTGCGCCATTGTTAGTCCTTTCTCCACTACCAAAAAGATTGGATCATACCCGAACCCATTTTCACCGAGAAGGTCTTCTGTAATCCTTCCTTCACAAGTTCCCTCGACTATTTGTGTTTCCTTATCCGGTATTGCTAAAGCAAGAGCACAATGAAATCTTGCACTTCTCTTTTCAGTTGGTACTCCTTCTAATTCAGCTAACACCTTATCAATATTCGCACGGTCATTCTTTTGTTCACCAGCATATCTCGCAGAATATACTCCTGGTCTACCATCTAAAAAATCAATTGATAGACCTGAGTCATCTGCTATTACCGGGATATTAAATTTAGTAGCAATTGCTTCCGCTTTTAATTTTGCATTTTCTACAAACGTTTCTCCTGTCTCCTCTATGTCATCGATATTAGGAAAGTCAACAAGTGACTTAACCTTGACTCCTCGACTAGCAAATAAATCACTAAACTCTTTAACCTTGCCTATATTTTTGGTAGCAATCATAATTTCATTCATGCTACTATTCCCTCTTTCCTATTAAATCCGCATGTTCAGCTAGTGCGGTTTTTTGTAATAAACACAACTCTTTTATACCATTTTCAGCTATTTCTAGTAAAGTATTCAACTGTTTACGAGAGAAGGTAGATTCCTCACCAGTACCTTGCAGTTCAACAAAATGACCAGCACCTGTCATTACAACATTCATATCAACATGAGCCTTTGAGTCCTCTATGTAGTTTAAATCTAAAATCTCACCTAACTCAGGATCAATCCCCACAGAAATGGCAGCTAAATAATCTGTAATAGGAAAAGTACTTATTTTTTTCTCCTGATAGAGCTTCGCAACTGCTATCGTCATAGCAACAAATGCACCTGTTATAGATGCAGTTCTAGTCCCACCATCTGCTTGAATGACATCACAATCAATCCAAATGGTTCGTTCCCCAAGTTGCTCTAAAGTAACGACCGCTCTCAAAGCGCGACCAATGAGGCGCTGTATTTCCATCGTTCTTCCTGAAACTTTTCCTTTTGAAGATTCACGAATATTACGTTGTTCTGTAGCCCTCGGAAGCATGGAGTATTCGGCAGAAATCCAACCTTTGCCAGACCCACGCATAAAAGGTGGAACCCGATCCTCAATACTTGCATTGCAAATTACTTTTGTATCTCCAACAGTAATAAGAACAGATCCCTCTGGATGTTTAACAAAGTTCATATCAAAATGAACCGATCTTAATTGGTCTTTCGCACGTCCATCAACTCTCAAAAATGAACCCTCCTGTTCTAGTAATTAGTTTGGGAAGTCTCCGTTATACGTTAGACTTTGAAAGTTATATTACTTTGAATAAAAGAAGAGGTGGGCTCTGGTCGCCTACCTCTTACCATCCTTTATATAGTATAGCAAAAAATCCTTTTTAGTTACGGACTTTCCTAAAATCAGAAAAGTGCCTTAAAAGTTTCCTCCAAGGCACAAATCTTATACTTAGAAACTTCCGGTATTGACATTAGCTGGACGAGTTACTGGCTCAGAAAGAGGTTTTCCATCTTCACTTAAAATATCAGCATTTCCATCAACCGTAATTGCAACACTCTTTATATCTGGTTGTTCTGTTAGAGATAAAACAAGCGTATTTAAGACATTCTTCGAAATCATTTTCTCATTAAAGCTACCGAAGATTGCTTCATTGAAATCAAGAGTCACTTTTCCATCGTCAATTGTTGAACCGAGAAGCTCTACATCCGGATGAAACTCGCTTAGTAGCTTCGTTTTAAAGCCAGGTCCATCAATTAATGCATTTACAACGGCTGTAACTTTGTCCTTTTCTGTATTTTCGATACGCTTTGTAACAGGTACATAATATTCTATTTCATCGTTTTGAACATAGAAGTAGAGAGTTACAGGTCTTGAATTCGTAATATCAACAATATCACCGTTGTCAAGATTGATTCCATCCGCTCTGCTTAAATCCTCTGGAATTGGTGTACCATTAACAGGCATTTCTTCAAGAATATGTCCATTAACACGGATTTCAACGTTTTTCACATTCTCAAACTGTGTTAACGTCCAAGTAATTGCTTGTAATATTTTTGCTTCGTCCTCAGCATTATATGTTTCGAATTCCTTTGAGAAATCGGCAATTATCGTATCATCCTTCATATTTACATCGACCTGTGTATCCTGAGGAATAACAGCCCTAAAGCCATCAGGGAGCATTTCTGTAACTGGACCACCCGCTACTAAATATTCAAGCACTTGTCTTGCAGCTCCATCTGCTTTTGGTAAATCAACTGAATAAGGCACTACTAACCCATTTTCATCAATAAGAAACAAATCACGTTTTACTGTTTCTGTTGTTGCTTCCTCTGTATCCGTATTACCTGTAGTTGCTTGCTCTTCGCCAGTAGTTTCAGTCTGCTCAACAGCTTCTTCTTGAGGCGGATCCATTTGCTCTACCTCTTCCTGTACACTAAATAAGCCACATCCTGAAAGTAGTACAGATGATGTAATAACAGTTGCAGCTAACGTTGATTTAGTAATTTTACGCATTCTTTTCCCTCCTAAGGCAGTTTGTACTACTATGTATACGAGCCCTCATTTTAAATTAGACCGCTTTTTATATAAAAAATTGGACAAAATGTGGTTGTTGGAAGGGAAATTATCTACAATAATAGAATGTAAACAAAGAAAATGAGAAAAGGAAGTGTTTTTATGATAATGAAAACTCGCTCAATGCCAGTTGAGTTAGAAATTCTACGAAGCCTAAGTGGTCGGAAAAAGCTCGATGAAAAACTTGAAAATCAACTTAGTAGTCTAGAGAAAGGATTTAAGGGGGAGTTGCTTTTTGATCAATGGTTGGAAAACATTAATTCTGATTGCGTAATCCTTAATGATCTTTTACTCGAACAAAAAAACACTCAATTTCAAATTGATTCACTCCTAGTAACCCAATCCCAGATTTATCTCTTTGAAGTGAAAAATTTTGAAGGTGATTATTATCTAGATGGGGATAGATGGTGCACATCATCCGGAATCGAAATAAAAAGTCCACAATTACAACTAACTCGAAGTGAAGCACTATTTAGACAATTACTTCACTCTATTGGATTTAACAATCCCATTCAAACCTACCTCATCTTTGTAAATCCTGAGTTTTATCTGTATCAAACTCCACTAGGCATCCCTATTATTTTTCCTACCCAAATTAATCGTTTCATAATCAATCTTTATTCAAAATCCTCTAAATTATCGGCTTCCCATCATAAACTAGCACAAAAATTAGTGTCATTGCATAAACAAGAATCACCTTACATGCGTATTCCAAATTATAGTTTTGAAGAGTTGAAGAAGGGAATACTGTGCGGTTATGGGTGTGGAGAATTTATGGTGAATCAGACTCAAAATCTCTTGGTATGTAAAAAGTGTGGGTCGCAAGAAAAGAATGAATCAGCAATTATACGTACCGTAGAGGAGTTCAAGCTACTATTCCCTGATCAAAATGTTACTACAAAAAATATATTTGAGTGGAGTAATGAAATCATTACAAAGAAAACATTACAAAGAATACTATCCAAACACTATAAAACGAATGAGCGTGCAAGGGCTTCACATTATGTAAAATCGGAAAAACAGTAATTTGATATGTAATGCTTGTTTTCTTTGGGTATAACCTTTTTGGTCGTATGATGGTGCTGTAGCATCTCTTGCCCGCTCACTATTTCTTTTCTTCGAAGAAAGGGATAGATTTTCTTGTATTTTACCCACTTACTGGTACTTTCCTTAGTGAATAGGGATGATTCTCCGCTATCTTACCTACTCCCTCATGTTTTCCTCTATGAGTGGGGATGATTCTCAAGTATCTTACCTACTTATTCGCACTTTCCCGCGTGAGTAGGGATGATTCTCCGCTATCTTACCTACTCACTCGATTTTTCCTGCGTGAGTGGGGTGATTCTCCAGTATCTTACCTACTCACTCGATTTTTCCTGCGTGAGTAGGGATGATTCTCCGCTATCTTACCTACTCACTCGCGCTTTCCCGCTTGAGTGGGGATGATTCTCCGCTATCTTACCTACTCACTCATATTTCCTCTATGAGTGGGGATGATTCTCCGCTATCTTACCTACTCACTCATGTTTTCCTCAATGAGTAGGGTTGATTCTCCGCTATCTTACCTACTCACTCGCGCTTTCCCGCTTGAGTGGGGATGATTCTCCGCTATCTTACCTACTC
>JBLKRX010000042.1:0-45557 GCA_047608075.1 Ferdinandcohnia humi
GTAATTTTAATATTGGGTGGCAAAACTCTGCAAAAAGTCTTGCGCAGTTATGCACTTTTTTCTTGCAAAATACAGCTTTATAACCTTGATTAATTGCTTCAATCCCTAGGCCTACGGCCAGGTGAGTTTTACCTACATCTGGAGGCCCTAGTAATATTAAATTATATAATTGTTCAATCCAAGTTAAATCTTTTAATCTATTTAACTGCTTACTACTCAAGGATTTTTGTTCTTTAAGATTGAACTCTTCGAGTGTCTTGTTAAATGGAAAGGTTGCCCATTTTAAGCGATTATTCAATTGCTTTTCTTCTCTCCGAGCCTGCTCATAGGTAACCACATCTAACAAAAATTGAGTGAATGAAAGGTCTTGTTGTTCAGCTTCTCTTATTAAAGTTGGTAGATGCTTGGCAGTTTCAACGAATCTTAATGTTTTCATAATGTCTTGTAATTGCTGAATTTGACTCATTAATATTCACCCTCCAGTAACTCCGTATAAGTGTCTACTTTCCTTTTGAAAGCTTCCGTTTCCATAACCCATTCAGACAACTTGTTCAATGGCTTGATTTCTTTTCCTTTTTCTACTACTGCTTCATGTACTTGTCCTTGACGTTTGACATATGCAACGATATCACTGAAATTTGCTGCACTATACAATTTCCGTTTTACACATTCTTCTAATGCTCTTGATAGAATTTCACAAGAATTTTCTTTTGTTTCACGCAAAATGATATGCAATTGGTCTTTGATGTAACGGGGATATTTATCTCTGACTATCCCCAAATATTGATAGGCTAATTCTTTAACTTTAAATCTTTGGATACATTTGGATACAAGGGGACGGTCTTTTGTTCCCTCATGTCCCAGTCTAATAGAAAGACTGTTTTACTTTAATCTGTACTAATTGCGAAATTTTATTTCAATCAAACGATTGATTAGTGGTTTCGTGCTACTGCCGCAAACAATTCCACTTTCAAATAAACGCTTGTTTGAATGGAATTTTAAGGTTAAAATTATGGCTGTTATAGGGGTGTGGGACAGAGGTTCCCTTGTCCCACTTTTTCTAATCACGTCTGTCCCGATACTTCTTCATCCGTTCCTCAAATAGTCTTTTTTCTCTTCGTGTGTATGCGATCTTGTGGGGAAATCAGGGGACGGTCCCTTTGTTTCCCTCAACTTTGCATTACATCCGCCCTATTGTTTATTGATTATCGCTGCTTAATAATAATCCATCCTCATCAAATATTAACCACTTTACCTTAATTTCTTTTATAGTAAAATAGATAAAGCTAAACTTGGCATATTCCTCTTCAATAAATTCCTGGGGAAACAGGTGGACGGTTTCTTTGTTCCCGTTATTTTATCCAAGTATAAATAATTTGTTTATCACTCTCTTTGCACGTCATTCTCCAAAATCAAAAATGATTGAAGGAATTTTGACATAGATGTTAAATTAGAATAAGTAGCCCCAATAGCTCCCTCTAACTCTACTATCAATTCAAACAACACTAATTATCCCCAAGTATTTTCATAGTTTTCAAAACCCTTAATTGTATCCATTATCTCTATTACTCTTCTAAGCAAGGAGGTCGTTAGTATATGACAGTAAAAATATCAAGTATTGGTTTAAAGGGGCTCGAAGGCTATTGTGTTCAAGTTCAGGTCCATATTTCTGATGGGAAGGAGTCCATGGTTATTGTAGGGCTGCCTGATACCTCGGTGAAAGAATCAAAGGAAAGAGTGCTTTCGGCCGTGCAGACCTTAGGCCGTGATTTGTCAGAGCAGAAGATTGTTGTCAATCTCTCTCCATCGGAACAAAAGAAAAATGAACCATTTTTTGATTTGGCCATGTCAATTGGCATATTAAAGGAGAAAGGAGAGCTGAAGGGGAAAATTCCTGAGGGTACAGTATTTAATGGAGCCCTTTCGTTGGATGGTACAGTAGAAAAAGTTGAAGGGATGCTTCCTGCGCTTATTGCTGCCAAAACACTTGGATTCAAGCAAGTTTATTTACCCTATGATCCACTCATTCCGATGCAAATGTTTGATGGCATGAAATGTATCGTTATTCAGCATATCCAAGAAGTAATACAACATTTGTCTGGACAAGAACTCCTTCCGCTACTACACACTCCACAACAAAACGAGCTTTTTTCTCAGGGTTTTGAACATAGCAAGGATTTTCGGGACATTTTTGGTCATGAACAAACAAAGCAAGCATTTGAAATTGCCTCAGCGGGCGAACATAATGTCTTGATGAGTGGTCCGCCAGGCTGTGGGAAAAGCGTGTTTACAGAAGCCTTTCCTTCCATATTACCTCCTTTGACACGAGAAGGGTAGCTTGAGGTGATGAGCTTGTACCAGCTGACAAAAGAAAAGCTACATTTTCCGCAGATTGTTCCTTATCGAAACCCTCACCATTCTGCATCATCCATTTCCATTATCGGTGGCGGAACAAATCCAAAGCCAGGCGAAATTTCACTTGCCCACCGCGGTGTGATATTTCTTGATGAAATGGCTGAATTTCCAAAGAAAACACTAGATATGTTAAGGCAGCCACTCGAAGCTGGAAAGGTTTCAATTAGCAGGAAACAATCAACGGTAGCGTATCCTTCATCCTTTATCCTCATCACAGCAATGAACCCATGTCCATGTGGATTTCATGATTCCAATGTCCGCTATTGCACAGGTACCCCGAAACAAATCCAAACATACAAGAATAGAGTCTCCGGTCCAATTAACGATCGGATCGATATACTTCTGTAATTAAAACCAGTTAATTTAAATCAACCAACAAAAGAGCAAGAGGATTCATCCTCTATCCGAAAAAAAGTTGAACTAGCTCGACAAAGTCAATATCAGCTGTATTAACAGCAAGTAACAAATGTGAAGGTTTCTTTTGAAAAATTGTCGGCACTAGTCCAATGAAATAGTATCAACTAAACATAATCAGGCAAGTCTCATCTAAAAAACACTGGAGTAACAGAGTTCATATCAAAATTATTCGATTGGCTAGGACTATCGCTGCTTTAGAGGAAAGCCAAGATATATCCGATGAAGAGATTTGGAAGGGATCGTATTGCTGCGTGAAAACTACCTAGGTGCGCAGATGGTAGTGGATAATGAGTTAAGTGAATAAAATGTTGATAAAAAGTGGTGATTGTGATGCCCCGTAAGGCTAGATTAAAAAGTAAAACTGGAATCTATCATCTTATTTGGAGAGATGCTAATCGTCAGGAAATCTATCACGATGATGAGGACTAGACAACTTTTCTAAATTTAATTAAGAAATACAAAATCAAATGTGAGCTGACCGTATATGCTTGGTTTTTAATGAGCAATCATGTGCATCTGTTACTAAAAGAAGGGAATGAAGATATTTCGCTAACAATGAAACGGATTAGAGTTAGCTACGCCATTTACTATAATTGGAAGTATCGAACAACGGGACATCTATTTCAGGATTGATTCAAAAGCGAAAATGTGGAAAATAGGCAGTACCTATTAACCGTGGTTCGATATATCCATCAAAATCCAGTAAAAGCTGGAATGGTGAACAGCGCTGAAAATTTGCGGTGGAGCAGTTGTCGTGGATATTATGGAAAAGAACCTTATCCTAAGGATGTTCAGGATTATGATTATATTTTAAGAATGTTCTCACTCGATTTACATATCTCTATTGAAAGATTGAAAGAATTTAATTAAAGAAAAAATAATGATACATGCCCAGAGGATCAAGAGTCTAAAAGAAGATTAACGGATGCAGAAGCAAGACAGTAAATAAAGAAGCTCCTTGGTGAAATCGATATTCCTCAAGTGAAAAGTTTGCCTAAGTTGTAAAGGAATGAACTCTTAAGAAAAATAAAAAAATTGAAGGACTGTCACTACGCCAGGCTGCGAGAATCTTTGGGATTTCTTTGAGTCTTTTGTTTAAGGAATGGGAAGGGAACGGCGGAACCGTCCCAGTGTTTCCCAGGGGGGTTCATGGTTTTGGTTGTTTGTTACCTCCCGGGATTTTTAGTTTCACGGAAATGTTTCATAAGAAAGAGAGTAAAGTATTTGTGGGCATCTTTTAAGACATTTGATATAACAAGATTATGTTTAATCATGCTAATAGGTAAACAGTATGTATTTTTGATCTTTTTATACTGTTCAATTTTTCACCTTCTGGGTCTTCTTCTGCTATGGCTTCTTACATAAGATCCATTTCTATAATGCCCGCGTACCCGAACAGAACCGCCATTTGATATTCCATTGACTCCTATCAAATACAAGAAAAATAGTAATAACAATAATACAATAAATATAAGGATAATGAATAGTAAGAAATATATGGAGATAATGACATTTAGAAAGAGAAGGAATATAAGAGTACTAATAATAATTTTTACTTGGAAATCCTTTGCTTCAAAAGATAATGAAAATAATTCGTTTAGAGTAATAACTGAGTATATTACACCTAAAAATGTAACTAGTACAGGTATGATTATAAATATACTCTCAGTTGTACCACTTGTTAATTTGTTAAAAGCAGTAAATAAGATGGGCTCAATACTCTCTATGTTTTTAATTCTGTATATACTTAGAAATTTATAGCTAATAAAAGTGGTAAATATACTAATTATGTATGAAAAAATATATTGATACAAATATAATCCCCCCAATAAGTTTGGGCATGCATCCGCATAATTAACCGTTAGTAAAAACTTTTAATAATAGGGAAATTTGATCATTTGCTAAAAAGTTACTTAAAAGTCTAAAAAATTTATTTAATCGCAACTTAGTTTTTAAAGTTTGCTTGTTACTTTAAACCATTAAATAAATATAGTTTATTCTTTTGCATCTTTATGTTCATCCTTGTTACTATTTTGACTTGCAAAATAAATTACAACTGCAGTTAAGGCAATCATCCCTAGCCAATACTCTCCAAACTCAATCTTAAGTATCGCAACAATTCCTAGAATGAGAGCTAATAAATGAGCTAATCCAAGAAGCCAACACAGAAAGTAATTAAAACCTTGAAATAGTGCGGAATTCCTAAAATAAAGTAATCCTGTAGACCCTGTAATAGCTACAGTTAAAAAAATAAGAGCAAATGAGATAAATTGTTGTATTTCAGACGGGTCAATAGTGTGAATATTTTTTTCATATAGGATAGTAATAATTCCAATTATTACAGTTGATAATGTGCCCACAGAAAGTTTAACATTTTCATAAATCATATTAACATCCCCTTTTATATAAGTAATTTTTCCTATAGTACAATCTATTGTTAAAATATGTATATTAGAATCTTTTTTTCATTAACGTTATAAACAGATTGGTTTTGCGTGCCTATTACCATTCGATAATTCTAGTTTCACAGGATGTTCCACAGTTACACTTTAAGGTACTTAGTTTATTGTGCTTATCACCACTAGTTTTTTCTTGTTTCACGAAAAGTTTCACAGGTATTAGTTTAATGGGGTTAATAGTAAAGGAGATATTGATTGAGTGCAGTTAAAAGGGGTGGAAATAGGATTTAAGTCAGAAAGTTCCACAAGGAAGGTTTGCAGAAAGTGCAGGTCGAAAATTGATTAAGTAATAAGGGAACGTGAGGATCCAAAATATCGAGGCAGTTACCGTATAAGAGAGATACTTGAAATCTGGTCTCTTTTAATCTGGTGATGTGTAAATTGGTTTGAGCTTGGCTGATATCCACTTAAAGCCATTAGAAGCAAAGATGGTGTCCGCTTTAAAACAATATAAGTAGAGCAGTTATCCTGCTTTTATTGATGTGGGCATTTTACCACCTTGCTTTTTACATATCGAGATTCTATTGAATTACTTTCAAGGAGAAATAGAGTAAAAAAGGAAGGCTTATCAAACATTTGTGTTGGAGGAAAGGGTGTAACGTGCCTATTGTACCTTCAATCCTCATGCAACACAATCCTTTTTTTATTCTTTCCTATTTAACAGTGAAAGGAACCCTTACAAATACTCAAGCAAGAGGGCGGTGGTTCTTCCGTGAAAAAGGGTGAATTTTAGGAATAACAGTGATCTATTTTATATTAAAATAGCCTATGTACAAACGAACATATATCCATACAATCGTTTGTTTGTTCGATTAGCCCAGTAAGGAAAGGTGCTTTGGAATCAATCCAATGTTTGGATGAAATTTAACCGTTATTACTAGAAAAATGATTCTTAGTGACTTTTGCTTCCTCGTTACGACTTCTGATTCGTTCTTGAAACAGTTTCTTTTCTTTTTCAAACTCTGGATTCGGGATGACATTGGTTTGTTCATGCTCTTTGTTATAGAGCCAATCGGGGAGAATTTCGCGTCTAATGGGCTTGGTAATCGTATTTGTGTGATTTTGCTTAGCTTTGTAAGCGAGTCGTCCAGCCTGGATTTCCGCAACGGTTTCGTAGCCCTTGTCTACCCAATCTCGTAAAATGGCTTAAACATAGCTCCATTTCTTTGAGCCATTTTCCACTGCTAGTTTCATAGCCTCTATGACAAGCTCGTCTGATAGATCGGTGCACCATGCTGTAATCTTTTCAGACATAAATCCACCAATCACGCCAAAGCCATTTTGTTCGAAAAATTGAAAAGGTCCGTTGTTGCATCCTTTGCTATCAACTAGATCTGTTGAAGAAGAAGTCTCTATAGGATTCATTGAAGTATTCTTTGTTGTACTCTCTGGTATTGCTTTGTCCAAACTGAGATTATCATCTGTCCAAGGTGAGCACTCCATCAGTTCATGTTGAACAGATGGTCTCATCATTTTGGTTGTTTCATCGGCGTGTTCCATTATTTCCAGTACTTCATAATGAACACCTCGTTCATGTTCAGCCTCCACAGCCTCATCCCATTCCTGTTCTTCACCAGACTGTTTTAATTCATCGTTATATTCCCCTAGCATTTCATAATCGATTGAATACCATTTCGTTTGATCCATTCTCGATTTGTTGAAATGAGCTGAGATGAGTAAGCCACGGGTTTCAAGGTTTAAAATAGCTCTTCGAATTGTGCTTTTTGAGAAAAACGGAAACTGCTCGCCTAACTTATCATATGTAAAATAGACCCACTTGCGGTCTTGTCGAAGATTTTTACTACGCAGCAACCAATAATGTAGCTGTTGTAGGATAATACTTTCATTTAAACCGGTTGCACGTGCTAAAGAAGGAATGATCAATAATGGTCTTTCATCTAAAATTAGGTTACTTTTCATTTTGTTTTTTCTTCCTTTCGTGGAACATTCATTTGATTTGTGGTGTTACGGGGTATCTTTGTTAGTGAATTAGGTCATGGATGTTACCGGTGAATTGCAAAATACAAATGGCAGTTCGTTGCATTTGTTTTTGTAGGATGAAGTGGGATTCTGTCATAGGAAGCTGAACGTCGTTTTTAAAGGTAATGATTGATTGGAAGGTAGTGTCTTTCGTCTCTGTTGAAGGGGTTATCACTTTTACGTGATGGTAGAAGATCCAGTTGCAATGAAAAGCACTTGGTGACTGGGTGGGAAAGGCGAAGATATGATTTTGAGGATTGACCGGTATCGGAACCTTTTGCATCGCCCCGGTTAAATGGGTGACAGCCTTTTGTCTTCCTTCGAAGGTTGCCCCACCGTCTAAACAGGCTGCTTTTATTATCTGTAATGGAGTTTGTTTCACATAAAGCTGTCGGTCTTTTTCAATCACAATGGTGAAGTAGTCTAGATGGGCAACAGAAAGTAATGCCATGGTGAGCGGGTTAATCTCGTAATGGGTGTGGATTTTTTTCAATGGGTTACACTCCTTTGAGGGATATAGGTAGAGTGAGGAAAGGAAAGTAGATTGTGTGTATAAAGTTGTGAGGAGAAGTGGATAGAAGGTGATAGAGCTTTACTTAATGTCACCCTCAAATGGATTGTATACTTTATAAACATCGTTTAATAACCTGTCTATACTAATGTTCATTCCTACTTTTAATTTCATCATGGTATCAAGACTAGGAGTAGATCCTCCGCGTTCAAGCTTTCCAAGATGGTCAGGACTTATCTTTACTAATTCTGATAATCCTTCCAGGGTAAGATCCATCTCTATTCTTCGTAAGCGTAAAAGTCTACCAAACTCCTTAGCTAACTCAGCGTTCCTCTTATCTACCAATGGAATATCTCCTTTTTTTACAACCATTATCAAACTGTAAAAAAGAAGAGACCACGTATACTTGAACGTGTTTTGGGATTAAATGTCAATTATCTATAAATTTTTTTTGCGAACCAGCAAACCAAGGGGACGGTTCTACTGGTCCATTTTATTAATAAACTTTGGAGATAAAAAAATCAGTCTCATAAACGGAGCAATGAAAACTAGCTGTGTAAGAAGCGGGGGCAAATGGTGTGTGGGTACTGTAAAAGGGTAAGTGTGAAACACCTGAAAACACAGGGACGGACCTAATGTTTTCAAAGTCATCAATCACTTAGTGTTCAGGGATAGAACCTTAAATAACCCCATACTCCTATGAGTGTGGGGTTAATAATAATTACAGTTTAGTAAGCTTAAACTGCTCTCCACCTAGCACAAACTCTATAGTTTGCTGGGGATTTTTGTTTTTTTGGTCAACGATGGCTTCGATGACAGAAAGTGTGTGTGGTCTGATATTCCATCTACTAGCAAGTCAATACCCCTTTGGAAATGTTTCGTCACATACTCTGTCCCTGGACCTAAGATACCATCTACACTACGTTTATAGCATGTTTGGCCAGTGTACCTGACCCCCAGTGCTTTAAAGTATAAAGGTTCTGAACTTTCATTAGATAAATTGATTAATGTAAAGGGTAAACTAGCATCATCTTCATATGGACAATGTTTGCGCTTTAAATAATGCTTTGATAAATTTCAATTTTCTAAACCTCATAATTCCTCTCTATCACAAAATGAGCACGATCTCCTCTGTATATGGTTTTCGAATATTCGATGGGGTCTTCATCCGATAAGTATGCATAGGTTTCTAAAGCAAAACATGGAGCCCCTACTTTGATTTTTAATTTCTCTGATATGTCTTGATCAGCTATAAATAATTCAAGATGTTCAGTTGTCTTTTTGATTTTCAATCCATAATGCTTCTCTAGTAACTGATATAATGACTTTTCGCATTCTCTTGCATTCAGGCCAGGAGCTTTATGCCAAGGAATATAAGCAATTTCATACTGAAGTGCTTGATTATCAGCAAACCGAATTCGTTCCAGTTTATTAACTGGATCACCTTGATTTATCGAAAAAAATGTTGCAAGGAAAGAGTCTGCTTGAATGACTTCTAAATTTAATACCCGAATGGAGGGGGTTTTCCCTTGTGTTGACAGCTGTTGAGAAAAATGATTCACAGTTGAGGTTAGGGTTTGTTTTACTTTATGATCAGCGACAAAGGTCCCTTTTCCTTGTGTTCGATATACATATCCCTCGGTTGTCAGTTGTTGTAGAGCTGTTCTAACTGTGGTGCGGCTAACTCCATATTTTTTACAGAATTCTGCTTCAGTCGGTAATTGGGTATGTGGTAGGTATTCAGCGCTTTTTATCTTTTGTAATATATCTTCTTTCACACGAGAGTGAAGTGCATTACCTTCATTTACTTGTTGTAGCACCATAAATTCCTCCTATAAGTCTATCACTATCTCTAAACAATCATTATTTTAAGTTATACCTAAATTGTAGCATATATCATAACAATAAATAAATATACATGATACAAATAAAAAATTTGTAATAACAAATTTATGTATACATGTTATAACAATTTGTGATATTCTGAATTTAGAAATCGCTTTCAAAACATTAGGAGGTGTTTTAATTTACCATGAAACTAGTCATCATTGGTGGGGGATCTAGCTATACACCGGAAATCATCGAAGGTGTAATAGATAGACACCATGAATTCCCTGTTCAAGAAATAGTACTTGTTGATATTGAAACGGGGAAGGAAAAGTTAAACATAATAGGAGCTCTAGCCCAACGAATGATTGAAAAATCTGGTGTTCCTATTGAGCTTTCTTGGACATTGAATCGTCCAAAGGCGTTGATGAACGCAGACTTCGTTACAACACAAATCCGAGTTGGGGGACTTGCCGCTAGGGCCAAAGACGAAAGAATTCCACTAAGTCATGGCTTAATTGGTCAGGAAACGAATGGAGCAGGAGGAATTTTAAAAGCATTTCGAACGATTCCTGTTTTGATGGAAATTTGTAATGACATATCAAAAATATGTCCAAATGCTTGGTTAATAAACTTTACAAATCCTGCGGGAATTGTAACAGAGGCATTGTTAAAATGTAGTCCACATAAAAAAGTCATAGGTGTCTGTAATATCCCGTTTAATATGAAGCATAGTGTCGCAGAAATTATGGGGTGTAGACCAAGCGAAGTAGAAATAGAATTTGTTGGTGTTAACCATTTTGTTTTCGGTAGTAAAGTATGGATTAAAGGAATGGACGAAACAGATAAAGTTCTGAATAAACTTAGTAATCATGATTTGAACTATTCACCTGCAAATATTGTTTCACTTGGATGGTCAAAGGAGTTTATTGAATCTATTAAGCTATTACCTAATCCATATCACCAATATTACTTTCAAACTGAAGAAGTGTTACGTAAAGATGTAAAGGCATTTCATGAAAATGGTACTAGAGCCGAAATCGTTCAACAAGTAGAAAAAGAGCTTTTTCAAAAATATCAAGACTCTACTCTGCAAGTGAAACCAAAAGAACTGGAAAAGAGGGGAGGAGCATATTATAGCCATGCTGCATGTAGTTTAATGTCTAGCATCTACAATAACAAAGGAGACGTGCAAACAGTCAATATTCAAAACCAAGGTGCAATTACAGATTTACCGTTTGATAGTGTGATTGAAGTGAATGCGATCATCACGAAAGATGGGCCGAAGCCAATTACAATTGGAAAGCTACCTAAGCAGGTGAAAGCAATGATTCAACAGATGAAGGGCTTTGAGGAGCTTGTGGTAGAGGCAGCCATAACCGGAGATTACAACGTAGCTTATGCATCCATGTTAATGAATCCTTTAGTCCGAAATGAGTCGAAGGCAAAGGTTGTATTAGATGAACTTTTGGAGACCCATAGGGAGTATTTACCACAATTTTATTAAAAATAAGGGGGATGTGACATGAGTACGTTTCAAAAATTTGAAGAAAAGGTGTTACCGATTGCAGGAAGGTTTGGATCACAACGACATTTAGTTGCTATTCGGGATGGATTTGCTGCCATTCTACCACTAATCATAATTGGTTCATTAGCCGTATTGATTAACAACCTTCCTATTGAGTTTTTTCAGAATTTTATGTTGGATGTTTTTGGTGAAAAGTGGAAGAATCTTGGCGGCTATATTTGGAATGGAACATTTGCCATTATATCGTTACTAATCTGTATAAGTGTTAGTTACAACCTAGCCAGGTCCTATAATGTGGATCCATTAGCAGCTGCATTAGTAGGTGTCGGTTCGTTAATCATTTTAACTCCAATGACAGCAGATGGAGGTATATCTGTTCAATGGATGTCCGCACAAGGACTGTTTGTCGCAATGGTTGTTTCCATTGTGAGTACAGAAATATTTAGAAAGCTCGCCAAAACCAAGCTAACAATAAAAATGCCTGCGGGTGTACCTGAAGCCGTAGCTCGTTCATTTGCATCACTTATTCCAGCAATGATTGTACTGTTTATATTTGGAGTTATTCAGCTTATTTTCATGGATGTGATTGGAACAAGTCTACAGGATACCATTTATAAAGCCATCCAAGCACCATTCCAAAACATTGCAGGAACGTTACCAGCCATTTTAGGAATTGAATTTACAAAATCATTCCTCTGGTTCTTTGGATTGCATGGGTCGAATATTTTAGAACCGATCATTGAGGCTGCATATCTGCCTGGATTACAAGAGAATATTGAATTATTTTCTCAAGGAGTATCAGCTAAGGATGTGCCTCATATTATTACAAAACCATTTATCGATGTATTTGTCGCTATGGGTGGGACAGGAACAGGGCTATCATTGCTAATTGCCATTTTTATTATTATGAAAGCAAAGAATGCGAGAAGCTTAGGGAAAATGAGTGCCCCTGCCGCACTATTTAATATTAACGAACCAATCATTTTTGGTTTACCAATCGTTTTAAACCCAATCCTTTTCATTCCGTTTATATTAGTACCATTAGTCAATGTTTCCATTGCCTATTTTGCAACATCTGTAGGATTAGTTCCAAAAACGGTTGTGATGGTACCTTGGACGACACCACCTATTATTGGTGGATATCTCGCAACTGGCGGTTCATTTGCTGGCTCTTTTTTACAAATTGTGAACTTAGCTGTCGGTGCTTTATTATATCTACCATTCCTTAAAGTATTAGATAAACAAATGCGTAAGGTTGCATCGGCCTCAGAAAAGCAAAAAGATTCCGTGCAACAGCAGGATATCCAAATGTAAATATTGAAGAGTACGATAAGGATTGTAAAGAGAAGGTGTGAGACTATGAAGCTAGTTGTAAATGCGGATGACTTTGGGTACACTCCAGCTGTTACGTATGGCATAGTAGATGCGTATAAAAATGGCATTGTCACTTCCACTACAATGATGTGTAACTCACCGTTTATGGATCATGCTGTGGAGCTTGCGAAAATGAATCCTGACCTAGGGGTTGGGGTTCATCTTGTGCTAACAAGTCGTGCTCCTCTGTCTGAAAAAGTGCCTTCCTTAGTCGATTTAAATGGTGACTTCTATCATCAAAGTGAGATTTTTGAACATGCAAAAGAAGAGGATATAGAGAAAGAATGGACCGCGCAAATTGAAAGATTTTTGTCAAGTGGGTTAAAACCAACCCACTTGGATAGTCACCATAATGTGCACGGTCACCCAACTGCATTTCCTGTTGTAATCAGACTTGCGTCTAAATACGGGTTACCAATTCGAAATGTATTGAACGACAAATTTGACTATGGTTCTGTTCGAACAACTGATAGCATGCTACGTCAATTTTATGGAGAAAAGGTGTCGTATGAAACATTAGAAGAGCAGTTGAAAATGGTCGCTGCTAAACGACAGACAGCAGAAATAAACTGTCACCCAGGTTATATTGATGGAGAGCTAAAACAACAAAGTTCATACGTTGATACAAGGAATGTAGAATATTCAATTTTAACCTCAGAGAGAATTAAGGATCTTGCTCGAAACTTAAATATTTCTTTTTCGACATACTCTACTATATGAAGTAAGGAGGAGCTTGGATTTGTCATCATTAGAAGAAATATCCTTTCAAATAATTCTACATGCAGGAAATGCACGTTCATCTTCTATGGAAGCCATTCAGTTTGCAAAGACTGGAAAGTTTGAAGAGGCTACAAAAAAAATAGAAGAAGCGAATCAATCGTTTCTGGAAGCACATCATGCACAAACATCACTATTAACAAAAGAAGCGAATGGAGAAAGTCTAGCTGTTTCGATTCTCCTCGTTCATGCACAGGATCATCTAATGACAGCAATGACTGTTAAGGAAATGGCGCAGGAATTTATCGATATTTATAGAAAGATAAGTTAATAGGAAGTTTAATCAAAAGGCGCATAGGAGGTGCTTATGTGAAAATAATTCTTGTCTGCTCAGCAGGTATGTCTACAAGCATGTTGGTCCAACGAATGAGAAAAGCAGCTGAGGAAAAAGGGGTTACTGCTACCATTGATGCTACTTCAGAAGCTGACTTAGTCAATCACTTAGATCAAACAGATGTCATTCTTGTTGGTCCACAGGTTAGGTATCTAGCACCAAAAATAAAAGAAAAGACTGCTCCTCTTGGAATTCAAGTCGAAGTCATTGATTCAATGGCATACGGAATGATGGATGGCGGAAAGGTTTTTGCACAAGCGGAAGGTTTAATGAAAAATAAGCAGTAAGCAGGAAAAGTGGGGGTAACTGTTACTTCCAGAAAACTATTACTAATCTGTTGTGCAAACAAAACACTGTCACCACCCGAAGAATCTTGTTTCACACTTTTAGTTGTTCTGTGCAAATTGTTCGTAAGTGCAGTAAAATGTCAAGATTTTCGGTAAATGTTTTAAAAACAGTATAATAACATAGTTAAAAAGCAAGGTTAATGGCAACCTTGCTTTTTAACTATTTTTGTATTTTTTTATCTTACTGCTGACTAACTGAAAAAACAGTTTTTTAGTAGTGCTTTTACGTTAATTTTCAATTCGCTTCTCTATAAACAATCGCTTATCCATTTCTGTTAATTTATTGTTGAGGTAGTCAACTTCAAAATCTGTTTTCTTTTTAGTTACTACATACCTAATACATCTTCAGTTTGAGAAGATTCGATTCTATTTACCATATCTTCAATTCTTAATAATCTTTCATTCATTTCTTCCATACTTGATTGCATCTTAACTAACAATTCATAGATTTTTTGTTCCATTCCGTTCACTTACTCTATATTTTATTGTAAGGTGAATTATATTTTTCTACCACTTTTATTTTTAGATTCCGGTGCCTGACCAAGGTACTTTAATAAGTACTAGAATAACAGTAAGACCAAAATAGTAGAGTGATAATACATTGTATAAAGTCAAGTTTTTGGATATTATTTACATAAATTGTTTTCCTTGCCGATTGATAATTACATCATATTTTTAAATCAAGTACTTATTTAATGTAAAGTTCTTAATTTTATCCTTGTTTTCTTATTATCTATCTACTGAGGATATTTTGATTCTTACTTTTGAAAGTAGGGAAAGGTTAATCTGAAAAATGAGAATAAGGGGAGATTGGTTATGAAGAGAAGCATTCTAATTGTAGATGATCAACCAGAAATTGCTGAGTTGTTGAGGCTTTATCTTGAAAAGGAAGATTATTATATTTTGGAAGCTTCTGATGGGCAAGAGGCGATAAACATGATTCCAAATAATAAAATTGACTTAATGTTAATAGATCTTATGATGCCTACTATTGATGGTTACCAATTAATAAAAAGAATAAGAGAAACGCTTTCAGTCCCGATAATTATTATCTCCGCCAAAAATGAAGATAATGATAAGATTTTAGGGTTGGGTCTGGGTGCTGATGATTTTATTCAAAAGCCATTTAACCCGTTTGAAGTGGTGGCAAGGGTTCAAGCACTATTGAGGAGAAGTTATAGTTATTCCAATTCTCCAAGTAATCAACATGAATTAAATGAGAGTCGAAAAAGAATTGAATTAGGGGATATTATCTTAGACGAAAATACATTTACTGTTATTCGAGACAATGTTGTTATTCCCTTAACGAAAACTGAGTTTAAGATTTTGGAGTTATTAATGGGCTCACCGGGTAGAGTTTACACAAAGAAACAAATATTTGAAAGAGTATGGGATGACTATTACATTGGTGATGAAGAAAACAATACAATAAATGTACATATCTCAAAAATTAGAGATAAAATTGAAAAGAATCCTAAAGTACCAATCTATTTAAAAACGGTTCGGGGGTTAGGTTATAAATTTGAAGAAAAGACAAAGTAAAAAAACGAAGCGCGGTATTTTTGTTACGTTACTAAGAGAATATATTTACTTTTCCCTTATTGTAGGAGTAATAACTTTCATTTCGCTTTTATTTCATAACTACTTGGTTAAAGAAAATGTGAAACAACATTTAAGTGACTTAACTTCAAAGGTAGTATTTAATGAAGTGGATTATAGAGATGTTGAAATAGAAAACATTGAGCTTATCGGAGGATGGGCAGAGGTATTAAATGAACAAAAGGAAGTTATTTATACGTTGGGTAATAAGAAAGATAAAATACGTAGCTATACAGAATTGGAATTATTGCAACATGTTGATCCACTAGACAATACGAGTGAATATTATTATTCTATCACTCCATTTACCAAAAGTAATGAGCAATATTTCTTTCTTGTAAAAATTCCAAATGATAGATTCGACTTTATTCCCCAAATCAACAATGCCTCTGGAAAAATACTGAAGATCGCTTTACTTACTTTACTTGCTTCATGTGCTCTATTTTTTGTCTTATTTGTAGTAAATGTTTTTTTCTATGCTAAACGAAATGCAGCTAGCATAGGAAAGCCACTTCAATTAATTACATCTGGATTACATAAAATGAGGAATGGAGATTTAAAAACTAGGTTAGATTTTGAAGCAGATTATGAGTTTGAGCAGATTAAGAATGCTTTTAATTATATGGCGGAAGAACGTGAAAGGGTGGAAAAGGAAAAGAAAGAAATCGAAGAAAGTAAAAAGAGAATGCTAGTAGACCTTTCACATGACCTTAAAACGCCTATTACTACTATTCAAGGCTACTCTAAAGCTTTGTATGAGGACATAATTGAGGATAAAGCTCAATTTAAAAAGTATCTCAAATATATTCATGATAAATCCATTCGAGTATCAACTCTAATTGATGAACTATTTGTCTTATCAAAATTAGATGATCCAAGTCTACCATTACAAAAGGAAAAACTTGATATTGCAGAATTTAGTAGGGAAGTTATCCTTGAACATTTAGACCTAGTTGAAGATAAAAAATTCAATCTATATGTTGATATACCTGAGAAGGAAATACTGTATGTATTTGATAAAAAATTATTATATCGTGCTATTTCAAACATCTTAACAAATGCAGTGAAGTATAACCCGGAAGAAACGAATCTTTATATACGACTAAAACATTATGAAAAAAAGATTGTAATTGAAATAGGGGATAACGGCATTGGAATACCTGAAGAATTAGCGAACGTGATTTTCGATCCTTTTATTAGAGGAGATAAGAGCAGAAGTGGGGATGGTGGAACAGGTTTGGGGTTAGCCATTACAAAAAAAATAATCGAGAGGCATAATGGTAGATTAACATTAGATATCAATCCTGAAAGGGGAAAGACAAATTTTATTATACACTTGCCACTAGTTTGGTAAAAAAAATCGTATAGGGTTCTTATAGAAAACAAAATTGTAAAAATGATTTCTGGGAGCCCTTATTACTTTTAATGAAAAAAACCCCACTCCAAATTACGTATAACATACTTAGAGTAAGGTTCCAGATTTCGTGACTAAGGTTAACCCTTGGTAACAAGTATTAGAATAGTCTCTGTTTTCTAGTTAAGCACATAATACCTGCTATAAAAAAGAAAAGCCCATTAATAATGGCGATGCCAAATGTACCTATGGAACTTATTACACCAACTGCTATGAACAGGATTCCAGCTGCCTTTGGATTCTTGTTCCTTCTAACTAAAACTATCGCTATTATCCCAAATACAATTGAAAGAATACCAACAGTTGTGAAAATCCAACCAGCCATTTCTATTATGCCAAATATTTCACCAACATCGGATATTTTTACTTCAGGATCCTTCATAAGATATTTTTTCATTTCTTGAAAAAAACTACTTTCTTCTTCAATACCTACTATAGATATCCCCAAAACACTTAAAAATCCATAAAGTACAATTCCAATAGAACCTAATAACAGTTCACCCGTACGTTTCATATCAAATCCCCTCCAACTTACATAATATTTATTCACTACAATTATTTTAAAATTATTATCTAAATTAAAACTTAACTAAAAATTAAATCAAAATTAATTTTCAAGATAAATTATCAAATAAATTAAGGAAAATGTAAGTTGCATTTAAGGTTAAATTAACATCAATACTTTAAAATGGTAAAAAATGAATTTTGAGTGGTATGGAAGCAAAAAACAGTGTAGTAGTCAATTTTGGATAAGGAGGAATTCCAATGATTTATTATGATGTGAACTGTTTTGGATGTCGGAAAATAGGTAGAGATGTAGAAGGATCTATAGAATATAAACAAGTAAAAAACAATCGGAACAGAAGACATTTGTGTCCAAATTGTAAAATGCGAGTTCAATTAGAATCAGAAAAGATTTCAGGAGTAAATACAAAAATAATAAAAGCACTTGATATAGCATCGCAAATTAATTCTAACTTATAAGGCTAGTCTAACAAGAAAGATATAAAATGATTGAAGAAGGGTTTGATTTCTTTTGTTTCCTTTATCAAATAAGTAAAGCTCTTTACTAAAGAAAATTCACTGATAGTTAATGTGAAAATACATTTTTATGTAAATATCAAATAAAAACATGTGGGGGTATGGCGAGAGAGCCATATCTTTTTTTTGTAAATATTACTATGTAGGAAATGCTCTAACCTATTTGATCACATTTGAATTTGACAAGATTAATACTATTTTTATATAAAGGTAAGCTACAATTAAGGTTTTATTAAGATTGAATTAATGTTTAAAAGATACACTATTTTACAGAAGGTTACTATTTATTTAGTTAGAGGAGGAAGGTTAATGAAAAAGGAAATCGTCCAAATAAATAATGTGAAAAAAAGAATTGGTAAAACCCTCATTATAAAGGGATTAAATTTAGATATCTTTTCAGGTGAAATTTTAGGTTTGTTAGGTCCGAATGGAGCTGGAAAGACGACTACTATACGTATGATGGTTGGGCTAATCTCCATCACTGAGGGTGATATTAAGATAAATGGAGTAAGTATTAAAAATAACTACGAGCAAGCTATTTCGTATGTAGGTGCTATTGTAGAGAATCCGGAAATGTATAAGTTTATGACTGGCTATCAAAATCTAGAGTTTTTTGCAAAACTTACGAAGGGTGTCACAAAGGAAAGAATGAATGAAGTTGTTACATTAGTTGGTCTTGAACATGCCATTCATAATAAAGTGAAGACGTATTCATTGGGAATGAGACAACGACTTGGAATTGCCCAGGCATTACTTCATCGCCCCAAGCTACTTATTCTAGATGAACCAACGAATGGTTTGGATCCAGCAGGAATAAGGGAAATCAGAGATTACTTAAGAAAATTAGCGAAACAAGAAAATATAGCTGTGATGATTTCAAGTCATTTATTATCTGAAATGGAACTTATGGCTGATCGTATTGCAATTATTCAACATGGGGAATTAATCGATGTCCAGTATGTGAACGATTTTATTGAAACATCAAAGTCAAGTTATGCTTTCCAGGTAAATCAAAGTGAAGAAGCATTACAACTCATAAATATGTACTTTAATGATAAAAGAGCTCGAAAAGAAAAGGATGACATTATCGTTGATATTGACCGAGAAGAGATACCTGATTTAGTAGAGTACTTGTTAAATAATAATATGAGGATATATGGAATTATTCCAATGAGTAAGTCATTAGAAGAAAGATTCCTAGAAGTGACAGGAGGAACGAACATTGCTTAGTTTAATTTTAAATGAAAGAAGAAAATTATATAAACAAAAGAGCACTATGATTATGGTTTTGCTTTTATCTCTCATTATAATTGGTACGGGGTTCTTTGCTAAATATGATGAGAATCGAAGAAATGTACCAGAGGATTGGAAAGAGGAACTACTACAAGAGAACAAAGAATCACAAGAAATGATGAAGGATGAGAAATTACCGAGTAGCGTGAAATATCAACTTCAAAAAGATATTGATCTAAATAATTATCGCATTGAAAACAATCAAGAACCCAGTGCAATTTGGAACTTCATGAATGCAACAGTTTATTTAGTTGAGATTATATCAATCTTTGCCATTATTGTAGCTGCAGGGAGTATTTCGAAGGAATTTTCTTGGGGAACAATTAAGCTACTCATGATTAGACCGGTAAGTCGAACCAAAATATTACTCTCAAAATATTTATCAACTTTTGTTTATGTAATCGAGTTGCTTTTGTTGCTGTTTATCCTTTCATTCCTGATTGGCGGGATACTATTCGGATTTGACCATATTAATACCTCGATATTAACATACTCTGAAGGAAAAGTACTGGAAGAGAATCCTGTACTATATATACTAAAAAGCTATGGGTTAAATAGCATCTCGTTATTCATTATGACAACATTTGCGTTTATGATTTCGACTCTATTTAGGTCTTCCGCTTTAGCGATTGGACTTTCTATCACCTTAACATTTGTTGGATCTACAATAGTTGGTATCTTTGCAAAATATGAATGGGTTAAATATATATTGTTTACAAACGTTAATTTAAATCAATATATTGATGGTTCACAGGTTCTACATGGCATGACTATGAAATTTTCTATCATCATGCTACTCATTTATTATGTAATGTTTATATTGTTAACTTGGATACCGTTTAAGAAACGTGATATTGCAGGATAAACATTCTTTAAAGCAACTAAAAGTATATGATTTTTAGTTGCTTTTACTTACATGAACGGATCGTAAAAGGTATAAATTTGATAAAGAGTGGAGATTCCAATGGGAGAGCTAAACAGTGTAAATATGACTGATTCAACGGATAAGTTGGTCCTGTTTGAAGACCTATTTACTAGATATAAACCTGATGTAATGGCAATGGCTCATTTCTACCTTAAAGATTTATATGTAGCTGAAGATATTACACAGGAAGTATTTCTATCATGCTACTTGAATATAGAAAAGTTTAATTGGAAATCCAAGTTCAAGACATGGATTTTTGTAATAACAAGAAATAAATGCTTGGATTATTATAGGAGTAAATATTCCAAGAATATTTTAATGAAGGAACCCTTTAATGAGGAGATTATGGATACATCATATAATCCTGAAACTAAACTATTAGAAGTAGAGAGAGATCAGAAATTTGAACATGACTTTAATAAACTCCCACCTAAATATAAGGAAGTACTGTATTTATATTACTTTGAAGGATTAAAGATTAGAGATATTCATAATAAAACGAACATTAGTGAGGATACAATAAAAACAAGATTAAAGCGAGGAAAAGAAAAATTAAGAAGAATGTTGGCGTAAATCGTATTCGGATTCTTTGTTTTATTTGTGTATTGTTAAGAGGTTATGAGTTTCCCTTTTGTCTTTACACCTTTAAATGATCCCTCTTTTTCTCATTCTTTTATCGTAATTCATCCAGTTTTAATGCCCAAAAACCAAAAGAGGAGTTGTTTAATTACTTTTCATTTAATAATTTACAGAATTTTGTAAGGTATACAGATAAGTAGAAATTCCTTATAATATATATGTAAAATTTTTCCTAAGCATTTCGTAGATTGGTAGAAAAACAATTGTTTGTCCAATCTTTTTATTGAACTTAAAAATGTTTACAAATCCTATTGTTCGGTAAAAGCTGTTCGTTGAGTGTTCCCTGGGTTTTTTATTTAATAAAATGAATTTACATGTTTGATTAATAGATAGAAATGACATAACGGAGATGAATCATAATGATTGATTATTTAAATTTACATATAAGTATAGAAACATTGCTTTGGCTTTTTCCTATTACATTTCTTATCCATGATTTTGAGGAAATCATTTTTGTAGAAGAATGGTTTAAAAAAAATTATGGTAAAGTTTCGGGAAGAATTCCGAATCATATGAGAAAAACGTTTGATGAGCTGGCACAAACAACTGCAGCAAAATTTTCAATTCCGGTATTCTTGCAATTTATTTTCTACATTGTTGCTACTTATCTTGCCGTAGAACAAGATTTTTTAGGTCCTTTTATTGGATTTAATGTTTTATTATTTTTACATGTTTTTATGCATATAGGACAATCGCTATTTTTGGGAACCTACGCACTTGGGGTAGGTACAGCTATTGTAATTACTGCTCCTTATTCAATCTATTTGTTTTATAGACTTTTAGCGGAGCAGTTAATTGAATATAGTGATTTAGTAATTAATTTACCATACGGTATTATTACTGTTATTGTGCTTCTCTGGGGGCACAAAGTCTCAAATAGAGTACTCTCATAGTGCTGTAAATAATAATGGTAAAAAAATCATAGCTAAGGAATAGTGTCAGAATTTCTAATTTATTAAATGTATATAAGGTTGGTATTGAGTTAGAACTTATTGCACTAATTAGTATCTTTAAAAGCAACTACTATAGCAAATGATTATCAAGCAGATTTAGCTCAGGAAAAGGAAATTCTGTTATAACGTTAGTTCCTTTTACAATATTTTATGTTGATAATTAAATTAATTGGAAGAAATTTACCATCTATAAAGGCGAGTGTCTAACCTTTATGCTATTATAGAATTAATTCTGTATATATTTGGAAATTTGTTTATTAAAAGTTACCTATATTGTCTTCGTTTATAGAAAAGGAATCCAAATAAAGGTAGAAGAAAAGATCTCTCAAATTTTTAAAAGGAGGAAATGAAAAATAATTAGAAAACCGTGTGGACCTGAAATAAAAAAAATAATTAGTCTAACTCTAGTAGTTTTAGTAGCAATTTTGCTCTTTCTATATCCAGAAAGTGCCTCTGCAAAGGTTATGTGGGGAAAAACAGAATTGGTGATAGGTCAGATAGGTAAGGTTACAATCTTGGAAAATATTAATTCTAATTCAATCGATGAAAGAAATAATGTTACAAGTTTAGAAAGGGTTTTCAAGCAAGGTGAGGAATACCGCGTATATACTTTTAAGTCAGTTGGTGGTAAAGGGTATTATGGACTTGGTGGAGGTTTATTTGTTGAGGGAACTACAGCGGTAAAATATGAAACTCCTTCAAAAGCAAAACTAGCTTTATTAGAACAGCTAAGGATACAGGCAGAAAAAGATAAAGCAAATGAAATTTTTATCCCAGTAAAAAGTCTTATGCAAAATCCTGAGCTACCAAACGGGTGTGAGATTACTTCTTTAACGAGTGTTCTGAACTACCATGGATATAATGTATCAAAAACCGTTATGTCAGATGATTATTTACCTAAAAAACCTTTTACTTATAAGAGTGGAAAACGTTTCGGACCTGATCCATATCAATACTATGTCGGAAATCCTAGACTTCATCCTGGTGGGTGGTACAGTTATCCACCACCCATTGTCCAAGCTGCTAACAAGTATTTAGGTGAACAAGGAAGTTCGATTAGAGCAATTGACATTTCTGGTAGTAGTAGAGAGCAAATTTTAAATCATGTAAAGAATGGAACCCCTGTACTCATATGGAACACCTTAGATTTAGGCCCTCCTAAAGCTAACTCTCATTGGTATTTACAAGACACTGGAAAATATTATAAGGCAATAACAAATGTACATGTTGTTGTATTAAACGGAACAATCGGCGACAAAGTACATGTTATGAACCCATTAGTAGGCCAAGTCACTTATAATGCAGATGCATTTTTCAAAAGCTATACTCAAGTGGGTAAACACGCAGTTGTTGTTCAATAGTTTAAGTGAACCAGGGAACCAGGGAACCAGGGGGACGGTTCTTCTGGTTCATTTTTTTGTAGTTTTGGGTGTCAGTCACCATCAATTTCTTTTTATGGACGAAATATGAGAAAATTATTAGTGAAATTGAAAGTGTTCAAACGTGGTTGAGTAACAAGAGGCGCCCCCTAGTAACACTTGACTTCTTCTGGGACAAGGAACCTGACCCCTTGTCCCAAAACTAACAGAATAATAGAAAAAATCCATTTTATTTCGCAACACGAAATGTTATGATAGATTCATAGACTATCAATATGGAGGAATGAATCATGACGAAACGTCCTATAACAGCTGATGATTTATGTAGATTGAAATTTGTTGGAGATCCTCAGGTGTCTCCTTCCAAAGACAAGGTTGCGTATGTGTTAACTCACGTGGATAAGGAAAAAGATGGCTACTATTCTTATATTTATATAACTGATATGAAGGGTGCAGGTAGAAAATTCACCTCCCATTATTCGAAGGATAGCTTAGTAAAGGATGTTGCTCCTAAGTGGTCTCCAGATGGAAGCACACTTGCTTTCCGTTCAAACCGTACAGGGAAAAATCAAGTTTGGCTTTTACATACGGATGGTGGGGAAGCAGTTCAACTTACTGATGTGAAGCAGGGAATCAGTGATTTTGTTTGGTCTCCGGATGGAAAGCAGCTTGCAGTTACAATTAGCGGAGAACTTAAGTTAACTTCTGACAAAGAAGAAGAGAAGAAGGAAGAAAAAAGTGATGTAAAGGTCATTACAAGACTTCGTTATAAAGGGGACGGAGCTGGTATTTATAGTGATGATCGAAAGCATGTGTATGTATTTGACATTGAGAAAAAGTCTTATACAAAGATTACAGAAGGAGAGCATGACTTTAGTCAGCCTCGTTTCTCCCCAGATGGCAATACCCTATTCTATATTGCAACGAAAGCAGAGGATAAAGAGTGGGGCTACCTTCCTGCGATTTGGAAATACGATCTTGCTACAAAAGAAGAGACTTTATTTTATCAAGGAAATGGGTATCTAATGGCACCTTCCGTATCACCAGATGGTAAGTGGCTTGCGGTTGCCGGTCATACACGTGGTGAAAGAAGCCAAGGGAATGCAAATGTACTCCTGTTTTCTGTTGAGACAGGTGAGTTGAAGAACCTAACGGAAAGCTTTGATTATACGGTAGGAAACCTTGTCGGTGTTGATGCAAAGTATGACACTGCTGAGAATCCTCTCGATTGGGATGCAAATAGCAGAAGCATTTACTTTATTGCAACAGTCGGTGGAGATTGCCAGTTATTTAAAGTGAATCTAGAAGGTGAGGTTTCATCAGCCATATCTCCATCCGTAGCATCTGTGACTTCCTTTGATATTGTAAGTGATGACCTAGCTGTACTTGTGCTTGCTACTCCTCACTCAACAGGAGATGTAGTGACTCAGGATTTACATGATGTGAATAATGTGACGAAGCTAACTGATTGGAATAAAGAGCTTTATAATGAGGTTCATCTAAGTACTCCAGAAAACTTCCATTACAAGAGTACGGATGGGAAGGAGATTGAAGGTTGGATCTTAAAGCCTTATGGATATGAGGAAGGGAAAACATATCCGATGATCCTTGAAATTCACGGTGGTCCAGCAACCGCATATGGAAATGGGTTTCACCATGAAATGCAGCTCATGGCATCAAAAGGGTATGTGGTGCTTTACACGAACCCACGAGGAAGCCATGGATATGGTCATGACTTTGTAAATGCGGTTATCGGGGATTACGGTGGCATGGATTATGAAGATATTATGGCCGGTGTCGATTATGCGTTAGCGAACTATAGCTACATCGACCAAGACCAATTATTTGTGACAGGTGGTAGCTACGGTGGTTATATGACCAACGTCATCGTGACCCGTACTGATCGTTTCAAAGCTGCGGTTACACAGCGTAGTATTTGTAACTGGCATAGCTTCTACGGAACAAGTGACATTGGGTTCTACTTCACAGAATGGCAGCATGGACACGCAGACCTTTGGGATGATGTTGAGAAGCTATTAAAGGTATCACCGCTTACGTATGCTCGAAATGTAAAGACACCAATCCTCATCTTGCATAGTGAACAGGATTTACGTTGTCCAATGGAGCAAGCCGAGCAATGGTATGTGGCTCTTAAGCGATTAGGTGTTGAAACAAAATTCGTTCGCTTCCCAGACGAAAACCATGACCTATCCCGTTCTGGTAAACCAAAGCACCGTCTTGAGCGTTTACAGCATTTGATTGGCTGGTTTGATGACAGACTGAACTAAGAGAAAAGGCCATTAAGTCGCTTGACTTAATGGCTTTTTACGTTGAGAAGAATCCTCTCTCTTCTTTTTTTACCAATATCCCCATTGGCAGATAGGTGATAAAGAAAACAATAAGTGCCGCAATTTCAAGAGTAATATAATACATGATGCCTGAGCCGAAAAAGGATAAAATCGTTTTGGTTTCGGTTGGATTCGCTAAATAGAAGAAATTTGTGTCTAGAAGGAGATTAATAATAAAAATAGGAATGGCAATTAGGTTGAGCAGGAAGAAGGCGGTCCAAACTGCTTTTCTCGGTACACGGTAGCCCTCAAGAACGACGAAATAGATAACAGACCAAGCAATAGCAGAATGATGTAAAAAATATTTAAGAAAACGATAATGTGGAAATTGATAAAACAGTTCAGGTGTAACCATGCTTAAGATAGGAGGGAGTAACCCGGTGAAGAACACTAGATAAAAAGCTTTTTTACTAGGCTTTAAGAATAGATAGATACATATAAACGTACTAACCGAACAAAGCTGTAACGGCAGACTACCAATCTCCCACTGATTAGTGACCACAAGCCATATGTGGTGAGACACTTCACTCAAGACCAGAATGCTACATAACGTCCATTTGATGATGGCCTGGAAACGCCTAAGTGTACCTCTAAAGAAAACCAATAATAGGGAGATAGCCACGAACAACAACAGAAAAGTGACATGAGGAACAGAAAACATCTCAAACGTGCGCATTTCCGTAACCGAAAACATAACACCACCCCATTCCTTTTTGAGAATTTGGGACAGGGGGACAGGTACTGTGTCCCAATAGAATGACCTTCCGGTCCCCAGGCATAAAGCCACCCTGGGACAAAGGGACAGGTCCATTGTCCCGATAGAATGATTTCCAGTCCCGGGCATAAAGCCACCTGGGACATAGGGACAGGTTCATTGTCCCATTAGAATGACCTTCCCGTCCCAGACAAACCCTACCCCATTCATTTTTGATAATAAGTGTTGTTATAAATAGTTTATTCAATATATGTAGCGGTTTAGAATGTGGTGAAAAGAGTGGAGTGTTTTTTATGGAGTGGGTTAAGGGGTTAGTTCATGTGGGGTGTTATAAAAGAATCCAGTACGTTACTCGACGTAATGGACCCTTGTGTACTAAAAGATCATCATCCAAATGATATAAGAAAGTAGTAGTAAGGCAACATATGCCCATGATACTTTACGATGCCAGGTGTTCGCTGAGAAGGTTGTAAATAAAAACAAAACCGGTACTAACGTCCAAGGCAATACTAGTAACAAGCTTAGTAAAAATAGCCCAATAGAAATACCAATCGAACCCGTTCCGAAAGAAACTTGTGTTAAATAAGCGGGTGCAGCCAATGCAAAGGGAGAAAGCACAAGAAGGAAATAGCACCGAATTCGGAAGGTAGTGAAAAATACTTGTAATGCTTCAGAATCATATAACTTGAATTTGAATTTTTGATGTAAGTTGAAGTTTGAGAGCGGGTTTCGGAATTTAGCCGGTTCTACTTGCATGGGTATCACTCCTGTTTTTATTTTAAAGTTTTGAGGCAGGTACTAGATTATATGCAATTTGATAGATTGTATGACTTCAATGTGAAGATTAATCTCTTAGAGGATACAACTAGGGGGTTGAATCTAGTATGGGCAATGCTAGTTTTGGATATACATATAAGCTTATGGAGGTTAGGGAAAAGTCCTAAATTGAGGTAACTAAAACAAAAATAAAAAGAAGCGGGGCACCCATCTTCTTCTTATCTGAATTATAGTAGAGATTTCACTTTAAATGCCTCTTCTTGAAAATGCTAGAATAATTGATATCAGCGGACATAATAAGCAGAAAAATGCATAGGGCACATATTCCACAGTCGTAACACCTAAAATACCAGACAAGAATACGCCGCTTACGCCCCAAGGAATTAGTGGATTGATAAGAGTCCCGGCATCCTCCAATGTTCGTGACAAATTCTTACGTTTTAATCCGAGCTGTTCATATTTTTCCAAAAACACATTCCCAGTTAGAATGATAGATAAATATTGCTCTCCAAGTAACACGTTTATACTAAATGCAGTCATTGCAGTTGATCCAATCAAACCAACCGTGTTTTTAATAAACCCTTCAACCATCTCTAGTAATCGTTGAATAATGCCAAGCTGAGTTAGAAGTCCACCCATAGCCAACGAAAGGAGAATCAAGGAAACTGACCACATCATACTTTGTATTCCGCCGCGATTTAACAATGAATCAAGCTCGTTAGAACCTGTATCATTTTTATATCCGTTCATCATAATCTCAAACATCTTAGGAATGGTCATATCCGGTTGGAATGAAAACACAAAGAACAGGCCGGATGCAATACCGAATAATAAAGTTGGTATAGCAGGGACACGGAAAATTGCTGCAATAAATACGATGACCATCGGTACCAAAGTAATCCAATGGATGACAGTGTGATTTTGTAAGTCAATAAGTAGGGTATTTATACTAGATCCCGTTGATAGTGTTAAATCCCTTCCAATAATTGCATATATAATAAGTGTTACTATAAAGGCAGGAATTGTTGTCCACATCATATGACGTATATGCTCAAACAAGTCAACCTTTGCAACTGCTGATGCAAGATTTGTAGTGTCGGATAATGGGGACATTTTGTCACCAAAGAATGCTCCTGAAACGACTGCCCCTGCAATGAGTGGAAGAGGGTAGCCGAAAACAGTACCAATTCCTATAAACGCAACTCCAAGGGTAGCTGCAGTCGTAAATGCACTTCCAATACTTGTTCCTACGATAGCGGTTAGGACGAAAACCGTTATTAAGAAAAATTCTCTTGAGACGATTGAAAAGCCATATGCAATTAACGTAGGAATCGTTCCTGAAGCAATCCATACACTTAATAAAACTCCAATTAATATAAAGATGATAAGAGGAATAATTCCATGTTGGATGCCTTCGATAATTCCTTTTTCTAGTTCCCTCCAAGAAAATCTTCGTATGATTCCATAACAAACCAATAGTCCAAAACAAACAAAAATTGGAACGTGTGGCGTTACTTGGAACTGAATAATAGATACTCCAATAATAAATAGAATAAGACTTGTAAGTATTACTGCTTCTATTTTTGTAATTCTTTGCTGCATGTTAAAACCTCCGAAATAAAATAAAAAAGCCTCTAGTCCACATAGGGACGAAGAGACTCCGCGGTACCACCCTAAATTGATAGATAAACTATCTACCCACTTATTGTTCTCATAACCACTCTCGTACAATGTACTTCGTATTTCATGTTGCCTAGATTCACAGCATCCATCTAGTTTCTGTAGGCTGCAAACATGAGTACTACTCTGTTGTACGGTTATGAATCATATATTTTTACTAACTTACTTAAACGCTTTTAAGTGATAAAGTAACGAACTCTACACATTTTACCTTTTGACTACTCTACCTGTCAACCAAAGGAGGAATGAAATGTTTTCCAATGGGACAGGGGGACAGGTTCATTGTCCCAGTTTCAGTTTCCGGAGTTGCGGCTTGTCAACGTCTGTTATTTAGATGATAGACAGTGGGACAGGGCGACAGGTTCAATGTCCCAAGTCCAGTTTCTAGACTTGCGTACCTGCTACTGCCTATTTTTAGATAATAGACAGTAGATGGAAAATGATACAGAAGCAATTTCTATTATCAAAGAGGGTACCTATTGTGTGTGTGCAATCTACTGGACATATTTTTTAAATGTATCTGTACTAATCGAGAAATATTTTTTCAATCAAACGTTTGTTTAGTGGTTTAAGTCAGTACTGGTATGGATTTGGAAATTTATACAAACGTTTGATTAGCTAGAAAAAGACTATGCGAAAAGAGCTGTTATAGTCGGGGTTTTGAACCAAGGGGACGGTTCTATTGGTTCATTTTTGCGAGGCGGAGAGTTTTGGGTGCCAGTCGCCACCCCAATCTTGTTTCGTGTTAGTCCTTATAGTAAAGGACATCGCTGTTATCTTTTGCAAGTAAATTGAAGAGTACCATAATATGACAACCAAACCGAGGCTACGGTACAATAAAGAAGGAATATGATAGTAACTTTTGGGAGTACTTCTACCTAATGTTTGCTAGATTTGCAGAGAAATAAATATAAATGTTAAGAATAAATTTATGCGGTCAACGCCTTACTAGGAGGAGGAAGATTGGGTTTATTACAAGTTCAAACGAAAAGAGGTATTTCTTTAGATGTACCCAAAGCAGAAGTATGTAAAGCAATTGGAGCATGTCAATGGTGGTTGAAGGGCGATTGGTTAAAGGATAAGAAGATAAAACACCCTATTCAGAAATTATACCAATCTACGGATTGGGCATCAGATGTAGAACTGTTTTTAATCGGGAGCTCTATCCTTGAACTTCGTAAGCATGGTACAGATAAAAAGGCTTTTCTTGATAAAAGAAAGGAATTTTTAGGAGAACAAAGCGGTAATCAAGTAGGTTACTTATTTGAGCTACTGACTGCACTGCTATTTTCAATGGGAGGAAACAAGGTTGAGCTTCTTCCTGCATCAGCAGCGGGATATGATCTAGATGTGATAACTCCAGACAATGTTTCTATTCAAGTTTCATGTAAGGTATGCCAACCGTCAAACGAATATTTCAAATTTATAAAGTATGCGGAACAAGAAAGGGACAAATTTTATACTGCATATAAAAATCTGGGTGTACATGGCGTTAATTGTGTAGTAGAAAGAGTAGATTCAAATACATTAACATCCTTTTTACCTCTCCAACAATATAAGAGTATGATTGGAAAATCAATTATTCAACCTAATATCGTACAGTCTAAAAGTGGAGATATAATTGGGTTCTTTTCGAAATCATCGTTGCCACCCTATGCTATTTCATTTTCACGAAAATACCCTAGTTATTCCTTTGTATTATCCTCACCAATTCATACTGAACATGAGTTGAAAAGATTACATTCTCAAGTAGAAAAAGCAAACAAAGGATTCAAGAAGATAAGCAATAATCAAAAAGTAAATGTAACTGTGATACGATTGCCACACTATTTAAGTGTAAAATTAGCAAAGGAAAAAATTGAATCTGAGTTTAAGAAGGGGCGTTTCACCAATACTTCTGCCGTTATTTGCCTTCAAACACATATTGTTGGTGATGGAAAAGGTGGACCAGTAAAAATTAACACAGCATTTCAAATGATCATGAATCCATCCGCAATCGTACCATGGCCAATAGAAAAAGCTGCCTTAAAGATGGTACAGCCGTTAGGAGGAATAACTACAGAAACTCCGCCTTTTCAAATAGCTGGACAAATGATCAATAAAGAATGCTATGTATTCAGTGATATGTATGAAAGTATTGTAGTTCCATCGGGAACATCGGTTGGTTGTAGCAATATACCTGGTTTGAACCAAATATTTGAGTATCAAGGTATGGATATCGCCGTAAATGCTTTTAATATCCCGAGTGAGTTTACATTTTTATAGGTAAGGACACTGGGCTGGGACACGGGGACAGGTTTATTGTCCCAAAACGAGTTTCTAGGTGGGACACAGGTTCAATGTCGCATCCGAAGAATCTTGGGGCTGTAAGTATTTCACAGGAAGAGAGTCTGTTTTTCAGACTCTCTTTGTCATTTTAGTGTTTAGAAGTAAAGTACAATACTTTTTTAAATTCTCTAGAAGATGTTGAACAACACAATATCGTAAAAATTTGATCCAGAAGAACCGTCCCTGTGGTCCTGGTTCCTGATGGTCCTGATCTCATTTGTCAATGGAAAAATTAACCTCATTCTTGATTAATAAAATAATGCTATAATTACTGAAAATGAACTGCTATTTTATTCTTTAGATAAATCAAAATATTGTAACTGCGTTGTCGAACGAAATGTATAGGTCTTTTTACCTATTTCTGTGAAAAATGACCTACTGTTCTTTTCATTTGTGCTATATTTTTCAAGGCATATTTAACTGCACGAGTATTATTGTTTATTTTTTATAGAAAAGAGGAGGAAACTTCTCCTATTACTTGCTTACTCATTCATGACAAAACGACATCATTTTTACTTAATAGGAGTTATAAAATGAAAATGCAAAATGATGACCTAAACATATGGGAGATGAATATTAATAACGCCCTTGGAATTGTTGATGTAGGTATTTGGGACTATGATGTTATAGAAGATGAGGCTTTTTGGTCTGAAAAAACATATGAGATTTTTGAAATAAATAAAGATGAGGTGCCCACTTTTCAAAAGGTTCTTGATTTAATTCATCCCGAAGACAGGGAACATTACTTGAATATCTACCATAAAGCCCTAAGAGAGAAAAAGAGCTATAAGGTAAAATTTCGGATATATCGAAAAGATGGCTCCGTGCGAAAACTCAGTACGTATGCAGATGTTATTTTAGATGAAAATAGAGAAGTGGTTCGTGTGATTGGAACCACTGTAGATAGCTCCAAGCAGGATTTGTTAAATACCCAGTTATTTGAACGTGTACAGGAAATATCCAATCACTACTTGGGTGTCGGTATATGGTCAACGGATATGACTGAAAATAAAATTTTATTTTGTTCTAAAGGTGTAGAGTCTATTTGTGGTTATTCCTATCATGAGTTTATTGATAACAAGGTCGCTTGGGTAGATCTAATTTACCCTGGGGATATAAAAGAGTATCAAGTGAAACAAAAACTTTTAAAACAAGGGAAAAAAATAAAACACTATTACCGAATCGTACACAAAAATGGGGAGATAAGATGGATTCAAGATGAAACCATTCCTAGTTTTGATATGGAAGGAAATCTGTCCCGCATTGATGGAATTGTCACAGATATTTCTGAACAAAAAAAATCAGAAGAAAAGATGACGTTCTTGGCACATCATGACTGTTTGACAGGACTTCCGAATCGGTTGCAATTTGGAAATGAATTAACTTATTTAATCGAGACGTCTCAAGTTACTAATGAAAAGTTTGCTATGATGTATTTAGATATGGATGGATTCAAGCGGGTAAATGACACCTTTGGGCATCAGATTGGAGATAAGTTACTTAAGGAAATATCCTTTCGGTTGGCTACTTGTATTTCTGAACAGGATTTAATTGCTAGGATGGGAGGAGATGGATTCTCTGTAATCATTCGACATATAGAGGATTTGCCACAACGACCTATTTCTATAGCAGAACAAATGATTGCGGCCATTGAAGAACCATTTTTCATCGATAATTATGAAATGTATATCACCATTAGTATTGGAATTGCTTTTTTCCAGCGTGGAAATGATGACAGTATTACACTGATTAAAAAAGCTGACTCTGCTTTATATCGAGCAAAGGGAGCAGGCAAGAATACGTATCAGATTTATACTTCTTCTATGGAAAAAGAATTTTTAAAAGAATATCATCTCGAACGGGCATTACGAAAGGCAATTGAACGAAATGAATTCCTTATGCATTACCAACCAAAAGTAGAAGCAAAAACAGGGGAAATCGTTGGAGCAGAAGCTTTGATACGTTGGCAACATCAAGATCGAATGATTCCCCCAGGGGAGTTCATTCCATTAGCTGAAGAAACAGGGATTATATTTTCGCTTACAGATTGGACACTTCGAACCGTTTGTGAACAAATTAAAAGATGGGAAGAAATGAATGTCCCTATTGTGCCCGTATCTGTTAATATTTCGCCTAAACGTCTTTTAAAAAATGATTGGGTTGAAACGTTCTTACGAATCATTGATGAAACAAAGGTCAATCCTGAATACTTAGAGCTGGAGCTTACAGAATCTGTACTGATTGAAAACGAAGAATCATTTAACAATTCCATTCAAACACTGAAAAATATCGGAATAAAAATTTCAATAGATGATTTTGGGACAGGCTATTCCTCTTTAATCTACCTTAGAAAGTTTAAGGTAGATACTGTAAAAATTGATCAGTACTTCATTCAAAACTCTTTAGAAAATGAGGTACCTGTAGCAAAATATATCATTAATTTATCACATGATTTAAATATGAATGTAGTGGCAGAAGGGGTCGAAACGGAAAAACAGGTCACCCTCTTACAGCAATACGGCTGTGACCAGCTGCAAGGATATTACTTTAGTAAGCCAGTACCGGCCGAGGAATATATTAAAATGGTTAGTGGGACACGGGGACAGGTTCATTGTCCCAAAGTGGGTTCCTAGGTGGGACAAAGATTGGGGCGGGTACGTCGTTCGAAATTTTGTATCTTAATTTCGTGCCTATGCCACTCGGAATAATTTATGTGTTTTACAGAAGGAGAGTCTGTTATTGGAAACAGACTCTTTTTGTCGTTTTTCCACCAAGGGTGAACCAAGGGGACGGTTCTACTGGTTCGTTTTGTGTGAAGATAGTGGAGAGCTGGGGTTTTTATGAGCCTGTTGACGATCGGAGTTTTTTTAGTTTCACAACGTGCTTCATTATGTAGGACTTTACATCCCGGTAATATATTCATAACTCCCAAAAGAAGGAAATTGTTGGTACTTGTCGAAAAGTAAAGATAATACAAAAATTTCCATTAAGGTAAGGTTAATCTATGAAATGTACCAACTGTAATAAGTTTGATAGCATGGCACGGGTTATGTATGTTGATCGAAATACGAACCTACTAACTGAGAGTGAGCTTACTGCGTTTAAAATACTTCATACAGAGGAACGATATACGGAATTTAAAAAAGTAACTTTATGTGGGATCTGTTATCATAAGTTTTCAGCCCAAATGGATCGAAAAGTACATAGAATGCCTAAAACATCTTTAACACCACTTAATAAAGAAATCCGTTCATCTGTTTCAAAGAGCTATTATGTTTGTCCATTTTGTAAAACAGCCAATGAACCATTGCGAAACACTTGTAAGAAGTGCGAAAGAGTTCTGTTTAGCACCGAGTATGAAACAAAGAGAGTTTCTCAAAGAGAAGTAAGGTCCAGGGGTACATTCCGCGGTGTTAAAAAGATGTTGATTTTTGTGGGTATAGGATTAATAGCATTTTATTTACTTGCTGAAGGAGGGGGTAGATTTGGTACTACTACTACAGGAAAATCTCCTCAAAATATGGTAGCTACATTGACTGGAAATAATAATGGCACATATACGTGGCCAGACGGAACCACATACACGGGCACATTTAAAAATGGAAAACCTGATGGGAATGGAACGCTAGTATGGCCGAACGGAAATAAATACACTGGGGAATTTCTCGATGGAGAGATTACTGGTTATGGGATATTAGAATATACAGATGGTGCAAAATACATTGGAAATTTACGTAATGGCCAACCTCATGGGAAAGGTAAAATGTATGATTCAAACGGGTCTGTCTTTCAAGGACAGTGGGTGAATGGGAAGCCGAGGGAGTAAGTCCAAGTGTGGCCAGGGGGACGGTTCTCTTGGTTCGTTTTTTGTTCGATAAAGGATAAGAAATAGCGATTTTGGGATCCGGTTTAAAGTGAAATATTTTATACGAATAGGTTTTTAAATTAGTATAATTAATTCTATTCATCTACTTTTCATTTTGAAATTTTATTACAATTCTATCTGTACTAATCATAAAACTTTGATTAAATCAAACGTTTGGTTAAGCAGTAAGCGCAGCAACAGCAGGAGGGTTCTACTTCAATTAAACGTTTGATTGATGAGAGTATATGTATTGAAAACGGAACTGTTATAATGGTATATAGTAGCAATTGTGTAGAAAAATGTTGGTAAGCAAGTCATAATCGTAGTATTTTGATCCAGAAGAACCGTCCCTGTGGTTCACCTATTAATTGAAACATTTCAAGGAAGTTCGCTAGCTCGTCCTCTGGAAAACTGTCCGTATATGACGAAATGAAATCCGCCTGTGCGACGGGCGGATACTTTATTAAAGAATTCTTTTTGATTTGTGATTCCTCAAGCAACAAGGTCGTTACCCATATATTTTGAGGGGAGACCTTCCTTTATAGAAGTCCATCCACGAATAAACTTTAACTGTCGAGTTCACTTCTGAACAGACAAATACATATTTAGCATTAACCAATAAACCAAACTTTTTAAACGTTTTTTCTTCTATATTATTGAAATTATCTTTATAAAAATCATAACCGTTTCTTAATCTTTTACTAGTAGGAACCTTGTCTTCGGGTATTAATACCCCTAGGTACATTTGGTTTTTATATCGTTTACGTGCATTATTTACCTTACTTGCTTCCTTTAATAACTCACCAAATAACTTATGATAGGTATTGTGTCTATCCTTTGAAAAATGACTTTTTGCTTCTATTATTAAATACTCATCCTCTATACTTAAAAATTCAATGTCCGCCAGCTCTTTTGTATTGTTTCCAAAATTGGTTGTTACGTTTTTACAAGCCTTTATGATTCCATTTCGTTTTAGTATAGATTCAAATGTCTTAATTAAATCTAGTTCATATGTTATATAATTTGCCATCTCTAGAGTCCTCTCATTTGTACAATATGTGTATTGTTGATTCAATCACAACTTTGATAAAGTCACTTCCCTACAAACCTCTACTACTAATCTATCAAAGCTACACGTTACTCTACAACAATGAACTTTCATGAGTAGCAAAGCCCCAAGAGTATTGTTTCACGTTCTATAATACGAAACTTTAGCTTTCCTTCATTTTTCCCCTCATTGCCGAGTGGACTGCCTACGCCTTTCCTATGTTTAGTAGAGTGACCAAATCAATGTGAACCGGAAGAACCGTCCCCCTGGTTCTCTAGGAAAATTTGACTATTATTTGACATTGTTTTGACCTGGATTTTATGTGTGAGTGCTACACTTTGCTGGGGGTATAGGAAAATAGTCTTAATTTATTATTTATCTCATGAAAAACAAGAGAACGAAGGAGTTATGGGGATGTTTAAGTTGAGAAATACAGTTTTAGGAAAGAGTTTGCTCTTTTCCATTATTATAGTGATCACAGTTGGGTTAGCTTCTGCTCTTATGAGTTATTTTATTCAGCAAAATATAACCAGGAATATGATTGAAGAACGTGCCGAAGGGATCGCAAAACTATGGAATAGCACGTTTGAACTTGATGATATTGTCGCATCTAAGGGTGAGTCGGATGTGGAAAGCGATGTTCAACAACGATTAATCTCTCAGCTAGACAAATTAACAGCTCTTGAACCGAGTGTTGCACAAGGATATATATTTGATGGTGAATTTGCGAATGAAAAAAAGGAAGTTCTTATGTTAGCTACCCCTCAGAATATCATAGATGCAGGATTAGCACCGGGTACGATCTATAAAATCAGTAGTATAGATTTAGAGAACGCGTACGAACAAGCCATAGACAAAAACGAGCCAGCTCATACAGAAATTTATAGTGATGAGTTCGGTACCTGGCAATCAGTAGTTATACCAATAACAGACCAACAAGGTGAAATTGTAGCGGTATTTGGTGTGGATATTGACGCTAGTGTAATTCATACACAGAGAAATACATTCCTATTATGGCTAGGTATAGGTATTGGGTTAGCTTTATTGGTTGTATCAATTTTACAATATTTTGTCTTCCGAAAAATGCTAAGCCCCATTGCATCTATATCAAATGGGATTAAAGAAGTTAGCAATGGAAATTTGAATACTTCGATTGATGTGAAGACAAAGGATGAATTAGGACAATTAAGTATTGATTTTAATCAAATGATTTCTAATTTACGAAACTTATTAATTGAAGTAAATGTAGTAAATGAGAGTGTTAATGCATCATCTAAAGAGTTTTTAATGATATCACAAGAAACCACAACCACTACGTCCAAGTTTGCATCAACTCTTGAAGAAGTGTCATCTAGCTTGGAGGAACAATCAAGAAGTTCACTAGAGAGTGCAAAGGCAATGGAGGAAATAGCGATTGGTATTCAAAGAGCAGCTGAATCATCATCAGTCGTTTCTGAGAAGTCAGAAGTAACCTTATCCGAAACGTTAAAAGGGAAAGAGCAAATTATGAAAGCTATTCAACAAATGAACAATATTACTGAAACCGTGGGTGCTACTGCATATGTAATTAAGAAATTGGGGGAACGTTCAAAGGAAATTGGAAATATTGTATCAGTCATTTCGAGTATATCTGAGCAAACGAATCTTTTGGCGTTAAATGCAGCGATTGAGGCGGCTAGAGCTGGAGACTACGGTAGGGGATTTGCGGTTGTTGCTGATGAAGTAAGAAAACTTGCAGAACAGTCACAAACATCGGCCCATCAAATCGCAGAGCTTATTCTTTCTACGCAACATGATACGGACGAGGCAGTAGATAAAATGGAAAAGGGTACTCTTGAGGTAAAGAACGGAGAATCTTTAATTTCTAGCTTAGAAGTTATCATGAATGAAATTGTAACGGCAACTGAAAATGTTAGTTCTGAGATACAAGAAATATCAGCTATTTTAGAGGAAATGTCTGCAAGTTCAGAAGAAATCAATGCTACCGTGGACGAAATCTCGACGGTTGCAACAAAATCTGTGAAGGTTTTTGATGGATTGGTTTCAGATTCACAAGAGCAAATCCGGTCAATGAAAGATATGGACATAGCCTCAAATGAACTTGTAAACATGGTTGATAGCCTAGATAAAAAAATCAAGTATTTTACCATATAGAATTTAAACGTGAGGTAATGGTTTATTTACTATTACCTCACATTACCTATAGGTGTGAAGGAGACTCGTAATATGGAAGCATACTCAAAAGTAATAACTTTTACACTAAACAAACAGGATTATGCGATTGATATTAACCAGATTAGCTCGATTGAAAGGTTGCAGCAAATCACTAAAGTTCCAGGGGTTTCTGATTCTATAAAAGGTATGATTAATCTTCGTGGTCGCATTACTCCCATTATTGATTTAAAAGAAAGGTTATCAATAGGTAACACGACAGATAGCAGTGAGTCTAGAATCGTTATTGTTGAAAATAATGCCAGTCAAGTAGGGCTGATAGTTGATGATGCTAAGGATGTACTAGACCTGGATACAACTGCAATTGAACCCGCGCCAGAAAGTATGCATGCAGTAAAAGATAGTTTTATTAAGGGTGTTGCAAAGCTAGAAGGTAAACTATTGCTTTTACTAGACGTTAAACAAGTCATTCGTGAAGAAGAAAAAGATCAATGTAAAGAATTGCATCAATAAGAATCTATGATTTCGAAACACAGATAAGTGAGGAAATAATAAGTGGACGGGAGATAGAGAAGAAAAAGATGAATAGTTTACATAGTTGCAAGGTAGAAAATGTTTTGGAAAATTACATGTTTTTTAGTGAATACCAACCAATTGTACGAACATCTTCAAACCGCATTTTTGCTTATGAAGCTTTTATCCGAACAAGTCCAGCAGTTAAACCAAATGAATTATTCCAACATGCAAGGGATAAAGGCATTCTATATGAGGTTGACAGTGCGGCAATTTTACATGCAATTAAAGAATTTCCCAGAGCTCTCTTAAAAGAGTATTTTCTTTTTGTAAATATATTTCCTTCTACATTAACAAATCCCAAATTTTGTGGTTTCATAGATTTGGTTCTTACATTTTACCCTGAAATTAAAAATCGAATTATTTTTGAACTTAATGAATCTTTACTAGAAAAAAAGTATTGGTTTGACGACAATTTTGCAGCTAGCATTCAGCATCTGAAACGAAATGGGTTTAAAATTGCCATCGATGATATTGTAGTATCTAGGTTTTGGCTTGAAAGAATTACAGAAATAAATCCTCATTTTGTAAAGCTTGATCAATCCTATTCACGGGAGCTATCTGAAAAACGAGAGGAAATTACTTTTTTACTCGCTGTTTTGGATAAAAGAGCAAACATCATATTAGAAGGCGTCGAGAGAGAAGAGGACTTTCTTCTTGCAAAACAGGTAGGAATCCCTTTAATGCAAGGGTATTACTTCTCAAAACCCCAGCCCCTCTGTTAGGTAGAAAATGTGTACCAGGGGGACGGTTCTACTGGTCCTTTTTTTCAGAAAAACCTAGGCTGGGGATACTTTCCTCAAAATTCAGGAATAAATGTATTCTGAAAATTCATTCTTTCACATTTAAGTAACCATAGATAATTGAAAAGTAGGCGTCAAGGAAAGTCCTTGACGCCTACTTTATTAATGTTATAAAAGGAAGCTTTTGAGGAACCTGCCCCGTTCAATCAGGTAGGGACATGAACTACCATTGATTTGCGCTTACATGGGACAACGAACCTGGGCCACTGTCCCAATCCATTTTGGGACAAGGAACCTGTCCCTCCGTCCCACCACGGGCCATCAATATTGGGACAAGGAACCTGCCCCTCCGTCCCACGGGCCATCAATTTTGGGACAACGAACCTGCCCCTCCGTCCCACGGACCATCATTGGGACAAGGGACCTGTCCCCTGTCCCAGCACCAGGTCACCAACTTTGGGACAGGGAACCTGTCCCCGTGTCCCACCACGGGCACTAATTTTGGGACAAGGAACCTGTCCCCCTGTCCCACCTCTCACCCCATATCGCAGGGGAGTTGTATGAATAGAGTGGTGCCTTTGTTTACTTGACTTTTTATTGATATATTGCCGTTATGTCTCTCGATGATTTGTTTGGCGATTACCATTCCTAGTCCGTTTCCACCTATGCCTTTGGTCTCCTGACGGTTTTCCCGGAAGTACTTCGAAAAGACTTTTGGCAAATTCTCGTTAGAGATTCCGATACCGTTATCCTCGATTTCAACCATAATGGTTTCTTCCTTGCTATAAACTCTTACTATGATGTGAATCATATCTTGGTTCTTTGAATATTTAATTGAGTTTATCAAAAGATTGTAGAAGGCTCGATTTAGATGCTTTGGATCTCCATAAATAATTGGTAGATTATCTTGGTATTTTTTTTCAATCTCTATTCTAAGGTCATATGCCTGCATACTTGCAAGTTCGATAGAATGGTCTACTAACATATCTATTGCAATATATTCCATGTTATATTCATGTTCGGCTGAGTTATGAGTGGTTAGTTCATACAGATTATCAATTAATTCCGTAACAAAATCCATTTTCTTCAATATGATGTCAATTAGTTCCTCTTGCTTTTCTCTCGATAAATGATATGTGGATAGAACCTCTAACAAACCCTTAATAGATGTCATCGGCGTTTTTAAATCATGGGATAACTGAACAAGGAGTTCAGTCCGTGCCGTTTTTAACTCTTCTAATTTTTCATTGTTAGCTTCTAATTCTATATTTTTTCCTTCCAATTCTTCGGTTTTCTCTTTTAGTTGAAAAGCTCGATTGCTTAATCTAGATAGTAGGGTTTGAATGGTAGCGGATAATCTATTAAACGAGTCTGTTAAATCACCGATTTCATCATTTGATGTTATCGGAATAGGATTATAATTACCAAGTGGTAAACTCTCGATTGCTTGAGACAATGTTTTAATCGGTTTTGTGACTTTCCGAGAATAAAAATAGGATATTAACGTAGTAAATACTAAGGTTACTAGTAATATGGATAATAGATCATTTAAGAAGGAGCTGAGTTGGATTTCTTCCTGCTGCTTGATTCCATTTTCAATAGGATCTATCAATTGTTTTGCTGGGATTAGTACATTATATAGCCAGTTGCTGCTGCTAATTTTTTCTGAAATAATATAATAAGTTTCAGCATCAATCGTTATCGTTGAAATATCTCCTGGATTGGCTTGTATTTTTTTTAGTAAATGATCTTTATCAATACCAATATGTAGTTCTTTTAATTGTTGCTCCAACGCTTCTGTAGGCGAAAGTAAGGGACTACCTGATAAACTTGGAATTGAAACAATATTTTCATTGGCATTAACTAAAAAACTAACTGTTTTACTCTCTTTAATACCTGATTCTCCGATAGATTGAGAGATAAATTCTAATGGTAAATCAAACCCAATTACTCCTAGTAGCTTCCTATCGTTTGAATATACGGGAGCTGTTGCTGAAATTACCCAAGAATATGCAGTGAATCGATCATAAGGTTCAGTCCATTTAATTTCTCGATTCGGATTATTCGTACTGTCTGCAATTGAGTAAAATTCAAAATCATTCACATCTAAATCAGCGGGGGCTTCCCCAGAGTCAATTTCTCTTTTAAAATTGAATGCTGGATAAGCGATAATGGCTGAGTTCGCGTGACAAAACCAAATATTATGCAATAACATGGAGTTCGTATATGTTTCTTTAAAAATCGTATTCATCTCTTTGATTATGAGTAATTCTTCGTTTAGATTGCTCAAATTCTTTGATTTAGCACTTACAAATACATTTGAACTCAAATATCTGTTATTATAAGGTTCCCATAGATATCCTTTTTCATCTTCAATAAGGTGTAGTTCACGATTTGGAATTTCATATTGCGTGTTAAATAAATATTCAGCCTGTCTTCGTATCATTTCAAGATTGCTTTCGGTCTGTTGAATTTTTAAATGAATCGATTCAGCCTCTTTTTCAACTGCTAATCGTCTTTCCTGAAGCACATTATGAAGTTGATTTTCGACCTGACTTTCAGAGTTGCTTTTGTATGCTTTTGAGACTAGCAAATAATTATAAATACAAAGGAATAGTATTGGTAATAATGTTAATATTAAATTAAGCAATAATATTTTTTGGAAAAAGGGAAGTCGATGTTTACTTATTCTGAACAAATTTATACCCCGCCCCTCGTATCGTTACAATATATTTAGGGTTTAGGGGATTATCCTCAAACTTTTTCCGCAAAGATGAAATGTGAACGACAACTGTTCGAATCTCGCTATAAGTCTCACAACCCCAAATGCGGTAAAGTAGGTCCTCCGCTGAAAAAACATTATTCCGATTCTTGAGTAGGAATAAAAGCAAATCAAACTCTTTCGTAGTTAAATGAATGGTTTTTCCTTTTTTCTTTACTTCTCTACTTCTTACATCGATGCTTATATTATCGAATTCAAAAGTATCCGATTGACCTTCAACTCTATTATTTCTCGCTAATAGTCGATTTCTTCTTAGATGTGCTCTGACTCTTGCTAAAAGAACATTTACACTGAATGGTTTTTCGATATAGTCGTCGGCACCAATACTGAATCCGACGATCTTGTCTTGGTCAGTATTCTTACAACTTAAAAAGAGAATCGGAGCTGCACTTGTTTTCCTAATTTCTTCACAGATTTGAAATCCATCAATATCAGGTAACATAATATCCAAAATAACTAACGAGATATTATGAAGATTAAATACACGAATCGCATCCATCCCATTATCTACTATTCTGTAAATAAGACCTTCCTGGTCAAAACACATTGCCAATAAACTCTGTATATCTTTATCATCTTCAACAATTAAAATCTCACTGTTCAACCAAACTTCTCTCCTTAAAAAATGCAACTACATTCTTAAATTAAATTTTTCCTACGTCACCTCCGGTAAAACTACTAGATATTGCTTTAACAGGAAGATAAATGGAAACCAATTATATATGACGTTAATGACTCCAAAATGTTACATATATTTGTAAAAAAATGTGCATTTTCGACAAAAAATTTGAAATTTCGGGAGAATAAATTACCTAATTTTGTTAAAATTTATGTGGAATATATTTTTACTTAGTCTATTATTAAGTGATTACGAATGTTTCATAAACATAAATTCGACTTATTCAATAAAAACAGGAAGGCCAGTGAGAGTATGAATAGTAGTACCTTTAATGATCTCTATGACAATTACTTTGATGATGTCTATCGGTATATCTATACAAAAACAGGGAATAGATGGGATGCGGATGACCTTGTTAGTGAGACATTTAGAAAAGCATATGAAAAGATAAATTTAGTAACTTCTCTTACTTCTCCAAAGGCTTGGCTGTTTACAATAGCTAGAAACACAGTTATCGATTTTTACAGGAAAAGGAATAAAACATTTGTTGTAGAGGAAATGGAAGATTACACAAAGCCACTTCCTTTTCAAGACACTCTTGAGGAGGCAGAAGAGATAAATTGTTTAAAAAAGAGTTTAGGTGTGCTACCAAAGGAAGATTTGGAGATTATTAATTTACGATATTTTAGTGATTTGAAATTTGAGGATATTTCAAAGGTATTGAAGTTGAATAATAATTCAATTCGAGTAAGGACCAGAAGAATTATGAAAAAAGTACAGGTACTAGTTAAGAAATGTATAGGAGACTCTGAAACATGATGGATGAACATAAAATCGAAGAGAATCTACTAAAGCTTCGTGAACAGCTTTTTGTAAACCATGAGTTGAAAAGAGAACTAAAAAAATCGTTTGTTCGCAAGAAAAGAAAAAAGTGGAGAAGTTATAGCGTCATTATTGGTATAGCCGTTGCCACCTTACTAATTACCATATTCCAATTTCGTTTTGAAACAACTATCGTTAACGCAAGTTCTCTTAAGATTGCTAGTGCGGTTTCTTTCCTTGACATAGGGAGGGGAGAGGTTGGGGAATTTGCCCACAAGGATGGCATGCTCTATATAACCTCAAAGCAACATGGAATGGTATCAACAAATGAAGAAAAAGTGACGGAAATATCTTCTGAGAAAATGGACGAATTTGATATATCAGAGGATGGACAAACTGTTCTTTATACAAATGATGGCTCAATTTATGTATATAACACTGAATCCAATGAAAGAAAGGTGCTCATTAAAAATACAGAAAGCATTCGATATGCTCACCCGTTGTGGGTGGATAAGAAGGAATTCATTGTTACAAAGCTAGAACAAGGTGAAAAGAAGTTGGTTCGAATAGATCTAGATTCCAAAGGAGAAACGTTTATCACCACCGGAGAGCACGCCTCCTATCATAAAGATAAAAACATCCTTATATTTGAGCGGGACGATAAAGTGATTCTAAGAGATTTAAAGAAAAAGACAGACATGGTAATTGATACCGGAAAACAACCAGCAGTTTCAAAGGACGGGTCATACATAACTTACATTAAGGATACGAATAAAATAGCAGATGTGTGGATAGCTGACACTGACAGTGAAACGAAAAAACAAGTTACGTTCAATTCTATGTTATCAAGTGTTGGAGTTTACGAGTATTCTAGCCCTACGTGGAGTTCAACAAATCTGGAACTTTATGTGATAAAGAATATTAGTGGTGATGATGATTCTGAAAGGATCATGAAAATTAGTTTGCAGGAGGAGCCACCAACAGCACGAGAAACGTTGGAAAGCTATTTACAAGCATTAATCGTACGTGATGATGATTATGCGAAAAGTCTAATGGTAAACCCTCCTGATTATCTTACTTACTCCAATCCATATGTAGTTGGTTTTACGATTCTAGGCTCGAAAACGGAGGGTAACTCCATTTATATGGAAGCTGAAATTAACCGTACAGATACTGCTACAGCCTATTATCGTACATCAAGATACGAATTTGAGATGACGAAAGGTAGAGAGGGGTATGTGATTAATAATGTGAAGGAGATAACCAATACGGAGATCACTACATTATCACCAGAAACCGGTAAGGATACGGGAATTGTCACACTCGTTGAAGGCGGAACAAGAGGTGACTTGTTCTCTCTAGAGGATATTCCAAACGAATACATGGAAAATAAAAAGATTCGTATTAGTTCACTTGTATATCACCCCGGGACTCAATTGATTGTTTTTGGTCTTCAAGAGATGGAAAATAGTAATGGGAAAAATAGTGTTGCCTTGTTACGTTACGATCGTAATACCCAAAGATTCACATTACTGAACAAGATCGATATGAACAAGGATCTCACGATAGCAGGGCTAGCATTGGACGCGAGCGGCGAATCTTTAGCTGTAAATTTCTCTACTTCTACAAAAGATTACGTAGAAGTGTATAATGTAAAAACAAATCGTCTTGTCCAAAGCATAGATGATGCTAGGATTGTCAATTGGAAGGGCAAAACACTCATGTATGAAAAACAATTCAACAACCATATTATAATGAATACTTTGGAAATAGAGTAAAGTTCGATTTCTAATTAGAGAGGCTGGGACAAAACCCACCTCTGAGATGAAAAAACCGGTGGAATTTTACGAAGAGTAAAATTGCACCGGCTTTG
>JBLKRX010000043.1:0-40536 GCA_047608075.1 Ferdinandcohnia humi
GTTTGCTGAGTGGGGATGATTCTCGGTTTTCGTACCCACTCATGATGGGCTCGTTTGCTGAGTGGGGATGATTCTCGGTTTTCGTACCCACTCATGATGGGTTCGTTTGCTGAGTGGGGATGATTCTCGGTTTTCGTACCCACTCATGAACGGGTCGTTTGCTGAGTGGGGATGATTCTTCACTTGCCAAACTTAAAACTGGTGAAACTATTTACATTAGAAAACTCGGGAATCGCCGAGACTTAAGGCGACAGCAGAGTCGTATTCGAATAAAGCTAAGCTTTTTTCTGCGGTGCTTAGCTTCCGCGGATTACTCTTATGCCCTTTTTCGGATAGCAAAGAATTTTATGCTTTCCTATCCGCAAAATAGGCCAAACTCAAAACTTGAGTTTGGCCAAAATGAAGAATTATTTTTTACTTTTGTAAAATACTCTTGAACCAAGAATCCCAATGACCCCAAGTCCCATAAATAAGAGGGCTCTGATAAAGATGGATACGTATGATAGGTCAAAGAATATGAGTTTACCTAGGGTTATGAATAGTAGCGTTAATCCAAATACTCGGAATGGCTTGTAGTCTTTAGTAGAGCCAACGACAATGCCGATGAATGCATACAATGCCCAGGTAATGGAAATCGTCATATACCCGATACTCATTGAAAGTGGATCTGTTAGTTTACCTACAACCAGTGTTATGAATACAAGAATGAGTAGCATAGTTATAACTTCCAAGACTTTGATTAGGCTATCTTTTGCATCCTCCTTCATCCAGTACATACGTTTGATTAAGAGCTTTAGTACAAACAGCGATCCAATTAAAATTAGCCAATTTAGGAACTGGATCGAAAGGATTTCTTCAAATTGAATAAGAAAAATTACATAACTACAACCAAAATAAATGAAAGCACCGACTGCTTGTTTTAGTTTCGAACCTGCTAGCATTCCAAGGTATAACGAAAGTAGTCCTTGTATAACGAGCAACCCGGAAATATCTTCAATTTGAAACCTGCTAATGAGGTAGGTCAGGATAGAAAGTGAAGCCATTGATAAGACGGCAGGCAGTTTTCCTTTCCTTGTTTTCCAAAAATAGATGGACAATCCCACATATAACACAAAGAAAAAGAGAACAACCCACTCAAACGGAACAATTTGAAACGAAACTCTACACCAAGCTACCATTACTAAAAAGCTTCCAAAGACAATTCCAAGCTGTTCTTTCTCAAACGATGGATAATATAAATAGCTAACTAGTAAGAATAAGTGCTGCACAATAATGGCAAATGCAAATAGCTCCAGCTCTCCATTTGATTGAAATATTGCACCCGCAAGAAGAGTAAAATGGAGAAATGCAAATGCTACATGATAAACAATATTGAATTTCTTTCGAATCGCAAAAGCTAAAAGAGCTCCATAATAAATGGTTTCAAATACGATAAAGGTTAGCGCGCTAGGGTTTTCACTTTCAATCAAAAAAGGTATTAAGTATCCCCCAATCGCTGTAACCACTGCCAAGGCCTGAGAATTAAAATGATTTGCAAAATATATACCTAGTGCAATCCACCCAATGTTAAGAGGAAATGTAATGATAAATGGGACTAAGCCATATAACACATGCATTGCAAAAGTAACAATTAACAGGGTAACGACACTTCCTCCTAGCAACACCTGCCCTAACGCGTTACGTTTCTTTTTCATCTGTTTCAGACCTAGATAAATCAGTAGTCCAGAAGCTAAATACCCAAGTAGTATTTTAACTGGTTCGTTAATTAACCCGTAATCAGAAGCAGCTTTGAATGCCCACATAACACCTACTAACAATACAAAAATAAAAATCCTCGGCAGCCATACCTGTCCAATTTGTTTTTCCCAATCAATAGATTCATTTCTCTGGACAGGCTTTTTAGGTTTTGGTTGGTTTTGGTTGTGTGACGGTACTTCAGGCTTAGGTACTGCTGGAGCTGGTCTTATAGTTTCACTTAAAGGATGTTGTTCTCCCATATATGCTTGTCGTTTAATCGAATGAATTAATATCTTTAATTCATGTGCTTCTTTTCTAAGCTCATCAACTCTCTTCTCTATTTCTTCGAGTTTATCTAGATCTGCCATGCATTTCCCTCCTAACTCTTTACACCTTTTCCAATGATTACTATCATATCATGTTTTTCGTGTCAAATTCTTCACTTTTTCTCTTCGTACTCCCTTTTTTGATATAATAAAATAATAACTGACATGAAGTGACAATATGGAACGTATTTTTGAACAAAGTAAAACGACACAAGGCTTTTAATACAGGGTGAGGTGAAACAAAATGGCTTTTGGTATTAAACGCAAGGAGCTACAAGAGTGGAAGGAAAAAGTGGAACGCGGTGAAATTGCATTTCTCACCCACTATTGGATAGATGAACGATTTCCCGGAATGACCACTGTAACAAAGGTAGGTTGTGCAGACATTGAAAAACTAATGAAATGGGGAGAGAAGTATAGTATCCCATCAAAATACATACATCACCAAGCTGGATATCCACACTTTGATTTATTCGGAGAGAAACAAACTGCAATCCTCACAAGCGAAAATCTACTTCATCAATTAGAGAGATTTCGCAAGTAAAAATATGATGTCAGTCTTCCTGTTTTCCATGTAAATGTTTAAAACTTGCACAAACAATGTATAAATAGAGAAAGAGTACGGAAAGGAGAAAAATATGCTTACTGATTTTAAAAAGTTTGCAATGAAAGGTAATGTCATTGACTTAGCTGTTGGGGTAGTTATTGGAGGAACCTTCGGTAAGATTGTAACTTCCCTAGTAAAGGATATTATCATGCCTCTAGTTGGATTATTGCTCGGTGGAATTAATTTAACAGAAAGACAATATTCTCTTGGAGAAGATGCTTTAAAGTATGGAGCATTTATACAAACCGTTATTGATTTTCTAATCATTTCGTTTTCCATTTTCTTATTTATCCGTTTATTCAATAGATTTAAGAGAAAAGAGGAAGAAAAACCGGCAGCAGCTCCTACACCAACAAAAGAAGAACAGCTCCTTACTGAAATTAGAGACTTATTAAAAGAACAAAGAAGATAACGAAAATAAGTTTTGGCAGTTTTAGTTTCGATATAAGCCTTATATAAAATCGAGTGTGGTTCTTCACCTACCACTCGATTTTTTGGTTTACAACCACTCTTTTTACACTTCCCACGGGAGTGCAATGCTAAATTTCTCTGCCATTCTTTCGTTTTCCTTTTTGCGTCTTTTTCTTGTTTCTGCACGCTCTTTTGCTGAGTCAAATAACATCTTCTCTTCTTCAGACTTAGGCATTACCTTCGGAACCGGCTTCGGCTTTCCATCCTCATCAAGCGCTACAAAGGTTAAAAACGACAAGGCACAGATATTTCGTTCACCTGTTAGTAAATTTTCTGCGATTACCTTCACAAACACCTCCATTGAGGTTCTACCTGTATAGGTAACAAATGCTTCTAAACAAACAGAGCTTCCCTCGTAAATCGGATGAAGAAAGTCAACCGAATCTGTAGACGCTGTTACAACAGCACTACGTGAATGCCGAACAGCAGCGATGGAAGCAACATCATCAATATATGCCATTAATTTTCCACCAAATAATGTTCCATGATAATTTGTATCAGGCGGAAAAACATTGCTTGTCTTCACTACAAAGGATTCTTTACAATATTTAACATCTTCCATAATCAGACTCCTTTACCTTCTTTTTCTATAGTCTATACCCCGTTATTCAATGTATTCGTGAAAAATGTCCTCCTGCAGCTAGATTAAAAGCAGAACAAAAGCTAAAACGAAAAAGACCCACAAAAAATCTGTGAGCTTAAATGTCTACTTATCTAACTACAATATGTACTAGTTTTTCTCCCCAAGGTGCTAACTCCTTTGGCTGAAAACCTACTCCAAGATATGTTTTTTCTGCACCAAGGTTTTCTGGTTGATAACCGATAATAATTTCCATACAGTCGGGCTTTTCTATCATTCTTTGAACCGCAAGCTGTAACGCTTTTTTCCCAAAGCCCTTTCCTTGGTATTTTTCATCAACCATTAACCTATATATCCAGTAATTATTATCATCTGCATCTAGTCCGAACATAACAAACCCAACCATTACTTCATCTGCATAGATTGCCAAGGCTTCAAAGTTTGGTAAAAATTGAACCTCCGCATTCGAATACAAATTTGAAGCAACAAAACTCTGCTGTTCCTTACTTACTTTTAATTGAATACACTCTTTCCAATTGTCATTAGTGATTGGTTGTAATGTGACTGTCAAAATTTCGTCCTCCATCGCCTACTAAACTTCTACCTTTTGTAATGGGAGTAAATGTTCCTCAATATAATCTAGGCTTCTTCTTCCTTTTTCTACGTATTCTATGATTTGAGCTTTAATATTTGGATATAAGACAATCTTATCAAGTTGATCGAAACGTACCCATTTTACACCTATTTGGTTTGGATCTGGATGAACAGGCATTTTTGGTGTAGAACCTGGCTTAATTGTACATTCAAACATTAAGCTCAAGCCATGGACAGCTGAAGTTGATGTCTCATGTAAATATGGTACATGCTCGGAGACTAAGGCTAACATACCTACTTCAACTTCTACAGATGCTTCCTCCCTTGCCTCACGTTGAACGGCTTCCATTATCGTTTCACCAGGTTCGACCCCGCCAGCTGGTAGATTATAATGTGTCCCCGTTCCATCTGTATCATTAAATTCAATTAGCAGTACTGAATCATCTTTAATAATGAGAGCACAAGCTCTAACACGTATATGAAATTTCAAATACAACGCCCCTTTGTTCATTCTTCCTGGATTGGTATTGTTTTGTAGAACTCATCCACAATTCCAAACATATCCGGTTCCGTATAGTAGTAATGTTTACCTATTTGATTTAAGGTACAGGAAAAGGTTTGTTTTCCATTCTCATAAAACGTAATTGAGTAACGAAATCCACTCCTATCTTCTTGGTTTTCCTCTGGGATAAAGTCTATATCCTTGATTCTTTCCAGGAAGTCCTTTACATCATCTTGATTTTCAAGTGTTTTCCGGTACCCAGTACTGCCATCAAAAATAACAATTTTATCCACTTTCTCTATATCATCTTCATAAAATTCAGACAGTGTTTTTGCTTCTAATCCACAGCCAACCAACAAAACAAACAGTGAGTAAAAAAGAATCATACTTCTCATCCGCTCATTAGATTCTTTCGTTTAAAAATCAAATCAAAATAAGCAGCAGTTCCCGGTGAAAATATTTGTACTAATTCCCAATCTTCTTTTTCATGATCGTATACAATTTTATGATAGTCTTCCTTAGGCTTACCTCCGAAAAGTGTCAAATCTACTTTTACAAATTTGTGTTCAAACATAGTTATATACCCCCAATAGATTAGTAAATAACTATACAATTTTATGCTTTACTACCAAAAATTACAATACATGAATTCACGATTACATGTAGAGAGTTTACTCCTTCAAATAGTAAAAGCGTTAGCCACGAATATGACTAACACTTTTATTCATTACCAATTGAATAAACTCAAGGAGACATCTGCAAAGAAATCATCATTTACTCTTTTTATATCTCTTACAGTTGCTTCATTATTTTCTGCTTTCTCCTGTAATTCATTTAGTATTTCAACTCGATCATTAACATCTTTTTTAATCACCTTTTGGACAGTTGTCAAACCGAAGGGTGCCTCAGCACTTAGGAAATCATCTACCTCATCTTTAATATCTTCAATACTAGCCACAAGATTCTGTTGATCTTCCTTTGTAAGTTTCCCTTTTCGCTCCAACCTTTCAAATTCGTCTTTGAAACCATCGATATTCTCTCCGAATTCATCTGCTATTTGTGAAAAATCCTCTGCTTTTTCAATTGAAAAAGAATTTGAACATCCAACTAACAACCCTACAAGTACAATAATTAACAATACACATGCTTTTTTCATACGTACTAACTCTCCTTTTATTTTCTATGAATAAATCATAAAAAATAAAAGTCATATGACATAGTGAAGGTGGTAACAAGATGAGTCACATTACCTTTTGTATTCGAGTGATTATGCAGTATGCTTCTGCTGAAGCGTTTCAATGCTATAGGTTCTTTGAATCATATACCCATATATTGAGGCTAAGACTTGCTGGAACAGCATACCTACTACCACAGGAACAGCAACCTCCGCTGGGAAGAATGTAACTGCGATAACCGCACCAGCACTTATATTCCTCATTCCACCAGTGAATACCAATGCAATAATTTCTTCTTTACCAAGCTTCATGAGATGTCCAATACCCCATGAAAATAAATAACCACAAAATGCAATAAAAAATACGACAGCTCCTGTCTCTACTAACTTCCAATTAACATTTTGTAAGTACGGAGCAACCTCCGCACTGTTAATCATAACGACAATTCCTAATCCAATTTTTGAGAAAGGTGCTAAAGATGGACCTATTTTACTAGTCACATTACCCTTTGTTACATGATTTAACAACATGCCTAGTATTGATGGAAGTACAACCATGAACAGAAGCCCCTTTATGATATTGAGGATGTCCATATCTACATTACTTCCGACAAATAAGGTTAAGCTATAAGGAACAACAAATGGAGATATCAATGTATCTACTAATATGATGGAAAGAGTAAGCGCAATATTGCCACTCTTCATTGAAACCCATATAAAACTAGTAATTCCAGTTGGTATGACAACCGCTAAGATTAACCCTGTAACGGTTAGACTATCGCCTGGAAAAGTAAGATTACCTACCATCCATGCCCAAGCTGGCATAATAAGATGTAAAGTAACCAATGCAATTAGGATTGGAAAAGGGTGCATGATAGCCCTTTGGAGTGATTTAAAGTTAGAACTAAGGGCACCTGAAAAAGTAATAAAAGCAAATATCCATGGAACTAAAAATGAAAGTGGACTTAAATAAGTAGTCAATAACACCCCAAGTACAACGCTTGTAGGTGTAATCAATGGCATTCGTTTTTCTAGTTGTTTATTCAATTTGAGTAACATGAGTCATTCTCCTATTAGTGCAAAATCCTTTACTATGGTAAACCATTAATTAAGTATACTACTATTTTAGCATTTTAGTGGTTGTCTCCTGAGGAATTTCAAAAATATAGGAAACCCGCCGATACTAACGATACAGAAAATTACCTTGTAGCCTAAACTCACAAAATAACATGATTTTCACCATTATCATTTCCTCCGTATTCCAAAGTGAGCATTAATTTGACCTTGAATCATCTTCCGATGTTGTTCATTGTTTACAGATTGCTTACGAACCATTTCTTGCCTTATTTCCCGAGTTTGAACTCCTTCTTCAATTTTATTTGCGATATCCATCAGTATCTCTATATCTGTAAAAGAATACTTGCGAATCCCCCCAGATGTTCGATCAGGAAAAATCAACTTCCGTTCCTCGTAATACCTGATTTGTCTTTGAGAAAGTCCTGTTAGTTCCTTGACAACTCCAATATTTATTACCTTTTTATGTTTATATGAAGCTTCATTTGCCACATCGTACACCACCAATCCAACAGGTGTTTTCTAGTTTTCTACTTTATTAACTTGAAACGTAACTTTATACATACTTTCAAGCTCAGCTAAGGTATATCGATTACGTAACAACTCTTCTTCTTGGATTACTCCTTTCTCCACCAATTTTTCAGTATAGTATTTTCTTATTTTTTCCAATCCTACTCTAAGTTGCCCGGTCATATTTGGACACTCCCTCATATTGTTATAGAAAAATGGGTAGAAGCTCCCTGGAATTGAAAGTTGTAATAATCCACCTATCCCTTTACTTAGTAGGAAAAATAATGAAAATCAATAGTAGTATTACCATCTCATAATTCCTCCTACCCGTTAGAGTAAGCATAGGTTATTTTTTGTGCATTTTCAGTGAGTCTGTTAGGAATTCTTACATACTATTTTTCTTTGACTTTTATTATATGTAAGCTTTTTTATTAAAGATAAGGCTCTGTTAAACTTTGCTGTTGATTTCCGCTACACATTGAATAAGCTTCCTTGAAATTTCAACGCAAGAAGTAAATGCTAATGCATTTTCGAGGAGTCTCGTACCTTCCGCTCTAATTAACAAAGTTGTAAAAACAACAATGAGCTTTAACACGGCCAAAGATAAAAAATAAAGAAACACGAGGTCTGTGTTTCTTTCAAAATCTGGCTAGATGATCATATATATCACGAAGAGAATGACATCCTAACTGTTGTATTTTTTTACTGTACAGCGTCCATAGGTTAGCAGTTAATAGTGCATCTCCTAAAGCATGATGACGGTTTATAAGTGGAATCTGGTAGTAGTCACAGAATTCTTCTAATTTAGTAAATGCTAAGTTTGGATCGACAATTCGATAAAGAAAGGAAGTGTCCACGATTCGATGTTTAAACGGGGTACGGAAAAGCTTCCAGCTCGCATGTTGCATAAAGCTTTTTTCATGGTTGGCATGATGTGCGACAAGAGGGTAACCCTTTGAAAATTCAAAGAATTGGATAAGGACTTCCGCAAGTGGGGGAGCTGTTTTTAATATTCCTGGGGATAGTCCAGTTAACTCTTCGACTTCACTACTCAGCCCTTTTTCATATTGTACAAGTGAATAAAATACATCATTTTCCAGTATTTTATCACCTTGGACTTTTACCGCACCAAGAGAAATAATCTCATCTCCTTGGTCAGGAAAAAAACCAGTTGTTTCAATATCAAACACAACTACCTTTAACGCTTCTAGTGGAATAGATAAGGTATCCTCCTGCTGGAGATCCCTTTGTATTTGTCGTAAAAATGCTACTTGTTGAAATGAATGTCCCTGTACACCACCAAGACCACCTATATTCAGTTTTCCTTGAAGCCCTCTTACAAAATGGATAAATGGTTCAAATGCCATTTTCAACACCCTTTAATCAATTATTGCCTGAACATAAGAATTAAGCTTTTTACCATCTTTCAAAATACGTTTAAACTCTTTTTTTCTATCTTTATCAAGACCTTTAATGGAAAGGTAGTGACTCTCCTCATAGGAACGTCCAGAGCGATATGAATTGTTCCGGAGGTCTAGTAATTTTAGGAAGTTCGCGTGATAAGTCTCTAGTTCTTTTGGATAGCCTTTTTCTTTAATGAGGACATTTATTCGCTCTAAGGTTGAGGTTTCGTGTAAACCTTCCTTTATCGCAAGAATTCGTATGGCATTCACATATGGAATAAAAGCAGATTGTTTCATATCAACAGACCCTTTATGATCCCCATTTTCTTCTATAATAATTTGCCCGAATGGACCTAGTACTTTTTTAACAAGCATGACATTTTCCATAAAACGAATCAGTAATCTTTGACCCTGCTCTTGTTGCTGATTAATCATAGACTTTAGATTACAAAGAAACGGTTCATTACCTACCAACACACGTGCATCGTAAAATATCTGTAAGTAACGTATTGCTTCCCATGTTTCTTCTTTCACCCAATGGGAAAGCTGCTCTTTCCAGCCATTTACGGGCTTACACCACAGAGGATTAGATGACATCACCTTACCTTCACAATATGGGTACCCAGCCTTATATAATCCATTTGACAGTTCTTCTCCTAAGTGATAAAAAAAGTGATTAGCCTCATCGGACTCTTCTGCAAAAATAATCCCATGATCCTGGTCACTAATTAGACCTTGTTCAAATCTCCCACCACTTCCAGTAATAAACCAGGTAAAGGTACATGGGATATTTAATGGTTTTAAGCGCTTCAATGCAACATTAAACACACGTTTCATCACTCGATCATGAAAATGGTTAAGTGTATTTGTATCTGTTAGGTATTGAAAGATATTCGAATCCTTCCAATTTTTTATAGACTCATATGTGTCGAAGTTCTCACACATTGCAACCCACCCTTATTCGAAAAACCGATTCTACGCCAATAAAGACAGAGCTTTTCTATTTACATGTAATGTTAAGAAGTTGAAGCTATACCATTAACTAAAGAATCAGCAAGGCCCCTTCATGAGAGACCTTGCATTCATATCATGATGTTAGCTTATTTTCCTTCGCTAAAAATACTTCGGGGTATCCATAGCTACCATGCTCACTTACATCTAATCCCATAATCTCTTCTTCCTCTGTTACACGAAGACCTTTCATTACTTTCTTCAAAACAGCCAAAATGACAAAGGAAACGATGAAAGCATAGGCACCAGAGGAAACAACTCCCATTAATTGTACCCATAGTTGCGAAAGTCCGCCTCCGTAAAACAAACCCGCTTGACCAACAGTGGCAAGCTCTGGAGTTGCAAAAAAGCCTGTTGATAACGTCCCCCATACACCTGCAGTACCGTGTACAGATAGAGCGAAGATAGGATCATCAATCTTTCTCTTTTCAAAGAATCTTGCACTATAGAATACTAACATACCAGCTATAAACCCTATCACAACAGCAGCCCATGTATCTACAAATGCACATGATGCAGTAATGGCAACAAGTCCTGCTAATGCACCATTTAACATTGTTGGTACATCCGATTTTCCTAAGACCATCCAAGAAATGAGCAATGCGGCTACAGCACCTGCGCCAGCTGCTAAATTTGTATTTAATGCAACAAACCCGAAAAATCCTCCATCAACTGAAACGGTACTTCCTGCGTTAAATCCAAACCAACCCACCCATAAAATTAGAACACCCAAAGCTGTGTAAACTTGATTATGACCATAAAGACTATTTGCTGAACCATCTTTATTGTATTTACCAATCCTAGGTTTTAGAAGTATTGTTGCCGCTAAAGCCGCCATCGCTCCTGTAAGATGTACAACTGTTGATCCGGCGAAGTCTTGTTTTCCATGCTCCGCTAACCAACCTCCACCCCAAATCCAATGGGCGACAACTGGATAAACCAGCGCTGAGAACAATAGGGTAAACACCAAATATATTGACAATTTCGCTCGCTCCGCAAATCCTCCGGTTGCAATTGTAATTGCAATTCCTGCAAACGCTAATTGAAAAATAAAGAATACAGATGAGTTAAGCCCTAAATCTAGTTCATCACCAGCATAGAAGAAATTAGAAAGGCCGACAAAGAAATTTGCGTTATCCCCAAATATGAAGGCAAACCCTACTGCCCAAAAAACTAAAGACGAAAGACCAAATGTAAAAATTGTTTTTCCAGCGATATGACCAGCATTCTTCATACGAGTGGAACCCGCTTCGAGTAAGATGAAGCCACCTAACATAAAGATAACCAAAACCGCCCCTAACATAACCCACAAACTGTTCATTACATAAGTTACATCCATCTCATTTCCCCCTAATAAATTTATAATGTAATATTTAATTACTAATAATGTTATAAAATATAACATTGTTGATATGATTTCTTATTTTAAACTTAAATAGACATAAAAATCAACAGTTATTTTTTATTTTTCTGAATTCAATGTAAGAATATATAACACGGTGTTTAAATGGCTCAAATTTATAAAGATAAAAAGAGCATTACCACTTATGTGATAATGCTCTCATTTTTAGCTTGGATCATTTTCATCTAATGACAGGGTGATTACATGTGTATAATCTCCCTCGTTAACTTCCTCCATTGTTGCATCCTTTTGGAGTTCGTTTTCAGTATCCATTCCGACCGCAATAGTTGGCTCCACATTTGCATTACGTTTTTTCATATATATATCCCCTCCTTTTGTATTACTTTTCCATATTTCATGTTTGTTAATCCACATTCATGAAAATTTTAAAGCTCTATTGAAACCTTTGAAATACGAACAACTATCCTAATAAAACGGTTCAACTAACGTATTATGTATAAGTGGTTACAAAAATAAGAATAAAGGAAATCATATTAAGTATTAAATTGAGCATTTTTACATGTTTTGGGAACGATAGTAAGAAATGTTCTAACTGATTCTTTCAATGCAAAAATTACCAAAGTGGATAAACTAAGAATTTTTATACACCAAATATAATTTTTATGAAAAAACTCTCGCATTTTTATACAAATTGTTGTAAAGTAACTTTTGTTGATTTTTTTAGTTAGTTGAAAAAGAAGAACATATTACACTATTTGGGGTGATACAATTGGCAAACCAAAAACAACAAGAACAACATTTGTCGCACAAGTTTGGTCTAGTCGACTACTTACAATTTATTTTTCCATCCCTAATCGGGATTATTTTATTCATTATACCGTTTCCATATAATGATGGAGTTACGATACCAGTAGCAATACTAGCTGGATGGGTACAAGAGTTTCTTGGTAGTTCTATTCCCTATATCATGACAGCACTTGTAACGTTAACAGGTATTATTTCTCTATTCACAACATTAGCGAAACCAAAATTCATCATGAATTCTCTTTTCCTTGCTAAGCTTTTTTATGTAACACCTATTTGGCTAGTGACTAGATTACTAGGGATGATTTTCTCTATCATGGTCCTTTTTAAACTTGGACCTGAAGCAATTTGGTCTGACGCTACTGGTGGTACATTGCTTTTCGATTTGATTCCAGTGCTATTCTCTGTATTCTTATTTGCAGGTCTATTTCTGCCACTATTACTAGACTTCGGTCTACTTGAACTGTTTGGCGCTCTTTTAACGAAAGTAATGCGTCCCCTGTTTAAGCTTCCTGGACGTTCGTCGGTAGATGCAATTGCTTCTTGGCTAGGAGATGGGACGATTGGAGTTCTTTTAACGAGTAAGCAATACGAAGATGGGTATTACACGAAGCGTGAGTCAGCAATTATTGCTACTACATTTTCAGTCGTATCAATTACATTTACAGTCGTTATTTTGCAACACATGGGCCTTGAAAATATGTTTGGTCCATTTTATCTAACGATTGTCATTGCTGGATTAGTAGCTGCTATGATTACATTACGCATACCACCACTTTCAAGAAAGCCTGATACTTTTTATGAAGATGCAGAGAAGAAAATCGATGAAAGCATTCCCGATAATGTGAGTCGTTTTAAATGGGGGGCAACTCAAGCTGTTGAACAAGCAAAAAGAAACAGCGACTATGCAAAGGTATTTAAAGGTGGCATACAAAACGTGCTTGATATGTGGATGGGAGTTGTACCAGTAGTAATGGCAATTGGCACAATTGCGTTAGTAATCGCAGAATCTACACCATTGTTCCAATATTTAGGTGCACCGTTTCTTCCGATTTTGACATTCCTTCAAGTACCTGAAGCTGCTGCTGCGGCTCAGACAATGGTAATCGGATTTGCAGACATGTTTCTTCCGGCAATACTTGGTGCAGATATCGAAAGTGATATGACAAGATTTATTATTGCAGGTGTATCAATTACCCAGTTAATCTACATGTCTGAAGTTGGTGGCTTATTATTAGGCTCTAAAATACCAGTATCATTTTTAGACTTAGTTATTATCTTTTTACAGCGAACAATTATTACATTACCAATTATCGTTGGTATGGCACACATTTTATTTTAAGCAGCATGCCCCAAAAGGAGGACTTTTGGGGCATTTTTTTGTAGTATTTATATCCGTAGTATTTTTCCCTCTACATCCTATACCTTCAATGGTTCATTCGTAAATCCTTCTTGGTAAATGCGACTGATGACGGATTCAATTTCAGGCTCTTCCACAGTTAAATCGGTGATATTATGTGTTGTTGTAATCTGAGTAATTACGTCAGAAGCAGAATACTCATCCCGATTAAAACGAATCCATTTGCGATTTCCTTCTTCTTTACATAGTTCACCGTTAGAAACTTGTAGCTTCTTACCATTTTCCTCCACATCAACGACTAATGTGCGCATTTTTCCGAATCGCGATTTTACTTCGGCTATGTCACCGTCATATACCTTTTGACCATGATCTATCAACACCATGCGTTTACAGAGTTTTTCAATGTCCTCCATATCATGTGTCGTTAAAATAACGGTTACATTACGAAGTTTATTAATTTCTTGGATAAATTCTCTCATTTTTTCCTTCGCAACGACATCTAAACCAATTGTTGGCTCATCTAAGAATAATATATCTGGGTCATGCAAAAGAGATGCAGCGATATCAGCCCTCATTCGCTGTCCAAGGGAAAGCTGGCGGACTGGTGTGTTTAAAAACTCCCCTAAACCTAAAATATCTGTAAAACTGGCCATGTTTTCTTTGTATTTTTGATCAGATACACGGTAGATTTCTTTTAAAAGTTCAAAGGATTCAATTGTTGGTAGGTCCCACCAAAGCTGTGTCCGCTGTCCGAACACAACCCCTATATTTTTTGCATTTTCCTTCCTATTTTTATGAGGGACAATTCCATTTACTCGAATAGAACCATTTGATGGTACTAAAATACCGGTTAGCATTTTTATCGTGGTCGATTTTCCCGCACCATTTGGCCCTATATAACCAACCATTTCACCTTTTTCAATGGAAAAAGAAATATCCTTTACAGCTTCCTTCGTTATAAATTGTCGATTTACAACACTTTTTAGAGCCCCTACTAGACCTGTCTCTCTTTTCGCTATTTTAAATTCTTTTCGTAGGTTTTCCACTTCAATAATAGCCAAGAGATCTCCCCCTTTTTCACGTACATTCTATGAACCCGCACTCTTATATTTACGTAACCCAAGCATCCAGACGAAATAAGCAAGTGCGAAAAATACAATTCCAACAAGTGGCGTTAAATAACCGATATAAGACTGAAAGAACGGTGTTTCCTTTTCTAAAATAACGGCTGCTGGAAAGTAGTTTACAAACCCAAACGGTACAACAAAAGCGGTTACCCACTGCACCATTTTCGGATAAATGGACAATGGATAGTTCGTTAGATTTCGAGCCGGATACATCACTACCCAATAAAACCGTTCCGATTTTGTTGTCCAAAATGCGATTGCTGAAATAAACACTAGTAGTCCACCCTGAATCAATACTCCACCTACAATCGCGCCAAGTAAGAAGAGTATTTTACCAATCTGCCAGTGAATATCGAGTGCATTACTCACCCAAATAAAGATCATAATACTGAAAATAAATTGTCCTGCTGCCCCAATATCAAACTTCATTGCCATAAAGTGAAAAAATGGATTAATTGGGCGTACAAGAAAACGGTCAAAGGTTCCATTCACAATATATGTATCTAAGCTTCTAAAATGGAAAAACAAAATGATACAATATCCCCAAGATAATACCGCTAGTGCAAACAGGAATAAAAGCTCATGAAAATTCCACTGGCCTAATTCCTTAAATTGATATAGCATGACCCACATAGTTACGGCCGTACCTGTGTAAGCCGCAATCATACCAACAATTCTCATCACAAACGCAAAGCGATATTGCATTTGAGCCCGAATCCCAGCAGCAGTTAGTCGAAAGTATAATCGAACATAATCTAGTATTTTCCTCATATTTTACCCTCCCTGCACAATTACTTTGCTTGAGGCTTTATACCAAACAAAGCGAAGGATTGCGTAGGAAACAACAACCCAAAACAATTGAATGCCAATTGACGTAAGAACTGCGTTACCCGATATTTCTTCTATAAAAATAGCATTTGGTATGAAATAGATTCCTTGAAAAGGTAAATATGTAGCAAATGTTTGTAACCATCCCGGAAAGAACCATAATGGAATCACAGATCCTGATAGCAATGACAGCGAAAAATAGAAGATGTCTTCAATTCCACCAGTTTCGATTAGCCAAAACGTAAACAAGCCAAACGTTAATTCAATGCAATAACGGATAAGAAACCCTAAAAAGCCTGATAAAATAAACAAAAGCCAGGTTACCCAGGAAGTCGGTAACGTTACATCTACGAAACAGAACAAAACCACATATAATGGGACAAGTGCAGTTAACATATAAAATGCAACACTTCCAAAGTCTGCAAATAAATAACGTAAAGGTACATCGAAAGGTCTCATTAGCTCTAACGCAATATCCCCAGTACGTACCTTTTCCTGCAGCTCCCATAATGGTGTTCCCGCTCCATTAACAGCACTTAAAAACTGACTTACAACAACATATGTAAGCATGGCTGTTAATGATATTCCTTCCGATTCCTCTTTGCCACCATATAGTGCATACCAAATCGACATCCACATTAGCAGAAAAATGATGTTGGAAATAAGCCTTGTCCAAACATCAAAACGGTAAGCAGCAGACCGCAGAAACGCCTTTCTTGTAAATGTCATATACATACGAATTGTGTCCATTTATCCACCTCTTACTCCCTTTACGTGACTCAAAACATAGAAAATGATAGATTCAGTAGAACGCATTTCTATATCAAAAAGTAAACTCAATTAAGTTATCAAACTATTTTTTATATTAGCATAACATTCCATTGTAGACTAGTTAATTTACACATGTCTATTAGATATATTCTACACCCAATGTATAAACACATTATTTTGAGAATATCTTTTAAATTTTTTATTGGAGTACTAATGTCTGTTATAATAAAATCAATTCTATCTTACTAACAATATTGATTGGAAATCTTCTTTCCTAATTTAAACATGGAGGAAATTGTATGATTCGTTTTGGTATTATCGGTACAAATTGGATTACAGAGGAATTATTAAAAGCAGCAGAGTCAATTGAGGATTTTAAGCTAACCGCTGTTTATTCCCGTAAAGAGGAAACCGCAAAGGAATTTGCAGAAAAACACGGTGCTGAGTTCACCTTTACTTCAATTAAGGAAATGGCAGAAAGCAATGAAATAGATGCGGTTTACATCGCTAGCCCTAACTCTTTCCATGCCTCACAAGCTGTTACATTACTGTCCCACGGAAAGCATGTATTATGTGAAAAACCAATCGCATCAAACACAAAAGAACTACAAGAAATGATTGAAGCAGCTAAAAAGAATAATGTTTTACTAATGGAAGCTTTAAAATCTGGGTTTCTCCCTGCTTTTAGTAGCATTCGCGAAAATTTACATAAAATTGGACCAATCAGACGTTATTTTGCAAGCTATTGTCAATACTCTTCTAGGTATGATGCATATAAGAATGGTATGATCCTTAATGCCTTTAATCCAGTATTCTCAAACGGTTCCCTAATGGATATAGGAATCTATTGCATCTATCCAATGGTTCAGCTTTTTGGCAAGCCAGAGTCCATACAAGCGAGTGCACATATGCTTGAATCTGGTGTGGATGGAGAAGGAAGCATACTCGCTCACTACAAAGAATTAGAAGGCATGGTTATGTATTCAAAGATTACAAATTCATATGTCCCTTCTGAGATTCAAGGGGAGAACGGAAGTATTTTAATTGATAAGATTAGTACGCCAGAAAAAGTTGAAATTCGTTATAAAGATGGTACTGTTGAGGATATTTCCAAACCACTTCAACAAAAATCGATGTACTATGAAGTGAAGGAATTTATAGAACTAGTAAAAAGCAATACATTTGAATCTACCGTAAACTCCTTTGAGAAATCACTTCTTGTGATGGAAATCCTTGATGCTGCAAGAAAACAAATTGGGCTCGTGTATCCGGCAGATGAAAAGTAAATCTGTGAAGAACTCCCTTCGACGGGTATCATATGGGGATATCATAACCTAAATTAGAGGCATCCCTCCCTTTTAAGGGAGGGATACCTTTTACAAAGTGTAGTATTATTTTTTCTTGAACAAAGCCGTCCATAACCCGTTTACTCCAAATACTCTATCTGTTACACTCCTTTTTTCCATTTTCCGCAATTCTATTACTTCAAAATCACTAAATATTTGCCTCAATTTTTCTTCTGTATAACCTAACCCTCCTTGAAGGCTCCGCAATTGATAAACCTCCAAGTCCGAAATAGGAGAACCACCAAATTCTCCACCTTCTACAAAGCATGTAAGAGCAAAGTACCCTCCTGGTTTCAAAGCGTTCCATATGAGATCTATATAACTCATTCTTCGGTGCGGAGCGATATGATGAAAGTATCCAGAATCATATACAAAATCATATGTACTTTCTAGAATGTCTAATTTAAAGATATTCATCTTAAGAAAATTAATAGTGACATTCCTTTTTAACGCCCGTTCTTTTCCCCACTCAATTGCAATTCGAGAACTATCAACCGCATCAACGATACAACCCTTTTCAGAAAGATATATGGCGTTTCTCCCAGGACCACAGCCAAGTTCGAGAACTTTACCTGGGTTTATCAAACTAGAATCAAAGTATGACACTAGATTCTCATCAGGGAAGTTATTAAAAAAGGGAACATTCCTATCCCGTTTCTTGTAAAATTCATCCCAACTAAACCTTGCCTCATCTTTAAGTAAGTCATCAAGTAGAGATAACAAATCATCAACATTTTTAATTACAGCATTCACCATTTTCACCCCTTCTATCTCACATATTAATTTTAACAAATCATATCCCAAACTAATTTACAGTGAGATTAAGTGTATATTACTCTTTTAAAAAGCAGAAATTACTATAAACTGTTTTAAATAGGTTTATTGACCATTAATAGCTTGTATTTTCTTTTTTAAAAGAAAGATTGACCATTTATACCCATTCCTTATAAAGTTGGGAATTTTGGTAAGAAATACCTTTTGTATTTTTAATAAACCCGGAAGTATTTTACAAATATTACATTTAAGTAACAAAAATTCCCGTGCCAAATCGGAATTTAATCAAAAAATTGGATAAAACTCGAGTAGGTACAATAAAAAAATACTTGACTTTAACACAGAACAGAGATAACGTAGTAAATAATTGAATATGATTTTTCTTATCAAGAGAGGTGGAGGGACTGGCCCTTTGAAGCCTCAGCAGCAGACTAATAGTAGTACTGTGCTAATTCCAGAAGCGTAATGCTTGAAGATAAGGAGAGCCGATTGACGATAAAGCCAATAACCCTCTTCTTTCATGAAGAGGTTTTTTTATTTATCATACGTGGCCCCTATATCTATAACTAAATTGGAAAGAAGGAATGAAAGATGACAAAAACAGCAACAAAAGCACCATTTAGAGCAGATCATGTGGGTAGCTTACTCCGTCCCGAAGTATTACATAATGCGAGAAAAGCTTTCAAAGAAGGAAAAATAAGCGCTGAACAGCTTCGAGAAGTTGAAACAAAAGAAATTAAGCGTATCGTTGATAAGCAAATTGAAGTAGGTCTTGAGCTTGTGACAGATGGGGAATTCCGTCGTTCATGGTGGCATCTTGACTTCCTCGAACATCTAAACGGTATTGAAGGGTACGTGCCCGAAGTTGGTTACGAATTCGATGGCGAAGAGACTGAGAGATACAATGTACGTAACAACGGGAAGATTTCATTTAACCCGAACCACCCTTTTGTTAGGGATTTTATTGTATTCAAAGAGATTGTTGGAGATCGTGCGGTTCCAAAACAAACAATTCCTTCACCAAATCAACTTTTTCATGTCGGAATCCGCAATCAAGAAATCTATCCAGATATAGAAGAGTATGCGAATGACATTATTCAAGCATACCGTGATGCATTACAAGCTTTCTATCATGCAGGTGCTCGTTATATTCAGCTTGACGATGTCTATATCGCGGGACTAAATGTTGAAGATCTATCTTATTACGAAGGAGAATACAATCGAGAGCAATTAATCGATTTAGCTCTTCGTGTAATCAATGGTGTGTTGGAAGGAAAACCAGAAGATTTATATATCACCACTCATTTATGTCGTGGAAACTATAAATCTACTTGGGCTTTTGAAGGAAGCTATGCTAGAATCGCCCCAACTCTTTTAGCAAAAGAAAAGGTTGATGGATTCTTTTTAGAGTTTGACGATGAGCGTTCTGGAGATTTTACACCATTAGAATATATCCCTGAAGGGGGTCCAAAGGTTGTAATTGGTGCAGTCACATCTAAAAGAGGTGAGCTCGAGGACAAGGAAACAATTAAAGCTCGCATAAAAGAAGCTGCACAATTTGTTCCTCATGATCAATTGTGTCTAAGTCCGCAATGTGGATTTGCATCCACTCACCACGGAAATAAATTAACTGAAGAACAGCAATGGGAAAAGCTTCGATTTATTGTTGAGCTTTCTAAAGAAATTTGGGAACAATAAGCGAATTAAATAGGCTAAGAGCCTGGGTTTCGACCAGGCTCTTATCTACTTTTCATATATTCATTAAATTTATGAAGGAATTTACGTTTTTAAAGCTGACTCACTATTTCTCAGAAAATCAGTGTACTTACCCTAATTTTAGAATGACAATCAAACTAATTGAGCTACTTTTATGATTTATTTCATCTCTTATACAACTAATTGCGTCACTTTTTTGAATAAATTCGTCTCAGTCTCAAATAATTAGTCCAATTTCAAATTAATTAAGCCACTTTCCAAATAATTAAGCCACTTCCCAATTAATTAAGCCAATTTCAAATTAATTGAGCCACTTTCAAATGGTTGACCAACTTTCCAAATAATTGAGCCAATTTCCAATTAATTAAGCCAATTTCCAATTAATTAAGCGAATTTCAAATTAATTGAGCCTCTTTCAAATGGTTGACCAACTTTCCAAATAATTGAGCCAATTTCCAATTAATTAAGCCACTTTCCAATTAATTAAGCGAATTTCAAATTAATTGAGCCTCTTTCTAAATAATTAAGCCACTTTCCAAATAATTGAGCGACTTTCCAAATAATTGAGCCAATTCCCAAATAATTAAGCCACTTTTATGTAACAAGCACTCACCAATCCATCAGGCAGTAAGAATTTAACTTCATTAACTAAAAATTTCATCCCCTAGCTAAACTTCGCATCAATTTCCTGTAATAGATGTGTATCCTTCTCCTTAATTAGGAGACTACCCACGATATAAGTCACAAGCGAGAAAAGAACAGGCAACACAACCGAATGCATTCCGAATGGTTCTGGAGTCAAGGTGTGGATTAGGATATAGCTACCGACCCCTACTATGATTGAAGCAACTGCTCCATATCGATTACCGCGCTTCCAATATAGTCCTAGTACAATTGGCCAAATAAACGACGCTTCCAGTCCCCCAAATGCAAATAGATTTAACCAGATAAGCAAATCAGGAGGATTCACGGCCATAAAAAAGACAAGGACTCCAATTATAGTTGTAACGGTCACACTTAACTTTTTCACTGTTGCATCAGGTGCTTCTGGTTTGATGTAATTCAAATAAATATCTTTAACGATTGCAGAACTGACAAGTAATAGTAATGAGTCTACAGTCGACATTATCGCTGCTAGCGGTGCAGCTAGTACAATCCCTGCAAGCCAAGGCGGGAGCACTTCCATGGCTAACAATGGCATAACCGTATCCCCGATTTTAATTCCAGGCATTACAGCCCTAGCAAAAACACCGGAAAGATGCATTCCCAGCATTATAAAGCCCACAACAATTGTTCCAATAATCATTGCCCGATGCATGGCTTTGGCATTCTTATATGACATTGCACGAACTGCAACCTGTGGTAATCCAACTACCCCTACTCCAACAAGGATCCAGAAGGATGAAACATAGACCGGTGTTAGTGATCGGTCATGTCCAAATGGAGTAACGAGGTTGGGATTTTCAAGAACAAGCTCCTGTACAATGTTAGATACCCCACCGCCAGCTATTATGGTTCCAATTAGGATAATCAAAGTTCCAATGAACATGACAATACCTTGGATACTGTCCGTTAGCGCAACAGCACGAAACCCACCTATCACGACATAGATGAGGACGGATGCAGCAAAAATAAATAAGGACGTTGTATAAGAAAGACCAGTCAGCGACTCAATCAATCTTCCGCCACCTACCCACTGAGCTGCCATTGCAGAAAACAAGAAGACAATAATACTTCCTGCTGACAGAAGAACGACCCATTTACTGCCGTAGCGCTCCTTTAAAAAGTCAATTAAGGTCACAGCTTTTATTTTTCTAGCAACAATTGCAAACTTTTTCCCTAATACAGCAAGCACAAAATAGCCTGTTACAACTTGGATCATGGCAAGCAAGACCCAACCAAGACCAATCGTATAAGCTGCCCCAGGTCCTCCAATAAAACTACTAGCACTCCCGTAGGTTGCAACCATTGTCATCGCAAGCACAAAGCCTCCAAGTTCGCGACTTCCTAGGAAGTATTCCTGTAGAAAACCAGAAGTTGTTTTTACATAACGTGATGCATACAAGCCCACTATAAAAATAATAATCAAAAAGATAAGTAACGGGGTAATTACTTCCCAATTCATATAGAGTTCCCCTTCTCATCTTCCTCAAACGGTACCTCTTTAAAGACGCCCTTAACAAATATAATGACTAGTAAAGTAACTACAAGAAACCCTACCACACAACTATAGAAAAACCAGCTTGGTAATCCAAATACATATGTATACTCTTCCACTTGTTTAGATCCTAACCCGTAGGCGAAACCGTACCACCATAAAAAGTTAAAGATTGCTAATCCAATTCCAAGGATGGCCTCTTTATTACCGATTTTATATCTGGAATCTCCAGAACCTTTACGTTGATTCATTTTTCTTCTCCTTACTAAATTGACTCCCAACCATATTCTCTATCCTACCTTAAAATCCCTTCAATGAAAACTACAATGCCTTTGTAGACGTGGGTTATGATTGAAAAGCTAAATTATCTCTTAGATTTCAACAAAATCGCTACGTATCATAACATCCCAGTAACGTAGTGTATATTTAAAGCAATTTGCCTCTCTCTAAAAAATCATTCCTCAAATCTTTAGGGAACATGCTCCCCCCTGTAGCCCACACAAGGTGGGTAGCAGCTTTGACACCTTGCAAATGAGAAGTGGAATTCAGTAGAACAGGGCCCTTCATTCCAGCTAGAGCGGAGGGTTCTAAAAAGATGTCTTGAGACTCATATAGTATGTACATTAGCTTTAACCATTCCTCATCTTTAAGTGTGTAGATTCCCGCTAATAACTCTTCCATAATTGGCCCTACAAAGCCGGAAGGTCGTCCAACCGCGAGCCCATCTGCTTCGGTTTTATTGTCTAACAACAAATCTTCAACGGAAACCTTATGATGCAGCTTAGTTACGAGACCCGTTAACATGCATGGGGAATTTAGGGGTTCAGCAAAGAAACAATGAACATGCTCGCCAAATTGCTGCTTTAAACCAAAGGTAACCCCTCCTGGTCCACCACCAACACCACAAGGCAAATATACGAATAATGGGTGCTCTGCATCAACCTTGATGCCTAGCTCATCGAATTGCTTTTTAACCTCTATTCCCGCAGCTGCGTATCCCGCAAATAACAAGCTAGAATTTTCATCATCAACAAAGTATGTATTGTCATTATTTGCAGCTTCATTTCTAGCATTTTCTACCGCAATAGTATAATCAGACTGATATTCCACAACTTTGACACCGTTTTTTCGTAAGAGCTCCTTCTTCCATTCCTTTGCATCAGCTGACATATGGACTACAACTTGAAATCCAAGAGTTGAGCCAATCATACCAATACTTAAGCCAAGATTCCCTGTTGAACCAACGGAAATTGTATACTGCTGAAATAACTTCCTTGCTTCTTTTGATAACAGTGTTACATAATCATCATCGATAGATTGAAGGATACCATGGCTAAATGCTAGCTTTTCAGCAAACGCCAAAACCTCGTGAAACCCTCCGCGTGCTTTAATTGATCCTGCAACAGGCAATAGATCATCCCTTTTTAACAACAACATTCCGCTTATCGGCATTTGATAAATGAGCTCCAGTTCGCTTTTCATATGAGTTAAAGTAGAAATTGGAGAAAGTATAGTTCCGTTAGTTTCCGGAAATGCTATTTTAATTAGGTTCCGAAAACGCTTAAACCTTTCTATTGCTGAGAAGATAATATCCTCACCTACACCTCTAACCGGGTAATGTGGAGTTACCACATAATCTGGATTTTTCCACAAAACAGGTTGTTTTCTCATAACATCCTTCAATATAGGATATTGCTTTAAAAGTCGATCTAGTTCCACTGACATTTCTCTATCTCCCATCCGTATATCTTCTCCCTATACACTTCTTCAAGAATATATTCCAATTGTAATGCAAACATTAACATTGTCACAATAAAAGGAGGTAGAAAAATGAATGCACAGCGTGCACAGGAGATAGCTTCATCTCCAGAGCAGATAAATGTTACATATAACGGTGTTCAAGTGTATATCCAAAGAGTCGATGAGAATAATGAAACGGCACGAATTTTTCCACTTGATAGCCCACAACAAGAGCAAGAAGTTCCTTTATCAAGCTTAGAGGAGACCTAAGAGGCATGATGCTTCTGAACTGATGTAAGTATGGAAAATAATCAAAAACAACCGACAAAACGATATGAAATTACATAAAGAATTTTATTTTCCAAGATAAAAAAACGCTACCCAAGCCGTAACTTGAGTAGCGTTATTGAAAATATCTTATTCCTCTGATTCTTCTTTATCAGATTCATTGTATTTGTATTGTGAACGATCCACAGGTTCAAAACCTGCTGGAGTGTAAAAACGTAACAGGTCTCCATTAACTACTTTATCAGAAGTTGCTAATTTAGTTTCCGTAATTTCCTGAAGTTTTAACGCTTCTTCAGATACTTCCTCAAGCTCAAGTCCTGTTTTAGAATCATAGAACTTTCCATTTACTGAAGTAACTGTTGGGCTTACGAAATCCCCATTACGGAACGGAACTAATTCATCATGTTCTTCTGAAAGTAGGTCCGTACCAAATTGAACATATTCCTTTGCATCTATACCAAGTAAGTGCAACAATGTTGGAAGCAGGTCAATTTGCCCACCATAATTGTGGTTAACCCCACCTTCCATACCTGGCACACGAATGAATAGCGGGACACGTTGTAATGCTGAATTATCAAATTCAGTAATCTCTTCTTTATCCAAGACTTGCTCCATTGCCTTATTATGGTTCTCTGAAATACCATAGTGGTCACCATACATAATGATAATGGAATTATCATATAAACCTGATTCCTTTAAGTCTGTGAAAAATTGCTCTAGTGCTTCATCTGCATATCTAGCAGTTTGGAAGTATCGGTCAACTGAACGATCTCCTGTTGTGTGAGCAGCAATTGTCGCATCCTCTTCATCGAGCTTATAAGGATAATGGTGTGTTACTGTAATAAATTTTGTATAGAACGGTTGTGGTAATGTTTCTAATAAATCGATCGATTGCTCATAGAAAGGCTTATCCATCAAGCCATATTCAGCAAGATCTTCAGGATTCATGTCATAGTAGCTTGAGTCAAAAAAGTGATTGTATCCAAATGATTTATAAATTTCATTACGATTCCAAAAGCTTCCTGAGTTACCATGGAATACTGCAGATGTATAACCCTGTTGCCCTAGAATAGCTGGTGCTGCCTGGTATGTGTTTAAGCCTTTAGTTGTAAATGCTGAACCCTGTGGCAGACCGTATAATGAATTTTCAAGAATAAATTCAGCATCCGCTGTTTTTCCTTGAGCCGTTTGATGGAAGAAATTATCAAAATACAATGTATTTTCTTCCTTTGTTAATGAATTAAGAAAAGGTGTTACTTCTTCTCCATGTAATTCATAGTCAATCAAGAAATTTTGGATTGATTCAAGGTGAACATAGATGACGTTCATTCCTTTTCCTGCACCAAAATATTTTGGATTAGGCTCTGCATAATTAGCTTTTGTATAGTTAATCACTTCAATACTGTCATTACTATCTGCCATTGCTCTTTGTGTAGAAGCCTTCGTGCTTTGAACAGTATCATAAATAGCATAATTGTACATACCTAAATATTTCACGATATAGTGACGGTCAAATCCACGAGTTAAAAGCTGTGGACGATCAATTTCCGCTAAAGCCAAGTTCGCAAATGAAATCAATAATGAAACTGCAAATAGCGCTGCTACTTTTCCACGCTTAAGATCAGCCATTTCCATTTTTACGAAACGGAAAGCAACTAAAGATACCAACACGATCCAATCAATAAAAAACAGGATATCGTATGGCTTTAAAAGTGAGAATATACTACCACTTACATCTCCAAAATTTTGTGTTTGGAACAGAGTTGGTAACGTAATAAAATCACTAAAGAAACGGTAATACAAGATATTAGCGTAAAGTAGGAATGACATTAAAAAATAGATTACGAGTAGCCTACTGTATTTCTTTTTTCCTTTAAAAAAGAACGCTAATCCTAAAAATAATAAAGCTGATCCTAACGGATTTATCAATAATAAGAATGATTGATATGCACTTTCAATTCCTAAATTAAACTCAGTAAATTGAGCAATATAGGTTTTTACCCAAAGGAAGAATACTGCTAATAAGAAAAAGCTAACAAAATTAGTAGTAATATTTCTACCTCGTTGAAGTATTTTTTTCATGTTTACACCTACCTTCAAGGTCCAGAAATTAATTTATTTTTATATATTAATAAGCAATGATTACATTTTACAAGGAAATTATGAACAAACTATTAACAAATTAGAAAATAAATTTACAAATCTTTCACAGAAGATTATCTTACTCTTTTTTTGGATAAAGTCAAGGGCTTTAAGAAACACGGAATTTTCTCATAATTGTAGTATGAATTTCCTATTTCCACACTGTCTTTGGTCCTATTTTGTGAGACTGCAATCTCCTTATTAAACCCAACGCATTTCTTGATTTTTTAAGTTATCGGAAACATTGTTGTTTTTTCACTCTTGTAAGCGGAAATACCCTCACCTTCTGCAGGCGATCCCCAAGCCTCTCTTCGCTTGCTTTTCCCGCAGGACTCTGATATAGCTTTTATGAAATAACCCACGTACGAAGAAAATGCGAATGCATTTTCGAGGAGTCTTGCATAATTCCGCTGTTTCTTCATTCAATATTTTGGACAAGAACAAATCTTTTAGAAAAAGCCTTTTTTAATAATTTCCATCTTCTATTATTCTAAAAATAATAGGTGCAATTTCTTACAATTGAGGAAAATGTAGAAATAAATGTGTATACTTACAAGTTCGGTTGAAATTTTTAAATATGGGGGTACCCAGGTAAAACCAATAACAAGGGTAATGAGAGGAATTCGACTTAAACTGGGGAAAAAATTGGAATCCCCTTTTAATAACCGTATAAGTAGTTTTCACCAACTTGGTCATTAACTGGGGATGACTTAAACTATAGGGCTATTTGATTCGAAAGGAAACCTGGTTCATTCCAGCATATTCTGTTACTACATGGTCTCCTTTTTGCAACAAGACGGCTTCTGTAATACCTCCCGTTAAAATAATGGTATTCTTGTTAAGTTTTTGCTGTTTGTTCATACATAACATATTAGCCAACATTGCAACAGAGTTTTCTGGGTTTCCTAAAACCTCAGAGCTTACTCCACTAACACGTTTTTGACCATTAAAAAACATGGAAACCTCAATTGACTCAAGATCAAACTCATTAGGACTGTATAATTTCTCCCCAAATACAACTCTAGAAGCATATGTATTATCTGCAATTACGTCAAGTAGTGCAAAGGCAAAGTTTTCATATCTACTATCTATTATTTCTAATGCCGGCAAAATCCATTTTGTTTTCGATAATACTTGTTCACCTGTTATAGGACCTTCAATATCCTCTGAAAGGATAAAGGCAATCTCTGCTTCTAGTAGGTAGCTAGCAATCCCTCGGTAATCAATCATGAAATCATCCCCTATTCCGTCATTTCACTATTTATATATGTGTTCAAAAAGACGACGAATCAGAAGCGAGAAGATCAAGGAACGAAAGCCTTGAGAACCGGAACATATACTTTTAATACGTGAGGATCGGAGGGGCCGAGTGACGCGGAGATTCGACGCTTATCATTTGGTGACTTTTTGAACATCCTCTTTTAGGTTTCTCCTACAGCAAACCGATTCTTTGGTACTTCATTTACAATGACACGGATACTTGATAGAGGTGCTCCAAGTGACTCATGAACAGTACGCGCAACTTTTCGCATGCATGTTTCAATCGTTTCCTGGTCTCTTCCTTCCAGTAATGTGATTTGAATAATTGGCATCGTTATATCCTCCTTTATAAAGAAAGCATTACCTCTTATATAGAAGTAATGCGTGAATTTTATTTAATGTAAAGAAGTTGTATTTTCAGGTTGTTTTGTTTTAAACATGAAACAATCCAATGCAAGAGTGCTTGAACCATTAATTAAGAGAAACACAGCAATTGCCAAGAATGCTACACCTAGCTCGTATCCCGCACCCTACCCATTCCCTAAGAAGCCTGCCGGAAATTACTTTACTAAATAAACCAACAGCTAGTGCAATTCCCCCAACAGTTTCTAATATGGCCACGCCGTATGCAAGGAATCCAAGTATACCAATGCTTTCAAACCATCCAACTGTATTTTCAATTCCGCCTTGGAATTTTGCTAAACCGTGAATAAAAAATGATACCCCTAAAACAATTCTTAAAATAACAGTACTTACTTCAAATTTATTAAACATATTCTTTTTCCTCGAGCTTTATTTTTTACTTAACCTTTCCGAATTGCCATACACTATGGCTAAGATTCCCATATCGATAACTGCGATGTAATAGCTTTGCAGTTTTTTCATCATCTGCTGCACCCATCGCATAAAAGAGTGGAATAAAATGTTCATTACCATACCTTGGTACAGCGTACTCAGTGGCCGGTTCTTATGAATCATATTTAAATAAAGTTTCAAGTTCCCAATTGTTTAGATGGTACTCGATCCACATATCAAAATCTAATGCCCATTGATCTATTGTCTCATCTTCACTACCCATTTTTACTGTTCGTAGATTATGAACCGTTCCCCCACTGCCAATCTATAATATGTCTTTTTCCCTTAACTGAGAAAGCGATTGGCCAATTTTATACTGCTCCTGTGGTGTTAAGTTCGGATTAACAGACATGGATATTATGGGTATATCTGCTTCTGGATAAAGTATTTTGAGAACCACCCAACACCATGGTCTAAGCCACGTTTTAAGTCTAATTCAAAATTGATACCGTTCTTCGAGAATAGATCTGTGATTTTTTCTGAAACTCTCTTATCACCCTTTGCAGGGTATTTCATTTCATATTGGGCTTTTGGAAAGCCACCAAAATCATAAATGGTCTCATATTCATTCACATTACTTACCTTTTACGTTGTTGATTCTGCTGGAAACAAAACAATCGTATTTGGCTTTGGTAATGAAGTTCCTAATGAGTTGAGAAAATGTGTATATTCGTTATTCTCCATTGCTAGCAATGGAGCTCCATGGGCAATAAATAAAGATGGTTGCATCTTACGTTTTCTCCTCATCCCCTATTTACTATTTGAAAGTAACCAGTTTATAAAATCCTGTCGATTTTGTAATGATAGCGTATGTCCTTCCGGATAATGTTTAAACGTTACGTTCGCATTTAAACCCTCAATGAATTCCTTGCTCTCTATTCCCCACTCATAAGGAAGAACATTGTCATACTCACCATGTAAAATAAAAATTGAAAGGTCGTTGACAGGTTTAATCTCATACCCTTCCTTAACGAATATTGGAATATAACCACTAAGCGCGACAATTCCTTTTATCCGATTTCCTAATGTTAAACCAAGAGTCATTGAAACGATTGTCCCCTGACTAAACCCGAGTAAATACAATTGATTTTGATCAATTGGATGCTGTTTTGTTGCATAATCAATGAAGCTTATTAGTTGATTAATTCCCTGGTCGAACACTTCTTTATGGGGTTTACCATAGCCTTGGATTGTAAAATATGCATAACCTGGGGGTTGAGAAAGATGACCACGGATACTAAAAATATAGAAATGAACTTCCAAACCGTTAACTAATGAAAGCATGTTTTGTTCATTACTCCCAATACCATGCATAACAAAAAGTGCTGGATACGTTTTATCGGGATCAATACAAGCTGGTTTATGAAGTTGATATATGAGTGGCGAACTCAAGTTAAAGCATCCTTTCTTTCGTTGGTTTTTAATGAAAGTATCCCTCAATAGTGTAATTCTTACAGGAATAAAATATTCTTATAAGGAAACTAACGGACAAAAAAATAAAAACCAGATAGTTTGTTTCTTAATATGAATATTATTTTTCTATAAGGTAACTTCTTATGGTATAGATTGTCAAGTTTATTTTTGCTAATATAAAAATATGTTTCATAGATGAGAACTTATGAGGTGGTCAAACTGGATATTGGTTCAAAAGTACGTGCAATAAGAAATCGAAAGAAGATTACAATTGCCCAAATGAGTGAAGCAACTGGTCTTTCGAAAGGTTTTATTAGCAATGTTGAAAATAATAATACCTCTCCTTCTATTAATACGTTAAGCACAATTGCTACATTTTTGGATGTTCCTTTACCATATTTACTTCTAGAAAAAAAGCAACATATGCGTGTAGTACGTAAAGAGGATCGAACAACTTCTACATATAATAACTTAAAAATTCAGCACCTTTCCACTAAAGGGGGACTTAGAATGATGATTGTTGAATTTCCCCCAGGTACTTCAATGGGAAAACCGAATGCACATGAAGGGGAAGAGTGTCATTTAGTATTGGAGGGTAAGGTTCTTGCAGAACAAGGAGAAGATTCGGTCATTGCTGAAGCAGGTGATTCCTTTAGCTGGAATGCCAGCGTTCCCCACTTCGTAAAAAATATCGGGGACGATATAGCAGTTGTCTTAATATCAGTGTATTCAGATTCGGAATTGAATGATGTTTTCTAAAGGCTCTTTTCGTAAACTTTGTTGCTCTCTGTACTAGTTTAGTGGTGACTTCCGATAAGGTTTGGTGAATTCAAGGCAACTTATTTAGTTCAGGGGGCTGTTCTGACAGCTTTGATAAATTCAAGAATAATCGTGTCGGAATCAGGGGTGAATTCTAACAGCTTTGATGATTTCAAGAATAATAGTGTCTGAATAATAATATTTCCCTCTGTAAAAACTCAATAGTATGCCTGTTCGAAAAACAATAGTCTCTGCGAAAACAGCCTTTCTAACAAAAGAGAGGTCTAAACAAAAACCCATTTGTTTAGACCTCTCTTTTTTATTTATATAGAATAGGGGAAATTTCTTTTATATAAACTATCTGTAAAGATAGATAAATAGAGCATTTCTATTTATTACTTAAGAACTCGTTTAGCACCAACATACGCTTTTTTCCAATATGAAGAATCTAGTGATTGAATTGATACCCCATTAGACACTGTAACGGCTATAAACTTTCCGTTTCCAAGAGCAATCCCTACAAACGAAACATCTTTACCATTTGTTTTAAAAAAGAGTAAGTCGCCTTGTTTGATAGCTGATTTTTTTACAGCAGTTCCTAATTTGTATTGTTGCTTAGCTGTACGTGGAAGTTTTACTTTTGAATCTAATTGATTAAATACAAATTGTGTAAAACCAGATGAATCAAATCCTTTAATTGTTGTTCCACCAGCCTTATATTTCACACCAATGTACTGTTTTGCAACTTCAGTTACACCTTGATTCGCTGCCACACTTACTGGTGCTTTTGTGATTCTCCAGCCGATATTAGTAACATTTTGACACTGAACGTGAAAGAACTCATTCTGTCCTGTATCTCCAAGTGGAACTGTTAATTTGTAAATGCGCTCATTTCCTTTTGAAGAAATCAATTTTGCTACAGCTTTATTCCATTGAAGAATGGAACCACCATCTGCTTCTGGTTGAGCTAACTTACCTTCATGAACAATTAATCCTTTAGCTTTCATGTATTGCTCAGCGTATTCCGGTGTAATCAACTTCGTTAACTTATTAACTAGTTCTGCCTTTGTATCAATATCTGCTGCAAGGTAACGATAGATTTGATTCTTATACGTAAAAGATTTGTATTCACCGTCTTTATAATCACCACCTCTTTGTATGTAGCTATCAAGCTGCATCCATTGGTCAACATGTTTCGCTATCATTTCATTTGAGATTTCTTTTTGATTTGCAACCTTCACCACTGGTGTTGTTTTTTGGCTAGCAAACACTTCTCCGCTATGAAATAATGAACCTCCTAACATGACAACTGCTAAACCTGTAATAACATATTTGTTCATTTTATTTTCCTCCAATGTATTTGTTTGATTTGGTATGCCTTTATCTTAATCCCTTTTACACTTGGAGAAGTTACAGAATGGTTAACAAATAGTTGAAAGATGGTAACAGTTTTTTAAAGTTGAAAGTCTATAAAAAAGCGACATCATGAGTAAGATGTCACCTTAAAGTGAGAGCGGATTGGAAGAAATTCGCCAGCCTTCTTCTGTTTTTCTAATGACAATATGAACAACCTCAAAGGATAAACTATTCCCGAGGGGAACCTTCAGATCATATTGTTTTTCTGTGCCATAATCCCGTACCTGAAGTACACTTGCCTTCTGATAATGTAAGAGAGAACCCCCATCCGCATTTGGTTGAGCAAGTCGGCCATTATTCTCTATAATCTCGGCCAGTTCGATAAATGTCTGTACAGCGTCTGTCGTATACGAGCTAGTAAGAAAAGAAACTAGTTTTTGCTGAGAGTTGATATCCTGACCTAAATAACGATAATCTTTATCTTGATAAGTAAAGGTTTCTAGTGTCTCAGACTCAATTTCTCCACCCATACTTACATGTACAACTTGTTTATACGCATCTGAGATCTTTTTAATTAAAAGTTCGTCCTCAGTATTTATATGCTTTGTAAAAGAGGCTCCAAGACGTATACTGGCAATCATTTCATTCCGTAGTGCACTCGCCTGAGAATAGGTTTCATATAATAAACTGCTTGACTCTGCTAGTTTAGGATTTTCATTGCCCATCCGAACCACATACAATAAATGCTCCGTTTCATGAATGATCGGTAACGTAATCTCTTCTTTCATAATAAAATCCTTTGAATGAACTTCAATTGAGAAAAGAAATTCTTTTTTCTCTTGATCCGTAACATTCACATTTACGATATATTCGTTTGCAGAACCTTCTTGACCCTCAACAACAATGGAAGATGCTAAATGTCTAGGGATGTTCATGGTGAAATCTGCATAAGGAACATAGTATTCAATATCACGGTCACCATAACTGTCAATTTGGGACTGAATTTCTTTTTGTAGCTTTTCAAATTGTTCAAACGATGGGACAACTATATTAAGGCTCATTCCTTTATTTAATGCATGCAAAGCAAACTCTTGTTGGTTGGCTTTCGTCAATGAATCAGCTAAGTAATACCAATAATATGGTGCATCAGGTACAGCCTCTGTTCTTTGTTTGTAGTACTCAGCTACTTTTAAAAAGTAAGAAGGATATAAATCCTTATCAGAGACAAATGTCTCTTCTTCCCATTTCAACACGTCAACATTGTATACATCTTCAAAATCGCGGTTCCAAAGTGCTAAACGATATTGTCCTTGTGCTTCAATAAGTTCAAGCTCATGGTAATTGAGTTGCGTTAGTTTTACAAATTGATTTCCTTGCCACTTAAAAATATCAAGTACACTTCCGGCAGAAACTCCAATTTTCCAACCAATTAATAGCTCAGGAATTTCATCTCCATCAATATCTGTTGCACTTCCCCAACTTATTTCATAGCCATTACCTTCAAAGGTTTCAATGGGTTTCCACCCTTTATTCACTTCCTGCAATACAACAGCGCCAACCTTATTTGCTGCAATGTTTGACTTATAAAAGGCAACAGCCTCATCAATTCCATCAGAATTAAAATCAGCTTGAAGTACCGAACCACTGACAACAGGCTCGTTTGGAACGGTGAGTGAAGAAGCTGTCGGAATAAATCCCTTTACAAGTTGGAAAAGAGGCGTTGAATCTTTTCCCGTAGCCAGTGTCTGTTGTGGTGCTTGAATTAGGCTAGCAGGCTCTGGAAAAAGGTTACACCCACCCAGAATAAAGGTACCTACAATCAACATCTTGGATAATAAAAGCTTTTTATTATTCATTATTTATCCTCCAACTTTCTTTCATAAAGAATAGGTTCTTAGGAGGCATTACTTTTACAAAATTGCAAAAAACTCCTATAAGAAAACTATACCTACCAATGAAAAAGAAATCGTTACCAAAAGGTTACAAAATGAACAAAACCTCTTCTATAAGCTTTCACTTTGGACTACAGGTAACATTAACTCTACCGTTGTCCCTCGCCCAACTTCACTCATAAGCTTTAATGTTCCATCATGAGCCATCATAATCTCTTGGCATATCGCTAAACCAAGACCCGTACCTGATGCTTTTGTTTTTCCTTTAAAAAACTTCTTCTTCACTAGCTCGAGCTCCTCCTCGGGTATACCGGAACCAGTATCGACGACTTGAATTTTCGCTAATGAATCAACTAAGCAAAGTCTGACTGAAATTTCTCCATTACTTGGTGTAAATTTCAACGCATTATCAATGACATTTATTAACACCTGTTTCAACCGATTTATGTCCACTTTTGCTTCAAGTTGCACTTCATATTCTTCCTTCAACTCAACCCCCTGCCTATTAGCTCTTGGGCTAAGTTGTGTTACAACTTGGTGAAGAAGGCTGTTAATAGAAACGTTCTCAAAAGTATACTTCACATTTCCTGCAGAAAGGTTTGATAAATCTAGTAAATCACCTAATAAAATGGAGAGGCGATCACTTTCATTTGAAATTATATCAAGCCCTTCCTGAAAAAAGGGATCCTCTGCCATTGAATGTAAAGTGATTGCCCATCCCTTTACAGAGGTTAGAGGAGTCCTTAATTCATGTGAAACAGACGCAATGAATTCATTTTTTAACCGTTCATGGTTTTCAACTTCTTCTGCCATAAAATTCAATGTATCAGCCAGCTTTCCAAGTTCATCGTCTTTATCCTTTGTTATTCGTATTGAGAACTTTCCTGCAGCCATTTGTTCGGCTGCTGCCGTAATACTCTTTAATGGCTTTGTAATCGTTGTTGCAAGAAAATAGCTAAAGACTGCTGCTAACACAATTACAAAACAACCAACCGATACCAATAAGAGCATTCCATTTTTAAATATCTTGTTCATTTGTTCTGTAGAGGTCGTAAGTCGTATCGCCCCAATTACAGTATCATGCTGCACTAGTGGTTGAGTAATAGAGAGAACTTCTTCCCCATTAAATTGTTTGATGGTGCTACCAATCTCTCCATTGAATGCACTAATGACATCCTCTGAATCTATAAGATTACGCTTGTCACTTTTATGTGTATCAGCTACTATTTCACCGCTTGTGTTAATAATTTGCACCTGCACTTCAAGGAAAAAGTCATAACTTTGTACAAGAACAGGTGCCTCTTTCATAAAATCACCATCGTTTATTTTTTGTTTATAAAAGGTTGCAAACATAGTTCCTTGATTTATCAGTGTGTCCTTCATACCTTCTACATAATAAAATCGTAGAGCAGCTAAAATGATGATTTCAAATATAACAACCGTAAGGATAATAAGTAATAAATAACTCCATACTAACCGTGCTTTTATACCTGATTTCATTCCATGTTCTCACTTTCCTGAAAACAATATCCATAGCCCCATAAGGTTTTTAAATAAGTTGGATTTGAAGGATCCTCTTCGATTTTTTCTCGTAGTCTACGTATATGTACATCCACCGTTTTAGGGTCACCAAAATAATTCTCTCCCCAAATCAGGTCTAACAGTCCATTTCGAGTAATAGGTTCATTCACCCTTTCAAAAAAGAGCTTCATAATTTGATATTCTCTAGCTGTTAATTTTAATAGTTTTTCGGATTTATAGATTCTTTGTGTCTTTAGCTCCAACCGAAACGGCCCTATTTCAACCTTGTCCTGAATGACTGGTTGATGTACCTGCATGGTCCGTCTAAGAACAGTGCGTACCCTCGCAACCAATTCCAGTGGATTAAATGGTTTTACTATATAATCATCGGCCCCTAGTTCTAACCCCATTATCTTATCCATATCCTGTCCTCGTGCCGACAAAATAATAATCGGTAATTGCGGATTGATTTCTCTCATTCTAGTACAAATTTCAAAGCCATCCATATCTGGTAGCATCAGGTCTAAAATGACAATCGTTGGTTCATCTTCTTTTACAATTTGTATGGCACTTTCCCCAAACCCTGCCTCAAGCACCTCAAAATTTGATCTTTGAAGATTAAAAGCAATCAATCTTCTGATTGGGGCTTCATCCTCAACAACTAATACTTTCCCCTCTGTCATACACAAAACCTCACATTTATATCATACTAAACATATTTTCCCATTATTTTAATCTATTGGAAATAGGATTTTCGGAAAGTACAAAATTATTTCGTAATAAATATTTTTTGGTGGTGAAACCGAGTTTCCACAGGCAGGATAACTATTTTAGAGTGGATTTCACAAGGAAATTATTCATAAAACTTTGACAAACCATAAAAAATGATGTAAATTACGTAATGTACGAACATTATTAAATGGTTACAAAAATAATATTCGGTTTTTAGGAGTGTTAACAATGGAAAACGTATTTGATTATGAAGATATACAATTAATTCCCGCTAAATGTATTGTAAATAGCCGTTCTGAATGTGATACAACTGTTACGTTAGGTGGATTTACCTTTAAGCTCCCAGTTGTGCCAGCAAACATGCAGACAATTATAGATGAAAAGATTGCAACATTCTTAGCTGAAAATGGTTATTTTTATATCATGCATCGTTTCGAACCTGAGAAGCGTGTTGAATTTATAAGGAACATGAAATCACGTGGACTTATATCTTCAATTAGTGTTGGTGTTAAAGAAGATGAGTATGAATTTATCCGTCAATTAGCAGAAGACCAGCTTGTACCTGAATTCATCACTATCGATATTGCACATGGTCACTCTAATGCAGTCATTGAAATGATTAAACATATTAAAGCTCATATACCACAAAGCTTTGTAATTGCAGGAAATGTTGGTACACCCGAGGCAGTTAGAGAGTTAGAAAATGCCGGTGCAGATGCAACGAAAGTCGGAATCGGACCTGGCAAAGTATGTATTACAAAAATTAAAACCGGCTTTGGAACAGGTGGTTGGCAATTAGCAGCTCTACGCTGGTGTGCAAAGGCAGCTACAAAACCTATCATTGCTGATGGTGGTATCAGAACTCATGGTGATATCGCAAAATCAATTCGCTTTGGCGCCTCCATGGTTATGATTGGTTCTCTATTTGCTGGTCATGAAGAATCACCAGGCGAAACTGTAGAAAAAGACGGAAAGCTTTTCAAGGAATATTTCGGTTCTGCATCTGAATTCCAAAAAGGCGAAAAGAAAAATGTAGAAGGAAAGAAAATTTTTGTTGAGCACAAGGGGTCCCTAGTTGACACTCTTAAAGAGATGGAACAAGATCTTCAGTCCTCTATTTCCTATGCTGGTGGGAACAAACTTGACGCAATCCGCCACGTAGATTATGTCATCGTGAAGAACTCTATCTTTAATGGCGATCGAGTATTTTAAGATGATCAAATAAGCAAAGAGTGTACAGACCGTATAGTGGTTGTACACTCTTTTTTATCTTTTGCTACGTTTTGATCATATCAAGTAAGTTGTCTTGGTTAGTATCATTTCCTCCTAATGTTTTCAAGGATAATCTTACTGTTTGGGATACTTGGCATGCTGGTCATACTAAAGTGTAAATCCTGATTCGGTAAATGATACTCCATTTTATTCACTACATAATCTAGACTAACCTTCATTATTTCGATTGTGGCCTGCTCCCCTGCACAACGGTGTCCTTCTAAGTACTTTCCACCACCCTGAGGAATAAAGTCATATAAACTTTCTTCCCGTTTATCAAAACGCTCCGGACTAAAATGTTCTGGGTTATCCCATATTTTCGTATCATGATTAGTACCGTAGAGGTCTAACAGTGTTAATGTACCTTTTTCAAAGTCATATCCTCTCCATGTGAAATCCTTTTTAACTAATGCAGCCACAAACGGGAAAAATGGATAGAACCTACGAATTTCATGGATAAACATTTGAATAAATCTATCATTACCAGATCTAAGTTTCGTTGTTACTTCTGGGTTCTCATGTAGGGCTAGAACAATAAAATTAATATAAATAGCGATTGCAACAATAGGTCGTAAAATATTGATTATTTCAACTGCTACTGTTTCTGGAGATAAAAGATTCCCCTCTAGATCTCGGTGCCACGTAAATCTATGTAGGATAGTGTCTTCCTGCGGTTTTACTTTTCCATTACGTATATTTTCGACTAGTTCAGTCATCCATTTTTCCACTTGGTTCCTTGCATTCCTTCCTACCCAGTGTTTAGGGCCAGCTGTAGCAGCTGACTCAAACATAGCCGCCAAATTCTTTGTAGTCTCTTTTATATCATCTTCTTCTACATGGACACCAGCCCACTCACATGCAGCTCTAGATAAGATTTCTTGCACTTCTTCATAAAAAACAACCTGTTTTACCTGTGTCCATCTGTTTAAAGCCAACTCCCACTGATGTCCAGTAATTCGAGCTAGCTCCCCTAGCCTTTCTTGGGTCATAACCGACATGAACATTTCCTTACGATGCCTATGCTCTTTCCCATCTAATGCTTGAACCCCACCTTTCCCAAACAGGGTTTGAACAACCCTATTAGGAGCTGCATGTTGCCTTTGAAATTTCTTATCGTCATAAAAAATCTCAGCAGCTTCCTTTCCACCCATACAGATTACTTTCATTCCAAGTAGCCTTGTTTCAAAAACATCAGTTTGAAGACCTTTACTCCTATTACTAATAAAGTGATATCCTTCCTTTAATAAACCCAGGCTATGATCGATCCCTTCTTCTTTAGGCATTTGATACTCTTCTGTCACGAGATTCACCTCTATCTTTGTATAATACCCTTATTCTTAGTATTGATTGGAAAAATTACTCTTATGGCAAGAAAAAAGCGATTCCCTTAAGGATCGCTCTCCAAATATCAAGTATGTTTTTCTTTACTGTTATGTGACAAAAAGTCATATACTGATAAACGTGAGAATCCCACTTACACCGCGTATAAAAATGAAAGTTCTTTACTAGTTGTAACAGTTGTAATATTTAAACAGAAAGTCATCAAAAAAAGTTCTTTCCTGGTGCCTTCTTCATACAGATAGGTAAGGGTTTGAGGTTATCGCTCCCTTTTCCCCCTGTTCACACCGTACGTGCGACTTTCACCGCATACGGTGTTCCAACTAATCCAATTCATTCAATTCTATGTGTTGTGAAAGAAGCTGTTTATTCTATAATTAAGTCATTTCTTCATAGTTTTCGTAGTTCATTTATCTTTTGAATCTGCTTTTTATCCAGCTCTAAAACCTTGATTAGATTTTTAATTTTCTCATGGTCTTTTAGGTGTATCAGCTGATAAACGGATTCATGTAGCACAATCAAATTTGAGTACGTGTCATCTCTTGAGAGATGATATGGATTTTTGTGATGACAGTGCCAGTCATGTTTTCCAAGCTCACTGCCTGTTACGGCACATTTTCCATATTGGGCTATAAACTTACTAATGCGGTTATCGTTATATTCAACCGTACGGTTGGGAATATAGTTTTTCATGATATGAGCTAAAACATTTTTATCAATTGCATTAAGATTATGGTGTATTTTGTCTCTTCCTTTTGCCGTATAAATACAAATATCTTGAGAGAAACATAGATTTGTTTTGTGCTTTTGGCATGAATAGGGACAAATACCATATTCTTTATTTTATAAATTCTTGATTTACAGCTTTTAATGTAATAGTGATATCGGAGAATGTTGCTTCTTTTCTAAAGTGCTTTAATCAATTATATAACGTCTTGTTTAAATGGGTGGTCAACTAACTTAAATTTTTCATGATTTCAGTTGCTGCAGCGTAATAGTTCTGAATCCCCATTACGACAGTATTATAGTGCCAGACTGTTTCAATACATGGTTTCTTCTGAATTGCTATTATAGATGTCGTTCCTAAAATCATTCAAGGGATACATGGTGTGGACAATTATATTCCCATTACCAAGCAGATACCTTTGTATATCTGCTTTTATTTATGGGTAAAAATACATCTCTATTGACACAATCATAGAGTCCCTAAATTGGGGGAATATTAATGAATAGTCAGTACGAAAACGAAGAAATGCTAACAGGAGGGAATGTCTTAAACGTATATCGTTCGGGAGTGTTTCTTAGGTTCAAGTTTCACACCTTCTCTTTCGGGATTATCTGGCGATTTTTTCAAAATTAACGGTCCTTCAATCATCATTTCTCCCGTACTTTCATCAATATCTATAATAGTTCCCTCAATTAGATACACTCTATGGTCTTGAGAACATTCAACTAAACTAAAGAAAAGAAAAAATAGAGATAAGTATAATTTTTTTAATTAGAATCCCCCCTTTATAAATAAAGTCTTAGCTCTTTATGTATTGTAGATTACCGATAATCCTACTGTCACTGAATTCGCTAATTCTGCTATCCTTAGTAGTTTTGTTTCCATTTATTTTCCCTACCTCTGTGTGTAGTAAATTTGTCCCTAGTAAGGGTGATAACTGGTAGCTAGCCTTTCCTCCATCGGCATTACCCAACTTCATTGGTACTACGCTGCTATCCGACTCCC
>JBLKRX010000044.1:0-39407 GCA_047608075.1 Ferdinandcohnia humi
GAGTCGGATAGCAGCGTAGTACCAATGAAGTTGGGTAATGCCGATGGAGGAAAGGCTAGCTACCAGTTATCACCCTTGCTAGGGACACATTTACTACACACAGAGGTAGGAATGATAAATGGAAACAAGACTAGTAAGGATAGCAGAATTTTAGCAATATCTGATTCTAAAAGATTAGCTATATTTTGTGAATGGTAACTAGGAGGAGCCGTGTGCGTTAATTGCGCAAGCACGGTTCTGAGAGGGGGGAGAACACAATCTACCGATAGGTAGAGAGGTTCTCTTCTACTCGACTAGCTCAATAGGAAGGCTTTTTTGAAACCGTCTAGAATAAGTTATTATATGTAATAACAAAAGGCAAAGGCTTATAAGATCGGTACCTTACTTGTGTGTGTTCCAACTATTACGTTTTAGTAAGGATAGCAAATGCCATTACAATACGGTTTGGGGGAAGAGTGAGTGAATCCTAACACTAAATATTTAACATATAATGAAACCGAAGTTTATTGGAAGAAATATCAGAGATTTTTTCCTGAAGAATTGCGAATAAATGACAATAACCTACCATCTGAGGAATGGTGGGGTTGGAACGATTATCATATCCATCTGGATCGAATGTCTGTTTCGGGATCGAAAATTAAAGTTATTTTAATACATGGTGCAGGTGGAAACGGTAGACTATTGGCACCCTATGCAAGGATGTTACAAGTACATGGATATGATGTTGTATCTCCAGACCTCCCTCCTTATGGTCTCAGTTATACTGAGTCATTAAAATCCATGGATTACCATGATTGGATAAAAATAATTACGGAGTTCATGGAGCAGGAATTCAAGCGAGACGGTAAACCAATTATTTTATTAGGAGCCAGCATTGGAGGCATGCTTGCATATCATGCGGCTAGTTTGAGCAAACAAGTTAAAGGGTTGATTGTAACGACCTTCGTGGATACAAGTAATCAAAAAGTTCGTGATCAAATTGCTCCAAATAAGGTAATTAGTCGCTTGGGTAAATTCACGATGGATAGTTTCCCCTTTGTATTGGATTCGTTTCGGATTCCTGTTTCTAAAGTATCGAGAATGAAGTTAATTACAAATAACTTTAATTTGACCAAACTAATTATGAACGATCCGCGATCGGCAGGGACAAGAATTCCTTTGCGATTTCTGAGAACCTTCTTAAATATGAAATCAATGATTGAACCTGAAAATTTTGACATTTGTCCTATATTACTTATCCATCCTGAAGTAGATCCAATGACACCGTTTAATTTAAGTGAATCCTTTTATAAGCGATTACAATGTAAGAAAAGATGTGTAATTTTAGAAGGAGCTGGACATTTTCCGATAGAACAACCAGGAGTCGAGCAGATGAAAATAGCTGTATTAAATTTTTTAATTGAGGTAGAAAATAATTTTGAGTCTAAAAAGGACTAATTTATACACTGTAGACGATAAGTTTATAATGCTGGAATATTTATATAAATTCACTAATATTAAATTCGTTATTCAACTAATGGGTAGCGTTAATCCAAGAAGGATTAATGCTTTTTTTATTGAATTTATTGAACTGTCGAAGCAGTAGAGTTTAATAAGGAAATAGGCTTTTTGGTAATAAAATAAGTATGGGGAGGGGGTATATGTATTTACTTTTATCAATAATTTTAAGTGCTATTTTAGGGTACATCTTATTGATGATGGGACCACTTGTTGGTGGTATTGTTGCTTTTGGAATTGTACTTGGTTGTATTTTTAGAGGTTTGTACTTACTAAATGATATTCATAAAAGAATTTCAAATATATCGCCCAAAATAGATAAAGTTCAAAATGCATATAAAGAAGAAAAACAGTAAAAAGCTTATTGAATTCACGCGTTCGTTGATCCGAGAAGGATTAATGCACCTTTTTGTTGAAGTTATTGTACTAACGAAGCATTTAGTTTAATAAGGAATTAGATACCATTAGATTGAGGTGATACAAATGATATTAGTAAGTTCTTGTTTGGCTGGGTTAGAAGTAAGGTATAACGGTACTCATTGTTTAAACAAAAAAATTAGACAAATGATTGATCAGAATAAAGCAATAGCGGTTTGCCCTGAACTACTTGGGGGTTTTTCAACACCACGGGAACCTGCTGAAATAATAGGTGGTGAAGGTAGAGATGTCCTTGATGGTAAAGCAAGGGTAATCGAAAAATCAGGGCGAGATGTTACTGAATTATACATAAAGGGTGCTTATATTACATTAAGAAAAGCTCAAGAACTCAATATTACCGCGGTTGTGCTAAAGGAATATAGCCCCTCTTGCGGAAGTTCAATAATATATAACGGTGAATTTAAAGGTAAGAAAACGTCAGGAGATGGTGTTACATCCGCACTGCTTAAAAGGAACGGAATAAAAGTGGTGTCTGAAGAAGGATTAAGTGATTTATTTCAGAAAGAAGAAAATTAATTATTGAACAAAACGAGACGTTAATCCACAGAAGGATTAACGTCCCTTTTTTTTGAATTATAAAAAAGTTTCAAAATTATTATTGAAATTATTTTAATGCGTGTGCTATATTAGTTTTAAGAAAACGGTTTCACTGATTTTATCAATTTGTGAAACCGGTTTCTTGGATGTGGAAAAGGAGATACATAACTGAAATGAAAGTAACAATAATAGACGTTGCTACTCATGCGGGTGTTTCGAAAGCTACCGTTTCCCGTGTGATTAATAAGAACCCAAATGTGAATGAAGAAATTAGGCAAAAGGTGCTTCATTCCATTGAAGAGTTAGGATATCTTCCAAATGCGTTTGCAAAAAATTTAGCAAAGAATACGTCAAATGTATTTGGGCTGATTTTACCTGATATCACTAACCCCTACTTTCCAATTCTTGCAAGAGGAATTGAGGATGCGTCACATCGTTTAGGATATTCATTATTTATCGCAAATACCGATAACAACCCTGATATCGAACAAGAATACATCGATAAGTTCATAAGCCAGCAAGTAGCAGGAATTATTTTAATCTCTTCCTCGCTGGATGAATTGAAGGTGAAGAAATTAAGTGAATTATCCATTCCATTTGTGTTGTGTGACCGTTTTATCATGGATTCGCCTTTTGATACTGTTTCAATAGATAACTACAAAGCTTCATATGAAGTGGTAAAGCATTTAATCAACAAAGGGCATAAGGATATTTGTCATTTATCTGGACCACTTAATGTTCAGTCAGCGAATAGACGGAAGCAAGGGTATGTAGATGCAATAAAGGAAAACGACTTAGAACCTTGTATTCTGTATGGTGATTTTAATTTTGAGTCAGGTTACCAATTGATGAAAACCATTTTAGAGGATAAAAATCCTTCAGCTGTGTTTGCAGGAAATGACCTGATTGCACTCGGGGCCATGAATGCTATTCAAGAAGCAGGTTTAACTGTACCAGAGGATATTTCGGTCATTGGGTGTGACGATATATTGTTTGCTCAGATGAGTAGACCAAAGCTTAGTAGTATATCTATTCCAGCCTATCAAATTGGAGTAACTGCTGTTGACATGATGGTTGATCGAATAAAGGGGGTGAGTACACAGCCTAGGAACTTGGTTCTTGAGCACAAGTTCATCGAAAGAGAATCATAACCGGGAGGACCAATTGATGAGTTTAGATATTGTTGTTGTTGGTAGTTTAAATATTGACATGGTAGTAAATATAAACAAGCTACCTAAATGGGGAGAAACTTTACTTGGTAATGATTTTTTTATAAGTCATGGTGGCAAAGGTGGTAACCAAGCTTATGCAGCAAGTAAACTTGGGGCCTCTGTTGCAATGATAGGAAGAGTAGGTGATGACTTATTCGCCGATCAGCTACTAAATGGATTGAAAGAAGCGGGGGTCAATACATCTTCCGTTGGACGAACTCCAGAGGCAGCTACTGGTGTGGCACTAATCAATGTAAATGATGAAGGAGAGAACAATATTATTGTTGCTCCAGGTGCGAATAGTTACGTTACACCAAAGTATGTCAGAGAACATGAAGATGTTATTCGTGAAGCGAAGATAGTAATGGTCCAACTCGAAATCCCATTAGAAACCGTACTTGAAGTGGCAAGAATAGCAAAAAAATATGACGTCCCACTCATACTAGATCCTGCACCAGCTCGCATTTTACCAAATGAATTATACGAAATGGTCACATACATAGTTCCAAATGAAACGGAATTGAGTGAGATTACTGGATTGCCCATTACAGATGCTCGTTCTGCAAGAATGGCTAGTGTCGACCTACTTGGTAAGGGAGTACATACCGTGTTTTCAAAGCTAGGTGGGAAGGGTGTAGTTGTAACGAGTGCCAATAGGACGTTTACAATTGATGGTTACAATGTATCCGCTGTTGACACGACTGCTGCAGGGGATGCATTTGCAGGTGCACTTGCTACAGCAATTGTTAGTGGTCAGGACTTGTGGTCAGCGGCACAATTTGCAAATGCTGTTGGTGCATTGACTGTTACAAAACCAGGTGCGCAACGATCAATGCCAGATATGGATGAAGCACAGCAATTTATAAAACGGTTTTCGCAGCAATAAAAAATAAAAATATAAGATTTATTAAAAGGGAGAGAACAAAATGAAAAGAAAACGTAATTTGAAAACGCTTACTATTATGTTTGCCGTTCTAATGCTGTTGTTAGCTGCATGTAGCAATAAGTCTTCTGGGGATACAAAAGGTTCTGAAACAGAAGATGGACTTTCTGTTGGCTATTATGTAAACCATACCTTAGGAGATAAATCCTTCTTTGACTCAGCAAAACGTGGTGTGGATAAAGCTGAAGCCGAACTTGGATATAAAGCAAAGACGATCGAAGGTGGAACAAACCAAGGTGACTGGGCTGCAGGTCTCGAGTCTATGGTTGCAAGTAAAGAATATGATGTTATTGTAGTTGGAACTAGTCAAATGACTGAAATAGTTGGAGAAATCGCTCAAAAATACCCTGACCAAGATTTCATTTTCTTTGATGACGTTGTTGCAGATCGCGACAATGTATATTCCATGACATACTCACAAAGTGAAGGCTCATTTTTAGCAGGAGCGTTTGCAGCACTTGTAACAACTAGCAGTGAGCTTTCGGGTGCTAACGCAGAAAAGGTTATTGGATTTGTTGGTGGTATGGATATTCCAATCATTAACGACTTCAAATCAGGCTTTGAACAAGGGGCTGCACATATTGATTCAGGTGTACAAGTTATCGCTTCCTATATTGGAAACTTCGCAGATGCGCCAAAAGGAAAAGAATTAGCACTTGCCCAAATTAAATCACAAAATGCCGATATTGTGTATCAAGTTGCCTCTACAGCAGGTTTAGGGGTACTTGAAGCTGCAAATGAAGAAGGCGTATATTCAATCGGTGTTGATAGTAATCAAAACAATTTATACCCAGGCAGTGTACTCTCATCTATGTTGAAAAATATTGATAACTCTGTTTTCCGTGCACTAGAACTCTATAAAGAAGGTAAACTAGAATTTGGTACGCAAGAACAGCTAGGAATTAAAGAAGGTGGAGTCGGACTTGCAAAAGACGACTTATATGAAGAGCATGTGCCTCAATCTATTCGTGACAAAATGACTGAAGTGGAAGAAAAGTTAAAAAGTGGTGAGATTGTAGTCGAATCATCTCTATAAAGTGAAATAGAAAATTGAGGATAGAGGCATGTAATAATGCCTCTACCTCTACTAATAAGGTGGGAAGACAAGTGACCATATTATTACAAATGAAAGATATTCATAAAACATACCCTAATGGAACTGTGGCTAACCGTGGTGTGAACTTAGATGTAAATGAAGGAGAAATCCACGCATTGGTTGGTGAAAATGGTGCGGGAAAATCCACACTTATGAAAATCCTCTTTGGACTTGAAGCACCCTCAAACGGTGAAATCATTTACAAGGGGAAACCTATTTCTTTTAAAGGCCCTCGTGATGCAATAAGTCAAGGATTAGGAATGGTACACCAGCATTTCATGCTTGCACCCTCACTTACAGTTTCAGAAAACATCGTATTAGGTGATGAGCCACGTAAAGGACTTCTCAATATGTTTCGTGATCGTTCGAAAGAATTAGAAGAGATAACTTCTCTAATTAAAAGGTTCAATCTGAAGGTAGACCCTGAAAATGTCGTCGATCACATATCGGTTGGACAAAAGCAACGGGTAGAAATACTAAAAGTACTATATCGTGGTGCAAAGCTAATTATTTTAGACGAGCCTACAGCTGTATTAACTCCCCAAGAAACAGATGAGTTATTTGACTCGTTAAAATCACTTGTAAAACAAGGATACACGATTATTTTTATTACTCATAAATTACGTGAAGTGATGGAGATTTCAGATCGAATTACGGTATTAAAAGCAGGCCAAACCATCCAAACGCTTACGACTAAAGACACGAATGAGGAAGAAATTTCTCGTCTAATGGTAGGTAGAGATGTACTTTTCAGAGTTGAGAAGGAAGAAAAGAAACCACTCAATACGGTTTTACAACTAAAGGATGTAACCGTAACAGATGAAAAAGGATTTAAGGTTCTAAATGAAGTATCATTTCAAATTCGTGAAGGCGAAATCTTTGGAATTGCCGGTGTAGAAGGAAATGGACAGCGGGAACTGGTTGAAGTTATAACTGGCCTTTGTGAAGCAACTAGCGGTCAAATTTTATACGTAAACGAGGATATTTTAGGTAAAAGTATTGGAGAAATTCGTAACTTAAAAATAGGACATATCCCTGAGGATAGACAAAGTACCGGAGCTTGTTTGACATCTTCTATCTATGAAAACTTAATTATGGATGTATACCATAATCGTGAATTTCGTTCCGGACCATTCCTAAATCGCAAAAAACTAAGGAAGTTCTCGGAAGAACTAATGAAAAAATATGACGTGCGTGCAGAAAGTGTAGATACGCTAGCTGGTTCTCTATCTGGAGGTAATTTACAAAAAGTTGTTATTGCACGTGAAATCTCTAAAAATCCTAAACTACTAATTGCATCACAACCAACTCGAGGAGTTGATATTGGTGCGATTGAATTCATTCATAAAGAAATTGTGAAAAAACGAGATGAAAACACGGCTGTTTTACTAATTTCTGCTGAGTTATCTGAAATTATGAGTCTAAGTGATCGAATTGGTGTCCTATATGAGGGAGAGTTAGTTGCCGTATTAGAAAATACGGATGAACTAACGGAACAGGAGATTGGCTATTATATGCTAGGAATCAAGAAAGATAAAAAAGGGGCGGCAATGTGATGAATAATAAACGGTTCTTATATCTTGATATAGCTGGCATAGTAGGTGCGATATTACTAGCAATTATATGTGGTTTTATTATCATTTTCTTTGTTAGTGAAGAACCAATGAATGCTATATCGTCTTTTTTATTCGGTCCTTTCTCGAACCCATATAACATGAGCATGATTATTAATAAAGCAACCCCTCTAATTTTTACAGGACTAGCATTGGCGGTTGTTTTCCAATCAAATGTATTTAGTATGGGAGCAGAAGGGCAATTGTTTGTTGGTGCTTTTGCGGGTGCATTGGCTGCCACATACATACAAGGAATATCACCTTTTATTCACATCCCATTAATCCTATTAATTGCCATCTTAGGTGGGGCAGCGTATGGTTTTATTCCTGGTTATCTTAAGGCAAAGTGGAGTGCGGATGAAGTAGTTACAACTCTGATGTTAAACTATGTAGCGATTATTATTTTATCCTATCTGATTAATAACGTGTTTAAGGATCCTGAAAGTGGAGGATTCGCTAGAATGCCATATTTTAATGAGAGCTTATTGTTTGGGAAAATTTCAGATGCGTTCCCTGCCCATTATGGTATCTTTCTAGCAATTGCTGCAGCCATATTTGTCTATATCCTACTTTATAAAACAAGACTAGGCTATGAAATGCGACTGGTTGGAAAGAATGATGAGTTTGCTAGATATGGTGGAATTAAGACGAAACGAATTATCGTATATAGTGTAATGATAAGTGGTGCGCTTGCGGGTTTAGCGGGAATGGTTGAATTACTAGGAGTTCATGGTACGTATAAAGACTCCTTCTCCATTAACTTGGGTTTTGATGGAATTATTATCGCACTTTTAGTACGTAATAATCCACTTGCTGTTATCCTATCAGGTTTGTTTTACGCCTATCTGCAAGTAGGAGGACAAGTTATGCAGGCAAATAGTGATGTATCACGTGAGTTAGCAGTTATCATACAAGCCTTGTTAGTCATTTTTGTTTCTGCTCAAGCGATATTTAATTACTTAAAGCAAAGACAAATTCTAAAAAATGGAAAAATGAATTCAAGTAAAGAGGCGGTGAAAGTAGATGTGGTCTAGTCTTTGGGGACAAGTGGTTGATTTAACGATTATTGCCATTATTCTAAGAGCAACAGCGCCTATTTTACTGGCATCACTTGGAGGTTTAATTTCGGATGTAACAGGTGTTACAAACATTGGATTAGAAGGATTGATGTTAATTTCAGCTTTCACATCAATTGCGATGGGGGCACTAACCGGGTCTTGGGCTCTTGGAGTTGCTGCAGGTGTTGTTATTTGTGTCATCATCTCTATTCTTATGGGGTTTTTCCATTTGCGGATGAAGGTTGATATCATTATTACAGGGTTTGCGATTAACCTAGTTGGATCAGCAGGAACTATTTTCTTAATGAGTAAAATTTTTAATGTAACGGGGAGCTATAATCCAACTGGTGTAGCTAAAATCCCGGATATTACAATTCCATTTTTAGACGGGATTCCAATCATTGGAAAGTTATTAAGCGGTCATAATCTTATGGTATGGGTAGCCATTTTATCTGTTGTATTTGTATTTGTCATGTTATACCGAACTCCATATGGTGTTCATTTACGAGCAATTGGTGAATCACCACAGGCAGCTAATTCATTAGGTATTCCAGTGCGAAAACTTCAATATACTGCATTTGCTTGGAGTGGTGTTTTTGTTGGTTTCGCAGGAGCCTTTATGTCAATGGGAATGACCACGATGTTTGTAAAAGATATGACAGCGGGTACAGGATTTCTGGCTTTAGCTGTTGTATTGTTAGGAAACCGTAATCCAATTGGTGTTCTAGTAGGTTCATTAATATTCGGATTTGCCAAGTCAATTGAAACGATTCTTCAAACAGTGCCAAATAGCCCGATACCAAGTCAGTTTGTGCAAGTAATTCCTTATGTTGTTACAATCCTGGCATTGGTTATTTACGCAATTAGACGTAAAGGTAGAAAAATTCACGGTATTAGTGGTGCATCTCTAAAATAACGATAAGGAAGGTAACTCTCCATGATAGAAGCAAAAAAACGGAAGATTATTATTGATTGTGATCCTGGGCATGACGATGCGATCGCAATTTTATTAGCAGCTGGTAATAAGAACATTGAATTGGTTGGTATCACAACAGTTGCAGGAAATGCAGAGCTGGAAAAAACGACATTAAATGCTTTAAAAGTATGCGAAATTGCTGGTATTCGTGATGTTCCGGTACTACGAGGAAATGGTCAACCACTTATTCGAAAGCGGGAGACAGCACCTGACATTCATGGTGACTCTGGAATGGATGGTCCGGTCCTTCCAGAACCTACGAAAAAAGTAGAGGATGAGCATGCAGTTGATTTTATTATTCGAAAAGTATTGGACTCTGATGGAGATATAACATTAGTTCCAGTTGGTCCGTTAACAAATATTGCAATGGCGATGAGACGCGAACCTGCCATCCTATCAAAAATACAAGAAATCGTCATTATGGGTGGAGGGACTTTTGGAAACTGGACCCCTGCAGCTGAGTTTAATATTTTCGTTGATGCAGATGCAGCCAAGGTTGTTTTTGAAAGCGGAGTGCCTATTACAATGATGGGACTAGATTTAACACACCAAGCGTTAGCAACAGAAGAGGTAAGTCAACGAATTGCGGAGATTAATAATCCTGCTGGAAAATTTGTTAGTGATCTATTAATCTATTTCCGTAAAACGTATTTAGAGGTATTCGGTTTTGAACATCCACCTGTCCATGATGTATGTTGTGTTGCGTATTGTATCGACCCGACTGTTGTTGAAACAAAAAAGTTGCGTGTCGATATTGAAACAAAGGGAGAGCTTACATATGGAATGACACTTGTGGATGTACATGGAGTAACTGGGAAGGAGCCAAATGTTAATGTGGCATTAACATTGGACAATCAAAAGTTTTGGGATATGGTTGTTGACGCTCTAAAAAATCTTGGGAACTAACATTTTGAAATTGGAGTGAATCTACTTGAAATCAATCATATTTGATGTGGATACTGGTATCGATGATGCGTTAGCGATGGCATATGCAGTAAACTCCCCTGAATTAGATATTATCGGATTTACATCTTGTTATGGCAATGTATCGGTAGGAGAAGCTACTCGGAATACGTTAGCTGTATTGGAAAAACTAGGGAAGTTTATACCAGTATATAAAGGCGCAGATAAACCATTACAACGTGAAACGAAAGAGGACTTTGCAAAGGGTGTACACGGGAAAGATGGATTAGGAAATGCACTTGAACGTGAACCCGACTCAAAGGCTGAAAACATCTCGGCAATCGATTTTATCATAAGCCAGGTGAAAGAGAAGCCACATGAAATAACGATTATTGCGGTCGGACCTTTAACAAATATTGCCCTGGCTATTCAAAAGGCACCTGAAATAGTCCCACTTGTCAAAGAAGTGATTATTATGGGAGGGGCGGTCCGAGTACCTGGGAATGTGACACCATATGGAGAAGCGAATATTGTCTCTGACCCGGAAGCAGCGAACATCGTACTTTCATCAGGTTTGTCAGTTACATTAGTCGGACTTGATGTCACCATGCAAACTTTATTACCGATATCAAAGCTTGCTCCTTGGCGTGACTCAGGAAACAAGGTTGGCCAGTTTTATGCAGAAATGACAGAGTACTACATAGGTGCCTATGAATCATTTTATCCAGGAATCGGCGGATGTGCTCTCCATGATCCATTAGCAGTAGGAGTTGCAATTAATCCAGACTTGGTACAAACCGAGTTAATGGGTATAAAAGTTGTGACTGAAGGCGAAGAAACAGGAAATACTGTTGGTTATGAGGTAGAAAACCCAACAGTCCGTGTCTGCACTAGGGTCCAAGCTGACCAATTTCTACAACACTTCCTACAACGAATCGAAACCTCGTGGGAATACAAATGAGGGTTAAGGGGTCAGTTTCACTGACCCCTGTTTTAATTGATAGAGTATAAGACATTGAAGTAAGATAAATAAGGGTGCCTGCCACTTGTCGAATGAGTTAAAGAATTGCTTGATAAAAAAATAACAAGATGGGTTACAATGAAGAGGGGATGTCCACAAAGGAAGGAAGTGCAAAACAATGGATTTTGAAATGGTAATGCAAGAGCTTGAAGCGCTTGGCAAGGAACGAATTAAAAGGACGTACATAAGCAATGGTGCACATGAACCACTTTTTGGGGTCGCTACAGGCGCAATGAAGCCGCTTGCAAAGAAAATCAAGAAAAATCAACCTTTAGCCGAGCAGCTTTACGCTACTGGGAACTACGATGCAATGTATTTTGCCGGCATCATCGCGGACCCAATGGCAATGACAGAGGCGGATTTTGATCGTTGGATGGATGCGGCGTATTTTTATATGTTGTCCGATTATGTGGTTGCAGTAACGTTGTCAGAAACCGATATTGCGCAAGTTGTTGCCGATAAGTGGATTGCAAGCGGGGAAGAACTTAGAATGTCGGCAGGCTGGAGCTGTTACTGCTGGCTTTTGGGTAATCGACCAGACGCTGAATTTAGCGCAAGCAAGATCGAAAGTATGCTTGATCAGGTGGAAAATACGATTCAAGATTCTCCTGATCGAACGAAATCCGCTATGAATAATTTTATTTACACAGTTGCGATCTCATATGTACCCCTCCATGAAAAGGCGGTTGAAACCGCTAAGGCTGTAGGCCCAGTCGAAATCAGGAGGGGGACGAAAAAAAGCAGCATCCTGCTTGCATCAGAAAATATTCAAAAGGAATTGGATAGAGGGAAGCTTGGTTTCAAACGCAAATATGTAAGGTGTTAGAAAAGTTCGAAGTTCGACTACACGAACTAGAATAAGAGCTCCATCCATCATTCTAAGGCTGCTGGCTATTCAGAAATCACTGACTATTAAAGGGTATTTTTAATAAAAGGGGCTGTCCTAAAAGTCATTAAAAAGTGACTTTTGAGGATAGCCCCTTTTTTTGTATTTATTTTGTCTGCCAGAAAGGTGTTGTTGATTTCCGCTGCACATTGAATAAACATCCTTGAAATTTCACCGCACGAAGAAAATACTTGCATTTTCAAGGAGTCTGGTACCGTCCACTTAAATCAACAGTTGCTAATTTCGGGTTATGACAGGCACTTTTTCAAAGCACGAGTGATTTATTGAGGAGTCCTTGGCTTACTCTCTAATAGACTCATAAAGTTTTCTCTGTAACAGAATAACAAATGACTAAGAGCTAATGAAAGTATTGCTGCTAAAAGAAGTAACGAATGGTCTTGGAACAAGTGAAGTAAAAAAATATTGGCTACAATTGGCGATAATATCACGAGGGCTAATGGGACGAACCTGTTAAGTAAGAGTAAGATTCCACATATTATTTCTAAAGATTTTTCTACAACTAAAAGGTATTTAAATTGGAATAATGCCATTGCTTCAGGACTAGTTGCTATAAATGGTTCAAGTCCAAAGATGACAAAAAAACCGTTAATACCTGCAACACAAAAAACGACCCCTAAAAATAATCTGCTTATATGCATAAAAATTTTAGTCAATTTTCACACCTCCTATTAAAGTCTATTCCACTTAACCATAATTTTACTTGAAAAATTAGAAACGGGAGAGAAAGCATATGGGTATTTTTTGACGATTCGTTCCCGAGTCGATATACGGTAGGGGAATAACAAAAGCTTTCAATCCAAGTATAGTGAATGTAAAACAGGTGCACCAATTACCATCTTCATGTATTTACAATATAAAAGAACCTTTAAAATTGATGCATATTGGAATCGATAAATATACGCTTTAATTTATTTTTATATTTTTAATATTTACACTTTTTCAAAAAAATATTGAAACTAATTTTTTGCCGGTTTATAATATTAATTAATTTCACCAGTGAAGAAATTATTGAGCAATAAATACGTTTTTAAGAAAAAAATAACCTTATATTGAGTTGTTTATTAACATCAAGAAAAAATAAAGGGTGTAAGCTTACTCTAATCAATCTAGTGAGTTGGTTAGAGTATGGTAACCATATTATTCAGGTGATTATCAAAATACATAACCATCGAGAAAAATACCTGAAAATTCAAAAACAAAGGGGGAAGAAGAATGGGTAACAAGTTTTTGAAAACATTGTTGTTGGTTTTACTTTCTGCAGCAGTAGTTGTCGGGTGTTCAAGTAAGGAAAGCGGTGGGAAAAAGAACGGGGAAACAGGTGATCAGGAATTAGTGATTGCAGTAAATGAAAACTTCATTTCAATGGATCCACACAATACGGGGGATACAAATTCGAACTCTGTTCAGTCTGCTATGCTTGAAGGACTTCTAGGATCTGATGAAGAAGGAAAAATAATTACTCAACTGGCAGAGGATTATAGTGTCAGTGAAGATGCATTAACGTATTCATTTAAGCTACGTCAGGGCGTAAAATTCCATGATGGTGAGTCGTTTAATGCAGAGGCGGTTAAAGCAAACTTTGAAAGAATCATGAATGATGACAGCCTTCGTCTTTACAGTCGTGGATTTAGTCTCATAACAAATATTGAGGTTGTAAGTGACTATGAAATAAAAGTAACACTAAAAGAGCCGTATGCGGGTATGTTAACAAGATTCGTCTCAGCAAAAATCCTAAGTCCTAAGCTATTGGAAGCTGGAAGTGAAGAGATTGGGAAAAACCCAGTTGGTACAGGGCCGTTTAAGTTTGTTGAATGGGTACAGGGGGATCATCTAACGGTTGAACGCTTTGATGAGTATTGGGATAAAAAGGACCGCGTAAAGAAAATCACATATAAACCAGTTCCAGAGAATGGTTCACGTGTAGCGATGCTAAAAACAGGTGAAGCCCATGTTATTTATCCATTACCAAGTCAAAATATAAAAGAATTAGAAAGTAATAAGGATGTAGCAATCCAAAAAATTCCTTCTACAATCGCACGTTATGTTTCAATAAACACAATGAAAGAGCCTTTTGATGATGTTCGTGTTCGTCAAGCGTTAAACTATGCAGTTGACAAAGATGCGTTTATCAGCGTGGTTAATGCAGGATATGGATTACCATTAGACTCCATTATTCCTAGTAAGACGCTTCATTATGAGAAGCAAGAATTGTATCAACATAACATTGAAAAAGCAAAAGAGCTATTAAAAGAAGCTGGATTAGCAGATGGCTTTACAGCAGAGATCTGGGGTAACACAAACTCGGATACGATGAAAGGAATGCAATTTATCCAACAGCAATTAGAACAAATTGGTGTTGAGGTGGAAATTAAATCAATGGAAGAAGGTACACTATCGGACGAGATTTATGGCGCTCAAACACCTGAGGATACAAAGCTACAAATGTGGTACGTAAGCTGGTCAGCTTATCCTTCCGATACAACGAATGCTACGAAACCATTATTCTATAGTGGTTCATTCCCGCCAGGTGGTGCGAATACCGCTTATTACAAAAACGACCAAGTTGATAAATGGATTGAAGAAGTAAATATGACTCCAGATGAGAGCAAACAGTCAGCTATTTATAGCGATATTCAATCAACAATCTATCAAGATGCACCATGGATTTTCTTAGGAGTAGATGAAATTTTAGCTGCTAAACGAGCAAATGTGGAAGGTGTATTTATCTCACCAACGGGTGGAATTAATGTCTTAGACGCAAATCTGAAGTAAGTCAAGTAAGTACTGTTTAAAAAGAGGCTTGAGGGATGTATATCCCAAAGCTTCTTTCCTTCTTAAGAAAGGGGTTTTCAAATGTGCTCCAATATATCGTAAAAAGAATCTTTGAAATGATTCCCATCTTGTTCATCGTATCAATAGTAATCTTCTTCTTTACCCATTTAATTCCAGGAGATCCAGCTCGGCTAGTAGCTGGGAAAGATGCCACGTTCGAGGAAGTAGAGATTATTAGGGCGGAGCTTGGGCTCGATAAACCAATATGGGAACAATACGTTACATATATGAGCAATTTATTCCAAGGTGATCTAGGAACCTCATTAAAAACAGGATTGCCTGTTATGGATATGTTTACGGACCGATTTATGCCTTCTATCTATTTAACTCTTTTTAGTATGGTATGGGCGTTAGTGATTGGTCTATTAATCGGTACCTTTTCAGCCGTATATAAAAATAAATGGCCGGATTATCTAGGAATGGTTACAGCTGTTTCAGGTATTTCCTTACCCGGCTTTTGGTTAGGCTTACTCCTCATTCAAATTTTTTCAGTCAAGCTAGGATGGTTCCCAACTGGAGGAATCCAAGGCTGGGAAAGCTACGTCTTACCTTCATTAACGTTAGGAGCAGGAATTATGTCCATGCTGGCACGGTTTACGAGATCCTCCTTACTTGAAACTTTAAAGGCAGATTTTATTCGAACCGGCCGCGCAAAAGGCTTAAAAGAGTCTGTGGTTATTCCGAAACACGCACTGCGAAACTCGCTCATTCCAGTTGTGACAATTGCTGGTCTTCAATTTGGATTTTTATTAGGTGGGTCTGTTGTTGTGGAAACTGTATTTAGTTTTCCTGGAATGGGACGTTTATTGATTGATTCAATTGCTTTTAGAGATTATCCAGTTATACAGGCAGAAATGTTGCTGTTTTCAATTGAGTTCATTCTAGTCAATTTAGTAGTCGATATTCTGTACAGTTATTTGAATCCAAAAATTCGCTACGCGACGTAAAGGAGGATAGACATGGAGGTAACTAGAGAAGTAAATCATTCGGTAACAGTTAAACCTGTGAAAAAGTATTCTCCGTTAAAGGAATTTTGGAAAAATTGGAAGAGACAAAAGACAGCCTTTTGGGCAAGTTTCTTTATTCTTTTGTTAATTCTTATTGCGATTATTGGCCCCTATATTGCTCCTTACGATCCATATGAACCCAACTATAATGAGGTGCTCCAAGGGCCTAGTAAGGATCATTTAGCAGGAACAGATGAATATGGTCGAGATATTTTTAGTAGATTACTTGCAGGTACAAGAATTTCGTTGAGTGTAAGCTTTTTATCCGTTTTGCTAGGAGCCATTGGTGGAACCATTTTAGGACTGCTTAGTGGATACTTCGGGGGCTGGTTAGACCGGATTATCATGAGAACGAGCGATGTGTTGTTCGCCTTCCCGGATATCTTACTCGCGATTGCGATTATTGCTATCTTAGGACCCGGGTTGAAAAATGTCGTCATTGCTGTTGCGGTATTTAGTGTCCCTTCATTTGCTAGATTAGTAAGAGGTGCTACGCTTGAAGGAAAAGAGACCGTATTTGTGGAAGCGGCAAAGTCGATTGGGGCCTCTCATTCTAGGATCATGCTAAAGCATATTTTTCCTGAAACACTTGGCAGTCTAATTGTTTTTATATCAATGAGAATTGGTACAGCCATTTTAGCTGCATCTAGCTTAAGCTTTCTTGGTTTAGGTGCAAGTCCCGAAACACCAGATTGGGGAGCCATGCTAAGTCTTGGGCGCGATTACTTAGGGACAGCCTCACATGTAGTCATGATGCCTGGAATAGCTATCTTTTTAACCGTTTTAGCCTTTAACCTTGTTGGAGACGGTTTACGAGATGTATTGGATCCAAAAACAAAGAATGAATAAGGAGTTTGAAACGGATGGAAAAGCTACTACATGTTGAAATGCTTGAAACCGAATTTACGAAGGATAAGCAGAAAACAAAAATTCTCCATGGTGTTACGTTTCACATCAATAAAGGTGAAGTTCTTGGGTTAGTTGGAGAGTCTGGTAGTGGTAAAAGCTTAACATCATTATCTATCATGAAACTCTTTAAAGGAACAAGTGGTGAAATAAGCCGAGGAAATATTCAATTTCATAACCAGGAGCTTACAACGAAATCAGAAAGTGAAATGAGAAAGATACGTGGGAAGCAAATCGCAATGATTTTTCAAGAACCAATGACTTCATTAAACCCTGTCATGAAAATTGGTGAACAATTGTTAGAGCCGATTCGTATTCACCTTGGTTTCAAAGAGAAGCAGGCCAAGGAGCATGCGATTTCAATTTTAAAAAAGGTTGGAATACCACGTGCTGAAGAAATTCTCAATGAATTTCCTCATCAATTGTCTGGTGGAATGCGTCAACGAATTATGATTGCTATGGCGATTTCCTGCAACCCAGAATTGTTAATTGCTGATGAGCCAACAACTGCCCTTGATGTAACGATCCAAGCGCAAATATTAGATTTACTAAAACAGCTACAGCAAAAAGAAAACATGTCTGTTCTATTAATCACCCATGATTTAGGTGTAGTTGCAGAAATGTGTGACCGTGTTGTTGTAATGTATGCCGGGAGAGTTGTCGAAGAAGCCGATGTATACGATTTATTTGAAAGCCCAAAGCATCCTTATACGAAAGGCTTAATTGGCTCAGTGCCTAAAATAGGTCAAAAAAAGGATAAGCTGGACTCGATAAAGGGGAATGTTCCAGACCCTAGTAATCTTCCAAAAGGATGCAAATTTGCACCAAGGTGTAATGATGCAATGGGGATTTGTTTTGAGGAAGAACCACCTACAATGACATTTGAAAATGATAGAAAATGCAGTTGTTGGTTGTACAAAGAGGAGAGGGGGGACATTTGTGTCTAATGCTCTTTTAAAGGTTACTAATTTGAAGAAGTCCTTTTCCATTCCAAACGGCATGTTTGGAAAAAAGAAGTCGTTAAAAGCAGTTCATGACGTATCATTTATCATCCCAGAGGGAAAAACTTTTAGTCTTGTAGGGGAAAGTGGATGTGGAAAATCAACGACTGGTAGATTAATATCTCGATTAATACAGCCAAGCGAGGGAGAAATTTGGATAGACGGAGAGGAAATCTCTCAAAAGAAGGAAGCCCACTTAAAGGCAATCAGAAAAAAAGTTCAAATGATTTTTCAAGATCCTTATGCTTCGTTAAATCCGAGGATGAAGGTTCGTGACATCGTAGGAGAACCACTTGTAATTCATACGAATCTTACAAAAGCGGAACGAAATAAACAAGTATCTGAAATGTTAGAGGTTGTTGGACTGAGTGAGTACCATGCAGACCGTTATGCACACGAGTTTAGCGGTGGGCAACGCCAACGGATTGGGATCGCACGAGCCCTTATTATGAAGCCAAAGTTAATTATTGCGGATGAGCCCGTATCGGCGCTAGATGTATCGATCCAATCACAAATATTAAATCTACTAAAGGATTTACAGCGGGAGTTTCATTTAACGTATTTGTTTATTTCGCATGATTTGAGCGTTGTTGAACACATCAGTGATCATATAGGGGTTATGTACCTTGGGACAATTGTCGAAACAGGCCCAAAAGAGGTAATCTTTTCAAACCCACAGCATCCATATACGAAAGCATTGCTGTCATCGATTCCAATTCCAGACCCAAGGTTACGAAGGGAACGGATTATTTTACAAGGAGACCTCCCAAGTCCAGTAAATCCTCCGACCGGGTGTCGTTTCCATACACGTTGTCCTGTTGCGACTGATATTTGTAAAGTAACAGAACCACCAGTAAAGCCTGGGGTAACACCAGATCATTTTGTCGCTTGTCATTTAGTAGATTACTAGTTTACCTCTCCCCTCGTTAGGGAGTAGTAAGGTATCTGAACGATACAAAAAGAAAAGAGGAGTGAGTTCGATGAAGGTAGGATTAAGTACATATAGTTTAGTAAGAGAGCTGAGAGAAGGGACAATGACAGTATTAGACGTCATTCAATGGATTGCGGACAATGGTGGCGAGCATGTGGAATTAGTACCATATGGCTATTCTGTTGTTGATAATGTTGAACTAGCTGATCAAATAAAAGAAAAGGCTGCATCCGTTGGAATTGAACTATCCGCCTATTCGTTGCCAGCTAATTTTGTTCAAGAAACAGAAGAGGCTTTTTTAGAGGAAGTAGAACGTCTTAAAACGCATGTAGATATAGTCAACCGCTTAGGGATTAAGATTATGCGTCATGATGTGACAGCATTTACGCTCCCTCCAGAGCATACGACGATCCATTATTTTGAAGAGCATTTTTCAAAATTAGTGAAGGGTAGTCAGCTAATAGCCGACTATGCAGCACAATTTGGGATTACCACCACAATTGAAAACCACGGATTTAATGTTCAATCGAGCGACCGGGTTCAGCGAGTGATTCATGAAGTAAACCGAGAAAACTTCAAGACAACGCTTGATGTTGGTAACTTCCTATGTATTGACGAAGATCCACTTGTAGGTGTAAAGAAAAATATTAAATATGCAGCAACTGTTCATTTTAAAGATTTCTATGTTCGTCCATATTATGAAAACCCGGGGGATGGGGTTTGGTTCAGAACGGTAAATGAAAACTATTTACGTGGGGCAATCGTTGGTCACGGAGATCTAAATATTCGAGAAATTATTAAGATCGTTAAAAACTCAGGCTATGACGGATACCTAACAGTCGAATTCGAAGGCATGGAAGATTGCAAGATTGGGTCAAAAATTGGAATGGATAATGTAAGAAGATTATGGAATGAAGTGTAATAATAAGATAGGAAATGATAATAGGTGAGACTCCTTACGAAAGATAAAAATAATTTACAATCAAAACTAGCCTTAAGGAGACCCTACTAGAGAGGTTGTGATAGATTTGCAGAAGCTGCGAGTATGTGTCATTGGAACGGGATCAATATCAGATATGCATTTACAGTCTTATGTGAAAAACCCAGATGTCATTTTACATGGTGTGTATGATTATTCAAAAGAAAGAGCACAAGAAAAAGCAATGAAATATGGAGCAAGTCGTGTATACAACAGTCTAGAAGAAGTATTTCAGGATCCAGAGGTGGATGCTGTTAGCATTTGTACGTGGAATAACTCCCATGCCGAGATTTCAATTGGTGCCCTAAGGGGTGGTAAGCACGTTTTAGTCGAAAAGCCCTTATCAATGAATGTGGAAGAGGCATTGAGAGTAGAGGAAGCGGTTCGTGAATCGAATAAAAACCTACAGGTTGGTTTTGTTCGAAGGTTTGCGACAAATACTAAGGTATTAAAGTCTTTTATTGATACTGGCAAACTAGGAGAAATCTATTATGCAAAAGCGTCATGCTTACGCCGCTTAGGGAATCCTGGTGGTTGGTTTGCAGATATAGAACGTTCGGGCGGTGGACCATTAATTGACCTTGGTGTTCATATTATTGATATATGCTGGTATTTAATGGGGCGTCCAAAAGTAAAGTCGATTTCAGGAAATACCTATCATAAGCTTGGAAATCGAGGGAATGTGGAAAACCTGAGCTTTTATAAAGCAGCCGATTATGATAAAGAACAAAACACCGTTGAAGATATGGCCAATGCGTTAATTACCTTTGAAAACGGTGCATCCTTATTGGTTGATGTATCATTTACACTTCATGCCAAAAAGGATGAAATTCAAGTGAAGTTGTTTGGAACAAAAGGTGGAGCCGAGTTAGAGCCGGAGTTAGTGTTGGTGAGCGAAGAAAATAATACAATGATAAATATTCACCCACAGGTGGACCATACGACATTTGACTTTACCAATGCATTTCAAGGTGAGATAGATGCATTTGTGGAAAGCTGTTTATCTGGTACAAAACCAGTTGCGCCTGTAGAAGATGGAGTTGAAATCATGAAAATCCTTGCTGGTATATATGAAGCTTCAGAAAAGAAAAGTGTGGTGACATTTTCATAAATGAGTAAAGTGTTAAATGAAATTGGAATCATTGTAGACAGTTTGGGTTTACCACTTCGAGAAGGTTTAAAAGTAGCAAAAGATATGGGGGCAGATGGTGTCCAAATCTATGCAGTTGAAGGGGAAATGGCACCTGAAAACTTGAGCACAACAGCTCGTAAGGAACTAAAAGACTATATTGAATCGCTTGGATTAAAGATTTCAGCCCTTTGCGGTGACTTAGGCGGACATGGTTTTCAGGACCATCAGCAAAATCCAGCAAAAATTGAAAAGTCAAAGCGAATTTTAGACCTCGCAGTTGAACTAGGTACAAACATTGTCACAACGCATATCGGTATCATACCAGAGGATACGGACAGTACTATATATGAAGCGATGCAAAAGGCTTGTGATGAATTGGGGATTTATGCGAAGAGTATGAACGCATATTTTGCAATAGAAACTGGACCAGAAACATCTGCAAGATTAAAATCGTTCTTAGATAGCTTGCGTACAAATGGAGTATCCGTCAATTTTGACCCAGCAAATATGGTTATGGTGACCGGCGATGACCCTGTCGAAGGGGTAAAGCTGTTAAAGGATTATATCGTTCATACCCATGTGAAAGATGGGATTCAACTTAAACCAGTTGACCCTCGTGACGTATACGGTACACTTGGTTACGGAGAAGGTACCGATCATGAAAAAATCGCACAAATGGTAGCTTCGGGGGAGTATTTTAGAGAGGTACCTTTAGGTCATGGTGCAGTCGACTTCCCTGCGTACTTTGGAGCCTTACACGAGATTAACTACAATGGATTTTTAACCATTGAACGTGAAGTGCAAGCGAATCCGGTCCAGGACATCAAGCTGGCAATAGAGTTTATTAAAGGTTTTACATGATATAATTGATTGGAAATAAGGCATCCATTTGATGGACGATTCCTTCAAATGGATGCCACATTTAACGAATGATGTTCGTTTTTCAAAATGGGAGGATGAACATGATCCGTTAAATGACCAAAAAGTTAAAAAGAAGGTAAAGTGAAATGGAGAAACAAGATCAACTCTTAATGAAAAAACAAAACAAAAATCTAGTCTTAGAAATAATTAAACAGCAGTCCCCTATTTCAAGAATGGAGATCGCTAAGGTAACTGGGATGAGTCCCACTACCATAACAAGGATTGTGAACGAGTTACACTTGCAAGGGTTTGTGAGAGAGACAGAACTCGTTACGTCTGGTGTAGGAAGAAAAGCAGTCCTACTGGATGTGTGTGGTGATGTGCTCTATACAATCGGTGTAGAGCTTGATAAATCAATAATTAAAATCGGTATTGTCAACTACATAGGTGAAATCGTCTCTTGTAAGAGTATTTCAAGGGATCCCTTGGAAAAATATGAGGAAACACTTGGAAAGGTTACAAACCTCATGAAAGAGTTAATAGGTTCACACAATGTTCCCAATGAAAAGATTATAGGAGTGGGAGTTGGCTTACCGGGCCTAATTGATTATCAAAGGGGAATTGTTACCGTATCGGATCAGCTAAAATGGAAAAATGTAAGATTAGCAGCTGACCTTCAGGAACTTACGGGATTTGAAGTAAAGATTGATAATGAGTTGAAGATGAAAATAGTTGCTGAAAACATTTCTGGAAAAGCAAGAGAGTCTAAAAATGCCGTTTTAGTAGGAATTGGTTCAGGAATTGGCTCAGCAATTATTTTAAATGGTGAAATTTATAGAGGGGAATCCAATAATGCTGGTGAAATTGGGCATACAGTTCTGGATCCAACTGGAAATGTTTGTAACTGTGGAAAGATTGGGTGTCTTGCAACCTATATATCAGAAGGTGCAATCTTGTCTGATTCAAGGAAAGTAAAGGATATTACGAGTATTGAAGAAGTCTTCAATGCCTATCGCAGTGGAGAATCATGGGCCATAAATATATTAGAAAGAACGTCAACATATATTGCCCTTGCGATAAGCAACATATTATGTTTGTATAACCCTGAAGTAATCATAATAAGTGGAAGCACTATTCAAAATTTCCCGGAAATAAAAGAAGCAATTGAAAAGAAATGTGATTTGTATATTTGGGAGCCTATAAAAGAAAAAGTGAAAATTGTTTATTCAGATTTACGAGAGCGTGGAGTAGTGCTTGGGGCAGCTCTCCAGGCACAAAATACACTACTTGAATTGGAATAAGAAGAATAATGTGGCTGACAGAAAAGAGGCAAAGTTAGTCTTTACTAAGCTAAAATCAAATTTCATAGATATGGATAAAAGAATATAGAGAGCTATTATTAAACACAAAAGGTAATAGGGAACACGAGGAGATGTTGTTGTATGATGGCAGTAACTTTAGTTGAGGAAACTAGAGCTGGATTAGTTGAAAATGTTCATTTAGGAATGATTTGTGGTGTAAATGAAAACCTTGAAACTAGCTATCATGTGGGAAATCCTAAGCATTACACATATTATCGCTCAGCGGCAAAGCCTATACAGGCACTGCCTATATTTTTAACAAATATTATTACGAAATATGGATTAACAAGCGAAGAAGCAGCATTATTTATGGCTTCTCATCGAGGGGAGGTCTATCATATAGATGGCCTTGAATCGATGTTAAAGAAGTTACCTGTTAACGAAGACGAATTATTTTGTCCTTGTTCCTATCCTTTAAACGTGAATCCGAAAGAAGAAATGATAAGACAAAACAAGGAAAAAAGAAGGCTTTACCATAACTGCTCAGGTAAACATATGGGTTTTGTTACTGTTTGCCGTGAACTTGGGTATCCAGTTGAGGGATATTGGGAAGTAGAACATCCACTCCAGCAAGAGATATTGAAAATATTTGCAATATTAGCAGAAGTACCGATTCCAGATATTAAGATAGGGAAAGACGGATGTGGTGTCCCAGTTTTTGCAATTCCATTAAAAAATATGGCAATCACATATTTAAAATTAGCCTGTCCCGAATTAATTTCAGACCCATCTTTGAAAAATGCAGTTCTTCAAATGACGAGAATAATGAATGAACATCCAAAAATGATAGCATCAGAGAGATTCATATGCACCCAATTGCTTCATGATCAAAATATAGTAGCAAAGGGTGGGGCTCAAGGGGTCTATTGCTTAGGGTTAAAAAAAGAAAAACTTGGGTTTGCATTAAAGGTATTAGATGGTTCGGAGGATGTATGGCCAATAGTCGTAGCAGCTATTCTTGAACAAATCGGATATACCAATAAAGAAACGATTACTAGTTTAAGAGCATTAAAACCATCAATTATTAAGAATGATGGTGGACATGAAGTAGGTGCAGTCTATGAACGTTTTTCAATTACAGAACCTAGTATAAACTCCAGGAAGTTATGATAATAAGTCAAAAATAGTAAATTAAACATGTATGATATATCACAACCTATTCTTTATAGGGCTGTTGTGATGCTCATACCAATAGTACGTACGAGAAAACATAAGTAACAAATGGTATTATTTCACAACGCCTTTGAGTTAATAATGATTTGTTGCTCCAAATGGTATTAACTAAAGTATATTTCATACGCTTTCTATGAGAATACAGCCTAAACAAATGAGGTGGATGTTTATGATATTAGAAGCATGTGTAGAAAATTATACAGTTGTTCCTGCAGTCATAAAGCGAGGGGCTCAACGGATAGAACTTTGTGATAATCTCTCAGTAGGCGGTACGACGGTGAGTCATGGTGTTGCGGCTTATACAATTCAATACTGCAAAAGTAAAAATGTAAAGGTCATGGCCATGATTAGGCCAAGAGGCGGTAACTTTATTTATTCTAAAGAAGAAATTGAAATGATGCAAAATGATATATATCATTTGAAGATGCTGGGGGCAGCTGGAGTTGTATTTGGGTGCTTGACGGATTTACACTGGATTGATGAGAAGGCAATGTCCGGATTACTAGAATGTGCAACAGGGTTGGAAGTATGTTTTCATATGGCATTTGATCAGATTGATACAAATAAGCAATTAAACGCGATTGACTGGCTGGCAAATCGAGGTGTAAACCGCATTTTAACTCATGGAGGGCCAAGCATTGCTCCAATCGAAGCCCATTTTTCTCGCCTGAGGGAATATATAGAGTATTCTTCTGGCAGAATCACCATCATGCCAGGTGGAGGAATTACGAACAAGAACTTGCAGCATGTGAAAGATAACTTACATATTGATGAAGCACATGGGACGAAAATCGTGGGGTAAAATCTGATAGCGGATTTTATTAGAATTTGTGAGAAAGAAGATAAACGTATATTGTTGGAAATACATGAAATGAAAATACCTTATTAATAATTAGTCTAGCTAATGAACTCAAAAAGTTTGAGTTCATCATCTTCTATGTGACTATTTAGTAAATAAAGGTCATCACTTATAACAAACAAGTAAGCTATTGGGAATGACATACCTGATAGAAAGTTATAATAGTGGCACTAAAACGTAATTATGCCCTATAAAAAATTTTTTCCTTATAATAGTGTCTCCTGTCCCGGAAGATGATGAGATTCTTATTGAAGGACATCTATTTTGTTTGATAGAAATGTAAACTGTTATGTAAATTTGTTTGACATTACGAAAAACCAGTTGTAAAGTAAAATAAAATATAAATAATAGGAAGACCACTAGGGGAGCCTTTAATGGCTGAGACAGAGTTTTTCTGGACCCTTTGAACCTGATCTAGTTCATACTAGCGTAGGAAAGTGGAGTCTGTGCACGGATATAAGTATATATTTTTTTATTCTGCCGCTCCATTTTTGGAGCGGTTTTTTCTTTCTAGTATCTAATCGTTCCATTTAAAGTCTTCCCATTATTCTCAACATAAGGAGGAGAATGTATGGGTTTTTCAGTAGAATTAAGAAAAGAAGCAAATCCTATTTTTAATGCAATTTTTGAACATCCTTTTGTACAAGGGATTGCAAATGGTGAATTAAGGAAGGAACAGCTTATACATTATGTTAAACAAGACTTTGAGTATTTGAATTCCTTCATTAAAATCTATGGTATTGCTATTTCAAAATGTAAGAAACGTGAAGACATGGACATGTTTAACAAGCAAATTTCATTTATTTTAAACAGCGAAACACATCCACATAATAACTTTTGTCAGGTAGCTGGTGTTGCTTATGAGGAACTGCAAGGATTTCCATTATCTCCATCTGCACTTTACTACATTCGCCATATGCTGACAATTGCTTATGAAGGGACGTTAGGAGAGATATTGGCCGTGTTATTACCATGTCCATGGACCTATTGGGAAATTGGAAAGAAATTGATAAATGAGGCAAATCCAGATCGCTCACATCCATTTTATCAATGGATTACTTTCTATGGTAATCGTACAGATTCCATTACAACAAAATTTTGTTCACGGATAGATGAGTGGGCAAAGGAAGCAACAGTGAAAGAAAAAGAAAAGATGAAAGAACACTTCTTAATTAGTTGTCAGCTTGAATATATGTTTTGGGATATGGCCTATAAACTTGAGAAATGGCCAGTACAATTGGAGGCAGTAAAATGATGAATTGGAAGATGAAGGAGGTAGTGCTTGCAGTTATTTTATCTATTGCCTGCGGAGTGATTTATTTTGGATGGTCCACTATTTGGATTCCGATTTCCGCACTCGTGGGACCAGTCGGTGCAGGCTTTATGTTTGGAATTTGGGTGATTGCCAGTCCCATTGTAGCGTATATTATCCGTAAACCGGGTGCTGCATTTATTGCGGAGGTTGCTGCAGCAGCTGTTGAATTAATAATGGGTAGTCATTTTGGTCTTTCAGCCTTGTTAGTAGGAGTTTTTCAAGGGATTGGGGCCGAAATTGCCTTCGCCATATTTAGATATAAACGCTACAACCTCTTTACTTTAATGCTATCTGGTGCTCTAGCTGCAATTATAGGAATGGTCTATAATTTATTAGCTAATGGGTTTGGATTTTATACATTACCAGTATTAGTTACGACGTTAGGAATACATATTATAAGCGGAATCATTCTTGGTGGTTGGTTAGCGAAGGTAATAGTGGATGCGCTAGCCAAAACTGGTGTTTTAGAACAATATGAATTGATGAAAGAGAAACGAAAAAAGGATGATATTCATGGGAATATTTCTAGGATGTAGAGATCTTTCGATTTGTTTCTATAATCATTCTAATAAAATCCTTAGTGATATTACTTTGTCAATTAATAAAGGAGAGAAAGTATTAATACTAGGCCCAAGCGGGAGTGGGAAATCTACTTTAATTTCCGCTCTTGCAGGCATTATTCCTGAGCACATTGAGGCAGAAGTAAGTGGTGAAGTATTCCTAAGGAGTAATGCCGGTGTTATGTTTCAAGATCCTGATTCACAATTTTGTATGCTTCGTGTGGACGAAGAAATTGCTTTTAGTCTTGAAAATCGTTCGATTCCACAAGGTGAAATGGACTCAATGATTGCAGACTTGATGGATAAAGTAGGATTAAAGGTAAATAAAAGAACACAAATAGAATTACTATCAGGTGGTATGAAACAAAGATTGGCATTAGCCTGTTTATTGGCATTAGAACCTGAAGTATTGTTTTTTGATGAGCCGACAGCCCAGTTAGACCCTGCTGGAAGAAAAGAGATATTTGATTTATTGAAACAAATATCAAAAATGACTAACCAGACAATGGTATTTGTCGAACATGTTCTGGACGGCTGCATCGAATGGATGGATCGGGTCATTATGTTAAATGAGAGTGGAACTATTATAGCAGATGGAAAGCCAGAAGAGATTCTGCTTAATTATAATCACGAAATGGCAGAAGCAGGTATTTGGCGACCTAAAATTTTCCCATACAATTGGATGGATGTTGTAGAAAATGATGCACATCCTCTATCTATCAAACTTTCAAAAATGATTGAAACTGAACCTCAAGTAAGAATCAATAGGGATGTATTAATACGAATAGAAAATGTAGAAATTGGTTATAGCATGAAGACCATTTTGAAGGACATTAATATAAACATTCATAAAGGTGAATGGGTTTCCATCGTTGGAGCAAATGGAAGTGGAAAAAGCACCCTCTTAAAGAGTTTGATTCGTTTAGAGTCAATTAAAAGAGGGAAAATTTCTTTTCAAAATAAGGATTTAAAAAAATGGAAGGATAGGGAATTATATGAACAGGCAGGCTTTGTTTTTCAAAATCCGGAGCTTCAATTTCTAACGGATACTGTATTTGATGAAATTGCATTTGGAGGCTGGCAAAGAAATTGGACAGAAAAGCAGATTAATACGAAAACAATTCAACTGTTACAAGAGTTTGGATTGCAAATTTATCGCAATGTACATCCTTTCACACTTAGTTTAGGACAAAAAAGGCGGTTGAGTGTCGCGACCATGTTATTGTTTGATCAACCTTTATTATTGCTAGATGAACCAACGTTCGGTCAAGACGAAAAAACAGCTCATGAACTGATTAATAGATTAAAGAAGATACAAGAACAGGGCACAACTATTGTAATGGTAACTCACGATATGGATATAGTTGATACTTATTCCGATCAAGTCATTCTGTTAAATAAAGGGAGAGTTTCCTATCAGGGGACACCATACGGTTTATTTTCTAAGCTAGATATAGTAAGTGAAACGAAGATTATCCCCCCTCTTCATTACCAATTGATGTATGCAAGAAAGGAGCGGGTTATTGTATGAAATCAAACGATACCTTTCTAGCTTACCTTAATCCTTGTATTAAATTACTCTCTCATTTGTTAGTTATGATTCTGTTAATGACTATTACAAATCCAAAAGTAGCTTTTGAAATCTGGATACTTGGTGTATTCATTGGGATTTTTTTAGGGGGATGGAGATTAATATATATTTTAAAAAGGCTACTACCGTACTTGGGAATTTTTATTCTTGTATTTTGGATGATGGCGGCTTTTGGAGAAGGGGAAGAAACCGTTTGGAAATGGGCCTGGTTCCATATAACTGTGGAAAGTATAAATCATGGCTTAACTATTGCATTAAGAATGTTAGGGTTTATAACGTATGGATTATTATTTACCTCAACAACAGACCTAACCTTACTAATTATGAGTTTAATTCATCAATGCAAACTATCTCCTAAATGGGCATATGGGTTAATAGCGGGGTTTCGTTTTATCCCGCTATTTCAATCGGAACTCAACCAAATAAAAATTGCTCATAAAATTAGAGGGTATAAGCCAAAAAATAGTTGGAAGGCGTTTATAAGGTACTCATTACCACTTTTTACTCAAGGAATACGCAAAGCGGAACGAATTGCTGTCGCTATGGAAGTACGAGGATTTACCGGTGCAAGGGACAGAACATATTATCAAACAACTATAGTAGAGGTAAAAGACTGGTCTTATTTGCTGTCTTTATTAATTGTAGTAATGGGATTTATGATTCTTACAGATTAATTTCGGAGTTGGGATAACGTTCATTTGATTATTGAAAGCCATGCATAATAGAGGAATGCTCAATTTGGAAAATCTCATTTGGATTAGATACGTGAACCTTATCATACGTAAGTACAAGTAAAAAAGGTAAACACTTCTATAATTAATATGTCTACGATCAACACTCAAGCCACGTTGAGTGCATAAACAATATTGGTATCTTAACCTTTTATCAGCACATCCAAATAATTATACAGGAATTTCACACCTGTTCGCCTTAGAACCTCATAATATCAATACTTTTATAGTTTTCTCACCCAACTATCGGTATCAAAATCACTTCTTACCAGACAAGAGGTGTATTTGATACCTTTTTTTCGTAGTGATATAAACGGGAACAGCAAGTGTAGTCCCAATTCTTTATTCATTCATTGTAATCCACAATCAATACTTCCTCTCTTATCTCTAAAACCCACCCTAAAACCCCAACCTCAAAAAAGTACAGACAAAAACAAGATAGTGCTATAAGAAAGCGTTTTCTCCATATTAGCTACGGTGTTATAGTTACCGTGTAGTAACCAAAATAGAGAATTGAAAGGGGATACAAAAGTGAAAAAGGGGTTTAGATTTTTACTTTCGGTAGTTGCCATTATGACTGTTCTTGTTGCGGCGGCTTGTAGTAATTCAAGTGGGGGAAGTGCTGAGGTTAGTGTTGGTATCGTATTACCTACGAAGGATGAGCCAAGATGGGTTCAGGATGAAACTAGATTTAAAGATGCTCTAGCAGATTCAGAGTATACAACTGAGATTTTATTCAGCCAAGGTTCTTCTGCAAAGGAAAAGGAGAATGTTGAAACATTAATTAGTAAAGGGATTGATGTTCTAATCATCGCTCCTCATGATGGTACAGCAGCTGGTGCTGCAGTAGAAGCAGCGAAAAAAGAAGGAATCAAGGTTATCGCGTATGACCGTCTGATTACAGACACTGACGCAGTTGATTATTATGTGACATTTGACAGCATTGCTGTAGGAGAAGCACAAGGTCAATACTTAATTGATAATACAGAAGGTTCTGGTATTCCATTGTATCTATATGCAGGTGCAGCTTCTGATAATAACGCATTCTTGTTCTTCGAAGGTGCTTGGAAGGTACTTCAACCGAAGATTGCTGATGGAACATTCGTGATTGCAAACTCAAGTGAAGCAGTTGCATTACAAGATAAAGCTGAGCTTACTCGTGATGAAATGGGTAAAATCCTAGGCCAAGTTACAACGAACTGGGATCCAAATGAAGCGAAAAACAAGGCGCAAACACACTTAACGGCTGCTGGAGATGACCTAAAAGGTGATGTGGCAATTTTAGCTCCAAACGATGGTACTGCTCGTGCAATTGCTGACGTATTTGCAACAGATGGCGCTGTTTCTAGCTATGTGGTAACAGGTCAAGATGCTGAGAAGGCTTCGGTTCAATACATTATCGACGGTAAACAATCTATGACAGTATTCAAAGACGTTCGTACTCTTGTGAAAGATGCAATGGGTATGGCAATCGATATTTTAGACGGAAAAACACCTGAAACAACTGGTTCTTATAACAACGGTCGCGTCGATGTAAAAGCAAAACAAACAGATGTAATCGTTGTAAAACAAGATAACGTGAAGGCAGAGCTTATAGATTCAGAATACTATGAAGCTAGTGAATTCACTGGATTAGAATAATAGATTATACGAATGAAGTACTAGTGTTAGGCTGATGTCTAACACTTTACTTCATTGTTAAGTTGTCTGGTAGGGAGGCATAACGATGAGCGATTATATTTTAGAGATGAACCAGATATCAAAAGAGTTTACAGGTGTGAAGGCGCTCTCTAATGTCAATTTCAAAGTAGAACGAGGGGAAATCCACTGCTTAGTAGGAGAAAATGGTGCCGGTAAGTCTACGCTTATGAAGGTGCTTAGTGGCGTATACCCTTATGGAAATTACGCTGGAGATATCGTGTTTAACGGTGAGGTACAGAAGTTTAACAAGATCAGCGATAGCGTTGATATAGGAATCGTCATTATTTATCAAGAGCTCGCATTATTCCCGGACCTTTCTGTCTATGAAAATATCTTTGTAGGGAATGAAATACAGCGGAGCGGAGTTTTAGACTGGAACCAAGCAATTGTGAAATCTAAGGAATTGCTTGAAAAGGTTAATTTGAAAGTGAATCCGGAAACGTTAATTAAGGATTTAGGTGTTGGAAAACAACAGTTAGTAGAAATTGCGAAAGCGTTGAGTAAAAAAGTAAAGCTTCTCATTTTAGACGAGCCGACAGCAGCTCTAAATGAGGACGACAGTGAAAATCTTTTACTATTACTACGTGAATTAAAAAAGCAAGGAATCACGTCGATCATGATTTCTCACAAGCTGAAGGAAGTCATTGCGATTGCAGATAAAGTAACCGTGCTTCGGGACGGGGAAACCATCTGTACATTGGATGCTTCTAAAGGAGAAGTGAATGAGGCTGTCATTATTAAAAATATGGTTGGGCGAGAAATTGAAGATATTTACCCAAAACGTGCTAATAAAGAAATTGGTCAAACTATTCTGGAGCTCGTGAATTGGTCTGCATATGACCCTAAGTTGGGACGCCATGTAGCGAAGGATGTAAATATTCATGTTAAACAAGGTGAAATTGTTGGGATAGCTGGCTTAATGGGTTCAGGAAGAACGGAGCTTGCGCAAAGTATTTTTGGAAATTCAAAGGGTTACAAGCTGCAAGGTGAATTGTTTGTAGAAGGAAAGCCTTGTACATTTAAACACACAAGTGATGCGATTAAAGCGGGAATTGCCTATGTGACAGAAGACCGAAAAGGGGATGGCTTATTTTTACTGCAGGATATTAAAAATAATATTTCTGTCGGGAATTTAAAAGCAATCGCCGCTAATGGAATTGTGAATGAAAATGAAGAAATTAAGATTGCAGAAGACTATCGAGAATCACTGGGGATTAAAACGCCATCCATCCAACAGCTTGTTGGGAATTTGAGTGGTGGGAATCAACAAAAGGTTTCCTTAGGAAAATGGCTCTTTGTTGGTCCAAAACTATTAATCTTAGATGAGCCAACTCGTGGAATTGATGTTGGTGCTAAATTTGAAATTTATACAGTTATGAATGAACTGATCGATAGAGGCATGAGTATTATTATGATTTCATCTGAGCTTGGCGAGGTACTCGGGATGAGTGATCGAGTATATGTAATGGCGGAAGGCGAAATCAAAGGTGAGTTGTCAGCAGTGGATGCGAATCAAGAAAAGATTATGCAACTTGCGACGCAATAGGGGGAAGGAATTATGAAATTGTTTAATGAAGCAAAGGGATTAATTAAACATAATATTCGTGATTATGGCATGTACATTGCCTTAATTGTTATTATGATTACATTTACAATCTTAACCGATGGATTATTCATGTCATCACGAAATATTAGTAATCTACTAGATTCAGCTGGTTATATTGCAGTATTGGCAGTTGGTGTCATGCTTGTTATCGTGATTCGTCATATTGACTTATCAATTGGGTTCTTGGCTGGTTTCCTAGGTGCGATTGCAGCCATATTACTTACGCAGTTTGGATTATCGGTATATGTCGTGATTCCAATTATTCTTGTACTCGGTATTTTAGCGGGTTCCGCAACAGGTTTCCTTGTAGCGAAGGTTGGAATCCCTGCCTTCGTTGCGACCTTAGCAGGATGGCTCATTTATCGTGGGGCAATCCTGTTGGTAACCGAAAAATCAGGAACCATCATTATTAACGATGACGCGTTTAACGCGATCGGTAACGGATATATTCCATCGATAATGGAAATCGGTGGCTTACATTTGCTTTCATTGATTCTTGGGGCAGTCGGAATTTTATTTTACATTTATAGTGCAATTTCAAACCGTCGAAACAAGGTAAAATACAATTTTGCGGTTGTTTCAAAACCACTCTTTGTGATTCAATTGGTGTTTGTCTCAGCAATTATGGCCTATATTACGTGGCTCCTAGCAGGGTATAATGGGTTCTCTTGGACAATGATTATTATACTTCTCGTTGTTCTTGTGTATCACTTTATTACAACGAAAACAGTTATTGGACGTCATATTTATGCGGTTGGGAGTAACCCAGAAGCTGCACATCTCACCGGGATAAACGTTAGTAAAATAACATTTCTCGTATTCGGATCAATGGGTATGCTTTCAGCGCTATCCGGAATTTTGTTCACATCTCGTTTGCAATCTGCGACAACAACTGCAGGTACATTGTTTGAGCTTGATGCCATTGCAGCTGCATTCGTAGGTGGTGTATCTGCTGCAGGTGGAGTAGGTAAAGTAACTGGAGCGATTATTGGTGCAATCGTTATGGCTACGCTAACAAATGGTATGAACTTGATGGGGGTAGGTATTGCTCCTCAATATATCATTCGTGGTGGCGTACTTGCGCTAGCGGTTATCTTTGATGTTATGACGCGTAGGCAGAGGGCTTAAGGTCAAGGTGGCACTCGGTCACAGTTAAAAACGTATGAGGCAGGTCTAGGACAGTTGTTCTGTTTCTAGGAAGAAATATAATAGAAAGCATATCAATTCATGTTTGGATTGGTGTGCTTTTATTGTTGTATAGCACCTTTAAGCTCTTTTGCGAATTGACTTTCTTTTACCATTAAGTAGTTTCATTGACTATGATCTCCTTAGATTGGGTGGGTAAATGATTGAATAAACTTGCTTAAGTACATAAATCGTAGCAGAGTCATAGGACTTTTTTGTGACTGAATTTATTATTTCATGCACAAGAAATTATAATTTCCCTCGATTTGTGGAGACCTGTTCGATAAAATGTTCGTATAATTAGTTGGAGTATATAAGGAAGCTGAATTATTAAGAGTATTTAGTTAGAAATTGAACAAAAGGAGATATTCCTGAATCGTATGATATAAATAACGGTCGTAGAGGTTAGTCATTTCTGAATCCGTGATTTAGGTTGTGCTCGATATGAATGTGTAGGATGCGAAGGGAATCCCAATCCAGTTTTTGTTTGCTTTACATGTAAAAGTAATTTCTGTCGTCTTAGGTTATTATTAAAGTGCGTCCCTTGCAAAATGAATAAATTCTCCTAAATCATATAAGAAAGGAGGAGCATTTTTTGAGAAAAGTCGAAGTCTGTTCCTACAATGAAAAATGGGCTGTACTGTTCGCCGAGGAAGCGAAAAAACTGAATCTCATTTTCGGAAATGAAATTGTCGCTATACATCATATTGGTAGTACATCAGTACCAGGGCTAAAAGCTAAACCTATCATAGACATAATGCCTGTCGTAAAAGACATTACTTATGCTGATAAATACAATGAAGAGATGCAGGAAATCGGATACGAACCGAGGGGTGAGAACGGAATACCTGGACGAAGATACTATCAAAAAGGTGGGGATAATCGTTCCCATCATGTTCATATGTATCAGGTTGGAAGTGATGAAATAGAACGACACTTGGCTTTTCGTGATTACTTAAAACAACATCCAAATGTAATGATGAGCTATGGTGAATTGAAAGATAGACTGGCAAAACAATTTCCTTATGATATTGACTCATATATAACAGGTAAAGATCGATTAGTTAAAGAAATAGAAGCAAAAGCACTGGACTGGTTAAAGAAGAACAAATAGTTTTTTTAGTAGCTCTTTTAAAATGTGGACAACGAATAATCTATGAAAAAATTTCTAAATCTCTACAAATATGATAGGATTTCCAGGACGATGAGGGCATTCGAGAGTTTTTTGAATCAAACTGAGGAAGTTTAAGAAGGAGAAACCAAGTTAAAAAACAACGAGACTGATAACTATTATGATACTCGTTGTTTTTCTTTTTATAATGTACGGTTGTATCCTTTACCGTGGCAATTCTAAGGAATGTCCCCTGTCTTTTTAAACGGTATTTAAACAAAATGTAACCTTACCATTCCTCTGATTTAACCTTGCTATTCTATAATTATACGTAAAGAAGTAATTCCATTTATCAAATCAAACTAGACGTGTCTACTTAAAGTTAGGTATAGAGGGGGGATTTTGTTGGAGTGGGTTGAAGAAGCAAATGCTTTATGGCAGTATATTGTGTTGTTTTTATTAGCTATAGCCCCGTGGATGGATGTTTCTCTTATCGTACCGCTTGGGATAGTTTGGGGATTGTCGCCTATTGGGGTTGGCCTAGTAGCATTTGTAGGAAATTTTTTGTTGATATTGTTGCTGGGACTATTCTTTAAACAGTTTTCCGAGTGGAGGACAAAAAGAAGGGAAAAAAAGGGGATTAAAGGACCTACCAAAAAAGAAACCCGTTCAAGAGAGATTTGGGAAAAGTATGGCATTCCAGGATTAGCTTTGCTAGCTCCAATCCTTGTTGGAACTGATATAGCTGCAATCTTGGCTCTCACATTCGGTTCTTCTAAGACTCGTGTGGTGGGATGGATGACTGTTAGTTTAGCAATATGGACAATTGTGTTTGCTGTAGGTTCGGTCTATGGTTTTAGTTTTCTAAATGTAATTTAACATAAAGCCTAAGTTTGGATTGCTTTTTGTCAAACTAATAGGGTGCGAGAGTTTAAGATCTAGCTGTCATCGGCAGCTTTTTCTTATGGTATAAACATACAAGTTAGTTTAATAATTAATAGGGTAATGTTGTAAAGAATATTATTGAAAAAGGGAATTTGGATAATTAACGATTAAGTAATTAAAAAACCATATTCCTTACTTGTAAAGGGTTCCGTTTTGAGGTGCATATTCAAAAAAAACGATTAGAAAATAAACACCCAAGATGACTAATGAAATGGCAGACAAAAAAACATAAAAAAAAGGTTCGTCTTACTACAATACTAGTTGAACCTTATTTAACTAAAGCAACCGATAGTTTAAGTACAATGTTTCACAATCTCATTTCCAGTTCCATCCCATTGATTTCAATGAGTTATTATATAAATTACTGAAATGTATTGTTTTATTTTTTGAAAATTGCATATAATTTATGTATCTAATACAAGGAGGTAATTTAAATGAGAAACATGACAAATAAAACCGTACAAACATATAAGGGTGGAACATTGTCTTAAAATGTAAACGGTGTCCCCCTTATATGTGTTTAATTAAACACAAAAAAGGGGTAAATCATGAGTTTTCCAATAAAAAAATTTTTCTCATATTATAAACCATATTTAGGATTGTATCTTTTGGTATTGGCATGTGCTTTAATTGCCTCTACTGTGGATTTGGTTTTTCCGTTACTCGTTAGGTATATTACGAAAGATGTTCTCGAAGGAGATCTGACTACTGCTCTTAGTAAAGTATATTGGATTGGTGGTCTAATGCTTATATTAGTCGCTATCAAGAATATTGGAAACTTCTTTGTGGACTACAAAGGTCATGAAGTTGGTGCTCGTATTGAAAGTGATTTGCGTAAGGATCTTTTTGTGCATATGCAAAAGCTTTCCTTTAGCTTTTACGATAAGGAAAAAACAGGTCAGCTCATGTCAAGATTAACAAACGATCTATTTCTACTTTCTGAGTTGTACCATCACGGTCCAGAAGACTACCTTAAATATCTAGTTCGGTTGTTTGGAGCATTTATAATTTTGTTTTTTATTAATGCACCATTAACGATTGCAGTATTCTGCTTTTTACCATTCATAGGTATCTTTGGATTGTATTTTAATAAGATATTGAACAAAGCTTATACAAGAAACAAAGAGCGAGTTGCAGACATAAACGGACAAGTTGAAGATAGTCTATCGGGAATCCGAGTTGTAAAATCCTTTGCCAACGAGCATTTAGAGATCAAGAAGTTTAACACGGAAAATAATCGTTTCCTCGATAGCAGAAAGAAAACGTATAAGGCTGAAGCATACTTTTATAATTGTTTTGAAACTATTATCCAATTGATTACGATCACGGTGATTATCTTTGGTAGTGCCAGTATCGTTGGTAACAAGCTTGATTTAGCGGATTTGATTACTTTTTTACTGTATATCGGCTATTTAATTGAACCAATTCAAAAACTGATTCATATGAGCACTCAGTTTCAAGAAGGAATTACAGGCTTCCAGCGTTTCATGGAAATCATGAATTTGAAACCAGCTATCGAAAACAAGCTGAATGCCATAACCCTGACAGATGTACATGGAGAAATTGAGTTCAAACAAGTTTCTTTCAGTTACGGAGAGCAATTGAATGATATCTTGGTAAACTTGTCGCTTCGTGTAAAACCTGGGGAGTACATTGCGTTAGTTGGTCCGTCTGGTGCGGGAAAAACTACTTTATGTTCGCTTATCCCTCGCTTTTATGATGTATCAGATGGAGAAGTGTTACTAGATGGGATAAACGTTCGTGATATTGATCTTCAGTTATTAAGAAAAACAATAGGTATTGTCCAGCAAGATGTATATATTTTTGCAGGAACGGTAATGGAAAATATCCGCTACGGGAATCCAACTGCAAGCGATGAAGAAATTTTCGTTGCAGCAAAGCAAGCAAATGCACATGAATTTATCATGAGCTTGCCAAACGGCTATCAATCCGAAATTGGGCAACGAGGTGTCAGACTGTCTGGAGGTCAGAAGCAACGACTAAGTATTGCTCGTGTATTTTTAAAGAATCCACCAGTTCTTATTTTAGATGAGGCGACAAGTGCATTAGATAACGAGAGTGAAAGCATTATCAAACAATCCTTAGAATCATTAGCAAAAGGGCGTACAACTATCGTTATTGCCCATCGTCTCTCAACTATCCGTAATGCCGGGAGAATTATCGTATTAACAGAAGAAGGTATTGTTGAACAAGGTACACACGAAGCTTTACTTGCACATGATGGAGCGTATGCACAACTGTATTCCAAGCAGTTTGAATTACAAGTATAAGTTCTTTAAACAGAATTCAGACCTCTCCATAACGAATGGATTGGTCTGTTTTTTATTCGCTTGAATGATTCTAAAACAATCTACCTCATCAAAAACTTTTCGAAGAAAAATGCTCATTGTTCTGATGTGAACTAAAGCCTCCGTTGAATAAGAAATCAGCAATGAACGACTCTTTAAGGTAGGCTGGTTAGTTTAATTTGTCCTTCTGTTTTTTCATCCCTTCTTCAATTAACCTGCTTCGTTAGTTAAATAACTTCAACAAAAAAGGGCACTGCTCATCTTGAAGGAAAGCACCCGTTTGTGAAAGATCTTGAAATACTTCTGTTAACGAACTCATTTATAGATGGGTTATTATATTGACAAGTTTGCCGAACGGATCTCTAACGTAAAAACGCCGCACACCCCATGGCTCGTTGGCTGGTCCATATTCAATTGGAATGCCTGCTTCTTTTATGCGAGCTAGTGCAATATCAAGATCATCAACTTCAATTGACAAATCAGGTACCGGTGTCCCAGAGCCACCTTCTGAAAGGAAACTAATTTGAGTCTCCATTTTTTCATGCGAGCCGTAGGTTGCAATAAATTCCAGATTCATTAATTGTTCAAGTCCAAGTACTTCCTCGTAGAAGTACCTTGCTTTGGAAATATCCTGTGTTTCCACATTGGCAACAATTCGTTTAACCTTCATTCTTACCACCTCCCAGTTGCTATTCATTTCTCTAATCACTACAAATATCCTTGTTAAATATCTAATTCCTCTAAAAGTCTCATTCAATTAAAGGGCGATTGTTGAACAAAGATCAATTTGGACACTTCTCCACTAAACTGCCCGTATATTTTTGAATTCCACCTTATAAATTTAGTAATAAAATAAGTTATTAGAAATACAACTACAGCAAGTGCGAAAGCATGCCATTTAAATTCACCTATTATAATCCAATAGATTACTCCAACAATAAAGCTTCCAAGAATTCCGATTAGCAAGTCCTTTATTCTCACTTAAACCAATCCCCCTTTAAAATCCTTCATTTAATTAAACTATACTCCCTCATTAAAGAAAGCGAAATCTGCCGATTTCTCTCGTATTCTTAGATTTTCATATTAGCTTGTTTTTAATAATCTATAATTT
>JBLKRX010000045.1:0-37235 GCA_047608075.1 Ferdinandcohnia humi
TGGTACTACGCTGCTATCCGACTCCCTAATCGGCATTTGGTTTCCTTACTTTGTATCGCTTGTACACCATACTCTTCTAACAAGAAAAGACCGATAGGGTCTCCCGAGTTGCCGTATCATATCAATGTGTAACGTGCCAAGGTCTCTGACCCCAGAGAGGTTCCATTCTTCTTGCCATTACGAATAATGAAATGTTGCTTTCTGTCACAGTTAAAACATCAGCCCTCTCGATTTACTAACATTATGGGGCTCAATCCCTTCAACCATATGACTTTCGGCCCATTACCTAACTGTCTACGCTTAATGACTAAAGTTACCTTTAGCCCTCCAAGACTCGCTACGAGTGAATGGCTAGTTCTTGCTCGACGGGAATCCCACCCGTTATATGATACGACCTATGCTCGGCCGCACAACTGCTCCGTTAGTCGAAGAACAAAAAGGGATCGCCCCCAGCAATCCCATTGTTCAACTCTTGCACCCGTTTGTTTAATTACCCTTCACAAACATTCTTCTATTTAATTTTTTGGAGATGGCCATATCACTATTCTTTTTTTAGTACAATACTTTCTTCATTACCATCTGCGATTACAACAAAAACCAGTTCCTCGACTTTTGAAAAAGAGCAATTAGTACTGCAAGTTTTTTTAAAAGCTGTACCTTCTAAATTTCCATCAGATGATAAGTATGTAGCTCCGCCAGAAGAAGAAGATTTATAGTTAACCTCATATCTTATTTCATTCTTCAACAGATCTCCTAAATTTTCTCCATTGTATTTAGCTATATAATCGCCTTCAACATATGCTCCTTCACGGATAGCTAAGTTTTTATTAACATTAAATGTAACATTCCAATTATTATTTTCTCCTGTATAGGTAACAGTTTTCGAATTACAAGCTGAGAGTACCAACAAAAAAACAAAAATCATTATGCTAATTTTGTTCATTACTAAGATAACCCCCTTAAAATAAATTACATTTATTACCATTAATTCGATAAATATTTTAAAAATCCTTCTTTCATCTCTCCTGCCTCTATAGTTGAAAAAAATGAGTTAAAGAAGCGTAAGTCCTTTTATTTCAGTAAAAAAAATACGACCCTTCTAAGAGGAATCGTTAGTTATAAATAATTGTCTAAATGATACCTCCATCTGACGATGGAGGGGGCGGGTTATTTCTATGATCATAGGGATTATCTTTAATATCTTTTCTCATTCTTTTTGATACGGATAAAGAAAGATTAAAAAGGATTATTGGTATTGCAATTATAAGAAGTAAACCAACCCAACTATCAAGAATCCTATCTAACAAATTTCTTAACAAATTGACACCCCCATTTTTGTAGGGTATATCAAAAGATAACCAATGTTTCCGAATATCTTTATTCCACTAAACTGCCCCTTTAGTTCAATAACTTCAACAAAAGAAGCGTTAATCCTTCTGATTAACGCACCTGACTGATGAAGATCACTTATAAAGGCAAATCAATTTCTTAATCTCTTTTCTTTAGTTCTAATTATGTCGTTCCAAATCTTTTAGCTGCTCTAATGCGCGCACGTTCAGCTTCTACCTCCCGATTACGAGGCTCCGCACTGCTCTCCAACGTATTCAATAAATTCCTAGTGACTATAGCTATTTCATTGATTGCTCGATTAAATGCCTCTTCGTTAACCTTTGAAGGTTTGTTAGAGCCGGTTATCTTTTTGACGTACTGTAGAGATGCCGCATAAATCTCTTCATCGGTAGCTGGTGGATCAAAATTAAATAATGTTCTAATGTTTCTGCACATAAGATACTCCTTTTTGTTTTCATTCTAACCATAAGTCAATATCCATTGCTTTCTTTATTTTTTTATGTAGGACACTTTGATATTATCACAATATTCCATTTTCCACTAACCTACTTCGTTAGTGCAATAACTTCAACAAAAAATGCGATAATCCTTCTTAAATCAACGCACAGGCAGGTATTATTGAGGATATGTTTTCAAATGCCTAAAACTTACTAGTCCCTTATATGAAGCTTTCTTTAATACTCCTTCGTTATTCCACTAATTGGCCCGTTTGTAGAACAAAGAATTACCCTACAAAATAGATATTTTTATCAAACTTTTGTAAATTATCGAGCTTTATTTTAAATCCACAACTTATGATACGGTTCTCCGTATTGAATCTAAATGAGATATCGAGTGATTTTAGTGGTCTAGTATTTTTTATGATAAAAAGGGATTTGGGACCTTTTCAAACTGTTTTAGAAAATATTAGCTTGTAAAAACTAATGTTATTAGTTAAAATAAAACTAACGTTATTAGTTAAATGAGGTGGTAAAAAATGAAGGTTGCTAAAGAAGGTTTTATTCATCAATTAAATTTTTACCCTACACTTTTTCCAGTTAATTGTTACTTTGTAGAAGAAAAAAATGAACTAACTTTAGTAGATACTGCTCTGCCAAATAGCTATAAAACAATAATTGAGACAGCTCAAAAAATTGGGAAGCCTTTAACACGAATTGTTTTAACACATGCACACGGGGATCATATCGGCTCATTGGATAAACTAAAGGAGATGCTCCCTGACGCAAAGGTTTATATTTCCAAACGAGACGAACGTTTATTAAGAGGTGATCGCTCTTTAGATGAAAATGAAAATATAACACCTATAAAGGGTGGAGTGCCTAAGCCTGGAAAGATAAAAACACAGCCAGATGTATTACTTAAAGAAGGAGATCGAATTGGCTCACTAAAAGCGATCAGTACACCAGGCCATACTCCTGGCTCAATGTCTTTTATTGATGAACGAACGAAAGCAATCATTGCTGGAGATGCTTTTCAAACCCGAGGGGGAGTTGCCGTTTCCGGGCATTTCCAAATATTATTTCCTTTCCCAGCCATGGCGACTTGGAATAAGGAAGATGCACTAAAAAGTGCAATAAAGATTAAAAATCAAAACCCAGCCCTTCTTGCTGTAGGGCACGGGAAAATGATCAAGCAGCCTGCAAGTATAATTGAATTTGCTATTTCTAAGCTTGAGAAAACAATTAGTTGAACAAAATGGAGGATCGAAAATGTCACCTAAAGCAGGACTAGATTTAAACACCATTTTAGCTGCAGCAACAGAAATAGTTGACACTGATGGTGTACACTCTTTAACCTTAGCAACACTAGCAAAAAAATTAAAGATTCGCCCGCCTTCTTTATACAATCATGTAGATGGATTACAGGGTTTGCAAGGGGCTTTAGCTATTTATGGATTAGAGGAATTATACAACGGAATGTCACAAGCAGCTATTGGACAATCAAAAGATGAAGCTGTTCATGCGATCAGTAAAGCTTATATTAGCTTTGCTCGTGCTCATCCTGGTTTATATGAAGCAACTCTTGGGGCAAATGCTGATTTAAATAGTACTGAATTTAATAGCATTAGTTCAAAGATCGTAGACCTCGTCGTACGGGTGTTAAATGCTTATGAACTCGAGGATGAAGATTCGATTCACGCGACTAGAGGGATTCGCAGCATTTTACATGGCTTCGCTTCTCTTGAACAAAGGAATGCCTTTGGTATGCCAATCGATATTGATATCAGCCTCAACCTGCTTATCGATACATTTCTTGCAGGCATTCATAAAATGAAATCGCAAAAATTAGAAAAACATCATAAATAATGGAGTGATTAAAGATGAGTTTTATCATATTTGTGCTTCTGTTTACAGTAGTTTGTGGTATGTTTGACAGCAAAATTCGTACGTCCATTGAAAAGGAGATGAACTAAAATGTTAGCAGGCCATTTTGGAGTAGCAGCTGCCGTAAAAGCAAAAACACCTGAAGTTCCGTTATGGGCTCTTATGTTAAGTACTCAATTATTAGATGTTGTGTTTGTTCCATTGTTAATTGCTGGAGTTGAAAGCTTAGAGCCTGTCGATGGCGGCGGATATGGCGGAGTGGTCATTCATGCTAATTATTCTCATTCTTTCATAAGTGCATTCTTCATGTCGATCCTTGCTGGTTTAATCGCTTTGCGCTTTTGGGGAAAAAGAGGAGGTATTGCCATTTCTTCTGTCGTTTTCAGCCATTGGCTTCTCGATTTACTCGTTCATCGAGCAGATATGGCCATCCTTCTTGGAGCTGCCGGAAACTTTCCACTACTTGGGTTTGGATTATGGAAGTTTCCAATTATCAGCATAGTTGTCGAGCTTGCTCTTATCATTTTTGGCTCTATCCTGTATCACCGCTCCCTTGTTCCAAAAGCTAAGGGAAAGCAAAGAAAGTATGCGATTGCAGTAAGTGGACTTATGGCTGTTTTATTAACACTATCACTTGTAACGAGTGTTTTTGGTGGATAATTCATATAAACGTTAAGTATAGAGTTACTTCGTTTAAAAAGCTGAAATATACAATTTTCATTCTTAAAATAAAGTCATGTATATTTCAGCTTTTTCTACTATTGTCCACGTAATTTTTATCATTATATTGAGATTTTTAAAATATAACTTACCGAGTGAATGGCTAGTTCTTACTCGACGGGAATCCCACCCGTACATGATACGACCTAGGCTTGTCCGCACACCTGCACCTTTAGTTCAACAACAATAAAATGGACCCTCCGTAGCTATCCCTTCTTTACTCTGTCAATAAGGATTACTGAACTTCTTTTCAAATACTGCAAGTTTCTTAAAGTTTTTATCATAACATTGTCGTTGGATTAGATTATTCAACCAAAACGTAGCTCTCTCGAAATCCTCAATTTTTATAAATACTTTAATAGCTTGTTTGAAATTGTTACTATATTTAAAATTCTCATCTATCATTAATTCAAGCCCTTGATTGTAACAATCGGAAGCTAATTTATATTCCTTTGCTTTGGAATATAACATCCCCAAATAAATTAAACCACTCGATTTTTCTTCTTTACTGAATGTGGTTTTTTTAATGGCTGAATTCATAATCTGGATTGCTTTTTTTCGTAAAAATAAATTCTCATAAGTATAGGCTCTATAAAAATAATCCTCATACCTCCTTAACGGTTTGATTAGTGAAATAATGCTCATTAAGACATCATCCTCTTTAATAAATCTTTTTATTATATTGTTCACTTTAAAGGCTTCATATTTATGTTTCTTATTGAACTAAACTGCACCTTTACTTCAATAAGAATAGGTACAACTCCTGCTTAGAAAAATACTTTCGTAGTTCTATATTCGATCTCGGCTATTTCAAAAAGATCACAAAAAATTATGCTCCGTGCCTAGGTTAAAGAACGATTCACTAAGGACAAAGCATCATCCTGAATCTATTAGGTAAATCTAATTAGCAGGAGGGATTGCCGTGCCAATAAAAATTTTATTATTTATGATGCTAATTTTTAGAGCATTTTTCCCAATTAAAAGGATTTATTCTAGCTTATTGGCTTTCACTTCATCTACTGACATAACAACCCAAATTTTACCCATTTTATATAAATCTTTTTTTACATTGTTTCCACTAATTCTTTTATAAAGGAAATAACCTTTTGTTTCCTTTAATCCATTCTCTAAGAATAATCTCATTGATCCAATACTTGAACCGACAAATAAATGCTGTAATGATATCTTATCTGAATGGTCATTAAGATTATCTCCTACCTTTAAATTCAAGTCCTCGTGTGTAAACTCATGATATCCTGATAAATCTAAATTATAGCTTTTAATTATATCTTTTAGCACGTTGCTATCAAATTCTTTCCCTTTCTCTTTAAACTCCTCTACACAAATGCTTTTAGTAGGCTTTCCTCCATTGGTATTTGCAGATACTGTTAAGATAGTTGTTACGTAAATTATGGAACTAAACACAAGTAAGAATAGAAATAATCTTTTGTTCATTAATTATTCATCACCCTAAATTATATTTATGCGTATTTTTCCTAAAGCAATTACAACTATCCTTATTCAACTAAACTGCTTCTTGAGTTAAACAAGAAAAAGCTGCTTCATTGCAGCTCAGTTCATAATCTTTAGCATCCCACTTCTTAAATAAGAAAGAACTTCTAGCTGGTATAATTTAATTTACTCTCCTGGAATATTACCAATTACTTCTTTAATATCTTCGTCAACGAGAAATGTTGGAGATGCAACTACATCTTTATCATCTAAAGAAACTAAAAATATTTTTTCTCCACCATAAGTATCATCTATAAACTTTTTGAATTTGTCTTCTAAATTTACCTTTTTCACTGTTGCACGGTCCCACATAACTTTATTATAAAAACCCGTCTTATCTAATCCTTCAGCTTCAATATAATCCCAGACAACTTCTCTAACATTTTCATATTCTCCAGATTTTTGTTGGCTACAGGCACTAAGGACAAAAATGATTAGTATAAAGAATAAGGCTTTTTTAATCACTAAACTAACTCCTCCTTCCTTATTCAACATTAACGCTTCCTTATTTTACTAACTCTCACTAAAAAAGGCATTTTTTCTTCTTGAATTACAGCAAGAATTGGAAAGTCGAACCAATCTTAGTTTGTTATCTTTGTATTATCCAAAATAATTAATAAATAGGAAGGAGCATAGACGAGATTATGTTTACTTTAAAGTGTTATTAAAAATCTGAATCAATAGGAAGTTTTTTGATAGGTGTGTAAATGTGATAGTCTGAATCAAGATTGTGTATGTTATCAAAGACTTGAATGAGTTCGATATGTGAATTCTCAGTTTCCTGCTTTGAGATTTTTAAAAATCTTGCATAATCAGTTATGAAGACATCTCCTATGTCAAGTAGATCACCAAAGTATTTAAACTTGGCACAAAAGAGTTGTGGTACGTCAACGGTAAAATAATAGGGTTTATCGATCTGTATATCATGGGGAATACCGAAAAGAACCTTGAAACGGCTTGAATTTGGTTGACAGTCTGAATAGATAACATAACATGAACCAGTAATTGTTTCGTCAATGTTATTTAATAGCATTTTCGAATGAGAACGAATCTTCGTCCTGTAATCATCAGTTGCTAAATCAACTTCAAAGACTATGCCACTCAACCTGATTGTTTCGAATTCTGTTAAAGTGAAATCGGTGACAATATCACCATTTATGTTTTTGATGGGTCTTTTTACCACAGAAGGTATTGGCACTTGAGAGAGAGTCTTATCTTCTACTCTTAGAGAGCTAGGAGCTATACCGTATTGGCGTTTGAAAGCACGTGTGAATGATGCTTGAGTTCCAAAATGTAGCTGATAAGCAATATCTGTTAGAGTTACGTTTTCGCTTTCAATTAGTTTTAATGATTTATTCAATTTTCTGGAAAGTATGTAGTGGTTTAATGAACAACCCATCATTGCAGAAAAAAGTCTATGAAAATAGTATTTCGACATGTTAAAAGTAGTAGCGACGGACTCTACTGATAAAGGTTGTTCTACATTATTTTCAATATAAATCAAAGCATTCTCGATTACTTTGTAATGGTCCATATTAACTCCTCATATCTACTATTTTTAGAATATTCGTAACCATTATATCATAGTTATTTAATTCATGAATTCAAGGAGGTAAAGATAATGACACAAGATAGAATAAATGGAATTATACTAGGTATTTTCTATATAGCTGCTGCGGTTACTGCAGTCATTGCGGTTGTCTCTTATGAGCCGGTATTGTCAGAACAATGGTATAGTTCTGTGGCAAATGGATATGAAACCAAGGTAATGGCGGGTGTATTAAATGATTTTTTGCTCATAGTGACAGCCGTTGGAACATCAATTATGCTGTTTCCCTATATTCGTCGTTGGAATGAACATATTGCACTAGGGTATCTTTGTTTTCGATTTATGGAAGCTGTTTTTATTGCAATAGGTTTGGTAAGCATATTAGGGTTATTGCATCTTAGTGTATATTATGATCCTGAAAACGTAGCAAATGAAGATAATCTTTACGCTGTAGGGTTAATGCTGCAATCATTTCATCGTTGGACTTCCGTATTAGGTCCAAATCTAATGTTAGGCTTAAATACAATTTTGTATAGTTTTTTACTTTTTAGAACCGGTCTAGTCCCAAAACCGTTAGCACTATTTGGTATGGTTACTGCCGTTTTGGTATTCATAGCCGGTTTATTAGATATGCTTGGTATTATAGAATCTATCTCTACAGCAAAAGGACTCATTGCACTACCAGTGGGAGTTTATGAGATGAGTTTGGCAGTCTGGTTAATTGTGAAGGGATTTTATAAGCAAAACCTTGAAAAACTAAGAGAGAATTAGTATTTCAAATTTGAGACCATGTATGGAAGGAAGTATAACTCCCTTCCATACATGAATTTTTTTCAATTAATCCCAAATCATTGGACGATCTAAATGTAACATTCTCAAATATTGTAATAATTGACCTGTGTGAACTGCATCATGATACGACTTACGTTCTAATGTATCACCTAAAGCTCTTCTTATTGGTTTATGTGGCCAATCAATATAAGTTGTTTCAAGATCAACTTCGTTAAGAGTAGAAACGTAATGGATGAATTCATCATAATATACAGTTGTTCTTTCAATTTCATCTTTAAGTGTAGTAAAAGGTTTAGACCATAAATGACCACGTTCTTCATCAGTAGGTAGTCTACCTTCTTTACATATTGTTAACCAAGATAAGTCGTGTAGAAGCACATGACGAATTGTTTCACCCACAGATAAAGCATCTTTATCAGGTTTCCAACTTAATAATTCGTCAGGAAAAGACGCTGCCGTAATTAAAAACCGCCGTCTACACTCTTTAAAATTTAATAAAACTAAGTCTAATGGATTCATGATTAGTTCCTCCTATTCATTTATTCTATTTAATTGTAATTTATTCATAGACAGACTATCATCGAAATATGGATTACATAGGAATTGGAGGAAAATAAATGAATTTTGATCCGTTCGTTTCAGAGATCGCTGCAATTATTAGTGAAAAATCTAAATCGACTATGTTATTAACGTTATTAGACGGTCGTAGGTATACAGTATCGGAATTGGCAGCAATTTCAAAAATAACCCCACAAACTGCAAGCTTTCATTTGTCCAAAATGATTGAGATTGGCATTGTTAAGTCTGAAAAATTAGGTAGACACAGGTACCAATCCATTTCTAACCCTAATGTTGCGAGAGTATTAGAATCATTACTTTGTATAACACCTCAAAGAAAACCTAATTCTTTTAAAGAAGTATCAAGATCGAAAGAAATCTGTTTTGCTAGAACTTGTTATGATCATTTAGCCGGTACTCTAGGTGTTGCAGTAACTAACTCATTATTGGATAGCAAATACATATTGGATGATGGAAATGATTATATTTTATCTTATCAAGGAGAACAGTATTTTCGTGAATTGGGAATTAATTTGGAACAAGTCAGAAAAAAGAGACGTCAATTTTCTTGCAAATGTCTAGATTGGAGTGAAAGACGATTTCATCTAGCAGGTGCACTCGGAAATTCAATTTTACTATTTACTATTGAGAATAAATGGGTAGAAAGATTGGCAGGATCTAGAGCATTAAAAGTAACAACTAAGGGGAAAGAAGGATTTGTGAATACTTTTGGATTACATATTTTTGAATGAAATGTATAAATGAATTTTGGTACACAGTACGAGAAAACTATCTCTTACATGCTTTAAAACGAATGGTTTTTCGAGTTTAAGGTCTTCCAACTTTGGATGAAGGCAATTCTACCCATGAACTGCCTTCATATGGTGAGTGGACATTCTCTTGAATCGAATTACGTTGCTAATCAATAAATGGTTCAGGGGCCTATTAAAGTTTCCTTAAGCCCTTCCCATCATGAATTTCTTGAATACCTTCCTCACAAACCCCATATGAACGCCAGGAACAAGTTTCACACACTATTTGAATATCGGAGGGGACGACATACTTTTGGACGCGCAACTCAATCTCCTTCCAACGTAGAATTTGTCCGATTTTAAGCCCCATTTTCTCTAGAATGGTGGCATCTCTTTCATAGATATTGTCGTCCTGGCAGTGGTATTTACCTGAGTTGGGGTATTTTTCACACAATTGATCTGGTCCCTTTACAAGCTGAATTAAAGTCATGGGGTTATTTCTCAAGGTTTGATGCAATTTTGTCATATTATCTATGTATTCTTCGGAATACCCCATTCCCCGATAGCCCAGAAGGCAAAAAAGATGATGTCCTCGTAGTTTAAACATGTTTCTCCCCCAGTTTAATTGTTAAATGTTATTTTAGTGTTAACTAATGTGACGGTTTAGTTAACTCATTTTTTGATTATCATAACATACTATACATATAAATTTGGGAACTTTTTTATTTCTTTAGGAAGCCCAGAAACTCGAGGATTTTGTAGATTTGGAGTTAGTCCATTTCTCTTATGCCAATCTAAATAAAGTAACTTACTATTATTTTGAATTAGATTACAAGGATGTAATAAGTGATAAAAAATTTACGATACAGAACGAAAAGGTCATTCGCAGATGAATTTGATTTGATATACGTGTAAGCTACTTTAGCCAATTGGTGAAATAGTTTACAAAAGGAGAGAACGATAACTTCAAACCCTTACCTATCTGTATTACAAGGGCCTGTAATGACGTATTTGACGAAATAGCAAAACAACTAAAAAATAAATAGCCTCGATATGAGGCTCAGAAACCAAATAACCCAAAAATAGAAAACATTCGTAATACAAGGTTCACAAGTCCAAATAGTAATAAAAACATATGTATACCTTTGAGTGTATTTCTTCTTTTGTGGTGAAAGAACAGCCATATCCAACTTACACATAGAACTATCCATATAATATCTAAAGCCATACTGTATGCATTCAATGTTGTAGTACTCCTTTAGTTTGTTTTCTAGGATAGTTCAACAATAAAAGGAGTATTTCCTTTAAATTTGACACAAATTTTGCAAAAAAAATCCACTCAAGAGAGAACTTGAATGGATAGGTTGAAATCAATTATTATCTAATGAAGATTTTACATTTGTAACTTTCGAAATGAGTATGCTGCTGTAAACAGTTGTAACAATAATACTTAGAATTGAAAAGAAGATAAGAACAACAAAGTGATTATCACGCATACTAATCCTCCCATATATTTTAGGAGTAGTTTTAATATTTATTAAACGTTTTATTCATACAGAGCAGTTTGAGAAATAACTTTAATTACTATTTGGCAAAAATGCGGGGTAAGGAAAATAGAACTAGCGCTATTCTCTTTTTAAATCATTCATAACGAAAATTCAAGCTACTCTTTTTGAAGATATATTCTGAACGTTTTGAGGTGTAGTAGGTGAAGCAATAGTAAAAATGGATAAGTAACTGCAGATAACCAATAGTTCCAACCGTTGTGATAAAAATATCCAGACAATATGGAGAGATATTCAAAAATTAGGCAGAAAACAGTCCAACCAAATAAATACAGTAGTTGTTTTCCTAGTGATTTTCGAAAAGGATAAAAATTCATAAATAATACACCTGAAGAAGGAAAAAGAAATAGAATCGGCAAAAATCCGGAGAATTGGACCCCAGGATTAAAATATCCATAAAGATGGTATTTGAGGTCAAGAGTTATATCAGAAAAGAAACCTAACAAAATAGAGAATAGTGCAATTGCATACAATTCACTTTTAGGCAACTTTTTTGGAACGAATAAAGCAATTGTAATAAAAACTATAACAGAGATGATTAAGAAGAGCATACGATATTATCATTCCTTATGATATTTCTCAAATACTATTACAAAGAAGATTTATGAAGCAGTTCAATTAAAATGTTAAAAAAGACTATTACTTTTTGTGTAATTGCCATAAGCGGTTCTTATAATTCTAGAGGAAATCAACTTTGTGTAGTGCCAATCTAATGATTTATAGTTGTTTAAACAATTTTTATCCCAGCTTTAAGTAAAGTTTTATAGTATAAATAAACACATGACAAAGAGAATAAATAAGAAAAAAAGGTATACAACATATTCCAATTTCTATAGTAATGTAAAAAATTGAATAAAACCCATGTACTCTCAATTAAAGTAATAATTAATGAAAAGATAAGTACTATGATAAGATTATTGTTAAATTTTAGTATGTAAATAATCATTACGGAGCCTGTTATTGGATAAAGACCTAAATGTAAAGGCATCGCAGATAGAGGTTCAATATAAGAAAATGGTTCTATTCTCCAATATCTGAAAAGCGCAGAACCTAGTATATCAATGGTATACGCAATTACTGAAGAAATAGGTGCAATTAATAGGATAGTTTTTAAGTAGTTTTTGTATATCAATAAAACCAATATCCAGGGAACCAAAAATCCAATTATGAAAAGCAATAACATTTATCAAAATCCTTTACTTTTATAAAACATTATTTCCGATTTGAGTTGATTTAGACTAACCCAAAAGTATTAAACTTGCTTATTAAGTAAAAGAAATAAAGAAAATTGGCAATGCACAGTACGAAGATAAAGAAAAAAACGACCGCCTTATATGAGACAAAATAGTCTTCCTCCACTTTGTCTCATATAAACCACCGATAGGTTTTATCTTAATATAACTCTTCAATATTTGTAAGCGTGATTATTGACTTAAATGTATGGTAAATAGTTTTTGCAAAAAAGTCTCGATTAGGTGTTGGATATGTGTAAAAAGAGGTTTTACCAAGGAATCGATTATTTGTTCTTACTAGATTATTTGTGTCTGGTGTGTAATACAAAGTACATGGTTCCTACTGAGACAAACATGAAAAACAAAATAACGAATGGGACTTTGTTTGCTGAAAAAAATGTAGCACCTATAAACGAAAGCGAACCAAGATAAAATAACAAACTTGCCAATAACATGAGTCTGGATTTATCCAACTTCAATCACCTCCGGTGTTTTCAACCATTTATTATTCTACACCGTGTTCTCATAATCCTTGCTGAATATAATAATAAATATGGTATGAGAGTTTGAGTAGAGCCTGACTTAAATGAAACAAAAAAATAGAGTTTCATTTGAAACTCTAAAGTTCTCTTCTATACATGAAAGTACAACTCAATTTTCGTTGTTTTATGACGACTTGCGTGGAACTGCTTTATGCCTAATTGTGTCCTTCACTCTTAGCTCGCCTGCATTCATGTACACGGTAGCCATTGCAATAAATAGAAGTACTCCTGTAATGGCAAATAAGCTTTGTGTTGGCATGATACCTCCAAGGAAGCCTCCTAATAGAGGTCCAATCATTCCTCCTATTTGATTAGATGTTTGGTTTAAGCTAAAAGCTCTTCCTCGGAACTCCTCTGGTGTTGATTTCACAACTAATCCATTTAAGGCAGGGTATACCGTACAGAAGAAGATCCCATATACAAAACGCACTAATGAAAATCCCAAGATCTGCGAAAAAAGAATCTGAGCAAAGGTTCCGACTCCCGCACCTAGAAGCCCTATAAATAAAACGCGTTGAAAGCCTACTTTGTCAGCCCATTTTCCCCAAACTGGAGCAAAAAGAGCACTTGCAATCCCAGGTATAGAAATTACCAAACCGGTGAGTAACGTAGTGTATGTAGAAGAACTCCCTAATTCTGAAATATATAACGGAAGAATTGGTTCAAGAATCATCGTTGAACAGCTGATGACAAGAGTTAACATGAGTACAAGAGAGAAAGGGTGATTATTCAAAGCAACTTTGAAGTCATTTATAATAGATCCTTTTTCTTTGTTTGGCTTGAAGTTCTCCTCTTTTACAAAGAAAATAATTAGAATTGTTGCTATAAAGACAATAATACCAGCGCTAGCAAAAGCCCAGCGATTTCCCCACAATTCAGCCATACCTCCTCCTAATAGAGGTCCCAAAATCATACCTGTTGCAGAAGCTGATGATATCAAGGAAAGAGCATATCCTACTTTCTCACTTGGGGTGTTCGTCCCAATCAAAGTGATTGCACCAGGGATAAATCCACTTAGTAATCCTTGCATAATACGTAATGCTAAAATTTGATACGGGTTTGTAACAAAAGCCATTAAAGTATATACGAAAAATAGGGCAACCCCTGCTCGAATGATCATCGGTTTCCTACCATACTTGTCAGCTACTCTTCCCCAAAGTGGTGTTGCAAATGCACCAGCAAAAAAGGCCGCACCATAAATGAGTCCTGACCAAAGTTCGGTATGGTCGTGTACACCAATTTCTAATAGAAAAATTGGTAAAAATGGAATTACCATTGAAAAACCTGCAGCAGTAAAAAAGACTCCAATCCACAATACCCATAAGTTCCTTTGCCAAGTCGGCATGTTGCTCCATCTCCTAAAAAAATCAATATATTAAATTTTTAATAAACTTATAGTAGCATAGTCTGTATTTATTTTCATTAGCGAAATATTAGTTTTACGAAGTATTTTTGCTGTAACGGGAGGTATAAACCATAAAGTAGGTAAAGAGGGTTCCTTCTAAAAGTCTAGTGGAAGAAGGAAGGTTCTAACGCTTGAACATACTTGTTTTTTTAGTGTTACGTTAATAGGTTTACTGGAAAATAATTTTTTTGAAAAACGTTCATTAATAAAGCAAAATGGGAGAAGGTTGTGATACTATTTAGTAATAAAAAAAGAAAGAGGTTAACCGATGAATTCAACTTTCTCACCTATAAAAACAACTAAAACCAAAGCACTGGTCATTAATGCACTATTCATCGCATTGACCTTAGTTGCTACAATGTTTATTAATTTAAAGCTCCCAATAATGGGTAACGGAGGTCTTATCCATCTTGGTAATGTACCTCTTTTTATAGCTGCCTTTGTATTCGGGAAAAAAACAGGAGCAGTAGCAGGGGCTTTCGGAATGGGACTTTTTGATCTCATCTCTGGCTGGACAGCCTGGGCACCGTTTACATTCGTCATCGTAGGTGCAATGGGATTTTTAGCAGGCTTGATATCCGAAAAGTTACCCGGCAAGAGAGTACTAGTAAACACAATAGCAGTAGTTGTTGCACTACTTATAAAAGTTGTGGGATACTATTTTACTGAAGTTATTCTTTATGGTAACTGGATACTTCCTTTCGGCTCTATTCCAGGAAATGTTATGCAGGTAGTGATAGCAGGTATAATTGTAATACCGCTTGTTGGTCGATTGAACAAAAGAAATATACTAGTTTAGGAGTTAAACATCTAATTATAGATCAGGTGCGTTACTCCCACAATCCGATTATCGATTCCTCTCTGAGAATGACTCATTAAAGGTAGTAGAAGAAAGGGAATTTTTAAAAGAAACCCTAAAAGGATTATTTCTTTTATCCTGAATTTGGGAGAAACGTAGAAAATAAAGTAACACCCAGACTCTAAAAGGGCCTAGGTGTTTTTTTTATGTATGCTGTTTTCGCAGAGATTATTGTTTTTCGAACGGGTTTACTATTAAGTTTTTACAGAAGGATATATTATTCTGACACGATTACTCTTAATTTCATTAAAACTGTCAGAATAGACCCCCTGAACTAAATTAAGATGTCTTGAATTCACCAAGCCTTATCAAAAGTAAAAGTCATCACTAATCTGGTACAGAGAGGAACAAAGTTTACGAAAAGGCCTTTATGTAAAATGATGTCTTAATTCTATTATTTTCTGATTATGTATTTTGTAAACAGCTATAGTCTCAGGAGTGGTTTCCTTCCCATTGGAGTCCAAAATTCCAGTAAATCGTTCATGTACTGACACATATTCGCCTGCACACGTAATATTTACAACATCACAATGTGCGTTTGGTGATGACTCGAAAGATGATTCATAAAACGTAAATACTTCTTCCATGGTTAAAACCTTGTCATGAGATGCATAACGGAAGGTACAAGCATCGTCATAATAGCTTTTGAAACGTAGAAATTCTCTTGAATTATAAGCGATAAGAGATTCTAACACTATTTTGATTTTCTCAGGCATTTAATGTTCCTTCTTTCTTCGATTTTATTAAAACTTATGACTAGGAGGTAAATAACTCCAATTCTAGATTATATTAACAAATAGCAAACTGCACGTAATAAACACCGAACTCTTCAAAGATTTTGTGAATTTACTGATAAGATTCCTTACTTCACTATTTTGCTAACGAAGCAATTAAGTAGATAAACTAATAAAATGCCGTTTTTCAATTCAGAAAAACGACACTTACTAATTAATTATGTACTAGAATTTGCATGCCAGGAGCATCTAAGGGACGTACTTTAAAACCAAATTTCTCGTAAAATCCAACTTTTCCCTTGGCGCAAGATAACTGAATAAAAGTAACATTGTTTTTCTTGCAATGATCCATTAACAATTGCATTATTTGCTTACCTATACCTTGACCTTGATATTCTGGATGAACGATTAAATCACAAATAAAGGTTTGATATAGACCGTCAGAGACGATTCTTCCGAAACCTACTAAGCTATCATCTTGCCTTGCTGAGATACTAAACCAACTATTTGAGATTGCCTGATGTAAAACTTCACCTGTAAAATTGAATGCTTTATTCCATCCGGTTGTTTCATATAAACTATAAAAGTCTTGTTTAGAAGGAAGAGTTTCAGAATAAGTAATTTCCATGTGTTTACCCCTAACATTATTATTTAGTGACTACTATATGACGAAATATTTGAATAAAGGTTTCAACTTTAGTAGTTATGTATTGAATAATTTGAAATAATTATTCAATAGTTATACTTTTTTATGTTATTCATGTTAATTATGCACTTGGCAAGAAAACAAAGTATTTCCATCTTTAAACAAATAGTGCTAACATAATACATAGAAATTCTATGTATCGAACTTGGAGGTAATATGAAGTTTCCACCATTTATTTTAGTCATTCTGCATGTAATAATATTAATTTTTTGGGTTATGAATTCAAGTTTTTTATTTTCTCCTATAGGGATCAATGTTTGGTTATGTTTGATTGCGTTGGGCTTTATTTTTTACAAACGGCTGAAAAATAGGAAACCGGTTAGAAACGTTTTATTGCTATCAAGTTGTTTTATGCTATTTTTATTTTTCATTACACTATGTATTCATTTCATTACTAGTTCAATGTCTTAACAGTAGGATACGTAAGGTAATGTGGGGTGAGTTGTAATAATACAACCAGACAGCCTCGATTGTTATCGCTACGCTATCAAAAAGAATGAACTTGATGGGGTAGGGATTACTCCTCAATATATTATTCGTGGTGGCGTACTTGCTCTAGCGGTTTACTTTGATGTTTTAACTCGTATACAGAGGGCTTAATGTAAGGGAGTTGGGTGGAAATCAGCTTTATCGTGCAGTCCTTCAAATAGACAGGAATGTAGTTCCGTTATTGTGGAGTAACCGTAAATGAATTATCATATCAGTTCTAATTCCGTATCGGTATGCCTTTTTATTGAAATTAAGCATGAACGGTACAGTTTTGTTGAAAAGGATTTAAAACATTTACAGCGAATTAAATAAAAAGGATAATCCTTTATAAAAAGATAATGTCTCAATGGGGGCAGATAGATTTGAATAAAACAACGATAGAAAGTATAAATAAAATGGTATTTATGGATAGAATTAATCTTTTTGAAAAACCAGATGTTATTCTCTATCATCCTGGTCACTTTCCAGAGCTTAATGAACAATTATTGAATTTCTATAAGAAATCTGGAGCAAACATAATTATGATTCCCGAAGTTTTTAATAGATTCTTAAATTGTAGTGAATATGATTTCCATGCTCCGCTATTAATAAAAGAAGGTATCGAAAAGGAAAAGCTTATTCCAATTAAGAATAATAATAAGATCAAAGGCGTGGACGGTGTTATTCAATCAGCATTTGGTTTTCTAAATAAAACCAGTAATAAAAATATCTTATTAGCGGGAAAATCATTTTTTTCTAAACGTTTTTATTTTTTGGCTTCTTTTTATGCAAATGATGACACGGTTGTAGATGTATTACCACTTCAAGACAATAGAGATATTACACCTACTAAATGGATGAAAAGTGAAAAAGGAAAAGCAAGGGTATTAAACGAAATTGAACAATATGCAAAAATTGTAAATGAAAAAATAAACTATTAGAGAAAATTTCCCTTATCTATTTATTTGGGGAGAAGCTATTTTTTGATTCTCATTTTACATTTACTTTATCCGCATATGTAAATTTTTCCATAAAAAACTCCACCTCCAATTGTTAGATGTGTGTCTAACAATTGGGGTGTAATTCATGTGGGATGGATTGTTACCATCTATAAACACTATCGCATGTATTAGCTTGTGGTTCATAATAACAATGTTGTTTATATTGTCCTGTAAATGGTTGACCGTACCATGTAGGTGGGCATGCTGCATACGGATTAAAATACCAAAGAGAATGCTTGGAAGGATGTTCTCTCCAAAAGTCCAAGGTTTGTTTCGCTAATCTTTTTTCTACATCTCTTGCTGGGTTATAAAAAACATTACCTTTTTGTACTGCCTCAAATGAATAATTTCCCCCTTGCACTTGAAAAATCACTTGCCGTATTGACCTTAAACCTTTAAAATCTAAACAATTCGCTTTTCGTCGATTTACAATTACATTACCAACCATAAGCATCCCTAGTCGCCCTTCGCCTTCAGCTTCTGCCCTCATCATCCTTGCCACTAAAGCAATGTCATTGTCGGTATATTGTACTCTTGGCACTTTTCATCACCCCTAAGAGCATTGTATTATGAAAAGCCTATAAAAATGTTAACGGGTTTAGTTCTAGGAAGAAAATATTAAAGTAGTATAATAAAAATTGGAAAATTACATATTTTTAGGAAAACCTATTTAGTTCTTTATTTTTAACTGGTTATTGTATAAAAAGTCATTCCATAAGGAAATGGATCAAATTGTTATTCTTTATAATGTCTAAAAAAAAATAGCAAAACCGGAAGTAAAACTAGGACAACAGCACTCTGGACAAATGTAAGGAGTATGTCTTTCTTCCAAGGATTACTTTTCGGATAGCGATTGTTTACTCTTTGAAATATAAGAAAAAGTACCCACCAAAATAACAAAGTGTAAATAGCTGAACTAAGGCTATCGTAAAACAAATTGTCTCTCCCCCTTATCTAATGACTAATAGAATACCATTCTTTTATAAAGTTACCATAAAATGTAATTTTTGTTTTTTATCTCTAAAGAGTGCTTGATCCAGTAAGGATTCACGCTTATTCTGCTGAAGTAATTAAACTAATGATTAGATTGTTGAAGTAAATGAAACCGGGGTAGTTAATATAGAAAAAAGAAAATTACCTGGATTTTTATGGATTTTAACTTCAAGCTTTTCCAACAGTTCAAGTGATTTTAATAATAATTATAGGCTTGATATAGGTGGATTTCATACCGATACGGTATCAATAGACGGAATACAATTTATAAAATCAAATGATAAATTAGTAGTAGAATAAATAATGAAAGAGCTAGACAAAAGTAAAAAAGCATTGGCAACAGAATTGGAATTTCCTTAAAGAACCCAATGGCTAACTTACATTGATTGACGAGAAAGAAGTTGAAGTTTCATATTTTAGAAGGTAATGGGAGAATTATTTTGGGTGATTATTATGTTTATACTGAGTTTAATTTTAAATAAACCTATTAAACTTAGGGTATGTTGACTAAGGAGGCTTATTGCACTTTTTTATTAAATCTTAAAATGGTTTGATTACAATAATTTATACAATGTTACCAAAAAGTAAACCTTACTACTAATAAAAGTACTATCAATGAACTATCGTTGTAAGTAAACATACAAATAAATAATAAAAAGAAGGTAAAGTAAGGGAGTTAAGACCTATAAAAGATGCAATAATTGCTGATTCTATAGGTCTTAACTCTTGTTTTATTCGATTTACTTTAAAATAATAGATTGATAATAAAGACTTAAGATTTAGGCTCTATACTCCATATTGTAATAAAAAATTTTAAATTATGGAGGAGAAATCATGAAGAACAAAGTAAAAAAGAATCTACTATCATTAGCTGCCGTTTCTACAATTGCTTTAGGTACATTTGCCGGAGCCAATATGCCAATATCTAGTGCAGAAGCAGAGGCAAAAGCAAATGTGGATAACGGAAAAGCTAAAAATGTCATTTTCTTAATTCCAGATGGTTTTTCTTCAGCCTATGCTACAAATTATCGTTGGTTTAAAGGAGAAGAGTCAATATTGGATTCCATGCTTGTTGGAATGCATCGTACCTATTCCGAAAATTCAGAAGTAACGGATTCGGCTGCTGCTGGAACTGCGTTTGCTACTGGGGTGAAAACAAATAATGGAATGATTAGTACGTCACCTGATGGAAAAGAGTTGAAAACAATTCTTGAAACGGTTAAGGAGGAAGGCAAAGCAACTGGATTAGTTGCAACCTCTACTATTACACATGCCACTCCTGCTGTTTTCGCATCCCATGTAGCTTCACGTGCTAATGAAGCAGACATTGCACCACAGCTAATTAAAAATGATGTTGATGTGATTCTTGGTGGTGGAAAGAAATATTTCTCTGAAACACTATTAAACCAAGCTATAGACAATGGATATCAATTTATCTCTGATAAAGACGGATTAAGAAAAGCAGAAAAGTCTAACAAGGTAATTGGATTGTTCTCAGAAGATGCAATGGCACCTGAGCTAGACCGAGACGAGACAAACCAACCAAGCTTAAAAGAAATGACGAAATCAGCATTAGAAGTTCTTAATAAGGATAAGGATGGATTTTTCCTAATGGTTGAGGGTAGTCAAATTGACTGGGCTGGTCATGATCATGATGCAGCGTGGGCGATGAAGGATTCCGAAGCATTCGAACAGGCAGTAGAAGAAGCTGTTAAGTTTGCTAAAAAAGATCGAAATACATTGGTTGTAGTTGCAGGTGATCATGATACTGGCGGTATGTCCGTTGGAGGATACGGTCAATATGATGCAAATGTAGAAGTTCTTCGTAATGTTACGGCTACTGGAGACTTTATGGTAAGTAAGTTTGATTTAACACGCAGTAATATTAAGGAAGTTGTTAAGCAATATACAAACCTTGAATTAACAGATGTAGAAATTCAAAAAATTAAAACATCCTCTAAATCAGACATTGCTATTAATGAGGTGATATCTGAACGTGCTTTAGTAGGATGGACAAGCTCTCAGCATACTGGTGTAGACATTCCATTATATGCATTTGGACCAGGTTCTGAATTATTTAGGGGCTTACATGAAAACACTGCTATTCCTGGGCTTATGGCAAATGCTATGAAGATAAAGTTCTCGCCAACAACTAAATAAGTTTTTTTACCAGGTACTTTATATATATTGGTTTCATCAAGTTAATAGGAAACTATTCAATAATATACTATTGTCAATGAACAAGTGCGTTGATCCAAGAAGGATTAACGCCTTTTTTGAAAGTAAAAAGAGTTGGAATTTACAGACTAATCTTACTTCCTATAAAAATGAACCGTTATTTCCTTTTTTTATAAAAATTGAGTAAAATATCCATTTATGTCTTTACAAAAGTCATGTACTTCGATATTATATGGAATAATTTAAAAATGGTAATTGCGATGATGAGAAGAGTAGATAAACTTAATTCTTTACAGAGAGCTCCGGAGGCTGAAAAGGAGTAAGAATATTTATTGAACCAAGACTCTGAGCATTACATTGGAACCGATAGGGGATAGTGTGACAGGTGCTCCTGTTATAGAGCTAGAGTATAAGTATTATTATAATACCGTACTTGAAGAGGTTAATATGGTGACATATTAATAAACTGGGGTGGTACCACGATATCAAATCTCGTCCCCAAGACTTATGGATAGTCTTGGGGGTGGGGTTTTTTTATTTTTTATTACATTTCTTTAAAACAAATATAAACAAAAAAACTGCTAGGTAGGAGGGCAAAACATGGATAATGCTAAGGAGAAAATTTTTACGAATTATATTGAAAGAATGGTTGAAGAAGATCTTGAGAATGGTACTTTTAATAGAACAATTTGTACCAGGTTTCCTCCAGAACCGAATGGTTATCTTCATATAGGAAGTGCGTATGCGATCAATATTAATTATACGATTGCTCAAAAATATAACGGGAACTTTAATCTTCGTTTTGATGATACAAATCCTTTAAAGGAAGATAGTGAATATGTTACTTCCATTATCGATGATATTAATTGGTTAGGGTATACTCCTGGCGATAGAATATTTTATGGTTCAGATTATTCGGAGGAAATATACAACTCTGCAATTACGTTAATTAAAAAAGGTAAAGCGTATGTATGTGAATTATCTCCTGATGAAATTACGGAATATCGGGGAACCTTAACGGAACCTGGTAAAAATAGTCCATATAGAAATAGACCAATCGAAGAAAACTTAGAATTATTTTTAAAAATGAAAAATGGGGTTTATCCGACGGGTTCATTGGTATTACGTGCCAAAATAGATATGGAGTCACCCAATCTAAATTTAAGAGACCCTATTCTTTACAGAATCATTCACGCCAACCATTATAGGACTGGTGATAACTGGTGTATCTATCCGTTATATGATTTTGCACATCCTATTCAAGATGCAATTGAAGGTATTACACATTCATTATGTTCCATTGAATTTAAAGACCATCGACCACTGTATGAATGGGTTCTAACTGAATTAGATGTAAAGGAACCCCCAAAACAAAGAGAATTCGGTAGAGTAAATATTACCGGTGTGGTAACAAGTAAACGGTATTTGAGGGAAATGGTAGCAGGGAAATTTGTAGATGGATGGGATGATCCCAGATTACCTACCTTAAGTGGACTTAGAAGAAGAGGATTTACTCCGGAGAGTATAAGGGTTTTTGTCAATGAGATTGGTTTTGTCAAACATCAAAGCACTGTTGACTTTGCGATGCTGGAACATTCATTACGCAATGACTTAAAAACAAAGGTTCAGAGTGTAATGGCTGTACTTAATCCTTTAAAGGTTACTATCACTAATTATGACGAACATAAAGACGAACTTTTATCGATTGAAAATAATAAAGAAAATCCTGAATTAGGAAGTCGAGATGTTCTGTTTTCAAAAGAAATTTATATAGAAAAAGAGGACTTCATGGAAGTACCAACAAAAGGTTTTAAGAGATTATCTTTAGATACAGAAGTTCGGTTAAAAGGTGCCTATATTATAAAATGCAATGAAGTTATTAAAGATGCGAATACTGGGGAGGTAATTGAACTACGATGTACCTACGATCCTGAAACAAAGAGTGGAACTGGTTTTACAGGAAGAAAAGTAAAAGGAATTATTCATTGGGTTTCTGCAAAAAATTGTGAAACAGTTGAAGTGAACCTCTTTGATAAACTATTTAAAGATGAAGATATTGTGAAGGACAATGAGATAGACTGGGATCAAAAAATTAACCCTAGTTCCAAAATTATTATGGAAAATTGTAAAATAGAATCATTTGTTAAAAATGCAAAAATTGGGGCAAGATTTCAATTTTTTCGACTAGGATATTTTTGTGTGGATAAGAATTCAACGGATAAAAAATATATTTTCAATAGGATTGTTTCATTAAAGGAAACCTGGAAAGGACAAAAAGGTTGAAAACTGAACTAGATTCAAATTGTTAAAGGACTAATCTGTATTAGAGTTTGAAAAGGGATGGCTGTTGCTATCCCTTCTTTCATTGCTACAGTGCAATGTAGTTAAAGAAGGAAAAGCTAAATTTGAAATTGAATTAATCAAGGTAGACTAATTATAGAAAGGGAGTCTTGCATATGGAGTGTATACGAGACCTAATACAAACAAAGAAACCAGGGGTTGATCTATTAGATATAAAGTCGGCAGAGCAAAAGCTAGGTGTCACTTTTCCCGAACAGTACAAAGAACTTTTTATGTTAGTTAATAACGCAGAAATAGGTGAATGGATACTATATCCTATAAAAGATAGTAGGAATCCCAAAAAGACTTGGGATGATGTCGTTAGACAGAACATTGAGTGTAGAGAAGAAGGCTTCCCTAAAAATCTAATTGCTATTGGTGATGATGGTTCAGGTGATAAACTATGTCTAATCATAAAGAACGGAATTATGAGGGATGAAATCTATGTTTGGTATCACGAAAATGGGGATATAGATGAATATGCCCCTAATTTGAAGGACTTTATCGTTTTATTCTCTGAAGAAGAAACAGAGGATTTTGAGAATGAATAATCCCTTATTAAGGTAAAGAAAGAGAAGTGCGTTGAACCAAAAAAAGGGTGAACGCTTATTCTATTGAAGTTATTAGGCTAACGGTGCAGATAGGTTATTAAGGTAAATATGAAAAGCTATTTTTCAAGAAAGGAAGTGCGGCGGCTACTATAATAGGTAATCCATATTACTATGTTACAAGGGGGATATATAGGTGGGGAATAATATAAAAATGTATTACGGAAAACATAAATCTCAATTTGGAGTATTACGAATACCAGAGAACTCAGATTTATGCCCAGTAATCGTTTTAAGACATCAAGAAAGTGATTAGTTTAGCTGGTGTAACTGACTTGAGAAAGATGTGGGAAATTCATGAACAAAAGGGAATGAAAAGTCATGTCGCTGCTTTATTAGGTGGAACACCAGAGGAAGTTTGTGAACGTTATAAAATGACTTCCCCTATTGAATTATTGCCAATGAAAGTAGAACAGGTATTACTGCATGGTGAGTTAGATCGCCACGTTCCAGTTGAGTTAAGTAAGAACTATTACCAGAATGCTATGAAAAAGGGGTGTAAAGTTAGGCTAATTGTTCTCCAAAGAATCGAACATTTTAAAATCATCGAACCAACTTCTCCAGGCATGGGCTTCAGTTATTGAATCGATCAAATGATAGTCTAACTAACGGTATAGATTTGTTGAAGAAAATATGGTAAAAATAGGAAGTGGACAGAGCGAGCTTTAGGTAAGTTTTAAGTAGATAATAATAGTTTGTAAGGGAGAATATATGAGTGTCAAAAATGATTTTGATAGGATGAAGGTTTCAAGTGTAATTATTAAGATTTTACTATTATCAATAATAGCCCTTATTACATATTTACTTGTTGGTGTTATATTAAAAAACATTCCAACCAGTCTGATAAGTTTCCTTTTTACTATTACATTACACTTTATTATTCTATTTATTTTAATCCGCTCGTTTAATAAATATCATATCTCAATAAATAACCTGCTTGGAAGTCTTTCTATTAGGAAAGAACATTGGTTGAAGCTAATTAGTATCAAATTTCTCATACTTATTTTTGGAGCACTTTCGGTAACCGTAATATTTACATTATTAGCTTTAGTAAACTCGGGATTTTTAACATTTATTCTAACTGATATAGATCTTAGTTCTACTGAAAGTAATTTTCTGTATTCCTTATTATTTTATGTATTATCTTTTACACTTGCACCAGTGATGGAGGAACTTCTTTTTCGAGGATATTTATTTAATAAATGGGGGGCAAAACATGGTGTGGTAAAAGCAATGATTTTCAGTTCATTATTATTTTCTTTCGTACATTTTGATTCAGGTTTTATGGCACATTTTTTTAGTGGCATCTTTTATTGCTTAGTTTATATGAAAACAAGGAAATTGATAGTACCGATTCTACTGCACGCATTTCATAATATAGTAGCGGGTGCGGTTATATTCTTACCAACCGACAACACAGCTTACGAGGGAGATTTACTTATAGAATCAATTAAAAAAATGGAATTTGTTTTTTATTTAGGAACTGCTTTATTCATACTATTAATTCCTATTGTTAGTTATATTCTCTACCGATATTACAGAAGTGTTTCCTTACTTACACCTTATCAGCAAAATAAAGAATTTACCCTTTAAGAAAGTATATGTTAAGGAACTTTTAATAAGTTAACTGATATGGCAATGTGAATTTAAGAAGCAAACGAGGCTGTTTTGTTGAAAAGAATAATAGTCTGTATCTAATAATATTCTTGTAAACCATCTGATCAAGATGGTTTTTTTATGTTCATAAAAGGGGTGCCTAATACTTGAGAGCAATACCCTCGTAATTCCGACTTCTAATTAAACCCATAATTTATACACCAATTATTCTAATAACCCAAATACATATTATTCATTAATAATAACGAAAATAAATTAAGAGTTTTGCTCTACTTTTAGTTTATTCATTTAACAATTTTTACATATGACAAAAAAGGCGAGGAATATGATGCAATACACTACTCTTCAAAAGGATTTGTCTTCGAATGCATTAAAGTATATAGCTCTTATTACTATGTTTTTTGATCATCTTTTTGCAGGCTTTATCCCTCAGGAGACGGTAGCAGAGTTTATTTTACGTATACCAGGAAGGGTGGTGGCACCCATCTTCTGTTATTTTATTGCAATGGGATATTTTTACACATCCAATGTTAAAAAGTATATAGAGAGACTGGTTATTTTTGCAGCTATCTCTCATTTTCCGTATGTATTATACTTTAAGTTACCATGGTGGAAAACCACGAGTGTCATGTGGGGATTAGCGTTGGGGTTAATCGCTTTGACAATTGTTAAAAGTGAAAAGCTGTCTATTTACGTAAAGCTAGCACTTGTGTTTATTTGTTGTATGCTTGCGTATCCAGCTGATTGGAATTACGTTGCAGTATTATGGATAGTATTTTTGGGAATTTTTCAAGGACAAGTAAAAAAACAAATGATCAGTTTTGCGACAATTGGGATTGTCTTCCACTTAATTCCCACTATAATCAAGTTAGGTTGGCACCATTCCTATCAAATCGGAATTTTTTTGGCAATTCCATTGTTGGTCAAGTATAAAGGTAGACGTGGAAAAAAATCAAATATGTTAAAATGGGGCTTTTATGTCATTTATCCACTCCATTTAATAATACTATATATTTTGAAATATATGGTATTTTCCTAAGGAGGAAGTATGTCAAAATCAAGTAGTATTAAATTGATTGCATTTATATCGTTATTATTGATACTAACAGCTTGTGTAAATAATACAGAGGTAGTTACAGAGGGAACTATAGTTAAAGAAGCGGAAGAAACTTTGGCGAATATAGAGGAAGTAGATCCGTTAGAAGAATTAGAGCCAATCCCTACTCCTTTACCATATGAAGGGAATTTGGAATTGCCTGTTATGGGGGCAACAGGTTATACATCTATTGACTTAAACGTAAAAGCTTCTCCAAATATAAACTCTGATAGTATGGAAGTACTAAAAGCCGGTACAGCCTTTCAAATAATACGTGAGGAAGGAGATTGGTGGTTCATACAAAATGCTACATCAGAAGGATGGGTACTAAGCAAGTATTGTTTAATTAACCTTCCTGATGTGATTCCTTCCATCATCTATGATAACAGCAATGCGTATTCTTCCAAATTCCTTTCTTCTGGTACAGCAATTCCCGAAATAACAGGACAAGCGTTGTATGAAGGAAAAACATTTAATAATAGACTTGGAAAAGAAGAATTTATTGTACCTGTATTGTACGCAATGTCAAAGAAGATATTTCTTGCACAAAAAGAAGCATTGGCTGATGGTAATTCGTTGATCATCTACGAAGGCTATCGACCATATACCGTTCAAAAAGCAGTCGTAGATGCTTTGACCAATTTAGCAAACGATGATAGTACTGTTATGGCTGGTATAAACACATATCCTTGGAGTACAGGTTGGTTTATTGCTAGAAACATTTCAAACCATCAAAGGGGTTATGCTATTGATGTAAGTTTAGCAAAGATCCAATCAAATCAAGAAGTAGCAATAGGTGAATATTTAGGGATTGAAATTACAGATTACACTGAATATACCATGCCAACTGCTATACACGAGCTAAGTATGGCAGCTATTACTTTTACCAAGCCTGTTCCATCAACATCTCAAACGGCTTGGAAAGATGCAGTGTTAGCAGATACAATGAATGAATCAGCAATTAAACTTCAAACGTATCTAACAAATTCTGGGCTTACACCTTTAGCTTCTGAATGGTGGCATTTCAATGATTTGGATGCAATGAGTGAAACAAAACAGAATCCTAGTGATGGTAACTATGTATTAGTTGAATGTTTAAGCGTAAGTCCATCAGGGGAAGAACTAAAAAAGAAATTTTAAGAAACAAAACAGAAAATATCTCAGATAGAAGGAATTCGGGTGCCTGACCCCAGGTTAAGTAAAGTGTTAATGTACTGGGGGCAGGCACTGTTATTAAGTCTTTTACACAAAATTTTTCATGCAATATATAGCAGTCGTATTAGTGTTGCTAGTAGAACGAAATTAACAATAAAAATTGCATAAAAAACGCTTGGATTCAACTGTTTACTTAATGCAGGAAAAAGCCAGTACGACTGGGATTCTTTGTCTTCTTACGAACTCTTCATCATTGGTAAAATGTTCGCGTTTTGGTGTTCCTTCGCGTAAATCAACTACTGAAAAGCCAGATTTAGTAAGGGCATTGAAGTAATGTTCAATTGTTCGATGGTACTTTACTACTATTTGTTCAATCCAAGGTTCTTTTCTTTCTCCTTCAAGAAAATAATCATCTACTATCCAGTTCCCGCGTTTATCTCCCGTTTGTTTGCTTAGAAAAGAAGAAGTAGTGAGGGGATGTTGAACACTGAACACAAACTTACCATGATCTTTTAAGGTTTTATGTACATTTTGAAACAGTAAATGGATGTCTGAAACATAATGTATTGCAAAACGAGAAGCTACAATTTCAAAATTGTTCAATGGGTAACTATATGATTCCATTGTCTCGTGAAGAATCGTACCGTTTTCATTATCTAGATTAAGATTTGCATGTGCTACCATTTGTTCTGAACCTTCTACTCCAGTGTAAAAAGCTGCACCTTGATTTAGTAATTCCTTTCCAAATGAGGCATCACCACAACCTAAGTCTAAAATACTCTTATTTTGAAAGTTACCGATAAGTTCATAAATGATAGGACTTTCGATAGCATTGTTAGGGCTATCCTTTCTACCCCTTCTCTTCAAATAATTTGAAAAAAAATCCTCTTGGTCATAAACGCTTGCTCCCCTAAATTCCATACAAACCATTTCCCCTTTCGCACTCTTTTCTTCCACAATTGTATAATAATCATAAGTTAATAGTCTTTTGATATTTTATCATATAATTTGTGAAATCCTGGAAGATTTTTGGGTTTTGCAATTATCTTAGATACAAAATAACTTTAATTCTGAATTTCTATTTATGGAATTTTTTAGTGAACTTTTTTGTGTAAATAACCGTCTTATTGATAAACATAAAGGAGTTTATATGTATGATGCGGTAATTTAACTACAAAAAGACAAATAGTTTAAAGTAAAGATAATTTTACATTTTTTGTTATTTGAAGGATTAAAAAAGTTTTAAATCTGCATAGTAGAATTGGTGAAAAGTGGTATTGTTTACGTTTAATTAGAGAAGAAGATCAAGCATGTATGAAAAAAACGGAGTTGAAAATATAATGAAGACTACTACTAGAATTAGTTTTATAGATAACTTAAAAATATTCTTATCTTTAACAGTAATAGCTCATCACGCTGGTCAGGCGTATGGAGGTTCAAACGGCTTTTGGTATGTAAAAGATTATTGGGAACCAGCTAATCTTGGTCCTTTTTTTGGGGTTAACTCAGCATTCAATATGAGTCTTTATTTCCTCATTTCTGCCTACTTTATACCTTTTGCTTTAGAAAAGAAAGGTTCAAGGGAGTTTTTAAAAGATCGTTTTAACAGACTAGGAATACCGCTTTTATTTGGATTTCTAATACTTATACCCTGTTTAATGTACTTCTATTATATTAACTTTCGTGGCTACCAATATATTTCATTTTGGAACTATTATACTACTATCTATTTTGGAGGAGGGGAACAACCTACGAATTGGACTGGTCCTTCTTGGCCGGATATGAATTTTGGACATTTGTGGTTTATTGAGCACCTATTACTATATTCAATCCTATATCTTGTATGGAAACTTGTAACAAAAAAATCCAAAATTCGATTCGTTAATTTTACTGCTACTCATTTGTCACTAGTTTCGTTCGTAGTAATTGTAAGTATAATAACATACATAGTTCGAATAAAGTATCCAATAGACCATTGGATGGGACTTTTGGGAATCATCCAAACTGAACTAGCCCACCTTCCACAGTATGTTTCCTTCGTATTAGTAGGATTAATTGCTGCCAGGAATAAATGGGTTCAAAACATACCACGAAAAGTGGGCGTTCTATGGCTGTTGATAGGTACAGTCCTATCAACCCTCTATTTACTCGGATACATACCTGGTTCCCGTGGGGGAACAGGAAGTAGAGCCATGTTTTATGCTTTGTATGAAACCACCTTGTGCACAGGACTAGGGGTAGGTCTCCTTTATTTATTCCATACGAAACTAAATAAAGGGAAAGAGCTTTTACGAAAATTAGCGGAAAATACATATACTGTCTATATCATCCACATTCCAATTCTAGTGCTTTTACAATATGGTTTTACATACTTCCATATATCAGGTTCAGCCAAATTCTTATTAGTTTTTGTCTTGGGAACATTTATTTCTCATCTTTGTTCCTATTATATAATCCGAAGAGTCCCTGTTTTTAGTATGGTGTTTTCTGGTACAAGTAAAATAATCAAAACTGGTAATCACTCGAATTTTAATGATAGAAACAGGGGTGCAAGAGGATAACTAATATATATGAATGTATGAATCAACTATTAACTGGTATACAATTGTTAGATTCGTGTCTACCGATTGGGAAGCAGTTAATGATGAAGTGACCTAAGAAGTTATACACAGTATTTATTTAAGCAGCTTTGGAGGATTGAGTTCAGTATAGTACTGGATTCAATCCTTTTACCTTTTCTTTTGTACGTTGATAAAATAGCTTCGAGATTGGAGGTTTTTTGGTTGAGGAATACAATTTTAATTGTTGACGATGAACTAGATGTAATTAATTTATTGAAGGACTATTTTGACATGAATGATTATTTTATATTAACAGCTAAAAATGGAATAGAAGCTATTAAACAAGCAGAAAAACAGCCAGACTTGATATTACTTGACATTAATATGCCTGACTTTGATGGACTTGAAGTCTGCAAAAGAATCAGGGGATTTGTTTCTTGTCCAATCCTCTTTTTAACAGCCAAAGTAGAGGATACTGACAAAATAAACGGGTTTGCTGTTGGTGGTGATGACTACATTGTGAAGCCATTTAGCATTGACGAGTTAGGCGCAAGGGTTACAGCACATATAAGACGGGATCAGCGTCAAGTGAATAAAGACAAAACAAAATTTGATGATGAACTTGTAATTAATTATTCGACGAAGGAAGTTTTCTCTCAGGGAGAAAAAATTAAGCTTACCAAAAAGGAATTTGAAATTATAGAATTCCTTTCTTTGAACAGCGGTCAGATTTTTGATAAGGAAGGAATTTATGATAGCCTTTGGAGATGGGATAGCGAAGGGGATAGTTCTGTCATTGCAGAGCATATCCGAAGAATACGGACAAAGCTTTCAACTGTTAGTTCTAAAACCTACATCGAAACCGTATGGGGGGTGGGTTATAAATGGGTAAGATAAAAAAAATATTTCTGAATATGCCGATTACAATTAGCTTTATGATATGTATGCTGGGGTTCGGATTTATTGCAGTGTTGTTATCGTTTGCGACATTGGAATATTCAGTAGAACTAGCCTATGATCTTAAATGGTCATATTTGCGTACGGGAGATATACCGTATTCTGAGGAGATCAATGAAAACGGTGAAAACATTAAAACTTATCACGCAAAAAATATTTCTGATTATTTTACTTCAATAGATAAGTTCTTGTATTTCATGTATTTGGCAATTCCTTATGTGTTCATCCCTATTTTTGGAATAGGTTCGTTAATTGGTGTTCCTTTACTTTTTTATAAATTAAAGCTAAAAGTGCCAATGGAGTTAATGATTACAGGGGCTGAAAAAATATCAATCAATGATTTGGGTTTTGAGCTTAACTATGATACAAAAGATGAAATGGGCAAGCTTTGCAATGCCTTCGAAAAAATGCGATCCTCTCTAGATAAAAACAATCGTAATATGTGGAGAACAATGGAAGAGAGAAAAAAGCTAAATGCAGCATTTTCTCATGATCTAAGAACCCCTTTAACTGTACTCCGTGGCTATACAGATTTTCTTATAAAATATCTTCCTGAGGATAAACTTTCAAAGGATAAAGTACTTTCCACTATTACGACAATGAACAGCCATATCCTACGTCTTGAAAGCTATGTAGCCAGCATGAACTCCATACAAAGATTAGAAGAAATAGATGTTGTTTCCCGGTCTATTTGTTTTGAGCATTATAGCAGTCGTTTAAAAGAAGTTGCGAAGATTTTGGGGAGAGGCAAAAAGATAGAGTTTGAGTCAAAAAGCAGCTGGTCAAATATAAATATTGATAGTAATTTAGTTACACAAGCTTTTGAAAACTTGATCTCCAATGCAGTGCAGCATGCAAAACAAAGAATTTCAATATCATGTAAAGCAACAGATTGTATGCTTACCATTATCGTTAAGGATGATGGCACAGGCTTTTCGAAAAAGGCTCTTCAAAGTGCAACTAATCCCTTTTATCGGGATAAGAATGAACCCGACGAAGTGCATATGGGAATGGGACTTAATATTTGTAAAGTCATTTGTGAAAAGCATGGAGGACACCTAATTCTAAATAATTCATCTAATAGCGGTGCAAAAGTTACAGCAGCTTTTATGTTTATATCCCCCACTGAAAAGTAGATAAAAAGTTGAATATTACATTTTATACTTTTCTTGTGATAACGAAAGACAGTTCGTTTGAAACGAGGAGAGTATTATTTATGTTTACTGTACAAAGGGGGATATTCATTGAAGAAAATTAAATATATCGTAAGTTTTATTGTGATTATGATAGGACTTCTGATTATAGGAGAAAGCCATCAGTTGTATTTAAATAACTTTAATGCTGTGTTTTCTAATACAACGATGTATTTGCAAGAAAACACAACTGCTGATGAAATGATTCAGGATATTCTTGATTCTGCAGAGCGAAATGATGTTGAGGTATTTGCAGTTAATTCTACTGTTCACAGCACATTTTTAAAGGAGATCACTATTTATGGGAGCAAAGGTGTTGAAACGTACATCAATGATGAGCTAACGATTTTTGAAAAGGAATATAAAAGCTTATTATTAGGAAAAACACGGGTTACATTCTCCGATTTTAAAGACATTCCCAATATTGCAAATGTCCATGATTACTATGTGATTGGCAGTAAGGAAAATAGTAAGCAGTTCAAAATAGACTTGATTGACAAGTATGCCGGTAATCATCCAAAAGAAGGATATCCCGATAAGGAGTCATCGAAGAATACTTTATTTATATGGCTTCTTATTGATTTTGTAATTCTTTTCCTATCCTTTTATGATGTGATTTTGCAAAAAAAAGAAAACTTCATCAAAGTTTCATTAGGTGAAAGAGTCGGTAAAATTATCTGGAAAAACATCCTATTGGATACCTTTGTCTTTGGAATCATTTTTCTTTTATCACTGCTGTTAATGTCTCATTATAATAATGTGTTTTTTAAGTTTCCGATTTCCATGACTATGTTTTTAGTAATGCTGGTTATTAATGCGGCCTTCTATTTCAATCTCTATTTTTATGATTTGAAGGAGGTATTCTCGAATGTTAAAGTCCCAAAAAAGCTGTTGGCATTGAATTATGGGATGAAACTTATCACAATCATTCTTACAGTCTTTGTTATTTCAAGCAATATCGCTACTATTTTTGAAGGATATAAGTTTTATAAGCAACGTCCATTTTTTGAAGAGCATGCTGACTATTATTATACTAATTTAGGCTATAAGGACATTATTAATAGCAACGGTACTATAGAAAATAATATCGAAAAGGATTCAATCGTAAATGAAACTTTTTACAGGAGATTTTTTGAAACCTTTGATGCAACTGCATTAGTGAATATCTCTGTTTCACAAATGGACGATATGATTTTTGCGAATAGGAATACATATGATTATTTATCACGTCACATTAATGAGCTTACCGACGTAGATTTGAAAAAGGACATCTATTTTATTCTCCCTAAAGAACTGACTAATGATAAAGAGATTATAGAGAGTTTGAACCAGTGGGTTAAAGTATTCGAAGGGGATAGTTTTCAGTATGATTATGGCGTTGTCTATTATGAAGATACTATTGAAATCATGAGTATAGATGAATTTTTCCTAAACGGAAGTGGTCTAATAAAAAATCCGATTATTATTTATAACAATGTAGCGGCAAATACTGCAACCTATTCAATCAATGAGAAGGCTTTTAAGTTAACCTACCATCATGACATTATGTATAAAATATCTGAGAATGAGTTTAATGCGTTTATTGATGAGTATGGTCTAACAGATCAATTTCATAGTATAACGAATGTACTGGAAAAATATGAACATCAGTGGGGGATTGTAAAAAGGGTTATCTATATGAATGTAATCCTCACAATCTTGGCACTGTTTTTAGAGCTAATCATTATTAATTCTATTATCCGCTTGGAATACGAGGTGCATGCAATTGAACTATCTATTAAAAAGGTTTTAGGGTATAGCACCATGGAGAAAAATAAAAAAATTCTATTAATGACTATTATCAGCACGGCAATTAGTATTATTGCAGCAATTGCTATAGGAGTCATCACCAATGTGGAGGAAGTTTATTATATTGCTATAGGGGGAGCGTTTATATTACTTCTAGAAGTTTCCGTGATACTCTCTTATATTCGCAAAATAGAAGAATCAAGCATACAGAAGATCCTAAAAGGAGGTAGCTTATGATTACAATTAAAAATGTATCGAAAGCATTCGAAGACAAAGTTCTCTTTTCAAACCTAAACCTGAATATTGAAGATGGAGAGTTTGTCATCTTTTCAGGTCCTAGTGGTTGCGGAAAAACAACGCTTCTTAATATGGTCGGAGCCATTGAAAAAATAGACAGTGGTGAAATCCAAGTTGATGGTATTGATATCAGCAAACGGAAGAACCAATTACAATATTTTAGGAAAAAGGTAGGCTTCCTTTTTCAAAACTTTGCTCTAGTGGATAATAAAACGGTTAGAGAAAATTTAAGATTAGTTCGGAAAGACTCTAAGACAAATATAACTATGGAGAAGGCTTTAGAGAGTGTAGGACTTATCGATAAAATAGACAAAAAGGTATACACTTTATCAGGAGGAGAACAGCAGAGAGTGGCGCTGGCCAGGCTAATGCTAAAAAAAAGTGATGTCATTTTGGCTGATGAACCAACTGGTTCTCTGGATAAGAATAATGCCAAAATTGTACTCAATATTTTAAAAGAACTAAATGAACAAGGGAAAACAATTATACTTGTTACACATGACGAAGAAGTTAAAAAACAAGGGAGTAGGGTAATCAATCTAGTAAAGAATAATGGTAGTTTTATAGAATCGTTTGTAGATAGAACGCATTAGCATAAATATTTAAATTAAAACAAAGTTTATTATATTGAGAAGTAGGTTTGCATTTTATATGTAGACCTATTTCTTTCTTGCATTTTCTGTAGTGAAGCTCTGCTTCATGGATAGCTAACGGCTGCTAAAGGGTAAGATCTGAGCTGCAATGAGGTAGATTTTTTTCTGGTACAACTAAAGGTACAGGTGAGTTTAATAACTATGATTTCTGAATATTAAAACATTTATGTAAAAATATGGTAATATAGAAAGGGGAGGTGTTTTTAAATGTGGTTTTCATTGTTATTCTTTTAATTTTAGGATTCGCTTTGTATAAAGACTGGAGAAGAATGAAAAATAACAATAATCCTTTAATTCCCACCAATCCAAACGCTAAGCCAGGTGTAGTTCAAACTATATGATGCGAGATATAAATACACTTGCGGTGGAGAATAAACCATTAATCACTAGTCTAGAGGTGAGTGATTTAATTAAGTATAGGCTGTCTTTTTGACAGCTGTTCTTCTTTAACTATTGAAACAGTACTTTAACAAAGGTATTAGATTTTACTTGATAAAGTTAAAAGGGGAGGAATGAATTTGGAAAATAAAAAGGACAAAGAAAAAAGTGATAAAGAATTGTGGAAACTCTGGGATGCAGTGTTTACATCAGGATTATTGTCTTTTTTTAAGGATAGTCAAGAAGCTCAGAATGATGAAAAGAAGTTCAAACAAATGCTATTACAATTATTTCTCGGTATTATTTATACAGTGCTCATATTTGCTATTGGCTTTTGGATATTGAATTAACAGATGCTTTGTATAAGAAGGATTAACGCTTATACGGTGCAGGTTTTGTTGGAAATGAATAGAAAAAATAGGATCAGAATATTACTATCTATTCTCCACCATTATCCACTCAGTCATTACTATCCCCATTATCAGAACCGTCAATAGATTCATTATTATCATCTTTATCGAAAAAATCATGTAAGCTATCAATTATGCTTTTTTCCTGACTCTCATCTTCATTCATATGATAAGCCTTTATAAAACTCTCTAATGTAAATACTGAACTGTACCCTATAAAGTAGACAGTTTAATAAAAAAGTAGTAGCTGCTATTTAGGTAGCGTTGAGATGATTCCGATATGCTGCCGGAGTCATCTTTTTTTTAGTTCATTGCTTCCTTGTTGTAGTGGTCAATATAATCATCAATCATATACTTCATTTCTGCAAAACTTCGAGCTTCCTTATAATCGACTTCATCCTTAAAATGCCGAAAGAAAGATTCCATTGGTGGATTATCTAAGCAGTTTCCTCAACGTGACATCGATTGGAGGAATCCTAACTTTCTTACTTGTTTTTGATACTGTGGGTGTATAATGGAACCCCTGATCCGAGTGAATTATCGCTTATGGATGAATACTTCCATTTAATGCATCTTTAAACTAATTTAATGTACGATAGACAATGCTCATATCTAAACTTGTAGAAAGATCGTAAGCTAAAATTTTTCTTGTAAAGAATTTCCAGCTTGTATTCTCGACTTCTTCTTTAACCGTAATGTAAAGTAAAACAGATAACCAAAGTCCACTCAGATGTATGAGCGGCGAAGTATTACTCAACGATTTACAAAATATTAACGATGAGATTGATTTTTAAGTTTAGGATTTACTTGCTATGCTATATATGGATTTTATTAAAAAGATAAAAGAAGAGGGGAATAACGAGCGGGTGTGCGGCCGAGCCTAGGTCGTATCATATAACGGGTGGGATTCCCGTCGAGTAAGAACTAGCCATTCACTCGTAG
>JBLKRX010000046.1:0-36807 GCA_047608075.1 Ferdinandcohnia humi
CATGTATTAGGCACGCCGCCAGCGTTCATCCTGAGCCAGGATCAAACTCTCCAAAAAGAGTATTGATTGCTCAATAAGTTTGTTACTTTAGAATTAACGTTGACGCTTGTATTATGTTCAGTTTTCAAAGAACTTTTTATCAAATCGCTCAGAAGCGACTTTCTTATAATATCATGCTGACCTTTTAAAGTCAATAACATTTTTGAACTTTTTTCACCGGCTGATTATTATCTTTTTCAGCGGCGAAATTTAATATATCATGGGTTCCTGTCCCTCGTCAACATTCTTTTATAAATTTTATTAAAATAATAAAGAACCCCCTTTATTATCAGGAGTTCTATAAATTTACTTATTTACTTTATATGTTCTATGGAAGATTCCCTGACCCTTTGTCTCTACCTTTTCTACATCTAATAGATGTTTATCGACAAGGAACTCGATAAATACTTCTAAGTCTACCGAGTAGATTTGAAGCTCTGGGTGCTCCATAATATCGCCAAAAAGCCAGTAGTCATCCTTTTGTGATAAAACTTGTATTAGATGATGTCCTCCTAGTTTCGCTCGAGAATGAATTAAGAATTCACTTGCTAAGAATAGAAGCTCCAAACGCTTTTCAAGTGTTTCTTCACTTTCTAGTAACTCTACATAGAGTTTATAAATTTGAGGATCAATTTGTTTTACCTGGTGCCAAACGGTGACTTCAGGATGGAATCCTTTTTCAATTACAGCCAATCTAGCTAGATGATGTAGTCCATGAATTACATAGTTATACGCATCTAAGTATTGTTTCGAATCAAAGAAAGCTTTGCCATCCTGGTAGCGTCTTATAAGCTTAGCAAACTCTACACCCATCTTAACCTGTCTCTCATCTGATGGGAATTCATACAATTCATTCTTTAATCCTTCAATATAACCATTACGATCAAATAAAACCTTTCCGTTTAGAATCCAATCGATTACCTTACGATTCGAACCATGTCGTAGCCATATATTCAACTGACTTTCCATAACGGTATAAAGTGTTGCTTTTCCATTACGATATTCGTAATGTTTAATAAACAGTTGTTTCTCAGCTTCTTTTACAATTACTAAAAGGACCGTATCAAATTGGTCAGTTTGCGGAAATGCGTCCTTCCCCTTCTCTACCATTATGATTCCTAATGTTTGTGAATGACTAGCTCGCTCCTGGTAAATAGGTCGAAGTAAATCCTCCATTTTGATTTCCTCCAATCAAATCGTTGGGTATATAATTCGACATATAAAAAATAAAACCCTTTTTCCTATGGGTTTATTTGTGAATCTTTTTTTATTTTTATCTTCCTCATATATATTGTATAGTATATGAAGGAGGTTGTTTTATTATGGGTATAAAATATTCAAGCAAAATCAACAAGATTCGTTCATTCGCTCTTGGTTTAATCTTTGCAGGCTTCATTGTCATGTACGGGGGAATCTTTTTTAAATCAAACGTTATTGTCATGACAATTTTTATGCTTCTAGGTCTTTTATTTATTATAGCAAGTACTGTTGTTTATTTCTGGATTGGTATGTTATCAACTCGAACCATTCAGGTTACTTGTCCATCATGTCAAAAGCCAACAAAGATGCTTGGTCGTGTTGATGTTTGTATGTATTGCAAAGAACCATTAACTCTTGATCCAACTCTTGAAGGTAAAGAGTTTGATGAAAAATACAATCGCAAAAACGTAAAAAGCTAGATTTACAAAAAAGAGCCTATAAATAAAAGTAAGCTGACATATTATTTTGTCAGCTTTTTTAGTGTGCAGTTTTCTTTTGGCAATCAAGACAAGAGCCGTAAATTTCCATACGATGGTGGCTTACTTTAAAACCAGTTACATGTGCAGCTAGTGCCTCCACTTCATCTAATCCTGGATAATGGAAGTCCACAATCTTTCCACATTCTTCACAGATTACATGATAGTGCTGAGTGGTTATATAATCAAAACGACTTGAAGCATCACCGTACGTTAATTCTTTAACTAGACCAACCTCACGAAAAACACGTAGATTGTTGTATACGGTTGCTACGCTCATGTTTGGAAATTTGCCTTCTAATGCTTTATAAATATCGTCAGCAGTAGGATGACTCATTGAATTAATTAGATATTCTAAAATCGCATGACGTTGCGGAGTGATTCGAACCCCGGTTTCTTTCAACGTATCAAGCGCTTCCTTCAAAAGATTGTTTGACACCGCCATGCACCTCTTTCTAAAAAACATTATTACTTTATAATCTTTATAATTAGTGTATATTGGTTCAACAGGTTTTGTCAACATTTCTATCATTACTATATGATTAATACCCGTAGTTTACGCTTATTTTTTTGCTTTTTAGTAAAATACACAGAAAAAGCGATTATTAGCATCTTAAGAATCACTTCTTTAAGTGTGTGTTCAAAAAGGCGACAAATCGCAAAGCAAGAAGATCAAGGAACACAGCTTCTAGGGCTGGAACGTTTGCTTTTAATACGTGAGGAACCGAGGTGGCCGAGTGACGCCATGATTCGAAGCTTATCATTTGGTGACTTTTTGAACACCTCCTATACATATTATTGATGAAGTATCGGTTCTTCCTGACCTAACTTCTGATTTACATATCTTGCTGCAATGAAGAGAAAATCTGAAAGACGGTTTAAATATGAACACACGAGTGGGTTCACTTCCTCATCAATGGCAACAACTCTTCTTTCTGCTCTTCTGACAATCGTTCTTGCCACATGAAGAGAAGCACCCGCTTGACTTCCACCTGGTAAAATGAATTTCAATAACTGCGGTAGCTGACCATCCCATTTGTCAATCATTGTCTCTAAGAACGTAACATCTTCTTCTGATACCTTCCATTTTACCTCTTTCCCTGCTGGCGTTGCTAATTCAGCACCGACATGAAAAAGAGTCGTCTGGATACGCTTAAACGTGGAATCAAACTCTTCCTTCCCTTCAAACTGGATATGAGTAAGATAACTTAGCGCCAGACCAAGCATTGAATTCGCTTCATCGCAAGTTCCGTATGCCTCAACGCGAAGATCTGTTTTTGAAACCCGCTGCCCATATACGAGAGAGGTTGTACCTTTATCACCAGTCTTTGTATAAATTTTCATATTAATAACCTCGCTCCGAGTCAATTTTATTTATAAAATCATTTCTACCTTGCTTAAGTATATGAAAGTTTTGTTCGAAAATTTCAAAGGACCTCGGTAAGTACTTACTTGTTTTACTTGAGATATGAGGGGTAACAGTAACCTGATCTAACTCCCAAAACGGATGATACACAGGCAATGGCTCTTGTTCGAATACGTCTAAAACGGCATGCGAAATCTTTTTGGAATGAAGTGCATAAAGTAAATCCTCTTCCTTTACCACATCACCACGACCAATATTAATAAAAACAGGTTGATTCTTCATGACCCTAAAATGACTATCTTTTAATAAATACTTTGTTTCATTTGTACTCGGTAACACGGATACAATATAGTCTGCATGCGAGCAAATGTATTCAAGTCCACTATATTGATACATTTCATCAACATATTGTTGGTCTGCACCACTACGATTCAATCCCAATACTTTCATATTGAAAGCTTTACAGAGTCTTGCGATTTCGCCACCAATAGCCCCAACACCCAAAATACCGACGGTTTTTCCATGCAGCTCCTCGACTGGAATAATCGTAACTCGGTTCCAGCTCTTTCTCTCTTCTTGCTGTAGTAGTTGCTTATTTTTTTTTGCTACATGTAACATCATTGAAAGCGTGTATTCTGCCATAGGGATTTTATGAATCCCCCTAGCGTTTGTAACTAGAATTCCCTTTTCTTTAATGGCGTCTAACGGCATTAGCTCAAGTCCTGCGGACATAACCATGATCCACTTAAGCCTTTGGGCTTTTTCAATTAAAACTGGAGTTAAATCTTCGCCATATGTAATGAGTATATCTGCTCTAGGTAAATCCTCTAAGGCTTCCTTCATTTCCGAATAAAAAATGAATTCATCTTCTGAGAAAACCATGTTCATTTTATTGATTAGTTCCTCAGGCGGTTTAATTGTAGATAAAATTAACATGTGTAGATGAACCTCCTTAGCTCTATAGTAACAACTTGTGATTCCAGGTGGTAGTTAAAATTGAATCAATATCCAACTATTTTAAGAATTTTTGCTGAATATCACTTGTACCACAAATCAGGCAAGTGCCTAGGTCAGCCCCGACAAGTAAATGTTATGTGGCAAAAAGGTGCTATTTGACTTGTCATTGCCATGCGTTTTTGACCTTGAGGTGCTAGGAGCAGGAGCTGACCGTGTATAGACATAATGGAAAGTTATCTATAACAGTAAATTTATATAGCTTCCTAATAACACGAAAAAGGTGCGAGATTTCTCTCGCACTAAAGTCACGCTAACATCTGAGGAGGTATGCCCTACACTATTAAGATACGTACACAGGATACTAATGTATAGACGTTTGACATTGTCTACTAAAAATAGGCGCTCAATCCGTCCAGCGGAAGTATTTAATCCCGATTAATGCCGATACCACTAAGATCCCTATTAGGATTGCTCCATCAATCATCACATCTGTAGTAAATAACGTTCCGTTCCAGCCACCTCTTAACACATTTACAACATACGTAAGCGGCACAATTACAGCTATTTTTTGTAAGATTTCAGGATAAGCCTCTAAAGGAAGAGTTGCCCCTGATAAAAACATCATTGGATACATGGAAATCATCGCAACTCCTAATGCTGTTTGCATCCGTTTTGTCACACTTGATACGATAAACCCGATTGCAAAGAATGTAACAGAACATAATGTTAGTGCAACAAAAAATTCAAGAGGGTGTTCCGTTAAACTAGACCCAAATCCAAACTTAGCAATTAAGAGAATTTCAATAGCTCCCACATAAATCGCAATAAATCCTTTTAAAATTGTAGCAATAAAAATCGCATTTTGATTAATAGGCGTACCCTTTAAGCGCTTATATACTCCTTTTTCACGGTCAATCACGATTTGCAGCCCCATTGAAAAGAAAGCCGTTGTAAAAATAATGATTCCGATCATACTTGGGATATAGGCTTGAAAATAATTTAATCCATTATACGTATTTGTATCAAACATTAACCCGAATACAACAAAGCTTACGGCAGGTACGATAAAGGTAAACAATAAAGCCAATGTTTCTCTAAAAAACAACTTCATTTCCATTTTTGTATGTGTAAGAACAGATTGCATTTTCTTTTTCCTCCTTATAATGAGCTAACTGCATACTGCAGATAGACGTCTTCCATTGATCCTATGCCATGTCCTAGAGATTCAATTAAATGTTCTGGTTTGTCGCACGCAACCAATTTTCCTTTTTTAATAATCGCGATACGGTCACAATGACGTTGCGCTTCATCCATATAATGTGTTGATAAAAGGATTGTCTTCCCCTCTTCACGATATCGATTAATGCAAGCCCATAGCTCCAGCCTTGCCTTTGGGTCTAAGCCTGTAGTCGGTTCATCTAAAAAGATAATTTCTGGATCATTTATAAGAGCTAATGCCAATGATGTACGTTGCTGCCAGCCACCAGAAAGGTTTTTTACATATTTGTTAAGGTAAGGCGTAAGCCCTAGCGTTTCGATAATTTCTTTTAAATCACGTTTCTTTTCGTAATAGGAGCTAAATAACTCTAATGCCTCTTTTACCTTGATTCGGTCATATAGGGCCGTTTGCTGCAGCTGAATTCCAATCTTTTGCTTAATCTCGTTTGTCGCATGTTCTACATCCAACCCTAGAACCTTTACAGTACCAGAATCCGGCTTACGAATTCCCATCATGATTTCTAATGTAGTTGACTTCCCTGCACCGTTCGCACCGATTATTCCTAATACCTCACCTTTCTTTACCTTAAGTGAGATTCCATCAACCGCTTTTACATCTTTATAGTTCTTTTTTATATCAGTAAGTTCAATGACATGTTCCATTCGTAAATCCTCCTTATTTTTCGTTCCTCATTCACTTGATATCTCTATCTTAGACACCGAATCTTAACTCAATCTTAAGTCAGCCTTATATAATCATTAAGAATTCAAGTTTTTTTACCAAATAGAAAAAGGCATAGCACCAATGGCTATACCTTTTCATTAACGGGAAGTTCTATTATAAAATTGGTTTTACCTCTAGCCGGACTTGTATCAAGACGGATAGTTCCTTCGTGCATTTCAATAATTTTCTTCGTGATGGCAAGACCTAACCCTGATCCACCATCATTCATCCGACTTTTATCTCCTCTAACAAAAGGATCAAATAACGTTTGGGCAAGCTCTGGACTGATTCCTACGCCATTATCTCCTATTTCCATTGAGATTTTATTTGTTCCTTTGCTGAGACGAATATACACATCTGTTCGTTCTGGATTATATTTTATTGCATTTTGAAGGATATTAGAGATTGCTCGATACATCAATTTCTCGTCAAAGGAAAAAAGGATCTTTGAGGGTGGAATATCGATATCAAGCTCCATTTGCTTTTCTTCATACAGATCATAGTTCTCCACAATAATCCCTCGAACAAATTCACACAGATCCTTTTCCTCTTTCGTAATCGGAAAATCTGGACTATCTAATTTTGAAAACATAAAGAGCTCCTCAATTAATTCCGTTACCCGAATCGACTTGTCATAAATATATTTCAAATATTTCTTGGTTTGCTCTTCATCCTCTATCAATCCCTCATATAGTGCCTTTGAATAACCTTGAATCGTAGTAATTGGCGTTTTTAAATCATGTGAAATATCCGCAAGCATGCGCTTCTTACTTTCCTCTAAAATTGTTTTTTCATGATTCTTAATTTCTAGCTCTTCTGCTGTACGCTTCAAATTTTCACTCATTTCCTTATATTTCATGGATCCCTTCATGATAAAAGGAAGTATCCCCCCTCCAAATAAAGGAGGTGCTAGATTAATAAGGACATAATAGTCTTCTACTAGTACTGTTTTATAAACGAGAAAAAGACTGAACAGAGTAAATAGACCACACACTACATACATCCAATGAATCGGTAATTTAATGACCTGGTACACAACGATGAATATCATAAAGATGTACATTGGATTGTACGCAAACCCAAAGACCAAGATAATCGAGACTTCTACTAGAATGAGATAGAGCATAATCTGTGGGCTCCAAAAAACCTGTCTATACGCCGCAACTAGTATAATCATCAAACCTAATCCAAAGTACAGTCTCTCTGGTGTTTCCTGCAGTAAAAAATAAAGTGGAATACCAATATTCGCTAAATAAAGATATGGAATAAAGCCTTCTTCTTTCGGAAAAATTCTACTTGCAACATTGTTCAATATGATCGCTTCCTACTATTTTATTTCATATTCTACTTTTACTTTCAAATTTATAACCTAAGCCTCTGATTGTTTTTATGTATGTTGGACTTTTCGGATTATCCTCGAGCTTTTCTCTTAGCTTTGATATATGGACATTAATGGTATTGTCCTCTTCACCGCCGCCCATATAATAATCATTCCAAGCCCTTTCAAATATCTGTTGCTTCGTGTACACCCTACCTGGAGAATCCATTAATAACTCGAGAATATTGTATTCTATTTTTGTGAGTGGGATTGTTGCTCCACTTTTCATTACGGAATACGTGTCCTCGTCTAATACAATTTCCCCAACCTTTTTTTGGCGACTTTGCGGAAGCTCTGGTGCTTCTGCTCTTCCACTTGCATAGCTATAGCTTCTTCGTAAAAGTGCTTGTACCCTCGCGATAACTTCAAGAGGATTAAACGGTTTTGGAATAAAATCATCCGCTCCCAGCCCCAAACCTAGGATTTTATCATTATCCTCATTCTTCGCCGAAATAATAATGATAGGAATCGACAATTCTTCTCTTACTCTTTTTATAAGCTGGTAGCCATTAATCGATGGCATCATCAGGTCAACTAATAACAAATCGATTTTCTCTTTTTGAATGATATGTAAAGCCTCTTGCCCATCATAGGCTTCCAAAATACTATAATTCTCTTTTTCTAAATACAGTTTAAGTAACTCTACAATCTCAGGCTGATCATCTACTATCAAGATTGTTCTCGTCATCTCAAGACTCCCTTTACCGTGTTACATATTTCTTCCAGTATATCAAGTTAAAACAAGGCAATATAGTATTTTTTTCTAGTTATGTTAACTGTAATAAAATGCAATCGTTCTCCTTCGCCTGAGCAAAAACCGCTCGGTCTTCTACAAGCAGTAGTTGTCCGGGTGAGACAGAAAGTAACTGAGGAGTTGGTGCGGTTATTCGCGGGCTAAGATATGAGGTATATCGGGTTGATTCGAAGAAAATCCCAATTTTGATCATTAAATTCACTAAAAAGAGGCTCTGTACAAGGTTTTTAGAGGGGTGAAGGGCTATAAATTATAATAATTAAGCCAAATTCTGAATAATTAAGCCGATTTCAACGTAATTAAGCCACTTTTTAAATAATTAAGCCACTTCTCAAATTATTAAGCCGATTTTCAAATAATTGAGCCACTCTATCATTTAGCCCGCAAGAACATTTTAAATACCCGAACTTTTAAGCCAGAGATAAAATAAAAAGGGCTGCCACGTTCAGTTTTCACTGACTACCTGGACAGCCCCTTAGACAACAAATTATTTTAATTCAGCTAAGATTTCTTCGATTTTTGCAAGCTCAGATTGTAATCCACCGCCACTTAGGTACCAAAGTGGACCATCTAAGTAAACAATGCGTTCGTTTTTATAAGCTTGAGTTTTCTTAACGATTTCATTTTCAACATCTTTTTCAACGTTTGACACTGCACCAGGTGTAACAGCGGTACGATCAATTACGAATAATACTTCTGGGTCAATTTCTAAAATTGCCTCAAAACCAAAGTTAGAACCGTGAGAAGAAGCATCAATATCTTGCGTTACTGGTTTGAAACCATAAACATCATACATATAACCGAAACGTGAATTTGTTGAGAAACCAGATAATTTACCTTCATTATATAGAGTTACTAATGAAGTTTCGTAGTTACCAGCTAACGTCTTGATTTCTTCTAAAGCAGCATCGAATTTAGCAAGATAGTCTTTCGCTTCTGCTTCTTTACCAAACATTTTCGCTGCTGTGTCTACAGAAGCAAGGAATGTGTTCCAATAGTCGTCTTGAGAAGTTCCAACGAAAACTACTGGTGCGATTTCTTTTAATTCTTCATAGTACACAGATTGACGACCTGAGATAAAGATTACATCTGGGCCGATTTCAGCGATATCTTCAAGTAATGGCTCTTTTAAAGTACCGATATTTACATACTCGTCAGCAGAATAGCTTTCAAGGTGAGAAGGTAATGTAGAATCTTTCGCAACACCTACAACTCCTTCAACTCCAAGTGCATCTAATGTATCTAGGAAACCATAATCGAATACTACGATTCTTTCTGGCATTTTTTCAAATTCTACATCTTCAAAGTTAATTGTTCCTGCTTCTTCGCTTTCAGTTGAAGCAATTGTTGGAGATACAGTCATTGGATATGTAGGACCTTGTTCAGCTGTACCTGATTTCGTTTCTCCAGATTGTTCTTGAGCTGATTCATTTGATTTTTCTGTTGAAGCTTCTTCGTCAGATCCACATGCAGAAAGCATTAAAGACATTGCTATAAGTGCACTAGCAAATTTCCATTTTTTCACGTATCGTTCTCTCCCTTTACGATTTGTAAATTCTTTATTAGAAATGATAATCATTATCATTGATAACAATTCTCATTATAGATACCTAAATCATTATCGTCAATAGTAATTTGATAAAATTTTTGAATTTTTTATGGCTAAGTCTATTTAGCAACGAAACGGATTGCCATTCTATTATTCCTATTAAAAAAGACCCAGAGAAACCACACGATTCCCCTGGGTCTTTGATAATACGGATTCTTACGCATGTGAATTAAAATAGACACAAATGCGGCATCCGTTTTGTTCTTGGATTGGAATATCCATATCATATATTTCACGTAATGCATCTGAATTGATAATTTCATGGGTCGGCCCATTTTTCACAAGCTTGCCATCTTTCAATGCGACAATCCGGTCAGAATAAACAGACGCAAAGTTAATGTCATGCAATACAATTACCACAGTCTTACCAAGCTCATCTACAAGCTTACGTAAAATTTTCATAATTTGCACTGAGTGCTTCATATCTAGGTTATTTAACGGCTCATCCAACAACACATAATCGGTATCCTGAGCAATAACCATCGCAATAAACGCACGTTGTTTTTGACCACCTGATAATTCATCTAAAAATTTCTCCTGCATATCAATTAGGTTCATATACTCAAGTGCTTGGTTAACGAATTTTTCATCTTCCTCAGTTAGGCGTCCTTTTGAATAAGGATAGCGACCAAATGAAACTAGCTCACGAACAGTCAATCGAACATTTAAAAAATTTGACTGTTTTAAAATAGAAACACGCTTGGCAAACTCAGAAGACTTCCACTTTTTCACATTGTTTTTATCAAGTAATACTTCACCTGTATCTGCGTCTAATAATCGACTTACCATAGAAAGCAGTGTAGATTTTCCGGCACCATTTGGCCCTATAAATGATGTGATCATCCCTGTTTCAATTTTTACAGAAACGTCTTCTACAACAGGCTTTTTACCAAATCTCTTTGTTAATCCTTTGATTTCAATCATCCTGCTGCCCTACTTTCTTTTAATAATAAGTAAATGAAATAAATACCACCGACAAAGTTAATGATAACACTTAATGTAGTACGCAATTCAAAGATATGCTCAACAAGGAACTGTCCACCAACAAGTGCAATCACGCTAATCAAACTGGCTCCTAAAATTAAAACAGAGTGCTTATACGTTACTAAATACTGATACGAAAGGTTCGCAACGATTAATCCAAAGAAGGTAATCGGACCAACAAGTGCTGTAGATGTGGCAATTAGTACCGATGATAATATAAGAATCTTCATAACCATGCCATCATAGTTAATACCTAGGTTCATCGCATTTTCTCGTCCAAGTGACATGACATCAAGCTTACCCATAATGCGATACCCATAAAGTAACGCAATGAATAAAATAGCGGCTGCGATATATAATAGCTCAGCTTTTACGTTTGTAAAGCTAGCGAATAAGCGATTTTGTAGACTTAAATATTCCACTGGATCAATCAACACTTGTAAGAAGGTTACAAAGCTTCCTAAAAGCGTTCCTAAAATCATACCGATTAAAAGCAGTAAATAAATCGGATGCTTATCCGCTCGGAATAAGAAGCGATATAAAATCAATGCAAACACAACCATTGCAAAAATAGCTGCACCAAAGTTCAAGTATTTATTTAACACCCAAACAGACATGGAACCTGCAAAGAAATAGATTAACGTTTGAACAACTTCGTACATCGAGTCAAGCCCCATAACAGAAGGTGTTAAAATTCGGTTGTGAGTAATCGTTTGGAACACGACAGTCGAATACGCAATCGCAACCCCTGTTACAACCATTGCTGAAACGCGAATCATACGTCTTGGGAAGGCGTAATCAAACCCACCCTTTATATCGTAAAATCCATATAACAAAATACAAATAATAGAAATGACTGCTAACATGATAAGTTTTGTACTATTTCGCATATGCTCTCCCCCTAAATAACATAAGTAAGAAGATCGCACTGCCGATTACAGCTACCGTTACATTGACCGGAATTTCGTAAGGATGAATGATGATTCTTCCTAAAATATCACAGATTAATAGAAACACTACACCTAACGCTGCTGTATGAGGAATTGTCTTTCGTAGGTTATCCCCTAAATAGAGTGATACAATATTCGGCACAATAAGTCCTAAAAATGGAATAACTCCAACAGTTAGTACAACTGTTGTTGAAATAATCGCAACAAGGATAAGGCCCAGATTTAATACAACCTTATAGCTTAAGCCTAGGTTTTTAGCAAAATCCTCACCCATACCTGCAACTGTAAATTTATTTGCATATAGATAGGCTAAAACAACAGCTGGAATACTTACATATAACAGCTCATAGCGACCAGATATCACTAATGTAAAGCTTCCCATTAACCAAGACGAGATGTTTTGAAGAAGGTCTGCTTCATAACCAAAGAAGGTCGTAATCGATGATAAAATGTTCCCATACATAATACCGATTAACGGAACAAAAATGGCGTCCTTGAATTTAATTTTATCTAGAATTTTCATAAAAATTAATGTTCCTGCTAAAGCAAATGCAAAGCTAAAAATAATTTGTTGCGTGTACGTTACATTTGTAAAAAACAGCATTGAGATTAAAATCCCTAGTTTTGCTGCATCTAATGTACCAGCTGTCGTTGGCGACACGAATTTATTTCGACTTAAACTTTGCATAATTAATCCAGCAATACTCATTCCTGCTCCCGCTAATATGATTGCAATTAATCTAGGAAGTCGACTAATCAGGAAAATCTGGGTCTCATCCGATTGCCAATCGAGTAAATCGCTCGGTTTTATATCAATTGCTCCAACAAAAAGCGAAATGAATGAAAGGACTATTGCTCCAATTATTAACATCCATAGTCTCATTTCTAATCCCCATAACATGTGTATTCTCAGTGTGATAATTGAAAACGATTATCATTACTAATTCGTTTTCATTATATTAAAAAGAAAATCTAAAATCAACCCAGGAAAGCCTCCCAGTTTATAAAACTAATAGACTATTTCAAATTTTTCCGTTGTCGATTTTTTCAGATTTGCTAGGTTCCATCCCACTGCGAAACACTAAATAGCCCAATAATCTCAGTCTACTAGATTACTTTTCCATTTGAATTGAATCTATGCTCTCAAGGCCATAACAAAAAGCCGCACTCATAAATGCGACTTTTTTGTGAATTTTCGATAAATGGTTCAGAATGTATTATTTCCTATTCTTTAAATACTCAAGTGCCTCTTCCACATGTCCGGCTACTCTTACTTTTCGCCATTCTTTAATGAGGACTCCCTCTTCATTAATAATAAAGGTTGACCGTTCTATTCCCATATACTCTTTACCGAAGTTCTTCTTTAGCTGCCAAACTCCATATTTTTCTGCTACTTGATGTGCATCATCAACAAGCAATAAAAACGGAAGATGATATTTATCAATGAACTTTTTATGTTTGTTTAATGGGTCTGTACTAACTCCTAAGATTACAGCGTTTACCTCAGCAAAGCTTTCATGTGCATCTCTAAAATCACAAGCCTGTGTTATACAACCTGGAGTCATATCCTTTGGATAAAAATAGAGAACTACATTTTTTCCTCGAAAATCTGCTAAAGAAACTATTTCTCCATTGCTTGCAGTTAATGTAAACTCCGGCGCCTTCTGTCCAATTTCTATTGTCATTATGATTTCCCTCCGATTTTCTTCTATATAATAGATTACATAATATTATATAGTTATACAAATGAAGTACTTGTTCATTTTTCCCTTTACGTGCTTTCATGCTACAATTAATCAGGTTGATTTATTTTTCTAGGAGGAACCAAGAATGATTTTTACAAAATCTGAGGAACTACATAAAGAAGCTTTACAACATATAGTCGGAGGAGTAAATAGCCCCTCACGTTCATATAAAGCAGTTGGTGGTGGAGCACCCGTTGTAATGGAGCGTGCAAAAGGAGCATACTTTTGGGATGTCGATGGCAATAAATATATTGATTATCTTGCTGCATACGGACCAATTATTACGGGCCATGCCCATCCTCATATTACAGAAGCAATCACGAGGGCTGCGGAAACTGGGGTATTATATGGTACACCTACTCCACATGAAGTGAAGTTTGCGAAAATGGTAAAGGAAGCAATTCCTGGGATGGACAAGGTTCGTTTTGTGAACTCTGGAACAGAAGCAGTTATGACCACTATTCGTGTTGCTCGGGCTTATACTAACCGTACCAAAATCATAAAATTTGCTGGTTGTTATCATGGACATTCTGACCTAGTACTTGTAGCCGCTGGATCAGGTCCGTCTACATTAGGAACGCCCGACTCTGCAGGTGTTCCAAAAAGCATTGCTCAAGAAGTAATTACGGTTCCTTTCAATGATATTGAACCATTTAAGGAAGCTTTAGCAAAATGGGGTACCGAAATTGCTGCGGTATTGGTTGAGCCGATTGTTGGAAACTTTGGGATTGTTGAACCTAATGAAGGCTTTTTAGAACAAGTTCTTGAACTAACTCATGAAGCTGGTGCATTAGTAATCTTTGATGAAGTTATCACTGCGTTTCGATTCATGTACGGCGGCGCACAAAATCTATTAGGTATTACACCAGACTTAACTGCACTTGGTAAAATTATTGGAGGCGGTCTCCCAATTGGGGCATATGGAGGTAAAAAAGAAATCATGGAACAGGTAGCACCACTTGGACCTGCATATCAGGCAGGAACGATGGCTGGAAATCCTGCTTCCATGTTATCAGGTATTGCCTGCCTAGAGGTTTTACAAGAAGAAGGTCTTTACGAACGCTTAGATACTTTAGGTGCAAGACTAGAACAAGGAATTTTAGAGCACGCAGCAACACATCAAGTTCCGATTACAATCAATCGTTTAAAAGGTGCATTGACTGTTTACTTTACAACTGAAAAGGTCGTTAACTATGAACAAGCGGAAAATACAGATGGGGAAATGTTTGCAAAATTCTTCAAGCTCATGCTTAGCCAAGGTATTAATCTTGCTCCATCTAAATATGAAGCTTGGTTCTTAACGATTTCCCATACTGAGGAAGACATTGTCGAAACACTAAAAGCCGTTGAATATGCATTCAGCCACATAAAAAATGCATAAATATACATTATCAAAGGGTTAGGAATATAAATATTCCTACCCTTTTTCTATTAAACATTATTGAAAACGGTTACATTCTAAGCTGTTTAATACAAATCTAAAACTTGTATATTATATACAAACTATTGAATAAAAATTTGATTTTAGCGCTTTAGTATGTTAATATAGATTATACTATTCTGAAAATTAAATCATATCGGATGAATCAGTATTTTATTCTTATTAGGAGGTGAAGGCTCAAAAATAAGGTGGGCAAACATCTTTCTTTGTTCCCTTATAAAGCCGCTTGAATGAAAAAAAATTGGAATCCACGAGAATTTAGAGAGTACTACAATCATGAGCACGATGCATGTGGAATTGTCTCAGCTATCGAAAAAAGAAGAATTCCTACGAAGGCTAATATAGAAGCGGTTATTGACGCATTAGTAACCATGAACCACCGTGCTGGCTTTATTAACGGGGAAGGTGACGGAGTTGGTATTCACATCGATATCCCAAAAGCACTTTGGAAGGAAAAGCTCCTATCAGTAAATCTAAGCCCAGAGCTTGTAGAACGAGAGGATTTCGTCGTAGGCCACATATTCATTCGTAAAGAACTTAATATAAATGAAGTAAAAGATTCCATAAAAGCTCTATTTTCCGAAAGGTTCCTTGATGTCGTATTTGAATCAGATCAAGTTACCTCTTCTACTGCTCTAGGACCTATCGCCTTACATGATGAACCCATTTTTTGGCAGATTGGACTTGTACCTTCTACGTCTGAAAATCTAGCAAAAGCTTTATTCGAGTTAACGATTGAAATAGAGCAAAATTCATCCATACATGTTGCATCCTTAAGTAACCACCATGCTGTGTATAAAGTTTTAGGCGCAGGTGATATTTTACCTAAATACTATCAAGATTTAGCAAATCCTCTTGTTGCCTCAACAATGACGTTAGGACATAATCGATATTCAACGAATACATTATCAAACTTTTTCCGAGTTCAGCCGTTCAGTGTCTTAGGGCATAATGGTGAAATTAACACCATCTCCAAGCTTCGTGATGAAGCAACCATGATTGGGGTTCCCCTAACCGACGGTGGAAGTGATTCTCAAGATCTTAATCGTACTATTGAAACTCTCATTTCAAGAGATGGCTATAGTTTGTTTGAAGCACTAGATGTGTTATTTCCACCGATTATTAATGAAATGAAGCATTATCCAGAGCATTTACAGGACTTATATACGTATATCCGTGAAGCATGGGGGCATTTTGCACAAGGTCCTGCCGGAATCATTTCCCGCTATGGTGATGAAGCAGTATTTAGTGTAGATGCATTAGGATTGCGTCCACTATGGAAAATCGAAACAGAAGCAACATATTTATTTGCATCTGAACCTGGAATCATCCCTTCTTCAGAATATGTAGCGGAGCCAAAACCTCTATCTCCAGGAGAAAAAATCGGTTTCAAATGGGGCACAGATAATTACGTAAAAATGTATGAGTATAGCTTGTTCCAAGAGGAAGTTTACAAAAGAGTTTCGAACCGTGTGAACATTGATGGGTATCATACTCGCCTACTCACACCTCGCTACGACAAGGTAGTAACTGTATCACCTAGATCAAAGGTTCATAATGGTCAGTATGCAGCTTTCGGGTGGGACCGTGAAGATATCCAGCTTCTAGAGCAAATGGCTGAAAAAGGCGTGGAACCAATTCGTTCCCTAGGTCATGATGCACCACTCGCTGCAATCAATACAGACGGTCGCAGAAATGTAGCCGATTTTATAAAAGAAAGCGTTGCGGTTGTGACAAACCCAGCTATTGATAGAGACCGAGAATCTGAACATTTTTCAACAAGAAGTATTATCGGTAGACGCCCTTCCTTAGTCGAAGAGAGTCTAGAGAATTACGTGGTCGAACTAATCTCCCCTCTACTCATAGAAGGTAGTCTTGGCTTTGATTGTTCCGGTACACTTGGACAGCCGTCCTACGACCAGATTGTAGATGCATTTGGAAAAAGAAAGCTGACACACTATCTATCTGTTACCTTTACAGAGGAAGAGAGTATCGATGAAGCATTAACGAGACTAGCTGAAGAGGCAAAAACAGCCGTTTTAAACGGTAAAACGATTTTAATTTTAGACGATGCCGAAGCTCACATGAATAATCAGTACTGGATTGATCCATTAGTGGTTGTTTCTGCAATCGACCAAGCACTTGTAAAAAAAGAATTGAGAAGAAATTGCTCACTTTTACTTCGTTCTGGAGCAATTCGTTCCTTACACGATATTATATTAGCGTATGGTTTAGGGGCAAATCTCATCAGTCCTTACTTACTCTTCGCAACTGTTGCAGAAGAAACAAGTAAGCCTACTATTAATCTATTTTCTGCACTAAATAAAGGATTAGAAAAGGTTATTTCCACAATCGGGATTCATGAATTACGAGGCTATGGTCGTCTTTTCTCCTCGATTGGACTAAATGACGAGGTTGCCAATGTATTAAATATCGTCAATTTCCTTGGTTCAGAATCACTTGAATTTAACTTTGATACAATGAAAGCAGATGCAATTTTGCGTGCTGTTGATTATGAAAATGAAAAATCACGTCCTGGTAAAAGCTTTCACCTCTTCCCTCGTATTTGGAAGGCAATTGGAGATGTTGCAACTACAGGTTCATATGATGGATATCGTGAGAAACTTACTGAACAGGAAGAAACGAACCCTATTGCGATTAGGCATTTAACAGACTTAAAAAAGGTAGATTCATCTGTTAATCCTGCTTCCGTAGATATAAGTGTCGGTGAACATAGCTTACCATTTGTTATCTCTTCCATGTCGTTTGGATCACAAAATGAAATTGCATTCCGTGCATATGCCGAGGGTGCTGATCGCTTAAACATGGTAAGTCTAAATGGTGAAGGTGGAGAAATTAAGGATATGCTTGGAAAGTACCCTCGTACTCGTGGACAGCAAATTGCTTCAGGGCGCTTTGGTGTAAATACCGAGCTATTAAACTCTTCTAATCTATTAGAAATAAAAATCGGGCAAGGTGCAAAACCTGGTGAAGGTGGTCACCTACCTGGTTCTAAGGTGACAGCTAAAATTGCAGAGGCTCGTAATGCAACCATTGGCTCAGACTTAATCTCACCATCTAATAACCATGATATTTATTCGATCGAAGACCTAGCGCAAATGATTGCCGAATTGAAGACAGCAAATGACCAAGCAAGAGTTTCAGTTAAAGTTCCTGTTGTACCAAATATCGGAACAATTGCTGTCGGAATTGCGAAAGCAGGAGCAGATATCATTACACTAAGTGGTTTTGATGGTGGAACAGGTGCTGCTAGAATACATGCCCTTCAAAACGTTGGGCTACCTGTTGAAATTGGAGTAAAGGCTGCTCACAATGCCTTGCTTGAAGCAGGTTTGCGTTCCAATGTAGAGCTTTGGGCTGATGGGGGTATAAAGAGCGCATTAGATGTTATGAAGGTAATGCTATTAGGGGCAAACCGAGTTGGCTTTGGAACATTATCAATGATTGCCATTGGTTGTACTACTTGCCGCGGCTGTCATTTGGATACATGTCACGTGGGGATTGCGACGCAAATTGAATCAGAAGCTCAAGCAAAAGAACATGGTCTAAGACGCTTTGTTCCAAGACAATTGGAAGCAGCCGTGACAGGGCTAATGAATATGTTCACGGCATTCGGTAACGAATTAAAGACTCTTACTGCATCACTTGGGTTTGATAACCTACAGGATATCGTTGGAAGATCTGACCTACTTGAACAAACTAGAGGTCTACGGTCTATGGACCTAAGCTCTCTGTTAAAGCCTCTAGAAGTCAAACAGTTTACACAAAAAGAGGTTGTTGCTTCAAAAGCAGATAAGCAATTACTAGTAGCTGCTGGTGCGGAATATCTTGATTATAATGAGCAAGACCTACACTCTTCACGTGAGTTTACTACGGTTACCTCTGAACAGCGAGTGCTTGGAAGCCGCGTTTCCTGTCATCGTGTTCGCGGAAGATTGGACGGCTCATATAAGAAACTACCCGCAATTTCCCTTCGCTATAAGGATGGTTCAATACCTGGAAATGGTCTAGGTGCTTATAATAGTAGTGGAATTGATATTCACGTTGACGGTGGTGCTCAAGACGGAGCAGGAAAAACCGCCTTTGGAGGAAATCTCTTAATCTTTAAGTCGAAGGGCAAAGATGGGAACTACTACAACGGCTCGGTAGGGAAAGGCTTCGGTTATGGAGCACAGAAGGGCCTTCTTGCTGTACAAGGAAATGCAGATGCTCGTGCAGGTATCCGTCTATCTGGCGCAGATATCATTATTGGTGGAAAAATCACTTCCCCAATTCCTGATGTTGAGCATGGAAATATTGGTGTACACGCCAACATCAAAGGGTTTGCTTTTGAATACATGACAAACGGGCGTGGCCTTGTACTTGGTGACCCAGGTCCTTGGATTTGCGCAGGTATGACTGGAGGTGTTGTATACCTACGACATCAACCAGAAATGGGGTTAACGAAGGCTGCCATCGAAAGAAGAATTGCCAAGGGCGCTAACGTGTCTATTCAATCTCTTACAAACAAAGGTGCAGAAGACATAAAAGAACTCCTCACAGCATATATCGAAGCACTAATCGAGCACGGACAAGAAACAGAAGCAAACGAATTAAAGAGATTACTAGAACAACCAGAACAGCATTTCTTACAGGTTATCCCTGCCAAGGAACAAGCTGACCCATCCGTATCAACAGAATGATGCAGAAACCTGCCTAAAGTATGGCAGGTTTCCTTACATAGTTATACCGAACTCAGCAAATTTGCTGAGTTCTTTTCTTTTCCCGCTTCCCCAACGAATACTGTGATTTATCTCTTCTCTTCTCTTCTCTTATCGTTTCCCCTTTCCTCTTCCCCAATCTTCTCTGGGCTCATTCCGAATCTATTCGTTACCGCTCTACTCATTCCCATCGATAACTGGGATCATTCCGTATCAATCATGACCTCTCTCCTTCCTACTAACTACAACCGGGTTCGTTTTCCACAGCACTTACCTACCTTCACTTCTACAAACCGTTACTTTTATACATACACATCTCCCTCTCCCCCGTATTAAAAAGTCATATATTTCTCAAACTCGAAATAAGGTAGTTATACTGGGGACAAATTTCTCTTGATATGAATTCAAATTCATTGTATAGTACAGTATTGTTTAGATTACTAAGAAAAGGCTAATTATAAGATAATAGCCTTTTACAGAAAGGAAATTAGTAAAATGAAACTCGGTGCCCGCATTTTCAAAACGGGAATAGCTATTACACTGGCATTAGTACTAGGTAAGCTATTAAACCTTCCTTCACCAGTATTTGCAGGAATTGCTGCTGTTTTTGCAATTCAGCCGTCCATTTATCGATCATATTTAACAGTGATTGAACAGGTTCAAGCAAATCTAATTGGTGCCTTCTTTGCCATCTTATTTGGTATGTATTTTGGAAACAACCCATTTATTATTGGCCTGACAGCGATCCTGGTCATCGCCATAAACCTAAAGCTAAAAATTGAAAAAACAATTCCTGTAGCAATTGTAACTGTAATTGCGATTATGGAAAGTCCAAGTGAGCAATTCTTTGAATTTGCATCGTTGCGATTCCTTGCAATTCTACTTGGTATTCTATCTGCATTTCTTGTCAATCTAGTTTTCCTACCACCGAAATACGAGAAGAAATTATATGATAAAATTGTTGAACAATGTGAAGAAATATTTAAATGGATCCGGGTAAGCACTAGACATGCTTCAGAGTATAATACACTGAGGGACGATATTGACAAAATAAAAGAAAATCTGATTCACATTGACCAGCTTTATCTTCTATATAAGGAAGAACGGAATTACTTTAAAAAGGTCCAATTTGAAAAGTCACGGAAGCTTGTCCTATTTCGACAAATGATTGTCTGTACAAATCATTCGCTAGATACCCTAAAAAAATTACACAGGCATGAAAATGAATTACACGAAATGCCAATTCCCTTTCAACAGCTATTTGTAAAGGAAATCGATGACCTCATTCATTCTCACGAGCAGCTCCTTCTGAAGTTTATTGGTAAGGTGAAATCAGATGCTCCTGATGAGTTAAAAATGGATTTTGCATTCGATCGCAAAAAAGTTATTGATACATTCTTGGCGAATCAACATCCATCGGATATCGAAAATCAAGAAAATTGGTATCACCTGTTGACTCTTGTATCATCCATTCTCGAATACTCTGAGCAACTAGAACATCTTGATACTTTAGTAGACAGTTTTCAAAATTTCCATAAAGAAGTAATTGTTGAAGAGAAAGAAAACAGCTAACATAATGTTAGCTGTTTTTATTGTTTCATTTTTGGATCCAATGCATCCCGCAATCCGTCTCCCATTAGGTTAAATCCAAGTACAGTCAACATAACGGCAAGCCCTGGGAAAATCATTGTCCATGGAGCTTGAATTAAATACTGCTTGGAATCTGCTAGCATTTTTCCCCATTCTGGATTTGGTGGTTGAGCACCCATTCCTAAGAATCCAAGGGCTGCTGCCTCAATTATTGCAGTGGCGATAGCCAAGGAACCTTGGACAATTATTGGCGCCATACTATTCGGAAGTATGTGATGGAGTAGAATCCTGCTATCCTTCATTCCTACTGCTTTGGCGGCAGTTATGTATTCCTCTTCTTTTACGCTTAATACCCTAGAGCGGATAAGTCTACCGAAGTTTGGTACATTTATAATGGCAATTGCAATTAAGGCATTTTGAAGTGATGGTCCTAGAACAGCTACCACTGCAATCGCTAATAAGATACTAGGAAATGCCAACATAATATCAAATACCCTGCTTATTAATGTATCGATCCATCTTCCATAGTACCCTGCAAGAATTCCCAGAAAACTCCCGACAACTGCTGACCCTAGAACAGAGAGTAATCCAACCCATAATGAAATGCGAGCACCATAAATAATTCTAGAAAGAATATCTCTTCCGAAATCATCTGTTCCTAACCAATTTTCACTTGATGGTGGCTTTAATCGGTTTACAAGTGCTTTGTCATCAATACCAGCCGGTGCAATAACTGGAGCAAACACTGCAAGAAAGACAAAGAATAAAACGATTGTTGTCCCAACGAGCGCTAATTTATTTTTTCGAAAGCTTCTCCAGGCTTCTTTCCAAGGCGAGATGACTTCATCCTTTTGGACATTTGACTTTATGGGTAATTCGTTTTTCACTAACTCTGGCATGCTATCCCCCCTTAGCAGTTTAGTTATATTTAATCCTCGGATCAATAAATGCGTATAATAAATCGATAATTAAATTTATAAAGACGAAAAATGTTGCAACTACTAAAATACCTGATTGAACAACAGGATAATCTCTAAATCCAATCGCATCGAAGATATATCGCCCAATTCCAGGCCAACCAAAGATGGTTTCTGTAAGAATGGCTCCACCTAATAATAAACCTGTTTGAAGTCCAATTACAGTAAGGACAGGTATTACAGCATTTTTAAGAGAGTGCTTGTACACTACCCAAAACATTTTTACACCCTTTGCTCTTGCAGTTCGGACGAAATCAGAACGCATTACCTCAAGCATGCTAGATCGTGTAATACGAGCAATGATGGCCATAGGTATTGTCGCAAGCGCGATACTCGGTAAAATAAGATGCTTTAGAACTTCAACAAATTGATCCATTCTTCCGTTAATCAACGTATCTAGTAAATATAGATTTGTTATGGCATCAACTGGATTTCGTATGTTTTCTCTACCCGTAGTAGGCAACCAACCTAATTGAATCGAAAATGCCCATTGTTCCATTAAACCAAGCCAAAAGATGGGCATTGATACCCCAATAAGTGCAATAACCATAGCCGTATAGTCAAACCATGAATTTTGAAACCAAGCGCTTATAATTCCAGCGTTCACACCTATCAAAATCGCTATAATCATAGCTACTAATGCTAGCTCAATTGTAGCTGCTAAAAAAGGCCAAATTTCTTCGCTGATAGGCGCCTTAGTTCGTAAAGATTCCCCTAAATTACCAGTTAGCAATCCTTTCATATATTCAATATACTGTGTGTACCATGGCTGGTCTAAGCCTAATTTTGTTGTCAGTTCCGCAATTGATTCCTTTGTTGCCCTTTGCCCTAATATTTGTCGAGCTGGATCACCAGGAATCGCACGAAGAATGGAAAAAACAATGAGAGTCATCCCGATTAGAACTGGGATTACCATCAGTAACCTTCGCATCGTATATGCAAACATTCCCTATCACCTCTTTGCTTGAAAATAAGAAAAGCTCAAATAGTCCCTTTCCTAGATAAACTACTGTTTACAGAGCTAACAAAGGGGAGTACAGACTCCCCTTTGCCACACCTTCTACACTCTTATTTAAACTCAAATTTTGTGAAAATATCTGATCCTGTTGGATGTGGAACAAAGTTTGTGATATTCTTCTTCCCTACAATCATAGGAGTTGTATGTGCAAGTGGTACCCATGGAATATCTTCATGGATAATCTCTTGTGCTTGCTTATATAACTCATTTCTTGCATTTTGATCAGCATTAGTTTGAGCCTCTATTAAGATATCATGTAACTCGTCACTACTATAGTACGAATAGTTGTTACTACCGATTGCGTCTTTATCAAGAAGAGTATAAAGATAGTTGTCAGGATCTCCATTATCACCGATCCAACCAACCATGAATACTTCTGGTTCACCAGCAGCTAGCTTATCAAGATATGGAACCCATTCGTCGTTCTTAATTTCAGCAGTGATTCCAATTTCAGCTAGGCTTGATTGAATAACTTCGGCAACCTTCATTCCTTCAGGCATATAATCTCGAGGAATAGAAGGAGCCCAAAGTTCCATTTCAAAGCCGTCTTCAAAGCCAGCTTCTTTTAGCAATTCCTTCGCTTTATCAAGGTCGTACTCATAGTCTTCAATCTCATCGTTATATCCTTCCATAGCTGGAGGCATTGGGTTTTTCGCTGGCTCCGCCATTCCACCATAGAAAGCTTCAACAATTGATTTTTTATCAATCGCATGTGCAATCGCTTGACGAACAAGCTTATTATCAAATGGTTCTTTTGTAACGTTAAAACCTAAATAAGCAACGTTGTTTGCTGGTCTTGTAAAGATTTGAAGATCTTGGTTTGATTCAATTTGAGCTTTATCTGATGGGTTTACGCCATCCATTAGGTCGATTTCTCCCGCAATTAGAGCATTCAATCTTGCAGAGTTTTCAGGAATTACCTTAAAGATAATACTGTCTAGCTTTGGATAGCCTTCCATCCAATAGTCTGGGTTTTTCTCTAATGTAATCGTGTCATCTGGCTTCCAACTAACAAATTTAAATGGTCCAGTACCTACAGGGTTCTCTCTTAATTTATCCCCAAACTCTTCGATTGCTTTTGGACTTGCAATTCCAAATGGTGACATTGCAAGATTCTTAAGGAATGGAGCTTGTGGACGATTTAATGTAAATTCAACAGTTAATTCGTCAACTGCCTTTACTTCCTTAATAACATGACCTTCATCGCCTTTATATCCACCAAACATTGTATAGTATGGGAATTTATCAGCATCCCCGTTCATCCAACGATTAAAGTTGTAGACAACCGCTTCTGCGTTAAAATCTGTTCCATCATGGAACTTAACACCTTCCTGTAATGTGAAAGTATATGTTAATGCATCATCGGAGACCTTCCACTCTTTTGCTAGGCCTGCTTCAACCTCCGTACCACCTTCAGAATACTTTAAAAGTGTTTCATAAATATTCACAGTGACTTTAAAGGCTTCGCCTTCAGTTGTTGTAATTGGATCCAATGACGAAGAATCACCACCGCGTCCATATACTAACTCTTTTTGAACCTCCACAGGTGTTTCTTCATTATTGTTTTCTTCCTCGCTAGTATTCTCATTTTTAGAAGTTCCTGTTTCACTTGATCCTTTACAACCAACTAATGCAGTTGATAATAGCAAAAGGAACAAAAGTGATAAAATCAGACTTTTTTTCTTAACCATTGTATTTCCCCCTTTGTTCTTTTTATATTTATCATGAATGCAACATACCACCTTAGTATAGGTGACAAGCTACATAATGACCTTCTTCAACCTCTTTAAATTCGGGTCGAGTCGTTTTACAAATGTCCATACATTGGCCACATCTCGTATGAAAAGCACATCCTGTTGGTGGGTTTGATGGACTTGGAATTTCACCACTGATACCGGTGGACTCCTTTTTATAATCAGGGTCTGGAATCGGTACAGCATCAAGTAAAGCATTCGTATAGGGATGTAAAGGCTTCGTATAGAGTTTTTCACTATCAGCTAATTCTATGATTCTCCCTAAATACATAACTCCCACTCTATCACTTATATGCCTAATCACACCTAAATCATGTGCAATAAATATGTATGTAAGCCCAAATTCTTTCTGTAAATCCTCCATTAGGTTCAATACCTGTGATTGTATTGAAACATCAAGTGCTGATACTGGCTCATCGGCAATAATTAAGGATGGGTTTGTCATCAATGCTTTCGCAATTCCAATTCTTTGTCTTTGTCCACCGCTAAATTGATGTGGATACCGTTTTGCATGGTAACTGCTTAGACCAACAACCTCTAACATTTCTTTTACGCGACGTCTCCGTTCCGTCTTATCCCCAATACCATGGACAATAAGAGGTTCTTCTAGAATTTTTTCTACAGTATGTCTCGGATTTAATGATGCATACGGATCCTGGAAAATAATCTGCATTTCACGGCGAAGTTTTCTCAGCTCTGATTTAGAAAGAGTCGTAACTTCCTGGTTATTAAAGAGAACCTTTCCTTCGGTAGGTTCTAACAAACGTAAGATAAGTCTCCCAGTTGTTGACTTTCCGCAACCACTCTCACCAACAATACCAAGCGTTTCACCTTTGTTAACAAAAAAGGAAAGTCCATCCACTGCCTTCACTTCACCAACTTGTTTCCCTAAAACTCCACCCTTAATGGGAAAATACTTCTTTAAATCACTGACTTGTAGTAAAGGCTCCTGCATGTTTGGTCTCCTCCTCTCCTGTATGTAAGAAACAACGAACCCGATGTCCATTGTCGTCCACTGGATAAAGCTCCGGATTTTCAACGAAGCATCTATCAAATGCATACTCACAACGCTCAGCGAAGCGGCAACCTTGTTTGATAGAACCTGGTTTAGGAACATTTCCAGGTATAGAGTAAAGTCTCTCGGTCTTAGTACGAATGTCAGGAACGGACTTTATCAATCCCTCTGTATACGGGTGTTTAGGATTTTTAAAGATTGCTTGAACCTCGCCCTCTTCTACAATCTTTCCTGCATACATTACTACAACCCGCTCACATATCTGTGCAACTACCCCTAAATCATGGGTGATTAGCATAATTGCTGTATTCATTTCTTCATTTAACTGTTTCATGAGCTTTAAAATCTGGGATTGAATGGTTACATCAAGAGCTGTTGTCGGTTCATCTGCAATTAGCACCTTTGGATTACATGCCATTGCCATTGCAATCATTACCCTTTGCCTCATTCCACCAGATAGTTGATGAGGGTACTCATCAAGTAATTCTTCCGTTCTTGGAAGTCCTACTCGTTTCATTATTTCTATCGCTTTCTCGCGAGACTTCTTCTTATCTAACTTCGTATGTATTTTTATGCCTTCAATCAATTGGTGACCAATTGTAAATAATGGATTCAGTGAAGTCATAGGTTCCTGAAAGATCATTGCAACTTCATTCCCTCTAATTTGTCGCATTTTTTTCTCAGGAAGTTTTACTAGATTTTGTCCATTAAGTAAAATTTCTCCGCCTACAACTTTTCCTGGAGGCTTCGGAACTAGTCCCATAATTGACAACGAGGTAACACTTTTGCCACAGCCTGATTCCCCAACAACACCTAGAATTTCACCTTCATGGATATGAAAGTCTACATTGTCCACAGCTGGAATCTCACCTTCATCCGTAAAGAATGAGGTACGAAGACCTATTATTTCGATAATTTTTTCTCTCATCTAACCCCTCCTGTCTTTACGATGACCTTCACGAAAAAAGATATTTTAAATTATTACATAAATTCCGAAAATTTACTGTCGAATATTAATGAAATATTCCGACAACTTTCGTCATAATTTCCCTGGAAATAACAAAAAAGAGACGCGGTTTACATTTTCTGCGTCTCTTTTACATCTTCTATTTGTCGAGTTGTTGTACCTGAAATAGTTTATAATAATGACCTTTTTGATTCATTAACTCCTCGTGTGTTCCTACTTCTACAATTTCCCCATGTTCAATTAAAACAATTTTATCTGCATGAGTAATTGTAGATAATCGGTGTGCAACAATAAATGTTGTTCGGTTTCTTGCTAATTTTTCTAATGCTTCTTGGATAAAGTGTTCACTTTCTAAGTCTAAAGCAGATGTAGCTTCATCCCAGATTAATAAAGGGGGATTTTTTAAAAATACCCTTGCAATTGCAATACGTTGTTTTTGTCCACCAGATAGTTTAACTCCTCTTTCCCCTACTTTTGTTTCGTAGCCTTGTTGTAATCCTTCAATAAACTCATGGGCGTTTGCCGCTTTTGCTGCTTCAATTACCTCTTGATCAGTTGCGTCTGGCTTTCCAAGAAGAATATTATCTTTAACTGATTCGCTAAATAAAAATGTATCCTGTAAAACCATACCGATTTTATCTCGTAGACTTCTTACCTTATAGGAACGTATATCCATGCCATCAATCAAGATTCTCCCCTCTGTTACATCATAGAAACGGGGGATTAAGCTAACTAATGTAGATTTTCCTCCACCGCTCATTCCAACAAAAGCAACAGTTTCTCCTCTCGATACGGATAGATTTACGTTCTTTAGTACATTTTGCTCGTCATCGCCATACGAAAAGCTTACATTCTCAAAATGTACATTTCCTTTAACATCTTTACATTCAATTGCATTTGGTTGATCTTCAATATCATACTTTTCATCAATGAATTCAAAAACACGGTCCATTGACGCAAGCGCTTGTGTCAAGGTCGTAGAGGAATTGACCAATCTTCGTAATGGATTGTACAGTCTATCTATATACCCTACAAAAGCTACTAGTGTACCAACTGTTAAATCCCCTTGTATTACTTGGTACCCCGCATATCCAATTACTAAGAGAGGAGCGATATCCGTAATTGTATTTACAACTGCATAGGTTTTCGCATTCCAGCTTGTATGATCTAATGCTTTTGTTAAGAAATTACTATTCTGCTTATTGAACTGCTTTTGTTCATGATCCTCGATTGCAAAGCTACGTATCACCGGTATCCCTTGCACACGTTCATGGAGATATCCTTGTACCTCTGCCAAAGCTTGCGAACGAGCCCTCGTTAAATGTCTAAGGCGTCCATAAAAATACTTTATCGAAAATCCGTATAATGGGAATAAAAGAATGGACACGAAAGTTAAGGGGATATCCATCGTAAACATAATCCCTATAGCAATAAGAATCGTAATTAAATCAAGCCACAAATTCATGAGTCCCGTTATTACAAACGCCTTTGTCTGTTCCACATCATTGATAACCCTTGAGATTACCTCACCTGCTCTTGTATTTGCATAAAAACGCAGGCTTAGCTTTTGGATATGGTCAAAAAGCTGATCCCGGATATCATATAAAATCTTACTCCCAACCCATTGCGCATAATATTGGCGATAATACTCTATCGGCGGACGAAGAACGACAAAAATAAACAGCATGATCCCAATCGATATATATAACTGAGATAGTCGTTCGTCCTTTGCGAGATGTTCCGCTCCTACGATGTCATCAAGAACATATTTTAATAACAAGGGGATTAACAGTGGAATGGTAAATTTGACAATACCTATGAGTATTGTAATTGTTATTTGAAACTTATAAGGCCTTACGAAATTCATATATCGTTTTATACTTCCCAAACCCTTGACCTTCCTTCACGTTGCGATGTACTTATCTAAAACTGTAAAAACCTGTTGTTCTTCCAACAGGTTTGATAGAGAATTATTAATTTCGATACGTTAAATAACGTTCGTACCATATATCGATAAAATCTGGAGCAAATGGACCCTTTCGTCCTCGGATCCATTGCACAAGCTTCTCTACATTATTTTTTAAAATTTTATCGATTACATCTGGATAGTTCATTTCTTGACGGTGTCGCTCGTACTCATCTTCATCTAGTAAAATATACGTCATGTCAGGAAATACCTTAATATCTAAATCATAATCGATATATTTCAAAGCCTCTTTATCAGAAATGAATGGAGAACTAATATTACAATAGTAATACACACCATCCTCACGAATCATTCCGATAATGTTAAACCAATGTCTGGCGTGAAAATAACAAATTGCCGGTTCACGTGTTATCCAGGTACGCCCATCTGACTCTGTAACGGTTGTCCGATCATTCCCACCAATAACTAAGCTTTGCGTCCCTTTTAATACTCTCGTTTCTTCCCAGACACGGTGAATATGGCCATTGTGTTTATAGCTATGTATTTGTATTTTATCTCCTTCCATGGGAACCCCCATATTCTCTCCCTACTTTCACTATTGGACGCTTTGTTTCACATTTTTATGTCTCTACTGAAGATGTTAGTAAGTAAACAAAGAAAAACCATTTTCTTATTATTATAACGGTTATAGGAATATTTTAAAACAAAAGAGCCATCGGAATTTACGATGGCCCATTTTCTTCTTATACAATTTGGTGAACTTTTTCTTGGTAGGAACGGATTACCTCCTCCGTCTGTTGCTGAAATAGATCATGAATCTGTAACAATTCTTCCTTCATTTTTTTTATTTCTTCTTGTATAGATTGGAGCTCTGTTTCCTTTTGTAGCTCAATCAGTTCTGACTCAAGCTCCTGGCATCTTTCAATTTCGGATTGGATAAAAAGTAGCTTGTCCATCGTTTTTAGCTGTTCGCCAACAAGGTCATTAAAATTGCTCATAACGCTGCACCCTCCTAATTGTCCAAAAATCTCTTTAATGTTATTACCTAATATTTCTTTATGTAGACGTAATTTCCTTTGACTTAATATGTAAATAAATAGGAGGTTTTGTCGTTTGGGGTTTTAGGTGTGGGGGTGGCATTTCGGGTGTGGCTATATTTACTGTCTCGCACAAGTGAGATTTGTTTTTTGAGTTCGTTGCTTATTGACAAATTCCCCCTGTATGCAAGTTTTTGGGTCGAGAACTTACCTCAGTGACCTTTTTCAGCTAGAGTTCATGTTTTTGGGCTTCGAGAACCTCCGTCAGTGACCCTTTTCGACTATGAGGCATCCTTTTAGGCATCGAGAGTCCCCCTCAGTGACCTTTTTCAGCTAGAGTTCATGCTTTTGGGCTTCGAGAACCTCCGTCAGTGACCTTTTTCAGCTAGAGTTCTTGCTTTTAGGCATCGAGAACCTCCGTCAGTGACCCTTTTCAGCTAGAGCTCATGTTTTTAGGTATCGAGAACCTCCGTCAGTGACCCTTTTCAACTAAGAGGCTTCCTTTTAGGCATCGAGAGTCCTCCTCAGTGACCTTTTTCAGCTAGAGTTCATGCTTTTAGGCATCGAGAACCTCCGTCAGTGACCCTTTTCGACTATGAGGCATCCTTTTAGGCATCGAGAGTCCCCCTCAGTGACCTTTTTCAGCTAGAGTTCATGCTTTTGGGCATCGAGAACCTCTATCAGTGATCCTTTTCGACTATGAGGCATCCTTTTAGGCATCGAGAGTTCCCTCAGTGACCTTTTTCTGCTAGAGTTCATGCTTTTGGGCATCGAGAACCTCCATCAGTGACCTTTTTCAGCTAGAGTTCATGCTTTTGAGCTTCGAGAACCTCCGTCAGTGACCCTTTTCGACTATGAGGCATCCTTTTAGGCATCGAGAGTCCTCCTCAGTGACCTTTTTCAGCTAGAGTTCTTGCTTTTAGGCATCGAGAACCTCCGTCAGTGACCCTTTTCGACTATGAGGCATCCTTTTAGGCATCGAGAGTCCTCCTCAGTGACCTTTTTCAGCTAGAGTTCTTGCTTTTAGGCATCGAGAACCTCCGTCAGTGACCCTTTTCGACTATGAGGTATCCTTTTAGGCATCGAGAGTCCTCCTCTGTGACCTTTTTCAGCTAGAGTTCATGCTTTTGAGCTTCGAGAACCTCCGTCAGTGACCCTTTTCAGCTAGAGTTCATGCTTTTGGGCATCGAGAACCTCCGTCAGTGACCCTTTTCGACTATGAGGCATACTTTTTGGCATCGAGAGTCCTCCTCTGTGACCTTTTTCAGCTAGAGTTCTTGCTTTTGGGCATCGAGAACCTCCGTCAGTGACCCTTTTCGACTATGAGGCATGCTTTTGGGCATCGAGAACCTCTATCAGTGATCCTTTTCGACTATGAGGCATACTTTTAGGCATCGAGAGTTCCCTCAGTGACCTTTTTCAGCTAGAGTTCATGCTTTGGGCCATCGAGAACCTCTATCAGTGATCCTTTTCGACTATGAGGCATACTTTTAGGCATCGAGAGTCCTTCTCAGTGACCTTTTTCAGCTAGAGTTCATACTTTTGGGCTTCGAGAACCTCCCTCAGTGACCTTTTTCAGCTAGAGTTCATGCTTTTAGGCTTCGAGAACCTCCCTCAGTGACCTTTTTCAGCTAGAGTTCATGCTTTTAGGCATCGAGAACCTCCGTCAGTGACCCTTTTCGACTATGAGGCATACTTTTAGGCATCGAGAACCTCCGTCAGTGACCTTTTTCTGCTAGAGTTCATGCTTTTGGGCTTCGAGAACCTCCGTCAGTGACCCTTTTCAACTAAGAGGCTTCCTTTTAGCATCGAGAGTCCTCCTCAGTGACCTTTTTCTGCTAGAGTTCATGCTTTTAGGCATCGAGAACCTCCCTCAGTGACCTTTTTCAGCTAGAGTTCCTGCTTTTGGGCATCGAGAACCTCTATCAGTGACCCTTTTCGACTATGAGGCATACTTTTAGGCATCGAGAGTCCCCCTCAGTGACCTTTTTCAGCTAGAGTTCTTGCTTTTAGGCATCGAGAACCTCCGTCAGTGACCCTTTTCAGCTAGAGCTCATGCTTTTAGGCATCAAGAACCTCCGTCAGTGACCCTTTTCGACTATGAGGCATACTTTTAGGCATCGAGAGTCCCCCTCAGTGACCTTTTTCAGCTAGAGTTCATGCTTTTAGGCATCGAGAACCTCCGTCAGTGACCTTTTTCAGCTAGAGTTCATGCTTTTTGCCATCGAAAACCTCCTCAGGTACTTTTCCCGTTCAGGTAGGTATATTTTCCCGCTTGCCCCGACTTTTTAGGATTTCCTTGATTACCAATAGTATAAACACTTTTTCACCGAAACCATAAGTTGTACGTCCAAAACTACCCCAATATCTCCTCTTAGTGATCGAAACTATAAGTAGCTCCTTCAAAACGTCACCAACAAAGACCTTAATTACCGAAATCCAAAATAGTATAGTTTTTCCTGCCCCTGTTTCCCCCTAATTACCCTTCTCACACAAAAAAAGAACACTCCCTAACGCGTATAGGGAGTGTTTCTTTTTACTAAGTATGTTATTGGTTTCCTTGGCCTTTGTTAGCTTGAGACTGTTGGTTTTGGCGTCTTACTTCTTGAGCGTTAGTTTCGCTAGCAAACTCAGTACCGAATTGACCACCAGCACCTTGAGATTGAGCATTTTGTTGTCTTACTTGTTGAACATTAGTTCCTGCTGAAGTTTGGTTTGGTTGTTTAGCCATTGTAATCACCTCCACAAACATTAATTTGTCCTAGAAGGCAATTGATTATCCAAAAAAAATGATTTTCTTTAAAAAGTTTTTATACGAGAAGTGAGCGACCACCATCAACAATTATCGTTTGACCTCTAATCATACTTGATTCGTCAGATAACAAAAACATTACGCAATTTACTAAGTCCTCAGGTTCAACCATACGTCCAGCAGGTGTATTTTTTCTTGCATCCTCAAGCAACTCTTCTCGATTTGGAAAATGAGTGAGTGCATCTGTATCTACGGCACCACCTGATACAGCATTTACGATAATATTACGATCAGCTAGCTCTACTGCTAGATATCGAGTTAGGGCTTCAACAGCTGCTTTTGAAACACCAACTGTTGTGTAGTTTTTCAAATAACGAATGGAACCCAACGAGCTTAACGAAACAATCTTCCCGCCCCCAGTTTTCTCCATTCTTTTTGCCGCTTCTTGGGAACAGAAGAGTAGTGCTTTACTATTGATATCCATTGTCCAATCCCAGTGCGATTCTTCTAGCTCCATTGCAGGTCGTAATACGCCTGAAGCAGCATTGTTCACTAATATATCTAAGCGACCAAATTCTTCATCAATTTGCGCAAATAATTCCTTGATCTTTTCTGGCTTGCCTACATTTGCTTTTACCACTAATGCTTTTCTTCCAAGTGCTTCAATTTCAGCAGCAGTTTCAAGTGCTGCAGTTTTACTTCTCGCATAATTGATTACAATGTCATAGCCTTCTTTTGCTAGACGTAATGCGATTGCCTTCCCAATACCTCGACTACTTCCTGTAACTAATGCTACCTTTGCTGACATAAACGTACAACTCCTTTAATAAAAGTAGGATAATTTTTCTTTTTTTGTATAAACTTAATAATTGAAGAGTAATATGAAACTTCAATCAGTGGGGTTTCTTACCCCGCTTATGCTTCCCACCCTCGCACATGTTTAAGTGGGTGGCTTACTGCTGTTATTGCGGATAAATATTGACACTTCACAAAAAGGAGGGTAATTGAATATGTATGTTGGTCGTGATATGACTCATTTATCAATGCTCCCAAAAAGTGAATGGAAGGAAAGCGAACTTGCTTTTTTCCACCATTCCTTTCAACAAATTGTTCCATATCTTAATGCCGAAGGTCAATCTATTCATCGAGAAATCATTCAAGAAATCGAAGCACGCGGTGGCTTTCATCGCCATGATGCCGATTATACTCATGGTACTAGGTTGTCCTACGATTAACTTTGTTCATTCAGATCCTTTAGCTTTCTCGTGTTCGAGAAAGCTTTTTAGTATTTTTTGATGTGATACAGGAAATGTGTACTGCTTGATTTCCTCTTGATCCACCAATTTTACAGTATCCGTTTCCTTAACATCCCCGAATAGGGTTCCGTCAAATACGGTAATGTTCCAAATTAAATGTGAGAATACATGCTGAATTGTTGTAAACGCCTCACCGAGTTTGGCCTCGATCCCAAATTCATTTTTTAGGAAATCAGAAAGTTGTTCTTTCTGTGTTGAAAACTCAATCATACTCTCATGATTTGGGAATTCCCATAAATTTGCCAGTAGCCCTTTGCTTGGACGTTTGTGTATGACTAATTGTCCTTTCTCGTTTTTCAATACGACTGCTGACATGGAAAGTGCTGTTGGTGCTTTCTTTTTACTTTTTACAGGCAATTCTTTTTGCACCCCTTCTGCAAACGCCCTACAATGCCCTTGGACAGGACATAATAAGCATGCAGGGTTACCTGGGATACAGATTAATGCACCTAGCTCCATTAGCCCTTGGTTAAAAGCAGAAGGATTTTCCTTTGAAATCAGCTCTCTTACAATCTCTTCAAAAAGCTGTCGGGTCTTTGGCTTTCCGATATCGTCCCAAATGGATAAAATACGCGAAAGAACCCTCATTACATTTCCATCAACAGCTGGTTCAGGGACTCCATATGCAATACTAAGAATCGCACCAGTTGTATATGGACCAACACCTTTTAAGCTCGAAATACCTTCAACTGTATTGGGTACCTGTCCATCATACTTTTCTGCCACTTCCTTAACCGCTGCATGTAGGTTCCTGACTCGAGAATAGTACCCGAGACCTTCCCATGCCTTTAATACCTTTTCCTCATCAGCATGCGCCAGGCTTTCTATCGTCGGAAAGGATGTAACAAAATTAGTAAAGTATGGGATGACGGTTTCAACTCTAGTTTGCTGTAGCATGATTTCCGAAACCCAAACCTTATATGGATCCTGATCTTTTCTCCAAGGTAGGTCTCTTTGCTCTGCCTCAAACCAATTAATTAAATCAGCTTGAAACTGCTCGATTGAAAAATTTTCTAACTGCTTCATTTATCTATTCACAATCCCTCTCGCATGGTGTTAAACTTAATTTGTTCCTTTTAAAAAAGATCATATATATCTCTTCAAAATTCACAAAGTATAAACTTCCTTATTGAAAACAAAAATGTTGGTTACATTAAAAATAGGCAATATGGTTAAAAAGGAGGTCCACAATTTTGGATACAGGAACACATGTAGTTATGGGTCTCGCCTTAGGCGGAATCGCAACCATAGACCCAGTTGTTACAGCAACCCCCGCAACTGCTCAAGCCGTAATCCTTGGTACATTGATCGGCTCTCAAGCACCAGATCTTGATACAATATTAAAACTACGAAATAATGCTCACTATATTCGAAATCATCGTGGTATTACTCATTCATTACCTGCCGTTTTGTTGTGGCCACTCCTAATTACTTGTACACTTTTATTCTTTTTTCCGAATGCGAACCTATTCCATTTATGGATATGGACCTTTATTGGTGTAATCCTACATGTGTTCGTTGATATTTTCAACGCGTATGGAACCCAAGCACTTCGCCCCTTTTCAAATAAATGGGTAGCACTTGGCGTTATAAATACCTTTGATCCCTTTATTTTTCTCATACATCTTTTAGGCATTATCATTTGGAAAGTAGGGGCACATCCTGGTATTACATTTTTCACAATTTATGCTATTCTTCTTCTATATTATATCATTCGTTTTCGAATGCGAAATAACGTAGAAAAAGCAATACGAGCAAAGATTAAAAATGTGACTGAGGTCATTATTTCACCAACCTACCGTTTTAATCAATGGCATATTGCGGTGGTTACTGATGAATTCTTTTATGTTGCACGTGCCAAAAATGATGAAATCATTATACATGAAAAATTTGCAAAACGCCCGATACCAGATACGCCAGTAATTAAGGCAGCGATAAAGGATAAAAATCTATCCGCATTCCTATCCTTCTCTCCTGTCTACCGTTGGGAAGTTGATGAATACGATGATTATTATGAGGTACGCTTTATTGACCTCCGCTATCGGAGTAAGGGTCATTACCCCTTTGTTGCTGTTGTTCAACTGGATTTAGATTTGAAAATAATCAACTCGTATACTGGTTGGATTTTCAGTGAGGAAAAACTGCGGAAGAAGTTAGAATTGATACCAAGTTAACCACTGCCACCCTACTCTTTAGGGTGCTTTTTCACGTAACAAGAAATCACCACATGGTGTAGTGGTATTTAGTGGCGTTCTATATTAAGGAACTTGTTCTATACTTACCATTAATTCACGTCTCGTTTCTTACATGTTAAGTCTCGGATATCCCCATACTATAGATACGTGTCTAAAGGTACAATCCTTTTTACACGATATGCTTTCTTAGGAGGTAATTCGCATGCGGAACAAAAAACATGGATTCCCAAATCAAAACCATAATAAGTTTGAAGGTGAACCAAGAGCAAAAGCTGAATATGCCTCAAGAAGAGCAGATGGAACGATTAATACACATCCACAGGAACGAATGAAAGCTTCAAGTGAACGACACGATTTTTAATCTGATAAAAGAAACAAAATCGAGTACTACTTGGAGGTGTGTTTTGTGGGAAAAAAGAAATTTTATGACAACCTATACTCAAATCCATTCCAACAACCATGGGCAAACCCTAAGCATTCTTGGAATCAGGTAAATGGAGAAACAAAACAAACACAAAACCTCATCATTCTAGAGCATCAAACAAGAAAACAGTCCTAATAAAGAGGCTGGGACAAAACCCACCTCTGAGATGAAAAAACCGGTGGAATTTTACGAAGAGTAAAATTGCACCGGCTT
>JBLKRX010000047.1:0-36742 GCA_047608075.1 Ferdinandcohnia humi
GCCCGGTACAATACCGAGTTCATGCCCTGCAAGCCGCCTAACGAAATAACCTGTCTAACTTTATGGGGTCACTTCAGTATGGAATTGACTTTTTAATTATATTTCTGATAGCGTATAATATTTGCGTTTCGTCTGCAGAGTCCCATAAACACATTCTATTACTGAATATGAATTTACTTCGGGATAACAGGGACCCAGAGTTCGTGTCTTGGTTTATGCTTCGGACCGTAATAACATTCTATACAAGGTAAATTTGCAAGTTCATACTCGGAGTTAGGAACCCACTCGGTATATAAACGTTTCCATGCATCTACTATGTTCGGAAATACTGCCCATGTACTTGCGGGTATAATAAGCGTCTCCATATTTTCAGGGGATTCCCCATCGTATCTTACGCCCATGAAATAGGAAAATTCTTCATCTGTTATGGCGGCTTCTTTTCCGCAAACCCCCAGAAGGCTTTCAAGCGTGCATTTTGGATTTTTCCATGACATAGCTACTAGTTCTTGCATAAATCCATCTTTTTTCGCGGTGTTCCAAAGCGTAGGGATTGTTTTAAATGCTCTGCTTGTTTTTACTGGCTTACTTTTTCCTACAATTCTTAATTCAAAATCAAGGTTTTCAATTCTGTAATCCATCTCGGTATCTCCTTTAATAGTAATTTGAAAGGATATTCTGGGAAAGGCTTTTAACTGTACCCCTCTATTATGAGCATTGGAAGGGGTTACTCCATGCATTTTTTGAAAAGCACGTGAGAAAGTATCAGAAGAAACATAACCATATTTAACTGCCACATCGATGATCCGAATTTCACTTTTTTGAATTTCAAATGCTGCGAGTGTTAACCGTCTACGTCTAATATATTTTGAGAGCGATACACCTGAGATTGAAGAGAACATTCTTGAAAAGTGAAACTCGGAAAATTTAGCTACTTTTGCAGTTTCTTTGTAGTCTATTTCTTTATTTTCAATGAAGTTTAACGCATGGTTCATTCTTTTAGCCAATTGTGAACATCAAGTAGAATGACACAATTTCTGCTATAATAACTGAAACACATTACTGGAAGTTATCATTCACATTTTATAGTGAATTGCATCCTCTAATAACAAGACATCTGTTAATCATTTTCTGATTTTATAAGGCAAAGATAAGTAACAAAGAGACAATAATCCATTTTAATAAGTAAAATAATGTATTTTTGAGCTTTCTATATGTAGTTATTGAATTAAAACAGTTTAGTTAAAGTACATTTATTTGCATACTTATTTTCAACAATGTAATTCAAGAAGAAGTAGAAAAAGAAATTACCTCTATGCAATAATAAGCAAGGAATGGGGGGGATAAGTTATCCTTATGTTAAATACTATCTACCGAGGTAATTAATTGAACGAAGTTTGAATTTATTCAAAATAAATACCCTGTATTACTCTAGTATAATAGATTTGGTTCTTACAACAATCTATACATAGTTTCTTATGTATCTTTAGGTGAAAACTCACAAAAAATAAAGAAAATACAGTAAGGGCATTTTTTTTACCTCTTAACTTTGTTACAACAATAGGGATGCCAAATTCGACACCCCCTTGTTTAGATAGTTCTAATCGGAAGATTAGTTAATATTGTTTTTAATATATGATGACTTAATGTTATGAGCAAGTTCATCTAATATAGCTTTCTTCTTATTATTTGAAGAATGACAAGTTAATATAAGCAAATCCACTAATTCTGGTTGCATATTAGATATCTCCTGCAAATAATCCTTATCAAATTCTTTCATAACTTCATATAATTTGCTCATTTTAATGAAATTCCACATCAATTTTCTTTTTATTATTTGGTGTAGTCTTTAACATTTTTACTTCTAATACACCATTTTTATAGGTTGCTGATACTCCCTCGGTAGATACAAGACTCGGAAGTGTTATAGCTCGGTGAAAACTACCTGTGTAACGTTCTTTTCTATACATATTTTTTTCTTTTGTTTCATTTGTTTTGTTTATAGAACCGCTAATCGATAATACATTATTTTCAATATCAATGTTTACGTCTTCTTTTTTCTCAAGTCCCGGTATATCACAAGTTGCAACAACTTCATTTTCACTTTCATGCACATCTACCTTAATACTTCCAAAGTGCTCTTTGTCCCCACTAAAATCAAACGGTAGGTCAGAAAAGATACGGTCAAAATCTCTTCTTATATTTACTAATTGTCTAAATGGGTCATAAGGTGTTAATGCCATAGTTACATTCCTCCTTCATTTATCATTCATATTCTCTTCATTTCTCATGAAATTATTAGCTTATGTATTATTTTCCTGATTTTTTCACAATTCATTTTAACTCGCTCATTAGTAAACTTCAACAAGGTATTTCTGATGAACAACGTTCATATAATTAGATATAGGGAGTGATAAAAGTGCCACGAGTAAAATATACCGAAAGTGATGTTGCATTGATGGCAAGGATGATGAGAGCAGAAGCTGAAGGAGAAGGACGACTAGGGATGCTTTTGGTTGGTAATGTCATTGTAAACCGACTAAAAGCAGATTGTTTAGATTTTTTAAATTTAAGGTCAATAAGGGACGTGATTTTTCAAGTACAAGGAGGAAATTATTCTTTTGAAGCAGTACAAAAAGGGAATGTTTTTTATCAAGGTGCAAGAGATGTCGAAAAAAGATTAGCACGAAAAGCATTAGATTATTGGAGAGAGCATCCTTCTAAATATGCTCTTTGGTATTTCAATCCATATGGTAAATGCCCACCTACTTGGTACGCTCAACCATTAGCAGGTCAATATAAACAACATTGTTATTATGAACCCCAAGCTAATACATGCGAAAGCGTTTATAGATGGTAAAGCAGCATACGAATTGATATGTATTAATAAATAATTTGTTATCGATTATTAAGCTTGTATCGAAGATTTCAAAGAATCATTGTTACAAGCTTATATTACTTGCTTATCTTCAATAGTCGTGTCTTTTAAAACGATTAGGGATTCAATCCTTGTTGTAGATAAGGTCTCGTTATCTTAATATAGTACTTGTACTTTTTTTGCTCCATCTCCATCTGAAAATGAACGCATCCGTTAGTGAAGTAAAGTTATCGCTTCAGCCTCCAACTGATACCATTTTTCCACTGTAATATTCATCTAAGTTATCCCACTAATTTTTAGACTCTGACTTTAGATAGTTATAAATACATTCTTCCATAGAAAAAGGACCTTTTGTTTTAAAGTAAAGATTGTACGGGAGGAAACTTATGATTGGTGTGACCGCTTGAAAGAGATGCCACAGTTTTTGCTTATTAAGATTCTAGCCATGTATCCTTGAGTGATTTTAAGCTATCCTTTTTCCTTCGAATTAAATCAATCAATTCAAATAAGTACTGTGTACTCCGATTGATTCGGGTTGAGTCAGTAACAAAAATAATGTCACCTTCCTGTAGATCCTCTAACATTTTTTGAAGTTGCTCGCGCTCCTATGTTGCGACTCTACTGATATATAATTGAACAAATAAATTAAAAATTTACAGAAACAGGATGTTGCGGAATGAAAATTGCCAAAGGTAGAGAATTGCTTACACCTGAATAGAGGTAGGCTCTATAAATCTTTACTTTTTCTCACTATATATGAGAAAAATGCAAGAGAAGTATTGAAACTACTATATATTTAATATTTTTCTCACTTTATATATATAGATAATCAGCCATCATGGAAAAGCAGAGTGGGGAAGTCCGAAGCCACCAATGATTAAGGAAGCGGAGATTCTTCATTATATCGATAACCTTGATGCGAAAATGAATATGCTTGACCGTGCACTCGAGCGTGTAAAACCAGGTGAGTTTTCAGACCGTGTATTTGCATTAGATAATCGAAGCTTCTATAAGCCTAGCTTTCATAAATAAGAATTAGAAATTAAACTCGATCTTTTAAAAAAAAGTCGGGTTTTTTAATTTGTTGGAATCTGGCTACCTGATAATAGATGAAATTTTTGTGAAAGAATAAATAGGATTCTTATATTCATGGAAAGCTATTGTTAAAAAGAGGTAAAGGCTATGGTGAAACGGTTTTTATTATGTTTTGCATGTTCGTTATTATTTTTTACATCAACTGCACATGCCAATCAAAAATACGAGGACAAGGATACTCCGCTTAGTTATAAAATAGAGCTTGTTCCATGGGAAATTGTGAATAAACTATTGCCTAGAAAGTCTTTTTTTACAATCATTGACGTCGAAACAGGACTTCAATTTAGAGTACAAAGACGTGCAGGAAGTAAGCATGCGGACGTACAACCTCTAACTTATGATGATACTAAGATTATGAAAAAAATATACAGTGGAAAATGGAGTTGGAAAAGACGAGCCATTATCGTTAAATATGGTGATCAAATGATTGCTGCTTCTATGCATGGCATGCCGCATGGGGCAGGTGCATTAAAAAACGGTTTTCCTGGACATTTTTGTGTTCATTTTTATGGAAGTACAACTCACGGTTCAAAGGAGCCTGATCTCGCTCACAAACTTATGGTCTTAAAGGCAGGCGGAAAACTTGATGAGTATGTAAGTCAAGCCAACCCATATGACTTAATCGATATTTTCGCTGTAGGTGTAAATCAAGGTGACAAGAGGATTATCAATTCAACATTGCTTGAAAAAGCTCAACATAAAAAGCTTTATAAAGTGTTGCAAAATATAAGTTTGTTTACGATAAGGAATATGTCTTATTTACCTGTTAGTGATCTGGAAGGACAACTAAGTATTGAAATTCCAGTAGAGGTGGAGATTTTTAAAGCAGGGGAAGGTAAAGACAAAAAGCAAATGAATTTTGTTTTGCTAAGAAATAGCATGATCGATAGATGGTATATTCAATCAGCCACTTTTAAGGAAAGGACCTTAGACTAAATTATGTAAAAAAAACTAAGCGTTTAAAGAGGAATTCTACACTTTTTGTAGAATTCTGTAATAAAAGTTTTGATATGGAGTGATTATTATGGCTACTACAAAGTCGTTATTATATGGAGTATTAATAGGGAGTGTCATTGCTGGAATTACAGTGCTACTTAGTACCCCTACAACTGGTAAGAGCATTAGAAAAGTATTAAAAAATGATCACGGAGTATCTTTGACCCCAGTACTCTCCGATGGAGGATCCTTAAAGGATCAAATTGTTGATACAACTAAAAAAACAATCCATACCTTATCAGATATTTCTGGAGATGTTAAAACTTCTATACAAAGTTGGAAAAAGGAGATAAAGGTCAATCAGAAAAATATTCAAAAAGAGCTTTTAGAGATTGAAACCGCTTTACAAAGTCTTGAAAAGTCTGTTTCACACAGATAATATCCAAGTTTTTTTACTTTATTTAAAAATTTCGTAAATTTACATCTTTATTAATTTTTATTTTATTGGCATAATAGTAGTAAGAGAAATCGTAAAGTGGGTGAAACTATGAAACATGAAGAAAAAATGGACTCTATTAAAGAAGCAATTCTTTTTAGCCAGAGAATCGCACAATTAAGTAAGGCATTGTGGAAATCAATTGAAAAGGATTGGCAGCAATGGATTAAACCGTATGATCTAAACATAAATGAGCATCATATCCTTTGGATTGCCTATCACTTAAAAGGTGCATCAATTTCTGAAATTGCTAAATTTGGAGTCATGCATGTTTCTACAGCATTTAATTTTTCAAAGAAGCTGGAAGAACGAGGGCTTCTCCAATTCTCGAAAAAAGAAAATGATAAAAGGAATACGTATATTGAATTGACTGAAAAAGGAGAAGAAATCTTCTTAAAGATAATTGAAGCATATGATCCTAGTAAGAATGGTGTCTTAGATGGCGCACTTCCGTTACGAAAGCTATATGGTAAGTTCCCTGAAGTCGTAGAAGTTATGAGCATTGTACGAAATATCTATGGAGAGGATTTCATGGAAATTTTCGAAAAAATCTTTGGAAATATAAAAGATGATTTTATTGAAGTAGATGGAAAGCTTTATAAAAGAGTAGAAGAGAAAATCGAATCGTAAAGAATTAATGTAAGTATAAATTACTGAATATTAGCAATCATACTTTTAAATTCCTGCATCAGTGGTGTATAGTTTCCATGCGTAGCTAATACTTCAATTGTCTTACTCGGCTCAAGCTTGGGGTCAAGCATACCTACGAATTGAGTTAAAAGCGGTGTGAATACAACAAATCCCTCCGCTTTTTGTTTTTTGTACTCATTGCTCAACTCTTCACAAAGTTGGAGGAGGTCTTGAATTTCTTTTTTTGATAATTTTGCTTCCATCATCATTTTATAAAATGGAGCTAGTTTGTCATCTAATAACTTGATAAGTAATGATTGATAAAATTCAATCCGTTCTATTCGCTCTTCAAGTGTCTCCATAGTGGATCACCCCTCCTGTTACCAAAATCGGTCTCATTTTTTAAAAGTATAGAGAGTATAAAAATCCAGCGCTTCCCCCCTCGAGGTCAAATAACCTGTTGGAAGAAAAGTTAAAGAGCGACATTTTTGCCACAGAACATTTACTTGTCGGGGGGCAGCAAGGAGCTTGCGCTTTTTTATTCCTTTACGTTTTAGAATACCCAATATTGTAGAAAAAAGTCGAAATTACAAGAGATTGCTCGTTCTTTTGGATACCTATTGCATTTTTTCCAGAAACGAAGTAAAGTAGTTTAGTAAGTTTAGAGATTATCTTTGTTCAGCAAAATTTCTAAATTTCTATTAATTGATGAATGAATCAATTAGAGTGGGGCAAACCCTGACTAAATAAAGGTAAGCCTCTGGGGGATGCCTCAGATTTTAAAAAGGAAGCTTATCGAGCAAGATCGATAAAATCTGGACGGAATTACACCAAGGCGTATTTGACTTAACTTAACGTAACTACTTTTGATAACTGCGGAAGGTGATCTTTTATGACTTGCTGGAAAACCATTAATCTGTCAAAGGATTATGGATTCCATCGAATTACATTGATATCCTTCATATCAATGTTTATAGCATTTATTTTATTTTATCTACCATTAAACCTTATGTATTCTTCAATTGAACTAAAAGAAGACGGGTCGTTGTATTTCTTATTCGCATTATTTTTTATATATCCTGTTCATGAGCTATTACATGTCCTTCCGTTTTGGATGTCAGGAAAACGAATAATGATTAATGTGAAATGGAAGTATGGGATTGTACCATTTGTTTCGACTCGATCGAAACGTTCACTTTCTAGACCATTTGCTATCTTGGTTTTAATAACACCATTTTTATTCATAACTTGTCTAACATTAGGTATGTGTGTAGTGTTTCCTGGCTACATACATTATTTTACGATTGCAGCAGCCATTAATTTCGGGTTATGTGTACCTGATTTTATATATTTAAGTCAGTTTGTAAAAGCACCAAAATCATGTTTAGTTGAAGAAATAGAAGATGGATACGACATATTAATTGATAATTAATTACTACCATGTTGGGGGGAGTAGGGATGATCTTATTTTATATTCCATTTGCCGTTTTTATTTTGTTTTATATTAACCAAATGACGTACAGACTGTGTGAACAAAAAGAAATTCCTGATGACCGCCAGCCAAAGGTGTTTAGAACCATTAATATTCTAATTACAATTTTGCTTGTTTCTTCATACGTTGAAGTATTGTTTACATAAGGTTCAATTCAATACCCTTAGTTAGCAATACAGTTAAAAAGGATGACCAATTCGGTCATCCTTTTTCGATCTTTCTTAAATGTGTACAAGTACTATGGTAGTGATGTTTATTGTTTGTAGCCAAACTCAAAACACCGTGTGCAAGAGAGTAGTTACTGCTATCTAAAAGATCCACAATTATCGTAATCTTAGAACCAAGCTGCGCCCACGATAATTAAAAGAATGAATAAAACTACGATTAACGCAAATCCACCAGCGTATCCGTGACTCATTACTAACACCTCCCTAAGTTAATACAGTATCCTATGCAAGTACGTTTGTTTTCGAATAGGCGTTTATCCCGCGTTTTAATAATCTTTCTCATGAAAATAGTGGTAATATTGGGTAACCATTTTATGGTGTTACACCTTATTTCATGTTCACTATATCTTATTCTGGGAATATCCCATTGACTGTGCGAATGTCCTAGATAATTGAAACTTTCTCACGAAATGTTTTCTTTCTTCTTTAAAAGTATGTTATAGTATTTTTTGTAGCCTTGTACCAATATAGCTAAAAACGTATATGTAGGAGTGTGTATTATGAAGAAAACAATGATAGCACTAACGGCAGCTGTAAGCATTTTTGCTTTAAGCGCATGTAATAATTCAGCAGATGACTCGGAGGTTCTTGTTGAAACAAGTGCTGGAAGCATTACAAAAGAGGAATTATATTCTGCAATGAAGGACCAAGCTGGTGCAGCTATTCTTCGTGACCTGGTTTATACAAAAGTTTTATCTGAGAAATTTGAAGTAAGTGACAAAGAAGTAGATAAAAAGTATGAAGAAATGCAAGCACAACTAGGCGCTCAATTCGATGCAATTGTGCAACAAAACGGTGAAGAGTTTGTACGTGAAATTCTTCGTTCTGACCTATTAAAGGAAAAGGCAGCAATGGAAGAAATTGAGGTTAAAGAAGGCGAAGTAATTAAGGCAAGCCATATATTAGTAAAAGTAACTGAAGAATCTACAGACGAAGAGAAAAAGGCTGCTGAGGCAAAAATTAAAGAAGTTCAAGAAAAGCTTGCAGCTGGCGGAGATTTTTCGGAGTTAGCTAAGGAATATTCAGAGGATGGTTCTGCAGCAAATGGTGGAGACCTAGGTTGGTTTACTAAAGGACAAATGGTTCCTGCATTTGAAGAAGCAGCTTTCGCTCTTAAAAAAGACGAGGTTAGTGAAATTGTAAAATCTGATTTCGGTTACCATATTATCAAAGCTACTGGTACAACAGATAACTTTGATGAAATGAAAGAAGAAGAAAAGAACGAAATTCGTTCAGCTTTACTACAAACTAACCAAGATGCAATTCAAAAAGCTTTAGACAAGGCAATTGAAAATGCAGATGTAAAAGTAAAAGATAAAGATTTTGAAGACTTATTCCAAAATGAAGCTGCACAGGGATAAATAGCAAAAAAGGGCCGTTTCCAAAAAACGGTCCTTTTATTACTTTAATTCCTCCGTTATTACATTGGCTCAGGCTTATTAATTTGGTTTGTACGCTTTTCTCGTTCATTTTTCATCCGTTCGATATATATATTTCCTTCTTGTTCAATAAAGGATTTTTCAACCTGACGATCCTCTCTTGTTGTGCGAATCACCATATAGGCACTGAATAGTACACCAAAAAGAGCTACATACACAAACCATGGAATTGATAACATCGAATCACTCCTTGTCCAACTTCTTACTATTACTATATGAAAATATGAGGAAACATATCACATAAAAAACAGAATTTTTACGATTAATGTATGTAAGATAATAAAAAACCCCAGTCCATATAGACTGGAGTAGTGTATTAGGCACTCACTGTAAATTTTGTGCGTTTTATAATCTGCTGTGCAATCGGATAAATGATTACCATTGCAATTGTTCCCATGACCGTTGCCGGGATAACCACCCCGATAAATAAGGAAAGGAAGGTTCCTGGTAATCCAGAAAGAAGTAGTGCAGAGTATAAAAAGACACAACCAGAAATTAAAATACCAATTGCAGTAATAGCACTAATCATCACAAGGGATGTACGATGTTTCCTTAAAGCAGTAAACATGCCATAAAACACAAATGCAGTGACAAGTTTGTCAATGATGTTTGGCATTTGTCCTAGAGGGAATGTTGTTGTCATTGCAGAAATGACACCTCCTACAATTGCAACAAGCAATACGTATTTCTTTTCAGGAAATAACATGATCCCAAGAAACATCATAATTAATAACAAGTCTGGCTTCATACCAAGATATAATCCTGGCATTGCTGCGTGAAGAACGGCACCCATCCCAACCAATAATGATAAAAATACTAAGACCTTTGTATTCATTTCTCATCTCTCCTCAGCTTCTCTAAGCTATTATTTTGATTCTCCAATAGTGCACTCATTGCCTATTGCGAAAATCTTATTTATAAGTATATCAGACTACTAAACTCTTTAATAGTTCTAATTTTCACTTTTAAAACTTTTCATGAAATCTACAAGCTCCTCGCATGATTCATAAGGTACAGCATTGTATATAGAAGCACGGCATCCTCCAACAGAACGATGTCCATTTAAACCAACAAAACCAAGCTCATTTGATTTCTCTAAAAACTGTTTCGTAAGCTCATCGCTAGGTAATGTAAATACAACATTCATAGTAGATCTGCTTCCAGGTTTAGCATGGGCATTGTAAAAACCGTCAGAGCTATCAATACAATCGTACAGAAGAGCTGCTTTTTTATTATTGGTTGCTTCAATTGCTGGTACACCACCTTGCTCTAAAACCCATTCTAGAACAAGAGAAAGCATATATATCGAAAAAGTAGGTGGCGTATTATATAAAGAGTTAGAGTTTACATAGGTATTATAATCCAACATAGTAGGCAAATTTGGATTTGCTTTTTGTAAGAGTTCATCCTTTAAAATAACAACCGTTACCCCAGATGGACCTAAATTCTTTTGAGCACCAGCATATAGTAATGAAAACTGGTCAATATTGATTTCCCTACTTAAAATGTCACTCGACATGTCCGCAATAAGTGGTGCTTTCGTAATTTCGGGATATGTACTCCATTGTGTTCCAAATATGGTGTTATTAGATGTTAGATGGACGTAAGCAGAATCTTTGGAGACCTGATTCTCCGAAAAATCTGGGATATAATTGTAATTTGTGTGTTTACTCGAAGTAACAACGGAAGCTTTGCCTACTTTTTCAGCTTCCTCCAAAGCCTTTTCAGACCAAACACCGGTTAGAACATACTCTGCAGATGACGTTGATGATAAGAAGTTAAGTGGAATCATGGAGAATTGAAGACTAGCACCACCTTGTAAAAATAAAACATGGTAGTTATCTGGTACACGTAAGAGAGTTCTTAAATAGGTGATTGCCTTTTCATGAACCTCATCATATTCTTTGCTCCTATGGCTAAGTTCCATAATCGACATGCCTGTTCCTTTATAATTCAAAAGTTCCTTTTGAGCACGATTAAGCACCTCAATTGGCAATGCAGAAGGACCGGCATTAAAGTTGTGAGCCCGTTTCAAGTTAACTCCTCCTTATTTATCTTATAGGAAAGTATAAATTTACCATCCTAAACGTATAAATTCAACTAGACCTCTGTCTTTATCCTAAAAGGACACGCCAATCGGCAAGTTTCGTTTATCGCTTTACTTGATTAAAATATTATATAATATCATATCATGTTTTTCTAAGAATAATAGAGAAGATTAAAAATAAAAAGAAAATAAGGAAGGACCTTAGGCATAATACTAGTAGGCTGTATTGTTGTTGTCAAAAAACTAAGAGGAATTTGTTTATAGAAATTGCCGAATAAAAGAGCGGAGAAGGGGAATCTTGGGGAACTAAGAATGAATGAGTACTTGTGCGACCGTACCGACTACTAAAAGCGGGACTGTGGGACAAGGAACCTGTCCCCGTTGTCCCACCTATTGACCCATCTCGATTGATTTTGAGATGGTAGAGGCTATGTTTTGCAGGTCTTGGCCTGAGTATTGGTTTTCGTGGGATTTCCAAACAACGCCGAATCCGTCACCTTTGCCGTAGCGAGGTATGATATGCATGTGGAAATGGAATACAGATTGGCCGGCATGTTCACCATTATTTTGTATTAAATTTAGACCGATTGGATTAAACTCTTTTTTAATTGCATTTGCTATAGAAGGTACTACTTCAAATACTTGTTGTGCGATTTCAGGAGTTAGTTCGAATACATTCTCTTTATGTACCTTTGGAATGACCAATGTATGTCCTTTTGAGACTTGACTAATATCAAGAAAGGCATATACATTTTCATTTTCGAATACCTTTGCACTGGGAATCTCTCCATTAATAATTTTACAAAAAATACAATCACTCATTTTTGTCCATCCTTTCCCAAACTGTATTTAGTTGTATTTTATCATATGGCATTCCAATGTTAAAATTTTCATATGCAAGAACTAACAAAAAGAAACAGGATGCAATCGCAAAGGATGCATCCTGCTCTGAAGAAGGGCTTTTGTTATAGGTTTGGATAATCTTTGATAAACACCTCATTTTTTTAGGAATGATAGGTTTTATCTAATGGAGTGAGTCAATTCCATAGTTCAATCGGACCATCCCCTTGTAAAAGGTATAAGTTTCACAACTTATAATTCAACTAGATGTCCTTTAACAAACACCTCATTTACAAAATAATTTTATTTTGTGTTTTGGTATTGTTTCGAACTATTCTTTTCTCTCACATCGCCCAAAGTAACCATCCCCTTATAACACTTTTAAAAGCGTACGTCTAAAACAAGGAATTGTCTTTGACAAGCACCTCATTTCAGGTAGATGATTGTGATCATCAGGCTTTTTTACTTGCCCTCTTCAAGGATTATTATGGCTGTTTCAGACAAATATATACAATAAATTTGAAAGGGTTTTGGCTAGGTTAAATTGGCAATTTTTGATATTATTAAAAGAAACGATTGGTCAGAAGGGAGCTTCATATGTCACTATTAGAAATAAAAAATGTCACCGGTGGATATACACAAAACCCTGTTTTAAAGGATGTTTCTTTTCAAGTGAATAATAATGAAATCGTCGGATTAATTGGATTAAATGGAGCAGGCAAAAGTACAACTATTAAACACATTATTGGATTAATGGAGCCTAAAAAAGGTACCGTTTTAATAAATGGCAAATCGATACAGGATGATATGGAGACCTATCGTTCCATGTTTAGCTTTATTCCTGAAACTCCAATTTTATATGATGAATTAACCCTATATGAGCATTTAGAATTAACAGCAATGGCCTATGGTATAGAAAAAAATGTTTTTGAGGAGAGACTTAAACCCTTACTAAAGGAATTTAGGATGGAAAGGAAGCTTACTTTTTTTCCAGCCCATTTTTCAAAAGGGATGAAACAAAAAGTCATGATAATGTGTGCATTCCTAGTAGAGCCTTCTTTATATATCATTGATGAGCCTTTTGTAGGTCTAGATCCACTTGGAATACAATCACTGCTTGAATTAATGAATAAAATGAAGGAACAAGGTGCGGGGATATTGATGTCTACCCATATCTTAGCAACGGCGGAGAGATATTGTGATTCCTTTATTATTTTACATAATGGACAAGTTCGAGCTTCTGGTACCCTACAGGATTTGCGTAAACAGTTCGGAATGGAAAACGCAACATTAGATGATATTTATATACGTTTAACAAAGGAAGAAGACAATGATTGATACTAAAAATCTCTGGCAGAAGCGCTCGGTCCAACATTTTAAAGAAATAAGTCGTTACTTACGTCTCATGTTAAATGATCACTTATTAATAGCGCTACTTTTTCTTGGAGGTGGGGGTGCATATTACTATAACTTATGGCTTGAGGATATCCCTGAGAATTTTCCGTACGCACTCATACTTGGGCTAGTATTGGGGTTACTTGTTACAAATAGTCGTATTCAAACCTTCGTAAAAGAACCTGATCTGGTATTCTTATTACCGATTGAAAAAGAGCTTACTCCTTACTTCCAAAAATCCTTTTGGTATAGTTTGGTCTCACAGAGTTATCTGATATTAATCGTCTTTGCGGTTGCAGCCCCTTTATATCTAGCTGCAACCAACAGACCATTGTCTTCGCTAATTTCAATATTTGTTATAGTATTTTTAAGTAAAGCATGGAATCTACTTATGACTTGGTTCATTCAATATTTTACAGAACCATCCGCACATGTTTTTGACGTGGCTGTAAGGTTACTCATTAATATTGCATTAATGTACTTATTATTTTCAGCAGCATCCATTCTGTTTGTAGGTAGTGTTCTTCTAATTATGCTAATACTGCTTTTTTATTTCCATAAGGCGATTGACAAAAAGGGGTTAAAATGGAATATGCTAATTGATCTAGAGGCTAAAAGGATGTTGACCTTTTATCGATTGGCTAACCTATTTACGGATGTTCCAAAGCTAAAGGAACGTGTGAAGAAGAGAGCATGGCTGAATTGGGTAACAGGTTTTATTGGATACTCGAAAAAGAATTCATTTCGGTATTTATATACCAGAACATTCCTAAGAACAAGTGATTATTTAGGTATGTATATTCGATTATCAATCATAGGGGGCGCTGTTTTGTATTTTGTTCCTTTTTATTATGGAAAGGCATTTGTCATGCTTTTATTCCTCTATTTAACAGGGTATCAATTACTAACATTATGGCGTCATCATAGTATGAAAATATGGGTCCAGTTATATCCGGTAAGTACTAAGGTAAAATTAGCATCCTATTTACAGCTTTTATTTCATTTGTTATTGATACAGTGCTTGATATTCACGGTAATTTTACTATCGACGATAACGATCACTGATTCAATCATCCTGTTGCTAGCTGGACTGGTCTTTGTGTACCTATTTGTTTTTGCTTATACAAAATCTAAGATAAAAAAAATGTCACGCACTATTGGATAAATTCCTTCTTACTAAAATGAAACCTTTCTACATACATTTACGTATTGTTGATAACTAAATCAAAAAAGAAGGGTAGAAACGAATGAATGATTCCTATTTGTTAACGGTTGAAGAGGAAATCTACCAATGGCGAAAAAAGCTCTTGAAAAAATCCAACATGCTTCATCGTTTTTCAAAGAAAGCTCAAGTGAAAATTAACGAGATGATACCTGAAAAGGCACACCAGGTGATAACAGAGAGCATCAAAAAAATGGTTCAAGCTACTTTAGTGGGGTCTGAGTATACAACGAAGTCAACATACCCAGAAACCATGACACTTATGGAAAAAGAACGTGTAATAGCTGATAAATTAAATGTGTACAAAAGAACTGCTGCTGCAGAAGGTGCGGGAACTGGAGCGGGAGGATTCCTGCTAGCTTTAGCTGACTTTCCCTTATTGTTAAGCATAAAAATGAAGTTCCTTTTTGAAGTAGCTAGTATTCACGGATTTGATACAAAAAACTATGAAGAACGCCTTTTTCTATTACAGGTTTTCCAGCTAGCTTTCTCAAGTGATCAGCATAAAACAAAAACCTTGGATATCATCGAAAACTGGGATGAGCGAAAACATGAGTTAGTCGAACTAGACTGGCGGGTATTTCAGCAGGAGTACAGGGATTATATTGATTTTGTCAAAATGCTACAGTTACTACCTGGGGTAGGAGCAATCGTTGGTGCGTATGCAAATTATAATCTTCTGGAGCATCTAGGTGATACGGCAGTAAATTGTTATCGATTACGAGTTATTAAGAAAGCCAAGTAACTCAAATGGTTACTTGGCTTTTCTTTGTTTTCACCGTCTAGCACAAGCGGCCTACCTCATCGAGGTAAGATAACCTGCTGCAAGAAATGTCAATGAGCAATTTTTTCAACAGAACATTTGCTTGTCGGACTTGGACATGGATATGCTGACATCAACGTTCGCCACAGGACGTGGCGGATTTTAGTTGACGTGCCTCTTCCAAGGCGCTTGTACTTTTCTTACACGGCTGCTTCTTCGGATTTTGTAGCGGCAGATAAATATTGTAGTGTAGCTGCACCAAGTGTTTTGGCTGCAACAAGCATTCCTTTTTCATCAATATCAAATTTTGGATGATGATGTGGATAAGCAGCTTCTGCATTAGAAGGCATTGCACCAGTAAAGAAGAATGTTCCCTTTACATGCTGGAGATAATATGCGAAATCTTCTCCTCCCATTTGTGGTGCACTTTCCTGAACATCTGTCACACCAGGTACTTGCTTTGCTACTTCCACAAGAAAATCTGTTTCATTCTTGTGATTAACAACTGCTGGGTATCCACGGTGGAATGTATAAGAATAACTAGAATCAGTTGCAATACAAGTTCCTTTTACTACACGCTCAATTTCAGCTTCAATTTGGTCACGAACCACTTCACTAAAGGTTCTTGCTGTACCAATAAGCTTTGCAGTATCAGCAATAACATTGAAGGGATTATCGGCAACAAATGAACCGACAGACACTACCGCTGATTCAATTGGATCCACTCTTCTACTTACAATTTGTTGGAGGTTTGTTACTAGCTGTGATCCAATTACAATTGCGTCTTTAGTGGTATGTGGGTGAGCCCCATGCCCACCAGAGCCCTGAATTGTAACCTCAAAGCGATCAGCCGCTGCCATAATAGGGCCAACTCGATATTGGATTGCACCTACAGGTTCAGTAGCCCAAAGATGAGTTCCGAAAATAACATCTACTCCTTCAAGGCAACCATCCTCAATCATCGCGATTGCGCCACCTGGTGCATATTCTTCAGCATGCTGATGAATAAGGACAACTGCCCCCTCTAATTCATCTCTCATTTCATGAAGCGTTTTTGCTAACACTAGCAGGGTAGCTGTATGACCGTCATGACCACAAGCATGCATTACACCTGGTACTGTTGATTTATATGGAACGTCTTTTTCATCTTGTATTGGTAGAGCATCAAAATCTGCACGTAATGCAACAGTCTGTCCCGGTTTTGCACCTTGTATCCTTGCTACGACACCATTCCCACCAACATTGGTACGTACTTCGATTCCAAGATTCTTATAAAAATTTGCTATATATTCAGCTGTTTTATATTCTTTAAATGAAACCTCTGGATGTTGGTGTAAATAACGACGAATCTCAACCATCTCTGCATACTTTACTTCCAATGCCTCAAATAAATTATGTAACATATTTAATTTCTCCTCTCAACTTAAACTTTCTTTCGTTATACGAAAATTATAGCATGGAATGTGAGAGAAAGTACTTCCTCAGGATTAAAACAATCTATATATTTTTAGGAAAATTCTGTTACTATGTTGGTAAAGGGGTGACATAATGGAAATAGATAAGAAAAAGGCAGACCAAAGTACTAATGTAAACCTTATTTCATTTGTAGGGTTACTATTTTCTGTAGGTATCATCTTGTCGATTTTACTTCAACTTAAAAATGGGCAAGTAATAGGGGACGACACGATTTCAACTACCTTTCATGCTACAGAAAACGCACTTATTATAGGTATTTTTACTTTTTTTACTGAGCTTGGTTCTGTTGTGGGCATTGGAAGTTTGTTTGTTCTTTCATTATTGGTTATCTGGTGGAAGTATCGAGATTATCCTGCTATGATTGTAGTGGCGATTTGTGTACTTGGAGGAGATCAGTTAAACAAATGGCTCAAGGAGATAACAGGAAGGGAACGGCCTTCATTTGATCCGAGCATTTACGCAGAAGGGTTCAGCTTTCCAAGTGGACACGCTATGGTAGGGCTCACATTTTATGGATTCATTGCCTATTATGCATTAACAAAGCTAGCTAATAAAAAGGCAAAAATATACATAGGATTTATTTTTGGAATTCTCATTTTCTTAATTGGGTTTAGCCGAATTGTGTTACATGCACATTTCCCATCGGATGTATTTGGGGGCTTTGCCTTTGGATTTATCTTCTTATATGCATGTGTTCAACTATATAAGATTTTACGGAAAACCTTAAGACGGTAGTAGAAATAGCCCTTTTTAGTGAGGTAAGACGTATTAACTTTGAACATAGTTTTCGAGGTTTAGCTCCAGAGCCTAGCGGGTTTTCACCCTGAAATAGCCTTTGCAATTATCTTGCGAAAAAGCTACGCGTTGATTCTATGGGGTTCTATAAAATTACTCTAGCTCTGATACCAATATTTAATGAACTTTCCAATAAGGAATGTCCTGTCTAGTTGGGTAAGCTAATACCGAGGTGAATTGGCTATGGAATTGTTTTCGGGAGAGTTTTTCTCAGCCCTATTAGCGATCATAGTAATTGATCTCGTCTTAGCGGGCGATAATGCGATAGTCATCGGGTTGGCCGCAAGAAATTTACCAAAGGAACAGCAAAAAAAGGCAATTATCTGGGGAACTGCAGGGGCCATTATACTAAGGATAATAGCAACCTTAGCAGTAGTGTGGCTTCTCGATCTCCCAGGTTTACATCTAATTGGCGGTATCCTTCTTGTTTGGATTGCATATAAGCTTTTAGTTGATGATGACGAGCATGACATTAAAGCAGAAGGAAGCTTTAGCGCTGCCGTCAGGACCATAATAATAGCCGATGCATTAATGGGATTAGATAACGTTCTGGCTGTTGCTGGTGCTGCTCATGGTAGCTTTTTACTAGTTGTCCTAGGGTTAATTGTTTCCGTCCCAATCATGGTTTGGGGAAGTACGCTTTTTATTAAGTTAATTGACCGTTTTCCAATCATCGTTACAATTGGGGCAGCTATCCTCGCGTGGACTGCAACTAAAATGATTGTAGAGGAACCATTCATACATGAGTATTTTGAAAATGAATGGATCAAATATGGATTTGAATTTTTAGTTGTGGCTGCTGTCATTTTCATTGGAATCAAGATGAAGAAAACGAAAGCACAATCAATCAAAGAGGAACAGGAAGCATCGTAAAAGGTAGCTTAGGCTGCCTTTTTCTCACTTAGGCTGAATTGGTAATTGGTGGGGGGATATTATATAGTGGCTTAATTATTATAAAATCGGACTAATTATTTGAAAATCCGCTTAATTATTCAAGAAAGTGGACAAATTATTTAAAAAGTAGCTCAATTAATTTTGAAAGCCGCTCAAATAGTCAAGGTGTAGGGGAATTTTGACCACACAAATAACCTTAGAAACCAAAATTTCCAGTAAGTAAGCTACTTTTTCCATTAAAATAGATTAAATATTAAACCGAAAGCACTGAATTGAATGAAAATGCCCGTCCGAGTAACACGATACCCGGTCAGGCACATATTCAAAATATAAAATTAGAGCTTTTGTAAAATGGAACGTAAACTAGATAATACCTGACTAACATTTTCAAAAGGGGCTTCGATTTGAAGTAATTTCCGAATGAATCGTATTTCCTCAGTTGTTAAATCTTCTAATTCTTCCTCCCAGCTTTTCTTTTTTCTTGCACTAGGAGTATATCCTGAATACAACACAAATAGTAGTGTATGACCAATCGCATAAAAATCACTTCTCGGATGACACTCTCTCATTAAGGAATCGGGCGACTCCTTATTTTCCCTTTTCATAAATTGGGCAAGACCAAAATCAATTACCGCTATATCGTTATTGTCTAAAAGAATATTAGGAGGGCGTAGGTCACGATGAACGATTCCAAAATGATGCAAATATTGTACGACCTTTAACAAGTCCTCACAAAATTGGAAGCTTTCTCGTTTTGAAAATACTCGCTTTTGTTGAAAGATGAGTTGGTCTAGACTTACTCCTTTCATCTTACTCATTACGAGGTATGGCTTATTCTGAAATACTAGATAATCTACGTATTTTGGAATAGCAGGGTGTGAAAGCTGCTGAAGTAACAATGCCTCTCTTTCAAACGATTCCATCCCTTCGTTCGTATGCTTTCGTTTTCGGAGCTGTTTAATAACAACCTCTTTTCCGGTTTGGAAGGAGGTAGCAAGGTAGAGAACTCCATAGCTTCCTAGACCCACTGTTGAATTTATTTGATAATTCAACAGTGTACTCCCAGGTCTACGTACGTTATCACGTAGTTTTGTCATAATGTTCATGAGCTTGAGAAGAACTTTTTCTTATAGCTTTTTTTGTAATAGTGATGGCCTAAATGAGAATGTTTTTTATGTTTGTATTTATAATCACTGCTTGAGTAGTGATATTTTCCTGGACGTTTTAAAGCTTCATTCAATACTGCCTTCAGTATTTTTTTTAGCATGCTCGTAACCTCCTTTTTCATATCTATCTCTAAAGTGTATTCACCTTATCTACGAGTTAAACCTTAATAAGGTTTCAAATTATTCATTGGAAATTAATAGCATCTAGGTATAATCGGGAAAAAACTATGGATACTATTAACGATTTTTTACATATGGAAAAGAAAGGAGAGAATGTATCAATGAGAAGATTCATAACGTTTGGATTAGTTGCCTTATTAGGATTGACAATATTTGGTGGTACATTGACAAGTGCCGAAATGGATAGCAAGGATGGTGAAAGAGCTAAAATAGAGCTCACTGATGAACAAAAGCAGGAGCTGGACGCTCTTTATAAAGATCTACTGGAAGCACGAAAGGCCATTCTAGACAAGTATGTGGAATATGGTGTGCTCTCTAAGGGTGAAGCTGAGAAAAAGCTTGCATGGCTAGAAGAACACTATACAAAGGTGAAGGAGCATGGCTATCTTCCACCAATGCACCATAAATGGGACAAAGATAAACACAAGAAAAAAGATAACAACTAACAAAATGTAAGCTAGATGAAACAAAATTGTTTTATCTAGCTTTTTTTATTTTAAGACATTAGAAAAGTTCTACCATTTGTGCTAAGTAATCCGAATACTTCCCCTTGATTTACATGGAATGAGATACCCTTAAGCACTATTTTGGGTCTGGTTTTTAGGTAAACAATTGTCTCTAGTACCATCAGAAACTTCAATAATTGGAATCAAACTAGTCAAATTCGGTATTTTTAAACAATATGGATAAAAGTGTAAAATGTAATTTTTGATAGGTCGTAGTAGCAATTATAAAAAATAAAACTATTAAAATGCATTAATATCCGTCTAATAATAGAGGAATTTTTACAGTTATCCCGAAATGAAGAATATTAAGGCGTTTTTACGAATGGAACAGGAAGGTAAACAATTAAAGAAAATCAGTTAATTGGGGAATAATTTAGGAGGAACAGGCAGACAATGAAAATCGAAAAAATAAAAAATAGAAGTTATTTATTCCGAAATAGTACTCCATGGGGTTGGGATATTACCATTCAACTTATTATGGGAAATAGGTACAATTATATTGTTGATACGGGTCTTGGCTCTACCAACATTGATTTTGTAAAGGAATACATAAAAGAAGATAGTAAGCCAACTATTGTTATTAATACACATTACCATTGGGACCATATTTGGGGAAATAGTTCTGTACGAGATTGTATGATAATATCGCATAGGCGTTGTAGAGAAATGATAGAGTCCAATTGGGCAAAAATGGTGGAAGAAAGTAGTCGGTTTTTGCAGGGAGAAAGGGCACTTTGTCTTCCAAACTTAGTATTTGAGGATGAGCTATATTTCCCAGAGGATAAAATAAGATTAGTGTATACACCTGGTCATACTATTGATTCTATTAGTGTCGTTGATGAGATAGAAAAGGTAATCCATGTCGGAGATAATATAGGGGACTCACTAGAGGAACTAATTCCCAGTATTAATGTTGACAAAGAAGTCTATAGAAAAACTTTATTAAAATATAAGGAAATGGATTTCGATACCTGTATTTCCGGACACAATGTTGTCTTGGATAAAGAAGTGATCGAAAAGATTTTATTTATGTTATAAAAAGTATTCAATATGTAGTTGAGGATTAAAAAAATGCTTAGAGGAGGCTTTCCTCTTAGCATTTTATTAAAGTAATGTTCTTTTCTTTTTTGTACCACAACACATGTACCCGTTGCTCAAGGGGTTATTGTCTATTATTAATCATAAGAATGGGGGTCTGTTCCGACTCGTTTATTTATGTTACATGCATCAAGTGTGTTCATATCTTCTTGAGATAACTGAAAGTCAAAAATGTCTGCATTTTGGATTATTCGTTCTTCTTTTACGGATTTAGGAATTGTAATAACCTGGTGCTGAAGGGTCCAACGCAATATGACCTGTGCGGTTGTTTTACCATATTTGTTCGCAATTTTTGTAATCAAAGGATGATTGACTAATTGACCTCTTGCTAGCGGAGACGAGGCTTCTAATTGAATATTGTGTGATTTACAAAAGTTTTGTAATTCGACTTGAGTTAGCCACGGGTGAAACTCAACTTGGTTAACCATCGGTTTAATTGTGCTATCACCTAATAGATCCTCTAAATGGTGGATTAGAAAATTACTAACTCCAATTGCTCGCACACTTCCTTTTCGATAAAGGGTTTCGAGTGCTCTCCAAGTATCCTTGTATTTTCCTTTTACCGGCCAATGGATAAGGTACAGATCAATATACTCTACTCCTAATTTGCGTATACTTTCATCAAATGCTTTTAAGGTACTTTCATATCCTTGTGCATCATTCCATACCTTAGTTGTAATAAAGAGGTCATTTCTAGGAATACCAGATTCCTTAATGGCTTGACCAACACCATCCTCGTTTTGATAAAGTGCTGCAGTATCAATACTTCGATATCCGGCCTTTAACGCAGCATTTACAGAGGAAATAACTTCATCCCCGTCCTTAACTTTATACACACCTAAACCAAACCAGGGCATTTTTACGCCGTTATGTAGAGTGGTTGTGTCAGTAATATGTGTAGGCATTTGATTCCTCCTAAGTAATCCTTTTTCTATTCTCTTCTATGTAATAGTATAATGGAAATACCTAAATCGAAATAGTAGTAAGGAAGGAAAGGTGAAAATGCCAGTTTCATTTTGTAAAACTGAAAGACAGGATCGTTTATATAAAATGATCGGGGAACTTGCGGATCGTTTTCATGAGAGAGCTGCGGATTATGATGAGACAGGAGAATTTCCTGTACTAAATACAGATGACTTAAAAGCAGCGGGATACACGGCCTTAACGGTACCAAAGGAATACGGAGGGAAGGAAGGGCTTACTCTTTATGAGTTTGTTTTACTTCAGGAACGACTTGCGCAAGGTGATGGAGCTACAGCTTTGTCCATTGGATGGCATCTTGGAATCATCATGGAAATCTTTGAAAAAAAACGCTGGAAGGAAGATAAGCTTGCCTTTATCGCCAAAGAGGTAATGAATGGTGCGTTATTTAATCGGGCTGCAACAGAACCACAAACAGGAAGTCCAACAAGAGGTGGAAAACCTCAAACAACCGCAACAAAGGTAGGTAATAAATGGCATGTAACAGGTAGAAAAACTTTTACGACAATGGCTCCCGTGCTTGATTATATTGGTGTCATTGCTTCCATAGAAGGTACTGATCTAACAGGAGAATTTCTTGTGAGTCGGAAAAAGGGTGGAGTGAAGATAGAAGAGACATGGAATACCATTTCAATGAGAGGAACTGGAAGCCATGATCTAGTTCTTGAAAATGTCATTTTAGAGGATGATGAATTGGTTGAGATTGCGACGCCTGAAATGAAAGGAAAGGCTAGCGGTTGGCTTTTACATATTCCAGCGTGTTACTTAGGGATTGCAATGGCTGCAAGAAATGTTGCTGTGAAATTTGCGAATGAGTATTCTCCAAATAGTGTCCGAGGACCTATTAAGATGATACCTAACGTGCAACGGATGGTAGGTGAAATGGAGGCTGAATTATTGCAGGCACGCCATGTCCTTTTCTCAATTGCCGACAAGTGGGATCATACCACTAGCCGTGACGATTTAGGACCTGAACTTGGGCTTGCAAAGTATTTTGCTACAAATAATGCCATCTCAGTGGTGGATAAGGCGATGAGGATTGTAGGAGCTCAAAGCCTTCAAAAGAAAAATCCACTTCAACGCTATTACCGTGATGTAAGAGCGGGACTTCATAACCCTCCGATGGATGATATGACAATAACGAAGCTTGCTCAAGCTGCTTTTGACGACTATGAACGATAGAGTAAATTACTATTCTGTGTTGAGAATACTGACGTATGAATTGTAGATACAAAGATCTGCTTTTTTCTTCGAATATAAAAGTAAACACCTATCAAATCATAAAGGAATTGATAGGTGTTTTTTTGAGAGTAAAGAAAGTATAAAATGTTGAACATAGATTTCATTGTCTAGCACAAGCGGCCTACCCCCTCGAAGTCAAAAACGCGCTGCAATGAAAACTCAAAGAGCGACTTTTGCCACAGAACATTTGCTTGTCGGACTTGCACAGGACAAGGGAACTCCGGCAGCATAATCATCGCACGAAGAAAATGCATTGCATTTTCGAGGAAGTGCTGATGTCAACGTTCGCCACAGGACGTGGCGGAGCTTAGTTGACGTTCCTCTTTCCAATGCTTTCGACATTATTATGTAAAGAGTTTAAGAATAGTGACGAGGGGTAAGGTAAGAAATAGGAAGGAAAGCACATTTGTTAGGAACATCCAGCATAACCAGAAGTATAACTCATTCTTCCGTGCCATTTACTCTTTCAGCCTTCCAATAATAATCACCTATCACGTCAGCTAAAGCTCCGACCGAATTCTTTAATTCTTTCATATCATTGTCGACACCACCAACCTCAACAACAATTAAATTTGGAGAGAGGTCCTGGTTATACACGCCGTTTACCCCTTCGCCGTACTTCGCAATAATACCTCTGCTAATACCTGGGTATTTTTCCTTTAATGACTCATGCAGTTCATTTGCGAAGGCAAAATTCTTTTCATAATTCTTATTTTCCTTTCCAAGGACAAACGCAATTCTAGCGTACGTTTTTCCATCGATTGTTGCAGTGGTCATGTCTCCTCTTTGAGAATCACGGTGAATATCGATGAAGTATTGTAAGCTTTTATGACTGGATAAAGCATCTTCTATTATTGTTCGTGATACATCATAGGACTTTCCAGTTCCCCAACCATTTAGTTTTAAGTGTTGTGCAATATTTGTTTTATCAACAAGAGCACCGACACCACGGATTTCGAGTTCCTTTCCAAGGAGATCACCGACTAAGGTGATATTTGTTTTTGCATCGACAGCCTTATTTTCATCAGGATCTCCAGACAACCCAAGTAACGGTAGGAAAGATTCCCAGCTATGTGAATGATAGATATATACACTTTTCTCTGAAGGCGGTCCAACAGGAGAATCGGTGGAATCTCTTCCTCTATTAAATTCCTCTAACTCTTCCTTAGCCATTTCTCTTTCCTGTAAAAGCACATCTAAGGGTGGGGCGGATTCATATGGGAGTGATGCAAAGTTAGTACCGTCACCTGGTACTACAATTTCTGTATCATACAAAGTGTAACCAGGTAATTCATTACCTATAAGCGTACGTATATCATGAATCCTAATGTTTGTAATAAATTCAATTCCCATTGATATGATGGAGTTATCAGTTGAAGTTTCTTCACCCAAATAGTGATTTTCCATTTCGAATATTTGGCTAAACAATTCGGTGGGAAGGGCCTCAATTGTGCTTCCGACACTTCCAGAATACACAATTTCTTTCGTAAACGTTGCAACTGTTCCAGCAATTAGAAAACAGCTAACCACCATGAATATGAAGAGTATAATCATCCTTGGCAAACCAATCATTTCTACCTTTTGCTTCATTTTGTTCACCCTTATAACTTGTATATATTATGATTATGGACGTCATGTAGAAAATAGAATGGGAATTCTGTAGGATAGGTTCTTCCATTTTATTTCTATTCAAAATGATATTTTTCCAATTAACTAGTCATCCTCTATGGTAAAATGCTTGTACATACATTTGCATAAGGAGAACATGACAATGCTACGATTATACAGTGCATTACTTTCGTTAAGCTTGATTTGGGGACTGTCTTTTGTTTTTATAAAACTCCTGCTAGAAGCCGCTGGTGTTTGGGGGACGGTTGTAGTTAGATGTCTAGCAGGTGCAATCATATTGCTCCCTGTACTCTGGGTAAAAAGGAAAGAAGTCATTCGACCAATTCCCTGGAAATCACTTGTTATTATTGGTGTTTTAAATGCCGGTGTACCTTGGGGATTAATTACAGTGAGTGAAACAAAACTAGCATCTAGCTCCGCATCAGTCTTAAATGCTACAACACCAATTTGGACGGGATTACTAGGGTTTTTATTATTTTCTACGAAACTATCAAAAGCTCAATGGGTAGGGATTGCAACTGGCTTTATTGGTATTCTCGTGCTAATGGATTTTAATGTTCAAGAATTAGTAGGAGAAAGCTTTTTTGGGGTTGGTACCATGCTTCTAGCTACTGCTTGTTACGGGTTCTCAACTCAATATACGAAGAAAAAGTTAGGTAATACCGGGGTGGTTCTCATAACCACCATTTCGCTTCTTGTCGGGGCGGTTGTAGGAGTAATCGGAATGCTGTTTACACAGCCTATTGAAGTAGATAAATTGTTAAATGCACAAAGTTTACTTGTTATCGTTGGGCTCGGATGCTTTGGTTCTGGAATTGCTCAGCTATTATATTATTATATGGTAAAGGAAGGTAGCCCTGAATTTGCCTCTACTGTTACGTACGTAATTCCGGTAACTGCGATTTTATGGGGCTATGTATTTTTTAAAGAACCGATTACCACACAATTACTGATAGGACTTCTCATTATCCTATTTGGTGTATTTTTATCAACAAGAAAGGTAAAAAAACGTGAAAAGGTTCTTGTCTCGTAAATGTCGGGTTGGCCTAGTATAATTACAGTTTTACTAACATTTGGGTGGTGCTATATGAAAAGGATTCTTAGCTATTTACTTCTAGTCTTCATTATTACTGGCTGTGTTTCACCCAATTCTGATAAAGAGTCAAATACGGTAGAACTTACGGTTTCTGCTGCAGCTAGTATGCAAAATGTGTTGAATGATATTAAGGAAGCCTTTGAAAAGGAAAACCCTTCAATAAGAATAGGATATAATTTTGGTGCGTCGGGGTCACTTCAACAACAAATTTCACAGGGCGCTCCTGTTGACTTGTTTTTATCAGCTTCTGTTGAGAAGTTTGATAAATTAGTAAAAGAGGGGATAATCGATGCTTCGACCCAACACAACCTTGTAGGAAATGAGATTGTATTAATTGTTCCAAAAGGGCGGGAAGAAGAAATTCATTCCTTTGGTGATTTACTAAAAGCAGAGAGTATATCAATTGGAACACCTGAATCGGTACCAGTCGGAAAATATGCGAAGGACGTTTTTGAAAACATGGGACTTTGGCGCTCAATTGAAGAGAAAATGATTTACGCGAAAGATGCACGACAAGTCTTGACCTACGTGGAGACCGCAAACGTTAACGCCGGTGTTGTTTACAAAACCGATGCAATCCTTTCAGATAAGGTTACAATTGTTACCATAGCAGATAAATATCTACACTCATCAATCGTATATCCTTTAGGAGTAATTAATACATCAACACATAAAAGAGAAGCAAAGCAATTTTATGAATATTTACAAAGTGAGAAGGCACTAAATCTTTTTGAGGATTATGGGTTTCTTATTTTAGAATGAACAATCAATATAAAAGAAAGCAATTGTTGGTGAGGCAACAATTGCTTTTTATATAACAAAATGGGGATACGATCTTATATAAAAGGCGGGACACCCTTGCTAATTTCATCTACTAACGTCGCGATCGAAGAGATTTTTTTATCATCAAGGTCAAAGGTTTGTTTTATTTTTGCTTCTAGATTATCGGTAATTCTACGTTTTCCAACTTCAACTAATGCAATTAAAGCAAAGCTACAATTGACTGCTTTAGCAAAATCACGTTGGGTCATATTATTTCTTTTACGTAAGAACTTAATAATTTCCTTGTTAAGTTTAGGCATCCTATTCACTCCTTACCTATGGTTGTTCTTACACTGATTACCATTCAAATATATGTAAAACTCTTGGATGAATTTGCGAATGATTGTCAACTGAAAAGGGCATATAGCTTTCTTTCATTCTATGACATGCATTATCTTACCATTATAAAAATAATACGTCTAGGTGGTAATTTATTTACCATTACTTTAGCATTGATCCAGTAAGAATATGTCAATGTTTCTGCGTAGAGAATCCACAGGTAAGAGAGAAGAAAGTATTTAAAAAAGTTTTTGGTATAAGGACTTTAGTAAAAAGGAAATTATTGTTGGAAAAAATGGTGCTAAGTGGTATCATTAAATAAACTGTCTGGTCAGTTTAGTTTTAATTAATGAAATTGTAATGGGGGAGAAACGAATGAAATTTACAGAATATCAGTACGAAAGGCCATCTATTGAAACAGTGAAGAAGGAAATGGGTCAACTAATCGAAACGTTTCAAAATGCTACAACTGTGGACCAACAAATAGACACAATTAGTAAAATAAATGAAATTCGAAAGGAATTTGATTCGGCGCAAATGCTTGCTCATATTCGACATACATTAGATACAACAGATCCATTTTATGAAGAAGAATTTCAATATTTTAATACATACGGGCCAGTGTACGAAAATCTAGAGTCAAAGTTTTATGGAGTACTACTAGAAACACCATATAGAAAGGAACTGGAAGACTATTATGGAAAACAGCTATTTTATATAGCTGAATCGAAAATAAAGACCATAACTGAGGGTGTGATGGAGCTACTTGCTGAGGAGAATCGTCTTACAAGCGAGTATCAAAAATTGATTGCAACAGCTAACATTATGTTTGATGGTGAAGAAAAAACTCTAGCACAAATAGAAAAATATATGTTTAACCCTGACCGTAGTGTAAGGAGGCGAGCAGCAGAAGCAAAGTATGAGTTTTTTGCGAGAAATGGGATTGAACTAGATGAGTTATTCGATAAATTAGTTAAGGTTAGAGACCGAATCGCGAAAGAACTTGGTTTTGACAGCTTTATTGAGCTTGCCTATTTAAGATGGAATCGTACAGGGTGGGATGCGGAATCAGCTCGAATATTCCGCGAGAATGTTCTAAAGCATATCGTCCCACTCGCATCAAATCTTATTGGTACACAACAAAAAAGATTAGGAATTGAAAAAGTAAAAATCTATGATGAAAAGGTTCAGTTTCCTGAAGGTAATCCGACTCCAAAGGGTGATCCGGAGTGGATTGTAGAACAGGGCAGAAAGCTATATTCCGAACTATCATTAGAAACAAAAGAGTTTTATGAGGATATGATGGAACGAGAGCTGTTTGACTTAGTCAATAAGCCAGGTAAAGCACATACGGGCTATTGTACGTATTTATGGAAGCAACGAGCTCCATTTGTATTTGCTAATTTCAATGGTACTTCTAATGATATTCGAGTTCTGGTCCATGAGGTGGGTCATGCCTATCAGGCGTATAATGCGCTTCAACAACAAGAGCAACCAGAATATTTCTTCCCAACCATGGAAGCGTCTGAAATCTTTTCGATGAGCATGGAGTTCTTTGTATTTCCATGGTCAGAGCTATTTTTTAAGGAAGATGCAAAGAAACATAATTTTGCACACTTAGTTGATAGTATTGTTAAAATGCCAAGACTTTGCGCAGGAGATGAATTCCAGCATGAAGTATATGCAAATCCTGAGCTAACTCCAGAGGAAAGACGTCGCTTGTGGTCAAAGATAGAGAAAAAATATTTGCCACTCCGAGACAATGATGACATTCCTTACTTGGCAGCAGGAGGAATCTGGCAAGAAATCATCCATATTTATGAGGTTCCTTTTTACCTAATCGATTATGTGCTAGCGCAAGTATGTGCACTAGAATTTTGGCGTATGGCAAATGATGATTGGGAGAAAGCTTGGAAAACGTATGTCCATCTTTGCCGGTTAGGGGGCAGCAAATCCTTCTTAGAACTTATTCAGGAAGGGAATTTACAATCTCCATTTAATGAAGATACGTTTATCAATCTGGAGAGTTTCCTAACAATAAAGCTTGAGGAAATGCGACAAGTGTTATAGAAGTATAAAGGAAGAAAATGTAAAACGCATGGGTTATATTATTCCATGCGTTTTTCTGTTCTGTATTAGATTACCTAATTAAAAAGTATTCCTACCTTATTTATCCCCGTAAAAACGACGTGCCGCGTGGTTAGTTGGCCCAACGTATTCGTTTAATTTAAAGGAATGACGAATAGCAGCGGTGATGAATTTTTTAGCTTCGTAGATTGCATCCTTCACTTCTAATCCTTTTGCTAATTGAGCTGTTATTGCAGATGAATAGGTGCAACCAGCGCCATGTGTATAAGAAGTATCAATACGCTCTCCTTCAAGAACTTCTACTTCTTTTCCATCATATAAAACATCTACTGCATTTTCATGGTGTAATTTTCCACCGCCTTTTACAAGTACATATTTTGCACCAAGGTCATGGATTCTTACAGCGGCTTCCTTCATTTGGTCTACAGTTGTAATCGACCCAATACCACTTAGTTGCCCTGCTTCGAATAGGTTAGGAGTGACAACAGTTGCAAGTGGAGTCAAGATTTCTCTTAGAGCAATCGCATGGTCAGGGAATAGAACCTCGTCCTCTCCTTTACAAACCATAACTGGATCTACAACAAATTTTTGTATATTATGTCTTTTCACTGCTTGAGCAGCAATTTCAATAATATCTACAGTTGGAAGCATTCCAGCTTTAGCTGCATCTATACCAATACCATCAAGTATAGTAGCTAGTTGAGCTTTGATAATATCATTTTCGACTGGAAACACTTGGTGACTCCAGCGATTAGTTGGATCCATTGCAACAATTACAGTTAAAGCAGTCATCCCATATACGCCGTGCTCTTGGAACGTCTTAAGGTCGGCCTGGATTCCAGCACCACCACTACTATCTGAACCTGCAATTGTTAAAGCTTTAGGTAGACTCATGTATGAAACCCCCATCTTTTTAAAAAGTTTGACAAGTATTATTATATATCAATTATGAAAAATTGATAGATAAACACTCTTGCATAATAAAAAATTAAGTTGGTAATAACCGCCACTTGAATAATAACAAGTAACCAAAATAAGTTCTTACATTATCGAAGTAGTTTTTGTTATTTAAAAGTAGGCTGTGTTGAAGCTCATTGTTGATTTTTACAACTTTGTTGATTAGAGCGGAAGGTACGAGACTCCTCGAAAACGCATTCGCATTTTCTTCGTTCGTGGGTTCTTTCGAGGATGCCCATCAATGTCCTGCGAGAAAAGCGTGTCCAGGGGAGCTCCCACAGGAAGTGTCGGATTTAAGTTGACGTTCCTCTTTCAAGGCGCTTAGGCTTTTCTTAGAGATTATAAAAAAGGAAAATTTTAAAATGTTGCTTTCCTAGGTAAGTATTTGTTACAATACTTTGATGTAAGAGAGATGTATCTAATAACCTTTTACAGCTGATAGTAGCGGTAGAATGAATGCAATAAACATTCAAGTCTAGCTGGATAAAGGAAGGCCTCCTGCGGATGCCTCATGTTTTTAAAAAGAAAAGTAAAAATTTGTGCGCAAATTCGCCAAGGAGCATTTGATATTCGATCCTAAATACATTCATATCTTGCAAATATAATGATAGGTGGTCGAAAAAATATGTTAGAAAATAAACCTTATAGAGTATTACTCTATTACAAGTATGTACACATTGAGAATCCTGATGAGTTTGCAGCACAGCATTTAGCGTTCTGTAAGGAAATCGGTTTAAAGGGACGTATTTTGGTTGCAAACGAGGGAATAAATGGAACTGTTTCCGGTACAATTGAACAAACAAACATCTATATGGAAACGATGAAAAAGGATCCTCTCTTTGAGGGAATCGTATTTAAAATTGACGAAGCAGATGGACATACATTTAGAAAGATGCACGTACGTCCACGTCCAGAGCTTGTTAACCTAAGTTTAGAAGACGATATTAATCCTCTTGAATTAACAGGTAAATACCTTGAACCAAAAGAATTTTTTGAACAGATGCAACAAGAAGACACAATTGTTCTTGATGCACGTAATACGTATGAGTTTGATCTAGGACATTTCCGTGGTGCCATCAGACCAGATGTTGAAACATTCCGTGACCTACCACAATGGGTGCGTGAAAATAAAGAAATGTTAGAGGGTAAAAAAATATTAACATACTGTACAGGTGGGATCCGTTGCGAAAAATTCTCTGGCTGGTTAGTGAGAGAAGGCTTTGAAGATGTTGGACAACTTCACGGTGGAATCGCAACTTACGGAAAAGATCCAGAGGTACAGGGTGAGCTCTGGGATGGTCAGCTTTACGTGTTTGACGAAAGAATAGCTGTTCCTGTAAACCGTAAAGAGCATGTTATTGTCGGAAAAGACCATTTTACAGGAGAGCCATGTGAGCGCTATGTAAACTGTGCAAACCCTGAATGTAATAAACAAATTATTTGTTCAGAAGAAAATGAGCATAAGCATTTACGTGGATGCACTCACGAATGTCGTGTTCATCCTCGAAACAGATATGTGAAAGAGCATGGTTTAACAGAAGAAGAAGTAGCAGAGCGCCTACAGCTCCTTGAAAAAGAAGAAGTAACACAATAATAAATTCTACAACCACAGTGAGATTTTGCGCTGTGGTTGTTTTACTTTTAAGGTGATTTCAGCCCGATTTTTATGAAAGAAATCTATGGAACCTATATTTGTAGGGACTTAATAAGTTTTGGTACAATATAGAAAAGAAGGGAAGGGAAATGTGAAATTACTTGCAGTACAACCATATATAGTCGTGTCGAGAAAGATTGAATGGAATGAACAAAAGTATATTGAATCGACACATTTGTTACGAATGTTTGAAGATCGAATTCTTTCAACTTCAAATGAATTTCAGTTGGAGCATGTGTATGATATCTCCTCCCGTTCAAGTTTTTTATACTTACATACAAATCAGGGGCTGTTCTCGTATCAAGTAAAAGAAGATCCTACACACTTTATAGAAGCATTTAAATGTCTAAAGTTATAAGTAACGGTAAAAAGAACTGTTGGAGGTGAATCATGGAGATTGAAGATATTACGCAAATTGTAACAAAGAGAACACCGTCTATGTTAGGTAGAGGTAGATTTACAAGGTTTTCGATTCTTGTTCCATTAATAAAAGTAAATGAAGAGGTTCATATTTTATTTGAAATTCGTTCAAGTCAATTAAGAAGACAGCCTGGGGAAATTTGTTTTCCTGGTGGAAAAATTGATGCTACAGATGAAAATGAAAAGCATACCGCAATAAGAGAAACTATGGAGGAATTAGGACTAGAAGAAACCTCCATTACAAATGTAAGTGCTTTAGATTACTTTGTCTCACCTTTCGGGACCATTATATATCCTTTTATCGGTGTGATAAAAAGTCTTGAAGAGTTACGTCCAAATCCTGCTGAGGTTGGAGATGTGTTTACAGTACCGCTTTCCTATTTTCAAAAAAATCCCCCGCAAATCTATAAAATAAAGTTTCATGTAGAGCCAGAAAAAAACTTCCCGTATCAGGATATAATTGGTGGGGAAAATTATAAGTGGCAAATTCGGGAGATGGATGAATGCTTTTACTATTATGAAGATAAAGTAATTTGGGGACTTACTGCAGGTATACTTTCACATTTTATTGAAGTGCTAGAAGAGGACCAGAAGTAAAATTAGCCCTTTTTAAAAGGGCTAAACGGGAAGAACTCTATTTTTGATCAAACTGTCTACTTGTTTAGTCTGATTGTTTGATTTTCGTACTTGTAAGCAATAGTGTTGCCCATGCCTCAACAATAACCCCAAATAAAGCTGTTCCTGCTGTCAAGTGCAGTACTGACCAAGGAATTGATATATAATCAATAATCGTTATAACTCCTATCCCAATTTGAAAACCAATACTAGACGAATTGTAACGGTAGAACTCCAGCTTTTTTTGAAAGCTAAAAATGTAAGCGAACCAATATAAATGGTTGAAATAATAGCAAAGAAGCGATGCAATGTTTGTAAATGCTGTGCTTTTGTTAGGGGTAGCCATGTGTTATAGCAATCCAACCACCTACATGCTAAAACCGTAGGACTGGTGCTTAATAAAGGCACCCAACCCTAGTGTGAAAAAAAGTAGGATGATAAGTTTCTTGAGATGTTTTACTAGTGACCTTATCCGTATTCACCTGAAGAAAGTTTGTTTCGCTTCTCCAAATAAAAAGGAGACATGCCAAGTAAGCCATTGCAATTGAAAGATGAATTGTAACAACAATTGCAGGGAGAACAATGACAACAACAGCAGCTCCAAGACCACCTGGATTAGTAAAAGTAATAGCATCCAGTTTGCTGCCATTGAGTATGATATGCAGAATTAGATCGCGATACTTTTATGAAGAAAATAACTGAAAGAATTAAAAATAGCCTCAATTACACGATGTGCATATTCAATTAAGGTGGAATCCTCTAATACAGGAATTAACACACCATTACACAATGGCCAATCAGGAACACATCCCATGCCTGATTGAGAAGAGGCAACATAACCCCCAAACACAATTAAAAAATACGCTATGAAAATTGTTACTAAACATAGAGAACGTATACGCAACCACTTATACCTCCGTAAAATTAATACATTTCTTTTATCAACGAAAGGTATAATCGCGGTGTGGGTTAAATCATGCTTTTTGGAAAATTACGAATATAAAACAAGAGTATTATTCGTTTTTCACGAACAATACTCTTAAACTCGTACGAAATTAATTACCTAAAAGCTCTCTCAGTTTATTCTCAACCTTTTCACTTACTTCTTCAAGGTCTTTTTTGGCCTCCTGTAGGACCAATTTCCATTTTGCACTTTCTTCTTTCAGTGTTTCTTCTATTTTTTCTGCTTGTTCTTTAATATTTTCCTTCGTTATTTTTTTCTTAGCAGTTTCCCCAGCAAGCTGTCCATTCACTGATACGACATCAAAATGTTCTGCTTCAATATGTGGTAAAACTTCTTTCATCATTGCCCTAAATAAAGGTACGACATGGTCTGAGCTGCTTCCAGGTATATAATGATTTTTATCGGTCTTATCGTAACCAAGCCAAACTGCTCCGACCAGATTAGGTGTATATCCCACAAACCATTGATCTTTCGTCCCGTTAATATCCTTATATGGGAGCTGGGTTGTTCCTGTCTTTCCGGCAAGTTCTACACCAGATAGTTTCGTACCTTTTCCTGTTCCAGTTTCAACTACATTCAAAAGCATTGAAGTAATGTCGTTTGCGACATCTTTTGAAGTTACTCTAGTGGTTTTTGTTTTATTTTCAACAATAATGTTTCCAGTTGGACCAACAATTTTGGTAATGAGGTAACCTTCAGTTCGTTTCCCTTCGTTAGCGAATACAGCATAAGCTTCTGCTAATTGAAGAGGTGAAACTCCTTTATGCATTCCACCTAATCCTATTCCTAAATATTTATCTTCTTGTTCATAGGGGATTCCAAACCGTTTTAATGCATCTAAGCCCTTTTCAAGTCCAATTTGGTCTAAAAGCCAAATGGTTGGGGCATTGAGTGAATGTTCTAGTGCTTCATACATTTTTACTTCGCCTTGGTAGGTCTTAGAGAAATTTTCAGGAGTATAATCTCCATATGTTTTTAATTTATCAACTAATAAGGAGTCAACCTCATAGCCTTCTTCAAGTGCAGGTGTGTAAACAGCTAATGGTTTCATTGTTGATCCTGGCTGTGCCTTTAAATGTGTAGCACGATTAAAGCCTCTAAACATATAATCACCACGTCCGCCAACGAGACCAAGGACACCACCTGTTTCTGGTTGTAAAATAACGGCCCCACTTTGGACAAGTACATCACCTTTTCCGAGTGGAAATAAAGAGTCTTGCTTATAAACCTTTTCAAGAGCAGCCTGTACATTTTGATCCATCTCTGTATAGATTCGATAGCCTCTAGTTAGTATCTCATCCTGAGTAAGCCCATATTTTTTGATTGCCTCATCTAGAACAGCATCTACATAATAAGGGTAAGACCTTTCTATAAAGCTACCTCCACCATTTTTAAGGCGGATCTCATCCTTTATAGCTTCATTATATTCTGATTGAGTAATCATCTTAAGTTCCTTCATTTTAGAAAGGACTATGTTTCTTCTTTTTATTGAGCCCTCATAATTTTGATAGGGATCGAGCGCTGATGGAGCTTGCAATAAGCCGGCTAATAAAGCTGCTTCGCTTATCGTTACACTACCTATGTCCTTATCATAATATCTTTTTGAAGCTTGATTGATTCCCCATGCACCACTGCCAAAGTAAACCTGGTTTAAGTACATTTGTAGGATTTCATCTTTTGAGTAATGTTTCTCAATTTCTAATGCTAGAAACAGCTCCTCAATTTTACGTTTATAGGTTCTTTCGTCTGATAGAAGTGCATTCTTTGTGAGTTGCTGTGTAAGCGTACTGCCGCCCCCAGTAATTCTACCGGCAAATAAATTTTTAAAGAAAGCCCGCGTAATTCCCTTAATATCAAACCCATTATGTTTATAGAAACGCTCATCCTCTATTGCGATAACCGCATTCTTAACATGTGCAGGTAAATCATCAACCGTTACCCCATCTGTTCGGTGAGTAACAATATTTGTCGCAACAACTCCATCTTTATCATATATAACAGTTGATTGCTGTAGCCCATCCTTTAGGGATTGCACATTTGCTTGGCTAGCCATAAATGCAAAAAACAGCATAGTAATGAGGATGAATAATAAACCTATCAACAATAAAATTTTTGTTATATGCTTTTCACGCCAAAACCGTTTAATAGATTCCCAGAATCGAATAATAGATGGCTTACATTTTTTAAATAAAGCTTTCAAAAGGTCTCCGATTTTTTGTAATAAAGCGTTCATAAATGTCTCCAACTTTCTTGAGTCCTAAAAGCTCAATGGTTTGAGTTATATTTTATTACATATGTTCAAGAATGAAAAATAGAAATTACTTAGTTATTTGTAATGTGTATGTAAAAAGAGGCTGGGACAAAACCCACCTCTGAGATGAAAAAACCGGTGGAATTTTACGAAGAGTAAAATTGCACCGGCT
>JBLKRX010000048.1:0-35408 GCA_047608075.1 Ferdinandcohnia humi
CACTATCGGTGGACAAATGTATTTCTATGGTGCCTGACACTATCGGTGGACAAATGTATTTCTATGGTGCCTGACACTATCGGTGGACAAATGTATTTCTATGGTGCCTGACACTATCGGTGGACAAATGTATTTCTATGGTGCCTGACACCAGGATTTTCATTATGGATAAATTCCCTGAGCCTAGTAAAACCTATAAAAAAGATGGGTGTAGACATACAAATTGAAGGAAAAATTTACTCGTTATTTGTGATTGACAGACTTGTATATACAAGCTAAAATGAAAACGTAATCAATGACTTGTATATACAGGACGATGTTAATGAAAACGGCAACATTATCCTAGAGATATAAAGTGTAAATAAAAATTTCATTTCACTAGGGGGAAAAAAGATGAGTAAGTACACAGATCCTGCTAAGGAACTGCTTGAGCACATTGGCGGAAGCGAAAACGTTGCTGCTGTTACACACTGTGCAACAAGAATGCGCTTTGTATTAAGCGATCCTAAAAAAGCAGATATCGAAAAAATTGAAGGCATCAAGCTAGTAAAAGGAACATTTACACAAGCTGGACAGTTCCAGGTTATAATCGGTAACGAAGTATCATCGTTCCATAATGAGTTTGTTAAGCTTGCTGGTATTGAGGGTACGACAAAAGAAGAGGCTAAGGTAGCAGCGAAGCAAAATATGAATTGGCTCCAACGTTTAATGGGGCACCTTGCTGACATCTTCACACCATTAATTCCTGCACTTGTTGTTGGGGGGCTTATTCTAGGATTCCGTAACGTAATTGGGGATATTAGGCTTCTTGATGATGGTACAAAAACAATTGTAGAATCATCTCAATTCTGGGCAGGGGTACACGCCTTCCTATGGTTAATTGGTGAAGCTGTATTCCACTTCTTGCCTGTTGGTATTACATGGTCCATCACTAGAAAGATGGGCACTTCACAAATTCTTGGTATAGTATTAGGTATTACATTGGTTTCACCACAATTGCTTAACGCATATGGTGTTGCTGGTGCGGAAGAAATTCCAGTATGGGATTTTGGTTTTGCAACAATTGAAATGATTGGGTATCAAGCACAGGTTATCCCTGCTATTCTAGCTGGTTTCGTACTTGTTTACTTAGAGCGTTGGTTACGTAAAATTTCACCAAATTCAATTTCAATGATTATCGTTCCATTTTTTGCACTTATTCCTACAGTTTTAATTGCTCATACAGTTCTTGGTCCTATCGGCTGGAGCATCGGTTCAGCAATTTCTGATGTTGTATACTCAAGCTTAACATCTGCATTCGGTTGGTTATTTGCAGCAATCTTTGGATTTGCATATGCACCACTTGTTATTACTGGTTTACACCATATGACAAACGCAATTGACCTTCAATTAATGAGTGAGCTTGGCGGAACAAACCTATGGCCAATGATTGCTCTATCAAACATTGCGCAAGGTTCTGCAGTACTTGCAATGATCTATATTAATCGTAAAAATGAAGAAGAAAAACAAGTATCCATTCCGGCTGCTATCTCTTGTTACCTTGGTGTAACTGAGCCGGCAATGTTCGGTATTAACTTAAAATATGGCTTCCCATTCTTAGCAGCAATGATCGGATCAATGGTAGCAGCGATTATCTCAGTAGCTAGCGGTGTTATGGCAAACTCAATCGGTGTTGGTGGACTGCCTGGTATCCTATCAATCCAAGCTCCAGACTGGGGTATGTTCGCAATCTCAATGCTGGTTGCCATTGTTGTTCCATTTATTTTAACTATTATCTTTGCTAAGGCAAATGTAGGTAAAATTTCATTCGGTAAAAAGTAAGATTGAATAAAGTAGACGGGAGGGAGATTTTTTCCCTCCCTTTTTCATGTAGATACGGTAGAATATAAGCAGACACGTACTAAAAATAATGATTGGGGATTCTTTATGACAAACAAGTATCTAACAATCTATAGTGATATTGTTGATCAAATTAAGGAAGGAAGAATTAAAGCGCATACACTCCTCCCTTCCGAGAACGAACTCAAGGACGAGTATAATACATCAAGGGAGACTATTCGCAAGGCACTTAATCTGCTATCACAAAATGGATATATCCAAAAAGTAAAAGGAAAAGGCTCCATTGTCATTGACATTAATAAGTTTGACTTCCCGGTTTCTGGGCTTATTAGCTTTAAAGAGTTAGCTGAAAAAATGGGAGACAAGCCTAAGACAATCGTAAATGAACTTTCCCTCGGTAAACCTGATAATTTTATCAAACAACAGCTTCAGCTCTCGAGTAAGGATCAAGTCTGGAAAGTTATTCGCACCCGCGAAATGGGCGGAGAAAAAATCATTTTGGACAAGGACTTTATTTCTAAAAAGTATGTACCAGAGCTTACTAGGGAAATCTGTGAAAACTCCATTTATGAGTATTTAGAGAATGAGCTTAACCTTGCGATTAGCTTCGCAAAAAAAGAAATAGTCGTCGTCGAGCCAACTGATGAGGACCGGGAATTATTAGACCTCAAAGGCTTTCATAATGTCGTTGTTATTAAAAACTATGTTTATCTCGATAATGCTAGTCTGTTTCAATACACGGAATCACGACACCGCCCAGATAAATTCCGGTTTGTTGACTTTGCGAGACGGACACATGTATAAGAAAATGCGCAAGCGCCTTTGAAGAGGAACGTCAACTAAAATCCGCCACGTCCTGTGGCGAACGTCGACGTCAGCACATCCCTGTGCAAGTCCGACAAGCAAATGTTCTGTTGCAAAAAGGTCGTTCTTTGACTTTTTCTTGCAACGCGTTTTTGACCTCGAGGGGGTAGGCCGCTTGCACTAGACATTGAAACCCTATATTCAACATTTTATACTTTCCTATCCTTTAAAAAGGTGACCCTGTTTTAAAATGTACCCTATAGAGTAGACACGCTCATTCTATAGGGTACATTTTATTAAGTGGCCACCCTTTTTGTTTAATTATCGAATTGTTTTTAAAGCCCCGCTCCAAGCAACAACTTGGTCAAGCATTAGGTTTACGTTGTCTAGGTGTAAAGCTTGTGGTTTGAATACTGAACCATTTTCAAAGTCTGTGAATAATGACAATGTTGGATGTGTACGAACATCTGCAACCATTAATTCACCAAGAATTCCACGTAGGTGTTCAGCAGCACGTGCACCACCAGTTGAACCGTAGCTCACGATACCAGCAGCTTTGTTATTCCAAGCTTCACGAGCTAGGTCTAGAGCATTTTTCAATGCACCAGTTATACTGTGGTTGTATTCTTGAACGATAAATACGAAACCGTCAAGATTTGCAAGTTTTTCATTCCATGCAGCGATTCCAGGTGCATCTGCTTCACCTAGGAATGGTAATTGGAAATCTGCGATATCCACGATTTCATAGTTTGCATCTCCACGCTTGTCAGCAATTTCTTTCACCCAAGCTCCAACCTGTGGACTAACACGTCCTTGGCGAGTGCTTCCTAAAATAATTCCAATGTTTAATTTTTCGTTTGACATTGTTTCTTCCTCCTTTGTTTGATTACCAAATAATTTATCTTGTAAACCCATTTTATCTCTCCTTCTTGCAAATGGTATTTTTTTGAAATACCATTAATTTGTGTATCTTAAATATAAATATCTTAACTTAAAGATAAATATTATATGAAAAATAGATGAATGTCAACATCTATTAATCAAATTATTTTTATTAAGTATTAAGTTGGATACATTCTCTTTCTGGGAGCTAACCAGACCTCTAACTCGCTATCGTCTAGCCCCCCCAAAAATATCCTCTTTGCTTTTAAAAAAACCTATAATCGTGGGTTCTCAAGGATTACTCGATTAGTTTTGTTGATTCTCCGTCAATAACAGCTTGTGGCAGATGCCTTTTTACCGCAAAAATGAATTCTCCGAGTAAATACAATGCAACGGTTGGCCATATCAATACCCAGACGGGAGCAATCATATTGTACATCGCCACTATAGCTGGATGAATATACGTTAAGCTATATAGAGTTAGCAATACCCAATAAACAGAGAAGGTTAGACAAATATGTCCTTGAATCTGGAATGGTTGATCCGAGTAATCCCACCATTTACGCCCAAAGGATTTCTCTAGTAGCAAGCCACTTCCATACTCTACTAGTGTAGGGATTAGAAAACATAATAGGAGAACCAAACTCCAATGCATATCCTTTCCAATCAAATAGATTAACAAGAGTGGCGCAAAGCCATACATTGGCTTAAAGGGACCAAGGAAAAAATTAGGCTTCAGAAATACTCCCTTTTTCAAATAGTTATAACTATTTTCCAAAAGCCAGCCCAAAAATGAATATACGGTAAAGTAAAATAGTACAACCATGACACCATCCACAGTTAGCAGGGAAGGTTTATAAATGTCAAAACCATTTAGTAGACTATGAAGCATGGCAAATTCACCTCATGGAATCATTTCCCATATAGGATTATCCCTTATAGCCTAAAATATACTAGAAAAATTTCTTTTGCTACCTTTTAAACAGCAGCATCGTTAGTAGCGATTGATTTTCTGTGCTCTCTCGTTTCTTGAACGATAATGACTGCGGAAATAACCATCACGATTCCTGCGTACTGCCACAGATTTAATTTTTCTTGAAATACAAAAAAACCTACCAGGGCCGCAACAACTGGCTCAATCGTAGCAATAATGGAAGCTCTGCTAGATTCAATATGCTGCAATCCTTTTGTATATAGAATAAATGCTACCATCGTTGATAGAAGGCCTAATCCTACTATGTATAGCCATGTCTGTATGTCCGCAAAATGATGGAGCACTGACCACAAACCACTAAATGGAGTTACAGCAATTGCAGCAAACACAAAAGTATAGACAGATACAGTAAGTGAATCATATTTTTCAAGTGCAAATTTACCAAAAATGCTATATAACGCATAAAAAAAGCCTGACCCAATGCCTACTATCAACCCGAATACTGAGACTGTTTCGGAAAATGTAGGAAGAACACCAATGACAAAGGCACAGCCTACAAATGTGATTACCAATGAAATTAGTTTACGGATGGTGATGATTTCCTTAAATAAGATTCTTGCAAACAACGTGACAAAAGCTGGAGCCGTATATAGAAGGATGGCAGAAACAGATATTGATGTTTCTTCTATTGCAATGAACATACACCAATTAAACAAGACAATACTGATGACTCCTGTCCCAAAAAAGTATTTGCTATCTGAGGGTTTTATTTTTAACGCTTTGCGATTTCGTAAGAATGCATAGCTTACAAGAAAGATAGCTGCTATGATCGCACGTGCTGCAACGACCTGTATCGGGGTGAAACCAAGTGAATATAGATTGCTAACAAAAAATCCAATAATACCCCATAAAGAAGCAGCCCCAGCAATTAATAAAACAGCCATTTTTTTATCCATCTAACTTCCTCCAATATCTTCATTGCTCACATACTAACAGAATTTTCAAAAATTGAAAAGAGTTCAGAATAATAGTCTTTTTTCTATTCAATTTTTTAACTTTCAGGTATATTTATTGTAAAAACCTAGAAAGTTTGTGAGGAACTGTATGTTCAAAGCGTATAAAGGTAGAATCATAGCATCGATTTTCTTTTTTTCTGTGATCATCCTGTGGGACATTCTCTTCTATGGCGTAAATAAAAATCATTATAACTTTCTATTAGACACTTCATTTACACTTACAATATGGCTAATTGTATGGTGGTTAGCTTCTTATTATGACAAATCGATGAAGTTGTTAAACGAATTAACACAGAGCGAAAAGAATTATAATGAACTAATTGAGTCAACTGATTATATTATTGATAATTTAAATCAGGTTGTGTTTCAAACAGATAATCGAAGGTTTACCGTGTTAAATCCAGCTTGGGTTGCTCTTACAGGCTTTTCAATCGAAGAAAGCATTGGACAAGAGATTGACACCTTTATATACCCGGAGGATCAGGTGTTTGCAAATGAACGAAGAGTAATGAATACCCTCCATCTCAAAAAACGAATTATGAGGGAAGAATATCGGTTCCGTAAGAAAAATGGTGGGTTCATTTGGTTGCGGGTCGACTCTAGAATCACCTATGATAGTAACAATATGCCTATATCAACGATTGGGACATTGACAGACATAACGGATTGGAAGCTTTCTGAAAAGGGGCTTATGCAGATTAATGAAGATCTTGCGATTCAATCAGACAAGCTAAGTGTCATTGCGCAAATGTCAGCTGCAATTGCGCATGAAGTAAGAAACCCTTTAACTTCCATTTCAGGCTTTTTGCAGCTCATTCACGAACGAAAGGAATTCAAAGATGAATATCTTGAAATCATTTTTGAAGAAATGAAACGAATTGAATTTGTTCTAAATGAAATGCTTATTTTATCAAAGCCGCAAAGTGTAACCTACGCAAAGGTAAACCTTTCTCGACTTTTACTTCATGTTGTTACCTTAATACAAACGGAAGCAAATATGAAAAGCATTAAACTCGAAATAAATTCGTCTATGCAAAAGGCAATTTGGGTATACGGTGAGGAAAATCAGCTAAAACAGGTATTTATCAATCTGATTAAAAATTCAATTGAAGCAATGGACGAGGGTGGCAACATCTATATATACCACGCAACCGATCAAAATAATGTCTCGGTGTATGTGAAGGATGAAGGAAGTGGGATTCCTAAGGAAACGCTAAAAACCATTGGCCAACCCTTCTACACCACTAAGGAAAAAGGTACCGGCTTAGGACTTACCGTTTGTTTTAAAATTATCGAAAACCATAAAGGTAAAATACATATTGCCAGTGAGATAGGTGTAGGAACGACGTTTGAAATCATCCTACCACTTTATGTAAAAAACAAAAAGACGGAAAAAGAACCACTTATTTCTTAGGATAGTTAGTAGACGGTTGATATCCACCAGACTATCTCTTAAACGCTTATCAGACAAGGAAAGCAGCCGAACGAAGACGCGAATAGAAGTTGCGAAATGGAGCGCAACGAGCAGACAAGAAATGCAGTATGCGAGCGTTTGTCAGCCTCTGGAAGAAGAAACGCCTCTTGTATAGGTAAAAAATATCCCCTAGTGATAGCGGTTAACACCAAACACTGGGGGTTTTATGCTTCTATGCTCTAAGTCGCTTTTTATAGAGAACTATAAAAAGCCAATTGATAAGGTCTACCATAAAATATGAGATGATGAAAAAGGCCTGATTCAATCTGAGTCCAAAAGCTACTTCCGTTTGAAGATAGTCAACTTGTTGCCATTTACCTGTGATATCCGGTGTATAAAACGCAGTTTTTAAAGATCCTACAATCATCGGGCCAACCAGATATACGAAATGGAGTATAAATGAAAAAAGAAGTGATTGAACAATTACTTTCAAAAGAGTACCCGCCTTTGTCATACCATTTTCATTTATTTTATCATAACTACACGTTGATTGAGATGTGTTCGTTATTTAGTTACTTTTTATCTACTAATTTGCTTAATAAACCTTAAAGGTTTGCCCTGTTTGACAGCCTTCTACACTTTTTCGGTATGCGAGAGCTACTCGGTTCGCAGGTACTGGGTCAAAGCCTGGGAAAAATGGACCATACTTATCGATAGACTCGACTAAAACGTTAGGGCTCACCTCGTTAATACGTATCCCACGAGGCATTTCAAACGCTGCTGATTTTACAAAAGCCCTTACTGCCCCGCTAGCCATTGCTGCAGAAACTCCGCCTCGGATTGGATCATCCATAATCACACCAGTTGTTAATGTAAAACTGCCGTTATCATTGAGATGATTAAGTCCGAGTAGGACCAGGTTTACTTGTCCTTTAAGTTTACTCCCGATTGATACTTCATTATTTTCAGGAGTAAGTTCAGATAGTGCCCCAAAATGAGTTGCACCCGTTGTGCTAATTACGGCATCTACCTTACCTACCGTATTGTACATCTGCGTAATACTCTCAGGGGAAGTTATATCCACAGTAACATCTGCCCCGTTACGCCCTGCTGTAATAATCTCATGACTGGAACCTAGTTCACGGTGCACGGCACTACCAATTGTTCCTGATGCTCCTATTAATAGAATCTTCATTTGTAGTCCTCCTCTATTTTTGAAATGGTGCTTTCTTTTTAAGAGCAGTTATGTACATCCCTCCGAAAGCACCATTGATGTATTTTAAAAAGACATGTTACTTACTTGATCCACAACAAGAACTCTGCTGCTTCGGTTCTTCTTTAACCTCTGGTTTTGTGCTGCAACAGCTTGATTTACTTTCCATATTTTTCATACTATCACCTCCTTGTTTAAATTTATACCATACCCCTCTATGGTATGTAAAGTGATTAATTTTAAATCACACAAAAAAACTTGTCCTTATAACACACAAAAGCCCTTAGAGGAAAACTCCAAGGGCTCACATGACTAATAATAACTACCGTCTTCCTAGCCACTTCGTAAATTCACTTACTTTAAGGGGCTTGCTAAAATAATATCCTTGAAGTGCATCACATAACGTAGTCTGTATGCACTTATATTGTTCTTCCGTTTCAATTCCTTCAGCCACAACAGCCATATTCAATTGTTTTGCTAAGTAGATAATTGAATTTACAAGGTCAGTATTCTCTACAATATTTTGAATAAAGGATTTGTCTATCTTCAGGATTGATATTATATCCTTAAACTTATGTAGGTAAGATAGAGACGAGTACCCTTTTCCAAAGTCATCAAGAGAAATCGAAAGCCCCAGCTTCTTCATTTTACTTAATGTATCTAAGGTTGCTTCTGTAAAGGTAAGGAGAGACGTCTCTGTTAGCTCAACCTCGATCAGCCGCGGATTAATTGAGTAGCGCGAAATTAATTTCTCTAGACTGGGTACCAGGTTGGGATTCTTAATTGTATTAGCAGAATAATTTATCGAAATAGGAACAACCTGATAGCCACTCACTTCCCAATGTCGAACCTGTTTAAATACCTCCTCTTGAACAAAGCAATCAATCTGATAAATAATACCTGCTTCCTCAGCAAAAGGGATAAATAGGTCAGGTGAAATAAATCCTCGTTCTGGATGATTCCAACGAATCAAAGCCTCCGCACCGATTAGCTTACCAGTACTATTTACTCTAGGTTGGTAAACAAGCGTAAAATTTTTATGCTGGATTGCTTTACGCAAGTCACTCTCTAACCTAGCATACGGGAATACACGATTCTCAAGGGTGGAGTTGTAAAAAACAAACATCTCACTCTTCCCTTGTTTCGCATAATTCATTGCCACTTCCGCGCGTATCATTAGCTCTTCTTTGTTTTTAGCATTTTCCGGATATAGACTGACACCTACGCTTGGATTGATAAAAACAGTTGAATTTTCAATTGTAAATGAAAGTTCAAATATGGTAAGAAGTTCGTTAACGAACTGAACAACTTCCTCCTTCTCCTTTACATCTGTCATAACGATCGCAAATTCATCCCCACCTATCCGGTACAGATATTGATTACGCAGTAAAATACTGCTCATTCTTTTTGAAATCTGGATTAGTAACTGGTCCCCACCTTTATGACCATAAGTATCGTTCACATATTTAAAACGATTAAAATCTATGTGTAGAAGTGCAAAGATTTCTTGTTGTTCCGCTGCTCCCTTAATATACCTCTCCATATCGTTTTCGAACTTATGACGATTCATTACCCCTGTTAAGTAATCAAAGTTTGTAAGCTTTTCATTTTTTTCAGTTGCATAGATTTGAGATGTTTTATCCAAGAAAGTTCCTAATAACACATCTTTACCATTTAACACTGATTTCGTAGCAATAATCTCAACATAAATAATTTCACCATCCCGATTAACCAATCTTGTTTCATATCGAACACTTCCTTTTTCTATTAATTGGGAGTTACTTTTTCGCACAAACTCCTGATCTTCTGGATATACCACATCATAAACATATGTACCTTCTAATTCTTTTCCCAAAATCTCATTTGCCTTCGGGTTGGTGTATAAAAAGGTATCATTTTCTATGATATATACTCCCGCAAGTGAGTTCTCAACTAATTTCCGAAATTTCTCTTCTGCTTCATAGAAATCCTTTAGAATTCTTCTTTCTTTTGTGACATCCTTCGCAATACCATAGAGACCCACAACTTCTCCTTTAATTACAATTGGAAATTTTGTTGCAAGGAGGTGTATGAGCTCTCCCTTCTTATTTACCACATCAAGCTCATATTTTTGAGGAAATCCTTTCTTTGCTTCTTCAAAATGATGTGCACTTATCGATTGAAATTCTGGGGTAACGATACTTAAATAAGGTTGATGTATCATTTCTTCATATGAATATCCCAACACTTCCTGAACGGTATAATTTAAATCAGTAAATAACCCTTCTAAATTAAATGAATAAACAAGGTCTGGATTATATGTAAAGAGGGATTTGTATTTTTCAAGATTAATTTGGTTTTCCCAGTCATTCATAGGTTCACCCCATTTCTTTTATGATTTGTGGTATTTATTATTTTCATGATAAAAGCAATAGTTATTTTTCCCTTGCCTTTTCGCCTCAAACATTGCTTCGTCTGCATACTTAAGCAAAAGTTCAGGAGTTTCGCCATCTGTCGGATAAAAGGCAATGCCAATACTTGGCGTCACATTTGTTGTAATATTGTCAAACTGAAAATCATTCTGTAATGCCGCAACAATTTTCTCAGCCACCATTTTCGTATGATTAAAGGTAGTATCCTCTAGAAGAATATTAAATTCATCTCCACCAAAACGTGATAATGTATCTTTGTCCTGTAAGCAATTCATTAATCGAATAGAAACATGCTGCAGCAATAAATCCCCAACATCATGACCATATGTATCATTTACTTGCTTAAAGCCGTCCAAATCTATAAATAATACGGCAAAAGCATTCTTGGATTTAGCGCTAGCTTTAATCGCCTGATTCAATTTCCGTGTAAAAAAACGGCGGTTAGGTAGATCCGTCAAGGGGTCATGAAAGGCCATATGATAATTTTTTCTTTCAGCTTCTTTACGAGCAGAAATGTCTGAAAAAAATATTTGGACATAGGTTTCCCCTTTTATCTTATATGAATAAGTGGATACTTCTACATCAATGATTGTTTCATCCACGCGAATCATTTTCTCTTCGATTGTTTCAACTTGATTACTCTCTTCCCGAATAATATCCCACCTTTTCCTGATAATGTCATGATAATCAGGATGTATGAATTCTAAGAAATGTCTACCAACAATATCCGTAGTTAGATTTGTTCCTAATATTCGTTTACCCGATGGATTGATATAATGAATTACACCGAATTTATGAATTAGGATTCCGACAGGAGCAAATTCAACAAAACGACTATAATGCTCTTGACTTTCTTTTAATTGTCTCCGATACTGTTCGTCTCGAATTGAGGTAAAAAGGATCATTAGGAATGTTGCTAATAAAAAGAATGTAATGGAAACAGCAATATTTAAGTCCGAAAGAACATTTCCTCCTTGATGAAGAGTTGGGTGATGGTGTTCTTCAAAATTTGCTGCACTTATCCCAATATAATGCATGCTTGATATTCCTACTCCTAAGACGATAGATGTGCCCAGTTCCTTCCATGGTTTGTGCGTATCTTTCTCTACCATTCCTGAGAGAAACCAGAAGGAGAATACGGAAGCCAGGAATGCGACAATAAATGCAAGAACGAGCAGATTAAATTCATAGACAATATCTGCTTCCATCTGCATTGATTCCATACTTATGTAATGCATTGCTAACGTACCAAACGCCAATAAAAAACCACTTACTAAGATGGTACGCGTATTGCGTTTACTGCTAATCAGGAACAAGGATATTCCTGAGAATAGGAAGATCGTAAGTAAGGATACAATGACAAGCCAAACATTGTAGGTAATGGTCATTTCCATATGAAATGCTAACATCCCGATAAAATGGAGAGCCCAGATTCCCCCGCCCAATACAAGTGTCGCAAGAATCAGCCAAGGCTTGTCTCTTTTCACATGTTTTAGATTACGGATTAATAAATTGAGTGCTACATAAGATGTAAAAATCCCAATAAGTACTGAGAGGATAACCAACGGAACATGATAATAACTCATTAGGCCTTGCTTGTGGACAATTTGCAACATAAAAACACCTTTTCATATATAGTTAGAAGCCTATAAAAATATAGCATACCCTTCTCTACCGGGATATCACCAATCATTACTAATATGATGAGATAAAGTATAGGAAAGCATTCCTATTTTTAGGTAGTAGGGATTCTTTGTAGTTGGATATCTACACGTAAGGAAATGGGAAGATTGATTGGTGATGAGCTCTATGAAGGGAATGTAGTTATGAGTTTGAAAATGATTACCAGGTTGTGTGGGGTTCTGTGATACTGGGGGGCTTTATTACCTCGAGGAGGAAATGGTACGGACTCGGTCTTCAATAAGAGCTTTTGATTACCTACATGATGAAAATAACCCCACACCGGGTATCAATAATTGCTCATGATGACCAATAAGGACTAACAACCAAGCACAAAAAAGTATCCCAAAAGAAAACTTGGGATACTTAGTTCATCTTTCGTTTTTGTGTCTAAAGGGTCCCTGAGGCTGTCATCAACAAAGCTGAAGCAAAGTCATGTAATGTAAAATGATATGGTGCTGTTGGAAACCATCAACTGGGCTCCATTCAAAAGGTCATCCTCACTTACTATTAGTGCGGTAACACCGAGTCCCATGTAACTCAAGGCAGATTCAGTAAGGATTATACCCCCAATCATAAGAGTAGCAGCAACGATAATATGCTACCATCGTGTTAGGTAATATCTCAAAAAAATGATTTTAAAGCTTTTACTTCCATTCGTCTTTGAAGCAAATAAGTATGAATTCTCTTGATTGAAATGTTAAAAATTTACGTCGGATGAGCCGAGCTGTTGTTAACCGGCGAATTAGTGCAACTATGATGATTACTTTAACTATACCTGGCTTATTCAAGGAGTAGTTGGTGAACAGTTTGTTGATGATAGGATTTTGTTAATTTAATGCTTTCTCTAAAGCTTTGATATTCTCTCGCATAAGTTCAAAATAATCTCTGCTATTTTTTATATCTTCTTCACTTACGGATTCTAGATTGTGAAGAGTCAATGCATCTGTTCCTGTTTCTGTTTTTACGATTTCAGCCACTTTATTAGATACATTATGTTCAAAGAATATATAATTTATATTTTGCTTGTTTATAAGATCTATTAATTCAGTTAGTTTTTTCTGTGATGGTTCATCAGTTGGAGAGTACCCGCTTATTCCAATTTGAGTAATACCATATGCATCTTCCCAATAACCATATGCGGAATGTGAAACAAGAATCGTCTTCGTTTTTGATTGACTAACCATGTTTTTAAATTCAGCATCTAATTGTTCCAGTTCCTTTTTCAGTTCTGAAAAATTCTTCTCATACTGGGACTTGTTTTTTGGCTCTAATTCTATGAGTGTGTTTTTAATATTTTCTGCTAGGATTATTGAGCGATTTGGATCAATCCATACATGTGGGTCAATACCAGAATCGTGTGAATGTGTATCATGGTCATAGGTATGATTTTCATCATGTGTACCATCTTCTTCATGGGTATCATGGTCATGTTCAGCATTGTTATCATGTTCTTCATGGTCGTGTGCTTCATGTTCATCATGAGCTTCTTCACTTTCATTTGAACCTATGAAACTGACATTCTCTGTGGCATTTACGATTAAAACATCCTCATTTTTTAATGCATCCGCTACTGATTCAGCAAATCCTTCTAAAGCTGTTCCAGTATGTATAAATGCATCACTTTCAGCAACGCTTGTCATTTTTTTCGTGGAGATTTCAACGGAATGTGCATCTGTACCAGGAGGTATCAGATTTTCTACATCTACAGAATCTCCCCCAATTCGTTCTGTAAAATACTGTAATGGATATATGGTTGTATACACCTTTAACACATTACTATTCTCATTTCCATCAACCTTTTCAACACTGTTACAGCCTGCCAATACTAACATTGCAACAAGAAATACTACTGATAATTTCGTTTTCACTTCAGTTCCTCTCTTTCGGTTTTTAATAGTAATAATTACGATTTAAAACACATTCTTACATTATTAGGAATGATTACGTTTTAGAACTACTTTTACTATATTAGTAGGAATCATTCCGATTTGCAAGTATTTTTTATAATGAACTTACAAGCATTAGAAAAAGCATGTACTACTACATGTACATGCTTAAAGATTCATAGAGGGCTTCGTATAATCTAAAAATTATTTTGAAATGATTTTTTCGTGGCATTTTAATTTCTGCTTCGTAAGAATAAAAGCAAAGTTTTCAAACTGATCTACCATTCTTATAAAAGTGAAGCGTTTAATCCACCTCTGGCCCACACTTTTCGTTATCTATTTGGTTCTATTCTCCCGGTACTTCTATTTTTTTCTTACCCTTTACTGGATCCCATTTAAAAAATTTGTTCAAATACTTGTAAATGTTCTTACTTTCCTTCGTCATTAAGGGGCCAAGTATCGCCAAAATAAGAACATAAAGTGCTGTAAACGGGGTTAAAATAGGACTCAATCCTGCTGTGATTCCTAAGTTAGCAACGATAATAGAAAATTCACCACGTGCCATTATTGTTAATCCGATACCAGTAGAAGCTTTATGCGAAAGACCCGCTTTTCTACCAGATATCATACCAGCCACAAAATTGCCTAAAATGGTAACTATCGCGGCACCTAATGCAAGCCAAATGGCATCTGCTAAGGTTGCAGGGTCGATACTAAGACCGAAACTGAAAAAGAAAATGGCTCCAAAGAAATCTCGAAACGGAACCACTAAATGTTCAATTCGATCACGATGCTCTGTTTCCGAGAAAACTAGACCTAATAGTAAAGCACCAATTGCTTCAGCAACATGAAGGGTTTCTGAGAATCCAGCAACGAAAAACAAGGTCGCAAATATCACAATAATGAATAGCTCATCTGACTTTATATTGAGCCATTTATTTAATAAGGGGGTACCTTTTTTGGCAATAATGAAAAACAGGAGCATGTATCCAACTGAGATGAGGACAGATGTAATAATTCCAAATGCTGTGGTAGACCCTGCAAGTAATACACCTGACATTGTGGTTAAAAATAGGGCAAGGAAGATATCATCAAATAAGATAATTCCTAGAATTAATTCGGTTTCTGGATTGGCTGTTCGTTTCAAATCGACAAGCACTTTTGCAACTATTGCACTGGAAGATACACTTAAGAGACCTGCAATAATAAGAGTTTCCATTAATGGCATACCTACAATAAAGCCATAAATAAGACCTAACACAAAATTAAGGGCTACATATATACTTCCGCCAACTACTATATTTCGACCTGATTTCATCAACTTCCCTACGGAAAACTCAAGCCCCAAGTAGAAGAGTAAAAATAATACTCCTATCCTTCCTAAGAATTGAATAATTTCATTACTTTCGATAAAGGTTAAATTAATAATTCCAATATGGGGAGCATGTGGTCCAACTAGCATTCCAAGAATAATGAGAAAAGGAATAATTGAAAACTTTAGCTTATTTGCAAGAATCGATCCGATTGCAACAAGTATTAGTGCCGTCCCTACTTCTAGTACTAAATGATTCATCTATATTCTTCACCCCTTGTTTGATAGTAGATTTTGAATTAACTCTTTTATCTGGCTTCTTTCTCCAGAAAAAATCAATGTATCTCCTGCTCCAATTACAGTATCCGGACCAGGGATAATTGTTTTATTTTCACTTTTCTTTTTTATGCCAATTACATTAATTCCAAACTTATTTCGAATATCTAGTTCAACAACAGATTTATTACTTGCAGGTGCATTAGGCTCTACTTGATACCATTCAATAATTAAATCATTAAAAGCAAATTCCACTGTTTCCAAGGCTTTGGGCTTATATATCATCCCGCCAAGTATTCCTGCAATTTGTCTTGCTTCCAAATCCGTAAATGTAACACTACTTAGAACCTCTTCATGATCATTTGAGTCAAAATGATAGATTTCTCTACGACCATCATCATGAATCACAATTACAAGCTTATCTTCATTCTTTGTAATTACTTCAAACTTGTAGCCAATACCCGGTAGTTCACTTTCTCTAATATTCATTTTTAATATCCTCCTTAAAAATTGTTATATATTAGGTTGTTACTAACAAGGGTTACAGGTTTACATCAATTTCGGTTCTTATGCTTTCTTCTTTCGATATACCAAGATATTTAAGGGTTTCTGAGGGCGTAGCATGGTGAAATTGTTTTTGAAGCAAGGAAATCGCGACCCCTCTTTTATAAGCATGGAATCCAAATGTTTTCCTCATTGAGTTCGTACCAATCTTTCCTTGAATACCAACTGCAACTGCAGCATCGTGGATAATGCGATATGCTTGTTGACGTGTGATTGGATTTTTCGTTTTAGCAGACTGGAATAAAAAGTGTTCGTTATCAAATTGATTGATTTGGATAAAATGATGAATAGCCTTTTTCACTTTTTGGTTTAAATAGACTTCCTTGGTGGTTTTTGATTCTTTAGAGGGAGGAAGGAAAAAGTCCTTAATAGAACCTTCCTTTCCCAACACATCGCCAACCTTTATATCCAGCATTTCAGTAATTTTGAGACCTGTATTAATGCCAAAAACAAAGAGCACATAGTCCCTTTCTGAATGCTTTTTTAAATAACGTTTCATTGCATTGATTTCTTTAATATCCCTTAGAGCTTCAACATATTCCATATATGAGCTCGCCTCCATAATGTTACTTAACTATATTGTACACTATGATTATGTAACATTCAAATGATGAGCTTTCTTTATATTTTATCAACACTTTTTTCTCTAAAAACAGAGAAGCTAACGTTCGCCTTTTCACAATGATCAATTTTTACCTTAGAATGTATCGAGATTAAAATAAACATTTAGAATAAATGGGCTTATAGGGCTATTATTATGAATTGGAGAAATTATTGGAGAAAAGTCTTCTAAGTACGAAGGCATTAAAACGGTTCTTTCGATTTTAGCCTATCTTATCGTGAAAATGATAGTTTATTATTATAGGATTATAAAAAAAAGAGAAGCTAAAACTTCTCATAGTGTTAAATTCATCCCAAGGTTTCAAACTAATATTTTTCATTTTTGTTCTGGATGAATTGTTTTTCATTTTAACCACATATGTTATTAACTGAAAAAAATATTAGTTAATAACTTAGCCTTCTGATTTGAAAAGAATTGCTATTTCTTATTTCCACAACCTACCTTCAAAGAATACTTCTAGAGATAATTTTGAAGGAGATTCAATGTGTTTCAAGCCTTTTCCTGGCGCTATTTATTGAAGGAGTAACAGTAATATGTTTAAATGCATTTGCCAAGCCGAATTTGGGCATATTCCCGTAAAATGCCTCTGCTGACTTGGTTGTAATTTTGTAAGTTTCATGAAAAATTCCAACAGTACCATGCATTCCTATTTTTTGATTAAATTTTTTCCAAGCAATTGCATGCGTTTTCCCATGTGCATATCTCTCAAGTTGTTCGAAACTCCTCCAATACTGAATTAATGTTATCCTTCTCCAATTAAACATTACTTCAGTATGAAGAAATCCAAACTCTTTAAAATCGTAAAGCTCTTTTATCATAGGACCCATTGCTCGAAACACTGTAATCCACTTTGAAAATGACAAGAGTTTATTAATCCTCATCCCAATAATAAATACTACAAATTCCCCATCAACTTCAGCAGTGTATCGCCCGTTATACACGTTTTGTTTCAAGTCTATCTCTCCTTGTTTAGGAAGTTATTAATAAAATTTCAAAGTATTAGTAGACTACCTATTTCTAATTACCAAATGATTAACTGACCGTTTCCACGCCCAATCTGACTTACAATCGTTGTAATTACACTCATGTCAAAAACTTGAAGTTCTTGAAAGGTTTTTAAATCCGCCAGTATACCTGCCACACCTGTTGGATATGTTCTTGCAATGGTAAAAGAAATAGGTACTTCCTTCAAAGATAACACTCCTCCATGATTATCGGATAAATATAAATATACATAATTCATATTTGGCTTCATTCTTATTAACGGAAACTATAAAGTAAGAAAGGTGTTAGATGTTTCTACGATATTGGTTAAAAAGTAAGTAATTCAAAAGTATCGGTACCTAATAGATACCATAAGTTATCATAATAAATATAACTCCCAGCATTCTTCATTAATCCACTGTGCTGATACATAGATTTTCTTGGTGTCAATTATCACAAACCCGTATTTTTCATATAAGCTCCTTGCTGCTTCAAGCTTATCGTTCGTCAGTAAGATAATCCGTGAGAACCCCTTGTCCCTACAATGATTTATAGCCAATTCAATTAACTGACAGCCTATCCCTGCCCCTCTTACTATCGGATCTAAAAGGAATAACCCTAACTGGGCAGTGTTCTGGTTATACTCACTTATACTAATAGAACCCAAATGCTTTTTATTTCGTTCTACTACCCAGATCATCTCCCTATCATTGTTTCTCTTATTAATTTCCACAACCTTTTGATAAATAAAGTCCATAAAGGACTCATCATACCCATATTCCTTCTTAAACAGTAAATAGTGTAAATCAACAATTTTCTCTACATCTTCTTTGACATAATATCGAATCATTTTATTTCCCCTTTACTGCTTACTAGCTTTTTCAATGTGTGTTCAATGCTCCCTCACCATAGGATAGAATTTGTTCCTCATAGTATTTTGCTACTAAATTCGCTCCTTTGCCGTTTAGATGGACTCCATCAAGTGTAAGTATCAAACCGCGTGATTTAGACTTTTTCTCTACTTTTTCAGGCTTTTTTATAAATAATACATCACCAATTACCTTTAACGGTTTCAACGTAATATAATTAGAGCTTGCTTGATCTTTTAATACATCAACAAATAACTTGTGTATATCTAAAAGAATCACATTTGAAAATAAAAGTGGCAATTCTTTCATAATGGAGACAAATCTTCCTAACTCTTTATTCCATTGGTTTTCTGGCTGCTCCCCAATTATGGCAGGTGTAACAATAATTATTTTGGATGTCCAATTTTGGGCTAATTCTATTACTTTCTGATAATAATCTTTAAATTCTTGTTCATCTCTCACAACTGGATGCTGCTTTACCCCTAAAGCTTTCGAATAAATGTCATTGACTCCAATCCAAATAAACACCATATCATACCTTGTCTCAACTTTTTCTTCATATAATCTTTTGTACATACTCTTTAAGGTATCACCAGGCTTTCCATAGTTCACAAATTGAATATCTGGTAGTCTTTCCTTTAAAACATTTACAAACGCAACACCTGGTTTTCCATCTGTTAAACTATCACCCCATAATGCAACTTTCATGTTTTATCCCCCTTTTAAAATATCGTAAACTTAATGTTAGTCAATGCATCCATATGTTAACTAACAACCGTTCGTTAATTAAAGGATACAATAAAGGACAAGGTTCTTTCAATAAAGTTTATCCAAATTCACAAATTATCCAAATTCGTTGTATCAAAATTCATTTTTGCTCAAACATATGTCTTTTTAAATCCTCTACTGTTTGAGGAGGTAATTGATCAATTTCTTTAATGGAATTTTTTATATCTTCTTTTGCTTGATTAATAATATGCTCCTCTTTTTCAATATCCCAAAGACCTTTCCTTCCTAAAAACTTTCTATATCTTTCAATAGGGTCTTTACTTTGCCATTCAGATTCTTGCTCTGAACTTCTATAAAGCTTTGGATTGTCACCTGATGTCGAATGTGGTCCAAATCTATAATTCATACATTCTATTAGAGTTGGTCCATTACCATTAAGAGCATTTTCGCGTGCAGCTTTAGTTACTTGATAGACAGCTAAGATATCCATGCCGTCTACTCGAACTCCTTTTATACCGGCAGCAATAGCCTTTTGTGCAATCGTCTTTGCAGCCGTTTGCTTTGAAAATGGAGTAGAAATAGCGAATTGGTTATTCTGTACAATAAATATGGCTGGAACATTAAATGCTCCCGCAAAGTTAATACCTTCATAAAAGTCTCCTTGAGAAGAACCTCCGTCACCTGTGTAAGCTACTGCTACTGCTTGCTTCCCTCTCTTCTTTAAACCAAGAGCAACCCCTGCTGCTTGCGTAATTTGTGCTCCAATAATAATTTGTGGAGATAGCGCATTTACCCCTTCCGGGAACTGTCCCCCTTTATAATGACCTCTAGACCATAGAAATAAGTTTGTTAATGGGACCCCGTGAAAGTATAGCTGCGGGATATCACGATAACCTGGCAGAATCCAATCCTCCTTACTTAGGACACACTGTGTCCCAACAATTGAGGCCTCTTGACCATATGTAGGCGCATAAAAACCCAAACGACCTTGACGGTTTAGTATAATAGATTGTTTATCAAGAGTTCTTGTATAAACCATTCGTTCCATTAACTCAATTAGCTTTTTATCTTCAATATCAGGGAAATCATAACCTTCTATAATATTTCCATCTACATCAAGTATTTTTACTTCTCTAAATAGATCATCTACAAAGTCTACGTTAGTTGTTGACATCAAAACACCTCTTTATTATTATAATTAATTTTGTATCGTGCGTTAATTTTTATATTATATTTAACAAATCCATAAGTCAACCATTTAATTCCATAAGTAAAAGGACTGAGCGACAAAAACCATCACTTAGTCCTTTTTCTCGATACATCAATTCTACTTTCTTGGTGTATAGGAAAGTAGTATATTCTTTCCTATCCGCGTCAGGGCATAAGAGTAAGCTGCGGAAGCAAAGCATCTCAGAAAAAAACGTAGCTTTTTTCGAACACGGCTCTGCTGTCGCCTTGATGCTCGGCAATCGCAGAGTCTTCTAATCTATAAGTAAGGTTATATTATAATCTTTAAGTAGAAGGGGACTTTAAAAAATCTCCTTCAGAAATTACTTTCAAACCATTACTTTTTAATAGAGCTGCTGTAACCCCATTACCGGCTATTTTCTTTCCTTTAAATTCTCCATTATATATACTTGCGACTCTACAAGATGACTGGTCTCCTTTAAAATCATTACTTATGCATCCAATTCTTTAGCTTTTTTAAGATCTTATAGGTACCTTGTATGTATAGGTCCGTTACATCTCTTCCTGTTTGCTCAAAAACTCTAGCCTTGCCATTCAAAACAGTTTCCCTGTCTCCTCCAACAATTTCAGCTGGTGGTCGAGGCATTGAAAATCCTCCTAACAGCTCCGGACAAACAGTCACAGCCTTATTATCGTTTACTAAGTTTCTAACATCTTCCCTTAAACCTGACGTCTAAACCAGCTAAACAGGAGCTTACTAGTATCATATAATTCCCTCTCCTCAAGAATAAGAAATAACATAGCCCCTAACGTACTTTGAAATCTACATATCTTAAAGAGTTTTGATAAGCCAAAATTTTTCTATTAACAAATAGAAAATCAAACTATGATTAGACTTGTCCCTTTTTTAGCGGATAAAAGCCCGTTCACTACTTGACAAAGCGTCTTCTAGCCATTGAGGATGCATCGTCAATAGGTCGTTAGGTAGTTCGTCACATTTAAAAAATTTGACTTCTAAAGATTCCGATGAATGACATGTAAGTTCACCACCGACTACGTTTCCTAAAAAGCAGTTCGTAATAAAGTGAATCCTTTTCCGATTGGGATAAGTAAAAACCTGAGAATTCGGCTCTGAATAAACACCTATTAATTTAATAACTTCTATATCTAAATTAGTTTCTTCTTTTATTTCTCTAATAACAGCATCACGAACGGTTTCACCCTTCTCTACATGACCTGATGGAAGTCCCCATAAACCAACGTCTGCTCTTTTTTGTAATAAGACCCTATTTTCGTTATCTAATATGACAGCAGCAACCCCTGCTTTAATTTCATCAATTTTCAAAAGCCATGCCCTCCTTTTTTTCCTCAACAAAACTGTTATAAGAGAGAACCAAAAATATGTTTCTTCCCCCTCTTCCTAGAAACTTTTACCCAAGCAGAGTTCGAGTAAGCTAGTACACGAGTTCTCTTTTTAATTATAATAATATTTCATACGTTTGTTGATAAAAATGTTATATAATTAACGTTAATCTTGTCAATCATTTTTTACAATTATTAACAGCGTTAAAAATACGCTGCTTGTTCTGTCTTCTTTTTTACCCATATATTTTTCTATTCTTTAGCATTAAATTAAAATAAGTATTATTTCTATATGTTTACTTTGTATTTGAAACACGAAACTAACAAATTTTCTCTCTGTTAATAGTTATGGTAAAATTCATTTTATAATACTATTTATAACTCCTGTATATATCTTAATTATATTTTCTATCCATAAGGATTGGATAAACAATGAGGTGAATTTGTTGAGTGTTGAAAACCAAGCACTATATCTAATCTCCAAAGTTGAAGAGATTGAGGGAAGAGAAATCATAAAAATCTATGAAAGTATGGGGTATATCCCTCAAACGATAAGAAATTTATTATCTAAGTTAAAAAGAGAAAAATATATTACTACTCCAAGCCGATCAGTCTATAGCATTACAAATTCGGGTAAAGAATTTGTGAAGAATATGTATGTAAAAGAAAACTTTTATGATAAAACCTGGGATAACAACTGGTATATAGTCCTTATTGGAATACCTGAAGTATATAGAAAAAAAAGGGATACTTTCAGAAAAAGTTTAGTTGATTTAGGATTTGGACTTTTATATAACAGTGTCTATATATCTCCTTGGGACAAAATTGAGGCAGTTATGTCTTTAATAGATTCTCTTGAAATTGAGGAATTTGTAACAATCTTAACAACGAAAAATTTTATTGTTAATAAAATAGGTTCTGCTGGTTCAGCCAAAATAAATTACCCATCTAATATCTGGAACCTTGATGAAATCAATCTAAACTACAAAAAGAAGTTTGAGTATTATAAAAAAGAAATAGAGCCCTCTATAAATAAATTAATACAACAGGATAATATCGATGCTTTACAGATTTTTATTCATTACTTAGAGGTAAGTGATCTGATTCATGAATTACTGGAAAAAGATCCTATGCTACCTCCGGAATTCTTACCGCCTAGCTGGATTGGCACCAATGTCCTCTCAACCTTGTACAAAATAGTAGGAAAATTAAAACCTCTAATTCCAAAAGAATCCATTTACTCTAGGTTTATTTAATTATTAGGAATATCTTCTAATTCGGTATAAATAAATTAAATTTATTAAGATATATTGGATTCATATCAGAATGGACCTTTGGTTATGTTGATAGGAGAAATCGGGGAATGTCTATTAAATAAATAATCACTAGTATTTAAATGAATCAAATGAACAAACATTTTATAATAGAGACTATAGGAGAGCTATTGATGGATACATATGAAGTAGCCACATTAAAAAAGGGGTTACAGATTATTGATTTATTACGAAAGAATCATGCAATGACCCAATCAGAAATAATGAAGGAATTAGCTTTAAATAAAACCTCTGTTTTTCGAATGTTATATACGTTAGAAAAAATGAAATATGTGATGAAATATAAAAAATATTACCAATTAAATCTCCATATTTTCCGTGACGAACATTTTGCCTGGCATAAAGGGATTCAATGGACATCACTTGTTGCTCCATATCATCTAGCCCGTCAGGAACAAATTACATCATATGTTGGAATTTTACAAGACTGTGAAATGGTAACGAAAAATGTAGTGGAAGCACCATATGTAGAGCCTCAGCTTTCAAAAATAGAGTTACGTACACCTTTACATACCAGTGCCTTAGGAAAGGCAGTATTAGCAGGTTTACCAATTGCAAAACAACGTGAAATATTAAATTGGATTGTATTAGAAACGTTTACAAGGAACACGTTTCAAGATTACGACCTCCTCCTTCATCATTTACAAGTAATCAAATCTCAAGGTTATGCAGTTGACGATGAAGAAACAAACATTGGTTTCCGATGCATTGCAGCACCTATTTTTATAAATGATGAAGTAATTGGTGCTATTGCATTACATGGTACAACAGAGCAAATTAAGAAAAACTCAATTAAATCTTTAGCAAAAAAGACGGTCCAAGCAAGCCAACATCTATCGTTAGAAATCCAACATTTTGACTCCTTAAAGGTGAACGAGCTTACGGGAAGAACATAGTGAGACTCTTTCCTTACCTATCACCAACTGCACAAGAAAAATGAATTTGATTCGATATATGAAACTAAGTTTTGGAAAGTTGGGTATTTCATTTTCGTCAATTATGATAAAGCTAAATAATCGTAGGAGGGAAAAATATGAAATATACAACATTGAAAAAATCTGATATTGAAGTTTCAGTTATTGGACTCGGTACTAATGCAGTTGGTGGACATAACTTATTTCAAAAATTAAATGAAGAAAATGGAAAAGAACTTGTAAGAGAAGCATTAAACATTGGGGTAACATTTTTTGATACAGCAGATATTTATGGTTTTGGTCGCTCTGAAGAGTTAGTTGGAGAAGTGTTAAAAGACATTAAACGTGATGACTTTGTCATTGCAACTAAAGGCGGACAGCATTGGTTTGAAAATGGCTCTATAAAAGTGGATAATCATCCAGACTATTTACGTGAAGCAGTAGACAAGAGTTTATACCGATTGCAATTAGATTATGTAGACTTGTATTATTTACATTTTCCAGATACTGAAACCCCTTTTGCAGAATCGATTGGTGAATTAGCTCGCTTAAAAGAAGAAGGAAAAATTCGTGCAATTGGTGTTTCAAATGTTTCACTTGAGCAATTAAAAGAAGCAAACGTTCATGGCAATATCTCTGTCTTACAATCACCTTATCATATGTTAGATCGTTCAGCAGAAACCGAGTTACTACCGTATTGTGTTGAAAATAATATTTCCTTTATTCCATATGGTCCATTAGCATTTGGATTACTAGGTGGTACTTTTACACAAGACTTCAAGTTTGATACTCATGATTGGCGACAATCGTTACCTTTATTCCAAAGTAAACAATTTCACCAAACGCTTGAGATTGTCAACAAGTTAAAACAATTTGCTAGTCAAAAAAATACTACTTTACCCAATTTAGCACTGGCTTGGTTACTTGCTCAGGAAGGTGTCGATGCAGTTATTCCGGGAGGAAAACGAAAAGAACGTATACTTGAAAACAGTCAAGCAATTGAAATTATTTTATCGAAGGAAGAATTAAACATCATTAATCATATCCTACGGAACGACTAAGTATATATAAACGGGGTTGTCCAAAAGTCAAAATACCGACATTTGAACAATCCCTGTTTTATTAATCAGAAACTATAAAACAGCCTATTATTTCTCATCTTCAACTATCTCTTGCTTGGTTAGTTTATTAAGAAAACTTACACTCATATAAAATTGTAAACAGGCCATATAATTGAGTAAAATGTATTAAAACCCTACTGAATTTTTCTCTAATTACTTGGGCTAGAACCGGGTCGGAAGGGGAAAAGCAATCTGCTCCCCCAAAATTAAAAGGACCGATTTTCTACAATCGTTCCTTTTAATTTTGTAATAAGGTTTTACTAAACCCATGCGAAAATAATCCCTATACATTGGATAGGATGGAGGCGACATCCACGATCGCCTTTCTGGCTGCTGGACTGATACCTGCAAGCTGAAAGAACCCATGGTTCACCCCAAGGTACCGTCGGCATTGTACTTCTACACCTACTTCCAATAAACGACGGTATAATTCCTCACCCTCGTCGACGAGAGCATCATATTCAGCAGTTAAAATATGGGTTTCCGGAAGGCCAGCGAGATCTTCCCAGTATAAAGGACTCGCTTCTGGGTGATTGGGAGATACATTAGATAAATATGCCTCGAAGCCACTTAAAAGCGCGTCTCGTGTAATAACATAATCATCACCGAATTTTTTATAACTGTCGCTTGAAGCAGTCGCATCAAGCATTGGATAAATGAGAACTTGGCGCTTAGGCATCCATTGTCCTTGGTTTTTGAGTCGTAGACATGTAACTAGAGCAAGATGTCCACCTGCGCTGTCACCCGCAATTGTAATGTCATCAGGATTTCCGCCCCACAACGTGGCGTGTTCTCGAACGATATGTACAGATTTAACTGCATCATCATGTGCAGCAGGATAAACATGCTCCGGTGCCAAACGGTAATCAACGGCGACTACCAGACAGCAACCCAAATTAGCCAACATTCTTAATTGACGATCGTGAGTGTCGAAATCACCGCTTACAAAGCAGCCTCCGTGAAAATAAATTAAAATAGGGAGATTATTTTGATCCGACGATTTGTAAATACGAAGTGGTAAGCCATCAATCTTTTGGTCAAAAATATCCCATACATGGACAGCATCTCCAGCAAGATCGATTGTGTTCAAATAACCTTGTCGGCGCTCCTGAATGCTCTGCTGTCTTGCTGATGGACGTCCAGCTTCTATAAACTGTGCAACCAATTTTCGAATACCGGGTTCCAGATTGTTTAAATGTGTCATTTATGATTCCCTTTCAATTTAAAAAATATTTTCCTTATTCAGTTTAATTATAAAATATTTCAGTAGATATCGAATATAAATATAAATTAGTAGCACGCAATTATAAACTTCTTAAATACTAATGTAAGTCAAAACGATATTAATAGATTTTCATAATGTGAGTATACAAATGATATTTTCATGTGTGAATTTCCTAATTAATATTTAGGTTACTAAACAATACTATCTTCAGCAATCGGGCGCGATTGTGGAACAAGATCTCTGATTTCCTAGGAATTGATTCGAAAGGAAGAAGATGAAACTTGGTCTAATGTTATGAAGGATTAGACAACAGTAAATCTTTTTCGACCTTATTATTTAAGCTAGTTTAACAACAAGCAATAAGTAAGTTAAGCTTTTTACTACCTTTCCACCCCTCCCAACTTCGTAACATGATTTGTCTTTGTTGCTACTATTGGTTAATTTGCTTGTATAATTCCACTTATCCTACTAAGAAGATTCTGTGTTAAAACAGAAAACGAAAACAGTTGATTTCGTGTAGTTTGAGAGATTCGGAATGAATTCTACTGTTTTGCTTTCATGTTAAAAGCCTATGCTGCACCGCTTTTCCAACTTTTTTAGTCCACTTAAAAAACTTTTTAAACTAGCTTGTATATTTTTATTAACCCTTGACCATAACGATAGTAATAGATTTCAAGGGAGAGAGATTGATGTTTGGACTATTTAGAAGTAAACCCCGATCTAAAATAGGAAAATGGCTAGATGCAAGGGGAATTTCTCAAGAATGGTTAGTTAGTAAATCGAAGGTAAGTAGAACTACTATTAGTAAAATAGCCTCTGATGATAAATATTCACCAACTTTACCAACAATCAAAAAGATAATGAAAGCCATTAAAGAAGTAGATCCAGCTGCTAAACCAGATGATTTTTTTGATATGTAGGAGGAGTAAACTATGGAACCCAAATATGAAGATGTTTTAATCAATGATTTAAACACGCTAATAAACGATAGAAAATTCGAATTAGAAAAGTGCGATAAAGAGTTAAAAAACTGGGATTATTCTTATACAGTAAGGGAAGCTTTAGGTCACTATAAGCTACTGCTGGAAGAAGAAATTAATCGATATAATAAAACGTTATTTGATGTACTAAAACGAGAAAAAGGAATTTCGTAATTTTATAAATCACTTCTGACTTGACCATGATACGAGTTAGAGGTGATTTTTTATGGAATTTTGGGTGTTATAGACTTTGTTATGATTTTTATACCCATACCCCTATACTATGCGATTGAACACATCAGGAACCCTACTTTCGTAACAGTTCCACCTATAGAAAATCAACGATTAAAGTGTGAAAGTCCAATAGAAGCACGGTTATATGGCGCATTAACGACACAAGGATATTATGTACAGACGCAAGTACCCTGCGGTAAATATCGTATCGATATCGCATTAACACAATACAAATTAGCAATTGAATGTGATGGGAAAGCGTATCATTCTTCACCAAAGCAAAAAGCGCATGACCGAATGAAAGATAAATATTTACGCAAGAACGGATGGAAAGTGTTGCGGTTTAGTGGAAGGCAGATCTACCGAGAAATGCCGAAAGTAATCCGGAGAATTGAAGATAATCTTTTTTAATCATGAAGTGCTTTTCCTCGTTGATTGTATAGATGGGCACTACGGTGATGAATTTTAAAGGGTACCCTTATTAGGTAACGGGTTCTGAATCGGGGTGCAAAAAGTTAATCACAATTAGATTTTAGCATGAATTCATATACGAATTCACAAACAGTTTCTTGGTGTGACAATACTTGTTGAACAGAGAGAAACTACGTGCGAATTACCAGATATCATAGCCCCTGCTATATCAAATCCACTGGGGTAAATTACTTTTAAATTTACCCCTTGAAAATTTAAATTTTGGTTTGCAACAGGGTACCAGAATTCGACACCCATATCTTTAAGAGACTCAATTTCTCTTAACAAAATAGCATAAGTCTTGGTATCATTTGTATATCTATCATGAATAAACCCAAATTTCTCAAATAATATACCAAGGGGATTCAGGAAGCTACTGGAGTTTCAGCTGTAACTTTATATCGATTTATAAAACAAGAGCAAACCACTTGAAATGTTTGCAAATATAGGGTCTACTTGTGCAATATGTAATAAGATTGTTCCAGAAAAAGTGAATACCTATTGTTTAGCAAATTCAAATTTCAAAGGCAAAATCTATTGTTTTGATCATCAAAACACAGCTCATTAATATTAAAGAAAGTACCCAACTTTTGATGTGGGTACTTCTATGTGAAAATATAAATGCCTTGCAGTCTCTACATGGCATTTATTTTATTACTTTATCCTGAAGAACCTAATTTGCGAAACAAAATTTTCCGGGTGGTCACATGCACCCATAACCTATTAATAAATTATACTCTGCGGAATAACCATTCTTTCTATCGACTCAATGGCACGCTTAATATGATCCTGAGCATGATTAAGAACGAAGGTTTCATGACCTGGAAGGAGGACATCGATTTTTCTTTCCTCAAGTTTACGCAAACTTGTTCCTATTTCAAATACATTGCAGTCAGGGATAAATTGTGTCGCTACTTTTCCTTCATAAAATATGAGATCTCCTCCAAAAAGGTAGGAGCGTTCGGGAGTATCCATGATAAAAGAAATATGGTCCTTGCTATGACCCGGCGTCTCCACCACCTCAAGTGTGTGATTACCGATAGTAACGATGTCTCCTTCTTTTACAATTCGATCAACCGAAACTGGTTCATAGAAATAATCCATTGGATAAAAGGCCGCTTTTTTAGCCATTGAGAGGCTAATCGCTTCCTCGTCACCTTTTACCAGATAATTACCATAGACTATCTGGAAATATAACGAAAAAGCACAAGCACCGATACTCATAATAGAAAGACCGACCCACTTCCTATGGTCTTGCTTTTTATATAACATGATATTAACAAAAGGAAGTATCCAAGCAATTAGTCCAAGGATTAGACTTCCAATATTAAGTAAACTAATCATGTTTATTCCCCCTATGTATTTTTGTTTCTTCATTTTTGTTGATAAAGTAAATCAAAAATCCTATAAATAAAAGAAATGACACTAATCCAACTAATGCAAGACTTAAGAACTTCAAGGAAAGTCCAAGCCCAATAAGAATACCAAGTAATACGGCAATGAGATCACACCCTCTATTTACTATTGCCTTTTTTATATAAGATTAAGTTTCAGTACTTTCCCAAACCCCAATTTTGATATTTGAAGCGAGTAAGGTATTACCAATATACCAAATTACTCTTCCAAAGGAAGTCAGAGAACATTTAAATGTCTCAATCGGATGCCGAATTATACTCATTGAAACAGAAGACGGCTTTTTACTTAAAAAAGTTAATGAGCAAGTAGTGAATAAGATAATGGAAAAATAATGGAGGGATAGAATTGCATATTCACATGTACAGCTGTATGGGAAATGAACCGTGGTGTAATCAGAAGCATAGGAGGAAGTAAAAGCTCCATAAAGAAAATCGGCTGTATCCAATGGGGATAGCTGGTATTAAAAATATTTAGAAAATCCAGTTGACACCCCTTACTACTTAGTGCTACAATGTACCTGTAATAAGCAATACTTAATAGCGTGAATTCCCAAAAGCTATTAAGTAAAAATTCCCCTCAGTACTAAGTTATACTGAATATAAGTCAGACAGAATAGAGGAGGCACTGAACATGGAAAATCTAACTGAAATGCTGAAGGGTTCGCTGGAAGGCTGCGTGCTGGAAATCATCAGCCGCCATGAAACCTATGGCTACGAGATTACCCGCCGACTGAACGATCTTGGGTTTACCGAAGTCGTGGAAGGGACGGTCTACACCATCCTCGTGCGACTAGAAAAGAAAAAGCTGGTGAACATAGAAAAAAAACCGTCAGATATGGGGCCGCCCCGCAAGTTTTACTCACTTAATGAGGCTGGCCGCCAGGAACTTGAATTGTTTTGGAAAAAATGGGACTTTGTTTCATCAAAAATCAACGTCTTGAAGTCAATCTAGCTTCATAAGATATTCCGTCAGATATTTTTGGAGTGTCTTGTTAGCATTATAAAAAAGGAGGAAAAATAACATGTTGGAAATGTTCAAAAAAATGATTGGTGATAAGAAAGAGTACAAGATGATGATGGCACGGGTTGAAGCCCTGCCAGAGGACTACCAGTTTGTATTTAAGAAAATTCAAAACTACATGTGGAATTTCTCAGCGGGAAACGGGATGGATATGCTGCACATGCAGTATGAATTAATCGAGTTGTTCGAAGCCGGTGCGGCAGAAGGCAGACAAGTGCTGGAAATCACTGGGGACGACGTGGCATCCTTTGCCGATGAACTAGTGGCAAACGCTAAAACCTATGTCGCCAAGTATCGTGATGATTTGAATCAGAGTATCATGAAGCGATTGGGAAAAAAATAAATTCAGTAGATAATACCGACTGAATAGCTGGTTACAAATGTGAATTGTCACCTTCCCTATTCAGTTATATTTTTAACCTGGTAATAAGTCATACAGATTATCAGTCAGACTAAATAGTAGAGTATAGTCAATCTAGCTCCGCAAGTTACTTTTTATAAGGAGGAAAAAAGTATGAGCAATGCAGCGATTTCTGTAAAAGGGTTAAAAAAATCCTTTAAAGACAAAGAAGTCTTAATGGGGGTGGATTTTGAGGTGCGGCGTGGCGAAATTTTCGCACTGCTGGGCTCAAATGGAGCGGGTAAGTCGACGACGGTCAACATCCTCTCGACGCTGATGGAGCCCGATGGCGGTGAAGTAGGTATTTGCGGCTTTGACGTCCAGCGTCAACCGGATCATGTTCGCCAGAGCATCAGCCTTACAGGGCAGTTCGCAGCTTTAGACGGCATGCTCACCGGGCGGGAAAATCTGATGATGATCGCCAAGTTGCGTGGAGTTTCCGATCCCGCTCAAGTCGCCGATAATCTGCTTGCAAGATTCAGCTTGACCGATGCGGCCAACCGCCGGGCGGATAAGTATTCCGGCGGGATGAAGCGCCGGCTTGACATCGCCATGAGCCTGATCGGGACGCCAGCAGTCATTTTTCTCGACGAACCGACGACAGGGCTTGACCCCGAAGCGCGGATTGAAGTCTGGAATACCGTCAAGGAGCTTGCCGGCAGCGGCACGACCATCTTGCTGACGACCCAATACCTGGAGGAAGCCGAACAACTGGCGGACCGTATCGCCATCCTCCATGGCGGAAAAATCATCACGACCGGTACCCTTACCGAACTCAAAGAGATGTTCCCGCCAGCGAAAGTGGAGTACATCGAGAAGCAGCCGTCATTGGAGGAAATTTTCCTCGCGATCATCGGCAAAAAGGAGGAGATGTAAATGAAAAGCAAAACAGGGGTATTACTAGAGCGTTTAATGCGCAACATCATGCGCAGCCCGGATACGATTATTACGGTGGCGATTACGCCGATTATGATGATGCTGCTGTTTGCCTACGTATTTGGCGGCGCCATAGAGACAGGCACGGACAACTACGTCAATTATTTATTGCCGGGAATCTTGATGATGGCTATCGCATCCGGCGTCGCTTACACTTCACTGCGGCTGTTTACGGATGTAAAGAGCGGGCTGATGGCGCGTTTCATTACCATGCCCATCAAGCGCTCGTCGATATTATGGGCACACGTGTTGACCTCACTTGTTTCCAATGCGCTTACTGTCGTGGTGGTTATCCTCGTCGCCCTCTTGATTGGCTTCCGTTCCAGCGCTGATATCCTGGATTGGCTCGCGGTAGCTGGGATACTAGGGCTGTTTACGTTGGCGCTGACATGGCTGGCGGTCATTCCCGGATTGACAGCAAGGTCTATGGAAGGGGCGACAGCCTACTCGTACCCGCTGATTTTCCTGCCGTTTATCAGTTCAGCCTTTGTCCCAACCGAAACCATGCCTAAAATTGTCCGTGCGTTCGCTGAGAACCAGCCCGTGACTTCAATCGTGAATACGATTCGTGCCCTCTTGTATGAAGGGTCTGTTGGCAACGGTATCTGGATCGCTCTTGCCTGGTGCGTCGGCATCATGGTAATTGCTTACTTCTTCGCCAGTAAAGTATTTAAACGCCAGTTAGGGTAAGTAAACCATTATGGGATTAGCCATATCAATTTCAGCCTCTGCGATGAATTCATTTGCTTTCACATGGAAGGCTGCTTAAAGACGGGGTAACCATCGATGAAATCATGGAAACCCTCAAAATTGGTGTGATTGTTGGCGGTTCGATCACTTAACCCAACGCGAGGTTTACCATGCATGCTTTAGAAGAATTTACAGCAGGTAGTGCTCTTTCGCAGGAGGAGAAATTAAAAGAATTAAGCCAATAGATATAATTGACAGTAAAAGAGTAGATTCCTAAGCAAAACCGATTATAATCAACAGAGACATAGAATACTTTTTTATTATCAAATTGGTAAATATTTTCCAGTATATTCATAGTTTTAGATAAGAAAAGTAAAGTTTTAGGCTTAATTTAACAATTATGAAATGCTGTTTAACAATGAGTAAAGAAAAGAAGAGGAGTGGGATGCCCACTCTTTTTTCACGACATGCTTTTAATTTTTTACACTACAATTATTGTTCCCCTTAGTTAAAGACTACTTTGATTTTCTTAATCAACTAAGCTCACAGTTTGTTGAAGAAGAATATTACAGCTTTACTTTTCATACTTTTTATTTAACTCTTTCTCAATATAAGTTGCCGTTTCAGTTGGGATTTCAATAACATCTTGAATTAACACTTTTCCATCTTTTGAAGTTTGAGGCGTTAAATGTACGAGCAACGTTTTGCCATTATCAAAGGTAACTAAAGTAAATGTGTTTATTTCTGCACTATCACTTGTAGCTTGCCTTACAGTTTCATAGATACGCTTTATACTTTCCTCATCGTGTCCTTCTTGTAGTAGATGTTTAAACTGTTCGTAATTGTCTTCACTGGCATATTGCTTCATTAAGGAAGAAGTATTTAAAGGACTATATGGTTCCCATGCTTTATTTTCTTCACTGCACCCTGTTAGTAATAATACAAAAGATAATAACAAGAATAAACGTAATTTATTCATCTATACTCTCCTCCTATAAAAGATACTTTTTTACTTCTCGATAGGAACAATTGTATCTCCTCTTTTCCTTTTACACTTAATTTATATACGGAAAATCAACGAAAAAGTTCTCTTATTCTGCCACTTTCCTGTACCGTTAGTTCAATCCTTCTACTAAAAAGGGTACTTCTCCTTCTTAAAGGATAGTACCCGTTAACGACAGATGGAATCCATTGAATCAGGTTTGTATCAGCGAGTGAAGACAAACTCTTCAACTTCCATATTACGTGCATTAGCAAACCTACTATCTTCAACCGTTATGATAAGTCTACATTTTTCGAGAACCCGTCTTGAACCGATATTATCTTTTGCAGCACGAGCGTATAGAGGTCGTAATGTGTCCAAATACAGAAACTGCTTAAGGGCATATGTTGCAATACCTTTTCCCAGTACGTGCGATCAATACAGTAACTCACTTCACGTTCGACATTTCAAAGATGATCGTGACCCACCACGTGATTTTCCAGCATTATAGTCCACCTTATGATGGTTTTGTCGGCCAAAATACTATACCAGTAAATAGCTGCTTAGTATCTATTATTTGCTGTTATTTGAACTTACTTTGAGGGCATCTTTTTTGTGGAATTACTTGTACCAGTTTTGCAAACTGGTTTTGTAGGATATCCTCTTTAATGTTTTCATTGGGACTAATATATACTGTTACATCGTATGGATGGCCAATTTCAGCGGTTGCAATATAACCACCATCTGCAATATCAATAGACCCTGTACTTGTAATACATCTCAATTCTTCAGCTATGTTTATATCTATTGTCGTCCATCAGATAGTTTGAACTTGCTCCTTGCCTTACGTTCGGATTGGTTGGTGTATTGGGATTATTATTGTTCTTCTTTCGTTCCAATCAATAAATAAAAAAACGCCAAAATTCCTAAAAACATAATCACGCCTCACCATTACAGTCCGCAGTCCAAACCCGCTTTCATCACTGGTCTGAGGTTCATGTTATATCAATTATTAATTTCTTTTATGATATTTGCAGGCACTCCTGCAACAACAGTATTTTTCGGAACATCCTTAGTGACAACTGCTCCCGCAGCAACAACTGAGTTGTCACCAATCGTTACACCCGGTAGTATTGTTGCGTTTGACCCAATCCATACGTTCTTGCCAATTTTAACTGGAGAGGGGTATGTAATTCACCTTAGGTTGATTAATAATTTAAATCATATTTATATATCGGGTTAATACACTCCAAAATGGATACTATTGCATTATTGTATCCAGACAGTTTTTCACTCTCTCTTTCATCTGTAAATTCTTCTTTTTCAAACTGTACAGCAAGTGTGTTAATGATATTTAGGTACTTGGTTACAAATTCGTTCTCGTTCATAACTTTAACATCTACCAGCATTTCATTTAAAGCTTGAAGTTCTCCCTCGTCGATATATTGATACTCGATTTTATCAAATATTGTATTTGTATTAGTAAAATGTATTTTCCTTTCAATTATATCAACCATTGAAAATTGAATCATTTTCTTATTTTCAATCATATTATTTAACACCTACTTTTTAATAAAGGTTAAGGTATTTATTCTCCATTGTTTTAACTATACCTTCTTAAGCTAGTCGAGTAGAAGAGAACCTCTCTACCTATCGGTAGATTGTGTTCTCCCCCCTCTCAGAACCGTGCTTGCGCA
>JBLKRX010000049.1:0-30564 GCA_047608075.1 Ferdinandcohnia humi
AAGACTCGCTACGAGTGAATGGCTAGTTCTTGCTCGACGGGAATCCCACCCGTTATATGATACGACCTATGCTCGGCTGCACAACTGCTTCGTTAGTTTAATAACTTTACCAAAAAATGCGTTAATCCTTCTTTGATTAACGCAAAGTTAGCTGAAAAAAGGAAATTTTCACCTTTTATGTTTAATCCTTTTTTGATTTATTAGTTGCAGGAACAGTATCCTTTTTACCCGAAAACTAATTGCCGGGCAGTTGGATGCCGCGCCATCCGTTTACATCGCATTGGCCATACTCATTATCACCCACAGCAATCACCGTTCCGTCCGATTTAAGGCCGAGAGTGTGAGCGCAACCCGCCGCTACCGCCACAATATCGCGCCAGCCACTTACATTGCATTGGCCATGCTTATTCAAACCCACAGCCGCCAACGTTCCGTCCGATTTAAGCCCGACTGTATGAAGGTAACCCGCCGCTGCCGCCAATATGTCACGCCAGCCGCTTACATTGCATTGGCCATACCGATTATTACCCACAATCATCACCGTGCCATCTGATTTTAGCCCAACGGTATGCCAGTCACCAGCCGCTACCGCTACCATTTCGCGCCAGCCGCTTACATTGCATTGGCCTTCATTATTTCGACCCACAGCCACCACCGTACCATCCGATTTAAGCCCAATGGTACGACGCCAACCCGAAGCAACCGCTATAATATCGCGCCAGTCGTTTACATCGCATTGTTCATGCTTATTCCAACCCATAGCCACCACAGTACTGTCAGATTTAAGACCGATTGTATGAGCATTACCCGTGTTCGTTGCCATATGAACATTACCAGCCGCGACCGCCACAATATCGCGCCAGCCGCTTACATTACATTGGCCATATTTATTATCACCCACAGCCGTCACCGTTCCGTCCGATTTAAGCCCGACGGTATGACGACGACCTGCCGCTATGGTATCTTTAGGCCACCGTTTCACCTTTAACGTCGCTTCTTTCGGTGAAATGTAATCCATGTTTTACCTCCTTGAAAACAAGACCTATTTTATTATTGTATCACTTTTGCTTGTTAAACTAGTCGAGTAGTAGGAACCTCACTACCTTAAAGTAGATTGTGTTCTCCCCCTGCCCAGAACCGTGTTAGCACACCTGCTTCGTTAGTTTTATGGACGCTTCTTTAACTCCTCTAATATCTCTACTATTCTCTCATTTGTGCTATTGAGTTTCTTTAATTCTTTAACTATTGATAAGAAGGAATCAATGATGAACAGAATAAATATGATAACAGCTAATCCAAATATAATCTCCAATAAACTCCACTCCATTTTTCCAAAAAATTCTATATCTTAGAGTGCTATTCTTCAGAAATTCCTATTATTCCTTCTTCAACTAAACTGTCCTATAGTTGAAGAAGAAAAAGCGATACTTCGTTATTAAAGATCGCACCCTATAGTTTAAGTTCATCTTTTCACAATTCTAATACTATCTTCAAATTTGTTTAATTACTCTAGAACTTAACTTAAGTCAATGAAAGCTTTTGGTCTCCTAATTACAATTAATTTAAAAGGAGATTCTCATATGAAAAACCTTATAAATAAACCATTGATTCAGCGAAAATATGCTTTAACTGCAGGGATAGCACTCATGGTAATGGCCATTGCTGCAGTCTTTTCCTATGGAATTGTTCTTGGAAGACTTGTGATTGATGGGGATGCTATTGCCACACTTGATAACATCCAGTCATCAATTATACTTTTTAAAGCTGGGATTATGGGGTGGTTTATCATTCTTATTTCCGACATTGTTGTATCACTGAGTTTGTATAAGTTCCTTAAGACATTCAATAAACGTCTTGCATTGTTAGGAGCAGGACTTCGTTTGATATATGCTGGGATATTAGGGATTAGCATACTTAATTTACTTTTTGTGATGATTCTCACCAATAATTTAGAGTATTTTCCTACAATTACAATCTATCAAATACAATCACTTGTTATGCTATTTTTAAATGCATTTCATATTGTATGGTCTATTGGTTTAATCTTCTTTGGGGGACATTTAATGGTTATTGGCTACGTAACATTAACATCAAGTATTTTACCAAAAACTATCAGCATATTATTATTATTAGCTTCAATTAGTTATATAATCATTCACTCTAATTATACGTTTTTCCCTAACATTAATGAGATTACTATAATACTTGAATCGATTCTAAGTATACCGATGTTTCTTGGTGAGTTAAGCTTTGCTATTTGGTTGTTGTTCAAAGGAGGAAAAATCGCCAAACGACTGTGAAATCTTTAATTATTTTTCTTTTTCAATTCGTTTCTTGATTCTACTCAACGACTCAGGAGTTATCCCAAGAAAACTAGCTAATTGATGTTGAGGTACACGGTGAACCAGCTGAGGGCATTTCTTTACTATTGATTTGTAACGTTCTTCAGGAGAAGACTTGATAAATTCAGCGAATTCATCTTGTACTTCACTAAGGTTAATTTCCATCATTTTGCGAGTCATTGTTTCTAATTGTGAGTAAGTTTTATACATCACCTGTTCAGAATCAGGTTCACCAACCACTAGTGTTGAGTCTTCTAAACAAGCGTAAGAGTACTTCGAAAACTCATCTCGTCTTTGATCATTGAAAATGGGAATGGCTTGTTCTTCCGTAAAGAAATTCGTTGTAACCTCTTTTCCAAATTCATCCACAAAAAACTGTCGAACACACCCCTTTAAAACAAAATAACATTTGATAACTGGAAGATCCCCTTGTTGTAGAAGGAATGTTCCTTTTTTATATTCCTCGACTTGTAAAGCATCAAATATTGCACGTTGTTCTTCTTCACTTAGAGAGGTAAATTCAGTCATATATTTTAACAATATTTCCTTCATGTTAGTATCCTTTCAAGTTTACATCACTTTAAACTATAAATTAAATATGTGATTAATTAATTATTTCTAGATTTAATAGCAAATTCCTTTTAAACTATCCTGCTTCGTTAGTGAAAAAAAAGCGATCCTTCGTTGATAAAGCATCGTTACCCGTTACTTGAATAAAATTTATTGTTCTATTACATTTCTTTTCTTGGTTAATAACATAAAAAGAAAACTAATTAAATAAGAAATACTGGTGATTCCAAACAGAGCAAAAATTCCAGGCGTTCCGATTAAATATAAACTAATTGGTAATGACCAGAAAAATGCAATTAACATTAAGAATTTTTTAAATTTTAGTGATGCTATGATTGCTAAACATGCAGGAAGAAATAACATGAAGAATGTGTTTACAATCGGCTCAAAATCAGTTGGATTAGAATAGGGATTATAAAAACTCAGGATAAACCATAAAAATATACTTAAAATACCTGCAATTACTCCTAAGATTTTTGTCTTTAAGATCATTTTAATCACCTCCATATGTTATATTTTACCATAAAGGTTACAAAACTTTCTTACACTAATCTGCACCTTTGTTAAATAAATTCAATAAAAAAGTGCATTATCCTTCTTGGACAAGACACCAGTTAGTACGTTTTTAAAGTATACAAATTTGTAAATTATATATCTATTAATAAAAAAGCTGCCTTATTGACAGCTATGATTTTAAACTCTTGCACCAGATAGTTGAACAAATAACTTAAAACGCTGGTGGAGTCACTGAAAAAAGAATAGAGGCATTTTTATCGAAATTATTTTCCCATTTATGCTTCATAAAAGCTGGAATTTTGACACTATCTCCAGATTCTAATATATATTCTTCATCATTTAAAAACACTTTAATTTTCCCCTGTAATACAAAAGCGACCTCTTCTCCTTTATGTTCCAAGAGCTTTTCAGATGAGGATGTATTGGGAGGAACATTCATAATCGCAGTTGCCAGTGTTCCTGTAAAATCAGGTGACAATAACTCATACGAAAGGTTTTCAACAACCATTTTTTTACGTTCATTTGATCTAACAACTAAATCTTCGGTATTAGATTCTTCAAGTAAAAAACTAAAGGTGGGAACATCAAGGGCTTTAGCTAAAACCTTTAGTGTCTGAATTGAGGGATTAGCCAACCCTCGTTCAATCTGACTTAACATTGATGGTGTTATTTCAGCTATTTTCGCTAATTCTCTACTGCTCCACCCTTTGGCTTTTCTGTATTTCTCTACTTTCTTACCAATATCTATATTTTCCATTACTATACTCCTTATAAAAATAGTTAAATTATATTTAATTATATTAAATTTAAATTAACAATAAAGCGAATACCTGTTAAACTATACTTAATAAATGTTAAATATTATTGTATCAGATGGCATTTTACAAGTCAGTAAGGAGTGGAGAATATGAATGGATTTTTTACGTTTCTAGTCCTTTCGTTATTTGTTGTGATGAGCCCAGGTATCGACACAGCACTTATTACAAAAAGGACAATTGCGGACGGAAGGAAAGATGGTTATAAAATGGCTTTAGGAATTACAACTGGATCTCTGGTCCATACATTCGCTGCTGCTTTTGGACTTTCAGCAATTTTGATGGAGTCTGCTGTTGCTTTTGAGATCATTAAATATGTTGGTGCGATTTACTTGATATACCTTGGATTGTCCTCATTCATCTCCAGGGAAAAGAAGAAATCTACAAGTGCTGAAAAACAATATAATTTCGAAATGAAAAAGTCAGCATTTAAACAAGGTCTATTCTCGAATGTACTCAATCCAAAGGTTGCAATGTTCTTCTTAACATTTCTGCCGCAATTTGTGAAAACAGGTGAAAACGCAACCCAACAACTTATAATAATGGGTGTTATTTACACACTACTGTCTGTTTCTTGGTTTTTTATATATGTCTTTTTCATTAACTATTTACGTGAATGGCTAATGTCTCCAAAAGTACAAAGGATAATGGATAAAGCAACGGGACTTGTCTTAATTGGATTTGGATTAAAGTTAGCCTTAGATAAGCAACATTAAGAAAAAGAACCATTGGGACCCAATGGTTTTTTTCTTCTTGAAGTAACCTTCTTCGTTAGTGAAAAAGCGACTACCTCAATTGTACACGAACCCGTTAGCACAAAAATATAGATAAGTTTTTTATCTTATCAGCTCGATAGTTTCAAGCTGACCTTTATTTGGAGTTCGCTTATTCCAAACAAAACTAATTAAATACTGTTGATTCTCTTCAACTAATTGAAATTCATTATGAGATACTCTAACTTTATTATCGTTTAATACTAAATAATATTTTCTTTCTTCATGAAGTTTACCCTACCGCATTATCTATTGGTGTTTTGGTTTTTCTGTAGGTACTTAGCCACATTTTTTCCAGTCGTAATCCCGCTTTCAATCGCGCCATCAATGAATCCTGCCCATCCATTTGCATAGTCTGAACCTGCGATAAATAATCCAGCTTCTTCCTTTTGAAGTTCAAGCAGATACTCAGTTAACTGCTTCTTTTTCAACATTGCCCAAGTTCCTAGGGAAAATGGATCGGCAATCCAGTCATGTCCTGTGCAATCCAGTACTTCGATATCAGGAATAAATTTGCGGAGTTCTTTCGTTACCTCTGCCTGATTCTCCATATTTAATTTTGTCGAGTCGCAGCCAAATCCAACGATCAAGCCTCCCTCATCATTTAATTCCTCGACTTGAGCATAATTAATCTTTTGATCTGCAGGAGCCAGGAGGATGAATGGGGTCGTTATTCCGCGTACTCTTGCCCAAAATTTGAAGCCCATACTTGCTTGCTTTTCAGATGCTGCAAGCCGTTTTTTTACTGATAATTTCGGTTTAAACTCGATGTTGTTCAAGGCATTCAATGGTAGTGCGGCGACCACGGATGTACTCGTAAATTCATTGCCTTCTATTGTACCCACTTTATATCCAGTGCTCGTTCTCTCTACTTTTGATACGATTGTAGAGAGGCGTAGGTTGGCTCCTTTGGCATCATTTAAAATGCTTTTGATTAGCGCTTTTGTTCCGTCTGATAATTTATAGACAGAAGCCGTTTCCTGGATCAACTTCCAATTATGACCCACTAATGCTGCCAACCTGTAGGCCTGGGTCAACCCGGCTTCCTCCAATGTACTGTTGAAATGTAACGCCCACAAACTGTAAACCAGATCGAAAGTCTCTTTATGTAACTCTAATTCTTTTAATTTCTCCCCTACTGACATGTGATCGATTTTCTTTAAGCCCTTAAATTCACGTAAAGGATCATAGGGATAGGGGAAATGCTTCCTAGCATCCTTCAATAATTGCTTCATCCCTTCTTCCATCTTTTCATACCATTCATCCAGTGTACCTTCATACTGTTTTCCATCTGTAATCCAATATGCCTTTTCTGGTTTTGGAGAAGCTGTTACCTTTAGCCCGTAACGGGAAATTTCTGACCATACATGTGGCTGAAACCAATGAACCCATGCGCCTCCAAGTTCAAGATCGTGGCCTAAGCGATGAGCCACCCAAGTTCTTCCCCCGATTCGGTCTCTTCCCTCAAGGATTAAGGATCTAAATCCTTGCTGGCAAACCTCTCGTGCCACTGTAACTCCTGCGAACCCCGCCCCAATAATAATGACATCGTAGTGGTTATTCGACATTTTACGTTCCCACCTTTATAATTTTCAATGGCGAAAGATAAGTGAATAAATGAAGGATGCACTTAATGGTTGCAATTCATTCATAGAGTTATTGTTCTAAAGTAAATAAAGCTCCTTCTCTTGCACGTTACCTAAAAAAAGAGCTAATTGAATCTTCAATTAGCTCTTTAACGCATTTAACTATTTATCAAATAAAAAAGTGCATTATTCTTGAACCCATAGTTCCCCTACCCTTAAATAAATTTTTCAACTGGACTGTTCCGTTAACTAAATAACTTCAACAAAATAAGCGATAATCCTTGGACTATCGCACCCTATAGTGTAAGTACATACTTTCGCAATCTCTGATTAATCCCAAATAAGTTATCTGGGACTAGTCGTAATTTTCCATCCAGAATTTCACTTATAGGCTTCCAAAAGAACTTAAATACTGTACTATCATCTTCTACGTCCTCAAAAAACCTTGATTTATATAGGGATTTATCAACGAAAACAGGATCGTACACCATAACTTTTTCTTGATCAAGATTGTTTCTGGCATTTAACTAATGTATGTTTTGGTAGTAAGTTTATTAATATTATTGAATCATTTTTCAAAGTCAAACAGTATAAACACTATTATTTATACATAATTTGAAAGTTGTGATTATTTAACAGAAGGGCCATTCAATGGAAGAACTGCTAAACTGGGAGGCGTTCATTAGTTGAAACAGCCTTTGCTTTGGTATCCGCTACACGCACTAGGAATGGAGGCTCTTGAAGGCTGTTCAAAACTTGAAAAGGACTTCGAACGTTAGTCATTTAAGAATCCCATTGGTTAAACCGTAACGTAAGGTATAGGACTTCTCCTTTAGGGGAAGGAGTGTCAAAAAATAAACAAATTTAATTAAAGCTATTTATCTTTTTTCGTTGATACGTAGATAGTACTACCCCTCCCACTATAAATAGGGAGCCTAAAATCTCTGGACCAGTTATAGGTTTGTATAGTAATATCAATCCCATTATCATTGCTACAAAAGGTTCTAAATTAGATAATATTGAAGCCTTTGAAGCATCCACATGTCTAATGTTTTTATTCCAAATCAGTGTAGCAATACCATGTACAACAACGGCAGTTCCAATCAGAAAAGACCAATCCGACATCTTAGAACTGATTTGTAAGGGAGTGTCTAGTAAAAAAGCAAAAGGAATCGATACAATCAAGCCTACAACATTTGAATATAAAGTAATGGTAAGTGGATCTATTCTATGAGAAAGAAGTCGCGTCATGATAATCATAATGGCGAATGTTATCATCGTTATAACAATCCATAATAGACCCTTATCGATATGCAAAGAAGATAAATTCCCATTTGCTACAACAAGATAAATACCTATGATTGCCACAATCGACCCTATCAACATACGAATTGTTAATTTTTCTTTTAAAAAAATGGCAGCTAATACGCTAGTTATAATAGGGGTAGTTGCCAAAATTAATGCAGATGTTGTTGGGTCAGCTGTTTGTAATCCTACAAAAAAAGACCATTGGTTAATAAAAACACCAATAACCCCTAGAAAAAAAATAGCGAGTAAATCCGATCTATTAACTCGTTTAAAGTGTTTTTTATATGAGAATAATCCAATTAAAAATAGTACGATAAACAAAAGTCTAAGCATGGTCAACAAAGTTGGAGAAAAGTCTCGGACTAAAATCTTTCCAAATACAAAATTGCTACCCCATACCATTACACAAAAGGTTAGCCATGCGTATGCTTTTAACATATCTCCCATCCTTCCTACAACAAAATGCTAACTGTCCTATTTTATACTAACTAGGATTTTTCGTATACATTTTTGTTTGGATGTCTAAACCTGCTAAAATGTAGGTTGGCTATTATGTAATTAGGAACATGGATAAGGATTATTTTAATAAAGAGTAGTTAAGTGTAGTGGCTATTCAACTATCGGGCGCTTTGTCTAATATCCAAAATTATAAAAAGCTGAAAATATGCAAGTTTTTATTCTTTCTTTAAACATTTTCAGCTTTTTTACATTCAAAAAACATACTACCATAAATGACACCTTTTGAAAGCAGAATGCACAAGACCACCATTGTATGTAAATATAGTGTATATAAATTTATATATTTTTAAAATATAAATGAAAAATACTTATACGACGATAAAAAACATTATTCTTCCTATCATAATATTGTACTTCCCTACCCATTCCTTTTTTCTAAATAATACCATCATTTCTTCCTTCACTAGTCGAGTAGAAGAGAACCTCTCTACCTTACAGTAGATTGTGTTCTCCCCCCTCCCAGAAACGTTCATGCGCAATTAACGAACACGGCTCCTCCTAATTACCATTCACAAAAAATAGCTAGTCTTTTAGAATCAGATATTGCTAATTCTGTTATCCTTACTAGTCTTGTTTCCATTTATCATTCCTACCTCTGTTTGTAGAAATGTTTCCCTAGCTAGGGTGATAACTGGTAGCTAGCCTTTCCTCCATCGGCATTACCAAACTTCATTTGTACTATGCTGCTATCCGATTCCCTATATCGGCGTTTGGTTTCTACACCCTACTCTTCTATCAAGAAAAGACAGATAGGCTCTCCCGAGTTGCCGTATCATATCAAAGTGTAACGTGTCAAGGTCTCTGACCCCAGAGAGGTTAATTCTTCTTGCAATACACGAAGAACGAAATGTTGCTTTCTGCTGCAGGTAAAGCATCAGCCCTCTCGAATTACTAACATTACGGGGCTTCAATCCCTTCAACCATTTGGCTTTCTGCCCGTCACCTAACTGACTACGCTTAAAGACTAAAGTTACCTTTAACCCTCCAAGATTTGCTACGAGTGAATGGCTAGTTCTTACTCGACGGGAATCCCGCCAGTTATATGATACGACCTAGGCTCGGCAGCACACCTGCTTCGTTAGCACAATAAGAAAAATGCTTTGCTCCTTATTGAAGTAATGCATCCGTTATCTGAAGAAGAAACGAACTTAATACTCAACAATATTTAACCATTGACCATCGGGACCAACAGTTATATGAGGAACCTTATTTAATTCAAACATTTTGTATATGTCCAAATTCTTATTGGCTATTTTGCTCGATTGTTCTGATACATCAGTCTCGAAAAAATGAGATAGTCCATTGTAGAAGACCTTAAATAAAATTCGTAAATATACCGTTTTTGACTGTCTTTTACATAACCCAAATATCCCATTTCCCTTGGAAAAACACGGGGTAACGGGAATTCATTTAAAATTATAAAGTTATTTGAAAGGTCATTTAATAATTGATGTTCATATTCTGGGATAATCCCATAGATATAGCATTCTTGCTTGTAAAAGCTATCGATTATTTCAACAAACTCTTGTTCATCCATTTCTTCATCGAGTAATATTTCCTGTTTTTTCGGAATGCTTCTCAAATCAAAATCACCTCTTTTTTATGATTATATATTCAGACTAGAGATTTTTCCTTATTGAACTTTACTACTTCGTTAGTTTAAGCGAGACCTTTCACAATATCTTTTTATGTAATTCTCGGAGCCTCTAGAAATTTATAGAAGTATTCAGATGAATTCATGATAAACAGCCCTTCTAACGGTAGCAAAATTGAAAAGCCTGAATCTGCTTGGGTAGATTCAGGCCATCTTTTATTCTATTATATTTTGAATGAAAAGTGGATTGCCATCAAGAAGTTTGAATTGCACTCTCAACAAAATAATCCTTTCGATCAAGCCCTCTTTTGGATGGGACATTCTACATATCTTATGCTGTAAAAACTGGTAATTTCTCTAAAAATAGAATGTCATTACGCTCTGCTGCATTACCTTCTGCTAAGATAGCCGCTTTTGCAACAACAATACCGCCTGCCTTTGTTACTAATTCTTCCAATGCTTTCAACGATTCCCCAGTGCTAATCACATCATCAATTAGAGCAACTCGTTTACCTCTTATTACTTCTGCATCCTTTCCATCAAGGCATAATAATTGCTCTTTCTGTGTTGTTATAGAAACAACTTGATTGATTAAAGGATCGTCCATATATGGTTTCACACTTTTACGGGCAACGATATATTCCTTCATATTTAATAACTTAGACAATTCATATACTAACGGTATTCCTTTAGCTTCTGCAGTTACTAAGAAATCGACCTCAGTTAATTTTTCTGCTAGTAATGGAGCTGTCGCTGAAACAATTTCTGTATCTCCTAAAATGACAAAACTCGCAATTTTTAATTTGTCTGAAATGGGTATAATTGGTAACTCCCTTTTTAACCCTGCTATTTTCAATGAATAAGTCTCCAATTTGAAACACTCCTATTCTATTACATTCCGAATATTCCTAGTAAAAATTCCATAATTACACCAGCTAATAACCCGAAGAATGGATCGGAAATAGCAGTAACAACAATTGTAACTGCTGCAACGATTGGCGAACCAGGTTCTGAACCAGTTAGAGCAGCAGTTGCATTCCCTGGTAATGTCACAATTGCACCTAGTACAAAAAGGAAACCAGCAATTGAAGAACTAGGTACATATTTTCCTATTTTCGGTAAAAGTTTAAAGATTAAAATAGCAGCCATGATTGCCATTGTTAAAACCCCTGCCCACACTGCGTGAGGAGCAGATGCTGTAGCTGAAATGATGACTTCCACCGGTCCTCCACCAAACAAGGCAGAAGCCATGTCAGCTAAACTACTGATTATCGTCAGTGTGTCTATATTTACGGCTTCTCCGGCAATTTCACCATTGATTTTCCCAAAAGCAATATTCGCGCCAATATTTAAACAAACCAGTGCTAAAGCCCCACGAATAACAACCGGATTGATTATAAATTTCTGTAATTTAAATTTATCTTCTGTAATGTTTTTAGAAACAGTTTCATTTCCTTTTTTTGTAAAGTTATAGACTATACTTGAAAGGATAACCGAAATCGTGATTGTGTACACTAAATCCTTCGTTATGATATATGTTAATAAAGCACTAACGAAAGAAGTTACTCCAATAATCCTATCATTCTTCGCCATATCCCATGAGACCTTTGCAAGCATGAAACCAACACCTGCCATCATCCCATTTGTAATAACAGGACCAATCCATTCAACGATTTGCTCCATTAATCCAAATAAACTGATAATAACTAATAGAAAAGCACCATAAAAAATGGAAGAAAGGCGCTCTTGCATATTTTTGCCCATTGTTCCTGCAACCGCAATCGTTTCTGCTTGAAACGAAACAACAGCTACGTTATTTGTTATGCTATTACCAACTGCACCAACAAGAAACGCAAGTGCGGTCGGCACGGATGCAAACCCAAACGAAAGTGCAAGTAACCCCTGTGGTAATCCGTTAAGTACAACACTGAATGCTGCTAATATGTCTTTTAGTATGTCTTCCATATCCTCTTCTCCCTTTTTCCCCAATGTTGTCTCTCTACAGAAAAAACCGCCCAGCATAAACTGAACGGTTTCCACCAACAGAAGTACCGTCCATAGTAGAGTGATTTACGGCCACTCTGTAGAGACTCCCAGACCATATTACCGGGATTATACGGGGTATTTATCGAATGATATTCAAATTATAATATATAACGTTCGTATTTTAAATAGTTAATATAAGTTTTTTACTAGACTGTAAAAGCACATATATATTAAATACTAACATTGTAAATATTTAGGTGTTAATTAGAGGGAACTGAGAAATTTGTTAATAAGAATAAAATGTTATAGGGATGGTGCATGAGTAGTAACGAAAATGCGTCATTTTATTAATAATCGGGTAACCTTAAGAAAATCTTATTAACAAATTTACTACTACTCTAAATGAAAAAAACGCCAACCTTATGGGCTGACATTTTAAAAACTACTGTTTCTAATTATAAGTTCTGTTGCCATATATACTTTTTTTGGAATCTTTCTACCATCAATCCTTTCCAAAAGTAAATCAACTGCAGTCTCTCCCATCGCTTCAGTATTAACCTTTATAGTACTCAAAGAAGGATAAATATATTTTGATATATTGATATCATTAATACCAATTAGATTAACTCTATTAGGAACCGCAATTCCTTCTTCTAGTAATGCTCTGAGAGCACCTATAGCTATGGTATCACTTCCTGCAAAAAAAGCAGTGGGCAGTTTTTTTCCAAGTTCTCTTATTGCCTTTTTCATCAGTAAGTACCCGTCATTGACGGAAAATGTTCCGATATATATAAATAATTCATTAAATAACCCTTTTTCTTCCAAATAACGTCTGAAAGCAATTTCCCTTTGATCCATTATTGATTCTTTGTCATTAAGTACCACATTTCCACCAATATAACCTATATTTTTGTGACCCTTATCCAAAAAGTAATCTAAAACTTTTTTTGTTGCCCTTTCAAGGTTTACAACTACTAAATCATATTCTTCTTCATCATAGGGTGCATCAAGAATAACGATATTTTTAGTAATTGAATGTATTTCTTTAACAAGATTTAGATCATATCTCCCTAGAATAATTAGTCCCTTAAAATTCGTATCTATTAAACTTTTATAGTTGTTTTGAAAGCACTCCGTAATCTGAATTGAGTGATGACGGCAACGATTTTCTATTCCTGATTTAATTGACATATAATAAAAGTTCTCTAGTTCTTCTTGCTCATTATAACCATGTAAAATGACAACTTTATATGTCGTTAAACCTTGAAAAGACTTTTTTTGGTAGGATAGGTCTTTTGCAGTCTTAAATATTTTTCTTTTGGTTTCATCTGAAAATAGCCTGCTGTGCTCATTGTTCAATACTCGGGAAACAGTAGAAATAGAAACACCGGCCTTTTGAGCAATTTCTTTAATTGTAACCATTTATCGTCCCCCTAAAAATACAAAAAAATCTCTTTAGCTCATAAATTAGTTCCCATTGAGCACTTACTATTATTGGGTCGGAATTTTTTTTTGTGGTGTATATTTTCCTTTTAAGGAGTAGACACTAGATTGATAGTCTCCACCGCGTTCAGCTCTACTATGATTTACTCCGTTAAATTCGGTTGATAAAGGTAATCCTCGATACATTAACTCATCCCCATAGTATGTTTCCTCTGTACCTTCAATCGTATATAGGATTTCATCATTTAACCCTATTAAACTAAGTACTTGTTGTTTTTTGGAATTAGGTGTTGCAAGGACTTTATAGTAACCAACTAACGCTTCTTTTTTATCCTTTGAAACAATCATCCATGCTGTTTCATTTTGTTGGAAAGGACTTTGGAGTCGATAAAAGTCTCCATCACGAACAAGGTTGCGATGTTTTTTATACAACATAACTTGTTCTTTGATAGTTTCTCTTTCTTCTTCACTCAGCTCTAGCGGATTTAGTTCATAACCAAAGGTTCCAAAATAAGCTGTATTTGCCCTCGTTTCAATTGATGTAGATCGTAACGTTTGATGGTTAGGCTCAGCCGAAACATGTGAACCCATACTGTAAATCGGATAAACGAGTGATGTCCCATACTGAATCTTAAGTCTTTCAACAGCATCAGTATCGTCACTTGTCCAAGCCTGTGGCGCAAAATAGAACATACCTGGATCAAATCGTCCGCCACCGCCAGCACATGATTCAAACAAGACAGTTGGAAATTCTGATGTTAGCTTTTCGTATAAAGCATATACTCCTAAAATGTAACGATGGAAAAATTCACCCTGTCTGTCAATGGATAGAGTATTTGAAAATGCATCCGTAATATTACGATTCATATCCCACTTAATATAGGAGAGATTCGTTTTTCTTACGATGTCTGCCATCTTCTCATAAATATAGTCGACAACTTCTTTTCTTGAAAAATCAAGTACAAGCTGGTTTCGACCAAATATTAAGTGCTCTTGTGGTCTTCCAACGATCCAATCTGGGTGCGCTCGAAACAATTGGCTATTAGGGTTTACCATTTCAGGTTCAAACCACAAACCGAATTTCATTCCTAAGTCATTCACTTTTTGTGAAAGAGAAGTTAATCCATCGGGTAATTTCTCCTCATTTTCAAACCAGTCACCAAGTGAAGATGTGTCATCAAATCGTTTGCCGAACCAGCCATCATCTAAAACGAATAATTCAATTCCTAATTCACTAGCACTTTTCGCGATATTTACTAATTTTTCTTCATTAAAATCAAAATAGGTGGCTTCCCAGTTATTAATTAAGATTGGTCTGACTTCTGTTTTCCATGGTTCTCTAATTAACTGATTGCGATATAAATTGTGGAACGTTTGACTCATCCCATTTAATCCATTTTCTGAGTAAACCATAACAACTTCTGGAGCTTGGAAGGTCTCGTTACCTTGTAATTTCCATCTAAACTGATGTGGATGTATTCCCATCATTACTCTTGCTACATCATAATGGTCCACTTCAACCTGAGCTAAGAAATTACTACTATATACAAAATTGAAACCATATACCTCATTATCATGTTCAGTTGCGTCTTTTCTTTTCAATGCTATAAATGGATTATGATGATGTGAACTTGCTCCACGGATACTAGCAATGGAATGAGTTCCCGGTACAAGGTCACGTTCCTCGATATGCCTTTCTCTTGACCAAGTTCCTGCTAAATGAACCATTTTAAAATCGGCATCTGGAAAATCAATTGATGAACTCATTAGCTTTTTAATAAAGATAGTGTCCGAGCCAACATTTTTCAACGCTACACTTCTAGTTATTACCGGAAAATCATGAAAAATAGTATAGGTTAAAAGAAGTTCTGTTTGAATTTTCTCGTCGACTAATGTAATTGTAATGGTGCTTGCTTCGTTTTCCTTTGCATACGTTGCGGGTAATCCCTCAAGTTTTGGTTTTCCTTGCGTGATTTCATATTCTTTAAAAATGAAACCATTACCTATTCTTCCTTCATTCGTTTCAAGTTCTATCGCTGCATCTCGGAAATCTCCTTTTCCGTAAACAGGGTATTCCTGTCTTACTGTTTCTAATGAGAATGCCGGGTCATCTTGAAAGAAATGGCAGCTCGCTGCTGTTGGAATATCTGTACGCTGGAAATGAGAAAAATCATTACGATGTTTGATTGCTTTCCCGAAAAACAACTGACCAAGACTACCATTTTTTAAGACTTCAAAAATATAGCTAATCTTGCCATTTGTTAAATGGAATTCATTGTTATGTTCATTTATAAGGATATGCATATATTTACTCCTTTCCCTTAAATAAAGAGTCTGATAGTTCAAGCTCTATATTTATGAAAACATTAAATTGGCTGAATAATAAATTCGAATTCTTTATCTTCGTTTGCCTTTAGAAGGTGTTCATCGTATACTGGTGCACCCCAGCTATCGTCGCCGCCGACACCCATTTGCTTTCCTGCTACAGTAACAACTGTATAGTGTGCAGGTGGAAGCTCGTAAATATGTTGAGCATTTTCTAGCTCAAATGCTGTATATGGTGAGAAATTACATTCTACTGGATCTGTGACTGATGAAATTTTAATTCCAATTCCTTCGTTGTTTGTTAATCGAACCCAACGAACCCCAGTGTGATTTCCTGATTCCTGCGGCATTACATAACCTGAGAGATTATCTTTTACTTTTTTAGTAAAGATTCCTAATTTAGCACCCTCTGAACGGTCCGAGTAATTTTCTTCAGGTCCCATCGCATACCACACTAATTGGTCATAATCTGCAGGAACCTTGAAAGATACTGCATGAATAGGCATTTGTGGTAAACCTTCAGTACCACGATACACCGATTTTACCTTTACACTTCCGTCACGGAGCACTGTATATTCAACCCCAACTTCAACTTCACTATGAATTGGTAGTTTATATGAAAAGCTAACGCGAACGAAATCTGCTTCTTCTTGTATGTCTACTCCAACACATTTACGTGCAAGACTAGCTGTTAACCAAGCTCCTGAATGATAGGTTTGTGAAAAACCTCGATCATTATCAGTTGTTGCTCTCCAGAATAATGGTGCAGGAGGCATTTCTATTATTTCTTTTCCTGCATATTTCAATGAAATCAAGCTTCCAACTTGTTTTGAGAAAATTGCCGAAAACTCTCTTCCATGTACACCAATATTTACGTCACCGTAAACAACATGTAAAGCACTAGCTTTATTATGCTGGATAGATACTGTTTTCTTACCAACTCTAAAAATGAATTGTCCAAATGCTATTTCATAGCCCGCATCTGCCCAAACAGTTTGGTTCTTTAAGTGGAATGAGGTTTGGATACTATATTCCCCTGGTAAAACCATCACTGCAGACGGCCAATCGAACTCAACTTTACCTTCACGTAATGGAGCAATCTCAACATTAATTGAGGTGCGATACACCTCTACGCCTTCACGATACAATGCATATTCAAACGTATAATCAGATGTATTTGTAAACAAGTTGTCATTTACAATTCTGACACCCGCTCGGTCTGGATATAGCTTAATGTTTTGATACAAGAACTTCACTTCTTGCATTTTTGGTGAAACTTCTCGATTTGCATACACAATTCCATTTGTACAGAAACCATAATCAGTTGGACGATCTCCGAAATCTCCCCCATATGCAAGATACTCGTTTCCGTAACGGTCCTTTTTTAGTAGAGATTGATCAATGTAATCCCAGATGAATCCACCTTGGTACATTTGATACTTGCGCTCTAAGTCTGTATATTTGTTCATGCCACCAAGTGAATTCCCCATTGCGTGCATGTATTCACAGCTAATATAAGGCTTGGTAGGATTTTCATTTAAGAATTTTTCAATATCAACAGGCTTTGCGTACATTCTACTTTCCATATCGCTTATTTCATCGTAGTCACGATTATGGAATACCCCTTCATAATGGACGAGACGACTTTGGTCAACCTTTTTAAAGTATTTAGAAACACTTAGAATTACTTCACCTGCATACGACTCATTTCCACAAGACCAAATCACAATAGAAGGATGATTTTTGTCTCTTTCAAACATGGAAACGGCACGGTCCATTACAATATCATGCCATTCAGGTTTATTACCTGGAATGTTCCAAGATGGCTCTACAGCTCCCATCTTTTGCCACGAACCATGTGTCTCCAGGTTCATTTCATCAATTACATAGATTCCATATTCATCACAAAGCTCGTACCAGAGGCTTTGATTCGGATAATGTGATGTTCGAACTGCATTGATATTATGCTGCTTAAGAGTCTTTATGTCCCAAAGCATGTCTTCCTTTGTGATCGTACGCCCAGTTCGATTATTGAATTCATGGCGATTTACACCCTTGAATACAATTCGTTCACCATTTATTTTCATTACCTTATCTACTAACTCAAATCTTCTAAAACCAACACTTTGTGGAATAACTTCGACTAATTCTCCAGCTGAATTATAGACCTGAAGATATAATTTATATAAATAAGGATTTTCAGCACTCCATAGTTTTGGCTCGTTAAATGTTAAAGAAAATGAATGTGTACTCTCGGATAGATTCATATTTTCTGTTAAAACGATTCCATTTTCTGCATCATATAACTCAATTACTAGTTTCGTGTTAGTAGGAACAGCCTCTAACAAATCAATATTTACATTTAGAGTTCCAACCTTCAAGGATTCGTCTAGTTCTGCTTTTAGATGTAAATCACGAACATGATATTCAGGAACTGTATAAAGATAGACATCTCTAAATATCCCTGAGAATCTCCAGAAGTCCTGATCCTCTAACCAGCTGCCTGTACTGCGTTGATAGACTTCCACCGAAAGCTTATTTTCTCCCTCTTTTATAAAAGGAGTCAGCTCAAATTCAGCTGGTGTAAAGGAGTCTTCACTATAGCCAACAAATTCACCATTTAGCCACACATAAAATGCAGATTCTACTCCTTGAAAAGAGATAAAAACTGGTTTTTCAACCATGTTTTCGGGAACAGTAAAATACTTCACATAACTACCAACTGGATTATGATCATTTGGAATTTCAGGTGGTCGAATGTCATTATGTCCATCCCAAGGATACATTGTATTTACGTATTGTGGTTGTCCATAACCCTGTAACTGGATATGTCCTGGAACTTTGATGTTATCCCAGCTGCGACAATCAAAATCCACCTCATAAAATTCTTTTGGTCGTAGATTTGGATTATCTGCATAATGAAACTTCCAATTTCCGTTCAAATCATAATGCATTTTCATAGGTTCTTTATTTTTAGCTTCCGAAATTGTTTCATAATAGAAGTGGTCTGAATGTGCTGGAACTCGGTTAACTGCAAACACATTCAAATCAGATAGCCAGTTTATACTTGGTGTTATAGTCATCTTTTACACTACCTTTCTTTACTACTGTTATTTCACAGATCCCATCATTCCTGCAACAAAATGCTTTTGCATTAAGAAGAAGATAAGTGCTGCAGGTAAAGTAGCGATTACTATCGCAGTCATGATTACCCCGTAATCTGGTGAATAGCTTGATCCCAAATTTGAGATAAGCAATGGTATTGTTTGATTTTCTGGTGATTGTAGTACTACTAATGGCCATAAATAGTTATTCCAGCTAGCCATGAATGTAATAATAGCTGCCGCTGCATATGTTGTTTTCATAGTAGGTACATAGATTCTGAAAAATACTCCTAATTCGCTTAACCCATCAATTCGTCCTGCCTCCAAAATATCCTTGGGAAACATCTTTGTATTTTGACGGAAGAAAAAGATAAGGAATGCAGTTGTAATACTTGGTAATACTGCTGCAGTTAATGTATCAATCCCGATAAATGGAGCTGTTTGAGAGATTGATCCGAACATACGGAACAACGGTACCATTAATGCTGCAAAAGGAATCATCATTGAAAGTAATAAAATAGTAAATACAACATCTTTTGCCTTACTTCTATGAATTTCAAAACCATATCCAGCCAACGAACCGATTAATAAAGCTAGTATCGTTGTAGAAATCGAAACTTTTGCTGAGTTTACTAGTGCAGGTACTAAATTCACTGTATCTAATAGATTTTGAAAGTTTCCTACTAAGTTTGATCCTGGTAATAATCTACCTTTTGTTACATCAACTGATTTATTAGTAGCACTTACAATCATCCATAAAAATGGGAAAATCGAGATGATAGTGGCAATAATTAATACTCCATAACTGATTACACGGTTGAACTTACTCATTTTTTATCACCTGCCACTTTAAACTGAATGATTGAGAAGAAGACAATCATTATTACGATAGCGTATGATACGGTCGCAGCGTATCCAAAGTCTGGTGTATATTTGAATGATATATTATAGATATACTGAGAAATTGTAATTGTGGAGTTACCCGGTCCTCCACCTGTAATATTCATTACCTCGTCAAATAATTGAAGAGTACCAATTGTAGAAGTGATTGATGTAAATAGAATGATTGGCTTCAACATTGGAATTGTTATTTTAAAAAATTGTTGAATTGGTGATGCTCCATCAATTTTTGCAGCTTCATAGATGGATGGATCTATATTTTGTAAAGAAGAAAGATAGAATATCATATTGTATCCTGTCCATCTCCAAGTAATCGCAATAATAATCGCTACCTTTGCCCAAAATGGATCTGTAAGCCATTGAATTGGCTCAGAAATGAGAGATGTCTTCATTAACATGATGTTAAGAATACCGTCTAGTCCAAATAGATATTTAAAGATTACTGAATAGGCAACTAATGACGTAACAGCTGGTAAAAAGATAGCTGTTCGGAAGAAACCTTTAAACTTTAAAGTTTTGTCGTTTAATAAGACTGAAAAAACTAGAGCTAATAAGATCATGACTGGCACTTGAACTAGTAGAAAAATAACAGTATTTTTAACTGCTGCAATAAAGGTTGGGTCTTGGAATAAGCGTTTGTAATTGTCCAATCCCACAAATGTTAAGTTTGTTCCTGTCCCGGATTGAAAGGACATAATCAATGCATGAACCATTGGATAAAAATAAAACCAGCAGATCATTATGGTTGCAATCACAACAAATGACCAGCCAATAAGTGCATTTTTCGTGCGAAGAGCTCTGGTAGATTTATTTAAATTTTGGGTTATATCAGCGTTGGGTTTCGCTGTAATCATTTCTAGTCAACTCCCTACCTTTTCGATAAGTTTAAAACACGATTTGCCGCCAATGCTGGAGGAAATTGATGTCTTTTTCTTTCATTCTCTATTGCTCTTTTCTAAAAGATTGTTGCTATTTCCTTTTTTCAGTGAGGTGCGTATTACAATATTTGGTGTTTTTCCGCTCCTAGCATTTGCTTTCCGTAGGAGGTTCGTGAGCCTTCTCGTCGCAAGCTCCAGCGGGATCTTACCTGGCCATGCTCTTCCCCAGGACTATATGAAGCTTTCTTGACTTTACCCACGCACAAAGAAAATACGAAGCATTTTCGAGGAGTCTCATGCCATGCTCTCCAAACATCCTTACGAAAACATAACAATCAGCTTTACATAATCTCCTGAAATTAAAGGATGCGATAACAACCTTCTCTAAAGATTTAACACTTGTATAAAGTAAAAATAATTGCCTCGGAAGATCTCACCTGACGCTTCAGGACAGCCCCTTTTTTGAATAATAGGAGTTGAGAGTTTTCCGAGGCATTGCCTCAATATCGTTTGTGTCAGATTTTTTGAGACTTTTTTATGTTACCTATTATTTCACTTGTGTTTCCGCTTGTTGTTGAGCATCTTTTAACACGTCGTCAATTGCTTTACCATTTAGGTAGTTTTGCATTTCAACAACTAAAATGTCTTCAATTGCGTACGTATGCAAGCCATAGTTTACTTGAGGAATTTGCTCTGTCCATGCTGAGAAATCAGAAACGATTGTTTGTCCCCCAAAGTACTCGTCAGCAGCTTGATAAGCTTTACCTTCAGCAGCTGGCATATACGTACCGATAGCACCGATTTCCGTAACTAATGTTTGATACATATCAGCATTTGAACCAAATGTTTTTGCTAAGAAATCTACTGCATTTTCTTTACCAGGTACATCAAGTACATACCATGAGCTTCCGCCAAGGTTTGAAGCGTTTATAGATCCTTCAACTCCAGGAAGAGTTGGGAATGGAACTACTGCCCATTTTCCAGACTGTGAAGCTTCAGCTTTGATTGATGGTGTAATCCAGTTACCTGTTGGAACAGATGCAACATCGCCACTGTTGAACGCTGCTAGGAATTGACTCCAGTCTGAAACTGGCTTCGCAATATTAGCATCTAGAATTGATTTATATACTTCAAATGCCTTTTTAAGTCCGTCATTATCAGCTAAATTTGGTGTAACACCATCTTCTTGTAAATACCAAGAGCCACTTGATTGAATCATCATACGAATTTGTCCAAGGTCATTTGGATCAAGTGTTAACATATCCTTACCAGTTGTTTCTTTGATTTTTTTACCAATTTCAATGAATTTGTTCCAATCAACATTTGTAATATCCTCTACTGAGTAACCTGCTTCTTCTAAATAATCTGTTCTTACATATAAGCCTGCTACACCCGTGTCAAATGGAAGACCGTAGTTCTCTCCTTCAAAGCTTGTTGGTGAAATTTTGTATGGTGCAAAATCATCTTCATTAAATGAACCAGTGATTTTGTGGAATGAATCTGGATATGCTTGTAGGAAGCTTTGTGCACGATAATCTTCAATTAAAACGATGTTTGGTAATCCTTTAGTTGTTCCAGAGCTTAAAGCCGTATTAAGCTTTTGGATAATATCGTCTTGAGCGTTTTCAACGATATTTACTTTTACATCAGGATTTTCACTTGCATAAGCTTCTTTCGCAATTTCCATTGCTTTAATGTTAAAGTTAGGATCCCATGCCCAAATTGTAATTTCATTTGTATCTTTTGACTCGTCCGATGCTTCTTCTGAACCAGATGAACATGCGGATAACATTAGAATACTAACTAATAGTAACGCTAAAATCTTTTTCACTAATATTCCCCCTCAGATTATTCTTTTTTTGAAAGCGTTATCTTTCTTACATATTTATCTTATCACCTATAATTGCAAATTCGTTAGGACGATATTTAACTAAATTTGTGAAATTTTTATAAGTTGTATCCGTTTTCATAAATGGTAATTTGGATATTTTTTAGGTTTTGTGATTATTTTTATAGGTTTATTTCTTGAAGAAATGATGCTTTTTGCTTATTTCGGTAAGGTGAGTATTACAATGTTTGGTGATTTCCGCTTCTGGCACTTCACTTCCGGGGCGGTCCGTGAGCCTCCTCGTTACAAGCCCTGCGGGATCTCAACTGGCCAAGCTTTTCCCACAGGAGTCCTCTTGCCATCGATCAAGTCACCTGTGGTAAAAACATAACATTTAGCTTAATATATCCCATAACGTAAGGCTTAAAAAAGCAACAAAGTTTTTGACGAAGACCCTTTTATAAGTAAGGATTATTTGTAAATAAGTACCTATCTAATCTTCCGAATTCTAGGGGATAGCACTTTTTGTGTGATTCAAAATTGTCTAATCAACCGAGATCTAGGAAACATTACCTATCGGCTACTATATGAGTAAATCAACGGTACTCATGCATCATAGAAGTAAAAGTCCACTACAAAGAAAACTTTCATTAAAAATAGCCCCCATACAAAGGAAGGCCATTTTCGTGTTATTCTTTTTTTGCCGGCAATGTAATTCTTACCTTTGTACCTTTTCCAATTTCACTCGTAATTGAGATTCCATAGGTTTCTCCATAAAGGAGTTGGATGCGTTCGTGGACATTTCGAATTCCAATTCCAGTGAAACGGTCTTGTTTTCGGTTAGAAACTGGGAGTTCGTTCTCTTCAGTTAGATCCATTCCATCCCCGTTATCTACTATTTCACAAATTAAATCTACTCCCTGTTTCCAAATTAATACTTTTATAGAGCCCTCTTGCTTATGATTGAATCCATGGAAAAAGGCGTTTTCTAGGAAAGGCTGTAGGATTAGTTTAGGAATCTTATATCCTTCGCAATTGGCAGCCACAAAATAACTAACAGTGATACGGTTTCCGTAGCGCATTTGGTTTATAAACACATAGTCCTTTAAGGTATTAACTTCCTGCTGAACCGTTACGGTTTCACTACCGTTTCCAATTGTATTCTGTAGAATTGATATAAATGCAATTAGAGTATCCTCAGCCTCGTCTTTACTGCCATGGTTCACCATAAATTTAATAGAAGTTAATGTATTATATAAAAAGTGAGGATTAATTTGTTGCTGTAGTGCAGAAAGCTCTGCATGCCGTATCTGTTTTTGCGATTCGACAAGCTGATCCACATAATCATGAAGCTCATCGAGCATTGAATTGAATGCTTGTCCTAGTTCTCTCGTTTCATATGTTCCATCTACCGATACATATTGATGGAAATCATTTTTTGAAGCATTGGAAATTTCACGAACTAGTCGGTACAATGCATTTGTTATTCTCCTTGACATCAGGAACACGAATAGAATCGCGACTAAAATGATTACAATCAATGTAACAACCATTTCTTTTGTATCAATTAATCCACTAACTGCGGTTTCCTTATCAATTACATTTAGAATAAATAAATCGAACGACTCTAGGTATTGTCCATAGAAAATGTGTTCTTTGCCATCAAATTTTTTAATTACGTACTTGTCAGGATTTTTCAAAAGCTCAGATGCATAGTCTTGAAGAACGGGGTCTCCTTGACCAATTAGTTCATCACGATTGCTTGAAACAATTCTTCCATATTCATCGATAACAAAAATATCATTTCCAGGGCTTGTGTAATTTGTATAAAAACTTCGAAATTCCTTTTCTCGTATTGCAAAATACATTATCCCATATACACTACCTGAACTGTGCTCTAACAATGCTCGTGTAGCTATTACAAAAGGGCTGACTTGATTAGTAATGAGATTTTCTCGTTGGTCGTAATGATACATCAGCTTTTTAGCATTCCGGTTTGTAGTGGCTGTAAGATGGCTTTCAGATAGTTCATTATCAGAAATTGGCCAATAATTTCTGTTTGTAGAATAGCTAATTCCATTTTTACCTAATACCGTTATACTTACGTCATATGCATCAAGATTAGGCTCAACCCGCTTCATTAACTGGCGAAGGTTGAAATAGGAATTCATTTTCTCAGTATTTGTTTGCTCCTCTGTAAGAATTGTTTTCATTGTCCCGCTTTGTGATAGGTTATTAGAAGCTGTGACGATTGCGTAATGAAATGATTCAAAGCTGTCTGTTACTTGGTCCAATACTTTAGCATTTGTAATACTAAACTTATCAATAAAAAAATCTTCTGCCATACGTAGAGTAGTCCACGTAATAATAATGGCAATAGAAATAATACTAACTACTGTTAAAAGAAACAGTATTAGAAATAAGCTATTATGTTTAAGTTGAAATCCACGATTCTTCATTATTTTTTCCTTATCTCATCGTATTTCTACGATACTGGCTAGGAGACATCCCTTTTATCTTCTTAAACATTTTCGAAAAATAACTATGATCTGAGTAACCTACCATAGGACCAATTTCTGAAATAGGAATCTCGCTCTGAACTAGTAATTTCGTAGCTTCTTCAATGCGGATTTTATTTAAATATTCAATAAATCCTTCATTATTATGAACTGAAAAATAATTTGATAAATAAGAAGGATTAAAATGAAAATGATTTGCTACTCCAGTAAGAGTAAGTGGTTCCGTATAATGATTTTGTATATATTCTAAAAGCATTTTCATATTTGTATTACCAGATTGGTTTCGTTTAAGTGCTATAATTTTATTAAACTCTTCTATAAACTTATTTAGTTGCTCTACAACCTCAGTGGCCGTCTTTGCTTCCTCAATTAACTGTAAAGACTCATACTTAACACCTTCGAGTTCCTTCGCATCGTATTCCATATTTCCTAAAAGGATTGAAATATTAAATATGATGTTCCCGAAAAATGATTTAAACTCGGCAACATCTATTGTATAACATGTTGAATAAGTGTTTGCATATTCTCTTACATAAGTAAGTGCCGAATCAAAACGCTCATGCGTAAAATCCTCAGTGAATCGATCTAAGTTAAACCCATCACAGTATGGTGGCTCCATAGGTAAATCAGATTTCTGCACGAAGGTTTTCTCAGGGAAATAGAACCGATATTGAAGCAATGTTCTTATTTCTTCTTTAAATACAATTCCTACCTCTTTAAAGCTTGAAAAAGAATTACTTATAACAAAGGCCACCTGAGGGATAGTTTTCGCAATTTGCGATACCCAGTTACTCACCTCTTGTTCATGCCCTTCATTGAAATGCAGTATGGCTAACTCAAGGTTTTGTTCTAAATGATAATGATAAGTGACTGTAGAATCCATTTTTAAATCAGCAAATATTTTCTCTATACTTGTTACATCACCAGTAACTCCATTTATATCGATTGCGACTAAATAAAAGCTGTTATAAGGGAAGGCACTCAAAATTAGGGCTGTATCGACATCTACTTCATACCCTTTGATTACTTTTTCGATAGAATGGCTAATCGAAATAGTTAGGTCAGTTTTCTTCTCTGTACCTTTATGTAAAGGAATTTTATCTTGTGCTCTTTTTAATACAGTCAACAGCCCGTGCGCATCTAGCTTAGGCTTTAATATATAATCAACAACACCACTTTGGAATGTAGAACGAACATAATCATACTCTCCAAAACTACTTAAGATAATGACTTCAATATCGGGGTAATTGGCTTTTATCTCTTTTGTAAGCTCTTCACCATCCATAATCGGCATTACAATATCGGTAATGACAATATGGGGGTTTGATTTTTCAATTAATTCAAGTGCTTCTTTACCATTCGAAGCCTCCCCAACAATTTGAAAGCCCTCCTCTTCCCAATCGAGATAGTATTTAATTCCTTGTCTAATCAATATTTCATCGTCAACAATTAGAATTCTGCATAATTCTTTAGTCGTCAATGCTATCACTCCAAGTTTTGAGACTATTTCTACTAAAAATATATTTACTATCACACCAAATTTTCAATTAACTGTTTTTTTCTTTATTTGAGTCTCTTACAACCCATGAGAGAATAAAATTTAAATAGAACCTTTTTTGCTTTATATCTACTAAAACATGAATGTACTACTAAGTATTTGCTTAGGACAAAACTTCGGAAAGATCCTTTTTTGATAAAGATAAAATACCTCTTGAATTCTCCTTTTCTAAGGATTTCTTAAGTAAATAAATTGTTTTCTTATCTGTAATCGTTTTAACATCTTCATAATTTCCTTCTTCATCAACTATTTGAACATCAACTCTAGTTAATTGTTCGTTTCCTTGCGAACAAGCAGCTAACAACATTGCAAAAACTAAATAAAAAGTGAAACAAATTATTATAATAAACATACACCTCCTATAAAGATAAGAGGGTTATTATTATTAGTTTCATTTAACTAAGCTACTTTGTTAGTTTAATAACTTCAACAAAAAAGGGCACTTCTCCTTCTTTTAGGAAAGCACCCGTTACTTTAAGTACATTATTTCACAATCTATTAATTGGACACTCCAAAAAACTATCTAAAGAAATTTTTAATTGCATCAATGCGTATCTTATGGCTACAATCTTCGCAACAAAAAATCCTACTCCTTCTTTCCTTAAATTGTTTATATATTAGTGAACCTTCGTATACTCTGAATGTTTTTTTGCAACTATAACAAAGTACCTCATAGTAAATCATTGTTATCCTCCTAAGTGACACATTACTTTTTAGTTGATTTAACGAAGATTGTAACCAGTTCTCTAGTATATTCCTGAACATCTAAATGAGGCTTTCTCATTAATTCAATGGTGAATCCGTCAATGGCATTTCTTATTGTTAACGTCATCACCCTTGCTGATGTTCTGGTAAATTCTCGGAAAATTCCTTCTTGCATCCCTAGGGTGAGAATATTTTCAATTGGAAGTAAAATAGTTTCAACATGGTCTGCTGCAAACCGAAGTTTACCGTCAGCAGTTCTCTTATTAGAAACCATTTCTATAACAGCGAAAAAATGCTGCAGTTTTCATCTACGAATGTAAGATAGGATTCAATATGCACCCGAAGCATTTCTTTAGGAGATTTTTGAGCTTCTATTCGTGGAGCAATATATGATTTCCAAGCCATATAGTATTCGAAAGCTACTTGCTCCAATAATTCCTCTTTATTTGCAAAGTGATAAGAAATAACCCCCTTACTGATTTTTGCACGTTTTGCAATTTGTCCTAAAGAGGCTTGAGCGTAACCTACTTCTGCGATTGTTTCAATCGAACATTCCATAATTTGAGCTCTACGGGCTTTTTTGATGAATGACATTTGTTTTTGGTTAGTTGGTTTATTTTTTTTACTCATGTATTTATTTTTAGAGTCGTACAAATAATTCGAACAAAAAACCATTTAGGTAGAGATTATCTAAATGGTTTATGAATATCTTTATACAATTATCCTGCTTCGTAAGTGCAATAACTTCAACAAAAAATGCGTTAATCCTTCTTAAATTAACGCACAGGCAGGTATTATTGAGGATATGTTTTCAAATGCCTAAAACTTACTAGCTCTCCCTTTGTATTTACCACAACCTCATCTTCTCCATAACTGTTATGAGCACGATAATAAGGATATACTTTAAATGTTACCTCATAAAAGCCACCAATCCCATTTGTCTGCTTTATTTTAGTGATTTCAGTGTCATATATCGCCCAAGTTAGTCCTTCAGGTGCATTTATATCACCCTTATAAATTTCTTTAATTGCTTTATCTATTGGTTCATAAAGGCTGCCTATTAGTGCATATTTCAGTGTATCTAATAATTCAGTATCAGCCTCATTTATTGTTTTTGAATCTACCTCTAAATTTGTAACAGAAAATACTAATAATAAACTGATTATTAGATTTACAGCTATTTTCCTGATATGAATCACCTCTTAATGAAGTATTCCCTATCTTGTCTTCTTATTAAACTAAACTGTCCCGATATTGCAAGAAGGAAAAATCTACTTTTTGAACTCATGTTCTTGAACTCTAGTACCTGTTATTTCAACAAGCAAAAATCGGACTTTTAATTTATGTTTATTCTTTATTTGATAAATCAAAAAGGCTATTCGATATCCCGCCAAGATTACCGCTTATAACCTCTAGTAGTTGAATGATTTGGCTAAGCCATAGTGCAATGAATGCTGAACTAATCGCTTTCACAACCAAGGAAAAAACTTTTATTATTTCTAAAGATTGTCATAGTTCGTTACTCCAGAGAAGATCCAAATAAATAATGAAAATTTAACCATTATTCAAGGGAATGTTCTAAATAAAGATGATTTAGTACGTGCAATGCATGGATTGATGTAGTTATTAGTGCACTAAATACTGATGGCACAACCACTCTATCAGAAAGTATGCCACTTATTTTCGAAGCAATGGAAAAGGAAGGTATAAATCGAATAATAACTATAGGAACTGCGGGTATTCTGCAAAGTAGAACCACGCCAAATTATCTGCGTTATCAAACAAATGAATCAAAGCAGAAGTCAACCCGTGCAGCGAAAGAACATCATAAAGTTTACGATATGCTCAAACAATCAACCCTCGATTGGACGATTGTGTGTCCTACGTACTTGCCGGATGGAGAAAGGGTAGGCAAATATCGAATAGAAAGAAATTTTTTGCGGAGGGTGGAGCTGAAATATCCGTACCGGATACAGCAGAATTTACATTTAAACAGATAAAAGTAAGTGATTATATAAAATCACGTGTAGGTATCGCCTACTAATAATATTCTTATAGTACTTTCATATAGGATTAACCCTTTTGTTGAAAAAATAGGATACGGCAACAATCCCCACTCTTTAACAAAAGCGCCCTTTCTGGAATATCTAAAATATTATTTTGAGTCTAAAAATCACAAGGAATAATAAGTAAAGGAGATGTTGTAAAAATAACATCTCTTTTTTTGCTAAACTGCTTCGTTACTTGAATAAAGAAAATGCGATCCTCTGTTATTGAAGCTTTGCACCCCCTTTAAGTACATTTCTTCACAAACTAGAATTTTAACCCGTCAGTTGAATAAAAAAAGCCGCCTTCATTGGCAGCAACTTAAACCAGGACAAATAAATAAAGATTATATCTGATGGCGATAGTATAACAAAAGCATTGCATACCCAACGGTGCTCTTGGATCTTACCTTTATATCAACGTTTTCAATCCTTTGAACAATATCGCTCAACTGAAATCCGCCCCGATTGTTTAACTTTTAAAACTTAAAACGGTAACCAAATGGCTAATAAGGTTCACCAAGAAGGTGGAGGCCATGCTCCGATTATTCGCCTAATCAGTGCTACCTGTCCTGTATGATAACTGTTATGTGCCATAAGCGTGGATAAGATGTCCCCACGTGACCGCTCCAATCTAGGGTCTTTTCGTTCTTTTAAATCTTTTTTTGCTTCGTTTTCAGCTTCCATTAGCCCCTTACTAAATTGAAGAACAGCTTCACTCCACTCGGTTTCAGTTGACGGAGTAGTTTCATTGGGCCAGGAGACTTCATCATTTTCTGGAGGATTGGGCACTCTGCCTTTAAGAAAGGCAAGGTAGTAATCCTGCCAAAAAATCATATGGTTTAGAATCTGCCACACTGAATATGGACAGTTTTCGGGTTTTTCCCCAGCCTTCTCCCACTGTAAACCCTCAAACACCTCCAAGGGGTCAACATGAGCATTTTTCCCATGTAACCCGTTTTCAAAAAAAGAAGATGACATAAGCATTCCCTCACTTTTACAAATTGAGCAAAACTTTTCATTCAACCAGTTGACCAATTCTTTGACCTTCCCGCTGTTTCTCAGCTCTCAGGTGCTTTTTTGTACTTTTCCAGGCCCGACTATATGGTCAGTAATTGGTAATTAATAAATGTATATACGACGTTAAAGTTCTTTAATCCTTCTTCAACTAAACTCCCTCAATAAAGAAAGCGAAATCTGCCGATTTCTCTCGTATTCTTAGATTTTCATATTAGCTTGTTTTTAATAAT
>JBLKRX010000050.1:0-26416 GCA_047608075.1 Ferdinandcohnia humi
CTATGTACTTACCGCTACCAGGTCGTACTCGGGACTTTCACCCGTTAGAGTTCGCCCATGCTGGGCGAACAAAAAAAGGCACTTCACATTGAAGTGCCTCTTTTATGAATACTATTTTTGCTTTTTGGCTTTTTCATATGCTTCATGCCAGTCAGGATAATGCTTACGTATCTGAATAGGTCTAAAAGTATCCTTCTTAACACATACATGAGATGACGTAGCGTTAACGGAAATATCTCCCTCGGGTGTCAGTATCTCATACCCATAAATAACTCTCAAACCATCGTAGTGCTCTATCCAGGTCTTTACTACTGCATACTGACCGTATTTTAAAGGTTTTTTATAAGATATTTGAATATCTATGACGGGTGAAATAATTCCTTCACTTTCCATTCCTGCATAACTGAATCCAAGGTCGTTAATTAATTGTGTTCTGCCCAGCTCCATCCAAACTAAATAATTTGCGTGATATACGACTCCCATTTGGTCGGTTTCCGCATACCGTACTTCTACTTCTTTTGTTGATACTAACACTGTTCCCTCTCCCTATCTGATAAATCAATATTTACCATTATAGTACCATACACAGATAGTTTTACCTATTATAAAGCCAAAACATAAAATAACCAGACAAAAACTGCCTGGTTAACGTAATCATCTATTCTCTATATCCGTTTTCCCTTGCTTGTGCTTCATCTCTAATTTCACTTCTTAATGCCTCAATACTTTCTTCTCTGCGTTGGTTTTTGGCTTGAATGTTTTGGCGCTCTTCCTCAGAAGAAAATGCCATCGTTTCCTCAGCAGCTTCAATGTTCTCAATCGTATTTTGTACCATATCTTGTAGCTTTTCTACGTTATCACTTCTATCATCTGGTTTTGGTCTATTATGAGTCATTGATTTAACCTCCTATGTAATAATATTACATACCTATTTTGCATCATTTAATTAAAAATTATTTCATAAAAGATGAGGACAAAAATCGTTATATCTACCAAAAAAATTCACAAAACAAAAGCGCAAGCGCCTTGCTTAGCCAAGACAAGCAAATGTTCTGTGCAAAAAAATCGAATTCTGACTTTTCAATGCAGCGCGTTTTTGACCTCAACCTGCTTAAAAGCAAGATAATCGCAGAAGCAAACTGGCTAGGTGCTGGAGCTGAACGTGGAAAAGGACGCATACACGTCCTTTTCATATGATCTATTCACCTTTAGTTTGGATAACCTGCGCATGTTCCCCAGATTTATCCTGCATTTTCTTTCCTTTATTGCCACCAAATCCTCTTGGCTGTGTTCCAATTTGGTTATTTTTAAATTGATTGTGATAATTTCTAGGCATTTGTAATCCCCTCCTCCTTTTCATTATCACCAGAGAATGTAATTCTCATGTAAAAAGAAGACTGGAGATTACAACCAAATTGTATTTACTTTTATCTTAATTGCTCATTATTATTCAGCTTTTTCAAGTCTTTTTTGCTCTAATCTAGCTTCTATTCTATCCAAAGCCTCTTGATCTTTTAATAATTGCTTTTTGTTTTCACTTACCAAATCAGCAAAGGAAACTTTTCTTATTTTTCTCAATATTCTCACCTTCCTTACTACTATTGTAATATTATTAATCTCCAAAATTCGTGAAAATTATTACAAATTTTCGAAAATTGATTATAAAGGTTTTTTCAGTCTAAATAATATTGCGATTACTACGAAAAGCGTTTTCTACTTACAAATAAGGCAGCATAAAAAAACAAGGACTATCCTAGTTAGCCCTTGTTTAACCTATTTCATCCGATTCACGTAGTTTTGTATCATTTCTAAATCCATTTGTCCTATCTTTCGATCACTTATCGTACCATCCGAATTAATAAAAAAAGTTGTTGGAACAGTTAAAATTCCATAATCACTACTGGCTAGATTTTCTTCATCAAGAAGGATTGGGAATGTAAAGCCTTTGCCATCTAAGAATTTCTGAACGTTCTCTGCTTTTACTTCAGTAGCCGTCATGTTTATAGCAAAAACTTCAATATCACCATTCTTTGTTTCATAAAATTCTTGGAATTCTGGCATTTCCTCGGTACATGGATGACACCAAGAAGCCCAGAAGTTAAGAATGATCTTTTTCCCCTTTAACTCCGATAAAGAAACAGTCTCCCGATCTTCACTAAGGAGTGAGAGTTCAAAATCTGGTGCGGTATTTCCAATTTCAATACCTGTGACACCTCTTTTTTGGTCTTCTACATATTGCCAAACGGCGAAACCAACTAGTCCTACAAAAATAAGTAGAACAATAATTTTTTTCATTTTTATTTCCTCCATTATAAAAAAACGAACAGTCCTACATAACAAACTCAATATTGTTATGATAGACATCGAAAAGTTCTCTTTCCTTTATTAAACCATAGTTATCATATTAAAAAAAAGACAGTTTTGTGAACTTCACAAAACTGTCTTATCTTTTAATAATTAAGCCTTCATTTTATCTCGAAGAACCATTTGTAGGATACCACCGTGACGGTAATAATCAATTTCAACTTCACTATCAAAACGAACAAGTACTTCAAATTCTTTTTTGTTTCCTTCTTCATCAGTAGCAGTTACTTTTACATAGTCACGTGGTTTTACATTTTCATCAATTTGTACTTCAATTGTTTCTTTACCAGTTAAACCTAATACTTCTGCATTTTCACCTTGCTTGAATTGTAATGGTAAAACACCCATTAATACAAGGTTACTACGGTGAATACGCTCAAAGCTTTCAGCAATTACTGTCTTAATTCCAAGTAAGTTTGTACCTTTTGCTGCCCAGTCACGTGAGCTTCCCATACCATAATCATTACCAGCAAGTACTACTAAGCCAGTTCCATCTTGCTTGTACTTCATACATGCATCATAGATAGACATAACTTCGCCAGTTGGCCAGTAAGTTGTCCAGCCACCTTCTGTACCAGGAGCGATTTGGTTACGGATACGGATGTTGGCAAACGTACCTCTTGTCATTACACGGTCATTACCACGTCTTGAACCATAAGAGTTGAAGTCACGAGGTGATACCCCTTTTTCTTGTAGGTATTTACCTGCAGGAGTATCTTTACCGATAGAACCTGCTGGTGATATGTGGTCAGTTGTTACTGAGTCACCGAACTTACCTACAACACGTAAACCGCTAAGTGGTTTAACTTCTCCCGGTTCAGCTGATAATCCTTCAAAGAACGGAGGATTTTGAATGTAAGTTGAATCTTCATCCCATACATATAATGCTTCGTCTGTGCTTTCAATCGCGTTCCAACGCTCGTTGTCGTCAAATACTCTTTCATACTCTTTTCTAAATAACTCTGGAGTTACTGTTTGCTTAACAGCTTCTTTTACTTCATCCATTGATGGCCAGATATCGTTAAAGAATACATCGTTTCCATCCTTATCCTTACCAATTGCTTCTTTTTGTAGATCGATATCTACAGTACCAGCTAGAGCATATGCCACAACTAGTGGTGGTGAAGCAAGATAGTTACCTTTAACTAAAGGATGAATACGTCCTTCAAAGTTACGGTTACCTGATAGAACAGATGTAATTAATAGATCGTTTTCAGCAACAGCTTTTTCGATTTCATCTGCTAAAGGACCTGAGTTACCGATACAAGTTGTACATCCATAACCAACTGTGCTAAATCCAAGCTTTTCAAGATACGGAAGTAAACCAGAATCTGTTAAATATCCTGTAACAACCTTTGATCCAGGTGCTAATGATGTTTTAACATATTTAGGTACCTCTAAACCTTTTTCGACAGCCTTTTTCGCTACAAGACCTGCACCTAACATTACATATGGGTTAGATGTGTTTGTACAACTAGTAATCGCAGCAATCGCGATAGCACCAGTCTTCATTTGAACAGCTTCACCATTGTTAAATGTTACCGTGATCTCTTTATTAATCTCCTCAGTAGATAAACCGTAACCTTGGTTTCCGGTTGCAGTAAGAGCTGTTTGATAAGCTTCCTTCATCTTTGAAAGAGTAATTAAATCTTGTGGACGCTTAGGACCAGAAAGATTTGCTTCAATCTCAGATAGGTTAATTTCAACGACATCAGTGAAGATTGGATCCTCTATATCTGGAGTGTAAAACAAACCGTTCGCTTTACTATATTCTTCTACAACTTTTATATGTTCTTCATCACGGCCAGTTAGGCGTAAGTATTCAAGTGCTTCTCCATCAACTGGGAAGAATCCACAAGTTGCACCATATTCAGGAGCCATGTTAGAAATAGTTGCTCTGTCAGCTAATGGAAGCTGGGATACACCAGGTCCAAAGAACTCAACAAACTTACCAACTACACCTTTTTGACGTAATACTTGAGTAACCTTAAGTGCTAAGTCAGTTGCCGTAGTACCATTTGGTAATGTACCAACTAATTTAACCCCGATTACTTCTGGGACTGGGAAATAAGAAGGCTGTCCTAGCATTCCTGCTTCAGCTTCAATACCTCCAACACCCCATCCAAGTACACCGATACCGTTAATCATAGTTGTATGTGAGTCAGTACCAACTAGAGTATCTGGGAATGTCTCATATTCACCGTTTTCGCTTTCAACAGCATGAACAACATTTGCTAAATATTCAAGGTTAACTTGGTGTACAATACCAGTTGCTGGTGGAACAGCACGGTAGTTATCAAATGATTTTTGAGCCCAGCTTAAGAACTTATAACGCTCTGCATTTCGCTCAAATTCTAAATCCATATTGTATTGTAATGCATCTAGTGTTCCGGCCCTGTCTACTTGCACAGAGTGGTCGATTACTAAATCAACAGGAATTTCAGGGTTGATTTTTTGTGGATCTCCACCCATGTCAGCCATTGCTTTACGTAGTGATGCTAAATCAACTACTGCAGGAACACCTGTGAAATCCTGTAAAATTACACGAGAAGGTTTAAATGGTACATCAACCTCCTGTAATTCATCAGTTCCCCATTTTGCCAAATTTTCAACATGTTCTTTTGTAATTACTCTTCCATCCACTTGACGTAGAACAGATTCTAATAGAACCTTAATGGAATATGGCAATTTTGAAACGTTACCAATTTTCGCATCTTCTAGTGCTTTTAGGTTGTAAAAGTTATACGTTTTGCCGTTAACTTCAAATGAAGAACGTGCATTAAAAACATCATGGTTTGCCATATGTAAATTCCCCCTTTGTTTAAATAATAGCGTAAATTTACTAAAATGTCGAAATGTAAGAGATTTTTTTCTCCCCATAATATTCCTTGCATTACATATATTAATATAACTATATACATAAGTAAATTACAAGAAAGTTATAGTACTCCATAAGTTTTTCTTATTAGTAATCAGGATAATTTATATCTTATCGATATAAAATAATGACGGAGGTGAGAAGAATGTCGAAGCGCAAAGCAAATCATGTTCGTCCAGGAATGAATGCAGCCAGTGCACAGGGTATTGGAGCAGGTTATAACGAGGAATTTTCAAATGAACCTTTAACTGCCGAACAAAGACAGAACAATAAGAAACGCAAAAAAAATCAATAACACGTTTGATTTTCTAGAAAAGCTACTCATAGAAAATGCCCGCTTGGCGGGCTTCGTTATTTTATTCATTTACCTCATTCATGATAGACTGTAAATCCTGTTGAAATTGCTCTAGTTGTGTCTTTTGGTGCTCTGAAGCCACCTCAAGTGCATTTTCAATCTGTTGAAAAGCTTCATTCACTTCATTTTTTAATCTTTTTAAATGAACACCATAATCAGGATCGTCTTTCACAATGTTATCATATATGTCCCTTGCCTGTTCAGTTCCCTGCTGTGCCGCTTGGAATGCTTGTTGTTTGTTCTTATGATATGGCATGCTGACATCTCCCTCTAGGATGATTTCTTTGCAATATTTAGGTTACCTTTTTTCCATGAATTCATTCAGTACTTCTCGCATAAAAAAGTGGAAAAAGACTATCCTAAGACATATAAAGTGAAACTACAACAAAGGTAATTGAGTAAGCTAAGACGTTATAAAAAGACGTCGTTCGTTACAGAGTTTTCCCTCATTCATTGTAGTTACGGTCCATTGGAAGAACTATACAAGCATTTCCAAAGGGATATTCACTTTTTTGGAATTTATTTAGAGTTCTTACTGCAGGTATTCCTCTAAGCTATACCAGTGGGGACATACTTTTTAAGGGGGGGAAGGAAAATGGGAGAAAAGAACACATTCAAGGATATTAGAGCTAATGGTGGACAAAACGCAGGAAATCAACCACAACCACTGAGTGGATCCAAAAAAGTAAAAAATCGAAACCATACAAGACAAAAAAATAATCAAGGTCACGATTTGTAAAGTAGTCTACGTTAATCACGAAAAGCCGCTTATTTGCGGCTTTTCTAAATCACCTATAACCATTTCGTCACCACATTTACAATTACTGGACCTAATAAAACAATAAATAACGTTGGAAAGATAAAAAGTATCATAGGAATTAACATTTTTACAGGTGCTTTCATCGCTTGTTCTTTAGCAACCTGTCTTTGATTTTCACGGATTCGTTGAGTTTGTGCTTGTAACACCCTTGTCATTCCAATTCCAAGTTGGTCAGCTTGAATTATAGAGTTCATAATACTTCTAAAGAAGTCGGAAGGGATTCGCTCCCTTAATTCTATAAAGGCTTGACGTCTAGCTTTTCCTAATTTCATATCCTCAAGAGCAGATGCGAATTCTACTGCTAAAGGAGAATGCATTTGCTGACAAACCTTCTTAATTGCTCCATCAAGTCCCATTCCAGCCTCAATTGAAACTGTAACCATATCAAAAAAATCGGACATTGAACGTTCAATTTCTTTCATTCGTTCTTTCTTCTTGGCATTCAAATAATAATTGAAATAACTATATCCAAATACCCCGAAGAGAAAAGACATCATTATCGCCTTAAACGTTTGCTCAGACTTCGTTCCAAATATGGCAAATGTAACAATAACTAAAAGTACGGATAAGCAAATTTGAATCAGACGAAAATCAACAGCCGTTAATCCAAAGGGATGCCCTGCTGCTTGCAGTTTTATCTCAAGCTCACTCATTTTTTGCTTAGACATTTTATCTACAGTAAATTTACGAAGATGTGTGATAATGGGGTTCACAACTCGATCCTTAAAGGTTACATCAGTCGTACCGAGTACCTGGTCACTTTCAAACATTGTTCTTCCATTTACAAAAGGTGATATCCTTTGTTGCATTTTCCATCTTGATTTATTTGTTTCAAACACGACTAATGCAAAAAGACACGAAAAGAAACAAAATGAGGTTGCGAAGAATAATAAAATCATACTACACCTCAATTTTAATGATTTTTTGAATCAATACCCAACCTAGAAGACCAGATAATGCTCCGAATGTTAGTAATGTCCATCCTAATGGATGAGTCAATAAAGGACTAAAATATTCCTTATTTAAAATATTTAAAAGCAGCCCTAATATTACAGGTAGAAGTGAAATAACCCAAGCAGACATTCTTCCTTGTGCTGTTAGTGCTTTTAGTTCTTCCTTCATTCTTACCCGCTCAGTAATTGTTTCTTTTATTGTCTCTAATATTTGTGTTAGGTTTCCACCGGTTGTCCGCTGGATAAGTAGAGCTGTTACTACAATTTCTAAGTCTTTATTAGGCAGCCTTTTTAGCATATTGTCAAATGCCTCCTCCATTGAAACACCTAGATTGATTTCACGGATAGTACTCGCAAACTCAGGGCCAAGAGGATCTGGTACTTCCTTTGAAATAATTTGCATAGCTTGTATAAAACTAAATCCAGATTTCATTGCGGTTGACATTGTTTCGAGTGTTTGTGGTAATTGAGAAGCGCATTTCTCAAGACGTTTATTTTTTTTATACTTTACATATCCTCTTGGAATTACCAAACCAATTATCGTCAAAGCAATACAAACAAGGATATTTAATCCTAGTAGTACTGCAATACTTCCAACGGATATTATTAAAATGAACCTGATTAATAAGAATTCTTCAGGCTTCAAGGGTATTCCCGCTGCCTCTAATTCTTGTTGTATTTTTTCGGTCTTTTTTTTTCTAGAATGAAAAATACTCGAAAGTTTTAAAAAGATAGCTTTAAATCTCAGCTGTTTGTTTTTAAAAGTGATAGGTTCCTCTACAGGATTAATACTTCTTATATTATCGGGAATAAAAGTTTCAATCCTTCTTTTCACTACATTTTTCTTTCGAAGAAAGATATAGCCGATTCCAGCGTATAAAATAATAAAGAATACTAGATAAATAACAAACATAGCTACACCTCTAAAAACCATTCACTAGGCAAGTGAATTCCGTAGTTTTCAAGCTTTTCAGTTGCATATGGACGAATCCCGGTAGATGTATGTTTACCAATTATCTTTCCATCACTAGTCATTCCCATTTGTTGAAAGGTAAAAAGATCTTGAAGGATTATAGTGTCCCCCTCCATCCCAATCACTTCAGTAATATGGGTTATTTTTCGGCTACCATCTTTAAGCCTAGATTGTTGAATGATAATATCAACCGCACTAGATATTTGTTCTCTTATAGCTCGAACTGGTAGATCCATCCCTGCCATTAGTACCATCGTTTCTAAACGAGAAAGCATATCTCTTGGTGTATTTGAATGTCCTGTTGCAAGAGAACCATCATGACCTGTATTCATTGCCTGGAGCATATCAAGTGCCTCTGCACTCCTCACCTCTCCGATAACAATTCTGTCCGGACGCATACGTAGGGAATTTCGAACCAAATCTCGAATCGTGATTGCCCCTTTCCCTTCAATATTTGGTGGTCTTGTCTCTAGTGAAATTACATGGTCCTGCATTAACTGAAGCTCAGCAGCATCCTCAATTGTAACAATTCGATCATCATTTGGAATAAAGGATGAAAGCACATTTAGTAAAGTTGTTTTACCTGAACCTGTTCCACCACTAATAAATATATTTAATCGCGCTTTTACACAACCATCTAAGAACTTAGCCATTTCTTCGGTTAATGTACCAAAATTTATTAAATCATTTATTTCTAGTCTTTTACTTGGGAACTTTCGAATTGTTACAACAGGACCAATAAGTGAAAGTGGTGGAATAATAGCATTTACTCGAGATCCATCTGGAAGTCTAGCGTCAACCATTGGACTAGATTCATCAATCCTTCTACCTAGTGGAGACACAATCTTTTCAATTATCTGCAATACATGCTCCTCATCTCGAAAAAAACTATCACTTTCGATTAATTTTCCTTTTTTCTCGATGTAAATCTGATAAGGTCCATTCACCATTATTTCTGACACATCAGGATCATTTAATAAGGGAGTAATTGGACCAAACCCTGTTAATTCATTCGTAATCGTATCAATAAGTTCTTTTTTTGCCTCATGAGTTAAAAATCGATCTTCTTGCTCATTTAAAAACTCCATTGATTCCTTTTCAATGAATTTGATCTGTTCTTCATCAGATAACGTTGAATGTTTTTTTAATTCTGTAACAATATGGTGCTGTAACTGAATTTTTAACTCAGATTCTTTTGGTTTTCGACTTTCTTTTTTCTGAACTTCTAGAGGGTTCGTGCCTTGAGTTGTATTTGTTTTTTCATTTAGTCGTTTTAATAAAGACATGCTTGTCCCCCCTATTTTTTACATCTTTCGCTTCCAAAAGGGTTGTTTTTTCTTCTGATTTTTTAGTTTATGAGTAGGTTTTTCAAGAAGGTCATCTGCAAGTGTTAATAGCGATTTAGAAACAGGTGCACGATAAGACATTGAAACAAACGGTTCTCCCTTATTAATTGAAGAAATCACTAACTTATAATCACTTGGAATTCGATGTTTAATTGGCATCCCCAGAACATCTTCAATCATTTCCGTAGTTAGATCTCCTGACACCGTATCACGATTTAAAATAACCTTAATCCGATCCTTTAAACCAAGAATACTTAGGGTATCAAGAGCCAGCTTACCGTTTTTTAAAGATGGTAAATCAAGACTTGTAATTAATAAAATTTCATCAGAATTTTCCAGTGCAACCAAACTTGTTTCAACAAATGCTGGTGGTGTATCGATTATGATTACATCAAAGTTTTTCTTCATCTCTTGAATAAGCGTATAGATATGTTCTCCGGTAACTAACTCGGCATACTCAGGAAGATGTGGAGATGCTAATATTTCAATCCCTGTTTTATCTTTTGTTAAATACCCGTCAAGTAAGGTGGAATTTTCTTCGTACGCTTCTTTTATCCACTCATAGATTGTTTTTTTGGGTTTTTGGTCAAAAAGCAATGATACATCACCAAATTGTAAATCTAGGTCAATTACCGCTACCTTAAGATTCTTTTTGATGCTGGCAACTGCTAGATTAACACTTATTGTTGTTTTACCAACACCGCCCTTTGTACTACACACAGTAACAACCTTACCTTTTGGCGAATCCTCTTTTAGAATTCGTTGGTTTTTTAATTCTGCGATTTCTTTTGCCTTTTCAATGGAATGAATACATTCTTGGTCTTTGTATATATCGATTACATCCACTGCACCTGCGTACATTGCCTTTTTAAAATCAATGTTCTCCTCTGAAACTAACAATACAACCGCTGAAGAGGGATACAGATGTGTAATCTCCTGACAAACGTCATACACGTCAAAGGTTGACAGTTCGCCTAGAAGAATTACTATTTCATCTTCAATATTTTCTAATGCCGACTTAAACTCCACTACGGTATGAGAAGATACTATATGATTGTTTTTTCCAATAATGTTCTTCATTCTTTCAATGTGCATGTTCTTTTCCATTAAAATATAATAATGAGTCATGCGTTCACCTCTTTTCAGACTGAAATCCTAAGAACCTTTTACTGGTCAATGCCCTTTAGCATTAAGTTAAGGACACCCTTACTTGTTGCATTTGTAATCAATATTCCATCTTCGGGCTTTATTTCTAAAGTTAAGGTTTGATAAGTATTTGCACTTGCATCCTCAACTATTGTTGTAGATCTACCTACCGCAAGAACCTTACTATTTTCCACCAATAATTGACTATTTTTATCAGGATATGTTGCAATAATATCTACATATGAACCAGGAACAATAAAGCCTGAAACTCCCTGAAGTTCATTAACTGAAATCGAGATAGCACGTTTCCCTTCTGCTATCGATAATAGTTGAGAACCTGGTTGTTGAACTACAGTTTCTTCAAGTTGCTCATCTGAGGGTAACGGCTTTGCACCAGATTTCACTGAATCTCTAGTAGCACTAGGCTGAATAATAAAATATAAAATTATAGCTGAGACCAAACCAAAAAGTATTGCAAATAGCCAAAGTTTTTTTCCGTTCATAGATAATCACCTACTTTGTCAGTTTAAAAGAATATACGCCATAATTTGCTTGGGTAGGTGAAATGTCACCGGGATAAGTTGTTTGAATAAATCGACCAATTACTTCTGCATTCGTGCTTGTGGAAGTAACTCGTTCAATAAAAAAAGTAGCAAACCCCACAACTATTACTTGTTTCACTTGTTTGTTTTGATCAATTAGTAACGGCTTAAAAACGGGAACTAAAATAAGTCGTTTACAATCATTCGTAAAGTTTACATACGTCTGGCTAGGACAATATGAGATACGATTGTTAATTGCAGTCACTGTTTTCCCAGCCATTACACCAGTTTCAGTATTTAATACATCATTTACCTTAATCTCAAATCCATACCCTTTCTCTAAATCGGTTTCATAATTTTTTGCACCAGGACCAGTTAAAGCTAGAGCACCAAAGTTTCCATAGGTTGAATCTCCGACTTTTAACTTGACCTCTGTTCCATATGACAAAGGGGTCGTGTATTCAACACCAAGGGGAACTGCTCCCACTCCTGATGTAATGGGCATTAAATTGACAGTAGCAGATGCTTTAAGTATTGGGTTATCCAATCCAAGTGCTCTGGCAAAGAATAATTCAACTCGTTTATTTGCCTTGATTTCAACAATTGTTGAATTATTTGAGTAAATGATTGAAAAATTAGTAGGATCTTCGTTATTCAACTTTATCGTCTGATTTGCGATAGAAGTTGCTTTTAGTTGATCTTTTGGTAGCTCTTGAGCAGCAGCTAAAGCTGCTGCATCTACAACCTTTTGAATTTTTGCTTTTTCTAGATAGAGATTTCCAGCATCAATTACTAACGCTAGAAGTCCGATAAAGGCAGTCATTAGCAAAGCAACCAGAACAATCGTTCCACCATCCTGTTTGTATAAAAACTTCATCATTCTACCCTCATACTTGTTTCATTTTCGATTACAAAGGGGTTTGGAATAACTCGATTTAATAAGGGTGTCGAAACCGATATCGGATAAGATAAATGAATCGTTACGAAGTCTCCACGAGAGCGATTCAGTTGTGGAGAAATTAGAACCTCCACATTTTCGCTCTTTAGTACTTCTGATGCTTCAAATGCAATTCGTTGGATTTCTTCATTACTGCCACCTACACTAGCTACTCTAGCGGCTTCTCTTGATGCATGATTTAACGTTAAATACGCAGAAAATATCCGGCCAAAGTCAACAATCCCAAATAAGAGGAAAATCAATACTGTGATTGAAAGGGCAAATTCTACGATTCCTTGCCCATCTTGTTTTTGGATCACACCAAACCAACTCCACTATATAAAATTGTTCCAATGACTATGGCGACACCATATGGAAAGGCATGGTGCATATCTTCCTTTTCAATTCCATCTAGAGTTCGAAATTTCATTGTAAACATAATCTTTTTGAAAAAGAACCCAAATTCTTTTTTCGAAAGTAAAATTACAATTGCAATCAAGCCTCCAACAATTGAAATCACAATGAATGCCTGAAAAACAAATAACGTACCTTTCAAGGCTCCAATTGCTCCGAGTAGTTTTACATCCCCTGCACCCATACCACCCAGTAGATACGGAATGAATAATAAGCCAATTCCAACAAGTAATCCTAAAAAGCTATATAGAAAACCATCCCATCCACCTGTAATTGTGTGAAAGATGAGTCCAATCAACATCGTCGGAAAGGTAATTACGTTATATATCTTTCTCTCTCTTACATCCGTAATAAAAGAAATCAGTAATGCAGAAAATAAAATGACATTTATCATTCAATCACCTCATTTAAAAATCCCCTACTCTCTGTTTGTATGATAGTAGGGGATGATGGAATATTACATGTATATAGGTGTTATTTATTGACCACTTGTTGTACCTGTTGTATCTGTTGTACCAGTTGTAGTTCCTGAAGTACCAGTTAGTTTCTCTGTAACTTCACCAAACTTCTCAGAGATTTCAGTTCCGAATAATGTCATTGCCGCAACCGCTGCAAGAGCAATTAATCCAAGAATCAGACCGTACTCTGTCATTCCTTGACCTTTTTCCTCTGTAAAAAACTGTTTGATTTTTTGCATATTATATTGTTCCTCCCCGAATAGTAGTTGTCTATTATTTCGACAATCGATTAGGCGCAAAAAAGGGACGATATTATCCGAAAGAATAATATCGCCCCTTAAGGTTCGATATATTTTTCGGTAGCTGGCGAGCATATTGTTTTCACAATGAAGCCCCTATAGCTTTGCGTCACAAGGTTTCCCCAGTTTTGCCCTTATCGATTTTGTCATTGTTTTTTCCTTACGAGAAGAATATATCATGCTGTGAACTTTTTAAACAACGAGTAGATATTGGAAAGGAAGGAAAGAAATATGAGTAAAAATCAGAACAGCGAATGTACAATTCCTATCGTGATAAAAAGATACAATACATACTTAAAGCGTCTCAAAGGTTTGATGTTTCAAGTAAAGCCAATTCAAAACGAGGGTATTCTCTTAGAGCCCTGCAATTCCATACATATGTTTTTCATGTTTTTTCCAATCGATGTTGTTTTTCTAAATAGAGATAATCAAGCAGTAAAAGTAAAAGAAAACGTTGCGCCTTGGAGTGCTATTTTTCCTGTTAAACATGCGTATAAAGCTCTGGAATTACCAATAGGAACGATAAAAAAATATGCATTAACTGAAGGATGTACTATTAAGCTTACAAACCTTTCAAACAGGTAAATGTTACGAAATCGACTTACAAGCATCGACAACCTGATATATTTCTGATTCCGTAACTGTCCGAAAATCTAATAAAACTTCATCGTGCTTTATTCTAGTGATAATTGGAATAGAGTTACCTCTAAGTAATGAAGCTAGCTCATTTGCTGATTTCGTAGCATGCTCTAAGACAACAACATAGGTAGATACCTCGACACCAGGCATTGTGCCTCCTCCTATCGGAGACCCTTCTTCTTTCAGTTTACAGGTATAATGGCTCGTTTCAATTTGTAGTAAATGCATAAAGGTTTCGCAGCGTTGTTTAATCTCTACCTTAGTTGTTAGTATATCTCTTATCGTAGGAACTTCTTGATAAGCCCCTCTTATATAAGAAAGTAACGTTGCTTCTAATGCAGCATATGACATTTTATCTACTCGAAGTACACGGGCTAGTTGATGTTTTTTTAGCTTTGAGATTAATTCCTTTTTACCTGCGATTATCCCAGCTTGTGGTCCTCCAAGGAGTTTATCCCCACTAAAGGACACAAGGTCAACGCCATGATTTATACGATCCTTAACAAGAGGTTCATCCCCAATGCCGTGTTCCTTAAAATCATATAAAACACCACTTCCCAAATCTTCATAAACGATAATATTTTCATGATTGTTACTTATTTGAACTAATTTATCAATTTCCACGCTCTCGGTGAAGCCTACTGTTTTAAAATTACTAGTATGTACTTTAAGAAGCATTGCTGTATTTTCTGTTATCGCATCTTCATAATCCCATACATGAGTTTTATTTGTCGTGCCAACTTCGATAAGTTTTGCACCGCTTTCTTCCATGATGGAAGAAATCCGAAAGGATCCCCCAATCTCCACTAATTGTCCTCGTGAAACAAGTACCTCCTTGTCCTTAGCTAAGGCGCGAAGTACTAAAAATACAGCAGCTGCATTATTATTTACAACCATTGCAGCCTCCGCTCCAGTTAGCTCTTTAATTAGCCCCTCGACTATCGAATGGCGGGTTCCTCTTTCACCTTCAGCCAAATCATATTCTAGGTTTGAGTAGCCCTGAGCAATGCTTATCACATGCTTAGTTGCTTCATCACTTAGTCTAGCTCTCCCCAAGTTGGTATGTAACACTGTCCCTGTAGCATTTATTGTATTAGTTAGATAGTATCGCTTAATTTTTTGTAGTTCATCCTCCGTACTTTTAAAAATAATATCAATGAAATCCTCCTTAGAAATCAATTCATTCTTCCAAGTACCATTTATTATATGGTTTCTAGTAATATCTATCGTTTCACGAAGGAGTTTTGTTACATATTCTGATTTAACCTTATAGTCAGTTACTAATCGGGAAAATATTTGGTGAGCCTGTAGGTCATGTATGGCTGGAATCTGACGTAAGTTCTCTTTCATTACTAATCCTCCAAAAACTTCATATATCTTCATTTTACAGAAACATAGCATATTTACAAATTGATTCGTACGAAGTTTAGTACCAGCCTAGCACGATTTCACATAATTTGAATATCCTAAATATAGAATTAAATGGAGGTCTATGCGATGAATAATTTTGATGATTCTAAGCCATTGCCCATTGAAGGTTTAGAGGATTGGATGAGGCAGTTTTTTGATGACCCATTTACGAGTTATCTTGATGCGTATCAATTCAGAGTAGATTTATTCGAAACACAACATGAATATATTATTGAAGCGGAATTACCAGGCTACCAACCTGAACAAGTTCGCCTCAAAGTAAAAGATGATACCGTCAATATTCAAATCACAAAATGTAATGAACCTCCTATAGATAATATAGTCGCCGAAAGAATCGTTACACTTCCTTTTGAATTAGAAAGAAAGAAAATTGAAGCACTGTATCGGAACGATATTCTCGAAATATTTATCAAAAAACAAGGGAAACGTAAAAAGAAAAAGAAGCATATAAGGATAAAAGTCCTGTAATGTACAGGACTTTTCAATTTGAAACTGGCTATTTTTATTGCTCATTTCATTGTAATCTTATTGATCATTTTTTAAAAACGTACAAATACAACTGCAATAAACATAACCTTAAATTTAATTAGACGAAATGGTGATAATTGAAGTACCTGGAAAATAAAATTCAATTATCTCCCGATACGTTTTTCCCTTGTCTCCCATAATACTCGCTCCCCATTGACTCATTCCTACACCATGACCATAGCCTTTCCCTTTCATAATATATTCGCTACCAGTATCCTCTAATGAATCAATATAGTAACTTTTAAAAGTACTTCCTCCAATCATTGGTCTAATGTGGTTTAGACTAACATTTTCTAGCGATATATTGCCTAAAAGTACTGTTCCGTCCACTAGTCTTTGTAAAAACTCTACTTGTATTGAACCTTTTATTGACCGATCTGAACTATATTTTTTCTTGCTTACTTCAAATTTCGGAATCGACAATATTAAGATGTCACCAGGATACCCTTGCCTATTTATCGAGCTTTTCATTACTGATAATATCTTTTTGTCTTCTTCCTTTTCCTTTAACTGTTCCCATGTATCCTCTATGTTCCAGTCAATATCATTAAGATTTATTTGTGTCTTCTGTAATGTAAATTCCCATGGATGTATCGGGTCATATGGATCTTCTTTAATTGGATAAAATGGCCGAGCTTTTCCTCCCCAAACATTTTTATTACTTTCTGTTTTCCCTCCATTACTTGCAGAATAAAAGGCTTCAATTAATTTATTTTTAAAGGTGATTACCTCTCCCTTTGTTTCCTCTATTGCTTTTGTTGTTTTTGCATTCCATGCATATCCCCCGTACACCTGATAAAAAGTCGTATCATCCATATCCTTATTTATATGTGTGACAGCATAGGTTCTTGCTGCTAAAGCCTGAGCCTTTAATGCTTCTATGTTCCAAGATGGAAATACCTCTAGGGGGACTACACCCTTTAAATAATCCTCTAGTGGTAGTTGATTGATTGTACGGATACTTTTCCTGTTCTCAAGTTTAAATTCTATAGCACCTAAATATGGTCTATTATTAATTGTAATTTTATGCTGTTCATTGTAGCTTTGGGGAATTAGAATAAAGGTTTCATCAACCCGCAGCTTTATCCCTCCTCCTTTTAGGTACATTTTCCCCTTTTTCACTTTTAACTGATAGTCAACTCCTTCTTCCAAGAATAAAGTTGGATCAAGTGTAAAATATTCTCCTGTTAGGTTAAACTCTATTTCGTTAGAATCACCAATAAAATTCACTAATCGAACCCGAACCATTTCCTCAGCTTTCGCGCTATTGATTAATAAGCAAAAATAAATCAAACCTGTAATAAAAATTAATTTTTTCATATACATATATTTCCCTTGTAGCAAAAAGTAATATTCAAGATATAGAAGAAAAAGAAACTACCTAAGTAAATGGGGGAACTCATAAAATAAATGTTTTTTGAGAAACGATGATTAATTGCTTAACTTTAAATTACCCACAGACTCTTTTTTATTTAAATCCCTTTATTTTTGAGGTATAATGAAATATTGAGGTGACATACATGTTAACTGGTTGGTTTTCAGCATTTATCCTTTTATGGGTTGTCTTTTTTATAACGCTACTAGGAATTGGCGGCTATTTTATGTTCCGGAAGTTTTTAAAAAAATTACCGAAGGAAGATGGAAGGTCTGAATTAGATTGGCAAGATTATTATTTAGAGCAAACACGTCATTTATGGCCTGATGAACAAAAAGTATTATTAGAGGAATTAGTCAAGCCCGTACCAGAATTATTCCGCGATGTAGCTAGACAAAAAATAGCTGGTAAGATTGGAGAACTTGCACTGCAAGAAAAAGCCAAATCAATTTCACAAGACCTAGTTGTAAAGGGATACATAGTCGCAACACCAAAACGCGATCACAAATTTCTTCTCAAAACATTACAAGAAAAGCAAATTGATGTAAGCCCTTATAAAGAATTGTTTTAAGAAATGCGTAAGGCCTTGGAAGAGGAACGTTGACGTCATCACTTCCTGAGCAAGTCCAACAAGCAAATGTTCTGTTGCAAAAGGTCGTTTTTTGGCCTTTCTTACAACAGGTTTATTTTACTTCGAGGGTGTAGGCCGCTTGCGATAGGCATATAAAACTTGGTTCAAAATTATATACTTTCCTATTCTTTACTACAAAAACTCGGTACATGATACCGAGTTTTTCGCAATTTCTATTCTAGTTTGTAAGTGTGGATGCTAATTTTTTATATTTTACATACATCGCTATACGCCATGGAACAATCATCCCAAATGCAAGTATCCAAAACATTCCACTTAATTCTCCTAGGTCAATAGTAGTACTTAAAATCGATTTTAAGATAATACGGATAACCAATAAACCGATTAAAATATAAATAAATGCCTTGGAGTGTTTTAAGTAGATTTCATTTTCTTTTATTTCAAATGATGATGTTTTAATTAAAAGTATGGAAAATAACATTCCAACAGATAGAGCCTCTATAATTTCCAAAGGTGTTACTCGAAAAAAGGGATGCAAAAACATAAGAGCACCTGTGCTCATAAAAACTGGTGGCAATATTATTTTCTTGTCAGTTGCTGGCTTCTGAGAAGACCGTGACCTTAAAAACGTCACGAAAACAGCCATTATAATAGCGAGTATAGATGATGCTATTGCCAAATAAATCAATCCTTTTTTAAAAAGTATGAGTATTATACCAAAATCACATAAAAAAAACCATTTAAGACCTTTCTAAATGGTTTTTATCCACGCTCCATCATCTAAAATATAATAAAACGGTTCCTTCCATTGGATAAAAAGGAAGTACAAGTCTCGGATAAATAAACTACTACATTCTGTTCAACTATTTCCGCTTTTATTAAAAAGAAAATTTTAGCTTTTAGTTATTATCGTAGCACTCTATTAACTGCCTCAATAACACGGCTCTCATCAAATGGTTTAACTAAATAATCTTTTGCCCCGGCAGTAATTGCATCTACAACCATCTTTTGTTGTCCCATTGCTGAACACATAATAATTTTAGCTTGTGGATCATTTTCCTTTATTTCCTTAACAGCCTCTAGACCATTCATTTCAGGCATTGTAATATCCATTGTTACGAGATCCGGTCTCAACTTTTTATATAGTTCAACTGCTTCTTTTCCGTTCTCAGCCTCTGATACTACCTCATGATTCGCATTTTCTAAAATATTTGTTAATGTCAATCTCATAAACTTTGCGTCATCTACTACTAAGATCCTAGCCACGTTTGGTCCTCCTTAACAAGCACTTATCACTATATATTCGATTAAAACCCTGTAAATCCTCCAAATAAAGCAGATGCATACGCAATTATTTTTGTCATCCAGTCAAAATACAAGATTACACCCATTATTATCATCGCATATCCACCTATTTTTACAATCTTCATACTGTTTTTCCGAATCCATTGCATTCTTCCGATAAAAAATGAAAGAAGTAAGAATGGGATAGAAAATCCTAAGGAGTATGCAATCATATATATCATTCCAGATTCTGGATTTGTACCAGCAAGAGCAATTACGGACATTAAAATCGGACCTGTACAAGGTGTCCAGCCTGCAGCGAATGCCATCCCAATAAAGATTGAACCTATATAGCCAGCAGGACGATTTTTAAATTCAAATTTAAAGTCCTTCATAAGGAAGCTCGGTTTCACTATACCTACTACAACTAGACCAAAGAAGATTATTAGAATTGCGCCTAGTTGTCGGATAAGTCCCTGATAATTACTAAAAAATTGTCCAATAAAGGACGTACCAAATCCTAACATTACAAAAATACTAGAAAATCCAATTAAAAAGAAAATTGTATGTAGAATACTCCGTTTTTGCAGCATCGCATTATCAGATTTTAATTCACTTACTGAAACACCAGTAATATACGAAAGAAATGCTGGATATAAAGGCAAACAACAAGGTGAGATGAATGACAGGAAACCAGCACCTAAAGCAAGTAATACGTTTACATCTGACATTTTCACAGCTCCTAATAAGTAGTTACTTATTATTCTAGCAAACATAAGCAGTTATTCATATTTTTTTGTGTGACAGTTTTGTGTCATTACTACTGTGAAATCCAAGAATATTTTTCCAGCTACTCTTTCCTTAACCCTAATTGCCATTATATGTTATACTAGCACTTATCAGTAAAAAATAGAAAGGACAAGTCATCGTGTCTAACGAGCAGCTTCTATTCAAGATTGAACAAAAAAGAGCCGAGCTAATAGAAATTGTATGTAAGTATGGATTAAATGCATCTAAGACCATAAAAATTAGCCAGGATTTAGATAGCCTTCTCAACCAATATAATCTAGCCGAAAAAAAGGTAAAGAGCCTTTCAAATTCATGAGAGGCTCTAAACCGTTTCATAAGCCAAGGTTTCCTAGGTATACATGAAGACAAAGTCTTGTTCCTTTAGAAGAAGCTGGTCTTTTTACATAACTGCATTTTCAACCTTTTCAGAGCTTCCGTTCTGTAGTAAGTACATTTTATAATATAAACCTTGATGTGCTAACAGTTCTTGGTGAGTACCCTGTTCTACAATTTCACCATGATGAAGGACTAATATTAAATCTGCATCTTGTATGGTTGATAAGCGGTGGGCAATCGCAATTGTTGTTCTACCTTTTCTCATACGTTCAAGAGCCTCTTGAATCGCCTCTTCTGTCTCTGTATCAATATTTGCAGTTGCTTCATCGAGGACAAGTATTTTAGGATTCGTTACGATTGTACGAGCAAAAGCAAGTAATTGCCTTTGGCCACTCGAAAAAGTTGATCCTCGTTCTGCCACCTGATACCCATAACCGCCTTCTAATTCTTGAATAAAAGAATCAGCCTGAACAAATTTTGCCGCCTCTTCTATGTCGTTGTCCGTTATATTTGGGTTGTTTAAGCGTAAGTTTTCCTTGATTGTACCCACAAACAAAAACGGATCCTGTAAAACCAGTCCAATGCTCTTTCGTAACTCTTTATCTGAATAAACGTTTATCGATTTGCCATCAAGTAAAATTTCTCCACGCTCAACTGAGTAAAAACGAAGTAATAAATTGATAATAGAGCTTTTCCCGCTTCCTGTGTGACCAACTAAAGCAACTGTTTCACCTTTTTTTGCTGAAAAGGAAATATTTTTTAGTACATCTCTTTTTCCATCATAAGAAAAACTAACATTCTTAAATTCGATGACACCTTCGTTAATTGACGGATTATTATTCCCCACCTTTTGAGGTGCAAGCTCTTCATTATCGAGTAATTCAAAAACCCTCTGTGACGCAACGATTGCTTGTTGGAGAAGTGATAAACGCATCATCATATTATTTACTGGTTCAAAGAATCTTTCTAAGTAGTTAACAAACGCATAGAGAACTCCAATTTCAATTGGACTTTCCATTGCAGAAATACCAAAAAAGCTAAGCACCATGATGATGGTCATGATATAAATAAAATCGATAGCGGGACGTAACAACAAACCATCAAGCTTAATATTCTTTACACCAGCATGGTAATGTGCTTCATTGATTTCTTTAAATTCTTTGCGTAACCTTCTTTCTTGACGAAATATTTGAATGATTGCCATCCCTTGAAGTGATTCATTAAGCTTTGCATTCAGCTGACTAATCCTTTCCCTCATATCATGATAATACTTGGAACTAAATCTGCGATAAGCCTGCATCAAAATAAAAATAATAGGAATCAGCACTAAACAGAATAGGGCAAGATTTACATTCAAATAAAACATTGCAATAAAAATCCCTATTAGGAACACACCATTTTGAACAAAAGTAGCAACTACCTCTACAAACATATCTTTTATGGCTTCGGTATCATTTGTCACCCTCGAAACAATACTTCCACCTGGTGTTTTATCGAAATACTTTAAACCAAGACTCTGTACCTTTGAAAAGACTTCAATTCGCATTTCACGTATAATCTTGAGAGCAATATCTTGAAACTTAACTAACTGAAAATACTGTAAGACAACCTTGGAAATATGGATTAAAAGATATGCCGTTCCAAGGAGTAGTAACGGTTGGAATGGTAAGTTTCTTGGAGTCAAGTAGTCATCAATAAAAATCTTAATTAAAATTGGTCCAACTATATCTGCCAGGGTTGCAAATAAAAGTAATGTAAAAGCAATTACAAACTCCTTAGTATGAGATTTTGTATATGATAGGAGCCTTTTTAAAGCAAGACTTTGCTCCTTTTTCTTATTTTTATCCATTTTCTATCCTCCATGCTCGACAAGTGATTCAAGCTGTTGACGGTGGTACATTTCTCGATACCACCCTTCCCTATCCATGAGCTCTTCATGTGTCCCATGCTGAGCAATCCTACCATCTTCAATAACGAGTATTTCATTCGCGTGCTGTATCGCGCTTAACCGGTGTGAAGTGATAATAGTTGTTTTTCCTGCACGATTTTCACGTAATGCACGTAGAATTTCTTCTTCTGTCTTTGCATCAACTGCAGATAAAGAATCATCCATTATTAAGATCTCAGGGTTGACAAGTAATGCCCTTGCAATCGAAATACGTTGTTTCTGACCACCTGATAAGGAAACCCCACGCTCTCCGACTACTGTCTCATAGCCATCTGTAAACTGAAGAATGTCTTCATGTATATATGAAAGTTTTGCAGCTGTCATAATATCGTTAAGTGAAGCATCAGGTTTGGCAAAGGCAATATTATCAGCCACAGTTGCCGAAAATAGAAAATGATCTTGTGGTACATAGCCTATCCCACTACGAAGTGCATCTAATGTATAATCAGTAAGCTTTTTATTTCCAATTTGAATGCTTCCATCGTATCCTTCAAATTCCCTTATTAAAAGCTTTAATAATGTAGTTTTACCTGCACCAGTTTTGCCGACTATTCCGAGTGTATGTCCACGCTGAAGTGTAAATCTAATATTCTCTAAAACTTTCTTTTGTTCACCAGGATAGGAAAATTGTGATATTGAAAAGTTAATTTCCCCTGTGGGTGTATTATCAATCGCATGGATTTGATCCTGGATTTCAATTGGCTCACTCAATAGAGAGGTAACACGGTCTAAAGAGGCTCTCCCTCTTTCTACAATATTAAATAACCATCCAAAAGCAAGGAGTGGCCAGATTAATAAGCCCAAATATGTTGTAAAAGAAACTAATTCCCCTAATGTCATATCTCCTGAAAGAACAAAACGAGATCCAAATATGATCGCGAGAAAATAGGATAAACCCACAATTAAAGAGATAGTTGGATCAAATAAAGCATCAATTTTTGCTACTGAAAGGTTCTTTTTCACTACATCATCAGACTGCTTACGAAACGCTTCAATATCTTCTTCTTCTTGACCAAACGTTTTTATTACTTTGATACCGCTAATACTTTCCTGCACTTTATCATTCAGACTAGAGAATGCTTCCTGGGCCTTGTGAAACCGTTTATGTAATAATGTTCCATAATAATTAGTTGACAGGGCCATAAACGGTAAAGGAATAAGGCAAATCAGCGTTAACTTCCAATTAATCGTAAAAGCCATTGTCAATAAAACGAATCCACCTGTTGCCAGTGAATCAACTAGAGTTAACACCCCTGAACCAGCAGTCTGTTGTATAGCCTGTAGGTCATTCGTTGAATGCGCCATGAGATCGCCGATACGTCTTTTTTGAAAGAAGGATTGTGACATCTTTGTAAAGTGCTCAAATAAGCGATTACGCAATAATCTCGCTAGCTTTACGGATGAACCAAATATCATGATTCGCCAAAAGAATCTCACTACATAAACCGTACATGCGGTTAAAAGTAAAATACCCAGCCATTTAATCAATACATCTATTGTTAATGTACCCTGATCAATAAAATCAACAATCATTCCAATTACTTTTGGTGGTACTAATTCTAATAAAGCAACAATGAGTAATAAAAAAATACCTGTTAGGTATGATTTTTTTTCTTGCTTAAAAAACCACATTAAATCCAAAAAGACTTTCATACAATATCCTCCGAAAACAAATTAAGTGCTTAAATAGTTTACCAAACTTGAAATATTCTGGAAAGAAGAAAAAGTCTTTCTATTCATTCTTTTTAGTCATATAAAAAAGCACTCCTAATCTGGGTGCCTTTGTAAATTAACATAGGCCTAGGAGTTTATTCGACGTCCTAGGCTTCAATTGAATTGGCGGATGTACTCGGAATTGAACCGAGGAAACTACCAGTAGGGATACTAGTATGCACTAACCTCTGTGCTATACATCCTTTTTAACATTTATTTATAATATAAGTATTTTCAATTTTTTTAAGAAATATGCTTATATAAGTTTTTCTTCTATACGTAATCCATGATAACTTTTGTACCCGGCTCTTATTTTAGTCTAATTATTGAAATAATTCATCGAAGAAACTCCATAACATTTGATAATTTAGCATTATTTTTTTACTGATTATTATCCGATAGTGAGTTAATTTAAATTGTCATTTTATTACACTTTTAGTTTTATTCTTTATTTACTTTTTCAAATACTAAATTATTATTAACATAGAAGATATTTAGAGGTGATTATTTTGATTAAGTATCATGAAATTCAACATGTTAGTTTAACAGTAACAAATCTTGAAAGAGCAAAAGATTTTTACAGTAACATTCTATGTTTAAAAGAAATTGAACGTCCAGATTTCGATTTTCCAGGTGCGTGGTATAAGATTAACTCTCAACAATTACATCTAATCGTTCTTCCAGACTCGCAAACAATACGGAAAGATAAAAGTTTAAGTAGCCGAGAAGGACACTTTGCTCTAAGAGTAAAGAACTATTACGATACCCTAAATTGGTTATCTATGAATAATGTAGAAGTAATTGAAAAGCCTGATAGTTCTAGTGGATTTGCACAAATATTTTGTGCAGATCCAGATGGTAATTTAATTGAACTGAATGTAAACCAAAAGGACTTGTAAGGAGAAATCTTTAGGTTTTGTGTCTGGGGGGATACCAGAGAATCCCCCCTATCAACCCAGATATAGACTTAAACTGAGAACACGATAATACAGAATCATCTCAACTTACGCCTAAAGAAATCCCATAAAGTCACAAAAACCGCCATTCTGATAAAGTTCTTAACCAGAAAAGCGGTTTATAGTTGGTAGCTAAAACGTATTAATCAAAAAATGCTAGGAAAGATTACAATGTGATATATATTGGAATCCTTCCTTAAAATAGCAATAACCTAGAAAGGCTTGTCCCACAAAGCGAACTACTTTTATTGCTTATCCATTTGGCCGTTCATTGCTTTTAGCATTTGATTGATCTTCTTTTGTGATGGTTTCATACCCATTTGCATCATCATTACTTTTAGCATTTGCTCATTGATTGGTGGATTTTTCTTTAAGTAATTCATCATATATTTACGAGCAATGAAAAACCCTAATGCAACGCCCCCAATTAAAGCTACTACAATAAGTAGGATGGCTAACCACGTTTGCATCATACTATTTTCCTCCTTCGTGTTGTCTACAATACAGTGTACTAAACCCTCAGCTATTATACAATATTTGTTTTGGGTTTTCCTAGCATTTAGACAAATTTTCTTTCTCTAATAGGATTTAACCAACCGTATTTATTTTTTGTAAAGTCCATCGCTAAAAAACAACTGTCGTATTTACGTAAAGTCTCAAAAAATGCAGTTTCAGCTTCATAACTACCAGTAGACTGTAGATGAATATATTGATTATTGATTGTCAGTATTGCATAGCTATTAAATTCATTCCATTCCAGAGTATGAGTATTACTTTCTACCCTGTATGAAGAATAATGCGAAAGGCTGGATTCTATCTTTTGTTGAATACGAAGAGCTGGTATGGATCTTGTAATAAATTCTATTTGTTTAAATAATACCTTCTTTTTCTCATTAATAGATTGTTTATGTTCTAAAAATAAATGATAGATTAGTGATTCACGACCAAAGTAGTGAGCAGCAAACTCTTTTTCGATAAGATAAATGTGGTACTCTCTCATCTCTTTCCTCCTTATCTACCTATTCAATTACGCCTCGTCGTAATTGTTTCCAGATTTCGTACTCGTGTTTACACGAGTCAATTCATTTACGAAATCTATAATATCCGCCGTGGCTCTAACAACGATTGGTTGGTGTTTGCACACCAACCAATCATTGTTAAAATTAGTATAGAAGAAATAGAATGCTTTTTTTGTCTGTTACCGGAGAAAGAGTCGTCTATTTTTGTCGAAAATTACAACCTAACAAAAAAGAAGAGGACGAAATAAAATGGTACCTGTAGTTAGGACACTTAAAAAAGAGTGTTTTATCTACAGGTATTTTTTTATATACTTGAATTTC
>JBLKRX010000051.1:0-25522 GCA_047608075.1 Ferdinandcohnia humi
ATGTACTTACCGCTACCAGGTCGTACTAGGGACTTTCACCCGTTAGAGTTCGCCCATGCTGGGCGAACAAAAAAACAGACGGGAAGCCCCGCCTGTTATTGATTATCGTCATTTGCTTCTGTTGCATCTTTAATATAACGTTCTACTTCAGCTTCATAGTTTGCTTTTTCATCAGTATTCCATCCGAATCTTTCAGCCATGTATGCAATTACTGGCTTTTTCCATGTTTGAACCCAGTTAATATCAAAGAACATTGCACCTGTACGACGAATTAAGAAATCGATTGGTTTTGTTACCATTTCATGCTGGATACCATATTCTAGTGATGCATAGATATGAAGTGGTAGATTTGCCTTTGTCGCATTTTGACCAGTTTCTCTCATGATTCCAATCAATGTATCAACATTTGACCCATACAGACGGGTAATTCGGTCAGCATCTTTTTTAGCCAATTGAAGATCGCGAACAAGCTTTTCTGTTTTTTCCGCAACAAAAGCTGGATATTTAGCAGAGCCACCAACATTACCACCTGAAATGGGGATGTTTTTTGTTTGGCATGGTTTAATTGAAGAAAAACCTTCTGTCTTTAAAATCTTCGCTACGCGGTCTACAACTATTTCAGCCATTTTACGATAGCCTGTTAGCTTTCCACCTGCAATCGTGATTAATCCCGAATCTGACACCCAAACCTCATCCTTACGTGAAATTTCTGATGGGTCTTTTCCTTCTTCATAAATAAGTGGACGAAGACCTGCCCAGCTTGATTCGATATCAGCTTCTGTAACATTTACACTTGGGAACATATAGTTAATCGTATTAATTAAATATACTCTGTCTTCCGTTGTAACCGTTGGTCGTGCTGTATCTTTGTCATAAAATGTATCGGTTGTACCCACGTATGTTTTTCCGTCACGAGGAATCGCAAACACCATTCTTCCATCTGGAGTATCATAATAAACTGCTTGTTTTAATGGGAATTTCGATTGATCGATTACAATATGGACGCCCTTTGTAAGACGAAGAACCTTCCCTTTTTTAGAGCCATCTGCTTCACGCATTTTATCAACCCATGGACCGGTAGCATTTACAATCTTTTTCGCAAAGATTTCATACGCTTTTCCGGTCATTTGGTCAACGACTTTAACGCCTTTTACTTTTCCATTTTCGTAGATAAAGGATTCTACCTTCGCATAGTTTACAGCCTTTGCCCCTTTTTCAATCGCTTTTTTCATTACTTCAATCGTTAAGCGCGCATCATCTGTACGATATTCAACGTAGTAGCCTCCGCCCTTTAGACCATCCTTTTTCACCAAAGGTTCCTTTTTTAAGGTTTGTTCTGCACTTAGCATGGATCGTCTTTCAGATCTTTTTACACCCGCTAAGAAGTCATACACACGTAGACCGATTGATGTGGAGAACTTCCCAAAAGTGCCTCCCTTATGTAGAGGTAAGAGCATCCACTCAGGTGTCGTTACGTGCGGGCCATTTTCATACACAATGGCTCTCTCTTTACCCACTTCAGCAACTAAACCTACTTCAAATTGTTTTAAATAGCGTAATCCTCCGTGTACCAATTTAGTAGATCTACTCGAAGTTCCTGCAGCAAAGTCCTGCATCTCCACTAGAGCCGTCTTAAGACCACGCGTAGTAGCATCTAGTGCAATCCCTGCACCCGTGATACCTCCTCCAATGATAAAAAGGTCATGTTCTTCTTTTTCCATTTCCCCTAAAATCGTGCTTCTCTCTATACTAGAAAATTGTGTCATTGCTATTCTCTCCTTAAAAAGGGTAGAAAAAAAGAGACCACAAATCCCATTATAATCGTCGATTACAATGTATTGTGGTCTCTCCGTATCTCCTACCGAATTATTAACTTGCTTTTATCATAACACACTTTTTATTTAAATGCCATAGTGGCATTTACTGCCTTTTTCCAACCGCTATATAATTCTTCACGTTGCTCATCAGACATTGTTGGTTCAAAGGATTGATCGATTGCCCACTGTGTGGAGATTTCCTCTTGGTTGTTCCAATATCCTACTGCTAGACCTGCAAGGTAAGCAGCACCTAGTGCAGTTGTTTCATTTATAACGGGACGTTCAACTGGAACACCTAGAATACCTGATTGGAAATCCATTAGGAAATTATTCTTAACAGCTCCTCCGTCAACACGTAGTGTTTTCAAGGAAATGCCAGAATCAGCTTCCATTGCAGTTAATACATCCTTTGTTTGGTAAGCCAATGACTCTAGAGTTGCACGAACGAAATGTTCTTTAGATGTTCCGCGAGTGATTCCAAATACGGCACCTCTTACATCGCTGTCCCAATATGGCGCGCCTAGACCAACGAAGGCAGGAACTACATATACACCATCTGTAGAATCAACCTTCACTGCATAGCCTTCGCTCTCCTTTGCATCCTTGAACATCCGAAGTCCATCACGTAGCCATTGGACCGCTGAACCTGCAACGAAGATACTTCCTTCTAATGCATACTCAACTTTTCCATCTATTCCCCACGCAATTGTTGTTAACAAGCCGTGATTTGATGGTACAGCCTTTTCCCCTGTGTTCATTAACATGAAGCAACCTGTGCCATATGTGTTCTTAACCATACCTTCTTCATAACATGCTTGCCCGAATAGTGCAGCTTGTTGGTCACCCGCTGCTCCAGCAATTGGTACCTCTTGCCCGAAGAAGTGATAGTCAGCAGTTGTTGCATAAACCTCTGAGGATGGGCGAACTTCCGGTAGCATAGATTTTGGCACTGTTAAATGTGCTAACAGCTCATCATCCCATTGAAGATCATAAATGTTATACATCAGGGTTCTTGATGCATTTGAATAATCTGTTACATGTGCTTTTCCACCAGAAAGCTTCCAGATTAACCATGTATCAATTGTTCCAAATAGTAATTGCCCGTTCTCGGCTTTTTCACGTGCGCCTTCTACATTATCTAAAATCCATTTTACCTTTGTCCCTGAGAAATATGCATCAATTAATAGACCTGTTTTTGCACGGAATGTATCATTTAAGCCCTGTGCTTTTAAATCTTCACAAATATCAGCTGTTTGACGGGATTGCCACACAATTGCATTGTAGACAGGCTGACCTGTTTCTTTGTCCCAAACAACTGTCGTTTCGCGTTGGTTGGTAATGCCAATTCCAGCAACCTGCTCTGCCTTCACATTTGATTCTGATAAAACAGAAGCCATTACTGCTAGAATGGATCCCCAAATTTCATTTGCATTATGCTCAACCCAGCCTGGCTTTGGAAAGATTTGTGTGAACTCTTTCTGTGCAACGTGAACGATTTCTCCTTTTTCATTAAATAGAATTGCACGAGAACTCGTAGTACCTTGGTCTAATGATAGAATAAATTTTTCCATAGATTTTGCCCCCTTAGTAAAACTAACGAATTTTTATTTTTTATCCTTCTATTACAAATTAAAACACGCTTGCCTGTTTTTTGCTACCAACATATGCCAGTATGAAGATCACTACACTAGCGATTAGCACATACCAGAATGCGCTTACAATGACACCTGTGAATATCGCCTTATAGAATAGTGCACCAAATGATCCACCTAATAGAGGACCAACAACCGGAATCCAGGAGTACCCCCAATTAGAGCTTCCTTTCCCAGGAATCGGCAATAGGAAGTGTGCAATTCTTGGACCTAAATCACGCGCTGGGTTAATCGCATATCCAGTTGTTCCACCTAATGACATACCTATCACTACGATTAATAAACCAACAATTAATGGATTTAACCCTTCTGTAAATTCATTTGCACCGATTGCCATTATTCCCATTACTAATACAAATGTACCAATAAATTCACTTAGTAAATTTGAAAAATTATGAGGAATTGCAGGATCAGTTGAGAACACCGCTAGTTTTGCTCCCTTATCACCCGTAGCCTTCCAGTGTGGCAAGTAGTGACCAAATACGAGAGCTGCCCCAATGATTGCCCCAATCATTTGTGCTGCAATGTAGGCTGGTACATCAGCCCATGCAAAATCACCGGCGAATGCTAGACCAAAGGTTACCGCAGGATTCAAATGTGCCCCACTAAATTGCCCTACAGCATACACAGCCATCGCAACCGCAAGACCCCACGCAAACGTAATAACTACCCAACCACCTGCATTTGATTTCGTTCTGTCTAGGACGGCACCTGCAACTACACCACACCCTAGAATAATGAGAATCATCGTACCAATCAATTCACCCATAAAAGCTGTCATCACTTAATCCCCTCCTGTGTAAGCGCTTAATTTTAAGTTAATAAAATGATAGGTACGGAGTCTTAACGCGGTGATGAGGTAAATCTCGGTGTTTCTTCAAAAAAGTAAAAAGTTAAAAAAGAGCTGTACTTTTTCTCGCAAAAAAATCCACGACAAATTGAACCTAATTGCAGGTGTCTATCGTGGATCTCCGTATCTCCGTCACAATTTTATTAACTTACTACATCATATGCCATAGATTTCGATTCAATGTCTATCTTTTTAAAAAATTATAGTTCCATAAATCTACCTTTGAGGTTGTAACAGCAGTTGCCCCAGCTCGTATTGCCTCTTCTATTTCTTTTTCACTCGTGATAAATCCACCAGCTAGAATCGGTATTTCCGTTCTTATACTCGTTTCGTGAATCACAGATGGGATAATCCCAGGTAGAACCTCTACATAATTTGGTGATGTTTTTTTTAAAAGTGAAATGTTTTTCTCGAATGCATGAGAATCAAGTAAAAACATACGTTGAATGGCGAATAGCTTTTTTTGCTTTGCTTTTATAATGACATTTCCTCTAGTAGAAATGATTCCATACGGTTTTGCTTCTTGACTAATGAAATCTACAGCATACTCATCACTTTTTAATCCCTGTATTAAATCCAAATGGACGAGCAATTTTTTATCATGAGTAGCGGCCAGCTGACAAACATTACACAACTGGCCAATGTGTAATTCTAGGAAAATCCCATATGTCATTGGGCTTTCTATGAATCTTTCAAAGGCTTTCATACTTCGAATTGCAGGTATAACTCTTTGGCCCTGGAAGCCCATTATTTCCCCCTCTTTACAAATAAAATAAAACCTCTATAAGTCGGTTGGATCGCGGGGTAAAAAGTATTGAATTTGTACGCTGTTTGCTAGTAAATACCCACGAACAAGTTGGATAGGCTTACTCTATATTTACTGCCCACTGTTAATTAAGAAATGAGAAAGCTCCTTGCTCAGCCCCGACAAGCAATTGTTCAGTGGCAAAAAAGTCGCTCTTTGACTTTTCTTTGCGACGCGTTCTTGACCTCGAGGGGGTATGCGCTGGAGCTGGACATTGAAAACTATGTTCAATATATTATACTTTCCTATCCTTTGATAAAAAGCTTTCAAGCCAGTTAAATGCTTCCTCTTCATCAGGACCGTTCACCTTTACCATAACAGTCTGCCCTTCTTTTATACCCGCACTCATTAACCCTAATATACTTTTTGCGTTATAGCTTCTGTTGCTACTTTGAATTTCTACCTCACTTGTATAGTTACTTAAATTCTTAACGAATTCTGCAGCAGGTCTTGCATGAAGACCATCCTTAAGTGTAATCGTTATTTCTTTTTCAATCATGTTCATCACTCTTTCTATTAGACTTTCATTCAATGATTCATTTTGTTTAGGTTCCTAACTCCTTCCGCGACCGCTACGACTTCATGTAAGGGGCTACCACAGCCTGATTCTACAACCGCAACATAGGAGCCTTCAACAAGTGGGGCATCCACTAGTTGAATTTGCTGCATGTTGTCAAGAAGTTCTATTGCCATTTCAGCACTCAGTTGCGCACTTCCAAGGTCAAAAAAGAGAGCGACACCCTTTTCGGAATATACTTCCTCAATCGCTTTCTTAATAGCAAACACATCTGTGCCAATATCTCCTGATTCGGTTCCTCCAGCAATTGCTATCGGAACTTCTGGTTGAATTTGTTCTAATAGAGCATGGAGTCCTTTCACAAGCTCATGACTATGTGAGACGAGAACTATGCCAACATTGCTCATGCCTGACTCACCTCTTTACATACTTTCGCTAGTTCAGCAAAAAAGTAAAAGGAGGAAACGGCACCTGGATCTAAATGACCAATTGAACGTTTTCCTAAATACGCTGCACGCCCTTTTTTGGCTTCCAGCTGCTCCGTGTTCTCCATGTTTGTTTTTGCAAGTGAGATGAAAGTATCCCAATCTACTTGATCCCCCTGTAAATAGGCAACAACTGGTTCCCATACATCAACCATGGTTTTGTCACCTAAATTGGCTTTCCCCCTCATTTTTACTCCTTCAAGCGAGGCAGTGAAGGCTGCAGCAAGGTCTTTAGTTTCCAGGCTTTCCTTCCCCTTCACCTCATTTGCAGCTTTTAAAAATACAGTCCCATAAAGGGGGCCAGATGCTCCACCTACCTTAGAAAGAAGGACCATCCCTATATCCTTAAATAAAGAACCGACATCTTTATAATCAATTATTGAAATTTTGTACACAACTTCTTGAAATCCTCTTGCCATATTCAATCCATGATCACCATCGCCAATTGCTTGATCCAACTCAGTTAAATATGCTTTTTGGAGTTGAAGCCTTTGGTTGAGCTCCTGCATCCATTTCTTCGTTTGCTCTACGCCAAAATTCATAGCATTCCCCTCACATTCTACTCATTCACTATTGTTAAAAAAACACAAGCGCCTTGCTCACCCCCGACAAGCAAATGTTTTGTTGCAAAAAAGTCGCTCTTTGACTTTTCTTCCAACAGGTTATTTGACCTCGAGGGGGTAGGCTCTGGAGCCAGACATTTGGATCTATTTTCAAAATTTTATATTTTCTTTACTTTTCTAAAAGAAGACATGATATTCGTTCCGCAGTTTGATTATCGCTTGAAGGCAACCGTATTTGCCTTCGCATCTAACAACTCTGTCAGATGATTATCTAATTTTAAGAGTGTAATAGAACAACCTGCCATTTCCAGTGATGTCATGTATTCACCAACAAATGTTTCATACACGTCAATATTTCTTTCCTTTAGTAAGTCAGACACTTTTTTATTTAAAATGTAAAGCTCCATCAAAGGTGTTGCTCCTAAACCATTAATCATGACAGCCACTTTTTCATCTTGAGTTGGTTGAAGATCATCCAATACTTTTTTAAGTAGGACGGAGGTAACTTCATCAGCCGTTTTAATCTCACCACGCTCAATTCCGGGTTCCCCATGGATTCCCATTCCGATTTCCATCTCGTTATCGCCAATTGAAAAACCTGGCTTGCCTGCGGCAGGAATTGTACATGGTGTTAATGCCATTCCCATCGAACGAACATTTTGGATCACCTTGTTTGCTACTGCTTCAACCTCTTCAAGAGATGCGCCTGTTTCTGCTAATGCCCCAGCAATTTTATGAACAAACACAGTTCCAGCTATTCCCCTTCTACCAGTAGTGTAGGTTGAGTTTTCAACAGCAACATCATCATTTACAACAACCTTCGCAACCTTAATACCATCTGCTTCCGCAAGCTCTGCAGCCATTTCAAAGTTTAGAACATCACCTGTATAATTTTTAATAATGAGAAGAACACCTTTGCCACCGTCTACTGCTTTAATTGCCTCATAGACCTGATCCGGTGTTGGTGATGTAAATACTTCTCCCGCTACAGCACCATCTAGCATTCCAGTGCCAACAAAACCACCATGAGAAGGCTCGTGGCCACTTCCTCCACCACTCACTAATCCAACCTTCCCTTGAATGGGGGAATCTGCTCGAACAATGACAGACGTATTCGGGACAAGCTTCACCTGCTTAGGGTGAGCTAGGACAAACCCTTCTAGCATTTCGCTTACTACTTCCTCAGGATTATTAATCAACTTCTTCATTTTAAGTACCTCCTCTATTTTTAACTCTTGTACATTTTATTTAGTAAAAAAGCAGTAGAGAACCTCAAAACAAAAAAACTTTAGTTTTGGTGTCAGGCACCGTAAAAAGACATTTGTCCACCTGCGGTGGACACCCGGTACTTGTTGTGGAGGAAGTTTGCTTTTTGGAGTGATGGTGCCTGACATCGCTGATTATCGAGTTGGGCCACCCGCACTTGAAGTCAGGAGGACTTTTTGTGGATGGTGATAAATGATTCATTTTTCTATCAGTCTATTTGTTTTTTGCACATTTCAAGTTTGAAAAACATTTAATAGAATAAGAAAGTTTATAGTTCTTTTAGACTATATACTCCGCTCATTAGGAAGGAGAATTTATATTGATAGTAGGTCCGATTAATTCCTTTAATGGATATCCAGTTTGGTATAAAGATGAGAATGGACTTAAATTGGCTTTAAATGATAATCCAAACGATCCTTTTTCCGGTTTATTAGTTACAGACTTGCCAGATCCAACACAACCCGTGTCTTTTCCAGATAACTATCCTGAAGAGGCATTTTATATGTTAGCCGAAGCAGAAATGGAAACAGGCACAGGTGAGAGAGCTTTGCTAGTATTAGCGTTAGAGGCCGCATTTGTTAATGAAGTTCCAGTAGAAGGCGAACAAATCGTATTTGGACGAGTTCGCATCCGTATTTTCGGATTACAGCCAAATGTTGAATATACGATCACACATCCATATGGTATTGATACTTTTATAGCAGAACCGGATGGAGAGGGAAATGGAGAAATTAATTTTACAGAAGACATAGGTGGCGTAAACGGAGGAGATTTTGAGCTAGCCTTAAACAGTCGAGTTCATCCATTTTTAAGATGGGATCCAGCTGTATCACCAGCTCCACCAGAAGGATACATTGGGGATCCTAATCAATTACATCCTATAACAGGAAGTGTGTTTGTTGACAGATTCGGGGAGTTTCAAAACATATTTAGAGTTGAAGGTCCTGGTATCGGGATTGGTTCACCTGATCGTGCGACAACACCAGGTATCAATCCGGATAATTGTATTGAAACAAGAAATTTCTCCCTTGCAGGTAAAATATCAACAATCTCAGGTGTAGATGTAAATAGAGCGACTTATTCACAAAGTGAAAATTCAAGTGGAGTCATCGATGTTTTTGCTACAACAGACGATTCGCCACAAGAGATAGAAGTTACTGGAGAGAATATGAATCCTACCACGCTTCTAGGTGAAAACGGTGTATACTTTGGCCGTGTTTCTTTTACAAGTGCAACACCGCCAAATATAATCACGGTTACAAATCTTAGTGATAATCCACCTAGTATAAAGGAAGCGGTCCCTGTCGATTTCATATCAGCAACCGCTAATTATGATACTACAACTAAAAATCTTACAATTAGCGCGTCTTCAAGCGATGTCGTTAGTAATCCAAGTTTAATTGTATCGGACTTTGGATTGGGAGATATTCCAATCCCATTAGATGGTGTGCTCATAATTAATCTGATTAGTCTTCCTGCCAGTATAAGGATTACTTCATCAGCAGGTGGAGTACGAGAGATTCCTGTGATAGTGGATGGACAATCTAACGAACCGAATCCAGTAACCGCTAATGCAGGTCAAGATCAGCGAGTCATTTTTGGTTCTGAGGTAACTCTTAACGGAACGAATTCGACTGGACCAATTACTGGATATCAATGGACTCAACTAACTGGAACGCCTGTTACGATTACTAATCCTAATTCGGTCATCGCTACATTCACTGCACCTGAGGCATTTGGAACATTAGTGTTTCAGTTAACAGTTCAAGGAGAAGGAGGACCATCATCTGATACGGTAAATATTGAGGTAATTGATGCTGTTCCCCCACCAGTTGCAAATGCAGGTCCTAATCAGGTTGTCCCCCAAGGAAGCGAAGTATTATTATCTGGCACTGCAACAGGTGATGTAACAAGTTTTCAATGGGAACAGATTTCAGGGGTCCCAGTTATTTTATCGACTGCTGACACAGATACCGCGAGTTTTATTTTTCCAAAACAAATGGTGCAACTAGAATTTAGGTTAACGGTCAACGGACCTGGGGGAAGTTCGACTGATACTGTGGCGATTTCTACTGTACCAGATACTATTGTTGTAACACGAGCAGTGTTCCGAACTCGCGATGCAAGATGGAGAATTACTGGTACATCTGATGTCTTTGGTCCTGGAGTCATCATTAGTATTTTTATAGGAAACACACTTGGTGGCACACTCCTTGGCCAAGTAGAGGTAGATCCACTCGGAGATTGGGTATTTCGAGAAAAACAATCCACAATTGAACCTGATGAATCCCAAGCTATCTCTCTACAATCGAGTTCAGGCGGAACCCTTTTAAATGTACCAATAACAATTCGTCAGTGATAGTTGTTAAACTAAATAGCTAGAATTATGTGATGGAACTTCGATTCAAATGAAGTTCCATTTTTTGTAGTCCGTTACACAGTGTTAGATTTTATAACGACATAACTTCATTAAGTGGTATAGCAGCTTACTCGAGGAATTCCTAGAATAAAAATAAATATATGTTAAAATAAGGTAAATTTATTTAATGGTGATATAGGTGGATTTCATAACAGAAAAATTAATATTCATTGCTCTATTTATTTTTATTATTCATTGTATAGAAACGTTAGCTTATTCAGTAAGGCTCTCTGGAGCGAGAGTTCGATTGATAGCTTCAGTACTATCACTATTCAATTTGATGGTTATAGTATCTAGATTTGCAAATATGATGCAGCAGCACTTTACTGGTAGTCTTATAGATACAGCTCCCGAAGTAAGTGCCCTATCATTTGTTGAAAATCAATAAAGGCTTCTTATTGGGGCATCCTCTCTAGGGACGATAGTAGGAATATTACTACTTCCGACCTTTATTGCTCTATTTTCAAGGACTATCATACACCTTTCCGAAGCAAGAGGTTCCATCCCCAATTTATTCAAAAAGGGACTTACACCCAGCATTATAAAGCGTGGAATAAAACATATTCAGCTCCCAAGATTATCATATTTAAAAGATATTACACTTAAAAAGATTCCATTGAAGTTATTTTTTATAAATATGCTCATAACTTCTATTTACACAATTGGTGTATTGTCGGCATTATACGCAGCTTTACTTGCTCCTGAAAGGGCCTCTGCGGCTATAATGGCTTCTGGACTTATAAATGGGATAGCTACACTATTATTAGTTATTTTTATTGACCCTAAGATTTCAGTACTTGCCGATGACCTAGTTAATCAAAGAGGGAGTTATGTAACCTTAAAAGGGGTTTCTCTTATTATGATTACCTCTAGATTATTTGGGACTATATTAGCCCAGTTATTGTTTATTCCAGGTGCTATGTATATAGCATGGTTTACAAAATTAATTGTCTAGGTAAAAAAGATTACGTAAGGGTGAACTTTTATGAAAGTTATTGAAACAGAAAGGTTGATACTTCGTTGGGGAACAGAAAAGGATGCTCCTTTTATACTTGAACTTTTGAATGATCCTACATGGATACATTATCTGGGAGATAGAGGTATTAAAACAATTGAACAAGCTACAGAGTATATCTCTTCATCTCTATTAGAAATGTATAAAAATTTCGGATTTGGCCTTTATATTGTTGTTCATAAGGAAGATGGAATCCCTGTAGGAATATGTGGATTACTTAAAAGAGATTCATTGGAAGATGTTGATTTAGGTTTTGCTTTTTTATCAAAACATCAACGAAAAGGCTATGGATTTGAAGCGGCTGTAGCTACCCTTAAATATGGCAAGGATTTTTTTGATTTTAAGAAGATAGTAGCTATCACTTCAATGAAAAATAGTAATTCCTCGAAATTACTTGAAAAAATAGGAATGAAATATGACCGGATGGTATTATTACCTCATGATCAAGAGGAGCTTAGATTATATAAAATTGAGTTCATACAATGATAGTTTTACTACCTAAGCACGCTAGTTGATTACTATTTTTTACTCCAGAGGTGTATGATGAGAAATGGTATATTTATTATTGGTTTGTTTTTAACACTTTTCATAAGCGGATGTAGTTCATATTCAAAATATCCTAACGAAATAGAAAAAGCGTATAATTATGTAGACCCTATTTCGAAAGAAACGATTATTAATTGGAAAAAAGCAGCCGTAAAGAATTATACTCCACCTGAATATTTCGAGGTTATCGACAAAGAAGCTAGAGCAGTGAACATTAAAGGAATTGAGACGCTAGAGATTACTTTTAAAACGACTGATGATGGTACTGTTGGTCCTATTATTGTATATACTGATAAACAGTCTAAGAAGATATTAGGTACGCTGGTGCGGAAATAGAATTCTAATTAATTTCTTCAAAAAAAGAAGAACATATTAATCGAATATGTTCTCTTTGAATGATCAGTGTTTTTTATAAGGCTAAGGTTCTTTACTAGCTTTTAGGATAGAAGCAAGCGCCTACAATGATTAATAAGATAAACAACACAACAATTAATACAAATGTTTCGGTACAAGGTACGGGACAAGCGTATCCATAACTAGGAACAGTATATCCATAACTAGGGGCAATATAAGTTGGTTGTGGCGGAACATTGGCTCCCATTACAGATGCCGCATTTACATTAGTTACATTAAGCTCCATGTCATAATTCCTTTCTATATAGTGTATTTTCACTACATTATACTCACCTAATTTCAAATTGCCCCGATTCCCCAATAAAATGGGTAAACGTCACGAACACTTATGAACTAATCTGTTTTTGTAACTAAAAAAGATAGTGAAAGTAAAAGTAGTTCCTAAAAAATATTGAAATAGAACTGTGAAAGCTCTATTTTGTTTTTGTACTGACTGTGCAGGTTCGTTTAATATCATTGTAAAATATTGAAATAAGTACAATAAATAGTTAGGGGGAGATTACAACGAAAAATTCATTATTAATAAGAACAGATTCACCTTATGCTTTGAACTTTTTGATTTATATACAAAATATTTACCTTAATCAAAATCGTAATGAAGAAGAATTAAGATTTCCGTATTACCCATCTAAAGTAGCCTTTAAGGAAGAATTTGATTTAGATTATAAATATTTATGGGATAAGGTTTCACAACGAATATCTGACAATCCTAGTAACGGTGTAAAAATCTTTTATGAAGAAAAAGATTTATTTTACCAAAGTTTGTTCGTAAATAAATCTGATAGTTTAAAGGAGTTTAATAAAATCTATAAATCCTTTAAAGTATGGTGGGATAGCTTTGCAGGGCATTTTTCAGTAGAAAGGTCTATTGATGAAAAAGGGGAAAAGCTATATGTAGAATTAGCAAATTCACTAACACAAAAGGGAATAGAACCTAAAAAAGAATTGAGTATTTGCTTACTTTATGATGAATGTCGTTTAGTTAATTTAGAGGTTTCTTCTTACTTTGCAGTTCTTACTATTAAAGATTATATTGTTAAGTATAATGAGTTGGTTCCCAAATTACAAAAATGCATTTATTAAGCTAAAAGTTCTATTTCTCTTGGATACAAAAACCCCCTACTTTAACCTAAAGCCGGGGGATACTGAAATTCGACTTCCTCTAGACACTACACTAGATATGTATAATTATTTGTTTTCAACTTTTGCGATCAGTTGTTGCAATTCAATGGCTGCCATGGATTCCAATCGGTGGTCTACCTCACAAAAATCTAAATCCTTTGTGACGGCATTTGGAATAATCACACAGTACATACCTGCCCTTTTTGCTGCTAATGCACCGTTTGCAGAGTCCTCAAACGCTAGACATTCTGATGGTGATACCCCTAAACATTTAGCTGCTTCAAGATACAGACTTGGGTCAGGCTTTACAACCTCCACATCGTCAGACGTACGAATACACTCGAAGTAATCGAATAAACAAAGATTTTTCAAATGTGAAGAAACCCACTCATAGGTAGAACTTGAGGCCAACCCAATTTTCAAGCCTGCCTTTTTCGCGGCTAATAAGTATTCCTCTACACCAGGTAGTGGACCTTCATTTTTAATTTTTTCTTGGAATCGGTCTTTTCTCAGTTTCGTCAATTGTTCTTGATCTAGCTTTTTACCGAGCTGCTCTTCTAGGTATAACAAGGGGTTAAAGCCAGCCTGAGTGCCAATTACCTTTCCCCATACGGATAACGGGAGCTCTGTCCCATGCTCTTGAAAGATTTCATTTAATACATTATATTCATGAGTTTCTGTATCAAAAATAAGTCCGTCGAAATCAAAAACAACTGCTTTTATCATTTTAACATCTCCTACCTACTACATTTCTCTTTCTATTATAAGGGAATCCCTCCCAAAGTCCATTTAAAACCGGATAATGAACAGGTTTCTTACATACCTCAGGGTCATAGCTTAAAATTGACAGGACAATACAATACTTAAAAAGTTGAGAGCCATTGTTACTAGCCCTCAACTGTTGTTTTGATTGTTTTTTTATCTCTGCTGTGGGTTTGAAGGCTCTGAAATACTTGATAATGCTTGCTCGGCTTCATTCTCATATGTGTTATTTGTTGCAAGATCTCCTAGTGCCACTATACCCACAAGGTTATTATTTTCCACAATCGGAAGTCGGCGAATTTGGTGCTGAGACATAAGGTTGGAAGCTTCGTCCACACTCATCTCGGGACTTCCCTTAACAAGGGTACTTGACATGACATGAGCGACCGGAGTATCAGAACTACGTCCTTCAGCAGTCGTACGCAGTGTAATGTCTCGGTCAGTAATAATCCCTCTTAATTGACCATTTTCAACAACAGGAATAGCTCCAACATTATATTGGCTCATTAGTTCAGCAGCTTCTTTAATGGTTTGATTTGGTGAAACAGAAGCTACATTCTCAGTCATAATATCGCGAACAGTGTTAGTCAACAAAATCCTCCCCTTTCAAGTACTATTTTCACCAATTTAGGTCTAACTATTGATAGAAAGATTTACAATTTATTCGGGAAGTCTTTCTGATTTACATTATCCTATGGGAATACTATAATTTTGAGTATATAAACATGGAATGAGGTTATAGCGTGGGTTCAAAAAATGAAAAAGCACTTGAAACATATCTATTTATCGCGTTTGCTGCTGCATTGATTTCTACATTAGGTAGCCTTTATTTTTCTGAAATTCAAAAATACATACCATGTGAGTTATGTTGGTACCAACGCATTTTTATGTATCCACTGGTTATTATTTTGGGAATAGCAATTTTTAAAAAGAACTATTCAATTGCACTCTATACGTTTATTCTTTCTTTAATTGGCGGCTCTATTTCCATCTATCACTATCTCATTCAAAAGGTACCTGTTTTTGGGGAAAATTCTCTCTCATGCGGCATTGTTCCATGTACAAGCCAATATATAAACTGGTTTGGCTTTATAACGATACCTTTTCTTGCTTTAATCGGATTTACGATTATTGCAATCACAAGCTTTTTAACACTAAAAAAGACGAAAGAAGGTAAGTAACCGTTGAAAAAATTGATTATATTTACAGTTCTTATTATCGCTTTATTTGCGGCTCTTGCATTTATTACAACCTCACAAAATAAACAAAAAGCAGAAGGAAATCCATATGGAAAGGACGAGCTTGATCCGGCAACAATTGATCAGCTTGATGACCCTAACTACGGAAATCAAATTCTTCCTGATGAATTAGAGGAAAAATTAGAGAATGGGGAGTCAGTTACAGTTTATTTCTATAGCCCAACTTGTCCTCATTGCCAAAATACTACTCCTGTCATCATACCAATGGTTATCGATATGGGAATTGATCTAAAGAAGTATAACCTTCTTGAATTTGAAGAAGGTTGGAGAGATTATGGCATAGAATATACACCAACCCTTATTCATTTTGAAAATGGTGAAGAAGTATCACGTCTAGTTGGTTACCACGAAGACCATGATGAATTCAAAACATGGTTCGAAGGAACACAGGCTACTGAGGAAGAATAAAGTAAGAACAGTGCAAGCGCCCTAGAAGAGGAACGTCAACTAAAATCGGTCACGTCTAGTGGCGAACGTTGACGTTATCACATCCTTGTGCAGCCGACAAGCAAATGTTTTGTTGCAAAAAAAGTCGCTCTTTGACTTTTCATTGCAGCGCGTTTTTGACCTCGAGGGGTAGGTCGTTATGCTATCAGTGGAATCTTTGCAAAATTTTATGCCTTCTTTACAAAAAAAAATCTCTTCTCGATTGAGAAGGGATTTTTTTAATGATTAAGCCAAATATTTGTTTGCAGGCTTTGAATACTTGCTTATCACATTATGGTTTACTGTTTGGAATTCCTTAATTGAAAAAGGAAAGAAATAACCATATTCATTCAAAGTTTGAGCATTTTTCATAAAGATTTCTTCATGATTATCTTCAAACCCTTCATACTTAACCGTTTCTAGTACTGCGATAACCGCCTGTAGGCTTGAAATAACTTTAAACGCTTTATCCAAAGTACTGTTATAGTAAGCGTCTTCTTCTTTTGGTGCCAGCACATTTAGTTCCTCTAGCTTCACAATGTAATCATCATCGAAATAAATAGGAAAAATCGAAGAATATATGTAATTGATTAGCTCCGAAATATGATGTTCCTGCTCAGGAGTTGATGCAACTACGATTTTCAATGTAAAAACCACCCTTATATCTCCATTTTATTACCAATAGAATAACATACGAGGCTTCGCTTTTGGTAAGGTAAGTCTTTCCTACTATTCCACTCCCACTTCCAATCAAATATTCATTTCGATATACTTTTAGAATATGGACATTTATTTAGAAACTAAAAGAACTTATTAGACGATATGAAGGTGATTATTTGATAACAAAAAAAGTAGGTGAATGGCTGGAAATCATTATTCCCCACGACTGGAAGGGTCTATCCCTTGAATATGTACTGAGGGACATTGTACAAGTGCCAAAGCAACTTCTTCATCAATATCGAATGGAGAAAAGTGTAAAGATAAATGGCGAGGTACTTTCATGGAACACAGCGCTCACACCAAATCAGAAGCTTCAACTACATCTTTTTATCGAAGAGGAATTCGACGTAGAACCGGAATTTTCCCCAGACTTACATATCTTATTTGAAGACGATCATTTGCTTATAGCGAATAAACCCGCTGGTATGGACACTCATCCTAATGAAAAAGGACAAATTGGAACCCTTTCAAATATGATTGCGTATCACCTTCAAATGAATGGGGTATTAACGAAAGTTCGCCATGTACATCGGCTTGACCGTGATACGACAGGTGCTGTGCTGTTTGCAAAACATAAGCTTGCTTCCGCGATATTAGACCGACGCCTTGAAAATAGGGAAATCAAACGAACCTATGTTGCACTTGTACACGGGCTCTTCAAGCAAAAAAAAGGTAGGATTGATGCTGCAATTGGTCGTGATCGACATCACCCAACTCGCAGAAGAGTATCGCCAACAGGACAGAAAGCAATATCAAATTACAAGCTCATCAAGACAATTCCTAGTAAAAACATGTCACTCGTTGAGTTAGAGCTTCAAACCGGTCGAACACATCAAATTCGTGTACATATGAGTCATTTAGGTTTCCCACTAGTAGGCGATACATTATATGGCGGCAAACCACTTGTTCCCCGACAAGCTTTGCATGCGGTCCGAATCCAATTACAGCACCCAATAACAAACGAACTAATCACTTGTGAAGCTCCTTTTCTAGATGATCCACCAATATTCGAATGACGACAAAATAAGAGGAACGTCAACTAAGTTCCGCCACACCCTGTGGCGAACGTTGGCGTCTGCACTTCCTCGAAAATGCAATGCATTCTCTTCTTGCGATGTTTATGCTGCCTACAAGCAAATGTTCTGTTGCAAAAAAGTCGTTCTTTGACTATTCTTGCAAAAGCTGACCTCTAGGGGGTTGGCCAGATGCTCTAGACATTGAAAACTATGTTCAAAATTTTATTCTTTTTTACTTGGAAAAAAGGACGGACGAACATCCGTCCTTTTCGGTTTTTAAAAATTGGGCTTGAACAAAAATTGTTTATATTTGACATTCGTTTCTCTACGTAATAAAATATTTTTACGTAAACAATATTTGTTATGAAGGGTGATTCATGTGACTGCTCAAATTCAGGAAACATATGTGGTTGATAATCCCGACCAAGCAAAGGCTTTACTTAATCCATTACGTGGTGAAATTATTGCACAGCTTGCTGAACCAGCTTCCGCAACAGAGATAGCAAAAGCAATAAATGAAACTCCCCAGCGAGTGAACTACCATCTAAAAACACTTGAAAAAGTTGGCCTTGTAAAACGAGTCGGAACGAGGAATGTTCGTAATCTTATCGAGGTTTTGTTCCAAGCAGTTGCAAAATCATTTATCATGTCAGATGCACTAGGCTGGACGAATGAGGCAATTGATCGATTAAAGGACCAATCATCTCTCGCTCACCTTATAACGATTTCTGAAAGAATGAGAAAGGATGCCTTAACCTTGTTAGAGCATTCAGAGCAAGACACTGCAATCCCAAGTGCAAGCCTTCAAACAAAAATTGTCTTACCAACAGAAAAAGACAGAAATACTTTTTTAAATGAATATGTTGCCCTTGTAAAAGAGCTAGCCAAAAGGTATCAGACAGATACATCCAGTAGTGAATCTTACAATGTCATGCTTTCTATTTATCCAGAACCTAATGGAGGTACAAGAAATGACAACGAAAACGAAGGGTGAAATCAAAGTAACACCTGTTTTGATTTGGGAGCAAAAGAATAATAAGGAACATGCTTCAACTGTGATCCCCTTATTCAGAAATCATACGAATCAATCTGAAGAGGTCATAGAGCAGGTTAATGTTCAGACTGAGAACCAAGAAATTAAGATAACCAAAGTTTCATCTGGTTTTGGTAAAATAACAATGCAACAGGGACCTGTTAGTCGCCTAGTTGCCTAAGGAGGATGACATTTATGAATTTTGTACCTGTAGTTGTTGAGCAAACAAGCCGAGGAGAACGCTCTTATGATATTTACTCACGCTTGTTAAAGGATCGAATCATTTTTATCGGAACGGAAATAGAAGATCAAATGGCGAATTCAATTGTGGCACAATTATTGTTTTTAGCTGCTGAAGATCCAGATAAGGATATTAGCATCTACATCAATTCCCCTGGTGGTTCCGTGACAGCAGGAATGGCTATCTATGATACAATCCAATTCATTAAGCCAGATGTGTCAACGATCTGTATTGGGATGGCTGCGTCAATGGGTGCAATCCTTCTACTTGCCGGAACAAAAGGAAAAAGATATGCCCTTCCTAATTCAGAAGTAATGATTCACCAACCACTTGGTGGCGCTAGAGGTCAAGCATCTGATTTAAAAATAGCGGCTGAAAACATTCTCCGTACAAGAGATATGCTTGCAAAAATTATTTCAGAACAATCGGGTCAACCACTAGAAAAAGTAGAAAAAGATATGGACCGTGACTACTATTTAACTGCTGAACAAGCGCTTGAATATGGTCTAGTAGACAAAATTATTTCCAAGTTATGATAGAACTCGGGTCTTGTATCCATGCAAGACCCGAGTTTTTTTTATATAATGGATAATAATACTAGTGTTTAAGCGAAAGGAGATTTTCATTGCAGGACTTACTTATCTATGTCGTATTAGGTCTTTCTATAGGAGTGATGTCAGGCTTTTTCGGAATTGGTGGTGGCTTCATTCTTACGCCCACTTTAATTCTGATGGGATTCTCTCCTTTGATTGCAATCGCTACTAGCCTTTTGTATACAGTTGCAACATCACTCTCTGGAGTAGTTGTACATTTACGACTAAAAAATATTAAATGGGAGACCTCGATTGTCCTAGGTATTAGCGGTATTGTTATGACACAGCTTGCTCATCCATTTATCATATTTTTAGAGCAGTATCAGGTTGAAAATACAGTTATACCGCTGATGTATCTTGTGTTAATTATCTATTTTTCAATTTCGATTCTTATGACAAAATCGACGATCCTACAGCAAGCCGAACAACAGACAAGGCATTCTTATATAAAAATTGTATTAATCGGTGGATTTGCTGGATTTATTTCTACTGCCTTAGGGGTAGGCGGAGGATTTATCATTGTTCCGTTGTTGATCAGTGTACTAGCCTATCCACCTAAATACGCAGTTGGTACAAGCCTTCTTAGCGTGTTCATGATCGCAATTGCCGGCTTTACGTCATACGCTTCAACCGTCGAGCTTGATTATGGGGTAATTGGTAGCCTAATTGTTGGGGCTCTGGTTGGTGGGCAATTAGGAGCAAGAGTTACAAATGTATATGATGATGCACAAGTACGCTACTTTTTAGCTGGACTTTATATAGCAACCGGAATTAGTCTATGTTTAAAGTTATTACACTTTGAGCTAATCGGGCTACTTATTCTATTTACATATTGTCTTTACATGCTCGTTCACTTTGTACTCCAATCCGTAAGAATTCGATTAAAAGAAAAAGAAGTTGGATAAAGCAAACGAAGCACTTACATGAATTAATTCCTTGTTCCACTATAGTGGAATTTTCAAGACATAAAAAAACAACTCATACCTAAAATAATAAAGATACGTAAAAGAGCATTACATATTTTATACGACTACTATGTAATGCTCCTTCTTGTTCCACTAACCCACCTGACAGTTTACGTACATTTTTCTGTTCACTATACGTTCTATCTATTACTGTAATTAATTAAAAAATTGTTTTTATTCATTCTTTTGCAGTTGATTATGGGCTTCAAAGTCTGGTTTAATTTCTTTTGCTATTTCTGTTGCTATATTATAGTTCACATCAAAAGGATTTCTTCTTCTTTCAGGAGTACTTTGAAACGAATTTTTTGCCTGTTGGAATCCCTTTTGAACTTGTTGAGTAACTCGGTTATTTCTGCCTCCAATTAAACCAAGGATTGTTATTCCTAAAATAGAAAGCCAGATCCACCCATTGTTGTTTCGTTTTCTTTTAAAAACCTTCAGTAATTTTTTTCCGCCTCCACCACTAAGTAACGATGAAAGTAGTTGCATATAGTTCATATCTCTTCCCTCCTTATCACATAATAGTAGTGACAATTTTATTGTGTGGAAGAGACTCAAACAATATATGTGGTAATTTTATGTCTAACAAGAATGTTGGTATGTATACCTAAAATCTTCCTCTTTAAGGTCTGTGTTAAAGTGGTGTCTATACTCATAATTTTACTGAATGGCCAATTTTTTTCAAACCTGATATTTAACAAACAGAGGAATGATACGTAAGTAAAAAAGAAACCTTCGTTGTTGAAAATTCGAGTAGCTTAGCAAAATAAGATAATTATTTAGTTCCATTAACAATAAGGTCTGCTCTTTCAGATGGTTTATGGACTTCAACATACATGTCTTCCGAAATCATCCAATTATTTTCCCACATGTCACGTGCCTCTTCCCCGTCTCTTGTAAGACCTCGTGAAAGTCTTGTTTCTCGTGGACAATCGACCCATATTGTATAATCGTATATATTTGCTAATTCCTTGCGAATAGAATAACAACCTTCTATTATGACAATTCCTCCTACAGGAACAGTATGCCATTCCGCTAACCTATCCGTCACCCAATCATATCGCTGATACTGTCCCTCTTTGTTTTGGCTTAAGGGTTCAAGGACTTGATGTAACATTCGCTTCCAATCAAAATCTGCGCCAATAGGTTTATTCTCTGGATGTGAATGTATAATCTGTGAGGATGGTAAATAAAAATCATCCATATGTACAACCGTTACATTAGTACATTCATCCTTGAGTTTATTGGCAAAAGTACTCTTCCCTGAACCTCCACAACCATCTATCCCAATTAACAAGGTTGATTGTTTTTTGTGAAGTGAGTCAATTGACCTAACCAACTGCCCAATATCACCTATTTTACTATTGAAATTCACTTATATCACCACGTCTTCTTTATAGTAGTTCTTACATCAATTCAGCCAGTTTAAAATATTCATCTTAAAAAGAGCATTAATCCTCTTGGATCAACGCTCTTATGTTTATAAAATACCAAGTATCATCAAGTTATGAAATTTCGGAACTTCTTAAAAAGGAACTGCAGGATCTCATTCTTTTTCTCTTGCTCTCTGTGTATCTCTGATATTTTTTTGAACCGTTATAGCTGCAAATATACTAAGAACGAATGACATACCATAAAATCCTTTTTCACTTAATACAATACTTCCTGCATTATATAAGCCGATGCCCATTAATGAAATAGATACAATAAGTGCAAACCAACTAATACCATAATAAATATTTGTAACTGGTATTCCCTCTTCTTTATCTCGTACAGCTTTCTGTAAAGATACTGCGGCATAAAGTCCGAATATCAAAACTGCAAAGTAATATCCTTTTTCGTTCAGTTGCATCGACGCATTAAACAATCCGATGAGATACGCAGCAACACCAACTAACAATGCCGCCCAGGAAGCCCCTTTGAAGGCAGCAGTTGGTTCTCCCTCTTTTCTTTCTACTTTCATTTTTGGTTCATTTTGTTTTCCTTTATCTAATACAACCTCGTTATCATTAGACATTGAATGTTCCCCCCTTCTAAAAAAACGCAACACTGCAGACACTATGTAGTGCACCTGCCTTAATCTATTATATAGAAATATCTTACAAATAATAGATGATTTTATACCTAATTTCCATTTTTTATTTCTGTATTAAACTAACAAGAAGCATTTGCATTTTAAGTTTTTTTAGCAAAAGATATCTATTTCTCTTTAAGAGCTTCATTCAGAATTCTCACTGCTTTCGGTCCAACCCCATGGATCTCAAAATGCTGATTCCGTAACATTTGCTAGTTGGTCAAATCTATAAAATCCAGCATTATATAATCTACGACGAGCAGGCTTACTACTCTTAGGGAGCTCGCTCTCTGGTGTTGCTTTGTTCAAATTGTCCAAGATTATCAACCTCTCATTTAATCTGTTTTATGTGTAACCACTGTTTTATTAAATTGCCTAATTGATAATATTTAAAACTATCCTGCCTAGTGGTATGCTTCTGTAAGATAATCAATTATTTTGGCATGCTAAGATAGTATAAAATGACCTTTGTACACGTATAAATAACGATATGTTTTATTGTGTGCCTGCTCATGTTATAATGAGAAACTTAGGATAGCGACTTTTGTTCATAATTAAACGGATGCCGATAAAAGCCTCCGTCTCGAGATATAATATGGAGGTGTTAGGGAATGAATAAACGATGGACAATCGGTAAAATTAAAGAATTTGTTGAGAATAATTCGGAAAGTAAGTTGCTAACGACAGAATATCACGGTTTTTCTCAAAAGTTACTATTTAAATGTACATGTGGTAACAATTTTGAAAAAACATTTACAAAATTTAAAAATAATCACCAACGTAAATGTGAGGTGTGCCAACCGCCAAAAGCGTCACGCTAAACGTATATCGAATTAACGAAGTGTCGATTTCAATTAATTAGAAGTTGGCGCTTTTTTTATTTTTTTGAGTATTATGTTGGAGTATGACTCGGTGAATGCCATAATCTACATTGAGGAGGGTAATTGTGGAATACTACTCACTCTCCCAAAATAGTAATCTAGAATTAAATCAATTGGAAAAACTTGACACAATTGATAAGGAAACCCGACTTGTAAGGAAAGAGGGATATTGTAACTAAATAAACTAAGCTATGTGGGTTGACCTCAGAAGGATTAACGCTTCTTTTGTTGAAGTTATTGTACTAAAGATGCAGGGAAAGAAATAGGCTTTTCTAAAAAAATCATCGGTTAGATAAGGAGGAATCTTTTATGGCAACAGTTTATTCATCAATACTTCCAAACCACGAAGAATTTATAAGAAAACAACGAATTTTTTTCGTTGGCTCAGCACCTCTAACAGGAGACGGCAATGTTAACATTTCCCCAAAAGGTTATGATGTACTGAGAATTTTTTCACCGACAGAGGTAGCTTATTTAGATTTAACTGGTAGTGGAAATGAAACAAGTGCTCATCTACTTGAAAACGGTCGAATAACCTTTATGTTCGTAGCGTTTGAAGGTCCTCCGATGATATTACGTCTTTATGGAAAAGGAAAAGTCGTACTACCTGGTACCCCAGATTGGGATGACATGGTAAGTCATTTTGACATCCTTCCGGGTGCAAGGCAAATTATTTATGCAAAGATTGAAACAGTTAAAACGTCATGTGGATATGGTGTACCATTTTATTCATACGATGGTGAACGAAATACTCTTCAACTGTGGGCTTCCAATAAAAACGAACAACAGATAGAAGAATATCGTAAAAAGAAGAATTCTATAAGCATGGATGGGATTGTTACGCCAATAGGAGAAAGTTTAGCAAACTCTAATAACGAGTAATAGTTCTTTTTATAAGTAAGCGCGTTGATACAAGAAGGATTAACGTTATTACTCAAGCGAGGCAGTTTATTAAACAAGATATAGGTTCATGTATCAAAGTAGGATAACTTTTTTAGTACAAAAAAACTCACCTTAAACGGTGAGTTTTGAAAATTATAAACTTGTTCTTCCACTATACATGTGTCGATGTGGTGTAGATCCGTCGACAGTGGTAACGCCACTAAATTCATGATAGTGACCACCATTCTGAAGAGGAATTGCTGGTCCAGTTACACCTCGTATCTGATGATTATGTCTGTTATCTACAGAAGTAAAAGTAAAATATCTATGGGTATGTTGGACTCCACTAGGTGCAGGTTCAGTCATTCCAGCATATCGATGACTGTGTCCGTCATCAAAAGATGTAATGCCTTTAAATTCGTGGGTATGAACAGGCATTCCATCCCATGTGGTTATATAGAGTTGATGGGAATGCATAGGGTCTGAATCACCTGAATGATACATGAATCCAGAAACAGGTATCTCCATATTAACTACTCCTTATGAACTTTTTAACACATTATTCAAAGACGAAACAAAAGTGCAGGATATTGAAGAAGTTTAAAAAAGATAGGGTAAATTGTTCCGCTGATTCGTGAGGATTGCTGTTCTTTTGAAGTTAAAAACTAGTTCATAAGAAATTCGTCAATACTTTGACGAGTTTTGTTTTTTAACTATGTAAGAAACTCTACCATTTCGGTAAAATACTTTCTTTACTATATAGAAAAGCACCTTAAAGTATGAACTGAACCCTAAAAAGTAGACAGTTTAATAAAAAAGTACTGCTGCTGTTTAGGCAGCTATTAGATGACTCCGGTAAGATGCCGGAGTCATCTTTTTTAAAGTCCATTGCTTCCTTAGATTGTTGTAATGGTCCATATAGTCATCAATCATATACTTCAATTCTACTAAACTTCGAGCTTCTTTATAATCGACTTCATCCTTAAAATGTCCAAAGAAAGATTCCATTGGGGCATTATCTAAGCAGTTTCCTCGACGTGACAGTGATTGGAGGAGTCCTAACTCTCTTACTCGTTTTTGATACTCTGGGTGTGTATAATGGAACCCCTGATCCGAATGAAATATTGCTTCTGGATGAATATTCTCGTTTAATGTATCTCTTAATTTATTCAATGTACGATAGACAATGCCCATATGTA
>JBLKRX010000052.1:0-25261 GCA_047608075.1 Ferdinandcohnia humi
CATGTATTAGGCACGCCGCCAGCGTTCATCCTGAGCCAGGATCAAACTCTCCAAAAAGAGTATTGATTGCTCAATAACTTAAATTGAATTAACGTTGACGCTTGTATTGTGTTCAGTTTTCAAAGAACTTTAATTCGACAGGAATTTAATATACCATCTATTAATTTAGGTGTCAATCATTTTTTTACAAAAATAATTTAGACTAAGATAATAGAGTTACTACATTAATTTCTGTGCTGTTTGTTAACAGCGACATTGACTATAATACTACGCTATTGTTTACAAGTCAACTATTTTAATAGAAAAAATTTATAATTATTTCTTACCCTTATTTATTATGGAAATATATTATAAACCACTCAAAACTAAAGTCACGAGTGTACTTGTGTAACTCCTAACTTTTATTAATAATCTATAACTCCCCAAGAAGAAGCCACATCCCACTATATTACTTATATTAAATAATTATTGTTTTTACATCGCTATATTGTTTAATTACTTCCAAATAAAATTAACTCCTCCCTTTTCCCTAAAAATAAAAAGTTAATCATACTATACACAAGTTTAGACCACTCATGAGAAGCCTCCGTTAATAACCTCAATGTTAGAAAAATATCAGCTTTTCCACTCTTATCTTACATAAAACCTTTATATACAAAGCTACTTATTACTTTATGCTGCTCATTCATTTTAATTAAGTAAAACGAAAACAAAACAGACTGTCGGGCAACTCTCGACAGTCTGCGGTTAGAAATAATGATTTATGCTAATTGTTTCCCAAAAGAAAATTAACCCTTTAAAGCTTCATAATGGCATATAATTTCTTTGGCAAGTTCGCTTGATTTCTCCAGGTCGCACACTTCTTGAAGAACATAGGGCACTCCATGTTCTTGGATCATTGTCTGCAATTTTACAGCATCTTCATCTTCCTTGTAATCAAAAAGCAAGGCAGCTGCAATGGCCTTTGCAAGGTTGGTGTAGGAGAGTCCTGCTTTTTGGGCTTGTAATGCGGGGCGGACCAGTCGATCCTCATGGCCAAGCTTCCTTATTGGTGAACGGCCGACCCTTGTTACACCATCATTTAGATGGGCATTTTGGAAACGACTGATGATTTTAGCAATATATTTTTGGTGCTCCTCTGGATCAAGATTGTATTCATTGATTAAGTAGGCGCCTGTCTCATCCAAGGTTGCCTTCACCTGATTGTAGATATCCTCATCGGATAGTGTCTGGTCGATGGTCTCCTTGTTGGCAAGATAACCGAAATACGCAATCACGGCATGCCCAGTGTTGACAGTAAACAATTTTCTTTCAATAAATGGAGCAAGTTCCGGGACAATTTTCATTCCTTCAATATGAGGAATTTCTTCCGTTGTTTCCACGACCCACTCATGGTAAGGTTCAACAAGCACATCAAGGGAACCTTGGTTATTTTGAATCGGTACAATTCTGTCAACAGCCGAATTCAGGAACGAAACATTCGCCAAAACCTTTTCTTTTTCCGTTTCATCGAGGTGTTCTATTATATAGCCTTTTAGTAGGTCGGTCGCCGAAATCTGATTTTCACAGGCTATGACATAAAGCCTTTCGTCATTTGATTCTACTCTCGCAGCCAGGCCTTTGGCAATTAACGGCGCTATTCTTGGGAGGATGTTTGGCCCAATGGCCGTCGTTAGGAAAGTTGCCTCCTTGATTTCCTCAATCACTTCATTTTCTTGTTTCAGATTATTTAGCCCTGACACATTCTGAATGGTTAGCGTTTCCTGTTCATCCGTTGCAAGCTTAACATTGTACTGTTTTTCCTCATTTAATTGATTAATAATTTGATCGGCAATGTCTACAAATACCACATGATATCCAGACTGGGAAAATAGTGCTCCAATAAATCCTCTTCCAATGTTCCCTGCTCCAAAATGCACTGACTTTTTCATCGAATCATTCCTTTATCGATTTATTTTTAAAAAAGATTGAAGGTACTCTACAAAAATAGATTCAAGCCTCTTATATATCAATTCTTCATTTGCGGAAGAAAAAACCAGAATTGCCTCGTCTGACTCAATGATATTAGTGCTGATCAAGCTTAATATCTCCTGCTCTCTAAGGGTTAATTCCGCAGGGGCCAGCATAAGCAGCAGGTTCTTCATCATGACTTCGTTACCGTCCATCCCCTTAACCAGGCATGGGTTCGGCAGATGCGCTATCTGAAAGATTAGTTCACGGACATGTTCATCCTTGGCATGGAAAAGAGCAATATTCGTTTCGGGAATCCCCAGTCCGCCCTTCTTTTCCCGCTCTCTGAGAGAAATCAACACAGCTGCCGGATTTGTTAGCAGATTTTCTGCCTCTGCTCTCAAAAGCATTTTTTCCAAAATCTGCTCCTGGCTTGCCAACTGGTCCATCCGATAGAATCGGAAATTAGTGATGATTCCCTCAATGCTCTGCTGAACTTCTTTAATATCCTGCAGCAAATCAGTCAGCCCGAGGTTATGTTCAGTAGCCTGCGGCGATGAATCCCCTTGTGCAATTTTTTGGTATCTCCTGCCTTTTGTGAATGTTTCAAGATTGTTCTGTAAGAAGGTTTTAATGGCAATGATATTTTCTTCACTCAAAAGTGGATTCACCAGGATATATTCGGCATTCATAAATGGCAGCTTTACAGTGGAAAGAATCAGATCGTAGGCTTTTAGACCCTCATGCGCGATTATATCCTTGATTGACTTAATGTCGATGTAATCGATCTCCGTAATTTCTTTCTTTATTCTGCTTGCCAGCATCTTCGAGGTTCCTATGCCTGTTGGGCAGATGACCAGTGCTTTTATGGACAAATTCTCTTCCTGTAGCACTAACGCAGATCCAAAATGTAATACCATAAAAGCTATTTCATCATCGGGAAAATGGTCGATTTCTTTAAATTCCTCTTCCACACTATTTTTAACCGCCATAAACAGGACGGGATACTTCCGTTTAATTTCCTCTTTCAAAGGATTGAAGGATTCCATTTTTTGCTTGATCCGAAACAGAGAAGGCTCCATATGTGCAAGTAGCCCTTGAAATAAGGAGAAATCATTCGTTAAATCCACATGAATCTGATGTGAAACGGACTGGATTACGTTTTTAATCTTTTGTGCGAGCACAATACTGTCATAAGGAACAGCCTGAGAACCCCGCAGCTTTGTCCCTTTAAGAACCAGGGCCAAATATAGGCTGTCGCTTTCCGATAAGTCTATATCGAATTTAAGTTCCAGCTGCCTACAGATTTTGAGCATCACTTCAATTTCGGAAGCGATTTCCTTCTTGGGGAGGATTGCGTCCTTTTCCAAATAAAATTTGGATTCTGTCCTTTGAAGAGTAATAGTAATATGTAGAACCATTTCCAGGTAGCCGCTGTCTACAGGACGGGTAGGTGTACTATGAAAGGCATCATTTACCAGTGGAATTACTTCGCGAAGATAATCTGGAATAAAATAGTTCAGAATCCTTTCTTCAGTAAGGGTCCCTTTTTCCAGCAGGAAAAGCTTTTCGAATAACTCCTCATAAAAATATTGTAGGAAAAAGTGTGCCAGTGCTCTTCGTTTGTTTGCCTCACTGCCATACAGCTCGACTCCGACCCCTCTTTTTCTGATAAGCTGGAGCTGAAAATGACTTAGCCATTGTGCAAGCTCATCAAGGTAAGCAGCCAACGTTGCGGTACTGGTGCCAAGATAATTCGCCAAGACCTGAGTTTTATATAGATCTTCCTCGAGGATAGCCAGCAAAAGACGCAACTTTCTTTCCTGTGGAGGCTGGTCGATTGGCTCACTGGAAGACAAATGCTGAATCAGTCTGAATATTTGCTCATTCTTCCCCTCAATGACAAGCCCTTGATTGCTGTTGCGCGTCAACTTAAGTTCAAATTGCTGGAAGAGCTTTTCCACTGACTTTAAATCACGCTGAACCGTCCTCGCACTCACATTTAAGGAAGACGCAATCGACAAAGTAGTATGTTTTCCTGAGGTTTTAATAATCAGTTCGATAATTGCTTTTTCCCTCGAGGTAATATACATGGAATCCTCTCATTCCTAAGTGAAATGACTAGAAAATAATGAATAGAAAAGCGCTGCGCTTTTCTATTCATAAAATGACATTACATTATTTTTTACCGATAATATCGATAATTTCCTGAGCAGTCTTAGCCACAGCCATTTTTTCGATATTTTCCATATCCGAACATGTAACAGCGATTCCGGACAGGATTTCAAGGTGCGTACCGTCTTTTCCGGCAATACCGAATATCAGACGAGCTTTCTGGCCGTCAAAATCAACGCCATTCGGTACCTGAAGGACGGTAAATCCTGATTTGATAACATCCTTCTTCGCTTCTTCCGTTCCATGCGGGATTGCCACGTCATTCCCCATATAAGTAGAAGTCATATTATCACGTTCAATCATGGCTTCAATATAGCTTTCTTTTACATAACCTGCATTAACCAAGGCTCTTCCGGCGAAGCGAATGGCTTCTTCCTTATTGGTAAACTCCTGATTCAAAAAGACATTTTCCGGACGTAGCAGATCGTTTTCATGCGCTGTTTCCTGATCCTGATTTATAGTTCCATTCTCTTCTGCATCATCCACAATTTCATAAAGTTGTGAATTAGCAGGGAATTTCAACTCGCTGATCAGCTTATCGTACTCTGGGCTTGACAGGAAGTTATCAACAGAAATGTGATATGCATTTGGCACTTTATTGCGCGCTCTTGGAGTCAGTTCCTCCTGAGTGATAACAATTTGTGCATCGGCAGGTAGGTTGCTAATTGCTGTATTGGTTACAGAAATATTCATGCCAGCTTCTTTTACCTTTTTACGAAGCAGGGATGCACCCATAGCACTTGACCCCATTCCAGCATCACAAGCAAATATGATTTTCGTTACATTGTCAGGCATTGCTCCTTGATTAGAAGTGATTGCACCTGCTACAGAGCTTTTCTTACCTTTCATTTGCTGCATTTTTTGAGTTGCCGCTTCAATGTCTTCTTCACCCTGCTTTCCTGTTTTTAAAATGAAGGAAGAGACAATGAAGGAGACAGCTGCAGCGACTAGTACAGCTGCATAGTTAGCAATGAAAGCACCTGCATGGTGAGGCGTTACCGCAGTAATTGCAATGATACTTCCTGGTGAAGATGGAGCAAATAGTCCGCCGCCTAAAAGAACCAATGTAAATACGCCACTCATCCCGCCAAGAATAACGGCAAAGAAAAGCATTGGACGCATTAGGATGTAAGGGAAATAAATTTCGTGAATACCTCCAAAGAAGTGAATGATTCCAGCACCTGGTGCAGACTTCTTCGCAGTTCCTTTACCAAAGAACATATACGCAAGTAAGACACCGATACCTGGCCCAGGGTTCGCTTCAAGCAGGAACAAAATGGACTTACCTGTATCTTTTACCTGTTCGATTCCAATTGGCGAAAGAACGCCATGGTTAATGGCATTATTAAGGAACAACACTTTTGCTGGTTCGATTAGTATGCTTGTCAATGGCAGCAAGCCAGTTCCAACTAGCCAGTCAACACCTGCTACAAGCCAGCTTGTAAACACGCTAACAGCAGGGCCAACCCCTAAGAAAGCAAGAATCGCGATGATTGCCCCAAGAATCCCTGCAGAGAAGTTGTTTACAAGCATTTCAAATCCGGCACGTACTTTTCCTTCGGTCATCTGGTCGAATTTCTTAATAACCCATCCGCCAAGCGGACCGATCACCATAGCCCCAAGGAACATAGGAATATCCGCACCCGCGATGACCCCCATCGTCGCTATTGCACCAACAACGGCACCGCGCTGCTCGTGCACCAGCTTACCACCTGTATACCCGATTAGGATAGGTAATAAGTAGGTCACCATTGGGCCGACCATTTTGGCAAGGCTTTCATTTGGAATGAAACCAGTAGGTATAAATAAAGCCGTAATCAAACCCCAAGCAATAAAAGCGGAAATGTTGGGCATGACCATAGAGCTAAGAAAGTTCCCAAACTTCTGGACAGCTACTTTTATATTAGATTTAGATTGAGCCATATACTCTCTCTCCTTCAAAAATTTGTTCTCTAACATCGTATATTACAAAAAGAACGGTATCAATTAAGTTAAAAACTAACTTTGTCGTAACTATAGAGACAAAAGTAGTTTTTCTCAATATTGGGATACATATACTTTTGAAGCAATGATTATTAATCTATAAATCATTAGGAAGGAGTTGATAGTATTTAATCCGCAGCATTTCTAAAAAGAAAAATATAATTTTTCAATAAGGCTTTACTTAAAAAATGAATCAAATGTCTACAAAATGGAAACATACAATTAATTTTACTGCCCCTAAATGCTCCTCCATTCCCAATGGATTTATTCGGTTTATTATGAAAAATTAAAGAAGAGAAAAGAAACAGATTGGGTTCAAAAAACGTCTAATTATTAATAAAAGATCAGTGACTAATGGGAAAAGATTTTGAATTCCTAAGAGTGATAATGGCACCCCAATTTCATTATTAATAGATGACTAGGGAGGGGAAGAGATGTCAAGATTACAACGATACAAAAAGAAAAGGGTCAGAAAGATTTTAATCATTAATATCATTGCAATTTGTGCGTTAGCAGTATTCATTTTTTATGTATCGGCTAGAGGTTTAAAGAATAATGAGAGCAATTCTTCAGTAAGCAAACAGGTGGACGATACGATCGAGGAATCTACTAAGGAGGATACCATCGATAATACGGATTCATTTAGCAAAGAAAAAGCGCGGGAAGAGAAAGTAAATCTAGTTATTAAACAAGCAAATACGTTAGCATTAGGTTATGACTTTGAGGGAGCTATTAACTTACTTCAAGCTTTTACGGAGCAATTTGGCACAGATGATACTATAACTGAAAAACTAGCAAACTATCAACATAAAAAAAATAGTCTAGTACCATTTGGTGCCTATAGTTCCATTGATCAAATTAATCATGTGTTTTTTCATTCACTAATTGCAGACACCCATAAAGCCTTTGATGGGGATTATGATTCAAATGGTTACAATTATTATATGACAACAATCTCTGAGTTTAAAAATATGATGACACAAATGTACAATGCAGGCTATGTGCTTGTTAGTATACATGATGTAGTAAGAAAAGAAACATTGGAAGATGGTTCGACACGATTTGTTCCCGGAGATATTATGCTTCCTCCAGACAAAAAACCTTTCGTCCTATCTCAAGATGATGTGAATTATTATAAATATATGGATGGGGACGGTTTTGCATCAAGGATTGTTATTGACGAGAATGGCCGACCAACTAATGAAATGGTACTTAATGATGGAACAACTTCTTTTGGAGATTATGATGTAGTCCCTGTGTTAGAAACATTTATTGCAGAGCACCCTGATTTTTCTTATAAAGGGGCAAGAGGAATTATAGCTTTAACTGGGTATGAAGGTGTTCTAGGTTATAGAACACAAAATCAAAACTCACCAACCTACCAACAGGATAAAGAAGCGGTAGAGAAAGTTATCAAAGTACTAAAGGAATGGGGCTGGGAATTTGCTTCACATAGCTATGGTCATCGTGATATGAACTTATATAATTATTCATTCCTCGTAGATGATACCAATAGGTGGCAAGAGGAAGTTGGATCTTTGATTGGACCTACGGATCTCTATATTTTCCCCTTTGGGAGCGATATTGAAGATCAACATATTTATGATAGTGAAAAATATCAATATTTAAAGAGTAGTGGATTTGATTATTTTTTTGGTGTATATAAAAGTCCTTGGATGCAAGTAGGAAAAGAGTATATCAGAATGACTAGAAGGCCACTAGATGGTCAGGCTATGCTGCAGTTTCCAGAAAGACTGGAAGATTTGTTTGATATAAGTAAGGTGATTGACAAGTCTAGACCTCCACTTCAGTAACCAACTAATGTTTTAACCAACACCTAAAATCTGCATATCACAATAAACTAAAAAAGAGGCCTCCCACAAGTTCACTGAACTCATGGGAAGCCTCCGTTAATTTTCCTCAATGTTAGCCTTACAATCACATCTTATTCAAAAGCCCTTCTATATCAAGGGATAAAAAGCGGCATATTACATCATGCAGCTCGTAATTTGAAAGTGTGTAATTTCCTTAATGAGAGGTGCAAAAAGTGCGGTAAATCACCGTTTTGGATTTCTTGGCTGTGACATCTTAAACGGGGATTTACCGTTTTTTATAGGATTGCGTTAGCAAAATGTTAGCGTGTCTTTCCTTACAAATATTCTTAAGAACTTTTCCTTTAGAACTTACCTAATAAATTCCCCATAAGAACTTTATGCAAATGCCAATGAAAAATTATAACCCATTTTCCATTAACCATTTCATAATGCTTTCTTCTCTTTTCTTAATATCGTCTTGCTGTGCATCGTATTTACACATTTTCTTCTGTGAAACAATATTTCCATCTACCATAAACAGTATTCTTTCAGTTTTTGCTGCCACCTTTACATCATGCGTAACGAGCATTACCGTTGTCCCATTTTTATTAATCTCTGCAAGAATTGACATAATCTCTTCTGTCGATTTGGAATCTAGTGCTCCGGTCGGTTCGTCTCCAAATATGATATCCGGATCATTTATCAATGCTCTGCAGATGCCTACTCTCTGCAGCTGTCCACCAGAGCCTTGAGTGATATTATGATCTGCAAGCTTTTCAATTCCTGTCATTTTCATCAGTTTTTTTGCTTTTTGATTTACTACATTTTTATCCGCATCTGTTGATACAAGTGCAGGAAACATAACATTGTCAATTATGGATAGATTCTTTAATAGATTAATATCCTGAAAGATAAATCCCATTTTTTCCAGTCGAATCTTCGCCAATTCTTCTTCTTTTAGACTGCCGATTTCACGGCCTTTAAACTTCACACTACCAGTTGTAATTCTATCCATACCACTTATATTATATAGCAGTGTTGATTTCCCGCTTCCGGATGGCCCCATGACCGATACGAATTCACCTTCTTCTATCTCCAAGTTTACATCCTTTAAGATATGAAGCTCATTATCTTTTCCTAATTCTACTTTTTTGGTCATACTTCTTGCTTCTATTATATTGGTCACCTATATTCCTCCCATGCCAAATATTAATATCAAGTCTATTTCCTCAGAGGGTCCTTGAATGCTTTTTCAGAAAAACAGTTAATGTCTATACGCAGGGGATTTCTTCCATATCAGCAGAAAATGCCTTCTGCCCGTGCCTTTCAATACTGTTAACTTCTTAAAACGACAGATAAATCATCTTTTACGGCTACCTTACAGGACATAAATATTGTCAATCCAACGGCTATAATCAGCGCTAACGGACAAAGCAGCCAGGTCTGCCATATAATATGAACAAATTCAATTTTTGCCGCTCCCATAGAGGACATGGCCATACTTACAAGAAATTCTCCTAGAAAATTCGCAACCAGAACTCCAATTTTGATTCCCAATATCAGTACCATCAAAGTTCCTGCCATATATTGATGACTAATTTGCTTTAAAGTTAATCCCACACTTCGCATGATGGCAATCTGAGACATATCCTTTGATAATAACATTCGAAGGAATAATGCCGTGATTAATACAGCTATGATGATCGCGATTGAGATTCCGCCTATCACTACGGTACCCATCTGACCTATGATATTTCCAAGCGTCTGCTGCGTATATTCTTTGATATCATTTACCTGCGCCGTGCTATAAGCATTCTGATAGTAGTCCATTTTCTCACGAATATCAACACCTTCAGCCAAATCCATACCCACAATATACCAAAGAACGGCCTCATCATTTACCCCAAGACTCGTATGCGCCTTTGCTGTTTTTCCCCCATTTGTAATATCCTGATAAATACCCGTAACTGTTAAAGTCTGTTCTTCCCCGCCAACCCTGACGGTTACTTCATCTCCTACCTTCTTGTTTAATCCGTCTTTTGTGGCATTGGCAAAGGAAAGTGAGATTTCTCCTTCACCCTCCGGTGCTCTGCCTTCTAGAAATTTTAATGGAAATACGGAAAAATCTCCGATTTCAATATTAATATTGTTCCAGGAACCTTCTGCGTTTTTGACCTGGTAGGAACTAGTGATGTAAGGTGCAAACTTGTCTATATCATTATCATTTTTCAACTCTTCCTGTAGTTTTATAAAATCTTCTGTAATACTATCGGTTCTTCGAAGATCGATTCTCATGTCATGTTTCCCTATTCCCATATATGTGGAAAATACAGGTGAATTTATGGTGTTATAGATATTTACAGGGAGTATGACAATAAACGTACATACGATAAAAATAACAAACAGCAGCCTGTATAACTTGAATCGTTTCCATACATCCCTCAGCCCCATGTAAATATTAGTGCTGAGGAATTTGTTCTTTAGCAACGGGAAACTGTATTTTCGGTTCTTTTCGCGCTCCATGATATCTGAACGCAAAGCTTCCACAGCGGAAATCTTATCGATTCTTTTCAGTACTTGCTTGCAGTACATCACAATCATGAAATATACAAGTAATGGAGCTATAAGCGATTGTATATATTTTAAGCTTCCTGATAAATCGGAAGATATGTAAAGTCTCATATTACCGTTTAACAGATTTACCACTGCAAAGGCAAGCAGATAACCGATAATACCGGCAGCTACTGAGATGACTCTGTATTTGTTAAGATAGACCTTTTTTATATCTTTTTTGGATATCCCCATTGCTTTCATAACACCGATTTCTCTAATATCTTCATCAATAGTTGCCAGAAATGTAAGTCTGATACAGAGCGAAGCAATCACAATAAGCAGAAAACTTATAAATATAATGACAATCGCAACTACCATATCCGAAATGGCATTAAACATCGTAAATATCTTACCTTCCAATATAGGACCGTTTGCCGGAAGACCTGCTTCTTTATAGACAGTCTGAACAGTAGCAGAAGCCCCGATTTCATTCAGCTTGAATTCGATCATATATTCCAAGTCCCCAGCCTGCATTTTAAACATTTCATCATAGTCATCCTGATTTATCACAAACCGTTTCGAAGAAGTAAGGGAAGAGTTCATCTCAAAATCTCTTGCATAATCTGAAATGACAAACTCTTTCTCATACCCTCCGCTTTTCACTGTAATCGTATCGCCTATTTTTAAGTCATGTTGTTCCATAAAATAGATGGGAACAGCTACGAAACCTTCCTTTATATCCAGCTTTTCATTATCCAGATCCAATATAAAATCAAATTTCTTATTCTGTACCACAAATGAAATATCCTGTATAGTTCCAGCCATCGTTTGATTTTGACCAAAATGAATATTGCTTCCATCAATATTCTGAAGAACCATCGTTTCCTGCATCGCTATATGGTCACGGTATTGTTCTGTAAATTGGTCAATTTCTGCCTGGTCATATTCTCCTGCATGCATCACCGTAATGTCAGCTGGTACTGCACTTTCCTGAAAATCTGACATCCCCTGAATCAGATTGGCAATGTTATTAATGGCACTGGCTGCCAAAATAACGGCCATTGTGATAAATACAAATACTGTCATCGTTACAATTTTGTTCCTGATGAAATCATTCTTTACCATTTTCAAAAACATTATTTTTCTCCTTCCTACAGCAATAAATTTTTCGTTTTATCCTTGTCACTATGAATCTTTGTCAATTCTTCAGAGAATAATTTCCATCTTTTTTAAAATTAATTGATTCTTACTACTTGTTTCTAAGAATACTTGGCCCGAATGATTATTGAACTTATTAAAGTAATCATACAAAATGGTAGTTTTTGGGCAAACCTGCATGAGCCTAATAATTTACTAAGCCCTCAGCCCTATATTTAGTAAGTTAACTATTGAAGGATACTAGAAAAAATTAAATTGAAAAGGAGGGAAGGAAGCGTAAGGAGTAACAATTGCTTCAAATGCAACTGACAATCACGAAGAGTTTATTGATGAACAAATGGGTACATAGGGTCAAGATTGGGAATTTTTATTCAAACATATTGATAAGCAATGGGTCGAGTAATCTTTTTCTATTTATCAGTCTTTCTAGCTCGAAATTGGATGAGTTCACTTTCAATAAAAGATCATTCGGAAAATTACTTATCATTGGCGACGTATTACTTTTTGCTACTCAATTTCTATATAGTTTAATAACCTCTTCATCTACCACAACCTTTCATCTGGATTTTTTCGTTTTGGTGTGACCAACTGAAGTTTCACTGTATTATTATTGGGATAAATAATTCCTTCACTACTTGCAGAGGCTGGTGTCTCACTTGAACAAATCATGGATAGACTTGGTCAAACCGATGTCAGATTACGAAAAATGTGTCCCTACACATAACACAAGAAATGAAAAAGGAAGCTTTCCACAAGTTTATTCAACTCATGAGAAGCTTCCTTTTATATCCTCAATATTAGCGTATCACTTTCATCTTAAAGAAAACCCTTATATATCAAGGGGTGAAGCGGCTTATTACATCATGCCGCCCATTCCGCCCATGCCACCCATGTCTGGCATACCTGCACCTTTTTCTTCTGGAATATCAGCTACAACTGCTTCAGTTGTTAAGAACATAGCTGAAACAGATGCTGCGTTTTGAAGTGCTGAACGAGTAACCTTAGTTGGGTCAACGATACCAGCTTCGAACATGTTTACCCATACGCCAGTTGCTGCGTTGAAGCCAACACCAAGTTCTTCATTTTTCAAGCGTTCAACAACAACAGATCCTTCTAAACCAGCGTTGTGAGCGATTTGACGTACTGGCTCTTCTAGTGCACGAAGAACAATCTTCACACCTGTAGCTTCGTCACCTTCTAATTGTAGTTCAGCCACTTTGTTATATACGTTCACAAGTGCTGTACCACCACCAGAAACGATACCTTCTTCAACTGCAGCGCGAGTTGAGTTTAGAGCATCTTCGATACGTAGTTTGCGCTCTTTTAGTTCAGTTTCAGTAGCAGCACCAACTTTGATTACTGCTACTCCACCCGCTAATTTAGCTAGGCGCTCTTGTAATTTTTCTTTGTCAAATTCAGAAGTAGTTTCTTCCATTTGTACACGGATGTTGTTAACACGTGCTGCAATTTTATCAGACTCGCCAGCACCTTCAACGATAGTAGTATTTTCTTTTGTTACAACAATCTTAGAAGCGCGACCTAATGAAGTAATGTCTGCAGATTTAAGATCTAGACCTAAATCTTCAGTGATTACTGTACCACCAGTTAAGATTGCGATATCTTCTAGCATTGCTTTACGACGGTCACCAAATCCAGGAGCTTTTACAGCTACTGCATTGAATGTTCCACGAAGCTTGTTAACTACTAGAGTTGCAAGAGCTTCACCTTCAACGTCTTCAGCAATTAGTAATAATGGCTTGCCTTGTTGAACTACTTGCTCTAATACTGGTAGGATTTCTTGAATGCTAGAAATCTTTTTGTCAGTAATTAAAACATATGGATTATCTAATACTGCTTCCATTTTGTCAGAATCAGTTACCATATATGGAGATGCATATCCACGGTCGAATTGCATACCTTCAACTACTTCAAGTTCAGTAGAGAAGCCTTTAGATTCTTCAATCGTGATAACACCGTCGTTACCAACGCGTTCCATAGCTTCTGCAATTAGTTGACCAACTTCCTCGTCAGCAGCAGAAATTGCAGCAACCTGAGCGATAGACTCTTTGCCTTCAATTGGCTTAGAGATTGTTTTTAATTCTTCAACAGCTACAGCTACAGCTTTTTCAATACCTTTACGGATAACCATTGGGTTAGCACCAGCTGTTACGTTTTTTAAACCTTCACGGATCATAGCTTGTGCAAGAACAGTTGCAGTAGTAGTACCGTCACCAGCAACATCATTTGTTTTGCTTGCTACTTCAGCTACAAGCTTAGCACCCATATTTTCGAATGCATCTTCTAATTCGATTTCTTTTGCAATTGTTACACCGTCATTCGTAATTAAAGGTGAACCGAATTTTTTCTCAAGAACCACGTTACGTCCCTTTGGTCCAAGAGTTACTTTTACAGCATTTGCTAATGCATCAACACCACGTAGCATTGCGCGACGTGCATCTTCACTAAATTTAATTTCTTTAGCCATTTATAAAGACCTCCTCAAAAGATATTCTTAAAAAATGTATGATATTGTTTTGCTATTAACCTACAATAGCTAAAATGTCACTTTCACGTAAAACTAAGTATTCAGTACCTTCGTATTTAACTTCAGTACCAGCATATTTTGAGAAGATAATGCGATCACCAACAGCAACCTCTAAAGCAACTTTTTCACCGCTATCTAGTACACGACCTGTACCAACAGCAACTACTTTACCTTCTTGAGGCTTTTCCTTCGCAGAATCTGGTAATACAATCCCGCTTGCAGTTTTTTCCTCTGATTCAACTAGTTCAATAACAACGCGATCACCTAATGGTTTTAACAAGTGAAACAACCTCCTCAAATAATTTTTTATTAATATTTGATTTTTATTAGCACTCAAACCCCTTGAGTGCTAACACAATTATTATATTAAATAATCTCTATTTTTTTTGCAAGTATTTGAATGTAAAATTTTTAAAAAGATTGGTATTCCTATGTATTCAATAATTGTCCTACCTATCTAGCCTATGTTTTTCATAGAAAATTTAAACCCTATTCTTGAAAATATTTATTACCTTCGTTGAAAATTAGCTTTTGCATAATACTAATGGTTAGTTGTGAATATATGATACAATACAAACCATGTAATACATATTTACGTTCATCCATTATCCCTTGCATACTTATAAAGTAATTATTCTCTACTTAAACTTTTTATAAAGGAGACTAACAGTGAAAGCACGCTATTGGTATGTCATATTAACCTATATACTTATGCAGTTCTCTGGAATACTCGGTATCCCACTCTTATTTTTTATGGGAGTCGGAGAGGGTCTTGACCCGGAAACAGCACAAAATACGATAATATCCTATTGGACAGTTTTCAGTTTTGTTGCAGCACTTCCAATTGTTCTTTTTCTATTACGACAAGATATTAAAGATAGACATCAAAATCTGGAGCGTTCTTCAAAAGGGGAGGCTTTTGGATGGGCTATTGCAGGGATTTTTATGGCAATGACCTCACAAGTGATTGCAGCAAATATTGAGATTCATCTTTTCGGCATTGAAGCCGGCTCACAAAATACCCAAGAAATTATGGCCCTCGTAAAAACATTACCATTACTCATAATTGTTGTGTCTGTCGTTGGTCCAATACTTGAAGAAGTCATTTTTCGACAAATTATTTTTGGAGCATTATATAAGAAATTTAACTTTTTCATTTCAGCACTCGTTAGTTCACTAATTTTTGCAGTGGTTCATATGGATTTTACACATATTCTAATTTATACAGCAATGGGCTTTACCTTTGCGTTCCTTTATGTAAAAACGAAACGAATTATCGTACCAATATTTGCACATGTTACGATGAACACGTTCGTTGTTGTTGTTCAAACAATTTTTGCAGATGATATAGAAAGGATCATGAAGGAAGCCGAGAAGCTACAACAGACGTTCATTGGAGGCTTTTAATTTATGCGAAGAACATCTCCCTTTGTGATGGGCATTATTTATACACTTATGGGTATTCTATTTACCTATATTGCAATAGGAAGTGCAACTGAAACCGTGTGGAATTTCTCCACTATTTTATTAGCACTCGTCGCAACCTTTGATTTCGGAGTTGCAATCCGAATGTTTTCTTTACACAGTAAAATAAAAAAAATGACAAAAAAATAACCTCCGCACATTGGAGGTTATTTTTGTATACTCTATTTCATTTCATTCACTGCTAGCATTTCTGCCTTTAAAACTTTCCGATAGGCGCTTTTCGACACAAGAATACTTATTTCGTACAAGCCGAATAATGGAACAGTTACCATTAGGTGAGAAAGCAACTCCGGAGGTGTAATTAAACCTCCAATTACTAACAAAACAAAATAGGCATATTTACGTATTTGTGAAAGAAACATTGGAGTTACAATCCCCAACCTTGTTAAAAACATGATTATTACAGGTAATTGAAATAAAAAACCAAATGGTAGAGTAAGCTGTAGTAAAAATTGAAAATACTCGTTAATTCCAATTACCTGATTAATATCAAGTCGTCCCGCTAGTCTTCCCATAAAATTAACCACAAATGGAAAGAGGATAAAATATGAAAAGGCAAGACCAAGTAAAAATAAACCGACAGATATCGGGATATAACTCAAAGTTACCTTTCGTTCCTTCTCATATAAGCCAGGACTAATAAATGCCCAAAGCTGATAGAGTAAGAAAGGTGATGAAATAATAAATGCAATAATAAACGCTACTTGCATATATATCTTAATTGGATCAGTCATACGGAATGCATTCATTGTCAGCTCTTTTGCTTCTTCTGCATTTTGTAAATAAATAATAAGAGGTTCTGCTAGAAAAAAGCTACCAAGTGCAGCAATGAAGAAGAAAACGACTACATAAATCAGTCGTTTCCGCAATTCCCCTATATGATCGTAGACAGACATTTGTTTTTCGTTCATGTGACTCATCCTATCATTACTTCACATCTTGAGAATCTTTCTTTTTATCATCATCTTCGTCATCTGCTAGACCTTTTGTTGCATTTTTGAATTCACGCAATGTATTACCAGCCGCTTTTCCAAGCTCAGGTAATTTCTTAGGTCCAAAGATTAATAATGCAGCAAAAACAATTAATAGAATACTACCAAACCCTAGACTTCCCACTGAAAGTCACCTCCTTCATTTGACCCTAACCTTCTATTCCTCACCAGAATAATGCTTTAGAAAATAAACAAGTGCTTGAAGCTCAACGGCTAAATCAATATGATGAACCCTAATGTGGTCGGGCACATGAATTCTTGCGGGTGTAAAGTTTAAGATACCCTTAATCCCTTTACTTACTAAGCGATCTGTAATTGGCTGTGCTGCCCCAACTGGTACAGTTAGAATAGCCACAGATACATCATCAGGTAATTTTTCTTCCAAGTCATCTAAATGATAGACCTGTACACCACCTACAGTTGAGCCTACCTTATTATAATCCACATCAAACGCAAGCTCAATTTTTGTATTATTATTTTTTGAAAAATTATAATGTAAGAAAGCAGTTCCTAAATTCCCAACACCAATTAGAGTTACTTTCGTTAACTCATCCTGGTCCAGTGTCTTACTAAAGAAGGATAATAGATAATTTACGTTATAGCCATACCCTTTTTTTCCCAATGCACCAAAATAGGAAAAATCACGACGGATTGTCGCTGAATCAACTTTCACGGCCTCACTTAATTCAGCTGATGATACCCTTTGCTTTCCAGATGCATGCAAGTTTTTAATAAATCGATAATAGAGTGGTAATCTTTTAGCTGTTGCTTGTGGTATTTTTGATTGATCAAGATTCACCTAACATCCCTCGCCTATTGTGAGAACTAAAATCAAATGCGCCTTGGCGTTATTCCCAGATTTTTTCGAACTTGTGCGATAAAACGAAACTTCAATCAGTTGGCTGATTGATAGTTGGGCCAATCGGGCATTTAGTGGCAGTTGCCCCTTGGGGCTTAGTGCCAGTTAATGCGGGAAAAACTTCCATTGAAAAATCTGAGGCATCCGCCAGGGGCTTTAACTTTATTCAATAGTTTTTAAACCCACTGAATTGTATACCTTTATTGCATTCAACCTATCACTTTTAGCAGTGTGGTATTTCTACTGAATAAAGTTAAATTAATTCTCGTTTAAAATCTCCGTTCTTTCCACCTGTCTTCTCTGCAAGATAAGTAGGTCCTATTACCATACCCTTATCTACTGCCTTACACATATCATAAACTGTTAATGCACAAACGGAAGCAGCTGTAAGAGCTTCCATTTCGACTCCAGTACTTCCTTTGGTTTTGACAGATACGGTAATTTCGAGTTTATGCTCTTCGTTTCGTAAGTCCCAACCAAACGAAATATCAACCCCTCTTAATGATAGAGGATGACACATGGGGATTATATCTGATGTTTTCTTGGCAGCCATGATACCGGCCACTTGGGATACAGCAAGTACATCCCCTTTGCTATTCCCATTATTAATAATTTGCTCGTATATTTTCTTGTTTACAGTTACACTTGATTTCGCAATTGCTGTACGGATTGTATCCGATTTATCTGTTATATCGACCATTTTGGCACGACCTTGCTCATTAAAATGAGTGAATGATGACATTAGCAAACCCTCCAATAAAACTATACACTATTTTATCACATCTGTCTTATGAACTTGTGTGAACAATGTCATTGCATGTTGCTCTAGTTAGATGTTATAAGCTACACTATTTATAGGAAACAAGAGGTGAATTCACATGATTTTATTACAAGTAAATCAGCTCAAAAAGTATTTTGCTGCTGAGCTTATTTTATCGAATATAAAACTAGAAGTACAATCAAGAGATAGAATTGCACTTGTCGGTAGAAACGGTGCAGGTAAATCCACCCTACTAAAAATTATTGCTGGGCATATGTCTTTTGATAGTGGGGAAATCATTAAACCGAAAAGTGTCACCATTGACTATTTAGCACAAGATACGGGGCTAGAATCGAGTCTAACGATTTGGGAGGAAATGCTTACTGTTTTTGCCCCCCTCCGAAATCTTGAACAGGATCTACGGAAACTGGAAGTAAGAATGGGCGACCCAAGTGTTTTTGAGAATCAAACTATCTATCAAAGACTATTAAAGGAATATGATCAGGTACAGAACGATTTTAAGGAGCAAGGCGGTTATCAATACGAGGCAGATATACGTTCCATTCTACATGGCTTTAACTTTTCCGAATTTGATTATCAAACACCCATTTCTACATTAAGTGGTGGGCAAAAGACAAGATTAGCGTTATGTAAGCTTTTACTATCCAAACCAGACTTACTCATCCTGGACGAGCCTACCAACCATCTTGATATCAGTACCCTAACTTGGCTTGAACAATACCTACAAGGTTACCCTGGTGCACTTCTTATCGTATCACATGATCGGTATTTCCTTGATAAAGTGGTAACTCAAGTATATGAAATATCAAGAACAACAAGTACAAGATATGTTGGTAACTATAGCAATTATTTAAAATTAAAAGCGGAGAACTATGAACTTGAGCTTAAAAAATACGAAAAGCAACAGGATGAAATCGAAAAATTGAAAGACTTTATTGCTAAGAACCTAGTAAGGGCTTCTACTACAAAGCGTGCCCAAAGTAGAAGAAAACAGCTCGACAGAATGGAGCTAATTGACAAACCTTTAGGCGATGAAAAGTCAGCTTCGTTTCGATTTGATATTGAAAGACAAAGTGGAAACGATGTGTTAAGTGCCAAGGACATTACAGTCGCCTATGAAAAAGATAAACCAATCATTAAGAATGTTAACTTTTCAATCTACAGAGAAGATAGTATTGCTCTTGTAGGACCTAATGGTATTGGTAAGTCAACCTTACTAAAGGCGATTATAGATAAACTTGATCATGTTGATGGACAGTTTCGCTTCGGTTCACATGTTACCGTTGGATACTATGATCAACAGCAGGCAAACCTTACTTCCAATAAACGTGTGTTAAATGAGTTATGGGATGATTATCCCCTTAAGCCAGAAAAGGAAATTCGTACAGTATTAGGAAATTTTTTATTCTCTGGTGATGATGTACTAAAAACAGTCTCTACTTTAAGTGGTGGAGAAAAGGCAAGACTTGCTTTAGCTAAGCTTATGATGGAAAAATCAAACTTTCTTATCCTAGACGAGCCTACCAACCATTTGGATCTAGATAGCAAAGAGGTATTAGAAAATGCCCTAGTTGATTATCCTGGTACGATTTTGTTTGTTTCGCATGACCGTTATTTTATTAACCGAATTGCTACGAAAATTTTTGAGTTATCCACAGACGGGTTAACAGAATACCTCGGAGATTATGATTACTATCTTGAAAAAAAGCACGAAATGGACGAGCTTGCTAAACTAGAAAACGCAGAAAAGAGCCATACTACAAAAACAATTGTTCAAGAGAAAACAACTTATGAACAGGATAAAGAGTTGAAGAAGCTAGAGCGGCAGCGAAAGCGAAGAATTGAAGAGATTGAACTAGAAATAGCCTCACTTGAAGAAAAAATTGAAGAAAATGAACAACTTCTTTGTGACCCAGAGGTTTATCAAAACCATGAAGAAGTTCAAAGGATAAATGAAGAAAACGAAAAAAACACGTCAAGGCTAGAAGCATTAATGGAGGAGTGGGAAACTCTTCACGAGGTTAGTAGTTAATTACCATCTTTATGTAAAAAGTAACGGAAGATAATGTAACCAATGCTACCGAATTGACTATACAACTTCTACTTCCTGTAGACCTTTACTCCTACCTTACAAGTAACGAAAACCAGTTATCCCCATCTCAACAAATTGAGATGGGGATTTTTTAAAAAATCATACACATTTTTCTATCTTCTTTTCCACAGTTTTTATAGTTATGCACCGTTTTATCCACATTATCCACAAAACAACACCTACTTACCCACAAAAAATGTCCACAATCATATTGTTAGTATATAAATACTCCTAGTAACTTTTCCACAGAACCTGTGATTTTGTGGATATTTTATCAACAAAAAAAGCCTTTTCAAAAGAAAAGGACTTTATAACTACTTTAATAAACCTTGTTCAATATCTAGGCCAGGATTCGCGTTTAAAGCGAATGATGCCCGCTTCCCTTTTTCATATAAAACACTTCCTACAGCTGCAATCATTGCAGCATTATCAGTACAGAGAGATAACGGTGGGATAATCAGCTTCATCCCTTCTACATCTGAGAACCCTTCCTCTAATGCCGTACGTAATCCTTTGTTGGCAGCAACTCCACCTGCCAATAATACCTGTTTAACTTGATATTTCTTGGCTGCTTTTACTGTCTTTGTCACCAATACATCTATTACGCTTTCTTGAAAGCTAGCCGCAAGATCTTTCGGGTCAATTGTTTCCCCACGCTGCTCTGCATTATGAAGCGTATTTATCACAGCTGATTTTAATCCACTAAAGCTAAAATCATATGAATCTTCCTCAAGCCAAGCCCTTGGTAAATTGATGGTTGGGGAACCTTCATGAGCCAAACGATCAATATGTGGTCCACCTGGATAGGGAAGATTAAGCGTCCTAGCTACCTTGTCGTAAGCCTCACCTGCAGCATCGTCCCTTGTTTCTCCAATCACTTTAAAGGACCCATGCTCCTCCATATATACAAGCTCCGTATGTCCACCTGAAACAACTAATGCTAGTAACGGAAATTCAAGTTCTTCTAGTAAACGATTTGCATAAATATGTCCTGCTATATGATGAACCCCTAAGAGTGGTATATTATGCGCAAACGCAACTGCCTTTGCTGCATTAACCCCAATTAATAAAGCACCGACTAGTCCTGGACCCTCCGTAACAGCAATGGCATCAATATCTTGAAATGTAACCTTAGCCTGTTTCATTGCCTCTTCCAATACAATTGTTATTTCTTCTACATGGTGCCTTGATGCGATTTCTGGAACTACTCCTCCAAATCGCTTATGACTTTCTATTTGGGAAGCTACCACATTTGAAAGGATCTCTCTGCCATTTTTTACAACCGCGACAGCAGTTTCATCACAGCTTGTTTCAATCCCCATGATTATTTGATCATTATTCATTTAAATTCACCCACATTACTAACGCATCCTCTTGATTATCTGTATAGTAATTTTTCCGTATTCCACCAGGTTGAAACCCTAGTTTCCGATATAAAGATTGTGCTACATGATTTGATACTCGTACCTCTAAAGTCATTGTTGATGCACGATGTTGTATAGCTAAAAGCTTGGCTTGCATAAGCAAGGCTTCCCCAAGTTTTTTTCCTCTATACTCCGGTAATACTGCAATATTCGTGATATGTGCCTCATCAAGAATAAGCCACATGCCACAATACCCTATTACTCGCTCCTTCTCCGTCATGACGATATACTTTGCAAATTGGTTATGGACGAGTTCATTATAAAAAGCCTCGCGTTTCCAAGGAACAGTAAATGACGATGTCTCAACCTTCATCACATCATCAATATCTTCTCTAGTCATAAAACGAAACAACACTTGTTCTGTCATTATATCCTCCATACTATCCTCTACCCCTGCCTTTTACCGAGCCAATTTGCCTCTGCTTCTGCAAGACGAATATAATTTGGTACAAAGGAATGAACGTCCTCTGGCTCTTTATTCATACCTAGCATTGCAAGTTCGCTTGGTCTTGGATTCCAATCTGTATATGGTGCAACATATGCTAAGTCAGCTAATTCTGTTTTTATTTTTTCTTCATGAATGGTTACATCATTGCCGATGAATAAAACTGGGGTTTCTTTTCTCTTAAGTTCGGATAACCAATCTGCCAGTAGAACAATTTGATCTACTTCCACACATACTAGTTTTTGTTCCTCATACTTATAAAGTCCAGTGTACACTTGACCCCTTCGTGCATCAAAAATTGGGACAAGACATCCGTTAAAATAACGCCCATTAGCTGCTACTACCTCTAAACTAGATACGCCAACTAATGGAATTTGAAGAGACCATGCTAATGTTTTTGCAATCGTTACCCCGATTCTAACTCCCGTATATGAACCTGGACCCTTCGCAACTACAATCTTTTCTACATCATTTGGTTTCATTCCACATTCTGTTAGTAGCTGTTCAATGGCAGGCATTGCACGTACTGAATGGTTTTTTGGAAGATTTGTAATGAACTCCCCTACAACCTTATCACCATCAGTGATTGCTATTCCTAACACATAGTTAGATGTATCAATTGATAAAACTTTCATTAGCTAAATAACTCCTCACATAATTGTTCATACCTTTCTCCCAGTGGCTGAACAGTAATTTTTCTCATTGTATCACCTATATGCTTAATACTGATAATAAGTCGATTTTTTGGAAGCTGTTCCTTAATTAAATGTGCCCATTCCACTACAGTTACACCTTCACCATCAAAATACTCATCAAACCCTAAATCTTCCTCACTGTTTTCTAACCGGTATACATCCATATGATAAAGAGGCAAGCGCCCTTGATACTCTTTTATAATTGTAAAAGTGGGACTGTTCACCGTTCTCGTTATCCCCAGCCCTTTTGCAAGTCCCTTTGTAAACGTGGTCTTACCAGCACCAAGATCACCCTCAAGTGTAAGAACGTCACCTGGCTGAAGTCTTTCAGCTAGCCTATTTGAAAAATGAAACGTCTCCTCTGGTGTATTTGTAACTAGTTCATAATTTACCATTATCTCACCCTATTTTGAAAAATGATTATATCCCTTCCTATCAATCTTCTGTAAGGAACCACTACTTTGTAGAAAAACAGCTGGATCACCACTAGACACAGTACCTATTTTCCTAATGATTACCCCTGCTGCCACACACTTCTGCTTTATGGAATTCCAATCTGAAGCAGGGACGGTTCCCACCAATTCAAAATCCTCTCCACCGTATAAGGCATATTCCAAGGATTTTTCATTATTATGTATTTTTATTTGTTCACTAAGAGGGACATCGTCTTGATCAAAGGTTATAACAACCTGACTTGCCTTCGCAATTTCATTCAACTCACTTGCTAAACCATCACTTACATCATTTAATGATACTCTTTCAAAAGCTGCTAATAGTCTTCCTACCTCTACTCGTGGCTCAGGAAACTGATGCTTTGTAACAAGTACTTCTTCAAAATCTGTAAAGGAATGGTCCTTACCATGCTGTAATAATAATTCTAGTCCCGCAGCCGAATCACCAAGGAATCCTGTAACAAATACAATATCACCTGGGGTTGCACGGCTTCGAAGTAAATGCTTCCCCTTCTCAACCTCACCTAAAACAGTAACGGTAATTACTAAAGAGTCGGAAATTGATACAGTGTCTCCTCCAATTAAATCGATTTGATACTTATTTGCTAGCATTTCCATTCCTTCGTAGATAGATAACAAATCCTGTTCGCTCCATCCTGGTGGGATGGCAATGGAAACTAGGTAATAGGTAGGAATCCCCCCCATTGCAGCAATATCACTAAGATTTACAGCCAACGCCTTATATCCAATTTGTAAAGGAGTCATGGTGTCTAACGTAAAATGGACACCCTCAACCATTGTATCCAAACAAATGATTTGTTCCATGTCTATCTTTGGTCTTACAAGGGCTGCATCATCACCAATTCCCGTAATAAGACCCGATTGAAAGGCACTAGTAGGTTTGATTTGTTCAATAAAGGCAAACTCATCGTGTAAAGCCAACATATTCACTCCTAGTAGGATTCAAAATATCAAAGAGAATCAGTATGTAGAAAATACGATTCAAACAATAGTTAAAAAAATCCTTAGGATATCTCCTAAGGATGATCATTCATTTATTAAGTTTACCTTATTTCGCCAAAATCTTCAAAAATTGATATAAAAAAAACGAAACCTCAATGTTTCGTGTTCTTAGTTATATATGGCGGTCCCGACCGGGATCGAACCGGCGATCTCCTGCGTGACAGGCAGGCATGTTAACCGCTACACCACGGGACCATATTATGAAAAAATTCTATCAATGCGCATATTCTGCATGTAACTGTCCCTTCCTCTACTAGCCTATTCAAGGAGCTATATCCGTCGGGACAACTCGTAGCTTATTCGACGATGTTTTGCTCGTCGCTACACCACGGGACCATATAATTATATTAATAGATTACCAACATTCATTATATTACTATAACTTCATCCGTTAGTCAACTGTTTTTTTTGGTTGCGGGGACAGGATTTGAACCTGCGACCTTCGGGTTATGAGCCCGACGAGCTACCAGACTGCTCCACCCCGCGATAATAAGAAAGTATATTATTTTTGTCATGCGCATAATTTGCATATGACTGTCCCTTCCTCTGCATGCTTAATCAAGATGCTACATCCGTCGGGACAACTCGCGGTATTTCGATGATGCAACGCTCGTTGCTCCACCCCGCGATAATATTATATAAGTTGTATAGCCTAGCGACGTCCTACTCTCACAGGGGCAATGCCCCAACTACCATCGGCGCAGAAGAGCTTAACTTCCGTGTTCGGTATGGGAACGGGTGTGACCTCTTCGCCATCGTCACTAGACTATTTGAAGGGTTCATTCCTTCAAAACTAGATAACATTCACACATTCATGAAATAAGATTTGGTTAAG
>JBLKRX010000053.1:0-24136 GCA_047608075.1 Ferdinandcohnia humi
TTAAGCTAACCACTACTACTGCCTTCATGGCTCGGGACTTTCACCCTATAGACTGCACCCATGCCGGGCGCACAACATAAAAGGCATCCGATATTGTCGGATGCCTTTTATAATAGTAACTTATAATAGCCCTTGCGCAAAAAATAATATATGATTCCAATAGTAAACACCTGATACTAGAATGGCAGTTACAAGTATACCTGGTAGAAGATTCGCTACGCGTATGGTCGTTAAACCTAATAAATTTAGCCCTATAGCTAAAATCATAACTCCCCCTGTTCCTGTCATTTCGACAATAAACGAGTCCATCAATCCTTGCGGTACCACTCTTTCAATCTGAGTAGCGAATAATGCAATTGAGCCTTGATAGATCATAACGGGAATGGCGGAGAACAACACACCAATTCCTAACGTGGTTGCTAATATCAGACTAGTAAAACCATCTATTATAGACTTCGTATATAAAACCTGATGATCCTGACGCAAACCGCTATCTAGTGCACCAATAATAGCCATTGCACCAATGACAAAAATAAGTGTTGCTGTAACAAATCCCTTCGCAATCGTTCCTTCGCCAGATGATGGACCTACCTTTTTTTCAATCCATTTACCAAGAGAATTTAGCTTATCTTCTAACCCCCACCATTCACCAAGAATTGCTCCAAAGACTAGGCTGAAAATAACAATTAAAAATTGTTCACTCTTTAAACCCATTTGAATACCTAATAAACTAACAGCAAGTCCAATACCAGCCATAACGGTTGATTTAATTTTTTCTGGAATTCTATGTAGCATTTTGCCAATCAAGGTGCCTACAAGAATACATACTCCATTCACTATTGTTCCTAATAGAACCACTTTTTCATTTCCCCTAGTCTATATAATAATGTATCTATTTGAACGCAGCTCCTTTTCAAACAAGAAGAACCACCTTTAGATATAAAACTACTCATTACCCATTTTTAAAATGTAAGATTGGTGGCATTTTATATAAGAAAAAACTACTGCAACGACATATTTTGATAAAACACTTCAAAATATATGCATGCAGAAGTTTCATAGACAATTCTTATTATGAGATGCTTGGCGCTTCAAGTAATTCAAGTATTCTCTCCAAATCCTCATTAGAGAAGAACTCAATTTCAATTTTACCTTTTTTCTTATTTTGCTTAATGGTAACGGAAGTACCAAAACGTTCACGGAGAAAAGTCTCCTGTTCTTTAATAAAAATATCCTTTTCTTTCTTTGGCTTAGTTGTTTCACGTGGAACATTTTGATTAATTTGATTGATTAAGGCTTCAAGTTGGCGTACATTAAGCTGCTCAACAATAACCTTCTCTACAATCGCATTTAATTTTTCCTTCTTCTTCAATCCTAAAAGAGTTCTCCCATGGCCCATAGATAATTTACCTTCTGAGATTAAAAGTTGAACATGCTTAGGAAGTGATAAGAGTCGAAGGTGGTTCGCGATATGCGGCCTACTCTTCCCTAACCGTTTTGCCAGTTGTTCTTGCGTAATTTTTAAGTGATCGAGTAAGGATTGGTAAGCAAACGCCTCTTCAATTGGAGTCAGATCCTCGCGCTGTAAGTTTTCTAATAGAGCTAATTCCATCATTTGTTGTTCTGATAAGTCACGAACAACAACAGGAACAGTATTTAACTTCGCCTCTTTTGCAGCTCGAAAACGTCTTTCTCCAGCCACTATTTCAAAACCTTTAATACTTTTCCTTACTATTAGGGGCTGCAAAATGCCATGAGTAAGAATAGATTCCTTTAATTCAGAAATTGCCTCCGGCTCAAATGTTTTTCTAGGCTGATATGGATTTGGTCGTAAATCCTTAATTTTAATTTCTTGTACAACCTCTTCTTTACCAACTTCCATGGTTGTAAACAAAGCATTAATACCTTTACCTAACCCTTTAGCCATTCGCAATCACTTCCTTTGCTAAATCTAAGTATACTTCTGCACCTCTTGATTTTGGATCATAAATAATAATTGGCTCCCCATGACTTGGTGCTTCACTTAAACGAATATTTCTTGGAATGATTGCTTTGTACACTTTATCCTGAAAATACTTTTTAACCTCATCAATGACTTGGATACCTAGATTGGTTCTTGCATCAAGCATTGTTAACAGTACTCCATCGATCATAAGATCTTTATTTAAGTGTTTCTGTACAAGGCGGATTGTGTTTAATAATTGGCTTAACCCTTCAAGTGCGTAGTATTCGCATTGAACTGGAATGATTACTGTATCAGAGGCAGTAAGGGCATTTAAAGTTAATAATCCGAGTGAAGGAGGACAATCAATAATTATATAATCGTATTCATCCTTTACCTCTTCTAAAGCCCTCTTTAAACGGACTTCGCGAGAAATAGTTGGAACTAATTCGATCTCTGCACCAGCTAATTGTATGGTTGCTGGAATCATATATAAATTTTCTACTGCTGTTGGTACTGTAACATCCTTTGCAGCAACATCTTCAACAAGTACATCATAAATACACTCATCAACATTTGCTTTTTCAATGCCACAGCCGCTTGTTGCATTTCCTTGAGGATCAATATCAACGAGTAATACTCGTTTACCCACATAAGCTAAGCAAGCGCTAAGGTTTACAGAAGTAGTTGTTTTTCCTACTCCACCTTTTTGGTTTGCAATTGAGATGATTTTCCCCACGATGTCACCTACTTTCAATTAAACTATCACTCATTTTACCTGTTCAAAACGATAAATTATGTAAACGAGCGAGTGAAACTTGTTTTCTATCACTTTTACTATTCTATCATGAAAGAATGATAGGTTTTATCTTTTTTTTATAAAAACACCACAAAAAATGTTTCACGTGAAACATTTTGATTACAAAAGCCTGTCCACAAGTAAAATACATATCGTTTACTCCCTAAAAATAGTCGATTAGTAGCGTAAGATATGCACAAGCTCCTTGGAATAGGAACGTCAACTAAGATCCCCCATTTGACTTCAGCATTTCCTCGAAAATGCGTATCATTTTTTATTCGTGAGATAATTATGCTGCCGTAGCATCCCTTATCCTATTCAAGGCCGACAAGCAAATTTTCTGTTACAAGGAAATCGTTCTTTAATTTTTCATTGCAACGGTTTTGGACCTCGAGGGAGAAGGCGCTGCAGTGGGACATTGAAAACATATTCATAATTTTATAGTTTATTATCCTTTTAAAAAAATATCCTCACCAACATAGTTGATGAGGAAGTAATATTTATGATTTATTTTTAGGTATTTTAATTGTAAACTGGTAAAAATCTTCGAATTCTTCTTCTTCTGTATTTAAAGAAACTCCACTTTCTTGAACCATAGTTAATGATTGGCGGATAGTATTCATTGCGATTCTCATGTCCCTACTAAAGGCCTTAAACTTAGGCTTTGGCTTTTTTAATTCTCTCTCCAACTCTAGCATCTTTACAACACGATCCTCAGTTTGCTTTACATTCAAATCCTTTTCAATGATATCCTGCATTAATTTTATTTGTCTTTCAGGATTTTTTAAAGGAATAAGAGCACGAGCATGTCGTTCTGTTAGCTTTTTTTGTAGTAGAGCCGCTTGAACCTCTTCAGGAAGTTTAAGTAGACGAAGCTTATTTGCAATGGTCGACTGCCCTTTTCCAAGCCTTTGCGCCAATGCTTCTTGCGTTAAATTATGTAGTTCTAATAATTTGGCATATGCAATTGCCTCTTCAATAGCTGATAGCTCTTCACGCTGTAAATTCTCTATAAGTGCAACTGATGCTGTCTCCGCATCATTAAACTCTTTTATAATTGCAGGGATTGTATCCCAACCTAGTGATTGAACCGCTCTCCATCTGCGCTCACCCGCAATGATTTCATACTGATTCTCAGCAAATTGTCTTACCACGATAGGTTGAATAATCCCATGAGTACGTATGGTTAACGCCAGTTCCTTAATCTTATTTTCAGCAAAAACTGTACGTGGCTGATAACGATTCGGAACAATTTCATAAATCGGGATCTGTCTTACCTCTTCATTCAGGTGTACCTCTTCATCCTCTACTTGTTCTTCTATATGAGTGTCTATCACCTGTTCTTTATTCATTAGCTGATTGTCATCTTTTTCACTGATACCAAATAAACGTGAAAATGGATGCTTCATAATTACACCACCCCTTAGGAACTCCCACTATTACAAATTCTCTATTTGGTCTTTCATTCCTTCTATTATACCATGGATTTTACAAAAATCTTACTATCTTTCTACTATTTGTTTCAGATTAGTAGAGTACTAAATTAGTGAGGTTTCCCTGTATAATAAAAAGGACTACTTACAAAAATCACTGGGTACCCTGTACAATTACCCGCAGTAATTCATACATTGCCACAATATAAAAAAAGCAGAGTACCACCTTCATATTCAGGGTGTTCTTTCTCTGCATTTCTTCGTTGTTCGAGGTATCATGACTGTCCTTGCAAAACTATAAAATATTCACACCACAGGTTATTAAAAACGATTAGCCTTGTAATACCGATTATTTAGGTATTCTTGGGAATCCCATCCTACTTTATTGGAGTACGATTTGGTGTGCCTGGTTTTCGTGGGTATTTCTTTGGTGTTTGTTTTAGTTTGTCGATAATGACTATATTTCGCTCACTATTTTCAATAGGTAGTAAAAAGTGATGTACTTCCTTCACTTTCCCGCCTAGAGTATGTATTGCCTTTCGGGCATCCTCTAACTCTTCTTTTACAGAAGCAGCCTTCATTGCAATAAATGTACCATTTACCTTTACAAGTGGTAGACAAAGCTCACTCAGGACAGACAATCTTGCTACAGCTCTTGCCATTACGATATCATATGATTCTCTAATATCTTGTGTTTGCCCGAAGGTTTCTGCGCGATCATGATAAAAGGTTACATTTTCAAGACCTAATTCCTTCGAAAGCTCATTCAAAAAGGTTATTCGCTTTTGCAACGAATCAACAATGGAGACATGTAAATGTGGAAAACAAATCTTTAACGGGATACTTGGAAATCCAGCACCCGCTCCAACATCACAAACAGTCTGTATTGTAGAAAAATCATAATAAAACGCTGCAGAAATAGAATCAAAAAAATGCTTTAAATAAACCTCAGGCTTTTCTGTAATAGCAGTGAGGTTCATTTTTTCATTCCATTCTACTAATAGTTTGTAATATGTTTCAAATTGCTGTAGTTGTACAGGAGAAAGAGTAATCCCTTTCTCCTCCAACATACTTATAAATAGTGAAGTATCCATACAGAATTCCCTTCTTATAAAATCAAATGCTCCTTTTTCGAGCAAGCTCGAAAAACTTCAATTGTAAATCGAAAGGCTCGCCGGAGGCATTACCCTTATTCAGTACGGTTTGGAACACATTAAATTGTATACCTTAATTGCATTCCTCCAACCACTTATAGAAGTGGGGATTTTAGCTTAATAAAGGTAAATTAATTAACCCTTGCAATTTTTCCTTGTTCTAAATATACAAGTAAAATTGAAATGTCAGCAGGATTTACACCGGAAATCCTTGAAGCCTGGGCAACAGATAAAGGTCTTACTTCCTTCAATTTCTGTTTTGCTTCGTTTGCAATTCCTGAAATAGCATCATAATCGATGTTTTCTGGAATCTTTTTATCTTCCATCCTCTTCAGTTTTTCTACTTGCTGTAGTGACTTTTGAATATATCCTTCGTACTTAACTTGAATTTCTACTTGTTCCGCAACATCTACATCTATTTCTACATCACTAGGAGCAATTTGCCTAATGTGTTCGTACGTCATCTCTGGTCGTTTTAATAAATCACTCGCTAAAATTCCATCTTTTAGCTCACTTCCACCTACTGATAGAATTAACTCTTGGACTTCTTTTGTAGGTTTAATTCGAACAGTGTTTAACCGTTCCTTCTCCTGTTCAATTGCTGCTTTTTTCGATAAAAATGCTTGATAACGTTCTTCAGAAATTAAACCTAAATCATGGCCAATCTCAGTTAAGCGTAAGTCAGCATTATCATGACGAAGTAATAAACGATATTCAGCACGTGATGTTAACAAACGATAAGGCTCATTTGTCCCCTTTGTTACTAAATCATCAATGAGAACCCCAATATAAGCGTCAGAACGACTTAAAACAACCTCTTCTTTCCCTAGAGCACGTCTACCCGCATTAATCCCAGCCATAATACCTTGTCCTGCTGCCTCTTCATACCCAGAAGTTCCATTTATCTGTCCAGCAGAATAAAGGTTTTTTATCTTTTTCGTTTCTAGAGTTGGCCAAAGTTGAGTAGGTACTATCGCATCATATTCAATTGCATACCCTGGTCTCATCATCTGTGCATTTTCAAGTCCTGGTATAGATGCTAGTAATTTATGCTGAACATCCTCAGGAAGACTTGTTGAAAGGCCTTGGACATAGACCTCTTGAGTATTTCTTCCTTCTGGTTCAAGGAAAATTTGATGCCTTGGTTTGTCATTGAATCGTACAACCTTGTCTTCAATAGAAGGACAATATCTTGGACCAGTACCTTTAATCATCCCAGAATACATTGGTGAACGATGTAAATTTGCATCAATAATTTGATGAGTATCTTGACTCGTATATGTTAACCAACAAGGGAGTTGGTCAGTAATGAATTTAGTCGTTTCATATGAGAAGGCTCTTGGTGTTTCATCTCCCGGTTGAATCTCCGTTTTACTGTAATCGATTGTATGACTATTTACACGTGGTGGTGTACCAGTCTTAAAACGAACTAATTCAAGCCCTAATTCTTCAAGGTGCTCAGATAACTTAATAGAAGGTTGTTGATTGTTTGGACCACTTGAATATTTCAGTTCTCCTAAAATTATTTCCCCACGTAAAAAAGTACCTGTTGTAATAACAACTGTTGTTGCACGATATTCAGCACCTGTTTTTGTAACAACACCTTTACATACACCGTCTTCTACAAGTAAACGCTCAACCATTCCTTGAACGAGAGTTAAATTTTTCTCATTTTCCAACGTCATTTTCATTTCATGCTGATAAGAGTATTTATCTGCTTGTGCACGAAGCGCTCGTACAGCTGGACCCTTACCAGTATTAAGCATTCTCATTTGGATATGAGTCTTATCAATATTTCTTGCCATTTCCCCACCTAATGCATCAATTTCCCGTACGACAATACCTTTAGCAGGACCTCCTACAGAAGGATTACATGGCATAAATGCAACCATATCTAAATTTATTGTAATCATAAGTGTTTTTGCGCCTTGACGTGCTGAAGCTAATCCTGCCTCACAGCCCGCATGACCTGCACCTATGACAATTACATCATAAAAACCCGCATCATAGCTCAAACGAGTTACCTCCCTTTCATTTTCTATGTTATTTTCCTAAGCAAAATTGTGAAAAAAGCTGATTAATTAAGCTTTCGTGTACCGCATCCCCAATTATTTCGCCTAGTAACTCCCACGTACGTGTTAGATCAATTTGAACCATATCAATTGGCAAATCTGATTCAATACCTGAAATAGCATCCTCTATTGTTCGTTTCGCTTGTGTTAACAGTGCAATGTGGCGTGAATTTGATACATATGTTAAATCACTTGCCTCAAGAGCACCCGTAAAAAAGAGTGAAGAAATAGCATTCTCTAAGTCGTCGACACCTTTTTCTTCAAGGAGTGAAGTTGTCACAATTGGAGAATTCCCAGCAAGCTCTTTTACTCTTTCCATATTAATTTTTTGTGGTAAATCGGTTTTGTTGATAATTACAATCATATCCATACCGATAACAGCTTCAAATAAACGTTCATCTTCTTCCGTTACATCTTCAGAAAAATTAAGGACCAGTAAAATAAGGTCAGCTTTTTTTAGAACCTCTCTGGAACGTTCCACTCCAATACGTTCTACAAGATCTTCTGTTTCTCTAATACCTGCAGTATCTACAAGACGTAAAGGAACACCTTTTACATTCACATATTCTTCGATAACATCTCGAGTTGTACCAGGTATATCAGTAACAATGGCCTTATTTTCATGAACAAGACTATTTAATAATGAGGATTTACCTACATTCGGTCTACCTATGATAACTGTTGAAAGACCTTCTCGCAAGATTTTTCCTTGAGAAGAGGTATCTAACAGCTTATTAATTTCATCACGAACAGCTGTAGCTTTTTCTATCAGTACTCGATGTGTCATTTCTTCCACATCATCATACTCTGGATAATCAATATTTACTTCAATATGTGCTAGCGTCTCTAGCAACTCCTGACGTAAACGATTGATTAATGTAGACAATCTTCCCTCCATCTGTCCAATTGCGACATTCATGGCACGGTCTGTCTTGGCACGTATTAAGTCCATTACTGCTTCAGCTTGAGATAAGTCAATACGCCCATTTAGGAAAGCACGCTTCGTAAACTCACCAGGTTCTGCTAACCTTGCACCGTTTGTTATTACTAACTGTAATACTCGATTAACTGATACTAATCCTCCATGACAGTTTATCTCAATTACATCTTCCCTTGTGAACGTTTTTGGTCCTCTCATAACAGTGACCATTACTTCCTCTACTACTTCTTTTGTATCGGGATCAATTATATGCCCGTAATGTATCGTATGTGATGGGACTTCACGTAAATTCTTCCCTTTATATATCCTGCTAGCAATCTCAACTGCTTCTTCCCCGCTTAATCTTACAATTGCAATGGCTCCTTCTCCCATTGGAGTTGAGATAGCAGCTATTGTATCAAACTCCATACCTTCACCTCTTCTAAATACACGTACTTTCTATGCCTATTTAAAACATAAACATGTGTATATCTCAAAAATAATATTTTTATTATTATTCCCTATTTATCCACAAGGATAACAAAACATAGTTTTCCCAACAAACTATCCCCATTTTATCTTATCCACATGTGAATAACAATCATAAGAACTTAACGGACATTTTGTTGATAAATTTAAACTACTTCTACTCAAAGTAAACCTATATCAACCAACCTTCTTGAAAAATAAGAAAAGGATGCTAGCACCTTAAAAGTAACGTCAACTAAAAACTGCTACGCTTGTGGCGAACGTCAACGTCAGCTCATCCTGTGTAAGTCCGACAAGCAAATGTTCTATGGCCAAAAAGTCGCTTTTTGACTTTTCATTGCTGCACGTTTTTGACCTCACGCTACTTAAAAGCAGCTAATTCGCAAGTTGAACGCAGCAGCTCATTCAGGGTGAAAAATGGCTAGGTACTTGAGCTATACATCGAAATCTATGTTCAAAGTTTTATACTTTTTCTTATCCTTTAAACAAAAAAAATCCCAGGCATGTAAGCCTAGGATTTCTCAACTATTATTTTGCTGGTGATATTACAATATGACGATTAGGATCAACACCACTTGAAGTTGTTTTTACTTTTGGATGATTGACTAATGCTGTATGAATAACCTTACGTTCATAAGATGGCATTGGTTCTAATGCAACATCCTGTCTTGTACGAATTGCTTTGTCAGCAAGTCGTTCTGCTAATTGAATAAGAGTTTCTTCACGTCTACCCCGATAATTCTCTGCATCAACCATAATATTTACGTATTGATCAGCAAAACGGTTTGCAACTAACTGCGTTAAATATTGCAACGAGTTAAGAGTTTGACCTCTTTTTCCAATTAAAACAGCAATTTTTTCACCGGATAATTGAAATGTTACATTTCTACCATTTCTTTGAACATCTAGTTTTGCTGAAACCCCCATCGTTGCAACAACATTCTCAAGGAATTTCTGCGCCTCTTCAACTGGATCAATTTTAACGGTCACTTTTACAACAGCCGGTTTTGATCCAAAAATACCAAATATACCTTTTTTCCCCTCATCGATGACCTTAATTTCTGTGCGGTCTCTTGTTGTGTTAAGTTGAGCTAAAGCTGATTCTACTGCTTCATCGACGGTTTGCCCTGTAGCAGTTACCTGTTTCACTTTTTGGCTCCTCCCGCATTTCCAGATGCTGCTTTAAGATCTGGACCTTTAATTAATAGAGTTTGAACAATCATAAAGATATTACCTACAACCCAGTATAAGGATAGTGCTGCTGGGAACGAAATCGCAAAGACAACGATCATGATTGGCATTAACCAAAGCATCATTGTCATTTGAGGATTGTTCTCCATACCAATCATCGTAATCTTTTGTTGAATAAAAGTTGTTACACCTGCAACTAGAGGTAAAATATAAAATGGATCTGCTTCTCCTAAGTCAAACCATAAAAAGTTATGTTCAGCGATTTCTCTTGTTCTCATAATCGCATGATAGAAACCAATTAAAATTGGCATTTGAATTAATAAAGGAAAACATCCAGCCAAAGGATTAACACCATGTTTTTGGAAAAGCTGCATGGTTTCTTGTTGAAGCTTTTGTTGTGTTGCTTGGTCCTTTGAGCTATATTTTTCACGAAGCTTTTGAAGCTCTGGTTGAATAGCTTGCATAGCCTTTGAACTTTTTGTCTGCTTTATCATTAGTGGTAATAATACAAAACGAATAAGTAAGGTAACAACAATAATTGCTAAACCATAACTTTCTCCTAAAAGTTCAGCAAAGTATGTAATTAACCAAGATAATGGATAAACAAAATATTTATTCCATACCCCTTCACTTTCCTCAGTAATTGGTTCATTTACCTCTGTACAACCAGACATAAGCATGACTATACCAATTAGCATACTTATTAGTAATATTCGCCTCTTCAACTAATTTTCCTCCTAGTTCTAAAAATCCGTGAGCAAAAAATTTTGTTAAGTGCTTAACGGCACATTTTTAACCATATTCTATATGTACCAATTGTATTCTACCATTTTTACATAAAAATATCTTTCTTCAATATAAAAAATATATTATTTAGGTACTTTTTTTAGTACTTTTGCTACTTTTAATACATGAAATAGGCTCTTTTTAACTTCTTCATACTCCATATCTACTACTGGTTTTCTGGCAATTACCACATAGTCCTTTTCTTGAACCAGAGTTTTATGCTCTAGAAAAAATTGTCTTATCAGTCTCTTAATTCGGTTTCTAGTAACTGCATTACCTAGCTTTTTACTAACAGATAACCCAATTCTAAAATGCTCTTGTCCTTCCCTTTCTAACACATAGACAACAAATTGCCTATTTGCAGAAGACTTTCCCGATTGAAAGACCGTTTGAAAATCTTGATTTTTTTTAATACGGTATTCCTTTTTCATTTCCTACAACTCCCGGTATTACGAAACAACGTTTCAACTTCTTATTCCCTACTCAATCACGTAGTCGTAATGAATCGCTTTCATAATAGTAGTATGGTCATAAGAAAAATTGAAATAAACCTATTTAAAATATTTCTTACCAAAATCAACGAAGAAAACTGATCAACTAGTGGGGCTTAGGGACAAAGGCTTTACATCGGATTGCCCGATTAAAAATCTAGTAAATGAAATAAATACTAGTTTCGCCTTTTCCTTATTAATCTTTATAAATCTTTATTAGAAAAAAGACCACTGACGCTTCAGTGGCCTATGCTGATAATACTTTTCTTCCTTTTCTACGACGACGAGCTAGAACTTTACGCCCGTTTTTAGAGCTCATACGGCTACGGAAACCGTGAACTTTACTGTGTTTACGTTTGCTTGGTTGATACGTTCTTTTCATTATATGACACCTCCCTGAGGAATTACTCTCAATTTACAAAAGACAGTCTAACTAATTATAGTTAACTTCCCAAAAAATTTCAACCTAATTTCAGATACTATATTTTGGATAATTAAACATACACCAATTGAACACAAACTAAGGATATCAAATAGTTGTTCTTTACCCTAAGCTGATCCTAAAAGCGTACTCTCCTGTTACAATATTGCATTGTAACAAATTATGAACGGAATTTCTACACGCATCCCAATTTTCAAATTTATAATTCGCCGTACATCCCGGTTTTATTGAATTGGTAATTTTTATTTGTCTAGTAACGCTAACTTACCCAAATTCATATACACAGGTTTCTATTTTCTACATATTACTCTAACACTAACTACTCAAGTCCTTGTGACTAAAATCTAATATCCTCTGGTCACTCCATCTGATAAAAATAGTTAGTTTTTCCATACTTTATTAATACTGTATTTCTGCTTTTCAATTTAATCTTACTCTTGAAACTTTTACTGATCTTCTACTGAATCAGAAAAGTCACTCTATTCGTACCTTTTTCTGCTTGTCCAGATCCAGCTGTTACAAACTCGATAAATTTTTAGTTCTTACTGCAAAAGTAATAACACCTCATGCTAGATCCTAAAAACCTGTCATTTCACGGACGTAACTTCCTCTTTTCTTCATTCCACAGCTCCAGCATCATGAAACTCGATAAATTTTTAGTTTCTCCGGAAGAGGCAGAAAGCGCCTCATTGTCGAACCATTAAATTTTCTTGTTTTTGGGCAAGCGGCCCAACCTTTCCTTCTTGTGGACAACTTTTTTCGACAAATTTTATAATCCACAACACTTATCGACAACTTTTACACATCATCTTGTGTTGTGGATAATTATTTTCCACAAGGTATAGATATTGTGGATAAGTTTGTAAAAACCATTGATTATCTAGTGATTATTTGATATTATATTTTTGTTTTCACTTCGTTATAACTTATCAACAATTTTCCTTTATCCACAGATTGTGGATATTCTGTGGACAGTTTTTTTCACAATGTGAATGGTGACTTGTCCACAAACAGTGGATTATGTCGAAAAGTTGTTTTTCTACTATATTATATATTTATTCACATTGTATAAATATTAGTTTGTATTCATTTTCTTATATACAACTGTATGAGAGCTCATAATTATACATTTATAAAAATTTATCTTAGGAAAAGGAGGGAGATTATTGGAGAACATTGCTGATTTATGGGCAAAGGCGCTTAAAGAAATCGAGAAAAAGCTAAGTAAGCCTAGTTTTGAAACATGGTTGAAATCAACAAAGGCACACGCACTACAAAATGACACGCTCATCATCACTGCTCCAAATGAATTTGCTAGAGATTGGCTTGAATCAAGATATATGCACCTGATTGCAGAAACCATCTATGATTTGACAGGGGCAGAGCTCGGAATCAAATTTGTTATTCCTCAAAATCAACTTGAAGAAGAATTTGAAATGAAAACACCAGAGAAAAAATCTACTAAACATGACGAACCAGCTGAAAACTCTCAAAATATGCTAAATCAGAAATACACGTTTGATACTTTTGTTATTGGATCTGGAAACCGTTTTGCTCATGCTGCCTCTTTAGCAGTTGCTGAAGCACCAGCAAAAGCATACAATCCACTATTTATTTATGGTGGTGTAGGACTAGGCAAAACCCATTTAATGCACTCAATTGGCCACTATGTACAGGATCATAATCCAAATGCAAAAGTCGTATATTTATCTTCTGAGAAATTTACAAATGAATTTATTAACTCGATTCGTGATAATAAAGCAGTTGAATTTCGCAATAAATATCGAAATGTAGACGTGCTTCTAATAGATGATATTCAGTTCCTGGCTGGAAAAGAATCAACTCAGGAGGAATTTTTCCACACATTTAATACATTACATGAAGAAAGTAAGCAAATTGTTATATCTAGTGACCGTCCTCCAAAAGAAATACCGACGTTAGAAGATAGACTTCGTTCACGTTTTGAATGGGGACTTATTACGGATATTACTCCGCCTGATCTAGAAACAAGGATTGCAATCTTACGAAAAAAAGCAAAAGCTGAAGGATTGGACATCCCAAATGAAGTTATGCTGTATATTGCAAATCAAATCAACACGAATATTCGTGAGCTTGAGGGAGCACTCATCCGAATTGTTGCGTATTCTTCATTGATTAATAAAGATATTAATGCAGATTTAGCAGCTGAGGCTTTGAAGGATATTATACCTAGCTCTAGGCCAAAAGTTATTACGATCTTTGAAATTCAAAAAGTGGTTGGGCAGCATTTTAATATTAAACTTGAAGATTTTAAGGCGAAAAAAAGAACGAAATCCATTGCTTTTCCACGTCAAATTGCCATGTATCTTTCACGTGAATTAACGGATGCCTCTCTTCCGAAAATCGGGGAGGAATTTGGTGGTCGTGACCATACAACCGTTATTCATGCACATGAAAAAATCTCAACTCTACTTCAGACGGACACACAATTACAAAAACAAATAAATGAAATTAATACACAATTAAAAGGTTAATCTATCTTTAGAGATAGCTTTTCATTTTGGACAAGTTTTTTTAGCGGTGAATACTGTGAATAACTTCTTCGTTGTTACACACAGTCTGTCCACATGTGGATAGACTGTTTTCCTTTGCATTAGCAGGAGTTATCCACATACTAACAGGGCCTACTATTACTTCTACGATTTTTTTATAAAAAAAATAAATAAATTACTACTATATTCGCATGAAGTCAAAAATAGACTATTTTTTAGGAGGATTTTTGATGAAATTTATCATTCAAAGAGAATATCTTGTACAGAGTGTTCAAGATGTAATGAAAGCAGTATCTTCAAGAACAACGATTCCTATTTTAACTGGTATAAAAATTGTAGCTTCTTCTGAAGGTGTAACATTAACAGGTAGTGACTCAGATATTTCAATTGAATCTTTTATCCCTACCGAAGAAGCTGGCGATGAAATTGTTGAAATTAAACAACCTGGTAGCATTGTTCTACAAGCACGTTTCTTTAGTGAAATTGTAAAAAAATTACCTAAAGATACAGTAGAAATTGAGGTTCACCCTAATCTATTGACAGTTATTCGCTCAGGTAAAGCTGAATTTAACCTAAATGGCTTGGATGCAGATGAATATCCGCACTTACCACAAATTGAAGAAAATAATGTATTTAAAATTCCTGCAGACTTATTAAAAAATATGATTCGTCAAACTGTTTTTGCAGTTTCAACTTCTGAAACACGCCCAATTTTAACAGGTGTGAATTGGAAGGTTGAAAATAATGAGCTAAATTGTATTGCAACAGATAGCCATAGGCTTGCTATGAGAACTGCTCGAATTGAAACAGAAAATACTCGTTCCTATAACGCAGTTATTCCAGGAAAGAGCTTAAATGAACTTAGTAAAATATTAGATGACACAAATGATCTTGTTGATATCGTTATTACAGAAAACCAAGTTTTATTTAAAACCAAGCACTTATTATTCTTTTCACGTTTATTAGACGGTAATTATCCAGATACATCTAGACTCATTCCTACAGAAAGTAAGACAGAGGTTGTTTTAGCAACAAAAGAATTTTTACAAGCAATTGATCGTGCTTCCTTATTAGCAAGAGAAGCAAGTAATAATGTGGTGAAATTTACTACTTTACCAGAAGGTGTTGTCGAAATTTCCTCAAATTCTCCTGAAATCGGTAAGGTAATTGAAGAAATTCAAAGCCAAACTGTTGAAGGTGAAGAATTAAAAATTTCTTTTAGTGCAAAATATATGATGGATGCTCTAAAAGCAATTGAAGGTTCTGAAATTAAAGTTAGCTTTACTGGAGCAATGAGACCATTTACGATAAAAGTTCTTAACGATGAAACAGTTTTACATTTAATACTTCCGGTTCGTACGTATTAATACGTTCCTCCATAAAAGAATGCTTTAACTACTAGGTGACAAAACCTAGTAGTTTTCTTTTCTATCCGAGTTTTCTTTAGTAAAATAAAAGAAAGAAGGCGAAACAATGGCACAAAAAGTCGAAATATCAACTGAATACATTACATTAGGACAATTTCTAAAACTTGCTGATGTAATCCAGACAGGTGGAATGGCAAAATGGTTTGTAAGTGAACATGAGATTTATGTAAATGGAGAACCAGAAAATCGCCGTGGAAAGAAATTAGTGAATGATGATGTAGTAGATATTCCTGGCATCGGTACGTTTGTTGTCTCAAATGTCTAGCTTCAGTCGCAACCTGCATTTGATCTAGTTATCCGTCTTGCTAGGGTATATATGCACCCTTCTTTGCAAACATTGATGCTAGCACTCATAGGCAGGTGCGACTAGAGCATTTATTTAAGTGGGTGAAGCCATTTTGTTCATTGAAGAAATAAAGCTAACAAATTATCGAAACTATAAGGATTTAACCATTTATTTTGAAGATAAAGTAAATGTTATTTTAGGCGAGAACGCACAAGGAAAGACAAATGTAATGGAATCAATCTATGTTTTGGCTATGGCAAAATCTCATCGAACATCAAATGATAAAGATTTGATTCGTTGGGAAGAAGAATATGCTAAAATAGAAGGTAGGGTTCAAAAACGGAACGGCCCTTTATCATTACAGCTGGTTATCTCTAAAAAAGGGAAAAAGGCAAAAAGTAACCATATAGAACAGCAAAAATTAAGTCAGTATGTTGGTAGTATGAATGTTGTGATGTTTGCGCCAGAGGATTTAAATCTTGTGAAAGGAAGCCCACAAGTTAGAAGACGTTTTATTGATATGGAAATCGGTCAGGTTTCAGCTGTATATTTACATGATTTAAGTCAATATCAAAAAATACTTCACCAACGAAACCATTATCTAAAGCAGCTTCAATTAAAGAAACAAACTGATCGAACAATGCTCGATGTATTAACAACTCAATTGATTCATGCAGCGACAAAAATTGTAAAAAAACGCTATGAATTCCTTGCTCTCCTACAATCATGGGCAGAGCCAATTCATCATGGAATTAGTCGAGGATTAGAAGTACTTCGTATTGAATATAAACCCTCAATCGAGGTATTAGAAACAACCGAGTTGTCGAAAATGATAGATGTATATGATGAAAAGTTTGCTAAAATAAGAGAAAGGGAAATAGAGAGGGGTGTCACATTAGCAGGTCCACACCGAGATGATCTTGCTTTTTTTGTGAATGACAAGGATGTTCAAACCTTTGGTTCACAAGGACAGCAGCGCACTACAGCCCTTTCGCTTAAACTAGCAGAGATCGAATTAATACATTCAGAAATCGGCGAATACCCGATTCTATTATTAGATGACGTTCTTTCAGAATTAGACGATTTTCGACAGTCACATTTATTAAATACAATCCAAGGTAAGGTTCAAACTTTTGTTACTACAACAAGCGTTGAAGGCATTAATCATGATACGTTAAAGCAGGCAGCTACTTTTGAGGTATCTGCAGGAGTGATAACTAAGCTTAAATGAGGTGATGAAGTTTGTTCATACATTTAGGAGATAATGTGATTGTTCGTACATCAGATGTGGTTACAATACTAGATCGGCAATTATTGAAATCATCCTCAATTGTAAATGAGTTTTTAGATAAGCAAAAAGGCAGAATTGTAGAATTAGCGAATGGTAATACAAAATCTGTTGTTGTCACGGTTGATAAAGTTTATTTTTCACCTTTATCCTCTAGTACATTAAAAAGACGTGCGCAACTTGTTTCGGAACTAGAAGCAACATTAGAAGAAAGTACTATTTAACTTTATTCAGTAGAAGTCCCCACATCTGTAGGTGTTCGGATTAATGACAAAAGTAAACCATGCAGCGGGATTTAAATTCTTTCTAAATAAAGTTAAAGCCTCCGGCGGATTCCTTAGATTTTCAAAGGACATTTATCGAAAAGTCCGATATAATCTGGGCGCAAATACGCCAAGGCACATTTAATACATGAAAATCTTAATTTTGTTGGTTAAAATAAAGTGTAGGTGATATAGGTGGCAATGGAAGAAAAAGAGCTTGAACAACAATCATATGATGAGAGTCAAATACAGGTTTTAGAAGGTTTAGAGGCTGTTAGAAAGCGACCGGGTATGTACATTGGTTCTACCAGTGGAAAAGGATTACACCATCTAGTATGGGAAATCGTTGATAATAGTATCGACGAAGCATTAGCTGGTTATTGTACAGAAATTAATGTATCGATTGAACAAGATAACAGTATTACGGTACAAGATAATGGACGGGGAATTCCAGTTGGGATTCATGAAAAAATGGGAAGACCTGCAGTTGAAGTAATTATGACAGTACTCCATGCTGGTGGAAAGTTTGACGGTGGTGGTTACAAGGTTTCAGGTGGATTACATGGTGTTGGTGCTTCTGTAGTTAACGCCTTATCTACTAATTTAGAGGTTTATGTACACCGTGATGGAAAAATCCATTATATAGCATTTGAACGCGGAGTCCCTGTTGCAGACTTAAAGGTTGTCGGAGAAACCGATCATACTGGTACGATAACTCATTTTAAGCCTGATGGTGAAATTTTTACAGAAACACTTGAATACGATTTTGACACACTAGCAAATCGTCTTCGTGAACTTGCATTCCTTACAAAGGGTGTAAAAATTACAATTGAAGACAAGCGTGAAGAGGGTAAAAAACGTAAGGAATACCACTATGAAGGTGGTATTAAATCGTACGTTGAGCATTTAAACCGTACAAAAGAAGTGATTCATGAAGAGCCAGTATATGTTGAAGGAGAAAAAGAAGGAATATCCGTTGAAATCGCCCTTCAATATAACGACAGCTATACTAGTAATATATATTCCTTTGCGAATAATATTCACACGTATGAAGGCGGTACACATGAATCAGGGTTCAAAACTGCCCTAACACGTATTATTAATGACTATGCACGAAAAAGTAATATATTTAAAGATGCTGATGCAAATTTAACTGGTGACGATGTTCGTGAAGGTTTAACGGCAATTATCTCAGTTAAGCATCCTGACCCACAATTTGAAGGCCAAACAAAAACAAAGCTTGGTAATAGTGAAGCAAGAACAATTACTGAATCTGTATTTTCAGAGAAATTTGAAGCATTTTTACTAGAAAACCCATCTGTTGCACGAAAAATTGTTGAAAAAGGAACAATGGCTGCTAGAGCAAGAATGGCTGCGAAAAAAGCCCGTGAACTAACAAGACGTAAAAGTGCGTTAGAGGTTTCTAGCTTACCGGGTAAACTTGCGGACTGTTCGTCAAAGGACCCATCCATAAGCGAACTTTACATCGTTGAGGGAGATTCAGCGGGTGGATCAGCAAAGCAAGGTCGTGATCGACATTTCCAAGCTATCCTACCGCTTCGTGGAAAGATTCTCAATGTAGAAAAAGCAAGACTTGATCGTATCTTATCTAACAACGAAGTTCGTTCTATGATTACCGCTATGGGAACGGGAATTGGTGAAGACTTTGACATAACAAAGGCTCGTTACCATAAAGTCGTAATTATGACAGATGCCGATGTCGATGGTGCACATATACGGACTTTATTATTGACCTTCTTTTATCGTTATATGCGTCAAATTATTGAACACGGCTATGTGTATATTGCACAACCACCTTTATACAAGATTCAACAAGGTAAACGAATTGAATACGCGTATAACGATCGAGAATTAGAAAAGTATTTAAGCGAGATGCCAAGCAATCCAAAGCCTAATATTCAGCGTTACAAAGGTCTTGGAGAGATGAACCCTGAGCAGCTTTGGGAAACGACAATGGATCCTCAAAACAGAACTATGCTTCAAGTGAAGATGCAGGATGCAATTGATGCAGATGAAACGTTCGAAATGCTCATGGGAGATAAAGTAGAGCCAAGACGTAATTTCATAGAGGAAAATGCACAATACGTTAAGAACTTAGATATTTAACTTTTATTCAGCAGAAGTCCCTCACTACACTAAGTGGTAGGATGAATGCAATAAAACCATACGATTCAGTCGGGGTTCAAACTCCGGCTGAATAAAGGTAAAGCCTCCGGCAGATGCTTCAGATTTTTTAGAGAAAGTTTTTCGAGCATGCTCAAAAAAATCTGGGCGCAAATACGCCAAGGCGCATTTGATAGTGGTGAAAGCAGAATAGGTATTCATGCTCAAGCGCATAGAAACAAAAGAAACTTCAACTAGCTACAAAAGCAAAAGATGCTTCTTTGACGGAGTCTTCATAAGCACAGATGTGCAAGAGTTGACACAAGTTGGTAGTTGGTGAGGTTATTTCAAGGTGCTTTGGGCATTTCTTTCTATCCTGCCCTTTTTACTTATAAAATTTAATGGGTAAAATAGAACTTGATTTATTTCTACCCCTGATAAGGGAGGCTTTTCATATGTCTGAAAGTCAAAATTCAAGTATTAAGGAAATAAATATAAGCCAAGAAATGAAAACATCGTTTCTTGACTATGCCATGAGCGTAATCGTATCACGTGCTCTACCTGATGTTCGTGATGGATTAAAGCCTGTACACCGTCGTATCTTATATGCAATGAATGATCTAGGTATGACATCAGACAAACCATTTAAGAAGTCAGCACGTATCGTTGGTGAAGTTATCGGTAAATATCACCCACACGGTGATTCGGCTGTTTATGACACAATGGTACGTATGGCACAGAATTTCAACTATCGCTATATGCTAGTGGAGGGACATGGAAACTTTGGTTCCGTCGACGGAGACGCAGCAGCAGCGATGCGTTATACAGAAGCTCGTATGTCTAAAATATCAATGGAGCTTATCCGTGATATAAATAAAGATACAATTGATTACCAAGATAACTATGACGGTTCTGAGAGAGAGCCAGTTGTTCTACCAGCCCGTTTCCCTAATCTATTAGTTAACGGTGCAGCAGGAATCGCAGTAGGTATGGCTACGAATATACCTCCACATCAGCTAGGTGAAATAATTGATGGTGTTCTTGCAGTAAGTAAGGATCCAGATATCTCAATTGCAGAGCTAATGGATATCATACCAGGACCGGATTTTCCAACAGCGGGACAAATTTTAGGAAGAAGTGGAATTCGTAAGGCCTATGAAACAGGCAAAGGTTCTATTACACTTCGAGCTAAGGTAGAAATTGAACAAATGAAAAATGGTAAGGAAGTCATCATTGTTCATGAAATTCCATACCAAGTAAACAAAGCAAAATTAATTGAAAAAATTGCGGAGCTTGTTCGCGATAAGAAAATCGATGGTATTACTGACCTACGTGATGAATCAGACCGTAATGGTATGAGAATTGTAATGGAAGTACGTCGTGATGCAAATTCAAATGTTCTTTTAAATAACCTATACAAACATACAGCCTTACAAACTAGCTTCGGTATCAATTTGCTAGCTCTTGTAGATGGACAACCAAAGGTGTTAAATCTAAAGCAATGCTTAGAATATTACTTAGAACATCAAAAGGTTGTTATCAGACGTAGAACAGCATTTGAATTACGTAAGGCTGAAGCAAGAGCTCATATTTTAGAAGGCTTACGTATCGCTCTTGATCACTTAGATGAGGTAATCTCGTTAATACGTAACTCTCAAAATACAGACATAGCTCGAGATGGATTAATGACAAGATTTAATCTATCAGAGAAGCAAGCACAGGCAATTCTTGATATGCGCCTACAACGTCTAACAGGTTTAGAACGTGAAAAGATAGAAGGCGAATACCAAGAATTAGTTGCTTTAATTGCTGAGTTAAAGGCAATCCTTGCAGATGAGCAAAAGGTTCTTGAAATTATCCGTGAAGAACTTTTAGAAATCAAAGAACGCTTTAACGATGAGAGAAGAACTGAAATCATTTCTGGTGGTTTCGAAATGATTGAGGATGAAGATTTAATTCCAAGGGAAAATGTAATCCTTACTCTTACAAACAAAGGCTATATTAAACGTTTACCAGCATCTACGTATCGTAGTCAAAAACGTGGTGGTCGAGGAATTCAAGGAATGGGAACAAACGAAGATGATTTCGTTGAACACCTTTTATCTACATCAACACATGATACAATTCTTTTCTTTACGAACAAAGGAAAGGTGTATCGCTTAAAAGGATACGAAATCCCAGAGTTTGGACGTACAGCAAAAGGAATTCCAATTATCAACCTTTTAGAAATTGAAAAGGGTGAATGGATCAACGCGATTATCCCAGTTTCTGAATTTGTAGATGATTGGTATTTGTTCTTTACAACAAGAAAGGGTATCTCAAAACGAACACCACTTTCTTCATTCGCTAATATTCGTACTAGTGGCTTGATTGCAGTAGGACTTCATGAAGGTGACGAGCTAATATCAGTGCGTCTAACTGATGGAACAAAAGATATTATCATAGGCACCAAGAATGGTATGCTTATTCGCTTCCCAGAATCTGATGTCCGTTCAATGGGACGTACGGCAGCTGGGGTTAAAGGTATTACCTTATCTGAAGGTGACGAAGTTGTAGGTATGGAAATTCTTGAGGATAACCTTGATGTACTGATCGTAACCGAAAAAGGATATGGCAAACGCACACCAGCAACCGAATATCGTATCCAAAGCCGTGGAGGTAAAGGATTAAAAACAGTTAACATTACTGAAAAGAATGGTAATGTAATTGCAGTTAAGGCTGTCACTGTTGAAAGTGACTTAATGCTCATTACTGGAGCAGGAGTTCTAATCAGAATGGCAATTGGTGATATTTCACAAATTGGCCGTACGACTCAGGGTGTTAAATTAATACGTCTTGATGAAAATGAAAATGCATTTGTTGCAACTGTAGCAGTTGTTGAAAAAGAGGAAGAAACAGAATCTGAGGAAACCAATGGTGAAGATGGTCAGTTAGACAACCTAGAAACAGACGAAGAAGTAAACGAAACTGACCAAAACGAAGAGGAATAATCCAGATTTAAAAAATACTAGAAGAAAGAGAAACACGCGAGTGCAGTGTTTCTCTTTTTTTGGTAAAATGGGAAATAGTATTACAAAATATACACTTAATTGGTAGGAACGAAGAGATGAGGGCAGAAGATGAGAGTGATGACATACCAGTTACAGGAAGGATGTATTCTTTTAAATGACGTCTATTCCTTAACAAATAAACCTATCATTCCAAAGAAAACTGTTTTAACCAGAGAGCATATACAAATATTACAGGACTTTTTAATAAAAGATGTTGATGTAGAATCCTTTTTGATTAATGGAGAGCCCTTTTTATTAGGAGATGTAATTGAGGAAGATGTAGTATCTTTACAAGTACCTGAAAAATCACTCATCGAACAATATATTCAATCGGTAAAAGACTACAAGCAATTATTCCAAAACTGGCAAGCGGGTGCTCCCGTTGAAATTCCAAAAGTAAGACCAATCATAATTCCTTTGCTAGAAAGGATCCTAGATCAACCAAGTGAACTTTTCTCACTCCACAGATATTCAACGAGAAAAGACTACTTATACCACCACTCCGTTATAGTAGGATTGCTTTCTGGTTATTTAGGAAAAAAACTAAACTACAGTTCCGCAGATTGTAACCATCTTGCGTTAGCAGGACTATTATGTGATTGTGGAATGTCAAAAATAGATCCAAAAATAATAACAAAAAGCTCTTCCCTTACATTAGCGGAATACAATGAAGTGAAACGACATCCACTATATAGCTACCGAATGTTAGAAAAGATATCTTTATTAAAAGATAGTGTAAAACTAGCTGTATTTCAGCATCATGAAAGAATTGATGGGACAGGTTATATATTAGGAGTCACGGGAGAAAAGCTCCATCCATTTGGAAAAATTGTAGCCGTAGCCGATGTATACTCTGCTATGACATCTGAAAGACCTTATAGTAATCGTCAATCACCTTTTAAAGTATTGGAACAAATCAGATTAGAATCTTTCGGAAAGTTTGATGTACAAGTAGTAGAAGCATTAACAAATGGAGTAGGTAAACTATCCATTGGTACAAAGGTTAAGCTCTCCAATGGTCAAAGAGGAGAAGTTATTTTTATGGAAAATAACAATCCGACAAGACCTATGATCAAAATAAACGAGAATGAGTTTTTGGAGCTCATTAAAAATAGGGGAATTTTCATAGAAGAGATACTTCAGTAAAAAGCCTTCATTTATTGAGGGCTTTTCCTTTTTATAAAGGATACTATTTTAAAGTATTCTAAAAATAATTATTTACGATAAAAAAGTTTTATTTTAATCTTGATTATAAAACTATTTCTTGATATACTCTTAAAGTCGATTACGAAACACATATTATTTTAAAAAAGTAATTGACTTATATAATAGCAATATGATATATTAATAAAGTCGCTTTAGGGCGAATGAGAGTTCTTTGAAAACTGAACACAATACAAGCGTCAACGTTAATTCAATTTTAATTATTGAGCAATCAATACTCTTTTT
>JBLKRX010000054.1:0-23961 GCA_047608075.1 Ferdinandcohnia humi
CCCTATTCAATATAGGAATCATCTTCTAGTTGCTTAATCTCTTTTTTTATTGTGTCCTTGACATAGGTGCCAGTTTAAAAGCATCCCCTTCTTTTTCTATATTACTTATTTAGTAATTCCTTAACCCGTTTTACAACATTTTCAATTGTGAAACCATACTCTTTCATAATAACCTCACCTGGTGCAGAAGCTCCAAACCCTTGTATAGCTAATATATCTCCTTCATCACCTGTATAACGTTCCCATCCTAGTGGGTATGCCATTTCGATGGCTAAACGTTTTTTCACGTTTCTCGGGATAACGGATTCCTTATATTCTTTAGATTGAGCTTCAAATCGATCCCATGATGGCATGCTTACTACAGATACATCAATATTCTCATTCGCTAATGCCTTTTGGGCTTCCACTGCCAGACTTACCTCTGATCCAGTCGCTAATAGTAATGCATCAGGATGCTCTGATTTTGCTGGAGATATGACATAAGCCCCTTTTTGAACACCCTCGTAAGCAATTGTATCGGTTCCTGGAATGGTAGGTAGATTTTGTCTAGTTAAGACAAGTGCAGTAGGAACTTCTGTTGACTCTAACGCAGTTCTCCATGCTGCAGCTGTTTCATTACCATCTGCTGGTCGAATAACCGATAAATTCGGCATTGCCCGTAATGCTGGTAATTGTTCAACTGGCTCATGGGTAGGACCATCTTCACCAACTGCAATGCTATCATGAGTAAATACATAGGTTACTGGTAATTTCATGAGAGCAGCTAATCGAATTGCAGGTCTTAAATAATCAGAAAATACGAAGAATGTTCCACCAAACACCTTTACACCACCGTGTAGCGCCATTCCATTCAATGCAGCACCCATTCCAAATTCACGGACTCCAAACCAAATATTTCTGCCGCTATAATCGGAAGGTGTGTAATCTGGTGAACCTTGAATCATCGTCTTGTTGGAACCTGCCAAATCAGCTGAACCACCAATGAATTGTGGTACACTTTTTGCAATTGCATTTATTACTTCACCTGAAGATGCACGGGTAGCTAAACTCTTTCCTTCCTCATATACAGGTAAAGCCTGCTCCCATCCTTCTGGAAGCTTTCCTTGAATAGCGTTATTCAGCTGCTGACCTAGTTCAGGAAAGTTCTCTTTATACTGAGTAAATAATTGGTTCCATTGCTCTTCTTTTAGTTGACCGGCTTTTTTTACAGCTTCTTCAAAATGAGCGTACACTTCATCTGGTACATAGAAGTCCTCTTCAAACGTCCAATTATAAGCTTCTTTTGTTAGTTTCAGTTCGTCTGCACCTAGAGGCTCTCCATGTGCCTTTGATTTTCCAGCACGATTTGGTGAACCATAGCCAATCGTTGTCTTAATTTCAATCATAGTTGGCCTGGTTAAATCGTCTTTAGCTTCTTGAATCGCTTTATCAATCGCACTTACATCATTTCCGTCTTCTACACGAATGTACTGCCAACCATATGATTTATAGCGTTGCTCTATGGATTCTGAGAAGGAGCGATCTAAGTCACCATCAAGTGATATATCATTTGAATCGTATAAAACGACTAAACGACCAAGCTTAAGGTGACCTGCTAACGAGGATGCTTCTCCTGAAATACCTTCCATTAGGTCCCCATCACCACAAATTGTGTATGTAAAATGGTTAACAATTTCATATTGCTCTTTATTGTATACAGCTGCTAAATGTCTTTCTGCCATAGCCATACCTACAGCCATAGATATTCCTTGACCAAGTGGTCCAGTAGTTGCATCCACTCCAGGTGTATGACCATATTCAGGATGACCTGGTGTTCTACTTCCCCACTGACGAAATTGCTTTAAATCTTCAATCGTTAGGTCATAACCAGATAAATGTAGCATGCTATACAAGAGCGCAGACCCATGACCTGCAGAGAGAACAAAGCGATCTCGGTTAAACCATTGGGGATTATTTGGGTTATGATTTAAGTGTTTCGTCCATAATGCATACGCCATAGGCGCTGCACCCATTGGCATTCCAGGATGCCCAGAGTTTGCTTTTTCAACGGCATCAATTGATAATGTGCGAATTGAAGCAATTGATAAATCGGTTATTGAATGTGTCATAGAATACATCCTTTCAACATTTTAATACTCCTATCATATAGGTACAGTTGCAAATGTACAACCATTGTCTAGAAAATGTCATGGAATTTGACTTTTTCTTTATCAAATGTAGTATGCACAAAAATGAAAAGAATACATAGGAACTATGTATTCTCGTTAATGCAATCTATTTCTTTTACTCTGTTTTAGCTTTTCAGGTGTGACATCATTTCCTTCCGGATCTATAACCTTTACAGAATGCAATGTATTCGTCATTGAATTACGGAAGGCTTGTAAATACTCTTGTCTCAATACTTTTTGTTCGGCTATTTCATTATCAGTAAGACCAGTTGTCTTTGCTTTTTTAGCCAGATTGTTAATCCGATCAATTTTATCTTTTGAAAGCATAGAATTACTCCTTAAATTTCTTCTTTTTAATCATTGTCCATAGTACTAGAAGAATGAATATTTTACAAGTATTCCGCTTCCTGTTTGAATCTATTCTATATGGTGTTCTTTAGTTAGCTGAAATAAATAACATACTCATACTTAACAATATAAATAATACATAGTAGATGAATCCGCCTTGTAATTTTCTTAACATATTAATCCACTCCCATAGAATGTTTGTTCGTATTTTATGATTTTATTATAAAACGAACAAACGTTTGATGTCAACACAAATTCGAACTTATGTTTGTATTTTATATAGAAACATGTTATACTTTTCTTAAAGAAACTCGGTGATTTTTGGAACAGTAGAACCGAAGCAGCGAAAAGAATAAAAAATTCCTATAAATAGGAAAATAGGGCAGAGATGAGGGGTTGAACGGAATGACAAAGCTTTCCAAAAGACAACAGGACATACTTAATTACATAAAACAAGAAGTAAAATTGAAGGGGTATCCGCCTTCAGTAAGGGAAATTGGAGAGGCAGTGGGTCTGGCTTCTAGCTCAACAGTTCACGGACATTTAGCTAGATTAGAAAGTAAAGGTCTTATTAGACGTGATCCAACAAAACCACGTGCAATCGAAATTTTACAGGACGAAAATGACTCAATTCCTACAGCAAATGTAATAAATGTACCAGTTATTGGAAAGGTAACAGCTGGACAACCCATAACAGCAGTCGAAAACATCGAAGAGTATTTCCCGTTACCAGACCGATTTGCTGCCCATGATGATCAAATATTTATGCTTGAAATCATGGGTGACAGTATGATTGAAGCTGGTATCCTAGACGGAGACTTAGTCATAGTCAGACAACAGCAATCAGCCAATAATGGAGATATTGTAGTAGCAATGACAGAGGAAGACGAAGCAACAGTAAAACGGTTCTTTAAAGAAAAAGATTATATCCGCCTACAACCTGAAAATTCAATGCTTGAACCGATTATCCTAAAGAATGTATCTATCCTTGGAAAAGTAATTGGGGTATACAGAACAGTACAATAATATAAGAAAGGGACATTCCAGCTGGAATGTCCCTTTCTTATATTGAAAACTATTCTCATCCGAATATATTCGAACTTAAACGTCCAAGTTGTTTTTTATAAAAACCCCCCTAACATAAAGTTAGGAGGTGCTTTTGTCTTAATACATTGACATATATTGTTCACGTTCCCAAGGGTGAACTTGTGTACGGAACATATCCCATTCAATTTCTTTAGCTTCTACAAAATGTTCGAACATATGTTCTCCAAGCGCTTTTACTAGCACTTCATCGGCTTTTAAGTTATCTAAAGCTTGAGCTAATGTCGCTGGTAAATCAACGATTCCCGCTTCAACACGTTCTGCTTTATTCATAACGTAAATATTTCGATCCACTGGAGCTGGAGGAGTAAGTTTGTTTTTGATTCCTTCTAATCCAGCAGCTAATAGGACTGCCATTGCCATATAAGGGTTTGCAGCTGGGTCTACACTTCTTACCTCAACACGTGTACTTAAACCACGTGAAGCCGGAATACGAATAAGTGGACTTCTATTTTGAGCAGACCATGCAACATAACAAGGCGCTTCATAACCAGGTACTAGGCGTTTATAAGAATTAACTGTTGGATTTGTCACAGCAGTAAAATTAGGTGCATGTTTTAATATTCCCGCGATAAAATATCTAGCTGTTTCACTTAATTGTAAGTCTCCACTCGGATCAAAGAAAGCATTTTCTCCACCTTTAAATAAAGAAACGTTACAGTGCATTCCAGATCCATTTACACCAAATAATGGTTTTGGCATAAATGTCGCATGGAGACCATGCTTACGCGCTATTGTTTTAACTACGAGCTTAAATGTTTGGATATCGTCACATGCTTTTAATGCATTAGCATATTTGAAATCAATTTCATGTTGGCCGGGAGCAACCTCATGGTGAGAAGCTTCTATTTCAAATCCCATTTCTTCAAGCTCTAACACGATATCACGACGGCAGTTTTCACCAAGGTCAGTTGGTGCTAAGTCAAAGTAACCACCATTGTCATTTAACTCAAGAGTTGGTTCTCCCTTTTCGTCTAGTTTAAATAAGAAAAACTCTGGTTCTGGACCAAGGTTAAAATCAGTGAACCCTAATTCTTCCATTTGTTTTAGAACTCGCTTTAGATTATTACGTGGATCACCACTAAATGGAGTTCCGTCGGCATTATGGATATCACAGATTAAACGAGCAACCTTACCTTTTTCAGCAGTCCATGGGAAGACAACCCATGTATCTAAATCGGGGAATAAATACATATCTGATTCTTCAATACGAACGAATCCTTCAATTGATGAACCATCGAACATCATTTTGTTACTTAATGCCTTTTCAAGTTGACTTACCGGTATTTCAACATTTTTAATAGTACCTAAAATATCGGTAAACTGCAATCGAATGAACTTAACATTTTCCTCAGTAGCTAAACGAAAAATATCATCTTTAGTAAACTTTGCCATCTAGTATTCCTCCCATAAAAGCTCTTTATATAATTTTTTAAACAACCACTCTTTTTAATGAAAAAATCTTGACATATCACCTTGACGTAGACTTGCTTGATGTTTAAATCTTCCTGACTGTAAAAGCTCATTTCTAAGTAGTTTTCTCAACTCTGAATCAGACAATTCCTGTTTCACAGGCTTAACAGGCTGTTCTTCATCGACAATCTGACGGTTTTGTACAGCAAAAATTTGTTTGATTCCTGCTAGGTTAACCTTTTGTTCTATCAGATTTTTAATCTCAAGCAGTCGATCAACATCGTTAAATGAATATAGTCTTCGATTTGTTTCGGTTCTTGCTGGAGAAATCAAACCATTTTCTTCATAATATCGGATTTGTCGAGCAGACAACTCTGTTAGCTGCATTACAATTCCAATTGGAAAGAGTGGCATTGAACGTCTAACGTTGTCACTCATTTATGATCCTCCTCTTACTTCTTAATATCATTATTTTATATCATGTTAGATTATCTGTCAATATCATGTTAGAAAATCTAACATAAAAATAAAAAGAGGAAAATATGAATTTCCTCTTTTTAAAGACTTATTAATTTTTTGGTTAGCAAACGATTAAGAGCCACGCATATTGCTACTTTTACATGTGAATATGTAAGGCCGCCTTGGATATAGGCAACATATGGAGGTCTAGTTGGCCCATCAGCCGTTAATTCAATGCTTGCACCTTGAATAAATGTACCAGCGGCCATAATAACATCATCCTCATAACCAGGCATGTAGCTTGGGTATGGTGTTACATGTGAATTAACCGGTGAAGCAAACTGGATTGCCTGACAAAAGGCTACCATCATGTCTTTATCGTTGAATTGAACAGATTGAATTAAATCTGTACGCATACTATTCCAACTAGGTGTAGTTTGTAAGCCCACGCTTTCTAATATAGCAGCAGTGAACACAGCTCCTTTTAAAGCTTGTCCTACAATATGAGGAGCAAGGAACAAGCCTTGATACATTTCCTGAAGAGAGTAAAGAGAAGCCCCTGCTTCAGCACCAATCCCTGGGGATGTCATACGATAAGAGCAAGCTTCCACAAATTCTCTTTTCCCAACTATATAACCACCTGTTTTAGCAATGCCGCCTCCAGGATTTTTTATCAAAGAGCCAGCAATTAAATCAGCCCCAACATGACATGGCTCTAGTTGCTCGACGAATTCTCCATAACAGTTATCTACAAAAACTACTATATCTGGTTTTATCCCCTTTACAAAATCCACCATTTCTTTTATTTCTAAAATTGTAAAAGAAGGTCTTGTTGCATAACCCTTTGAACGTTGAATACCTACCATTTTGGTTTTTTCGTTAATGGCATTCTTAATTGCCGCAAAATCCGGTCTTCCCTCTAATGTTAAATCAACTGTTTGGTAAGCGATATGAAATTCTTTTAAAGAACCCTTTCCAGAGCCACGTATACCCACTATTTCTTCTAATGTGTCGTATGGCTTACCTGTTATGTAAAGTAACTCATCATTTGGTCTTAAAACTCCAAATAATGCGATTGAAATTGCATGGGTCCCAGAGATAATTTGAGGTCTAACAAGACCTGCTTCCCCTCCAAAGACGTCTGCATATACTGCTTCTAATGTGTCTCTTCCAATGTCATCATAACCGTATCCGGTTGAAGGAATAAAATGTGAATCACTCACCTTATTGGCTTGAAAACTCTTTAAAACACGGAATTGATTGTAATCAATATTCTTATCAATCTTGTCATGAATATCTTTAATTTGTTTTTCGACTTCATCAACAAGTGTTGAAATCTCTTTACCATATTCTAAATCTGTATACATATGCTTCCCCTTTATCAATACGTTTGTATTCTTCTTGGTTGTTTTAAAAAATCTGTTCACTTTACTTGTAACGTTACTCCATTCAAAGGTCACAGGATAGGGAACCAAGCATCATATTTCACCCCTGAAAGGGAATTACTTTTTTTGAACCCTGAAATTCTAAGTCTTTCTTTTTTTAAAACTTTTTGCTTGTTTTTTTCCTGTGAGCAATGATTATCAAATTTCACTAGTCAATTTGATATATTGAAAATGTTATCATCATAGTCACTTAATTATAATGAAAAAAGTTCAACTTAACATGGATATTACAATGATTATAATCCGCCTTATGAATAAAATTCCCTTAGCTGTCCTGTTAAGGAATGATTAGGAAAGATAAATCCAGTGCAATCATATTTCTCCGAATCCTCATTATAATGTAGTTCCTTTAGGATTGTTTCTTGCTTCAAGTAAGCTAATAGACGACCTTCAGTACTAGGGAGTGACACCTGATAATGCTTCATATCCTTAATCATTGTATCCTCAATTGTTGTCTTAATAAAGAGTAAATCACTTTCATCAAATGCACTTACTAATATTGAAGATGATTGAGAAGAAGGAACAAAGTCCGGATGTTTTTTATCTTTCTTATTGTAAAGAGTTAAAATCGGAATTGATTCAACGCCTAATTCATCCAAAAGCTTATGGACAGTTTGTTCATGATTAAAATAATCTGGATTTGAAGAATCAACAACATGCAAAATTAAATCTGCTTCCTTCACTTCTTCTAACGTAGAACGAAAGGCAGCAATTAAGGATGTTGGTAAATCCTGAATAAATCCAACCGTATCAGTTAAGAGAGTCGTTAATCCACAAGGCAGTATCATTTTTCGGGTCATAGGATCTAATGTTGCAAACAGCAAATTTTCCTCAAACGAGTCCGCTTCTGTAAGTCTATTAAATAAAGTAGATTTTCCTGCGTTTGTATAACCCACCAATGCAATTTGATACGTATTATTCTTCTTTCTTCGTTCCCGATAACGTTCACGGTGTTGAACAATAACTGATAATTGATTTTTTATATCATCTATCCGTCTATGAATATGTCTTCGATCAGTTTCTAGCTTTGTTTCACCTGGACCTCTTGTCCCGATTCCACCACCTAGCCTAGATAACTCAATACCTTTTCCAGTTAACCTTGGTAAAAGGTATTGAAGCTGAGCTAATTCAACCTGAAGTTTACCTTCCTTCGAATTTGCTCGCGACGCAAATATATCAAGAATTAATTGGGTACGATCTATCACCCTGGCTTGCAGCTTAGTCGATAAATTTCGAACCTGGCTTGGAGAAAGCTCATCATTAAATATGATGACATCAGGTTCTAGTTCCTCCTCTAATTGAAGTAACTCTTCAACTTTCCCTCTCCCAATATATGTTGCAGGATGTATTCGTTCCCGCTTTTGAGTAATGGTCATTACAACCTGACCCTTTGCAGTTTTCGTTAAAGATTTCAATTCTTCAAGTGAATATCCAAAACGCCCTTCATCTTCAGATTGAAGTTGACACCCAACAAGAATTGCTTTTTCGAATTCCTTAGTTTCTTCCTTAGTCAATCGTTATACCTACTTTCATGAAAGGTAATTTCTTATGCTATCATATCAAATATTACATAGTAGCAGCAATTTTGATTCTATTTCTTAGTTGTAAATATAATTAAAGGGCAGTAATTTTTATTTACTTTTCACTTTAAAATAAACATATATACATATATTAAACCGCCTTATAAAGGCGGTTATATTTCTTTAAACACTAAATCCTGGGTACGGATGGTTTGAAGCTCATGCTTATTATACGTATCATCTATTAACAGCCTCATCGCTTGTGTGCGAATTGATTTTTCAATAATATTTCGAACATATCGGCCGTTACTAAACTTCCCTGGATAGGAATCCATTTTAACCGTAAGCAAATGCTCGCGTAATTTGCGCTCTGCTTCAGGGCTAAATATATATTCTCGTTCCGCCATCATCTTCTCTGAAATTTCCATTAACTGATCGACTGTATAATCTGGAAAATCAACGACAAGCGGGAATCTGGAATATAATCCAGGGTTTAAGGAAAGAAAATGATCCATTTCCTTCGAATAACCAGCAAGAATTAAAACAAACTCATGCTGTTTGTCCTCCATATGTTTTACAAGAGTGTCAATAGCTTCTTTCCCAAAATCCTTCTCTCCACCTCTTGCAAGTGAGTATGCTTCATCAATAAAAAGAATGCCACCTATTGATTTCTTAATAAGATCACGTGTCTTTTGTGCTGTATGCCCAATATACTCTCCTACCAAATCTGCTCTTTCTGCTTCAATAAGATGTCCTTTTGAAAGGACATTCATCTGGAGAAACAGTTTCCCTAACAAGCGAGCAACCGTTGTTTTTCCAGTACCAGGATTTCCTTTAAACATCATGTGCAAAGCCTGTTTACCAGCTTTTAGGCCTTGCTCCTCACGTTTTTTATTAATATAAATCCATGCATAAATTTCTTTTACCATTTTCTTCATTTCTTCCATACCAACTAGAGCGCTCATCTCTTCTTCAATTTCCCTTAGAGCGGCATGCTTCGTTTGGATTACTGGTGAAATTGCTTCTTTCGGAGTGGAATGTAATACTTTTAATTTCTTCTTTTCACCGTTTAAAACGACATTTATTTGACCGTTATTTTTCATTGTAATTGGTTGATCCAAGAGCTCTCACCTCTCATTCTGTACCATTATACGTTGTTGGGGTTATTTTCGTGACAAAAGCCCAAGGAAAATTTAAAACCGCTGACAAATCATTTCTAATTTTTACAAATTTTATTCTTCTTCTACAATTCAATTTTACTTTTTGTCAAACCATGCGCTTTCCCAAGAAATATTTCATATTACTATGTATATGATGCAAGTCTTGAATCTTGAAAAAAAAATATGGACAATAACAAAAAAACAACCTACTAAAAAGTAAGTTGTTTTTGGTTTCTTTATTCAAGTTCAAGTTTGATATTTTTCTGAGGTGAAAATGTAGAGATGGCATGCTTATAAATTAGTTGTTGTTTGCCTTCAGTTTCTAAAAGCACTGTAAAGTTATCAAATCCTTTTACAAGTCCTCTTAATTGAAAGCCATTAAGCAAAAATACAGTTACAAAAGTACCATCCTTACGAAGTTGGTTTAATACTTGGTCCTGAATGTTAATTGCTTGTTTCATCTTCTGTCCTCCTCTATTTCTTCCAAGAGATGCTAATCTGGCATTGCCCATAATTTGGACAATCGAAATATCCTATTAGTATCTATTCTCTGTTATTCTTAGCTTTCCTGCAATATATTTATAAATTTCATTAAATTTTTCATAAAATTGACCTGTTTCTGTCATATCAAACCATTTTACATCCATTTTGTTACGAAACCATGTTAATTGTCTTTTGGCATATCGTCGAGTATTTTGTTTGAGCTGATCAACCGCAGCATCTAGAGAAAGCTCGCCATCAAGATAGCCGTAAAGCTCTTTATAGCCAATCGCTTGGATAGATTGACAGTCTCTTAAGCCACTCTGATAGAACCTAGAAACCTCCTCTAATAAACCTGAATCCATCATGATATCGACACGTTTGTTAATACGTTCATATAATTTATCTCTATCCATCGTTAGTCCGATTAAAGCAACATCATAAATAAGTTCCTGTTGTTGTTCATCTAAGTACTCAGACATTGTCTTGCCTGTGGAATGGTATATTTCAAGCGCACGAATAAGTCTACGGACATTATTCGGATGGATTCGTTCAGCACTTGCAGGATCAATTTCCTTTAGCTTTTCAAAAAGACAATCAACTCCATTAGTTGAGATTTCCTGTTCAAGTCTTTGCCGATATTCAGGGTCTGAACCGTCATCGGTAAATTGATAGTCATAGATGACAGATTGAATATACAGACCAGTTCCCCCAACAATCATTGGAATTCTGCCTCGATTATGTATATCTTTGATTAATTCGCGAACAACTGTCTGAAACTCAGCTACCGAAAAGCTTTCATGTGGTTCCTTAATATCGATCAAATGGTGTGGGATACCTTCCATTTCATCTTTTGTAATCTTTGCAGTACCTATATCCATACCACGATATATCTGCATGGAATCTCCACTAATAATTTCAGCATCTAGTTTCTTCGCTAGCTCTATACTTAGTTGTGTTTTCCCAACAGCAGTTGGACCAATTAAAACAACTAGTTTTTCTTTTAGTGTATCTTTCAATCAATCACTACCTTTACATCCTACTCATACTATTATCGTACCATAGATAATAAGACGAATACTAAATTATTATAACCAAATTATTTAAGAAAATAACATTTATTTATAATACTTTTGTAATACAAAAGAAGAGAAAAGAACAAATAAATAATAAAAGCAAACTAAGGCACACCGAAAAGAAGAAAATAGTTCATTATTCACGACTTAAAGATAAACGCTAGAAAGCCCACCAATACGGTGAGCTTTCTGCATTTTACATAACCCTTTTAAACATTTTTTCCATTTCATAAGTAGAATGATGAATAATAATTGGCCGGCCATGCGGACAAGTAAACGGATCAGACGTTTGACGTAAAGTTTCCAAAAGAGCAAATATCTCATCATTCCGTAAATGATGATTCGCTTTTATAGAAGCTTTACAACTCATCATAATTGCAGCAGATTCTCTAAGTTTCTTAATTTCTATTCTTTTATCATTTAGTACTTGTTCAATCATTTCTTCAATTATTGCTTTCTCTTCTCCTTGAGGAAACCACTGTGGATGGGATCGTACAATATAGCTATTATGACCAAAGGGCTCAAGAAAGATTCCAACTTGTTCTAGGTCGGCCTTGTGTGAATCAATGATGATACACTCATCAGTGGCATATTCCAAAGTAATAGGTAGTAATAACTCCTGTACCTCAGAGATTACTTGTCCCACTTTTTCTTTGAAAAATTCATATTTAATTCGTTCCTGTGCTGCATGCTGGTCAATAATATACAAGCCCTTCTCATTTTGGGCAAGTATATAAGTTCCATGCATCTGTCCAATTGGATACATAACAGGAACCCGCTCTTTCTCATGTTTTTTCTCCTCCGAAACATTTAAAGAAGGTATGCTTTCTATCACTCTAGTTTTTTCTATTTCAAGTGAAGAGAAATCAGGTTCAATTTCTTTATACTCTACAGGTTCAAAATATTCCGTTTCTGTTTGAAATGGGATAGTACCTAGAGGTTTTTCCGCTTCAAAAACGACATTATTTTCCCTAGGTTCTATATTTTCCTTGAAAGGTTCATCCTGATACGTATGTTTGAATTCAAACGTCTGTTGTTCCGACTTCTGCGCTTCCTTTTTAGGTAAATAAGAAACCTGAGGGATAAGTTGTTTATCTTTAAAAATATCTTTAATTCCGTTTTCAATTAACAGATTTAATTCCTGTTCTTTACTGATTCGTACTTCTAATTTTGCAGGATGAACATTCACATCCACCAACAGAGGATCCATTGTGATATTTAACAAGACAATTGGATATCTCCCGATTGGTAAGAGTGTATGATATCCTTGTTGAATGGCTTTCACCAAGGGAAAGTTTTTAATATAGCGACCATTGATTATAGTAGAAATATAGTTTCTAGATGCTCGAGTAACCTCAGGCAGGGATATAAATCCTTCAATTGCAAAGTCTAGAGACTGGAGCTTGATTGGAACCATCTGCTTCGCAATGCTAAGACCATAAATAGCCGTAATTACCTGTCTGACATCGCCATTACCAGAGGTATATAATAGACGCTTACCATTATGCATTAAACGAATAGAAACCTCTGGATGTGCAAGTGCAATTCGATTAACTGTGTCCGTAATATTCCCAAGCTCAGTATGAACCGTTTTTAAATACTTCAATCGAGCGGGAGTATTAAAAAACAAATTACGAACAGTAATATCTGTACCCTTGCGGCTATTTGTTGCTTTTTTCTCAATCATCTCTCCACCCTTAATAAATAGGTGGGTACCCGAACTATCACCTGTACTTGTTTTCATTTCAAGTTCTGAAACAGACGCAATACTAGGAAGAGCCTCTCCCCTAAAACCTAACGTACGAATACGAAAGAGATCATTTTCATCCTTAATTTTACTTGTTGCATGACGATGGAATGCATTTACACAATCCTCACTATCCATTCCTTCTCCATTGTCGATAATTCTAATTTTCGATAGTCCCGCTTCTTCAATCTCAATTTCAATAACCGTGCTATGTGCATCAATTGCATTTTCGACTAATTCTTTCACAACAGAGGCAGGGCGTTCTACTACCTCACCTGCCGCAATCTTATTAGAAAGAAGGTCGTCAAGCTGGATTATTTTCCCCATGCCCACACCTCAATTCTTTTATCCTTTTAGTTGTTTCTGAATTTCATATAATTTATTTATAGCATCTAAAGGAGTTAATCCTAATATATCAATTTCCTTTATGCCATCCAAAATAGCTCTGTCTTTATTAGAAAGGCTTTTATTTTCATTTCCATAGGAAATTTTGCTCTCTTCAAAGAATGAAAGCTGTACATTAGCATTTTGTTTCTTTGTAGTGTCATTTGGCACATAATCTTGTGAATTGTTTTGTTCGAGCTTGTCCAAAATATCCCGAGCACGATTAATTAAAATCGTTGGAAGCTCAGCTAACTGGGCAACATGAATACCATAGCTCTTATCTGCAGCACCTTCTTTTATTTTATGAAGAAATACAACATTATCATTTTCTTCAATAGCACTTACATGAACATTCACTAAGTTTGGCAATTCAGCTTCTAAGTCCGTCAACTCATGGTAGTGGGTTGAAAAAAGAGTATGCGCACTAATATGTTCGTGAATATATTCGATAATGGCTTGTGCCAATGCCATACCATCATAAGTAGATGTACCACGGCCAATTTCATCGAATAATAATAAACTATTAGAAGTTGCGTTCACAATCGCATTTTTTGCTTCAAGCATCTCAACCATAAATGTACTCTGTCCAGAAATCAAATCATCTGCAGCCCCAATTCTTGTAAAGACTTGGTCATAGATTGGCAGTACCGCTTCACTAGCTGGGACGAAACAACCAATTTGAGCTAAGATAGCAGTTAAGGCAATCTGCCTCATATACGTGCTTTTACCTGACATATTTGGTCCCGTAATTAGTAAAAGCTTTCGTCCTTCTTCCAATAAACAGTCATTCGGCACATATTCTTGGGCTTGCATTACCTTTTCAACAACAGGATGACGTCCATCCTTTAGAAATAGTTTATTTGAGGAAAAGATTGGTCTACAGTAATGTCGCTCTTCACTAATAGTCGCAAAGCATTGTAGGACATCTAGCTCACTAATAACCTTCGCTAGAGTTTGAAGTCTAGGAATATACCCTTTCACCTGTTCACGAATATCTATAAAAATGTCATACTCCAATTGCACAATCTTTTCTTCCGCCTCTAAAATTAAAGTTTCCTTCTCTTTTAATTCAGGGGTAATAAAACGTTCTGCATTGGCCAAAGTTTGTTTTCTCTCATAAAGACCTTCTGGTAACAGGTTCAAATTTGCTCTAGTTACCTCGATATAGTAACCAAAAATTCTGTTATATCCAATTTTTAATGATTTTATTCCCGTTCTTTCTCTTTCTTGCTTTTCCAATGCTGCAATCCAGGTTTTCCCGTTACGGCTAGCGTCTCGATATTGGTCAAGAGTCTCATTGAAGCCGTCCTTTATAATGTCTCCCTCTTTTACAGAAAGAGGTGGAGACTCTTTAATGGACCTCTGAAGTAAATCAGTTAGTGCATCACATAAGTCCATTCTTTTCGATAAGTCTTCAGCATAGGGATGCTTTAATTCACTAACAATCTTATAAATAGAAGGTAGCTGCTCTAATGACTTCTTAAGCTGCAAGAGATCTCGAGCATTTACATTCCCATAAGCAACTCTACCAGCTAGCCGTTCTAAATCATATACTTCCTTAAGAAGGTCTCTTAATTCTAATCGCTCGAAATATTGATCTATAAAAGTTTGTACCATATTTAATCGTGCATCAATCTCATCTCTATTTAATAACGGCCGATCAATCCATTGCTTCAACAAACGACCGCCCATTGCTGTAACTGTTTGGTCTAATAACCATAATAACGATCCTTTCTTACCTTTGCTACGTATTGTCTCAGTTAACTCAAGATTCCGTTTTGAGTAGATATCAATTTTCATATATTGATTTACATTATACAAACGGACTGGTTGTAAATGAGCTAATGATCTCTTTTGGGTTTTATTTAAGTAATGGAACAATCTACCAAAGGATTGAACAAGCCTTTCATCATCCAAATGATTAACCAGCTTACTGAATTCCTCATTAATTGTATTATTATTTTCATACGAAATAGTAACATTACATCGTTCTACTATACTTTTTTTCAGCTCGTCTTCAAAGTCTGATTGAACAACTACCTCTTTGACGCCATTTGCATAAATTTCGCCAATAACCTCTTCAAAATTTCCAGATAGAAGGGACACTCGATTCTCGCCAGTTGTTAAATCTGTTAATGCAAATCCGTAGACCCCCTCAGGGAATGTAGAAATGGAAGCTAAAAAGTTATTCTCTTTTTCTAAGAGAGCCTTCCCTTCCATTACAGTTCCTGGAGTAATTAATTGAACGACTTCTCGTTTTACAACACCTTTAGCTTGTCTAGGATCCTCAGTCTGTTCACAAATAGCCACTTTATATCCATGATTCACTAACTGTTCAATATATCCAGAGGCCGCATGATAAGGCACCCCACACATAGGAATACGTTCGTCTATGCCACCTTCTCTGCTTGTTAATGTAATTTCTAATACTTGAGATGCCTTAACCGCATCTTCGAAGAACATTTCATAAAAATCACCAAGTCTGAAAAATAAAAAGGCATCCTTATAATCTGCCTTTATCGTTAAATATTGCTTTATCATAGGCGTATACTCTGCCATACTAATCCTCCAACACTTTAATTCTTACAATATTATATCATAAGTGAAAAAGGGATGTAGTTGTACTTGTCTTCTATAAAAAGAAAAAAACTAGGAAGTCACGCCTCCTAGCTTTCTACTATTCTTCTAAATCTCCAACCAAGAAATCAGGATTTAAATCTTCGAACTCCTCGTCATCTACATCCCAATCCTTATCGTCTTCATAGCATCCATCTGGATTAATGGCTACACATACCTTTGTCTCTCCAATAATTTCTGCAAGAAACTCTCTCTCTACCTGAACAAGGATTTTATTTCCATTTGGTGAGATTGTGCATTCCAAGCAGTTTGGCTGTTGGAGGACATCGACAATAACATCAAAGTTGTCGCCTAAAAAGTTTTCATCTCTATACTTCAGCTTAATGCAGTCATTGTATGAAACCGTTTCTGTTGCAACCTCTGTTTTTGTATTATTGCCATAAGAATACCACACGTTCACATCATAATGTCCATGTACGTCTACCGTATTTCCGGATTTTCTTGCCTCGTAACGGTGGTTAATAATCCAGCAGCCCAAAATACTTGATGGGTTATGTGGTGGAGAAATCGTGTGTGTAGACTGTGTAAACTTACGTCCCTTACCTACAACAGCTTTTGTGATAATCTCTCTGTATTCAGACATTCGAACAAACCCTCCTCAATCAATCTTCATTTCATCCTATGCGGGACATTTGACTAGTGTGCTACCATTTTTTTGACTGATTTCTTTTTCTTTAACTCTATTCACTATTACCGCTGGCTCCGGGGGGATTACACCAGAAAACATTTTAATAACCGAAGCAAAACATTATAAGTACGAGTAAGCTAACACTTAATTCAATTGCCAATGCGTATTGCGTATAATTAATTGTATGCGGGTTCGCCTATTTATGTACCTTTTTTAGAGGATTAAAATTCAAAAATAAAGAGTCTGGCGTACAATGAATATATCAAGTTCAGCTGTCTTAGAAACAATAGGTATAAAAAAAGGCAAAAGCGATAAATCGCTTTTGCCTTTTTTGTTAATGACAGCCACATCCGCTCTTATTTTGTAACTTTGAGCCAGTTTCACCTTGTAATAGGTCTCCACCTGTGGATGTGATAATCTCATTTGTAACATTATTGGAAATTGTATGTGCAACTAATTGAAGTAGATCGTTCACTTCAATTTGCGAGTTTTTAAATTCCTCAACAACAGGAATAGCATCTAACTCTTCTTGAAGCTTATCGATTTTCTCTTCTACTTGTTTTAATGCTTCTTGTTTACCATAATGTTTAAAGTTAACAGCTTGTTTTTGTAAGCTTTTAATGGTTGAAATGATTTCTTGAACCTTTTGGTTTTGATTAATTTGTGCTTCTGCACGCTTAAAGAAATCTACTTCTTCTGTTTCTGATATCATTTTTGCAAGTTCAGCTGCACGTTCAACAATTTGTTCTTTTGAATATTGAGCCATGTTAGTTCACCTCTACCGCTTCCTCGATCATTTCTCCATCTAGAGTCCATGTTTTTGCTTGAGTAATTTTTACTTTAACAATTTTTCCTATTGCAGATTTTGGACCTCTGAAGTTAACCAATTTATTTTTACTTGTATAACCAGCAAGTACTTCTGGATTGTTTTTACTCTCACCTTCAACAAGAACCTCAACAATTTGATCTTGGTATGCAAGATTTTTCTTAGCTGAAATTTCGTTAACAAGTGCATTCAGACGTTGTAGTCTTTCCTTCTTCACTTCCATAGGAATATTATCTTCCATTTTTGCTGCAGGAGTGCCTTCACGTGGTGAATAAATGAACGTATAAGCAGAATCGAATTCAACTTCACGATAAAGTGAAAGTGTTTCTTCAAATTGTTCATCCGTTTCATTAGGGAAACCAACAATAATATCTGTTGTAAACGAAGCATTAGGAATTTTTTCCTTCATTTTACGAACAAGCTCTAAATAGGATTCTCTTGTATATTTACGAGCCATTAATTTAAGTACAGCTGAGCTACCAGATTGAACAGGTAGGTGGATATGCTCCATTAAGTTTCCACCTTTAGCAAGTACTTCAATTAATTGATCATCAAAATCACGAGGATGACTTGTTGTAAAACGAATACGTGGGATGTCAATTTTTCGTAATTCGTCCATTAAATCACCCAAACCGTATTTCATATCTTCAAAATCTTTACCATATGCATTTACGTTTTGACCAAGTAGTGTTATTTCTTGGTAACCTTGTCTTGCTAGGTGACGTACTTCTTCGATAATATCTTCTGGGCGTCGACTACGCTCCTTACCACGCGTATATGGAACAATACAGTACGTACAAAACTTATCACAGCCGTACATAATATTTACCCAGCCTTTGATATTTCCTTTGCGAACTTTTGGAAGGTTTTCAATGATATCTCCTTCCTTCGACCATACCTCAACAACCATCTCTTTACTAAACATCGCTTCCTTCACAATATACGGAAGACGATGGATGTTATGAGTACCAAAGATCATATCTACAAAGTGGTATGTTTTAAGAATCTTATTAACGACAGATTCTTCCTGTGACATGCATCCACATACACCAATCAATAGATTAGGATTTTTCATTTTTAATGGCTTCAGATGCCCAATTTCTCCAAATACTTTATTCTCCGCATTTTCACGAATTGCGCACGTGTTTAATAAAATAATGTCTGCATCTTCAACAGATTCCGTAGGTTCATATCCCATCTGCATGAAGATACCTGCCATCACTTCTGTGTCATGCTCGTTCATTTGACAGCCATATGTTTTAATCATAAAGCGCTTCCCTTTACCAGCATCAATCATATCTTCTGGAATAGAAAACTCTTTAAGATAGTTAACTTGTTCTTTTCCACGTTTCTTAGCTTCCTTTAATGAAGGTGGCTGATAAACTTTTTGAAAGTACTGACTATAATCCTTGCTAGATTTTTTGTCCGAAGGCTCTACTTGTGTACTTTCAAGACGTTGCTTTTCGTTCATGTTATAACTCCTTTCTATCTACTACTTACATCAAACTAAATCTTTTTAGAATCTACAAACATGTATTATCATTTATTTTACCTTTTTGTGAATGATAACAATATGCTGTAACAATGCAAACCTAATGCAATTTATTAGTATAAGGTTTAACAAGATTAAAAACAATAAAACAAAGAAAATGTAGAAAATTGGACAAATCTACCGTAATTTTGTTTTTATAAAGCAAAACTAAAATTCTTATATAAAGACATACAAGCCTATTTTAACATTGTAAAAAGAACGAGTAAAGGAAATGTATATGACATGGACAAGCAAATAAACCCTATTGAGATATAACTTTTCTCAACAGGGTTTAAACTATTATTACATAAATTCTGCTACAAGCTTATTGAATTTTTCTTCATCTAAATTCAAGTCTGCATGTACTAATGGAGTTTCACTATATCCCTTAACAAGATCTTGGTAAGATGGTTTTTCAGTATCCTGATAGATGATACCAGTAACTAGACCGTTATGTTGCATCAATGTTTGCATAGCTTGCATACGATTGTGTGGGTCGTAGCCTTCAATATCAGCTAACTTTGTAAGATTCTCTTTGAACCAGTCATACGTATTTACTTTATTGTAAGTTACACATGGACTGAATACGTTAATTAATGAGAATCCTTTGTGATTAATACCTGCTTCAATAATAGCTGTAAGATCCTTAAGATCAGTTGAGAAGCTTTGTGCAACAAAAGTTGCTCCGGCAGTTAATGCCATTTCCATAACATTTAATGAAGTTTCAATTGAACCTTGCGGAGTACTTTTTGTTTTAAAGCCCATTTCACTTCGAGGTGAAGTTTGACCTTTAGTTAAGCCATATATTTGATTATCCATTACGATATATGTGATATCAATATTACGACGAATGGCATGGATTGTATGACTCATACCGATTGCATAACCGTCTCCATCTCCACCTGATGCAATAACAGTCAAATCGCGATTTGCCATTTTTACACCTTGTGCGATAGGAAGAGATCTACCGTGAATACCATGTAATCCATATGCATTAATATATCCTGAGATACGTCCTGAACATCCGATACCTGAGATAACAGCCAAGTTATCAGGTTCCAATCCTACATTAGCAGCTGCACGTTGGATAGCAGCCTGTACGGAAAAGTCTCCGCATCCTGGACACCAGTTTGGTTTCACATTATTACGAAAATCTTTAAATGTTGCCATTTTAGAACAACTCCTTACATTTTGTGTGAACTTCATGAGGTAGGAACGGATTACCATCATATTTTAAGAAGTTGGTAATTTTCTCTGCATGTCCTACATTCATTTTCATAATGTTTGCGAGCTGACCTGTAGCGTTATTTTCAACAACTAATACCTTTTTAGCTGATTTTACAAGTGGCAGTACTTCTTCTGTTGGGAATGGATGAATAAGACGAATATGAGCATGATTTACTTTCAATCCATCGTTTTCAAGTCGAGTCATCGCTTCTTCGATTGTACCGCGAGTCGAATTAAATCCAACAATTAATAAATCTGCTTCTTCATGCTTAACATTTTTATGAACAGGTGTGTTGAAATTAATATTGTTAATTTTTCGTAATCGCTTATCCATTTGATCCTTACGATTGCTTGCAACCTCTGAAGGCTTTCCTTGTTCATTGTGTTCTACACCTGTTACGTGGTGAATTCCATTTTTTACACCTGGAACAACACGAGGTGAGATACCGTCTTCAGTTAATTCGTAACGCTTGAAGTATTCCTTATTTTCTATTTCTGGAAGTTCATCATTTAAGATAAGCTTTCCACGTCTAATTTCTATTTTTGAAAAATCTAATGGTTCAACTGTTTGTTTACCAAGTGAAAGCTGTAAGTCCGTTAAGAAAATTACTGGACATTGATATTCTTCAGCCAAGTTAAATGCTTCGATTGCATCATAGAATGCTTCTTGAACTGTACTTGGAGCCATAACAATCTTAGGTATTTCACCATGTGTACCATAGATCATAGCCATTAAATCTGATTGTTCTTGCTTCGTTGGTAAACCAGTACTTGGACCACCACGCTGAGTATCAACAATTACTAACGGAGTCTCGGTAATACCTGATAGACCAATTGCTTCCATCATTAATGATAAACCTGGTCCAGCAGAAGCAGTTAATGTACGGACGCCAGCGTAATTTGCACCAATTGCCATAGTACAAGCAGCAATTTCGTCCTCTGTTTGGATAACTGTGCCACCGTATTCCGGTAATTTTTTTATTAAGTACTCCATAATTTCAGAAGCAGGTGTAATAGGGTATGCAGGCATAAATCTAGCTCCTCCTGCTAAGGCACCCATTGCAATTGCATCGTTACCAATCATGAACATACGTTTTTTGCCGTCAGCTTTATCAAGCTGCATGATTGTGCCGTTTTCTCCAAGTTGTTCTTTTAAGAATTCAGCTCCAGCTTTAATTGCTTCCATATTCTTTTCAACAACTTGTTGACCTTTACGTCCAAAAATTTCTTCAACTACATTCAGATATACATTAAGATCAAGGTCTAATAAAGAACTAGTAGCTCCAATTGCAACCATGTTTTTCATTAATGAAGTACCGAGTTCTGAAGCGATATCAGTGAATGGAACCGAATACAAAGTTACCTTTGTATTTTCAGGTATTGTTGGGCCGAATTTTGAATCAGCTAAAACAACTCCACCTTCCCGTAATTCATGAAAATTGAAATCAATTGTTTCTTGGTCAAAAGCTACTAAAATATCAAGATCGTCTGCTATAGAACGAACCTGTGTTGTACTTACACGGATTTTATTATTCGTATGACCACCTTTGATACGTGATGAAAAGTGGCGATAACCATATAAGTAGTAGCCTAAACGATTTAGAGCAATAGAAAAGATTTCCCCGGTACTCTCGATACCTTCCCCTTGTTGTCCGCCAACTTTCCATGAAAGTTGATTGATCATGTCTTACACCCCTTTGGAATACGTTCATATATGTGATTTTTATACATTATTATCGTATAGCACTATTCCAACTAAATGAATGATTTCCGAAAACTGATATTAGTAACGGAGTTATGTAATCTTCAAATATAGAATAGTAGGATTTTTATTATTCTTAGTTGAAGAGATGCAGTGCTGTCCAATATACTGTTGGATATGTACTAAACGCTTTCAATTCTAGACCTATCAACAAAAAAAAGCAACCCTTAGTAAGCAAATATTGGCGAAAAAAAGAATATTTTTTTATTTTTACCAAAAGTTTTATTTTTCCGGTATATATTTCTTTCCTTACCTTGGTATATGCTCAAGAAAATTCTTGTACAAAAATCGGCTTACCTGATTTTCCGAGTAATGTTTAAGTAATGAATCAATAATTACTTCATAACAAGAGTAATTTTCCATTCCCTTAGCGGTTTCTGAAAATCCATCAAAGTCTGAACCAAAACCTACATGATACTCCCCACCAAGAGAACATATGTAATCAAGATGTTTTAACATATCCGAGATTGTTATTTTAGGTCGAGTTGATAAAAACGGTGGATATAAGTTGATTCCAATCATGCCATTTTTATTTATTAATGCATAAATTTGTTCATCCTGTAAATTTCTACGATTCTTACATATTGTAAATGAATTTGAGTGAGAAGCAATCGGGAAGTCTGCTAACTCCATTACATCCCAAAATCCTTGTATTGAAAGATGCGAGACATCTGTCCAAAGATAGGAACGATTAAGCTCTCTAACCACATCTTTACCAAAGGTCGATAGTCCTCCCCCTCGTTCCTCTAAAATCCCGTCTGCAACAAAGTTCGCATAATTCCATGTTAAACCTACAGAAGATACGCCTAGTCTTATAAGCGTACTCAGTTTAATTAAACTATTATCGATAGCATCGCATCCCTCCAATGTAAGCATTGCACCTATTTCATTATCTTTTAAGGCGTTAATGTCATCCCTTGTTCTAACAAACTTTAGTAATGGGGAAGGCGCTAGCACTCTTTTATAAAAAATATCGATCATTTCTAGTGCTACCTCAAAGCGACTCTCTGGTCTTACTTGTTCAGGAATATAAATCGCAAAACATTGAACCTTACCACCTATTTCTTTTAGTCTTTTATATGTAATATGTAGTTTCGGTGAATCTGCAAATTCAATTGTAGGATCTAACCACATTTGATATAGAACATCACAATGCGCATCAAATATTCTCATACTTCTCACTCCTTATCTTCATTTTACATAAAAATACCTGTTTGTCTCTACAGACAAACAGGTTATTAATAACCGCTTACCCACTTTCTATTCAGAAACAGATGCATCTCGTTTAGCGTGGTTCAACAATTAATTTTATCGCTGTTCTTTCTTCACCATCAATTTGAATATCTGTAAATGCAGGAATACAAATTAGGTCCACTCCACTCGGTGCTACAAACCCTCTAGCGATCGCCACTGCCTTCACTGCCTGATTTAGTGCACCTGCCCCTATTGCTTGAATTTCTGCAGCTCCTCTTTCACGTAATACACCAGCAAGTGCACCCGCTACAGAGTTAGGATTAGATTTTGCTGAAACTTTTAATATTTCCATTCCTAATTTCCTCCTTGTTCTCTACAATGTTTCTTGAGTGTTCGTTAGAACCGAAATTAATCAAACTCGTCAAGGCGACACCCAGATTTTGATTTTTTGACTCTTTTTTGTTCTAATAATCTGAGACAACCTCTTCCGGCTTTAACTTTATTCAGTAATGGTAGATCATAATAATATGGATAAGCTCAACTTCCCACCAAACACTTGTAGAAGGAGAAGACTTCTCTTCTGAATAAAGTTAATATTGATTCCATTGATACTATATTCACTAATAACAGCCAGTATTCCTGCTTGTTTATAATCTTTTTCTAAAAATTCAAAAACTTATTAAAAGTGATAAATTAAAACAGTATATTTTTCTTTTACTTGTTGATAAACGAGGTACACATGCACATTTTGAAACTCGATATTTTACTGAGTAAAATCGAGTAGGAGGATAATCATTGATTGACTATCCGACCTCTCACACCACCGTACGTACGGATCCGTATACGGCGGTT
>JBLKRX010000055.1:0-23334 GCA_047608075.1 Ferdinandcohnia humi
CATCCGAATCGGTCAATTGATGACAGGAGACTTTCACTCCATAAGATTCTCAGCCTTGACGGCTGCTCCACCTAACTTTCTACGCTTAAAGACTAAAGTTACCATTAGTCCTTCAAGACTCACTAAGAGTGAGTGGCTAGTCTTACTCGACGGACTCCACCCGCTATTAGATACTACCTATGTTCGGCCGCACACATTCTTCGTTAGTCGAATAAGAAAATAGGCGATCTCCATTATTGAAGAATCGCCATCAGTTTGTTTAAGTACACTTTTTAACAATTTATTACCAAAAAGGAGAATTAAATAGATTTTATTTTTTGCGGTTTTGTCGTATTTTTCATGATTCCTACTATTAATAATATCCAAATTAAACTATTTCCAATGGAATGTGTTGCAAAAGAAGCCCATGTAGAGTCAGTAAATTGGGCAATCCAGGGACAAATAAGCATACTAGGAAGCATATTAATAAAATGCCATTTCAGACAAGCATGAACAACCCACGCCCAAAGTAAACCGTTTATTACCCAAGCCCAATTTCCGAAAATCTCTTGCTGGATAGGAAGGAAAAATCCTCTCCACATTAGTTCCTCGCTTAACATAGCAAAAAGGTGTAGGGGAATAAATATAAATATCAATTTCCAATTTCCGTAAAGATAAACACCAAAAAATTCTGATGGCGGCAATTCCATTCTTTTTAACGGATTGAATGGAGCTGGAAGATAATTAGGTGGGGCTAGTAAAGGTATCTTCGCAAAAAACTTCCCTAAAGGTTCAAGAATTTGGTCAAAAATAATTGTAAAAACAATTGCCCCTACAACCCAATACCATTCGTTTTGTGTTATGGGATTGAAACGAAACCTTTCCAAAAAATCTTGCCAAGCCCAAGTATTCCCCTCTAAATGATATAAAAGTAATGAAACCGGAAATAAACTAATTACAGGAAACCATAAAAAAAACCAAAAAGCATATATTAATGGAACACCTTTTTTTATTAACAAGGGTGTTCCAAAGTAAACACCATAGTATAATAACGAACCCGTTATTCCGAAAACTAAAAGCTGTACCCAAATGGACATTAATCACACCTACAAGAAATATTTTCTAGTACCTCAATACCTTGTTTTTGTAGTTGTTTGTACATAATATCACTCCTAAATTTTAATTACTAATTTTCCAAATTGAGAGTGTGTCTTCATTTGTTCGAATGCCTGATGAATATTTTTTATGGGATAAACCTCAGAAATAACTGGCCTTAATTGATGTGTTCGATAGAAATTAATTGCATCCTCCAATTCTTTTTTGCCGAACATATTTGATGTAATTACTGATGCTTGCTTCATAATCAAATCAACAAAATTAATCTCCATCAAACCTGTTGTCGTACCAAAAGCAACTATCCGCCCACCTTTTTTCAATGAATCTACACTTTGTTTAAATGATGCCTTTCCGCTACTGTCAAGTGCTAAATCTACACCTATACCATGTGTCAATTTCATCACTTTTTCGAATACGTTTTCTTCATTGTAATTAATACCTGCAAACGCTCCCACTTCCAATGCATTCATTATCTTACTATTCGAACTAGATGTCACTATTACTTTTGCTCCTAATATAACAGCTATCTGTAGCATGAAAGTAGCAACACCGCTACCAATCCCCTGAATAAGGACAGTTTCACCCTTGGATAATTTTGCTTGTGAAATAACCCTCCATGCAGTACCTAATGCCAATGGTAGAGCGGCTGCCTCTTCAAACGTTAGGTGTTCGGGTTTCTTGATTAGGTTTTTTGCAGGTATTGCTATGTACTCAGCGAAAGTTCCGTTTCGTGGTCCACCTAAATCCTCATCTACAAAGCATAGAGCGTGCTTACCTTCCTTACAATAATGACACTCTCCACAAAATAAAAAAGGATTAATAATCACTTCATCTCCTACAGTAAGCCCTTGGACCCCGTCACTAATTTCTATTACAATCCCTGCCCCATCTCCCCCAGGAACAAACGGACTCCATTTTTTTGTAAAAGGTGCACGATTTATAATATAGTAATCTCTTCTATTTAAAGCAGCTGCTTTTAAATTTACTAACACTTCACCTTCAGATAGAGTTGGGATAGCCAAACTTTGTAGTTTAATTGTATCATTTGATTTTTCGTAATCATAAACAATACCTAACATACTTTTATTCTTTTTGTAATCTGACATTGCTATCCTCCTTCACCTGTAAAACAATTTTCCCTCGAGAATGTTTAGATTCGATTAATTCATGTCCCATTTGAATCTCATCCAAAGCAATCACTTTCTCAACTTGAGGTTTTATAGCCATATTTTCTAAGAGATTTGTAATCTCTGAGAGTATTTCACCACTTGGTTCACTTGTTAAAGATATTACATAAAAATGATTGTCTCTAGCGATTTTTAGAACCTCATCATCAATAAATGATGAGATAGTTACGATTTTTCCATTAGCTTTTACAAGATGATACGTTTTATCTAACGCCTCACGACCTACAGTGTCGAAAACTAAATCATATTGTAAATTTAAATTTTCCATACCTGTTATAGTGTAATCAACTACTTCGTCTGATCCTAGACGCTTTACAAATGGAACATTTTTTGTACTTGTTGTACAAACAACGTACGCACCCATAAATTTTGCAAGTTGAATTGCAAAACTACCAACTCCTCCTGAACCTCCTAGAATGAGTACACGTTGTCCTCTTTGAATATTTCCAAGATTGATTAGGGCACGCCACGAACAAATACCTACTAATGGAACAGATGCGGCTTCTTGAAATGACAAATTTTTAGGTTTTCTTGCAACGAGATTTTCATCCACAGCAATATACTCTGCTGTTGCTCCGTTTCTTGATAAATCGGAATAACTATATACTTCATCTCCGACTTTAAAGTTTGTTACAAGGTGACCTGTAGCAATAACAATCCCTGATACGTCCCACCCTAATACAAGAGGAAATGTGTTTGGGAACCTTCCAGCTAACCATCCTTTACGAATTGCAATATCTACTGGATTTATTGATGTGGCATGTACTTCAATTAACAAATCATTTGCTCTTAATTCTGGTATTGGAATTTCTTGAATCTCAATCTCATCAATTGTTCCATACTTGTTTATAGCTGCAGCCTTCATCATTACACTATTTCCTCAACACCTTCTTTAAGTTGGCCATTTTCGTATGCTTCTAAAGGCAGAAATTGGATTATTGGCAAATTTTCTATAGAGTTCATTCGACTTTTCATCTGGTTAATAAAATCTAATCGAGCTTCATAACTTGCACCTGAAGCAACAATAAACGGTTCAATTACTTCCATTCCTGCAAAATATAAAATTTCATGTTGAATACTAAATAATCGCTCGTTCATTTCACCCTTTAGACCTTTTGGTCCATAGCTACCTAAATCTTTTCCACCAATAGTAATTGATAGCATTGCTTTTTTTCCTTTTAAGTTCCCATGATTATATATTCCAGGTCCATATGCAAACCCTGCAGCGAAAACCCGATCAAACCAACCTTTAACAATTGCTGGTGTAGATGTCCACCAAATAGGGAATTGAAAAATAATATAATCAGCCCATCTAACTTTTTCTCTTTCAATGAAAAGATCTTCATTAATTAAATTTGTATCCGTCGGGACTACTACATCAGATAATTGGGCTACTGGATTAAAATTCATTCTATAAAGATCTGAAACCTTAACTGAAGCACCTCTTTCTATTAAACTTTCTACTGCAGCATCTTTTATTGCTGCGTTTAATGATTCCTCAGAAGGGTGAGCAAATACTATAAGTACATTCATAAAAAACTCCTTTTACTCTATTTTTTCGAAAAGATCTTTCATTAAAGCACTTTTCTAAAAGATTGTTGCTTTTTGCTTTATTCAATAAGGCGCTGTTACATAGATTGGTGATTTCCGTTCCTGACACACGCTTTCCGCGGGCGGTCCGTCGTGTACTGCGCTCCTGCGGGGTCTCGCCTAACTTGCACAGGATGTGCTGATGTCTACGTTCGCCACAGGACGTGGTGGTCCTTAGTAGACGTTCCTTATTTCCCGCTGGAGTCTCGTGCTGTACGCTCCAATCACCCTTTTTGAAAACGAAACTGTCAACTAAATACAAAAGCAACAAAGTTTACGAAAACAGCCTTCATTAAAATAGCCTATATTATATCGATATCCAACTCGGCTTCAAAAAATTTCACTCCCCTAAAAAACTCAGTTCTATGGAATTAAATTTTCTACTTTTAGGAATATAGGTATTGAAGGTACCAATTAAAGAGTTGTTCTCTGGATGTGCATTTAAAATAGAATGTTCATAATTAGTCCCCATCTAAATATTAGGTACATTATTATTATGAAGTCCTTATTAGGTTACAAACTCGCAAAAAATTTATGATAACCAGTATTGTAAATTCTTTATTCCTATTGCGTACAATACATAGAATAAATATTTAAAGATAAATAACCAGTACTAAATGAATCCTAAAAATCCAAAATTCCCTGAAGGGGATTTTGGATTTTTGTATTTGTTTACGCCTTTTGATATTCGGTTCTTCTGCTTTTTTCTAAGAAATTTGGGTCTGTTGCAACTGTACCAGCTTGAGACCAATTTGATAAAGGATTTTCATGAAGAATAACAGTTACTTTATCAAGAGGAACATTTAATCGTTCAACAGTAACTTTAGTTAATTCTTTTGCCCACTCTCTTTTTGTTTCTTCATTAAAGCCTTCCCAAAGTTCAACTTTTATTACCGGCATTTTTATCTCTCCTTTAATATAATGTAATTATTACACATTTATTGTAACCTAATTACAATTTAAGTCAATACCTTAACAATGAATATTGTGATTTACTTACTTTTACCGTAAAATGATTCTAAAGGAGGTAATATAATGACAAATTTCCCAAATGACCCTGATAATACATTACTTGATTATGAATTATTAAATAAACTTGTTGTCGGTATTGGAGAGGTCTCTGAGATAACAGGTGTCCCAACTAGAAAGCTAAGATATTGGGAGCAAAAAGGTATAATAAAATCTGAAAATGATATAGATGGATCCACAAGAAAGTATAATTATTTAAACATAAAGAAAATAATACTAATTAAGGAATTGTTAGAAGACGGTTTTACTTTGGAGGCAGCTGCCAAAAAAGTTGAGGACAGAATGAAAAATTTAAATGATTTATTTAATCGTTTATCCAAGGTTAAGGATTAAAATGTTTATTAATTGTTTATGGCTTTTCTAAAGAAAAGCCTACATTTATTTTCCTCTATTCCAATTACACTACTCCTCCACCCCTATTACAAATTTTCTTCTTCATTATTTTATAAGTAAACATTGATACTACCCCTCCTAAATTCAGCAATCTATATTTTCTTTAACATACCGAGGTATGTTACTTATAACGTAATAATCTTCTGACTATTAAACTATTTGTTAACGCTATATTAAATTTCAAAGATCCGCTATTACACGAGTTTGTTTCGAATATAAAAAAGATTTTAAAACCTTTGGGAGCGAAGAACATGTTGAAATTACTGCTTTTAATTCTCTCCTTAGTTCATTTAAGAAAAAAATACTTTAAAATAGGAAATCACTCAAAAAAGAGTAGGTTTGTCACCACTTCTATTATTATTTGATTCTTAATTTCTTGTCACACACCATCTTTTAAGTCATTTTTAGTAGGTTTATTCCTTTGACAAAGTATTTCTTTTTTGATATTTTGTCTACGAAAAGGAGATGGAAAATTTATGAAAACTTTGGTCATTGTAGCTCATCCCAATTTACTAGACTCACGTGTTAACAAAAGGTGGGTTGCAAAATTGCGTGAGTACCCCGACCAAGTAACTGTACATGAACTATATAATGAGTATCCTCAAAAATTAATTGATATTGAACGAGAGCAAAAACTTATATTGGAGCATAATCGTCTTGTGCTACAATTTCCGCTTCAATGGTACAGTATTCCTTCGCTGCTAAAGCAGTGGTTAGATGAAGTCTTCACAACCAATTGGTTATTTGGTACAGGTGGTAAATCAGTTGTAGGCAAGGAGTTTGTGTTGGCAATATCAATTGGAGGATTAGAGGAAACCTATCAAGCGGGAGGCATAATCGGATACACAATCAGTGAGCTTACGCGTCCATTACAAGTATTTTCAAATCAAATTGGAATGACCATGCTCCCTCATTTTAAATTCCATGGTGCTGTTCAAGCAACCGTAGAACAGATTGAGGATAGTGTTAACCCATTTATCCAACATATCCTTAATCCAGAGCTAAATCCAAATATTGTACGGCGGCGCATGCTCGAAAAAATGAAAAAATAATAAAACGATTTACTAACGAGTAAATAGCCTAATACTGTAATAATAAACATTCTACATATTTGGAGAATTAAAATTAAGCCGATCCCCATGTGGTATCGGCTTTTTGTAATTATCAATTTGATTAGAAGATATCTTTCGTACAACTTCAGGTGCTATAAATTCCCTTAATACTTATTCTTAACATAAAAAAAAAGTTTGGCTTAAAAGTACTGACATGAATACCTTTTAACTGTTTAACATGTTAACTCTTGATTCTTTTAACCAATTGTCGTATAGCCACTTCTCGGTTACTCGACAACCTTCCCATTTAATCCCTCGCTCAAAGGTAATAATTTCTTCATCTGGACCAACTACTACCCACGCCCACGTATCCTCATCTGGCAAATAGCACTTATATTTCATACCAGTAATTGTAAGTTTTTTATCCTTTTTAGTCAGGACTTCATTATGTAGACGAATCCAATGGTTCTCTAAATGATCAAATAGACTTGGTTCAATTTGATTAAAAAATGCCTTCGCTACTTCCTCTGTTCTTATTTCAGAAGGGAGTTGCTGACCTGAAGCAAAACGCTGATCTATCCATGTAACCCCAAGGATTTCATGGTTGTCTTTGTCGACTGTAAATGAATAATGTTCACCACCTAGACCATTATTTTCCCCATTTGACTTCTCGTAACGGAAAATCCATATATCTAATTCATTGTGTTTTCCACTACTAATTCCTTTAACTTCGTATCCTTTAGGAACTGATAAAACTTTTAAAGCCGTCGTAAGAGCTGACTCATATTTTTGTTCATTCACTCGGATTTTTTGTTCTACTTTTCTCATATTATTCACCTCATTTTTTTGTTGATCATCCCAGACATAAAAGCTAGAAAATACATTGTAAATCCCATCAGTAGTATCGTTAACTGGACAATATTACTTTTTCATTTCTGTACCTTTAATCTCGAATATTAAGAATGAATGAGACAATTAATCCCATTCCTAATAAAAGTGCTAACACTTCAAAGGTCATAAAATAGCTTCCAATTTTAAGTAAGTCAACAGTTACTATCGGACCGATTGTCGCACCAATAAATAAAATAAATGTGTATAATGAAACCGCAGTTCCCCTGGCAGCTCCACCTAAACGACCAACAAGGGAAATGAGGGTTGGAACAGTTATAGAGATACCGGCTACAAAAACAACGGTCATTACTATAAGAAAGGCGAGATTCGAGCTAACTCCCATAATGCCAAGACCTAAAACAGCTAATGATAAAGCACCTCTAAGAACAAAGAGTATACCAAATCTTGTAACAAGTTGCCCTGCAAAAGGAGATACTAACATCCCTAATATTCCTATACACCTGATGAACAGAATGTTCTGATTATTAAGTCCCAATGGACCACTTAAATAACTCCCCAGAGCTGTATACATCCCCACAAAAGAAAGTAAAAGCGTTACTGTTATGATATAACAAAAAAATAAAGGTTTTTTTGTTATTACCTTTCCCATTTGTTTAACGGGGGCAATAATACTTCCTTTTACTTTTTTGACTCCACCATTTGGAATTATAAATTTCACAACTAATCCAATAGTGATTAGATAAACCACTCCAAGGAGATAAAAAACATAGTTCCATCCAAAACTTTGACTTATAAGGCTACTAATCACCTGGCCAACGATCCCTGCCATTAAGAAACCTGTGCTAACAAACCCAATTGTAGTTATTCGTTTTTCTTCTGGAAATATTTCAACAACATATGCGAGTGCTGCTGGAGCATATGTTGCTGCAGCAATCCCTTGAATTGCGCGAAGTCCTATCAACCATGAGAGATTATTAAACAAACCTATAATCGGGGAAACAACGGTCAAGACACCTAGCCCGAATAAAATGATCCGTTTACATCCATATCTATCTGACAATGGCCCAAAAAATAAGAACCCCACTGCATAACAAAATGAAAATGCACTACTGGTCAACGCTGATTTGGACGGTGATACATTGAAATCACCAGCAAATACCGAAACCAAAGGAATGGTAATATATAAACTCGATACAACAACTAAGCCACACCAGAAAAGAACCGCCGTCATGAGCGGATAATTTTTTTCCGATGGCGTGTGATTCACATTGCTTGCAATTTCGGTCAAAAAAAGAACCTCCTAGTTGTTTTATTTTATAAATCAAACCCGGTAGCCTAGCACCGATACTTGGTTTGTAGGAATAATTGACAAATTTATAGTCTCGTCCGTTTTTCCTTAATCCAGTGCTTTTTTGATGTTATATAGATAAATATTTATAATTGGCATTCTAATCATCCCCCTTCTTTTGACAATCAAAGTATTGTACAATACCTACATTTATTGTAACTAATTTACAAACTATGTCAATAAATTGCAATTTAAAATAATAATACCTTTCATTTTTTTAAAAGTTCAAAGTTCTGATTGGAGAAAAAATAGTTACTACATTTTCTTGTAATAAAAATTTTTTGGTGGACATCGTAGAAGTTGGAGATACTAGTGATACATAACAGTGATACTTTGACTCACTTAACAAAAGGAATAATTTTGTATTGCATATAATATCCACGCTCATAAAAAAGCCAATATTCCCTCTCGAAGGGAATATTGGCTTTTGACATATAAATAAGGGATTTGCTATTATAATGTGCAGAAAAGTTGAAAAGGCAAGAATTTAAACTTATTGGAGCAGTCTATAATATTACTGCATATTCGGAAAAAGAACTCTCACATTAATCCATCATTTAAGCCTATCTCCTTAGTAACACTTAGTAAGTTTGTCCCTTGTTTTCCATTTTTAACAACAAAAATCCCTTTAATGTATGCTACTGAGAAAATAGGAAAAGAGCTATAACTCCTTTGCGTTTTGTTTTTTGGATTTTTTGTGCAACCATAATCTAAATTACTTTTCTATTTTACTGTATATTAATAAAATTTTTAAAAAAATATAGATTTAAAGCAAACGCCCGAAATGAGACATTCCAAGATTTCTGATTAAGTTGTTTGAGCGTCGGCTCCCAAATAGACATTTTGATTTTGCTTGAACATTCTGTCAGTAGCAAGTAAGACTATCTGTTGTTTCTTAGTGTAATATAAACATTTATATATGAAAACCTAACTTTTCCTGTATCAACATTATCCTTTTAATTGTGAATAGAATGTCTTGCCCTATGCTTTACAAGATGTACTTTTAGAATCTCTACGCAATGAATTTATTATTTCCGATGTAAATACCTACAAATGTTGTCTCTTTTTTCGAATTTTCTGTATCGTTATTTTAATTCTATGGTTATTATTTCAGTTCAATGGCCTTTAGCCGTTTTTCACTACAAAAAAAGCTGAAAAGAGGGTGTCCAACAACGGAAACCCCCTTTATTTATAATCCGACCATTTTAGTTCGCTCTCGTTAAGCAATTCTTCAAATGTTTTATTTTTTTCTTTTTGTCTTCTTTCTTCTCGCTGTCTTTGCAGCTCTTCTTCCTGCTTACGAAGCTCTTCTGCTTTAAGCTGCTTTTGAGTATCTTTTAGCTTTGATAAAACATCCTGATTTAATAGATCCCCAAGACTCAGCTTTTCGTCTTTCTCTATCTTTTTGATCGTTGTCGATGGCTTCTGTTTCTTTTTAGCCATATGGTTCCCTCCATACTCACGCATATCACAAGGTATTATACCACAATTTCAATATAAGGGGCAGTCAATCGCTATGGTATACCATCAGAAAAAGCGAATGCGCAATATGTGGCCATTCTCCTTATTCTTAATATGCTTCCATTACAACTTGCTCATCAATAAGTAGCTCAGGTTCAGTCGAAGCTTTAATGTCCTCGATTGTGTAGCCCTTAGCAACCTCTACCAGCTTCAACCCTTTTTCAGTTACATCTAATACAGCTCGGTCCGTAATGATTCGATTTACAACACCCTTGCCTGTTAACGGAAGCGTGCAGTTTTTTAATATTTTTGCTTCACCTTTTTTATTTACATGATCCATAATTACAATGATTTTTTGAGCACCGTGGACGAGATCCATTGCCCCACCCATACCCTTAATCATTTTTCCAGGGATCATCCAGTTTGCTAGGTCACCAGTTTCTGAAACTTCCATTCCACCAAGGATTGCAAGATTAATATGTCCACCTCGAATCATCGCAAATGACTCCGCACTATCAAAATAAGCAGCCCCAGGAATAGCAGTAACGGTTTCTTTTCCAGCGTTAATTAGATCTGGGTCGACATCACTTTCATTCGGATATGGTCCAATTCCAAGCAGACCGTTCTCTGATTGAAGAACAACTTGTTTAATAGGGGATATATAATTTGCAACAAGAGTTGGCATTCCAATACCTAAATTTACATAGAAACCACTCTCAATTTCTTTTTCTGCTCTTCTCGCAATGGTTTCGCGAGTATTTGTCATTTCCTCCACTCCTTTCTAACTTACTTTGTAACAGATAGACGTTCGATTCGTTTTTCTTGTTTCCCAACAATTAAGCCTTGAACATATATACTCGGTGTATGAATGGCATTTGGGTCAAGCTCTCCAATTTCGTACAGCTCCTCCACTTCAGCAATCGTTACTTTTCCAGCAGCCGCAATCATTGGGTTGAAATTACGAGCTGTTTTGTTATAAATCAAATTCCCCATTTTATCGGCTTTCACTGCGCGCACCAGGCTAAAATCTGCAGTATATGCTTCCTCTAAAAGATATTCTTTTCCGTTAAAAATGCGTGTTTCTTTACCTTCAGCGATAGGCGTACCGACCCCGGCTGGGGTATAGAATGCTGGGATACCAGCACCACCTGCGCGGATTTTTTCAGCCAGGGTACCTTGTGGAACAAGATCAACTTCTATTTCACCAGATAACACTTGTCTTTCAAATTCCTTATTTTCACCAACGTATGAACCTATCATTTTTCTAATCTGTTTATTTTGTAAAAGTAAACCAAGCCCCCACGTATCAACACCACAATTATTCGAAATGACAGTTAAATCTTTAACTCCTGACTCTACTAAAGCTAAAATTAAATTTTCTGGTATTCCACATAGTCCAAACCCACCGACCATTATTGTGGATCCATCTTTTATATCTTTTACGGCTTCCCGAAAAGAAGAATATATTGGTTTCATATTTACACCTCACTAGTTGATATTTTCAACGATTGTTGCAACCCCTTGCCCGCCGCCAATACATAATGTCGCTAATCCATATTTCTCCTTACGGCGCTTCAACTCATGAATTAATGTTACCAGAATTCGCGTACCACTTGCTCCAATTGGATGCCCTAGTGCAATTGCTCCTCCATTCACATTTAAAATATCTTTATTAAAGTGAAGCTCACGGTCAACAGCAATGGATTGTGCTGCAAAAGCTTCATTTGCCTCAATTAAGTTCATATCGCTTACACTTAGTCCCGCTCTATCCATCGCTTTTTTAACAGCAGCAACAGGTCCAATTCCCATAATACTTGGATCAACACCAGCATTTCCGTTCGCCTTTATCGTTACTAGTCCTTTTATTCCAAGCTCATCGGCTTTCTTTTTGCTCATTACAACAACAGCTGCAGCGCCATCATTAATTCCAGACGCATTACCAGCTGTAACGGACCCATCCTTCTTAAATGCTGGACGCAGACCTGCTAATTTTTCTACAGTGGTTCCAGCTTTAGGATATTCGTCAGTATCGAAGACAATGCTTTCTTTTTTTCGTTGAGGTATTTCAACAGGAACAATTTCGTCTTTAAACTTTCCAGCCTCAATCGCTGCAATAGCTCTTTCTTGACTACGTACTGAGAATTCATCCTGCTCTTCTCTTGTAATTTCATACCTATCACAAAGATTTTCAGCTGTTATCCCCATGTGGTAATCATTAAATGCACACCACAAGCCATCTGAAATCATACTATCTATAAGCTTTTGATCACCCATTTTAAAGCCGTTTCTTGCACCTTTTACTAAATACGGTGCTTGACTCATATTTTCCATTCCGCCTGCAACAATAATGTCAGCGTCTCCTGCAATGATTGCCTGTGAAGCAAGGTGAACAGCCTTTAAACCCGATCCGCACACCTTATTTATTGTTAATGCTGGAATTTCCTGTGGCAATCCCGCTTTAATTGCTGCTTGTCGTGCTGGGTTTTGACCCACACCTGCTTGAAGAACATTTCCCAAAATTACTTCATCAACCTGGTTAGCACTGATTCCTGCTTTTTCTAATGCTCCTTTTATTACTACTGCACCAAGCTCAGGAGCTGAAATTGATGAAAGTGCTCCTCCAAAACTTCCAATAGCCGTTCTGACAGCGCTTACAATAACTACCTCATGATTACTCACAATTATCTCTCCTTTGTATGTATTTTCCTTGTTTGATACCTACAGCCGAAGAAAGAAACAAGTATTTCCTTTCTCTGGTTTGATTACGTCATCTCTTAGCAAAAAAGAGTAGACGACTTCTATTCCAAGGCTCTATAGCCTAAGTCACACTACCATATATATTTCTAGACTTTTTTCGAAATCCCTCTTATTTTGTCATAATTTCTATTATTCTTGCTTTTCACGAAAAACTTCTACTAGAATATAAGTGTATGCTCAAAAAGTCGATGAAGCAAAAGTAAGAAAATGAACAGCCGCGAGGAGCGGAACGAGGCAACTACTTTGAAATTACTCCTTCACTGCCTTGCTCTCCAGGAATTTACCTCCTCGAATAGTCTAGTAGACCAAATACTGGAATTCTTTATATCTAGGTCTACCTCACATCGAGATTCGAAGTCTTATCATTTGGAGACTTTTTGATCATCCTCTATAAGGATACAATCTTCTACTGCCGGAGGTTTTTCTATGCATTTGCCAAAGAAAGTAACAATTATTGAGGTCGGCCCAAGGGATGGTCTTCAAAATGAAAAAAATAATATTCCTACTGATGATAAAATTGCATTCATTCATAAGTTAAAAAATGCTGGAATTAAAGAAATGGAGCTTACTTCCTTTGTGTCACCAAAATGGGTCCCTCAGATGAAGGATGCCAACGAGGTTATTCAGGCATGCTTAGATAATACACGTAATTTTGTGCTAGCTCCTAATCGTAAAGGAATTGACCGACTTTTTGAAACAAATTGCAAAGCGGTTGCTGTATTTGTTGGTGTAAGTGAAACCTTTAATAAAAAGAATATCAATAAATCAACAAGAGAGAGTATGGAAGAACTTCAACCAATCATTGCTGAATTAAAACAAAAAAACTATTTTGTTCGAGCCTGTATTTCCACTTCCTTTTATTGCCCATATGAAGGAAAAATAAATGAACAAGAGGTTAGTAAGCTTTGCTCACAATTTGTTCAGAATGGGGTTGATGAGCTGAGTGTTGCTGATACCATTGGAATGGCGAATCCGAAAGAAGTATTCTCGCTTTTTTCAAAACTAAAAGCTCAATTGCCAGACACTCTTATAACGGGGCATTTTCATGACACGAGAGGTATGGCCATTGCAAATGTGTTTGCAGCCCTCCAAACCGGAGTTGACCGATTTGATACTTCGGCGGGTGGTTTAGGAGGTTGTCCTTTTGCACCAGGTGCTACTGGAAATGTAGCGACGGAGGATGTTGTCTATATGCTAGAGCAAATGGGGATTGAGACTGGAATTGACTTATCAAAGCTTGTTGAAGCGGTCGATATAATTCGTCCACATCTCACAAGATCAATAGAAAGTAAATATTATCGGTTACAAACCCAAGGAAAATAGGTATATTCCCTCCCAAAACATCGCATCCTAATCCATGATATTTTTAGAAATGGAGATGTTACCTATGGCAAAGCGATCAAAAGGGAATTCACAAAAAGGGAAACCAAATTCGGATACAACTAACAACGTCATGGCTGCAGAAGAAATGGAAAAAACCATTCAACCAACGAAGCGTCAAAATGCAGAACAGTAGTCTTGCTTACCGTACCGATATAAAGGTACGGTTTTTCATATGCTTTTTTTCCAGCATTAACGGACAGTAATCCCCCCACTTCTATGCTTAGCGAAGTGCAAGAAGTGGAAGTGGGAATCAACTGTCCGTAAAAGCACGATTGGTTCCACTAACAATCAGTGGAGGATGAAGCCCCACTGTTTGAAGTTTCACTTTACTGGCTAAAAGTGGTAAAATTGAGGCGAAATTACATCTGGAGGACGTATACATGAAGAAATTAAAAAAACTGTATATTACAATTGGTATTTTGTTAGGATATATCATTGCTGTAGGTATGTTTTTTACAAATATCGTTATGTTTATTAAAAAGAAAACAGATGACCAAATCTTAGAGCGTGAAACTCGTGAAGGTCGCCTTACCTTAGATGAAGTCCACTCGCTTCAGAAAGAAGATGTCATAATTAACTCCCAATTTGGATACACACTTAAAGGCTGGCTTGTATCAGGAACAGCTAAAAAAAAGTTTATTATTATTTCTCATGGTGTTACGCAAAATAAATTAAATTCAATCAAATATATGAAATTATTTTTGAACCGCGGTTGGAATGTTCTCCTTTATGACCATCGTCGCCATGGAGAATCTGGTGGCAAAACAACAAGCTATGGCCACTATGAAAAATTTGATCTTCAATCAGTTGTATCTTGGATTAAAGAAAAATATGGGGACGATAGTGTCATCGGTATTCACGGTGAATCAATGGGTGCAGTTACCACTCTACTTTATGCAGGAATGATAGAAGATGGAGCGAATTTTTACATCGTAGATTGCCCATTTTCAGATTTTGAGGCACAGCTACGATATCGTCTAAAGGTGGAATTCAAAATTCCTGCTCCATTTGTTTTGCCTTTTGCTAACCTCTTTTTAAAGCTAAGAGATGGGTATAGCATTAAGGATGTTTCTCCCATTAATGTAATACAGAACGTAAAAAATCCTGTTTTATTTATCCATAGCGCAAAAGATGATTACATCCTGCCGGAAATGACAAAAGAGCTGTATCAAATGAAGGATGGGCCGAAACAGTTATTAATTGCAGAAAAGGGGAAGCATGCATATTCCTTCGCCGACAACAAAGAGGCTTACGAGAGGGTTATTGATGACTTCTTAAGTAGATACGTTCCAGAATATTAGTAAGAAAAACGCAAGCGTCTTTGAAGGGGAACGTAAACTAAAGACTGCCACGTCCAGTTTCGAACGTCGACATCAGCACATCTATGTGCAAGTCCGTCAAGCAAATGTTCTGTTGCAAAAAAGTCGCCCTTTGACTTTTCTTGCAACAGGTGATTTGACCTCGAGCTGTTTAAGGCAAAGCTTTACGCAAGATAATCGCAGAAGCTTATTCTGGGTGAAAACTGGCTAGGCCGCTTGCGCTATTCGTGGATAGTACAAAAAAGAAAGTTATTCACTGTATGAAATTTATATATAAAATGCGCATAAGAAAACCTTATGCGCCCATCATGCCTTACCCTAGTACATCAGTTATGCCCTTCATATTCTCATCAATCCATGCCAATGCAAGCTCAATCGTCTCAAATTCCTGAACCTCGAAAGACACCTCATCCTGTAAAAGCCATACATCCTTCTGCTCTTGATTTACACCCGCTACTGACCAATGAAGGAGACTAAATGGATGGTTTTCATTTAAAAATGATACCCAGGTTTTATTTTCTGCTACATTTCGAATTGTTTTAAGCTTTGAGCTCATTTGCATCACTCACTTCTACTAGCCTTAAGCGTGGATTTAAGATTTGGTTAGGACTTCTTAACTGAAAACAGTTTGCAGTTTCTACTACATCAATTGTCATTGTATCGTCTAAAAAAACCATTCTAGACTTTTCTAGTAATAGTGGACGATAATTGGTTTCTACTATTACATCATCTTCATCTTCTTCGTCTACTAGCCATAACGCTGTTACTCCACTTACTACACAGCCACAGCCATCTGTATCATATTTTAGTTTTAAGAATTTATCTGGATTCGTTATTTGCGATTGTAATTTTCCAATAGCTCGATCTGTAAAAGTAACTTTCACTGTTTTTCTCCTTCATCTTATGTTGTACGTTCATTTTATCATATCTTATTACTTTCTACATATCATTACAGTAACCCTTGTTATTTGCAAAAAAATTTGAACTTAGGTAAATATTCCCTTATTATCAACATATATAGTGAGCTATCTTTGAAAGGAGGATGTATTGATATGTCAAAGGTTACAATAAAAGTGAACGACAATGGTTCTCTCCGTATAACAGGTGATGTAGAATTAATAGATGCCGAAGGCAACCAATTCGAAACAAAGCCAAGCTTTTCATTATGCAGATGTGGATTATCAAAAAATAAACCCTTCTGTGATGGCTCCCACAAAGGTAATTTTGAATCTATTGTCCGAGCTGCTAAAGAGTAATAGCGGTAGAAACCGAGCGATGTAAAGTCGTTCGGTTTTCTTTTTTCATAGAGTCCTACCACACCTATGGTACAATTATTGTAACAAGACTATCATGGAGGTATGGATTATGCCTGATTGGTCGTACCATTTATTATTTAAACCCATCTTATCTTTCTTTCCACGGAATTATTCAAGGGAATTCATCCATCGAGGTATGAATAACATCGCCTCTCTTCCAGGCGGGCACCACATCATTAATTTTCTAGGTAGAGAGGAATCGTCCAGATTACTACACAAGGAAATCCAAGGAATCTCCTATTCTAATTCGATAGGTCTATCCGGAAAAATCGACCCTTTATTAAGTGGCTCCAGAGCATTCTCCAATTTAGGTTTTGGATTTATGGAAATTGGACCCGTGACATTGGCACCTACCCTAAATCCTTCTTTTCCGGTAGTGGATAGTAAAAACGAAATCATTGTGTTTCCGGAAAACTGCGAATCCATTGGATTAGAAAAAACATTACGAAAACTGAAAAAATGGAAGTCAAAACAACCTGTCATGATAAGGCTAGCAGGCTCTGATGTCGAACAACTTGAACTCATGGCAGAACTAGAAATGTATGCTGATGCATTTATCTCTGATTCTTATACTCTTACCTTATCTCAGAACATTACTAAAATACCCGTTTATTTTGCTGTTCCCGTCGATCAACTTCAGGAGATATCTATTGACAGTATAGAAAAGGGATTCTCTGGTATTGTTCTGGATGAAATAATTTCAAAAACCTATTTCACTACTTTACTTGATACTATTTCGTTTTTGAAAAAGGAAGGATATTCCAAACCTATCCTTACTGTAGGTGGAATATCTGAGCCTGAAGATGCGTTACAGCTTTTAGATGCGGGAGCAGACCTTGTGATGCTTTCCGGTGGCTATGTTTTCTCTGGCCCCGGTCTAACAAAGCGGATTAAAGAAGCGCTATTATTTAAACTTCAACCCCGCTATCCTTTAGAAAATGTGTGGATTTGGTATTGGTTGTTTGGTCTTGCTATTTTTATTGGAGGTTTACTTGCTACTATCTTTGGCCTTACTACCATCATTCTTCCATATGATGAGCATTTTCTTGGGATGAAAAAAGAGACCATTCTCCTTTTCAATGAACGAATTCTATGGTTTATGGCACACGATCGAATGACGCTCGCTGGGACTATGATTTCGGGTGGAATTGTATATATGACTTTGGCACGATTTGGGGTTCGTTACGGCCTACTTTGGGCTAAGCAAGCCATCGACTCTGCTGCAATTGTAGGTTTTTTAGGGATATTTATGTTTATTGGCTATGGTTACTTTGATTGGCTACATCTTGTCTTTTGGCTCATTTTATTGCCTATCTATGGAATAGGACTTTATAAAACAAAACATATTCGTGGTACTCCTATCTCTCGAAATACAAAAAATCATGCTATATGGAAACGGAGTTTAATAGGACAACTAGCCTTTGTTATTCTTGGCTTCTCATTTGTTCTCGGAGGAATTGTCATCTCTTCAATCGGAGTCACAAATGTCTTTGTTCCAACTGATATTCTTTACATTTGCATGCCACCAGAGATGTTAGACTCTTTTAACAACAAGCTTATTCCTGTCATTGCCCATGATCGTGCCGGTTTTGGAAGTGCACTTCTTAGTGTTGGGCTTTTAGTTCTAATGATTTCTTTATGGGCCTTTCAGCAAGGAAATAAATGGGTATGGTGGACCCTTCTTATCGGTGGGATTCCCGCTTTTTTAGCAGGGATATCCGTTCACTTTGCAATTGGGTATACGAGCTCTATTCATCTTCTCCCTGCTTACTTTGCACTTAGTTTGTTTATTTTGGGACTTAGCACGACCTATCATTTTTTTCATATGAAACACTAAAAAACTCTCTAGACCTCTAAGGAGCCCTTGGGCTCCTTAATCTTCATTCTTCTTTTTTCCAATCCTTCACCAGCATTCCATATACAATATGGTCCACGTAGTGATCGTATAACCATTCCGTTTGCCTCACTTGTCCTTCGTTGACAAATCCGAGTCTCTCAGGTATTGCTCTACTTTTTTGATTTTCAACCGCTGCACGAATCTCAACACGATTTAGCTTTAATACATCAAAGGCATAACTAGTTAATGCTTTTGCCACCTTTGTCATTATTCCATTTCCCTGATATTTTTGCCCGAGCCAATATCCAATATATGCAATCTTATTTCTATGATCGATTGAGTTATAACTAGCCACCCCAACAATTTCGTTTCGGAACACAATAACGGTGTATAATCCTTTGTTTTCTGCATAACTCTTCAGACAAAATTGTATATAATCTCTTGTATCCTCAACCTTTGTTGTTGTATCAAGCCATGGTAACCATTCACGTAGGTATTCTCTTGATTCATTTGTTAATTCGAAAATTCTTTCTGCGTCCCCTAATTCAATTAATTTCAAACTCAAATCTGCGTCAATTTGATGTATAAACATTCTTCTGTCTCCCTTCTTTTGTATTTTATTACTTTCTCCCTATCCCTCTAAAACTCCTTTTATTGCATAATAAAATTCCTCTTTCACGAGGAATTAATCTGAAAGCCGCAAATCAATTAACATATTCGTCGGAATATAATGCGCCTCTCCAAATTTATCAATAATATGCAATCTCCCTTGTAAATCATCATAATGATGGATCGTACCAAGAAGAAGTTTATGATGTTTTCCTTCATAATGAGTAATCATTAACTCCTTCCCCTCTTCCATCGCCTGACAAAGAGTGCCATTCATTTCTTCAATCTGCTGTTCGTCTAATTCGGGCTTCTGCTGATACATATCCTCCTCTGCCCAATCCCGCAATATTTTCACATGCTCCGGTAGCATCATTGCTGTCCATTTTATTGCGCCTCGATCGCGAATCATTCCTACTCCTCCTTCTTTTATAAATCAGCCGAAAACACTCGTGGTGTTAATCATGAGAAATTCATTCCGCTTTATGTCCGCCAACAAGCTTGCTACGATGTCTGGATGTTCCAGCACTCGTATAAGAAACCGCACGCAAAACAGCATCCGAACCATACTTACTTCGAATATGATCCATCACATAGCCAAGCTTATGCTGTTTGACCCTGTTTACATAAAATAAATCTAATTGCATTTGCGTGTCATCTTCTATATTTGAAAGAGCAATTGAAACCTTCCGTACTGTTTTCTTTGCGTAAAATTTTTCAAATAGCTCAAGACAGACTTTATAAATTTCCATTGTAATATTCGTAGGGGCGTCAATTGTTTTAGAACGGTAAAACCCTCCGCCAAACTCATCACGACTGTAATTAATCCCAAGACTAATCGTTCTTCCCGCTTTTTTATGTCTTCGAGCTCGTCTTGCTACCTCTTCACACATTTCGAGAATCACGTACTTTACCTCTTCTGGATCCGGGTAATCCCGCAAAAGGATTTGACTTTTTCCAAAACTAATTTGCCCCTGCATAATAGGAGCTCCAATTTCCGATAAATCTACACCCCACGCATGGTAATAAAGCTGGTTACCCATTATTCCAAATTTCTTTTCCAGTAGCTCTAATGGATAATTAGCAAGCTGACCAACAGTTGTAATCCCCATTCCATTTAACGTGCGTTCTACCCTGCTGCCGATTCCCCACATTTCACGTAATGGTGATAATGGCCAAAGCTTCTTGGGAATATCTTCATAGGTCCACTCTGCAATCCCTTTTTTCTTTGCCTCAAGATCCAAACATAGCTTTGCCACCAACATATTAGGACCAATTCCAATTGCACATGGGAGACCATATTCTGCTTCAATTTCTTGTTTTATTTTGTGGGCAATCGTCGTCGCATCTCCCCATAGTTTTTCAACGCCATCAACCTTTATAAAGCTTTCATCCACACTATAAACATGAATGGCACTTTTAGGTACATATCGGTTAAAAAGCCTTGTAATCTCTGTTGATATTCGTAAATAGGTTGCCATTTTAGGATTTACAAGCTGAATTCGGGGATCCTTCGGAATTTCGAAAAGCCGTGATCCTGTTTTTATTCCAAATTCCTGTTTCATTTTCGGGGAGGCGGCAAGTACAATACTCCCTTGACGCTCCGTGTCCCCTACAACTGCCAAATAGCAAGTAAGTGGATCTATCCCTAATAAAACTGCTGCACAACTTGCATAGAAGCTTTTCATATCAATACATAAAATCTTTTGATGAGGTAACTTGCTGTAATCTACCATATAAATCATCTCCAAAAAGGAATATATGTTCGTATTATATTCCTAATAATAAGAGAATATACGTTCGGTTTCAATGGAAATTTAAAACAGAATTCATATCAGTGTATAATAAAAAGGCGAACCCACTAAGTTTGCATTGCCATCTGGAAGTTCAATAATGTAAAGGTCTTATGAGGTGCATCAATGGATGAAAAATTTATACGAAAATTAATTCGCAATTATTTTTACCAATACCAGCACGACATCGATTCAGTTCCCTTAACAGAAGAGGAGTATACGGAATTGCTCGTGAAAATAAAAAAGCTCCAGCAGGTCGAACCAGAAGCTGATCTCCACGATATTATCAATGATATTGTATATGAGTATTTGACAACCTAAAAAACTCGGCGATTGGCCGAGTTTTCTGTTATTCCTTAAAAATTGCACGATGCTCTTTTCTTACTCGCTTTCATCCATATCTTGCTGGGACATAAAGTACTCCATTGCTTGGTTAAGCCACTCTTCCTCCTCGGGTGTATACGGAGAAGGCACCATTTTTTCGAGATTTGCAGCATCTGAAATATCAAATTCCGCAAGTGCATGCATGGCTTCCTCACCTATAAACGCAAAGGTGGCTTTTATATACTTGTCTAGCATCGCTTGAACCTCTGGATCCTGAACAGGTGTACCAAAGAGCCTCTTCACTTCTTTAGAAAGACGGATATATTCCTTGTCTAAAGCTACAAGCTCTTCTTCGGGCTTGTTAGTAAAATGCTCAACAATCTCTGATGACATGCGTTGCTGTAACCATTGAATTTGTTCCTTTTCTGTTTGAATCCCATTAATCAGGCTTATTAGGACTGCACTATCAACTTCTCCTTCTTCCTCAAGTAAGGTAATGGTTCGTTTAATTGCAGCAAGTGCAGATTCGATATGCTCTTTTTTCTCCTCAAGAGCCTTTTTCTGAAGAGCAAGGGTCTCTGTTAAACCAGTATCAAAACTAGATTCATTCAAAATTTCTCTAATTTGGTCTAAACTATAGCCTAAGAACTTAAAGGTCACAATTTTTTGCAGGGTAAGTAAATCATGATTCACATAGAGGCGATGTCCGGATGTGGGATGCTTCTTAGGTTTAAGTAAGCCGATTTCATCATAATAGTGCAAGGTTCGTATGGAAGTACCTGTTCTTTCGGAAAATTCTCCAATGGAAAACGTAGGATTCATAAAAAACACACCTTCCTTTTCTCTATTACCAAATAAGGTTATCTTGAGTGTACTACCTCACGTAACTGTAGGTTCAAGAAAAATTTACAGAAAATCCAAAGCCATTTGTTTTAGAAAGAAAGTCACCATACCAAGATGTAGCTTCACGTATGTTAAAGCCAATTGGATACCCACTGATTTATTTTCGCAAGGTCTTCATCAGACCTTCTTCCAGCTAAATCACGTACCATCCGTATACCAGCCCATGCATAAAAAATTTCAAGAGAGGAAATGGCACCGGAAACACTTTTATACCCCTCAGACCACCCTTTTTCAAACTCCGCAAAGTCCGTAGAACTATTTTCAAAATGTTTAGCTCCTTCTAAACGAAGAATTGAAAAAGTACGAGCAATATCAAAACGATTATCCCCAACTGTTGAATTAGCCCAATCAATTACAGCAGTGATTTTTTGGCCATCCGTTAGAACATTAAGGGGATGAAAATCAAGATGAAGCAATGATTTCTTACTAGGGGTAACCACTGTATCGATCCTATTGATAATATTCTCTTCAGACTGACTAGATGGTGTTAACCAATCTCTATCCTTACCCTCTGTTTGTGGACAAGGTAGATGATGTATCAAAGCTTGGGTTCTTCCAAACTCGTAACCTAATAAATAAGCATTTTTAGGATTCTCTTGAAGTTCCTGGAAAACCGTATGTCCTTGAGCCCATTCCATAAGCATAACGGAAAACTCATCAACTAGCAGAACCGAATAGACCATCGGCACAGGTAATCCATTACCGCGGACATAGTTAATTATTTGCTGTTCATGTAGAAATTGTACGTGTCGATGATGGGGAAGAATACGAAGTGCATAAACAGAGCCAGAGGTTTCGATTTTCCAAACAGAACTATCTTCTCCTCCCAAAATTTGTTGATATTTCGAAGGCGGTTCTAAGCCTAAAGCACTGATAATTTTATCAATTTTCATAATAGTTTTATCCTCTAAAAAAGTATTTGTAACTACTATATTTCGCCTGAAGGGTACAAAATCCCTGTTAGTAATAAAAGTTTAACCGGTAAAACTTGTTAACTAAAGCACCATAAAACAAATCGAGTAGGAGGGGATGACTAATCCCCGACCTCTCACACCACCGTACGTACCGTTCGGTATACGGCGGTTCAAT
>JBLKRX010000056.1:0-23314 GCA_047608075.1 Ferdinandcohnia humi
TTTGCGTTAATGGCAGTGAATTTAAGAAAATTCACTGCCATCAACTAAGGTAATAGAAGAATTTACAAGCAAAAATAAAGAAAGGTGAATTTGAGTGAGATCAAATTCACCTTTTTCACTATTGGAAGCTAGTTATGTCCCAGCCTCATTTTTTTTGACCTCTGCTGAAATTCCATACAAAAATATTTATTTTTAGGTGTTACATTTTCTTCCTTCCTGCGTCTTTAGTATTTGTGATGAGAAGTAAGAGTAAAAAGGGGATGTTTCCAAAAAAAGAACCATTTATATAATTACTGATAATCAAAACGAGAGAGGAGAAAGAGCGACATGCTAAAGAAAATTGTTACCTATGTATGTATTTCATTATTGTTTTTTCTTACTATTAGCCAAAATGTGGTCGCGGCAAGTCAGCCAGCTAAGAATGTAAAAGAGGAATCGTCTTCCAACAATCGGCAATATGTAATTAAGTATAATGATTTTCCGAGTACAACTATTCATAATACTCGCGAAGTTAAGCTAATAAAAAGAATTGCAGATTTTAAAAGTGATGTAATTGAAATCAAATCAACAAGCAACCACGATCAAGTTATAAAACAATATAAGTCATCCAAAAATGTGATTTCGATAGACCAAAGTGTCGAGTATAAACCATTACAGGAACCTGGTAATCCAAAAAAGAGTCTTCAATATTACCACGACTTGCTTAAGCTGCCAAATAAATGGGAGAGTGCAAAAGCGAACCCAGTCAAGGTTGCAGTGTTAGACCAAGGTGTCAATCTTCTGCATCCAGATTTAAATGACAACATCATCGATTACTATAATGTGACAAACCCTGGTTATAAGCCCCGTTATGAAAAACATGGGACCCATGTGGCTGGGATTATCGGAGCAGAAAATAATTCGATCGGTGGGGTAGGAGTGAATCCGTATGCACAACTCCTTGCTGTTGACGTGTTTAACGGAGGGGCAGCCCCTGATTATCAGGTTGCAGAAGGCGTCCAGTACGCTGTGGAAAAAGGAGCGAAGGTTATAAATTTAAGCCTAGGTTCACCATATGAGAGCCCTATTTTGAAAGAGGCGATTCAAAATGCTCTAGCAGCAAACGTAATAATCGTAGCTGCAGCGGGTAACGAGGCAATAGACACATATTCTTATCCTGCCTCCTTTGAGGGAGTAATAAGTGTCGGTGCGAGTGATTCCGAGAATGCTCTAGCTTCCTTTTCGAATTTTGGTCCATCTGTTGATTTAGTGGCGCCGGGAGTAGATGTGTATAGTACCTCTCATGATTACAAAGGGTCCAAACCTACGTATGAAGTAATGAGTGGTACGTCAATGGCATCACCAGTTGTGGCAGGGGTTGCAAGTTTGCTTTTATCAAAAAATCCAAACCTTACACCATATGAAGTCGAGTATATCGTTTTACATACAGCGAAAGACCTTGGGGAAAAGGGCTACGACACGAAGTACGGGTATGGATTGGTGAATCCAGAGGGAGCTTTACAGTTTGATAGTAAGAAAATACCGAAGGACCCCCGAGTCTCAGATAGCGATAGTAAGTATATTGCGAGGAATGAAACCTTTACGAACGGCAAGATTGATATAAAGGCTACGATTGATAGTCCGAAGAAGGACTATTGGATTAAATTCCCCGTGGAAAAAGGGCAATTTATTCAGTCCAGTTTAGCGGTTCCTGCGAATAGCGATTATAAACTTAAGATGCTTCTTTTTGAGAATAATAGTAACAACATAATAGATTCCATTGAGAGTAATGATAATGTGCTAGAAAAGGCAGAAGGATTTCTTTACGAAGTGAAAGACGATGGCGTAATGGTTCTTGGAGTATCCGATGTGAATGGTAGAGAGAGTCAATTGCCATTCCAGCTTGTCGTATCAAAGGAACCATCCATAAAAACGGACTCTACCTCTCCTTATTTCGTAGGAAGCTTTCCGTTTCAAGATAGCAGTCAATTTTACTTAACGGGAAATGAAAAGGACTATGATGACTTTCAAATTTATCTTCAAGCAGACCAAGTTGTGACGGTAGAGCTGAGTTCCTTGGTCGGAGTAGATGGAACGATAACGGTACTAAATGATTCCCAGGAAATACTACATGAAACCAATGTAAACGGGATAGGTGGACATGAATATGTATCCTTTTTCGGCTACAGAGATAAACCATATACAATTCGAATTTCACGAGTGATAAAAGATGAAGCGGATGTTGGCTCGAATCTGCCTTATCACATATCGATACATGCGAAAGAAGTACCAGTAGATGAAAATGATGAAGACGTACATGCTTTGTCAATGTCGAAGCCTTTTTCAAGTACCGGCTATTTCCAACAAAATGGCGACACAGATGAATGGCTTGTGAGCCCGGAAAAAAGCATGCTCGTTCATATGACTATCTCTAAAAATGAAGAGGATCGGAATGACCCTACATTCCAAGTTTTGGAGTGGGTGCCGACGATTGAGGATTGGCTTCCCGTTGCAGATTCAACTGAAAAGTCTCATCTTTATCTCGGCTTAAAAGAAGGGGAAAAATATAAAATAAGCGTGTCTAATAAATTTGGATTACCTACCATCAACCCTTATACGTTTGATATAACACCTATTTCAACTGAATTACATGATCCATATGAGAATAACAACTCCATTTCGTCTGCAGTGGCATTGCCAGATAAACCGTTCACAGGATCATTTTCTTTGAAAAATGATCAAGATAGTTTTTATTTATCTCCTGCAAAGGATATGGTGTATGGATTTTACATTGAACAAACGAACAATGTCTCTAAAACAACGAAACTACCAAAAGAAGTATTTACTCCGATAAATCCATCGGTCGTAGTAATTGAGGATACAAATAAAAATCGGAAACTAGACAATGGAGAAAAAGAAAAGTCCGTTGAGTTCCCGAACTATATGCTGAATTTTATTAGCGGCTCGTTTGCAGCTAAGAAAAACGGAGGTTACTTTATTATTCTAAAAAATGGAGAATCCATAACGGATCACTCCACGCTGATGACCTACAGGATGCATGTTTCACCACTTTCTCAACAGGATGAGGACAAAAATAATAGTACTGACTTTTCTACATTCTCTAAAAAGGCAATTCCATTAAAAGAGAAAAATAGTACATGGCAAACAACGGGGTATTATCAAGCTTACAAAACTGGAGATACAGATACGTATAAATTTGTCGTTTCAAAAAAAGGAACGTACAAGATCTCACTGACTCACAGCAAAGAGGTAAACGGTTCGTTCAAACTTTACAATAAAACAGGTTCCCTTCTCTCAGAGAGTAATGAGTACCCTACTGGTGATTCAGAAGTGAGCTTTCACCACTTATCTGCAGGGACTTACTTTATTGTGAGTAAAGAAGTTGATCGAAAAGCAAGCTTGAATCCCTATTCATTAAAAATTGAAAAAACGAATTAAAACATGAAAGGTCGGAAACCAATGCCAAGCGTGAAAAAACAATTGATCGCATTTCTGCTGCTGTTTACTTTTCTGGCACCAATCGTTCAGCTAGCACATGCAGAAGGTACCATAGGTCAACCGCAGGGGTTGCCTTCTAGTAAAAGTGCGGACATTAGTGAAACAAATTATTCAGCAAATGTTTTAACGATATACTATGCTACGCCATTGGATGTGGCGGATCATAAGAAAAATGGAACTACACTTTTAAAAACCTATCCTGAAATTGGGTATGATATAGTTCGTATTAATAAAGGTTCTTCTCTGCAGGAAGTTATAAAAAAATATGAAAGTGACAGTAGGGTAGTTCGTGTTACTCAAAGTGTTAACATAGAAAATCCTAATCTAGCATCTTACCAGCAGCTAGCAAAAAGTAGTGTCACCACGAAAAACATAGAAAGCAGTCTTTCTTCTAAAAATAAACGGAACATACAGGATCTAAAGCTTGATAAACAGTATTATTTAAAACAATTACAAATACAAGACGTGCTAAAGAAAAGTGGAAAGAATGAAGTGAAAATTGCTTTGTTAAGTACAGGAGTAGACATGGATCACCCAGATCTTCAAACTCAAGTGCTTCCAGGCTATAATGTGAAAAATCCATTGCAGAATCCAAACCCATTAAATGCTAGCGGTGATAGTAGTGGTACGTATTCAGCGGGTATTATCGCAGCAGACGCAAATAATGGGATAGGTGGAAAGGGAATTAACCCTTACGCAAAAATTTTGCCAATCGATATTTATGATGGAGGGGATTCCAGTGATTATCTCATCGCAGAAGGGATCCTATATGCGATCAAGCAAAAAGTAAAAATCATCGAAATTGATGTCACGAGCCGAGATCCCCTTCCTATCGTTCAGGAAGCAATTAATAAGGCGGTAAAGGAAAAAATAACGGTGGTCGCACCAGCAGGTGGGAAGCGTGAGGGAGAATTTGATACCGGCGCCTATATATACCCTGCAGCATATAAAGGTGTCATAAGTGTTGTTGCTACGAAGGAAGTTTCCAACGACACATATTTTTCAATAAAGGGCCCTCACGTAACGGTAGCGGCTCCAGGTGAGAACATTTATAGTCCCTATTATTCTAAGTTTCATCCATCAACAAGCTTTACGAACAGAGTTAGTACTTTGGCTCCTCCGGTACCGGCAACGAATATTGTAACGGGAGTAATTTCTTTGCTTTTATCAAAGCAACCAAATTTAACTCCCTATGAAATTCGATATATTTTAAAACATACAAGTAAAGATGTAGGGGAAAAAGGGTATGATAACAGTTATGGATATGGATTAATTGATGCGAAAAAAGCAATTGACTTCGATTTAAAGAAGATTCCAAAACCTTTTGTCGAACCTAGTGATCCATTAAAAAACGCGAAAAAGATAAGTTTTTCACAGGATTTTAGCCAAACAGAAAAGTTGGTGACTGAAAACCAGATCCATTTTATACAATTCGACGTAAAACAAGGGGAAGTTATCCAAACGAATCTTGAAAGTAAGGGTAAAACAAATGATTTGATGTTTACGTATTACTTCTATCGCAAAGGTGAGAAGAAGAGTAACGAATCTATTGTTGTCAATGAAGTGAAAAATGGTTATAAAGAAGGAAAACTATATACAGTTAAAGAAGATGGAATACTTGTTATTGGAGTACGTGATTTTATTGGGCATGAAAATAAAGATTCATATGTACTTACAATTAACCGATCAACAGAACTAAAGAGTGATGGAAATACGGTTGAATCTCCTGTCCGTGTTACGAAACTTCCTTTTGATAGTAGGAAGAATCAGAGTGATGATCATTATCTTACAGGTGAATCGGGCGATAAGGATTACTTTGAAGTGAACTCTGACAAAGAGCAAATTGTAGTAGTGCATTTATCTGAAGTACCAGGAGTTAACACTGGTCTAAAGGTTTATAAAAAAGAGAATCTAAATGAACCCCTAGCAATGAGCAATTTTAATATCCAGAGTGGAGCTGAAAGCGTATCTTTTAAAGCAGAAAAAGATCAAGTTTACGTGATAGAGGCGAACAGTGAAAGGGTAAACTATGATGCTGCGAATTATGATTTAGGAAGATTTGAGTGGTTTTACATGTATGAGCTTGACGAAATGAGTTGCATCAGCTGTGATGACTCATCAAATACTCCATATCAGCTTACCATCACAGCTTCAGAGGTAACGCCCGATGAAGATGATGTTCTGTCTAACTCACATTATTGTACTACCGGAGGTCCCGGGAATAACGTGGTTACAGAGGGTACACCAATTTCTATCAACACTCCTGTAACAGGATATTTTCAACAATATGAGGATTGTGACGCTTATCAGTTTGTCGCAAAAGAGGATGGCATCTATAAATTTATAGTTGGAAAAGGTACTGGGCTACAAACTCACATGTATCCATTTCTAACAATTAAGCAATGGAGTACCATCCAAAATGATTGGATTGATTCAGGGTACGTATTTGATAGGGATTCCATGCATATCGGATTACAAAAGGGTGGGAAATATTTAGTAACTGTTTCTAATTTATCAAAACAGATTTCACCAACACCGTATACCATTACGGTTGAATTACTATGGAAAGGTCTAAATGACCCATCTGAGCCTAATAATAGTGCAGAAGAAGCAAAGCCTTTCCCTTTTAAACCGATTATTGGGAATTTCTCCTTAAGAGGTGGAAACGGTCATACGGTAAATGAAGAAGGATTCTTTGCAGAAGGGGATTGGGATGTATTTTATTTCAAAGAAACAAAACCTAACATGTACTATAGGTTCCATATCGAACCAACCAAATCGTCACTTCCAAAAGGATTACCTACAGGACTTTCTAGCCCTTTAGCTCTAAGCGATGGGCTTATTGTAAAACTAATAGAGGATTCGAATGGAAATAAAATACTTGACCAGGAGGAGATTGAGAGAGGTAGAAGCTGGCAAACCTATGAGACATTACTTCTATCTAACACATTTAACACGAAAAAAGGGATGGGCTATTTCTTAATCGCGAGTTCTTCCATAAATTTGTATAGTAATTCTACCTTGGCTCCATATTCTTTCGTGGTCCAGCCTTTTGGGAAAAAGGATGAAGATGCAACTAATAAAGTTGTAAAGAATATACCAAGTAAACCAATTAAAGCTGTATTTAAAGGAAACAAGTCTCAATCATTTGGTTACTTAAATGATGAGGTGAAATTTGGAGATACAGATTGGTATGAAGTAACCTTGGAAAAGGACACAATGCTCGACTTCTACTTTTATTGCGACGGATTAATTGATGGAGTGATTACCATCTACGACTCAAAAGGAAAACTAGTGCAGACAATCAACCACTACGGCGCGGGAGACCCAGAACAACTACAAGACATACTACTACCGAAAGGAAAATACTTCATCGAACTAAAAGACGTCAACTACAACGCTAGCTTAAACAAATACAAACTAGAAATCACAAAATAAAAACCAGGTGAACCAAGTGAACCAAGGGGACGGTTCTCTTGGTTCTTTTTTTGGGGGACTGGGACAGAGGGACAGGTTCCATGTCCCAGCACCGCATTGGGACAGAGGGACAGGTTCCATGTCCCAGAACCACATGGGAAGAAGGGACAGATACCGCGTCCCAGAACCACATTGGGACAGAGGGACAGGTACCGTTTCCCAGCACCATAATGGGACAAATCTCCAGGTTCTTTGTCCAGCAGCAAAATGAACCAGAAGAACCGTCCCTGTGGTACCTTTTCCAAAGAGAGAGAATAGATAAAATTTTCTAAAAATATGTTGACATTTGGTGCTTTAAATTAGTAAAGTATTAATTAATAATTTATGAATGTTCATTATAATGTTATAATCTTATAAAGTTATAATATTATAATAAGGGTGAGTCTAATATGCAGATTGATAAAAATTTACATGTACCACTATTTCGTCAAGTTGAACAAATTTTAGAAGAAAAAATCGTAACTGGGCTTTGGGAAATTGGTGCCAAATTGCCAACAGAACAAGAGTTATCTGACCTTTTTGATGTTAGTACCATTACTGTTAAACGAGCCATTATTGAGCTCGTTAACAAAGGGCTAGTATATCGCCAAAGGGGGAAAGGTACTTTTGTGTCAGGTTCTTCAAAAGAACAAGATATCAATACACTTATTTCATTAACAAATGATGAATCTGATGGAGAAGAGCATCCACATGAGCTGCTACATTTTGAAATTGGCAATTCAGATCCTGAAATTGCAAAGAAATTACGTCTACAAACGGATGAAAATATCATTAGCTTGAAACGTGTAAAGATTGAAAATGGTGAGCCCATGGCATTGGAATATACTTATCTACCATATGCCAAATGTCCAACGCTAACATCTGCGGATATAAACAACGAGCTTATTTACAATATTTTAAAAAGTAAATTTCATATCGCATTAGGTCGCGCCAAGATGTTTATAAAACCGTATATCGTTGAGGGTGAACAAGCTGCGTTACTTAATGTTGAACCCGGTACACCTGTTTTTGAATGGGAAAGATTTACGTATACAAAACAGGAAGAATTGGTTGAATACTCAAAGTTTTACGTGCGCCAGGATAAAGAAACCTATTACACAGAGGTTTATTTTAAAAACTAATGGTTGCATGAAAGGCAAATAGGAGGTGGATATGATGCATATTGAAAGACATCCTATTCTCGGTCAACAGGTAAATGAACCTATTACCATCTACTTTAATGGGAAGCCCCTTAAAGCTTATAAAAAGCAATCTGTTGCTTCTGCTTTATTCGCCAATGGAATCAAAAAGTTAGGGCAAAGCCGAAAATTAGTCCAACCAAGAGGTTTATTTTGCTCTCGGGGAAGATGCTGTAGCTGCTATATGACTGTGAATGGAGAAGATCATGTCCGAACTTGCATGGTAATGGTTGAGGATGGGATGGAAATATCGCCTAATTTGGAGGATCCAGATGTAAGGAGTGAAATTCATGGAGACTGATGTGCTTATCATTGGGGCGGGGCCGGCTGGACTTACTGCTGCTTATGAAATAGCAGCAAAAGGATTGGATGTAATGGTCGTGGATGAAGGTGCTTCAATTGGAGGTCAGCTACCCCAGCAAACACAAGTTCTTCGATCCCTACCTTCTTCCTACCAGCCCATGAGAGGTTTTGAACTAGCGAATATGCTTATCGAACAACTAAAGGACCTACCTATTTGTATCTTACTTAAGCATCGTGTCATTGGGTTGTACAAGGATGGTAGCATTGGCATTTCTGATGAAAAAGATGTATTTCCAGTAAAAGCGAAGAAAGTCATTGTTGCCACAGGAGCGGCAGAGGGATCCATTCCTTTTCCGAAATGGACATTACCAGGGGTTATGACAATAGGGGCTGCACAAACGCTGGTAAACAGGGACTTTGTCCTCCCTGGAAAAGAAGGGGTTATCGTTGGATCAAGCGACTTTGCAATGGACGTTGCCCTGCAACTCATGAATGTAGGAGTGAATCTTAAGGGAATCATTGAAAAAAAGTCATCTCCTTCTGCTAGAGACAAAGAAAAGGTGGAACAAGTAAAAAATGTAGGAGTTCCCTTTTATTTTCACTCAACTATTAAGGAAGCGCGTGGGGTAGGTCAGCTCTCTGAAATAGATATCGAAGTAGAGGATCGATTGATTACGGAAAAAGTTGACCTTGTATGTATGGATGGTGGAAGATTTCCACTCCTAGATTTGTTTTATCAATTGAATTGTTCCTTTGGTTATCAGGAAGCTCTTGGGGGATGGCTCCCACAATACAATCATTCATTTCAAACAGATCGCGAAAATGTATATGCAGCAGGAAATGCGTCTGGAATTAGTTCACAGGGTGTCCTCCTACTGACTGGAAGGATTGCTGGAGTCAGTGTATGTGAAGCATTGAATGTAATACATCAGGAAGAGGCAGAGGAATTGAGGCATTCCTTATGGAGAGAGCTGGAGATAATTGAAACGAGTCACAATCTGGATAGTTATCAAGCTAGACTAGATCATATCGATAACTTTACCAATCCACTACTTACAGATCAATTTATCTCCTAAACTAGCTAGATTAATAGACTAGAAGGTGATTATTTGGAAAAAACGACCATCATATGTCGCTGTGAAGAGATAAGCTATGAGGAAATTGTGGAAGTCATTGACCAAGGAGCGAAAAGTCCTGATGATATAAAAAGGCTAACACGCTGTGGGATGGGACCTTGCCAGAGTAAAATCTGCGGAAACCTTGTTGCCTCTATCATCCATGAAAAGACGGGTAAACCTTTTTCAGCCATTCCATTACCGAGGATGCGAATGCCGATATCTCCTATAACACTAGAAATACTGTCGACTGGTAGTTCAACGTTTTCAACGGTCAAATCAGTATTAGATGAGGTGGAACTGGAGAAGGGAAGGTGAGGTAAATGGAAACTAATTTTGAAACAATTGTCATCGGAGGCGGTGTTATTGGTAGCGGTATTGCCTATCACCTCTCGGAACGGTATAAGGAAGGAATCCTTGTTTTAGATAAGAAATTTCCGATGAACGGAACCTCTGGTTCCACGCAAGCGTGGGTTTGGGTACATAATAAAACACCTTCATGGTATGCAGAATTTAGTATGTATAGTGCAGAGCTTTACCCTTATTTATCAAGAAAAATAGGTGATGTTGAATACAAACGAACAGGCGGATTATCTCCCTTTTTTAAGGAGGAGGATCGTGAAAAAGCCCAGCAGCTTGCAGATTCTTATCAGAATATTGGGATAAAAATCAAGGTCCTATCAAGGGATGAAGTGCTAGAGAAGGAGCCGTCCATTAATCCAAAGGTGGTAGGCGCAACTTTCAGTACAATTGATGGAAATGTAAATCCCTTTCGTTTAATTGATATGTATATGAGAGCCGCAAAGAAAAATGGTGTACAGTATTCAACCAATACTAAAGTAACAGCTATCGAAAAGAAGGATGGAAAGTTCATTGTAATTGCTGATCAAAAAACCTATGTCTGTAAAAACCTCATTCTAGCGGGTGGAACCTGGTCAAGAGAGTTAGGGAAGATGGTGGGCATAGACATTCCAATCAACCAGCTTAGAGGACAAATCCTTGTAACAGAGCCATTAAAGCCTTTCCTGAATTATACAATTAGTGGATTGAGACAAGCGAATAACGGAGAAGTGTTGGTCGGTTACTCAATGGAACAGGCAGGATTTGACCGTTCTACCACACTCGATGTGATACAAGAAACAGCCAATATGGCGATTCATTATGTTCCATCACTAAAAAAGGCAAAGGTGGTTCGTGCATTTTCTGGGATCCGAGCCATGCCTGAGGACGGGTTTCCAATCATAGGGAAAGTGCCTGATGTAGAAAATCTATATGTTGCAGCCACACATAGTGGAGTAACCTTATCTCCATTAATTGGTACCCTCATAACCGAATTAATTGTGGATGGTGAAGCCTCTATCCCAATTGATCGTTATTCAATAAGTAGATTTGGATAGAAACAAATTTTTTTCGTAACTTACCACTATATCAACCTTGTTAATAGGTTAATTTCATAAAACAGAATGGAGGAATTAAAATGCCACACTTATTCATTCGAGGTCTATCAGCAGAGCAAGTCAAATCAATAAGTATCCCTTTAGTAGAAGAACTAGCTGAACTTTGTGCATGTGGAACCGATAATTTTACACTAGAAGTCGTAAATTCTACCTTCATATTTGAAGAAAAGGAAGTACCAGGGTTCCCTTTTATCGAGGTCAAATGGTTTGAGCGTGGACAACAAGTTCAGGACCAGTTCGCTCAAATTGTAACAAAGCATGTTCACTTGCTTAGTATCCCAGAAGTAGAAGTTGCATTTTCAGCTTTTCTGGAATCCTCCTATTATAGCAATGGGAAGAGTTTCGCAGCAGTCTAAAAACTAAATAGTATAAAGTTATAATATTATACTTTTTACTCGATAAAAATGAAGGGGGATTCAAATGGATAAGGTGTTTGAGTATATCGATAAGAATAAGGACATGTATATGGAATGGCTAGTAGAAGCCTGTAATCAACCAAGTGTTTCAGCACAAAATCGTGGAATGCTCGAAATGAAGGATCTTGTCAAAGCCTTCCTCGGAAAAATTGGGGCAGAGGTTGAGGAAATACCCACTTCTGGTTATCCGATTATTTATGGGGAGCTAGGAAAAAGAAAAGATAAAACCCTAACATTTTATAACCATTATGATGTTCAGCCTGAAGACCCAATTAATCAATGGTTGAGTGACCCCTACAAAACGGATATTCGAGATGGAAAGATTTTTGCGAGGGGAGTAGCAGATAATAAAGGGAATTTAATTGCTAGAATTTGTGCGGTTCATGCGTTTCAGGAAGTATATGGTGAGGTACCAGTTAATCTCAAATTTATCTTTGAAGGGGAAGAGGAGGTAGGAAGTCCTCACCTCGAATATTTTGCAAAGGAATTCCCTGAAAAGCTTAAAACGGATGGGATTATATGGGAAGGCGGCTCTAGGGGAGTAGAGGATCGACGCCTTCATGTAGGACTTGGTGTAAAAGGGATTTGTTATGTAGAACTAATCTGTAAGGGTGCAAATACAGATTTGCATTCTTCAGAAGCTGCTATCATAGAAAATCCAGCATGGAGACTTATTTGGGCACTGAGTACACTTAAAAATGAACAAGAAGAAATACTAATAGAAGGCTTTTATGATGATATCACTCCATTAAATGAAAAGGATAAGAAATTTATTCAGTCTATTGCATTTGATGAAGAGGCAACAAAGAAGTTATACGGTATTAAAGGCTTCTTAAAAGATGTCTCAGGTGATGAATTGAAGGAACGATTAACAGCAGAGCCAACTTGTACGATTTGTGGAATCGAGTCAGGTTATACAGGAGAAGGTTCAAAAACCGTTTTACCGTCTGTTGCGAAGGTGAAATTAGATTTCCGTTTGGTTCCAAATCAAACACCAGATAAAATCGCACAATTGCTAAGAAAGCACTTAGATCAAAAAGGCTTTAGTGACATCGAAATCAAACAATCACATGGTATGCATCCTTTTAATACAGATCCGAATAATCCTTTTGTTTCTGTTGTCCTCCAAAGTGTTGGAGAGGTGTATGAAGAACCACCCGTGATTTTGCGAAACCTAGCGGGCTCAAGTCCAATGTACAAAATGCTGAATCAAACAACTATTCCAGCTGTGCAAATTGGTGTAGCCAATACACAATCCAACTTCCATGCACCAAATGAAAATATTTTTATTGATGATTATATAAAGGGAATCAAAATGACAGCCGCGGTAATTAAAAATTTCAACTAGTCTGCTTTTAAAAGACTGAAATTTTAAAATAATAAAAAAGAAAAGGGGAAGAAAGTATGAAAAGATCTTTGAGACTGTTCTTTGTTGTTTGGGTAGTGGCCGTACTTGCGATTGCTGGTTGTAGTAGTGATTCCTCATCTGGTGATAAAGAAGGAGGGAATAGTGAAGAAGGGACGGAAAAAACGACGTTGACAATCGCGCAAAGCGCAGACATCACAACAACGGACCCACAAAACTCATTAAGTACGACAGGCGACCGTGTCTTTAGGAATGTGTTTAGTCGATTGTTTTATCGTGATAGTAATATGGAGATTCAGCAGGAATTAGTTGAATCTTTCGAAAGTATTGATGATGTAACATGGCATTTTACGTTAAAAGAAGGTGTAACGTTTCATAACGGAGACCCGTTAACAGCAGAAGATGTAAAATTCAGTCTTGAGCGTGTTATGAATGATCAATCGTTAAAGGAATATCCTTATTTTACTCAGCTTGCAGAAGTAAATGTTGTTGATGACCTTACAGTGGAAATCGTAACAGATGGTCCTATGCCAACAATCCTACCATTACTTGCAAAAAGTGGATCTGATGTCTTACCGAAGAAATACTTTGAAGAGGTTGGTTTGGAGGAGTTTCAAAAGAAACCAATTGGGTCTGGTCCGTATAAGTTTGTGGAATGGAAACGAGATGACCGCGTTATCTTAGAAGCAAATGAAGACTATTTCGGAGATAAACCAAAGTGGAAAGAAGTGATTGTTAGAGCCATTCCTGAAAGTTCAACTCGTGTTGGGGAATTGTTAACAGGTGGGGTAGATCTTGCTACAGATATCCCACCAAATGAATGGGACCGTATTAATAATGAAGAAGGTGTTTCATTAGCAACAGGTGAAACTACACGTGTCATGCTTTTAATGCTGCGTCACACAGAGGGCTTTGCAACTGCTGACCCGAGAGTAAGGGAAGCAATTGATTTAGCGATTAATGAAAAAGCAATTGTAGATTCTGTACTTAAAGGCACTGGTGTTCCAGTTCGTTCACGTGTTCCTGAAGGAGTAATTGGTTCAAATCCTGATTTGTATAATTCGTATGTCTATGATGTTGAAAAAGCAAAGGAACTATTAGCAGAAGCTGGTTATGCAGACGGACTCGAAATTTCATTTACAGCACCAAAAGGTAGATATCCACTGGATGGGGAAGTCGCACAATTAGTTGTTAGTATGTTAGAGGAAGTCGGCATTAAGGCAAACCTTCAGCTACTGGAATCAAGCGCATTTTTAGATGTGTACAACTCGAAGAAGAATGAAGATTTGATTATGATTGCACTTGCTGATGGATTGTTTGATGCTTCCTATTCTCTCGTTCACTATACAAAAGAGCGTGCAGCTGGACAGACGGATTACTTTAATGAAAAAGTGGAACAATTATATCACGATGCTGGTAGAAATCTGAATAGTGAAGAACGTATTAAACAATACCAAGAAATTCAAGCGATTGTTGCTGAAGAAAGACCACACGTTTTCTTATTCTCACAAAATGCGAACTATGGTGTTAGTGACAAAGTGAACTTCACTCCAAGACTTGATGAAGTGATTAACTTCTCAGACGTTACACTTAAATAGCAATCTATTAAACAATGAAACGAGTGGGGCTAGAAATGAATATATGATCTAGTCCCGTTTGTTTTACATGAGATATGTTCTGCGTGAAAAAAGAATAATCTATTTTAAAACAAGGGGGGCGTTCCATTGAAAAAGTTTCTGTTAAGGAGATTACTACAAATCATCCCAGTGCTCTTTATTATTTCTTTCGTCGTTTTTGTTTTAGTGTATTTAGCGGGTGATCCAGTAGCATTAATGCTGCCGGAAGATGCCTCTGAAGCCGATCGGGAAGCATTGCGAGAGGCATTAGGTCTTAACGAGCCTTTTATTTACCAATACTTTCATTTTGTTAGTGATTTAATAACGGGTAACTTTGGAACTTCCTTTCGATATAATCAGGAAGCTCTGCCTTTAGTACTCGAGAGACTTCCAGCGACCTTTGAGTTGGCTGCAGCATCTATGGTTGTTGCCATCATTATTGCGATTCCCCTAGGAATTTACTCAGCTAGAAAAAGAAATAGTTTTGTTGATTTATTTATTACAGGTGGATCGGTTCTTGGAAAGGCAATGCCCAACTTTTGGCTAGGGATCATGCTCATTCTCATACTTGCAGTAAACTATCAATTTTTCCCTGTTTCAGGTAGGGGTACGATTGCTCACTTAGTTCTACCCGCAATCACATTGGGAACAGGAATTGCAGCAGAAATGACAAGGCTAATTCGGTCAAGCATGCTTGAAATCCTCCAACAGGATTATATTCGAACTGCTAAAAGTAAAGGTGTAAGTGACACATTCGTTGTCTATAAACATGCGTTTCGAAATTCACTTATTCCCGTTGTTACAATCACAGCACTCCAAGTAACACATCTCGTAAGTGGGGCCCTTATCACAGAAACTGTTTTTTCATGGCCAGGGCTAGGCCAGCTATTAGTGCAGGCTGTAAATGGGAGAGATATGGCCGTTGTCCAAGCAGCTGTATTTGTAATCGCATTTTTAGTTATTGCTATTAATTTGATTACGGACATTGTATACCGATTACTTGATCCAAGAATTAATTATTCATAGGAGGTGACATTGTGGAAGCTAAATTAAAAACCTCAACATTAGTTGAAACAAATCTTACAAAGGGTAAGAAACCGGGTGCATTAATTCGATGGGTGAAGCTATTACTCCAAAGTAAAACGGGTACAGTTGGTTTTTTCGTTGTTCTAGGAGTCATTGTAGTTGCTATTTTTGCAGATATCATTGCTCCACATGATCCGACTAAAAATAATTTAGAAGCCATGTTACAACCACCTGTATGGTTGGACGGAGGGACTTCAACCTATATTCTCGGTACAGATAATTTAGGACGTGATATTTTAAGTAGAATCATACATGGTACGCGTGTTTCGTTATTAGTAGGTGTTTTTTCGGTGATTTTAGCTGGCATCATTGGAATTGTTGTTGGAATTATCTCTGGATATTATGGGGGAATCATCGACAATATATTGATGAGAATAGTAGACTCCTTTCTTGCGATTCCAAGTATTTTGTTTATCTTAGTGGTCCTAGCTGTCTTTGACCCTAGTATATTCGTGTTAATCATCGTAATAGGATTTACGAACTGGGTGACGTATGCGCGGGTCGTAAGAAGTGAAGTGCTTAGTATTAAAGAACGGGAATTCGTTAAGGCATCAAGGTCAATCGGTACAAAAAATAGAACAATAATGGCAAAACACATCTTTCCGAACATTGTATCTTCGTTCATTGTTATTTCGACTTTAAGTGTTGCTACAACTATCATTCTAGAGGCCTCATTAAGCTTTTTAGGACTGGGAATACAGCCTCCAGATGTTTCTTGGGGAGGTATGCTAACGGATGGTCGAAATTATTTAGCTACAAATTGGTGGCTTGCAACATTTCCCGGTATTGCCATTACCGTTACAGTTCTTGGAATCATTTTTTTAGGTGACTGGCTTCGTGATGTGCTAGATCCAAGAATAAAAGGGCGAAAGTAGAAGGAGATGAGAACAATGAGCGGAAAGGAAGCGCTATTAGAAGTAAAAAACTTACACACGTATTTCTTTACAGAGTCAGGAGTTGTCCCTTCAGTAAATGGTGTAACATTCTCAGTGAAAAAAGGAGAAACGGTGGGAATTGTCGGCGAATCCGGCTGTGGCAAAAGTGTTACCTCATTATCCCTTCTTCAATTAGTTGATGAATCGGGAAAGATTGTGGAAGGTGAGATTTTATTTGAGGGTGAAGACTTAACAAAATTCAATAAGAAGCAATTAAGGAAGGTTAGGGGTAACAAAATTTCAATGGTCTTCCAAGAGCCACTCACTTCATTAAACCCAGTGTTTACGATTGGGAGCCAAATATCAGAAGCAATACGACTACACCAAAATATTAGCAAAGAGGAAGCAAAGCTAAAAACGATTGAAATGCTACAAAAGGTAGGGATACCGCGCGCTGATAAACACTACTATTCCTTTCCACATATGCTAAGCGGTGGTATGAGACAAAGGGTAATGATTGCCATGGCATTATCTTGTCGCCCCCAATTGTTAATTGCGGATGAACCGACCACTGCATTGGATGTAACCATTCAAGCTCAAATTTTACATTTAATGAGGGAATTAAGTCAGGAGTACGATACATCGATTATTTTAATTACCCATGATTTAGGTGTAGTAGCCGAAATGGTCGATCGCGTCATTGTTATGTATGCAGGACAAATTGTGGAGCAAAACAATGTGTTTGAAATTTTTAAAAACCCGAAGCACCCTTATACAAAAGGATTATTAAATAGTACACCTAAAATTCATCAATTGAAGGATCAATTAGAATCCATTGAAGGAAATGTACCTAATCCATTTGAAATGCCAGCAGGATGTAAGTTTCATCCTCGGTGTCTTTTTGCAACGGATATGTGCAGGAATCAGGAGCCGCCATTATTTCAAAGTGAAGACGGGTCAGAAGTAAGGTGCTGGCTTTATGAAGAGCAAGAGGTGAATCAGGTATGACAGTTAGTATAACGGATGAGTATTTATTAAAGGTAGAGGGGCTAAAAAAATATTTCCCAACATCTTCAAGTATGTTTGGAAAGACAAAGAATTTTTTAAAAGCGGTCGATGGCGTTGATTTTTATGTAAAAAAAGGAGAGACCTTAGGGATTGTTGGTGAATCCGGTTGTGGAAAGTCAACGACTGGAAATACTATTATTCGGTTACTAGAGCCCACAGAGGGAAACATCATTTTTGAAGGAAAAGATATAACAAAGCTTTCAGAACGTGAAATGCAAAAAATACGGAAAGATATACAAATGGTTTTTCAAGATCCATTTTCCTCATTAAATCCTAGAATGAGAGTTTTTGATATTATAGCGGAGCCCCTAAGAACACATAAAGTAGCTAAAGGAAAAGAGTTGGAAAATCAGATCTATGAATTAATGGAAACAGTTGGTCTGGATCGCTCATTTGCAAATCGATTTCCTCACGAGTTTAGTGGTGGGCAAAGGCAAAGAATTGGTATCGCACGGGCACTCGCATTAAAGCCAAAGTTAATCATTTGTGATGAGCCTGTTTCGGCGTTGGATGTATCCATTCAAGCCCAAATCCTAAATTTATTACTAGATTTACAGAAAAAATTTAATCTGACTTATATCTTTATTGCACATGGTATTCCAGCCGTTAAATACATTAGTGACCGAATTGCAGTCATGTATATGGGTGAAGTGGTCGAGTTGGCCTCAAAGGAGGAGCTTTTTACTCATACCATGCATCCTTATACAAGTGGTCTAATTTCTGCAGTTCCAGTACCTGATCCAACATTACGTGATCGAAAGAATCGAGTGATATTGGAGGATGATTTGCCAGATCAAACGAATATGCCTATTGGCTGTCGCTTTTATTCGAGATGCCCCTTTGCAACGGATAGATGCAAAGACGAAAAGCCGGAATTTAGAGAAGTAAAGGAGAATCATTTTGTTGCGTGTCATTATCCGCTACATTAACTCATATCTTTAAGTTTATAAAAATAAGCACGGGAAGAGAGGATGTTAAAACGTGAAAATAGTTGTTATCGGAGCAGGAATTGTTGGATCAAGCACGGCCTACCACTTAGCTAGAAAAGGAGCAGAGGTTATCATCGTCGACAAACTACATGAGGGTCAAGCAACGGCAGCAGGTGCAGGGATTGTCTGTCCTTGGATATCGAGGGTTGATGACCCAACTTGGTATACACTCGCCAATGCGGGAGCGTGTTACTATCCAAACTTAATTTCTCAACTTAAAGAAGATGGAGAGAATGAACTCGGATACAAGGTAGTAGGCGCACTTGCTGTAAGTACGGATAAAGAAGAGTTGAATGTCATTGAACAAAAGGTTAGAGAGCGTCAAGAGGATACACCAGAGGTCGGTGAAGTTAGACGTTTATCTTCTGAAGAAGCCCGCAACCTCTTTCCTCCGTTGCGAGACGATTTAGAAGCTGTGTATGTCTCAGGTGCAGCTCGTGTTGATGGAAGATTAGTACGAGATGCCATGAAAAGAGCAGCCGAAAAACATGGTTCCGTCCAATATGCTGGTGAAGCAAGACTAGAAGTGGTAAATGGAAAAGTGACAGGCGTACATGTGAACGATTCTTTTGTAACAGCTGATGCTGTTGTGATTGCAGCTGGAGCATGGGCTTCAGAATTAGTACGCTCATATGGACTCAATATTCCGGTTGAGCCACAAAAAGGGCAAATTGCTCATTTACAACTACCTGGAGAAGACACATCAAACTGGCCAGTTGTTCTTCCACAAAGCAGTCATTATCTTGTTTGTTTTGATGATTCACGTGTAGTTGTTGGGGCAACAAGAGAAACAGGATCAGGCTTTGACTATCGTGTAACAGCCGCTGGAATTAAGGAAGTCATGGATGAAGCGTTGTCTGTGGCACCGGGGTTATCGGATGCTACTCTACATGAAGTGCGAATTGGTTTCCGCCCAGCTGGACCTGATTATTTACCATTAGTAGGATCTGTTCCATCAATTGAGGGATTAGTGATAGCAACCGGTCTTGGTGCGTCAGGTTTGACCATGGGGCCGTATATAGGGACATTAGCAGCAAAGCTAGCATTGAATGAAGAGCTCGAGGTTGATATTACGCCTTGTAATCCATTTAGAAGCGCTGTAAATGTGTAATTTTTAGGATTCATCCAGGGGAAAGGGAGGTTACGTCCTTTCTTTCTTTATGGGGAGAAAAATACATGAGGGAGGCAGAGTACAATGACGAACTATGTAAAAATAGGAAATCTTAAGGTTGCTGAAGTTCTCTATCAATTTATTAATCAAGAGGCATTACCAGGAACCGGGCTTGATGGTGAAAGATTCTGGTCAGATGTGGAGGCGTTATTTTATGAACTGGCGCCCATAAATAAAAAACTACTAGTACGAAGAGATGAGTTGCAAAATAAAATTCATGCATGGCACAAGGAAAATAAAAGCTTTGACTTTGAAGAATATAAATTATTTCTACAGGACATTGGTTATTTGGAGCAAGAGGTAGAAGACTTTCAAATCTTAACCGAAAATGTGGATGAGGAGCTGGCGGTAAAGGCTGGACCACAGCTTGTTGTGCCGGTAGATAATGCCCGATATGCGCTGAATGCAGCAAACGCTCGTTGGGGAAGTCTTTATGATGCATTATATGGAACAGATGCAATCAGTGAATCTGGTGGAGCTACGCGTGAGGGAGAGTATAACCCAGTTCGTGGGGATAAGGTCATTTCGTTTGCAAGGGAGTTTCTAAATCAAGCGGCTCCATTACAAATATCTTCTCATAAGGAAGCTGTTAAATATTCCATTTTTGAAGGGCAGCTTGTGGTAACGCTCAATACAGGAGAAACAACTCGTCTTCAAGAGGAGGATAAGTTCGTAGGTTATCAAGGAAAAGCGGAAGAGCCTTCTGCCATATTGTTAAAAAATAATGGACTATATTTTGAAATACAGATTGACCGCAGCCATCCAATTGGAAAAACAGATCAGGCAGGCATGAAAGATATTCTAATGGAATCGGCTGTAACAACGATTATGGATTGCGAGGATTCTGTTGCTGCGGTGGATGCGGATGACAAGGTTCTTGTGTATCGAAATTGGCTCGGTTTGATGAAAGGGGATCTGACTGCAAGTTTTACGAAAGGTATCCAAACCGTGACTAGAAAGCTTAATCCAGACCGTGAATACATTTCTCCAACAGGTGGAGAATTTTCTGTTAAAGGGCGGTCCCTTATGTTAGTTCGGAATGTAGGTCATTTAATGACAAGCAATGCCGTTTTACTGAATGATGGTGAAGAAGTGCCAGAAGGGATATTGGATGCAGTCATGACCAGTTTGATTGCCATCCATTCCCTTGTAGGAAACGGGCCATACCAAAATTCTACGAAAGGGTCTGTGTATATTGTAAAACCGAAGATGCATGGATCTGAAGAGGTTGCGTTTGCGAACGAGATCTTTACCCGTGTTGAAAAAATGCTAGGTCTTAACAGAAACACGCTTAAGATCGGTGTGATGGATGAAGAGCGTCGTACCTCGTTAAACTTAAAGAATTGTATTCATAAGGTGAAAGAAAGAGTTGTCTTTATTAATACAGGATTCTTAGACAGAACGGGGGATGAAATCCATACCTCGATGGAAATTGGACCCATGATTCGGAAAAATGATATGAAGGCTGCGACATGGTTACATAGCTATGAAAAATCGAATGTCAACATTGGCCTATCTACAGGCTTTAAAGGTCGTGCTCAGATTGGAAAAGGAATGTGGGCGATGCCAGATAGGATGGCTGACATGCTTGAACAAAAAATTGTGCACCTAAGAGCGGGGGCGAATACTGCATGGGTTCCTTCGCCAACAGCAGCTACTTTGCATGCCCTTCACTATCATCAATTGGATGTGAGGAACGTGCAGGAAGAACTAAAGAATATGGTCGTCGATTTAAAAGATGGGATCTTGACCATACCAAAAGCCAGCAACCCTAATTTTACGCCAGAGGAAATTCAACAAGAGCTTGATAACAATGCTCAAGGAATCCTGGGATATGTGGTCCGATGGATTGACCAGGGAATTGGTTGTTCGAAAGTACTTGATATTAATCATGTGGGGTTAATGGAAGACAGAGCGACCTTACGTATCTCTAGTCAACATATGGCAAATTGGCTGCACCATGGAATTTGCACGGAGGAGCAAATACTTGAAACGATGAAACGAATGGCGAAAGTAGTGGATCAACAAAATGCGGGAGATCCATTGTACCAGTCAATGGCAGAGGACTACGAAAATTCCGTGGCCTTTCAGGCTGCATGTGAGCTAGTGTTTAAAGGGTATGAGCAGCCGAATGGATATACAGAGCCAATTTTACATCGACGAAGAATAGAAGCGAAGGCGAAAGCGTCTGTAAGAAGCTAACAAGGGCTTAGGAAACAATACAACTATACGTGAGGAGTTTGATGATGAAGTTTACTAGATTTATAGTAGATTCTAAAGAACATATGGGAGTAGTTACGGGTGAAGGCATTAAAGAAATAACTGGTGATCTATTTGGAGATTGGTCATATACAGGTGATGTGTATTCTTTGAATGAGGTAAAGCTTGCAGCACCTATTGTGCCAAACCAAATCATTGGAATAGGTGCGAATTATGTAGCCAAAAAAGAGGACCTACCTACTGTTCTTCCAGAAATCCCAGTCTTTTTCTATAAGCCAACCTCATCCGTTATTGGGCCGGAACAGAACATAGTGATCCCTCATGGAATAGACGAAGTAAAATTCGAATCAGAATTAGCGATCGTTATGGGAAAAGAAGCAAAGGATGTATCAGAATCAGACGTATTAGATGTTGTTTTTGGCTATACCATTGGGAATGATGTAACTGCTCCTCAGTATTTTCATCAAGATGGACATTGGACAATTGGAAAATCATTTGACACGTTTACTCCGTTAGGACCCTTTATCGAAACGGAGCTTAATCCATTAACTGTAAGTGTAGAGGCAAAAGTAAATGGGGTTGAAAAACAAAATAGTCCGACCGACTTCATGATTATTTCAATCACGAAAATGATATCCTATCTTTCAAATGTCATGACACTGAATACAGGAGACGTCATCCTAACGGGCAGCCCAGTCGGTGCAGAATTCGTAAAACCAGGCGACGTCATCGAATGCCGAATCAAAGAAATTGGCACCCTTCGGAATACCTTTACTAGAGCTTGAAGGGGGGGGCAGAGGAAACGAACCAGGGGGACGGTTCTCCTGGACATTTTCTTTCGTAAATTACATGTAGGGCAAAGTAGAAGGTGTAATCTTTCTTCATTGGATTGGAAGACTAGGAGTACCGACTCTCCAAATGAAATATGTGCACCAAACGAGCACCATGGGGACGGTTCTAGTGGTCCATTTTGTAAGTAAGATAACTTAATACATTTTCTTTCATAGCCAAGGAAAGCCAAGGGAACTATATTCTTGGCTTCTTTTGGTTAGGAGGATTACCTTACTAAGTGCTTTGTTATTTCAATACTATCTGTATTAATCGTGTATTATTATTGTAATCAAACGTTTGTTTACCGATTTATTGCTGCAACAGTGGGAAAGTTAGAATTTAAACAAACGTTTGTTTATAGGGCAAATATGTAATGAAAATGGACTGTTATAGTGTGGATTCAATAGAAGTTAAGTGGGATTAATCAGACGAAGTCGTATTGTGATCCAGAAGAACCGTCCCTGTGGTACACCTCAGGTATAAAAAAAGGCGACCAGATTAGTTAGGGTTGCTGGTCGCACTCAAAAAGATATCTAAGAAAAAGGTAATTAAAAGGTAACTGTATGTTACCTTTCAGACTGTAGACAAACTCGATGAAATCGAGTTTGCCTACAGTCTTTTTTGATTTAAAATATATTATGAGAGATA
>JBLKRX010000057.1:0-19970 GCA_047608075.1 Ferdinandcohnia humi
CTAACCACTACTACTGCCTTCATGGCTCGGGACTTTCACCCTATAGACTGCACCCATGCCGGGCGCACAACAAAAGCCACCTTTTAAAATGGTGGCCAAAAAGCACAATCTTATTGTTTGGTAGCCCTTACATTCAGAAAGACATTTATAGCAAATAGGATAATGGCTAGTGTTGTAATCGTTCCGCCCACTGCAATTACAGGCTCCACTGCTGTGTTACCGCGCACTAACAGCGTTAGCCCAACCATCATTACAGGTAGCCCAATGTTATGAAGCCAAAAATGCGCTTTTCCTAGCTTTGATTCCCCTGCTGCAGGAAACAAATAATACAAGATACCAGCTAGCCCCATCGATACCCAACCCAATAGATTAATATGGACATGGACACCTGTTAGTGTGTAAGAGTGAGACATCGACATTCCCATTCCGATAAATACACCAATAACAAAATAAATGACTGCGATTTTCATAAAACGAATACCTAGCACACCCATTCCTCCTTTTACCTATTTATATCCTTCAAAAGAAGTATATTCGGATAAATCAAAGGAATTGTCACGAAATATTAAAAAGATAAGAATAATTTCCAATTAGAAAAAAGCTCGGGTCCCTCGACCCAAGCTTCGCACTTCTTTATTTCTTTTGTACCCATCCTAAAATCATTTCACGAATCAATTTACTTGCAGTGTTAGCTGTTTGTTCGGATGGATCATAGATAGGCGCAACTTCAACTAAATCTGATCCAACAACACGTACATCCGATTTTGCAATCTCATGAATGGCTGCTAATAATTCCTTAGATGTAATACCACCAGCGTCAACAGTACCAGTTCCAGGTGCATGTGCAGGATCAAGTACATCAATATCGATTGTTACATACACTGGACGGCCTGCTAGCTTTGGTAAAACTTCCTTCAAAGGCTCAAGCACTTCAAATTTTGAAATATGCATTCCAACCTGTTTTGCCCATTCAAATTCTTCCTTCATCCCTGAACGGATTCCAAATGAATACACATTTCCTGGACCAATTAAGTCTGCGACCTTACGAATCGGAGTTGAATGTGAAAGTGGCTCACCTTCATAGTGCTCACGTAAATCGGTATGTGCATCCATATGAATGATAGCAAGGTCAGGATACTTTTTGTACATTGCCTTCATAACTGGCCAGGAAACTAAGTGCTCCCCACCCATCCCTAATGGATATTTACCAGCAGCTAATACCTGATCGACAAATTCCTCAATCATGTCCAAGCTTCTTTGCGGATTTCCGAATGGTAGTGGAATATCTCCAGCGTCATAATATTTCACTTCATCTAGCTCTTTATCTAAGTATGCACTGTATTCCTCAAGACCAATTGAAACCTCACGAATACGTGCTGGTCCAAAACGTGAACCAGGACGGTAGCTTACAGTCCAGTCCATTGGCATACCGTAGAGAACAGCTTCACTTTCCTCAAAATTCGGATGGCTCTTTATAAAAACATTACCAGAGTATGCTTCATCAAATCTCATGGTTACCCCCCCGTTCGGTTACTTAATTAAATCAGCTACAAATTTCGGTAACACGAATGCAGCCTTATGAATGTCTTTTGTATAGTATTTTGTTTCGATTTCGTGAAAACGTTCTTCACTTACTTCTAATGGATCATGCTTTTTAGAGCCAATTGTAAATGTCCATAGACCACTTGGGTAAGTTGGAATGTTTGCTACATATAAACGAGTGATTGGGAAGATTTCCTTCACATCGCGTTGTACGTTTGTAATTAGCTCAGGTGTGAACCAAGGATTGTCTGTTTGGGCAACAAATACACCGTCTTCCTTAAGCGCCTTTGAAATTCCAGCATAAAATCCTTTTGTAAATAGATTTACTGCTGGTCCTACAGGCTCTGTAGAATCAACCATGATTACGTCATACTCATTTTCACTTTGAGCGATATGCATGAAGCCATCATCTACCTTAACCTCTACACGTGGGTCATCTAGCTTACCAGCAATCTCAGGAAGGTATTTCTTTGAGTACTCAATAACCTTTCCGTCAATGTCAACTAGAGTAGCTTTTTTTACACTAGGGTGTTTAAGCACTTCGCGGATTACACCACCGTCTCCTCCACCTACAACTAACACATTCTCAGGGTTTGGGTGAGTGAACAATGGTACATGTGCAACCATTTCATGATAGACAAACTCGTCCACTTGAGTTGTCATAACCATTCCATCAAGGATTAACATATTGCCAAACTCTTCTGTTTCAACCATATCTAATTTTTGAAACTCAGTTTGCTCTGTATGTAATGTTTGTTTAATTTTTGCAGTGATTCCAAAGCTTTTTGTTTGTTTTTCTGTAAACCATAATTCCATTTTCGTAACATCCTTTCCTATGAAAAAATTCGGGAATTTTTCTTATTACAATTATTCCCTTATCGTTCCCTATTTCCTTGAATAAAATCAAGGTCTTTTCATGAAAATCTATGTCCAACTTCAAAAAGTATAGAACAATCACGCAAAAATGCAAGAAAATTTTTCATGATTTAACAAATTAATGTTTAAAAGATGGGAAATGACTTAATACTGATTGATGAAAAGTCATGTTCGGAGGTTTTAAAAATAGTGCTGTAGGGCTTTAAACAAGAAACAGCAAAACCCATTCTTGGTGCTTTCGGAATGAGGATAGAGAGAATAAGTGGTAGAGAGGTGGAACCTGGTGGAAATCATCACAAATGAACGTTTTAAAGCAACCATTAAAATAATGCGTGCACTTGTAATCATAGGTCTCCTGTGTACCGCCCTAGCTACCATTGGTATACTGGGCGTCCTTTCGTATGCCAAAACACAAGGGGCACCTCCACTTGCGGTTCCCTTGTCTACTTTACTTTATGCTGATGATGGTACTTTAATTGGTGAAGAGAGACACCAAGGTGAGACGCGATATTGGGTATCACTTGAGGAAATGTCCCAGCCTGTTATTGATGCAACTTTATCAATAGAAGACCGAAGCTTTTTTACTCACCATGGTTTCGATTACAAACGTATTGCAGGAGCCATTATAGCCGATATCAAGGCAATGGCGAAGGTTCAAGGGGCAAGTACCATTACTCAGCAATATGCACGGAATCTTTTTTTAGAGCATGAGAAAACGTGGGACCGTAAGCTAACAGAAGCCTTTTATACGATCCGTCTTGAGTTAAATTACTCAAAAAATGAAATCTTAGAGGGATATTTAAATACGATTTATTATGGGCATGGCGTATACGGGATTGAAGCAGCCGCTAACTATTATTTTGGAAAAAGTGCAAGTGAGCTTTCTCTTGCGGAGGCTTCAATGTTAGCTGGTATTCCGAAGGGACCTAGCCGTTATTCTCCTTTCGTCAATGAGGAAAAGGCGAAGCAACGACAAAAGATTGTGCTAGCCTCAATGGTTCAAAATGGCTTACTGTCAGATAAAACAGCCAAAACCGCGCTAGAAGAGGAGCTTGTTTATACAACGAAAGAAAATATTGAGAGGGTGGAAGTTGCTCCGTATTTCCAGGATGTTGTAAAAAATGAGCTATATACGAAGCTGAAGCTTGATAAGCATACAATTGAAACTGGCGGCTTACGTGTGTATACCACACTTGATCCAGAGCTTCAAAAGGTTGCAGAAGAGAAAGTTCAATCCTATATTCACAAAGACTCTGAGATACAGCTCGGTTTCGTTGCTATGGAACCTAAGAATGGCGAAGTAAAAGCATTAATTGGTGGTCGCGATTATACAGAAAGTCCATTTAATCGCGCAACACAGGCAGAGCGACAACCAGGTTCAACATTTAAGCCATTTTTGTATTATGCTGCTCTTGAAAAGGGATATACGCCTTCAACACAAATTCGAAGTGAAGTTACTACCTTTTCCTATGATGATGATCGATCAACCTATACACCACATAATTATAATAACTATTATGCAAATGACACGATTTCATTAGCACAAGCAATTGCACTATCAGACAATGTGTATGCTGTAAAAACACATCTTTTTCTTGGAGAGGACACACTTATAAAAACTGCGAAAAAGCTTGGTATTACCAGCAAACTTGAGAAGGTTCCTTCACTCGCGCTAGGTACATCGGGGGTAAAATTACTTGAAATGGTTAATGCCTATAGCACCATTGGAAATGGCGGCAATCTAAGAAAGCCTGTTTTTATCACCAAGGTGGAAAACTATAAAGGTGAAGTTATCTATGAAAATGATCAGAAGCCGAAACAAGTATTAGATCCAGATACTGCATTTGTCACAACCCATCTCATGACGGGGATGTTTGATTCAAAATTAAATGATTACACTGCTGTAACCGGAACGACAATCAGCAAGAAATTAACTAGATTTTATGCCGGTAAATCTGGTTCAACTCGTACGGATAGCTGGATGATTGGTTTTTCGCCTCAGCTTGTTGCGGGTATATGGACTGGGTATGACCAGAATAAAACACTTGATTTAGTTGCGGAAAAGCAGTATGCGAAAAATATATGGGCAAGCTTTATGGAGGAAGCACATAAGGATAAAACTCCATTGCCATTTACACCACCTGAAGGAGTGGTGGGTGTGTATGTAGATCCAGCCAGTGGTCTGCTTGCCACAAAGGACTGTCCAGTATCAAGGCTCACCTTTTATAAGAAAGGTACAGAGCCAACCGAAGCCTGTACAAAGCATGCGGAAGCTGGCGATCAAAAAGAGAAAAAACACAAAAAAGAAGACAAAGAGGAAAAAGGATTTTTCAAACGCATCTTTGACTGGTTTTAACTTTATTCAATAGAATCCCCCCACTTCTTTAAGTGGTAGTGTATACAAGAAAAGAATACAATTCTGTCGGGGTTCAAACTACGACTGAACAAAGATAAAGCCTCCGGCGAGCCTTTCGATTTTTTGAGGTAGTTTTCCGAGCAAGCTCGAAAAAAAAAATCTGGGCTCAAATACGCCAAGGCGCATTGATAGAGAAACCCCCAGGATGTGTAGGTCCTGGGGGTTTCTATGTCCTAGTTTCAATGTGTGCACATTGTAAATTTAGTGTACTTACTTTGCGAAAAAACCTCAAGTATAAGTCACTTTGTTCACGAAACTGTCACAATTATGACAAATTCTATTCTGCTTGTAAACCCTCTTTTAATTCATTACTTGAGCGTTCCCACATGCCAGCATCATGATTTACTAGAAAGTCCTTTAGCAATTTCTTTGATTTATCATCCATAAAATCAACCATGATCTTACGTTTTAGTGATTTATCCATCTTATTCACATGCTCTGGAAGAGATTTATAACCCCTTCTAATTTCACGATTGACTGTCATTTCACATGCAGTCACTCCAGCATAATAAGGGCCTTCTTCTTTGCGGTCAATCGTTACCCAAACAAGCCAATAAGGCTTCGCGTTTGGAACATCTTCTTTATTAGGTAAGAATTTAATTCCCTTTTCGACCACGCTTCTTGCGTGCATAGCACCAATATCAACAAATACATCTTTATCTTCTATATCAACAAACACTGGTGAGATATTCTCTAAGCTTAGCGCACCAATGCCATAGCCCTTATGACCATCCGTTGGATCATTTTTAATAATATTAAAAGCAACCTTTTTCTTATTCTGATCCACTCTTTTTCCACCTTTCACTATAGTACTTCCTTTTCCTCTCATTTTACCACACCATCATAGTGTTTTTACAATTGAAGGATTGGCTGGAAGATCGCAACAAGGACATCAGTCACTGAATATACTCCATTTTGTAGCAATGGATAAAAGAACCTATCACCTAGTGGAGTAATCACTAAAATAAGAAACACAACGATTCCCACTCCCTCGAACTGGGTTAGCTTAGGACGGATTCGAGGAGGAACCAAATCCTCAATGATACGATAGCCGTCTAATGGAGGGAATGGCATTAAGTTAAATAGAAACAACATAATGTTCAATCTCACAAAAAGATTGAAGAAGGTCTCTAAGCCATTCGCGGCTGCAACTGGGATGAGTCCAAACACTCCTGCTCTGATAAAGATAAAGAAAAGAAATATGCCAATTGCTGCTACAAGTAAGTTACTTAGCGGCCCTGCAATAGAAACTAAAATTCCGGCTACTCGTGGGTTTTTAAAATGAAACCTGTTTACTGGAACTGGCCTCGCCCATCCAAATCCAGCAAGAAAAATAAGGAGTGTTCCAAATGGATCTAAATGTGCAATAGGATTCAGCGTTAACCTTCCTTGATTTTTCGCTGTATAATCACCAAAGCGATAGGCTACATAGGCATGTGCAAATTCATGTACGGTAAATGCGACTAGTAAAGTGATAACGACATACGGTATAAGGTGTAATTCAAATGCTAAAAAGCTGTTCCAATTTTCCACGCGATTTCCCCTTTTTCCTAGTATTGTAATTCTTTTCAGTATACAATACTCTTAAAAGCTTTAGAATGAAAAAGGTGTTCATAAAGGCAACAGTCGGAGTATAGGAACGTGTATTATAGACATGCGCGTACAGCTCACCAGTAATTATACAATGACCTCATTTAAGGCCTATGTTCGCCTTTTTAGAAAAAACTTACATAAAGAATGGAGAGAATTCGATGCCATACGTAACAGTAAAAATGCTTGAAGGTCGTTCCGAGGAACAGAAAAAGGCATTGATGGAAAAAGTTACCGCAGTTGTTTCTGAAACAACTGGAGCACCTACTGAGAAAGTAGTTGTTTTTATTGAAGAAATGTCCAAAAATCACTACGCAGTAGCTGGAAAACGGTTAAGTGATGAGTAGTAGTACAAAATGCTGATTCTTTTGAATCAGCATTTTTTTGTGTGAAATTGTATCAAGGAATCCACATTAATAGAATAAGGCTCCTGCGCTAGTATCATGCTAAGTAAAAACAACCCTTCCAATTTCTACAACGCTCTTGCATTTTTATTAATAAACGAATAATATATAAAAGGGTTTTAAATAATGTTCGTCTTTTGGAGGTTAAGACTTCTTATGTTTAAATTATCTGAGCTTAATACAAATGTAAAAACAGAATTGCTCGCAGGAATCACAACCTTTTTAACAATGGTCTATATCGTCGTAGTTAACCCGGTTATCTTATCCGATGCGGGTGTACCGTTCGAGCAGGTCTTTTTAGCCACAATCATCGCAACCGTTGTCGGTACACTTTGGATGGCGTTTTTCGCTAATTATCCAATTGCGATTGCTCCTGGAATGGGTTTGAACGCGTATTTCGCTTATTCCGTCGTAGGAACAAATGAAAATATTACGTATGAAACTGCATTTGCTGCCGTGTTTGTTGCCGGTATTATATTTGTTATTCTTTCATTAACTCCTTTTCGTAAAAAGTTAATTGAGGCTATACCTCAAAACCTAAAGCACGGAATCACAGCCGGAATCGGGTTATTCATCGCATTTATTGGCTTACGTCTAACTGGAATCATAACGGCTCATCCATCAAATCTCGTAACACTAGGTGATTTACACTCGCCATCTGTCTTACTAGCTCTTGCAGGACTTGCAATTACTCTTGTATTAATGTCGCTAAATATCAATGGTGCTTTATTCATTGGAATGATTATCACTGGCTTCATCGCATACTTTACGGGTCAGCTTGAATTCAAGGAAGGATTCGTCAGCTTACCTTCACTACCAGAAGGATTAATCATCGCGAATCCATTCACAGCGATTGGTGATGTCTTTCAATACGGATTATATGCCGTAGTATTTTCGTTCTTACTTGTTACGATATTCGATACAACAGGAACTATGGTTGGGGTTGCCCATCAAGCTGGACTCATGAAGGGGAATGAGATGCCACGTGCAAGACAGGCATTACTTGCCGATTCAATTGGTACAACGATTGGTGCTATGTTCGGTACAAGCCCTACAAGCGCGTATATTGAGTCATCAACAGGAGTTGCAGCTGGTGGTAGAACAGGGCTAACCTCTGTAACAGTTGCGTTTCTATTCGTAGTAGCTGCCTTCTTTGGACCACTTGTAGGAGCTGTTTCAGGACTTTCCGCAATTACAGCACCAGCACTTATCATCGTCGGCTCCTTAATGATGGGAAGCATCGCAGAAATCAAATGGAAGGAACTTGATGAAGCCTTCCCAGCTTTCTTAATCATTCTAAGCATGCCATTAACATCAAGTATTGCGACTGGGATTGCTTTAGGCTTTATCTCCTATCCATTAATGAAGGTTGTAAAAGGAAAGTGGAAGGAAGTTCACCCGTTGGTGTATTTATTCGCAGTACTCTTCTTTTACCAGCTAGCTTTTTTACCACATTAATTGAAAAGCGCAAGCGTCTTGAAAAAGGAACGTTAACGTTCACCACGTCCTTGTGCATGGCCGACAAGCACTACTCGAACTGCTTAAAGTCAAGCCTTTGCGAAAGATAGCTATTCGGGGTGCAAACTGGGTAAGCGCTGAAGATGAACGTGGATAGTTCTACGTGGATAGTTCTCAAGGAAAGTTCTTCACAAATTACACAAAAAAACTCGGCAAAATTTGCCGAGTTTTTGCATTCTTAATGGGTTACTAGGCTACGAATTGAATCAATATATTGATAGGCTTCTTCTACTTCTTCAACCGTATAACGCTGCTTGCTTTTTAAAGTAAAAATCTTTTCCTTAACCTCTTCTTTATCTAGCCCTTCAAAATATAAAACAGTTGAAACAAGCTCCAAGAAGCGTGCTGACTGATCATTTAAGGTTTGCATACATTCATCAAGAGGTGGCATGTCCAATTGGTAGTGACTTAAAAACTGCTCGCCTTTTTCCGTTAATGAATAACGGTATTGATAGTAGCCACCTTTTTTCTCTTTCACTTCGTCCAAAAAGCCAAGATTGCAGAGCTCTTCTACACGTAGCGTAAGCTCCTCTGAGTATGGCCCGTAAAAATGAAAATTATATTTTTCATAAAACGGATAATCTATCTTTTTTGCGATATAAATTATTTTTTGCAGTTTTTTACGACCTGTAATTTCTCCTGCTGCCGAGAAAGCTTTCATTATTTTTGCATGTTCTGTTAACAAAACCCCTTCATCTCCTCACCGATATTGACCAATTTCACCGCGTTAACGGAAAGACAGCTCCTGTTATAGAGCTAACGATAGTTTCCGTAATACTTGAGTACGTAACAAAGACTACGATATCGATACGAGTCGTACTTCTTTGTGAACCACCTTGTATGGGCCTGATCCCACACGTGAAATTTCTCTCTATATAGCTAAAATTTCTTTAATTTTCTGCTTTACAGAACCTTCTTCTGGAAGACTCTCAATTATATCCTGTGGAAAATAAAGCTTGTGATCCGTACGTCTTTTACCCGAAATTGCGTCTACAATCTCAGACTGTCTTGATAATTCACGGATCTCGCCATTTGGCATCAATAAGTGAATCGGAAGTCTTTCCTCTTCTTCACCTGGGCGGTAAAAATCATATGGTAGGTCAGAAGATGAATCCACCACTAAATAATACTTCGGATCAATTCCTGCTTCTGTAAATAAAGTTGTTAGCTCCATAAGCTTCATCATTTGTTCACTTGGATTGAACTCAATGTATTTGAACAAGTTGCGGTTTAAGAATCGAGTACATAAATCGCTAAGTATCTCGTCATCCTCTTGTTGCCACGCTTGAAAATAGAAAGAAATCACATTTTCATCTAGTCTTAGGTAATCCTGTAGAGTGATTTTTTCCTTAAAAATCGAATCAAAATGGACAGGCTGCGTCTTAAACGTATAATTCTTACTATATAGTTGCTTTGCACGATGAAGAATTTTCGTTAAGATCACCTCTGAGCTTCGAGTCACTGGATGGAAATATACCTGCCAATACATTTGATAACGACTCATAATATAATCCTCTACGGCATGCATCCCACTGCTTTTAAATACAACCTGATCCTCTTGTGGGCGCATTACACGGAGAATACGTTCCATATCAAAATTCCCATAACTAACGCCAGTATAATATGCGTCACGTAGAAGATAATCCATGCGATCGGCATCTATTTGGCTAGAAATAAGACTCACTACTAATTTATTTTTATAGGTTTTTGCAATAACTTCAGCAACCTTCTTTGGAAAATCATGTCCCACTTTTTTCAGAACTTGATTAACCTCTGTATCTCCTACAATAATGGCCTGGGTAAATTCCTCATGGTCATAGTGGAATACCTTCTCAAACGAATGTGAAAAAGGACCGTGCCCTAAATCATGAAGAAGTGCTGCACATAAGCATAATAACCGCTCTTCTTGATTTAAAAACGGCTTTTCTTGAAAGACATCATCAATAATCCTTCTCACAATTTCGTAAACACCTAATGAATGGTTAAAACGGCTATGCTCCGCACCGTGGAATGTAAAATAAGTCGTACCTAATTGACGAATACGACGTAGTCTTTGAAACTCCGATGTTGCAACAAGGTCCCAAATCACCTCGTCCTGTACGTGAATATACCTATGTACAGGGTCTTTAAAAACTTTTTCTTCACTTAACTTTCCATTGGAATTTGTCATGTATTCAACCTCTTCCATACTTGCATGCTATTATTATATATTTATATGTTAGACAAAAAAACCCAATTTTCATCATGAACATTCGACAAGCAAGTCAGGATAAGGAGTATTGATTGCTTGGAATATTTTTCGACAAGATTGTTGTGGAGTAGTTATGGTAGAACATACATCGACGGTTTAAAGTAAGCCGATAATGTCTTTCCATGTAGAAGCAACGGTTGAAGATTTTTCCGTAGACCTGCTTTTGTCCAATGGGAGTAGCTAATCAGCATATTAGTTAGGTACTTAGCCAAAAAAAACACCTTTTCCCTTGTATGAGAAAGGCGATCTCTACTCTTTGTTCAGCTTCTTTTCAATCTTTTCAATCAATTCATCCTCAGTCGGCGCAGAAACTGGACGATTATTAACAAATGCGAATGATTTTTTACGACCAGGGCCACAGTATGATTGGCAACCAATGTCAATCGTTGCTTCGGCATCAATATTCTTCAGACGAGGAACTAATGTTTTAATATTTGTAGCCTGGCAATCATCACATATACGAAATTCATTTGCCATTTGTGTACAATCCCTTCAACGAAATATATCAATTTTTTATAAAAATAAACATCTATGACGGCTTGCCTTAGGACAAATTTGCCATCGATGAAATAATTATGGCAACTTGGACTACCTATTTTTTTATAAACGAGGAATAAAAAACACTACACGGTATTTTACCTTGTCCAGAAGGTCTTTGCAAGTGAACAAAATTATTTAAAAGAAGCAAAAATTACCTTAAATAGGTAGAATGTTATTGCCCATTTCCAATGGATATGCAGGTCGAATAAAGAAGAGCAAAGTGAAGGCAGAGCTACATATTGGCAAAACATCCCCATATGTTTTCGAGTTTACGATATTTCGATTTTGCTTAGTAAAATAAAATCTACTATCCTGTTAAGATTTTTGGTATAAAGATTGAATCTATTGACCAATATAAGTAATAACCTAAGCATTAACGAACATACTATATTGGGAGATGAAGATTATGAAAGTAAGACAAGACGCTTGGACAGAAGAAGATGATTTACTATTAGCTGAAACTGTTCTGAAGCATGTAAGAGAAGGCAGTACACAGCTTAATGCATTTGAAGAGGTTGGTGACAAATTAAATAGAACCTCAGCTGCATGTGGGTTCCGTTGGAATGCAGTTGTTCGACATAGCTATGAAAAAGCACTGCAGCTTGCTAAAAAGCATCGCAAGCAACGCCAGCGTGCACTAGGAAAAAATCAACCTGTAAAAAAACAATTGCTATATACACCACCTACTCCGAATCTTGAGGAATTTGCCGAAGAATTACCTTTAGTGACAGAATCGAAGAGCGTTAGACAAGTAACAACTGCAGCAGTTGCCACTACAAGACCGGCAATGACAATTGACCATGTCATATCCTTTTTACAAAATATGAAACAAGGAAGTATTGGAACCGAGGCACTTAAAACTGAGAATGAAAGATTGAAGAAAGAAAGAACTGACATTCTTCGAAAGAACGAGGAACTCGAAAAGAAAATTGCCCAACTTGAACAAAGCTCAGAAAATATTCAAGAAGACTATGAAACACTAATGAAGATTATGAATCGTGCGAGAAAACTAGTCTTATTTGAGGAAGAAGAGCGCCCAGCAACAAAATTTAAAATGGACCGAAACGGAAACCTCGAAAAGGTCGCTGAATAAATTCGGTGCCTGACACCAAAGAAATACAAATGCCCCAAAATGTCCGCCTGAGGTGGACATTTTGGGGCTTTTTAGTATTCGGCATGCTCAAAGGTGCGGATCATAGTAGTGGTGTTTTAGTTTGAATGTTGCATAGTAACAGAAATTATTTTTCAAAAAGCTCGATCCATTCTCCGTCCGGCCCGTAAAAGAACACGTATCTTGCACCACTTGGAAGTGTCGTAATTGTTTCATCTACAAATACTACCTCATGCTTCTTCACTCTTTTGATTTCCTCTTCTAGGTTATCTACCGCAAAGGCAATATGATGCACCTTTCCTTCTGCTGGTAGATTTGGGTTATATCCTGATATCAACTCAATAACCGTTTCATCAGAACCACTAAACCCTAAGAAAGCAAGTTTAAGAGATGGGTCAACATGGTCCTGCTTTTCAAGCAATTCAAGTCCTAAAACCCTTGTATAAAACTCAATTGTCACATCAAGATCCATAACCTGGATTCCTACATGTTCTACCTTTTTAAGCGGCATTTTTCTCTCTCCTTTTTCGAATGATTTTTGGTCGATAGTTGGCACCGATATATGTGACTGCTAGAGCAAGCACTAACACAGCCCCTTTCACGATTTCAAAAGCATAGTATGGTAGATTTAACATAGTTAGACCATTTAATAGGACACCGATAAGTGCTGCCCCAAAAAACGTCCCTAGTGCATTCGGTTTTCCTGCTCCAAGTACTGAAAAACCAACAAACACTGCAGCAACAGCCTCCATTAATAAAGAAGCACCGGCATCTATTTGACCCGAACCAACACGTGCCGCAAACAAGACCCCTGCCATTGAAGCAAACACGCCCGAAACCGTATAGGCAATAAGCTTTACCTTATTCGTATTAATCCCAGATAAACGCGCTGCCTCCGCATTTCCTCCTGTCATATACAAAATTCTTCCCCAACGGGTATGGTTAAGAATTACATACACAAGTAACACAAAGAACAGCATAATCCAGACTGGAACAGGTAATCCTAACATTTTTCCTTGGCCAATCCAAAGAAACGCCGAAGTAAACTCTCCAGGAGCCGTGCCTCCACTTGTTAACGGCATGCTGTTATAAATGGAGTAGCCTTCTGTATATGTTCGATGAAGTCCCGAGACGATGTACATCATCCCTAGCGTTGCTAATAAATCTGGTATCCCTATTTTTACAATTAGCAAGGTATTCACAAGCCCTACTAATACTCCAATGATAAGTGGCAAAAGGAGTACCAACCAAAGTGGCATTTCATACCAGACCATTAAAGATGCTGTGACCACCGTTGATAATGACATCGTCGAGCCAACCGATAGGTCAAAGCCATCAACAACCAGGGTAAAAGTAACACCGAGTGCCAACAGAGTCACAATGGAAATGGAACGCAATATATCTGATAAATTTCCGTATGAAAAAAATGCATGATTTACAAAGCTAAAATAGATTAATATGAAGCCCATCAATAAAATGGCACCATATTTAAACAAGAACCTGATGATATTCCCGTTCATGTACTTCTTCCTTTCCTCCACTTGCATACAAGAGGATTTTCTCTTGGCTGGCCTCTTCCCGCGTTAATTCCTTAACTATTTCTCCATCAAACATAACAAGGATCCGATCGGATATTCCAATGATTTCGTCTAATTCACATGAAAAATAAACAATCCCTTTCCCCTCATCTGCCAACGAACGAATCAACTGAAAAATGTCTTGCTTCGCGCCAACATCAACACCCTTAGTCGGCTCATCAAACAAATACACCCTAGCATTCCGTGATATCCACTTGCCAATCGCGACCTTTTGCTGATTCCCACCACTTAAATGTAGTGCAGGGGTCTCAGTATCATCCGCTTTGATTCCAAGTAATTGAATAATGCTTTGCGCATGGCTTTTTTCAAGCTTACGATTCATCAATAGGAATCGAGAAAATTTCTTTAAATGAGCAAAAGACAGATTGGTAGAAATGGTTTCATTGATGAAGAGCCCTTCCTTGCGTCGTTCTTCGGAAATGAGGGCCATTCCAGCTTCAATAGCATCAGAGGCATGATTGAAATGTTGGGATACGCCTCCTATTTTCAATTCACCCTTTAAACTAGGACGTAAGCCAAATAATGTCTTCGCAAGCTCCGTCTTACCCGCTCCCACAAGCCCAACAATCCCCACGATTTCACCTTCTGAAACAGTGAAGGATATGTCATTAAGCTTCTCACCATCATCAAGCCCTTGCACCTCTAAAACAGGCTCGCCTCGATTTGGTTTTCTAGTAGAGCCTTTTATCGAAAAAGAATTCCCAAGCATCGTCTCTACAATTGTTTGCTGGTTGACTTCCTTTGTTGTAAAGGTCGCAATGGTCTTTCCATCCCTCATAACCGTAATCCTGTCACAGACTTCAAAAACCTCTGGAAGACGATGGGAAATAAAAATACAGCCTACACCCTTTTCTTTTAGCCTGTTTACAATAGCAAACAAATACTTTGTTTCCTCTAGTGATAAAGGAGCTGTTGGTTCATCAAAAATAATCACCTTTGCCTCATGAACAAGGGCTCTAGCGATTAACACCAATTGCTTTTCGGCAAGTGTAAGTTCAGCCGCTTTTTTCTGCATGGGGATGTCGGTTACGTTCAAAAGCTCTAAGACTCCCGCTGCTTTCTTTTGAAGCTTCTTTTTCGAAATAAAAAGTCCCTTTTCCGTGGAAAATGAATCTAGCAAAATATTTTCTGCAACTGACAGCTGCGGAACAATAACTGTATCCACCTCTTGATATACACAATGTATCCCGTGGTTCTTTGCATCTCTTGGTGAGGAAATTTTTATTGCTTTTCCATCTAACAAAATCTCTCCTGTATCGAGTTCGTACGCACCCGATAAGATTTTCATTAACGTACTTTTTCCTGCTCCATTCGCTCCTAATAACGCATGAACCTCACCACTTCTTAGCTCAAAGGCTGCATGGTCGAGAGCGATGACACTGCCAAAGCTTTTTGTAATGTCCTTCATTTCTAGCAAAAGCCTACTCATATCCACAACAAGCCCCCTGACTGAATTAGAAAAGCGCAAGCGCTTTTTGGAAGAGGAACGTCAACTAAGCTCTTCTACGTCCTGTGGCGAACGTTGACGTCAGCACCTACTCCCCAAAATGATTTCACTCACCAGCTTCAAGTTTTTTCAACTCATCTGTGTAACCTTGCTCACTTTTACCCCAGCCTTCAATGTATTGATTAAGCTCAGCTGTTGTAATCTGTTCTGCAGGTAATGCTTCCTTCGTTACAAAAACTGGCTCAAGCTTCACTCTTTCAGGAGTTTCCTCACCATTGATTTGCTGGTACGCGTAACGAACCTGAATGCGACCAATATCCTTAGGATCTACTGCAGCAGACGCCACCCATGGGCTGTTTTCTTCCTGAATCATTTGTAAATCCTCGTCACTCATATCAATTCCATATACCTTGATGTCGGTACGGCCAGCCTGTTGAATCGCACGAACCGCGCCTTTTGCAAACTCATCCCATGCTGCCCAAACAGCAGTAATTTGACCTTCTTCAGGATATTGCTTTAATAGCGCCTCCATTTGAGCCTGCGTATCAAGTGCCGTATTTGCTGTTGCAGCACCGAATGTAGCAATCTCTTTAATGCCAGGATTGTTCTCAAGGAACTCTTGGTACGCAATCTGTCGTCTTTCCATTGGAGCGAAGCCCGCTACCCAGATTTTTACGATATTTGCTTCACCGTTCGCATCCTCCGCTAATTTTTCCAATGTCATCTGTGCCATTTGCTGGTCACCTTGTTCAAGTACGGTTACACCTGGGACCTCAACTTCAGCATCGAATACTACAACTGGAATCTCTTTTTCAACTGCTTTTTTTACACCATTTTGAAGGGCTTCTTTTGTTCCATGGTCAATCAAAATTGCATCAAAGCCTTGGTTAATCGCCGCATCTAAATTCGATGCCATTTTTGCTAAATCCCCATCAGAGGTAAATACAGTAGTCTTTCCTCCGAATTTTTCTACCTGCTCTTCAACCCCTTCAATATACTGCGCGGAAAAGGTTCCTAAATTTTGCTGCATGATTAAAGCAATCTTCTTATTGGCTAACGGGTGTTCTGAGTTCTTCGCTTCCGCATTGCTCGTTTCATTTGTCTCTTGAGCTACTTTCGGTTGGCAGCCCACTAACACTGCAATAAGTAGTAAAATAGCTAGAAATAGTTTCGTTACCTTCATTCCTTTTTCTCCCCTTTGGTTTGTTTTTTAAATTCCTTCTGGTAACACTCGATGTTCCTTGATCACACTCCTATTTTCGAGGCTTTTCTATGTTTCTATGTATTTTGGCAATAAGAAAAGCCTCTTTCTCAATCAGAAAGAGGCTTGAAGCATACAAAAGTCTTCGCACCTCTTATCTATCAGAAAGAAAATTCTTTCTGTTGGAATTAGCACCGTGCCTTGCGGGAAAATCCCGGCGATACAATCGCCCCATTTCACAATGGTATTACGGTCGGTTGCTGGGCGTCATCGGGCCAAATCCCTCAGCCTACTCTCGATAAGAGTTGGTACAGCAAAACGATATTCAATTTTTCTTGCTTGAGGTGAATCATAACATCACTAAAAATAAATTTCAATATTTTTATTATAAAAAATATTAATACGTTGTAAATACAGAAACTGTTCTCCGTTACGATTAAAATAAATTTTTTGCAACGTTTTGTAACGTTTTTCTGTCTAACGTTTAAGAGAAAGGGGGCTATTCAATGTCAAGTGATTTAGTGAAAAAGGCAATTCGAGGTAATAAAAAAGCCTTTGAAAAACTAATTCTCCTAGAGAAAAACAAACTATACCGAATGGCATATCTTTATGTAAAAAACGAAAATGATGCACTTGATATCGTACAGGAGACCATATACAAAGCATACCTCGGTATTAAAAACGTAAAAGAAACAGGTTATTTTTCAACTTGGTTAACACGAATTCTGATTAATACAGCAATCGACTTTATCAGGAAGAATCAAAATCTCATTCAGTTCGAGGATTTAGAGCGCATCCCCATTCAAGACCAGTATTTACTTGAGGAGAGCATGGATCTTTTAGATGCCGTTACTAACCTGGAAGAAAGGTACAAAACAGTTATTTTGCTAAGATACTATAATGATTTTTCCTTAAAAGAAATTGCTAATATGCTAGACTGCCCTGAAGGAACCGTCAAATCAAACCTCCACCGGGCTATCAACCATTTAAAATCAGTATTGAAAAGGGAGTGTATCTAATGAGTAATTCCTTCTCAAAACTTAAATCAGAGATAGACAAAATAGAAATACCTGAAGATCGTTTACAACAGACGATTAAGCTGGGAATACAAAAAGGTAGAATTGAAAGCAGAAATCCATCAAAGCATTTCATTTATTTTTCAGCCGCGGCAGTAGTTGCCATAGGGCTATTTTTTGGCTCAGCCGTTATCTCACCGACTATGGGAAAGATTGCAGCAAAGGTTCCGTTACTTGGCCATTTGTTTGATACAAGGCCCATTGGTGCAATCATTGCGGATGAACTTCTCCAAAAAGGATATCAAATTTCAGGCGCAGGCGGTGGAACAGGTGAGATCAATGTTCGGATTGCCGGTACCAGGGAATATTTTGATAGTATTCAAGAAGATGTTACAACCATCGTTCAAGAAATACTTGATCGTAAGGGATATGAAACCTATCAATTTGAACTAGTCCATATCAACGAAACCCCTATTGACATGCCTGAGGAATGGAAGGAAGCGCAAGCCGAATCACTAAAAGTAAAAGAGGCATTACGTGAGGACTTCTTACTATTTGATGTTTACGCTGGTTATAACAATAATACAAAACACTTCGTAGTTGAAATTCCTAAAACGGAAACAAGAGCAAAAGAAATCGAGTTTGCAGCAAATGAAGCGCTTCAATCAATGGTTACTTCCAAATATACCTTAGAGGTAAGAGAACGGGTGTTTACACCTATCGAATTCGTTAGTAAGCTAAGCGAAATTTTAACGCTAGAGAAAAAGTTACAATATAAAACAGCTACCTTTTATGCGTTTCCAGTGCAGGAAGGTAAATCAAATCATTTTCCAGATAGTTATGAAGGGTATGAAGAAGTAGCGATTACTGTGTATCTCTCAATCCCGAAATCGCAGTGGAACACAATGGAATCAAAAAAAATTCGTAACGAGGTAGAAGAAATGGTTAGGGAATTCTACCATTCAAAGGAAATAGCGCCTTTCCTAAGTCTTCCTCTATCCGATATTGTGATTGATAGCTATGAAAACATTGAAGAAAAGTAGGTAAGCTACCCAATCCGGGTAGCTTTAGACTGTTGACAAACGCTCGCTTACTGCGTAGCTGTCCGCTCAGGAAGGCAACTTCTATTCGCGTCTTCGTTCGGCTGCACGCCTTGTCTGACAAGCGTTTTCAAGACAGTCTGGGGGATAAAAATTAGTCAAATGCTTTTCGATTTCGTTCTAGCACGCGCATATAGTTTTGCTCAAATAGCTCCATTTCCCCCTCAGTTAATTGTGAAGCAAAAATGGATTGGCTCTCGTTTTTTAATGTTTGTAAAAGGTGGAGCAATACTGTTTGAACAGTTATATCTTTATCGATTAATTCTGCTAAGGAAGCCATTGTTTCAGGTTTGATCGTTGGGTATACAAACTTTGTTTGCTCTCCCTTTAAGGCAGCCTCGTAAAATTCTTTTATGACCTCTGCTCGCTGCGACCCGCTGCCTGTTACCCCTAAATAAATTTGAACAGCAACACCATTTCGCAGTCTCCGTTGCGAAATACCAGCAAATTTCTGACCGTTAATGCTTAAATCATAGGATCCAGGACAGTACGAACCGACTATCTCTCTCGCCTCAATATCGACCTGATAGCCCTGAAGCATTTTCCGAATAAGCTCGAGCATGGTGTCATAGCCTCGATTTATATCAATCCCTTTTTCCGTTTCGTGAAAAATAAGCGAAATATTTAAGACACCCTCATCCAGAACAACCGCTAACCCCCCGGAATTCCGAACAATAACGCGATAGCCGTGGGACTCCAGTAGATTTACCCCATGTTGTAGATACGGTAATTTTGTATCCTGAATGCCGAGCACAATGGTCTGATGGTGCACCCATGTTCGAGCTGTAGCCACGGATTCACCTTTCCCCACTGAAGCACAAAGCGTATCGTCCATCGCAAAGGATTGTAATCCATTAAATTGATAGCCGTGACTCGATTGATCAATGATTCGCCAGCTTGTTTGTTGTAAAAGGCTCATTTTAAAAACTCCTATTACGTAAAAAGTACTTAAAATTATATCATAGCAGAATAAAAACGGAGAAATCCTGCTTTTTTAGGTGGAAATAATAGGAATGCTCCTATATTTGGAATCTAGTCGTCCTCTAATTACTTAATCTTATAACTCTATGGCTTTTATTTTGGTTCTATGGTCGTTATTTGGATTCTATGGCTTTTACTTCAGTTCTATGGTCGTTATTTCGTTTCTATGGCTTTTAGCATCATTTGTGGTTACACTCACCAAATTACGTAAAAAAATTCATCCGACAGAGTACAAAATCAGATTTTCTACTATTTTTCGCTGGAAATACTAGATTTGCCTCTATATTTTGGGTCTATCCGACCTCTTTTTACTCCATTTTATAGTTCTATGGCTTTTATTTTGATTCTATGGTCGTTATTTCGTTTCTATGGCTTTTAT
>JBLKRX010000058.1:0-19947 GCA_047608075.1 Ferdinandcohnia humi
CTAACCACTACTACTGCCTTCATGGCTCGGGACTTTCACCCTATAGACTGCACCCATGCCGGGCGCACAACAAAAAAAGACCAAATCACAATTGTAATTTGATCTTTTAATCTGCTTTTCACAGCCATTATTTCTTTTTTTCCTGAAGTGGTTCCACAATAACCTTTTGAATTAGTAAATTTAGGATTGAGATGATTACAGCAGCAAGCACTGCTGTTCCAAAGCCATCAATGATAAAGGAATCACCCATTATTGACTGCGTTAACATAAGTGTAATTGCATTGATCACAAACAGGAATAAACCTAACGATAGTACAGTCACAGGCAAGGTTAGTAGAATTAGAATTGGTTTTACGATCACATTCAAGATTGATAATATCACACTTGCCATAATCGCTGCGCCTATTCCTTCTATGTGAAACGTATCAATATAGCCAGCAACCACAATGAGGATAATACTGTTTACGATAATACTAGCTATCCATTTCATTTACTTAGGCAGCCCCTTCATTTGGTACGATAAAGATCCACACCAAATAGATGAGTCCAAGTGAACCAAAACCTAAAAAGAAGCCAACTACTGTAAGAATGCGCAAAAGTGATGCATCAATACCTGTATATTCTGAGAGGCCACCTAGTACTCCTCCTAGCATTCTATTTCTAGTCGAACGATATAATTTCTTTTTCATGCCAAACACCTCAAAGTGGTTTTATAGTTATGGAACCTGTTTTTGTTTCCGCAAATAGATGAAGTTTTTGTCCTTTATCTTGATTTGCCTTAAAGCGTAAAGATTTTTGAACGACTTCATTCTTCTCCTCAATGATCGACATCATTGGAAGCTCAGATTTAAAATTACCTAGATTTGATTTCAATTCTCCATCAACCTCATAATTTGTAGCTACAAACATATCAATACTACCAGTCGTTGTCTTCACATAGGCAGTGTGACAATCGTTTCCTTCGAGGTTACATGTTATATTTCCGTTAAAGCTTTGTAGGTCGATTTTCTCAAACTTTCCAGTAGCTCTCACTGCACCATTCAATGTTTCCGCTTCAAAATCCTTACTTACAACTTGATCTGCTTTAATATGACCATTTGCTGTTTCAATTTCAACAGTAGATGTTACAAGATTTGCTACAGTTATCGCACCATTAGCAGTCTTTGCACGGAAGTCTTTTACCTGTAAATTTTCCCCACTAATTGGTCCATTAAACATACGAACCTTGATACTTTCATAATCTTCTTGTGGAACGAAGATTTTTGCATGAACCTTCATTTGCTTTTTCTGAATCGATAACCGCAATGTACCGTTTTCAATTGAGAAAAGTACATCCTCTAAAAACACCTTACGGGCACGATCTTGATTTTCGATATTGTATACCTTCGCTTCACACTCAACCCGCACATCCTTTTCAGCCCATGGAACAATTGTAATGCTACCATTTGATACATCTAGGTCGAGATTTTTAATGTATACATCTTGATGCTGAAAAATATGCTTTACCTCAACTGCATTGCCAAAATTGAAATCTAAATCCAGATCTTTGATTTTTTGAAAGGCAGAATCGATAAAATCCATAAATTTGTGTTTAACAGATCCTTGTTTACTTTCATTGCTATAACCTTTCTGTCTGGACTCTTCGAATGCAACATGCGTTGAAAGTTCAGTTTTGATTTCCTGCTCTGGATCAGAACCGTTGCTTTGGTCTCCAGAATGAAGCTTTTCAATTAAAACAATGGCTTCCTCTGCTGAAAGTTTACCCTCTTCTACTAGCTTTAAAATTCGTTTTTGTTCCTCTTTCACCGTCATTTCCTCCCTATTAATTAATCCTCAGATAAAACTTGAATTCCTTTTACAACATTCCAAATCACAACACCGATATTAACAACGATTAACACTAAGAAAATAAGTAATGTTATAGCAGCAAATGCTTCAGTTGACCAGATAAAGAAAAATGGAACCACAATCAAGAGTATCGTTACTAATGGGATGATGTGAGATATTAACGCATGGATTGCATGTCTCTTTACGTCTTGATTCTTTACAATCACATACACCACAAGTGGCAATATAAAGCCTGCAAAGAAAATACTGAAATAACACAATGATGATATTACTTTATCTGAATTCATTTCATCTCTCCTTTATACCCTTAATACGATTAACACCAAAAATAGTTTCATTTGAAAAATAAAATTTCTATACAAGGGTATTCTTAGGAAATGCACTATTACCAACAAAAAACAATAAGTGACTTCTTTAAACTAGAAGCCCCTCTCGTTTTGTTTTTTCAACTCACGTGCTAGAATCGACGGTCGAAGACCCTTTTGCTTAATAAATTCTTGTATTTCTTCAATACTTTGATAGGAAAGACGAACATGATAATAGTTAATATGTTCAACAGCTGCAAAGCCGTATAGGAATAGAAACCAATACAGTCCTGAGGAATACTGAGTAACTTGATAGAGTAATACAATCAAGCCTACACCTACTAGCAAAAAATTTACTCTTTTAAAATAGGAGAAAATCTTCAATTGTCTAAGTGATAAATGGGATGCTTCTTTTTTCTTGATCCTTTTCCACTTTAAATACCAGTAAAGACTTCCTTGCAGCAAAATAAATTCTAAAACGAAAAAGGCATAAATAGGTGGGAAAGAAGTCAGATATTCTGCTGACCAATCAAATAGCGGTATGTATACTACCCATAATATCGCAAACAAAACAGATGCTACGAATTCACCTGTCATCAAATAAAACAGCTTTTTTTCAACCTTTGACTTCATCCCATCCACTTCCATCCTATTTTTTACATTTATAGATTAATAGTAACATATTCGTGCATATGGCCAGAAAAAAAAATCCCGAATGCACTGTACAACATTCGGGATTTCTCTTATTTCGTTATCGCTTCTTTTTCTTGAATAAGTTCCTTCATCCGAAGACGGTCACGTTCGAGAATTGGCTTTAAGTATCGTCCTGTATGAGATTCTTCAATTTTGATAATATCCTCAGGAGTTCCCGTTCCTAAAATCGTTCCACCCTTATCTCCGCCCTCAGGACCCAAGTCGACAATATAGTCCGCTGCTTTAATGACATCCAGATTATGCTCAATAACAAGAACGGTATCACCGTTTTCCACAAGGCGTTGTAATACCTTCAATAGCCTTGATATATCGTCTACATGAAGTCCTGTAGTTGGTTCATCAAGAATATAAAACGTCTTACCCATTGATCTGCGATGTAACTCGGAAGCAAGCTTCACACGTTGCGCTTCTCCTCCAGATAAAGTCGTTGCTGGTTGCCCTAAAGTAACATATCCTAACCCTACATCATAGAGTGTTTGGAGCTTGCGCTTGATTTTAGGGAGGTTTTCGAAAAAGGAAACAGCATGTTCTACTGTCATATCTAAGATATCAGAGATATTTTTATCCTTATATTTAACCTCTAAGGTTTCACGATTATATCGTTTTCCATGACAAACCTCACATGGTACATAGACATCGGGTAAGAAATGCATTTCAATCTTAATGATTCCATCCCCACGACATGCTTCACAGCGTCCGCCCTTCACATTAAAGCTGAAGCGACCCTTCTTATAACCTCTTACCTTTGCTTCATTTGTTGCTGCAAACACATCACGAATATCATCAAACACACCTGTATAGGTTGCAGGATTGGAACGTGGTGTTCTACCAATTGGTGATTGGTCAATATCAATGACCTTTTCCAACTGTTCAATTCCTTTTACGGCTTTGTGTTCGCCAGGCTTAGTTTTAGCATTATGTAGCCTTTGTGCCAATGATTTATGAAGAATTTCATTAATTAATGTACTTTTACCAGAACCGGATACGCCTGTTACCGCAATAAACAACCCTAGTGGAAACTTGACAGAAACATTTTTCAAGTTGTTTTCTCTAGCTCCGACAACTTCAATATATCTACCGTCTGGCTTTCTTCGTTCATTAGGCAGTGGAATGAATTTTTTACCTGATAGGTATTGTCCTGTTAAGGATTTCGGGTCCTCCATTACCTCTTTTGGAATGCCCGCCGAAATGATTTCCCCACCGTGAATGCCTGCACCAGGACCAATATCAATCAAGAAATCGGCAGCAAGCATTGTATCCTCATCATGTTCAACAACGATTAGTGTATTTCCAATGTCTCGCATTCTTTTAAGTGTATCAATTAACTTATCATTGTCACGTTGGTGAAGACCGATGGACGGTTCATCCAGGATATATAAGACACCGGTTAAGCGAGAACCGATTTGGGTAGCAAGTCGAATTCGTTGTGCCTCACCGCCAGATAATGTTCCAGCCGCGCGGCTCATTGTTAAATAATCTAAGCCGACATTGACAAGAAATCCGAGTCGTTCCTTAATTTCTCTAAAAATTAAATTCCCAATCTTCATATCTTTTTCAGAAAGCTCTAGGTTTGAAAAGAAATCCAGGGCCTCACTGACAGATAGTTCTGTAATCTTACCAATATGCTTACCTGCAAGAAGAACTGCCAGAGTTTCCTTTTTCAAACGATACCCATTACATGTGAGACATGGACGCTCTCCCATGTATTTCTCCATTTGCTCACGAATATAATCAGAACTTGTTTCTTTATAACGTCGTTCTATATTTCGTAGGACTCCTTCAAACGGAACATAGTTCTCACGGACCTGTCCGAAATCATTTTCGTACTTGAAATAGATTTCTTCTCCATCACTACCATATAAAACCTTATCCATTAAGTGCTTTGGAATATCCTTTACCGGCATATCCATATCGATTCCATAATGATTGCAAACTGATTCTAGTAGTTGTGGATAGTATTGTGAACTTGTAGGCTCCCACGGTGCAATTGCATGGTTTCGTAGGGATAAATCCCAATTTGGGATCACAAGGTCTATGTCGACCTCAAGCTTTGATCCCAGCCCATCACAATCTGGACATGCCCCAAATGGGCTATTGAAGGAAAACATTCTCGGCTCTAGCTCTCCAATTGAAAACCCACAATGGGGACACGAATGAAGCTCACTAAAAAGCAGTTCCTCCTCACCAATTACATCAATGATCACCTTACCTTCCCCTAAGCGAAGAGCACTTTCTAGAGAGTCTGCCAAACGTGCAGTGATTCCTTCTTTTACAACAATACGGTCAATCACAACTTCAATCGAATGCTTTTTATTTTTCTCAAGCTCGATGTCATCAGATAACTCAAGCATCTCACCGTCAACTCGAACTCTTACATATCCTTGCTTTTTAATATCCTCAAATACTTTTACATGCGCACCCTTACGCCCGGATATAACAGGAGCTAATATCTGCAACTTTGTACGTTCAGGATATTCTAAAATTCGGTCAACCATTTGCTCAATGGTTTGTGAGCTAATTTCAATGCCGTGATTTGGACAAACCGGTTTCCCTACACGTGCATATAACAAACGCATATAATCGTAGATTTCGGTAACTGTACCAACTGTGGACCTTGGGTTACGGCTTGTTGTTTTTTGGTCAATTGAAATAGCCGGTGAGAGACCTTCAATTGAATCTACATCTGGTTTATCCATTTGACCTAAAAACTGACGTGCATATGCTGACAAAGACTCCACATACCGTCTTTGTCCCTCTGCATAAATCGTGTCAAATGCAAGGGATGACTTACCCGAACCAGAGAGACCTGTTATTACAACCAACTTGTCTCTTGGTATGGTAACATCAACATTTTTTAAGTTATGAGCTCTTGCGCCTTTGACAACTATTTTATCCAATGCCATTTATTTGTTCATCCTTCCGCTTTTAACTCAAGAATTAGGTCACGCAACTCAGCTGCTCGTTCAAAATTAAGTGCTTTTGCAGCTTCCTTCATTTCAGCTTCCATTTCAGCAATGACTTTTTCACGTTCCTTCTTAGACAATCCGGTTAGTTTAGGAACTGCTTCATACGCCTCCGTTTGTTCAGCTGCCTGAGTAGCACGAATTACATCTCTTATATCCTTCTGGATTGTTTGAGGAGTAATTCCATGCTCCCGGTTATATGCTTCCTGGATTTCACGTCGACGTTTCGTCTCATTAATCGCAATTTCCATGGAGTTTGTCATCTTATCAGCATACATGATGACTTTTCCATTCGCATTTCTTGCTGCACGACCAATTGTTTGGATAAGTGAACGTTCTGACCTTAAGAAACCCTCCTTATCGGCATCCAAGATTGCCACAAGTGAAACCTCAGGAATATCTAATCCTTCACGAAGAAGGTTAATTCCTACAAGTACATCATGCTTACCCATCCGTAAATCACGGATGATTTCAATCCGTTCAAGTGTTTTAATTTCGGAGTGTAGATACGTAACTTTTATTCCGACATCCTTTAAATAATCCGTTAAATCCTCGGACATTTTTTTCGTTAATGTTGTAACAAGCACACGTTCATTCTTTGAAATCCTAGCCTGAATTTCACCAAGCAAGTCATCAATTTGACCTTGAATTGGTCGTACATCAATCAACGGATCGAGTAATCCGGTTGGACGAATGATTTGTTCCACCATTTCTGGAGTATGTTCGATTTCATATGGACCAGGGGTGGCAGAAACAAAGATGATTTGATTAATATGCTTTTCGAATTCTTCGAAACGCAATGGTCGATTATCCAATGCAGATGGTAAACGGAATCCATGGTCAACCAATACTTGTTTTCGAGCTTGGTCACCATTGAACATACCTCGAATTTGCGGTAGAGTTACATGAGACTCATCAATCACAATCAACAAATCCTCGGGAAAATAATCCATTAACGTATAAGGTGTTGAACCAGGAGGGCGTAATGTTAAATGACGTGAATAGTTTTCAATCCCTGAACAAAAACCCATCTCCCTCATCATTTCAAGATCATAATTAGTACGTTGCTCTAAACGCTGTGCTTGAAGCAGTTGCCCTGCTTCTCTTAGCTCTGTCAATCGTTCCTCAAGCTCGGTTTCGATATTTTGAATCGCAATTTTCATTTTTTCTTCACGAGTTACGAAGTGAGATGCAGGGTAAATCGCTACATGTTCACGTTCCCCTAGAATTTCTCCCGTCAACGCATCAACCTCACGAATTCGATCAATTTCATCACCGAAAAATTCAACACGAATACAATGCTCGTCTCGTGAAGCCGGAAAGATTTCGACAACATCTCCTCGAACACGGAAAGTTCCACGGCGGAAATCTATATCATTTCGTTCATACTGCACATCAACGAGCTTATGCAATAGCTGATTACGATCCATTTCCATTCCAACTCGTAACGAAACAACTAGTTCACTATATTCTTCTGGCGACCCTAAGCCATATATACAGGAAACACTCGCGATGATAATAACATCACGTCTTTCAAACAATGCTGATGTTGCCGAGTGACGTAATTTATCAATTTCATCATTCACGCTGGAATCTTTCTCGATATATGTATCTGATGATGGAACATATGCTTCCGGCTGAAAGTAGTCATAGTAGCTTACAAAATATTCAACCGCATTGTTCGGAAAAAATTCCTTAAACTCACTATAAAGTTGTCCTGCTAAGGTTTTGTTATGTGCAATGATCAGTGTTGGCCTATTTACTTCCTTAATAACATTCGAGATTGTAAATGTTTTACCTGTCCCTGTCGCTCCAAGCAAGGTCTGATACTTTTTACCTGAATTAATACCTTCAAGTATCTGTTGTATCGCTTTAGGCTGATCTCCCTGTGGTGAATACTTCGAGACTAACTCAAATTGATCCTTCACATACATCCTCCATTCTCAAAATCGTTCTATGCAAAACGAACTATAACGTATCGTATCCAAATATATTCGTTTTCGTTTGTTTTCTGTGCTTCTTTTTCTAGATAAAAACATTGTACCACAATCTTACAAAAAACAAACAAAAATACGAACTGATATTCGATTTTTTTATAAAAATTTCCTAGAAAATGGTTCTTACTGTTAGATATTCATGTTTTTTGTTAAAAAGGAAACCATATGAAAAGGTGAATTTGGTGATAGGCTGTTTATAAAAACTCTGTAAAGGCTGGTTATACATATGAAAAAAGAACATAATATTCAACTAACATCTGCGGAATTATTTAGCTTATGGTCAACCTATATAGCAGATAGTATGGCCATATGCGTGTTTACCTATCTTTTACATAAAGTAAAGGACACAGAAATAACACCAATTATTGAGCATGGGATGAAAATATCGAACGAGCATATCTCGATTATTGAAGGTCTTTTTAAAGAGGAAGGGATTCCAATTCCTATAGGTTTTACAGTGGATGATGTGAATCCAAATGCACCACGGTTATTCCAGGATGGTTTCTTTCTAAATTATATGAAGCATATGGCAAAGGGCGGTTTATTAACATATAGCATGATTTTACCAAATATCGTACGAAAGGATATCCGTGAATTCTTCTCAAGTGCGCTCACTTCCACTAACGTATTATATAATGAGACTACCTCGCTTTTGGCTTCAAAGGGACTGGAAATTAGACCACCTTATATCCCTTACCCAAAAGAAGTAGAATTCGTTAAAAAACAAAGCTTCTTAGCAGGATGGTTTGGTGAGCAACGGCCACTCACGGCTGCAGAAGTCATGCACTTTTATGCGAATATCCAAACAAATAAACTAGGCGAAGCCTTAACAATCGGTTTTGCTCAGGTTGCAAAGTCTAAAGAAGTCACTGAATACTTTCAAAGGGGAAAGGAAATCGCAAAGAAACATAGAGAAATTTTCGCAAACTATTTGAGTGACTACGACCTTCCGGCTCCAATGACCTGGGATCATGATGTTGAAAATGTGACAGAATCACCTTTTTCTGACAAGCTAATGATGTTTCATATTGGTATTTTAAGTTCAAATGGCATGGGGAATTACGGGTTAGCTATATCACAATCCCAAAGGCGGGATATTACGACTGCCTATACACGCCTTAGTGCCGAGATTGGAAAATATGCAGAGGATGGACTAAATATCATGATTGATAATGAATGGTTAGAAAAAGTACCTCATGCAGCAGATCGAGGGGAATTGGTGAAGCATAAAAGGGTGTAAAACCATTTTCAATGCAGTAAGGGGAGACAAGTTGTTCCAAATAAGAAAAGCACAAGCGCCATGGAAGAGGAACGTCGACTAAAAACCGCCACGTCCTGTGACGAACGTCGACGTCAGCACATCCATGTGCAAGTCCGACAAGCAAATATTCTGTGGCAAAAAAAGTCGCTCTTTCGCTTTTCTTGCCAAAGGTTATTTGACCTCGTGGGGGTAGGCCGCTTGCGCTGGACACTGAAAACTATGTTCAAAATTTTATACTTTCCTATCCTTTGAAATAAGCGAAGACAAAGCCAAATGACCTTGTCTTTACTATCGCACTTGCGGATTTGCAGGTGCTTTTATATATTTCATTATGACCTAGCTCGTTTCCCCATACCTTTCGCATACCAGAAACCGGCTGCTAGTGAAATGATATCAACGATCGCTATAAATGTCGTATGAGTAAATCCTTTATAAATGGAAACAACCATTAAAGCAGCGGCTAGTAATAGACCTACATAGTGGTTGTACGTAACTCTTGTAAATAAAATAACAAGTAATCCTGGAAGTATGAGTGCCAGTACAAATTTTAGCAGCATGATATCCTACCTTTCAACAAAATCCTATCATTACTATAACAAATCTAGTAAAAGAAAACACGGGAAATGACGTTACAATGATAAAAGCTGTACCCAAAGTTGGGACAGCTTTTTAACCTCGTTTATACGCTTTTATAATCATTACTTTCGAACAAGTCGATTAGCTCAATGTCTTTATTTTTATCCTGGAAATATCGATACGTAAAGTCATTTTCAAATAATACCACTAATCGATCAAATCGATCACGAACCAATAAGCTTCTTGAATCAAATAGACGTGGATCTACATCCTTGTTTCCAATCCATCGTGGGATACGATTGCCAATTGAGGTGAATTCAACGGATACATTGTATTCTGCCTCTAATCGATATTCGAAAACATCATATTGTAATTGCCCAACTGCCCCTAAGATGAATTCATCATTTGATTCTTGCTTGAACAATTGAATAGCACCCTCTTGAACGAGTTGCTCAATACCTTTTCTAAACTGCTTCGCCTTCATAACGTTTTTCACACGAACCTTACGATACATTTCAGGAGGGAAAACCGGTAATTCTTGATAATGGATATTCTCTCGGCCTGCAGTTAATGTATCCCCAATTTGGTACACGTTCGGGTCATAAATTCCGATAATGTCACCAGGGTACGCTTCATCAACCGTCTCCCTGCTTGCTGCCATAAACTGTTGTGTTTGATTCAACTTAATTGATTTACCAGTACGAGTAATCGTAACACTCATTCCACGCTCGAATTTACCAGAGCACACACGTAAAAATGCGATTCGGTCGCGGTGCTTTGTATTCATATTTGCTTGGATTTTAAAGATATAGCCTGAGAATGTTTCTTCCTCAGGAGGGATAAGTCCTTGGTCAGTTTTACGAGGCTTTGGTGACGACGCAAAGCGTAGAAACGTATTAAAGAAAGTCTCTACTCCAAAGTTTGCGAGTGCACTTCCAAAAAATACTGGCGTTAGCTCACCTTTTACTACACGTTCAACATCAAAGTCGTTTCCAGCTTCATCAAGAAGAAGTAATTCGTCCTGTGTACTGCTATAAACCGGACTATCACTTATCTCAGGATGCTTTCCATCCTCAATTTCTTGCATAGGAATAATGATTTCATCCTCATTACCGTTAAAATGAACAAATTCATTATTGTAGCGATCGTATATCCCTAAGAAGCGTTTTCCCATACCAACTGGCCAATTCATTGGATATGACTCAATTCCAAGTACTTCTTCAATTTCAGATAAAAGCTCAAGTGGCTCTTTTCCTTCACGGTCTAGCTTGTTGATGAACGTAAAAATAGGAATTCCTCTCATACGACAAACCTTAAATAGTTTAATCGTTTGTGGCTCAACACCCTTGGTTGAGTCGATGATCATTACAACGCTATCCACCGCTGTAAGTGTTCGGTACGTATCCTCACTGAAATCTTCATGTCCAGGGGTGTCAAGGATATTTACATAATATTTGTCATACGGGAAGCTCATTACACTTGACGTAACAGAAATTCCACGTTGCTTTTCAATTTCCATCCAGTCAGATGCCGCATATTTCCCGGTCTTTTTCCCTTTAACCGTTCCCGCTTCACGTATTACATTCCCGAACAAGAGCAATTTTTCCGTCATCGTTGTTTTTCCGGCATCCGGATGCGAGATAATCGCAAATGTTCGTCGCTTTTGTACTTCATCTATATAAGCCATAATTACTTCCTTTCGTTTCACGCATTGTATCGAAAAAACTATATCACAATTGAACAGCAACTACAACGAGATTTGCCTTTTGGGTCATAGTTTGGATTGTTTCTGGATTTTTTAATTACCACATACTACTGCAAAAACGTCTTGAGTGTGATATGAATCACATTTTAACGGGAGGCTTTTCACTATAATGAGGTTAACAACAGAAAAAATAATAAAAAAGAGGTGTTTATCCATGTTCATGGCATATTTCATTACTTTTGGACTTATTGTGACCTGTATCGCCTTTGCCGTAGCTATTATCAATACTGTAAAAGAGTTTGACCAAAAAGCATTAAAGGAATAACAATGGATACAAAAAAACAAAGGAAGAAGCTGATTACAAGCCACTCCCTTTTTGTCGTCATCTTAAGGTAACCTTCCATTCTATAGCAACCCGGCTGCCGTAGAGTACACTCCTTAGGCCCGTGGCTTTGCGTCATCGTTTTTCAACAATTTTGCCTTTTATATAGTTTGGTTTATTTGCACTACTTTTCTTTATCTTAAACGAATCAATGGTGTACTGCATTTTTCATACGATTCATACGCTGATATTTTCGCTGAATGCTAATTGGACTTCGGTTTAACCTTTTGCCAATATCGGAAAAGGGGGTACCTGTTGAAATAAGCTCAATCATCGAGTGAATCTCAACTGTTGTCCAGGCTCTGTAATTAACTCTTCTCTGTTTGGAACGTTCTCCATCTACCCAAGCAGGCTCAGGTACAATGGATTGTCTCTCAATCTTTGAAAAATCAATTCTTTCCTTATGGTTCTTGGCCCATTCCCAAAAATCTTCGGGCTTAATGAAGTAAAACTTTCTCGTATTTCGTGTTGCTCTTCTTGTGTACTTCAGCCCATGGTTATCAATCCATAGCTTTACAGATTTCGGGTCAATTTTTAATAGAGTTGCTAATTCATGCATGGTAAGCTGCCCCGTAAAGGACTTTGTGTTCGAAAGGCCCAAACGCTTAATCTTCAACTCAACAGCAGTCTCTGTTCGATCTAATTGTCGTGAGATCGTAGCAATTTTCATCCTACCCACATTGTCTTTTAAAAACTCTATTTCCTCGTATGTCCAAGCTCTCTTACTCAAATCAAATTTCCCCTTTTCATTCTTAAAATCACTAAGAACGAAAGGCCTTTGATGACATACAAACATAATATCATACTATAGTACCAAAAATGAAGAAAAACTATGAGCATTTCATATCCACAATATCCCCACTATCCCCAATGGTGTCAGGCACCTTAAAAAGACAAAATAGGTAATTTGTACGTCTGGGGTGGACAGTTTAATCTATTTGATAGTTTTAAAGGGGAGAATTGGTTTTATTCTGGTGCCACTTCCTAAGGCACTTCTATCTTCTAACCTCTGAATATAGGTAAACCAGTAATCCGAGCATTGCGACTCCGATTGAAAGTTCTCCATAGAGTTGGACTCTGTTCGGGTCCAACATAAAAATGTCTAAATACTGTACTCGCTCTTCAAAGCCTACTTCAATGTTGAAAAGAGCAATCGCATTTAATGTCCCCAGCAGCATAAGTGTTACACCTGTTTGCTTAGTATATTCGTTTTTTTATTTTTCGTAATTCCAACAACCACAAATAAAAGCACTATACTCACAAAAAGAAATATCATATATCTCACACCCTTCTTCACTATTCCGGATAAATGTATTAAAAAACGGCCTGGAGATTTTTACGTTGTCCTCAAGGCCGTCAATATAATTTTTTTGTATGTTTATGGTTGGTTTTTCTATTATCTTTTTGATTGTGTAGTGCTGTACTTCTTAGTGATCGTGATCTAAGGGCATTTTTCGTGCTCTTGTGGTATATCATTCTTGCTCGAAACACCAAGTCAGGGCCTTATTCCAGCCCTTGAGGTACATCACTCTTGCTCGAAACATCAAGTCAGGGGACTTATTCCAGCTCTGTGATAGATCACTCATTCAAAGTTACGACATCAGCACTCTCCCCGCCTAACCTCCTGTATACAATCCACCATCACACTACATGTAGTGTACTCAAATGCGAAACCTGGTTATAATCTAGTAATTTCCACGAACCTTCATCAAAGAAGATGTGACTAAGTGAAGCATTATCTAATTTAGACTTTCCATAGCCTAATTCTCCGTTTGACAAATGCTCCAAAATCGCATTTATGACGCCACCATGAGCAACCAGGATGACGCGTTGCTTCGGATATTCACGTTGAATGTTTGAAAGTCCTTTAAAAACACGACCTAACAAAACATCATTCGGTTCTTCGTTAGGGCTAATTCCATTCGGAAAGGTACTCCGTCTCTCCTCAATTGTCATTCCCTCTGCTTCACCAAAACTTATCTCTACAAAATCCTCCATTTGATAAAACGGAAGATTTAGTCCTTCATTAATAATCTCTGCAGTTTGCTTTGCTCTTGTAAGGGTACTTGAAAACAGAACATCCCAATCACGGTGTTCACGAAAATACTCCCTGCATGCCTCTGCTTGTTTGATTCCTACTTCATTTAGAGGAATATCGGTTCTCCCCTGAATTCTCTCAATCGCATTCCAAGCTGTTTCTCCATGTCTAACCAAACACACGACTGTCATACATTCACACACCTTTATATAAAACTAGTAATTTATTGATGGTTAAGCTGCTGCTTTTTATAGAGAGCTAGCCTTTGTAGTGCATACATACCCATTGGTGAAAATAAAATCGCTGCTCCCACTGAATAAAGGATATTAAATAAAATAACTGCATCCCAATTTAGAGTACTTCCATATGGATTGACTGCAATTGCCCTGGCTTCAAAGTATGTTTTTATTGTAAAAGCAATGATTCCAACGATAAACAAAGAGAGCCATGCGCGTATCCAATAATATACCTTTGATTCATCTGTTTTTACAAAATAGGTCATAATTCCAAACACGAGCGCAGAAGGTAATGCACTCGTCAAAAAAATCACATGGAAGGGTAGATAAGGATATGCACCTAAAACCATAGACCCGATGAAGGATACGAGTAAACCTATACATGCACCTTTTACATATATCATGGACTCAGCTCCTTGTCTCTCCAATATGGATATTACCTAATTTTAACATAACTCATTCTTATAGAGTCAATAATTCTACCCCTCCTATAAAAAACAGGAAAAGCCCAAATCTTAACGATTTAGGCATCCTTCATCTATATAAAGGGGGAGGGTACAAAATACAACACGATAAAACCTATAGTTTTCTCTCAATTTCATATTCTTCTGTTTTTTCACTTATCCAGGTTGTGTATTCGGTTTGGATTTTTTGATTAAAAATTGTCTCGCGAATGGATTCTTTATTGTCCTCGTACTTCGCTTCAACTGCTTCTTTTTTATCCACTACTTTAATAATATGATAGCCGTGTTCGGTTTTTACTGGGTCACTTATTTCGTTAATCTCTAGTGAAAAGGCAACATCTTCAAATTCTTTTACCATTTCTCCTTTGCCAAAATAGCCTAAATCTCCACCCGTTGGAGCGTTCGCAGTATCAGTTGAATACTCCTTTGCTAATTCAGCAAAGTCTTCTCCATTTACAAGCTTTTCTGCAACCTCTTTTGCTGTTGCCTCTTCTTCCACTAAAATATGACTTGCTTGAACCTGTTCTGGCTGTGCAAATGATGCTTTGTTCTCCTCAAAATACGTCTTGAGTTCCTCATCTGTTATCTCAATTCGAGGTTCAAGGAGTTTTTTCGTTTTAATATATAATGTAACATCGTCTTCTACATCAGCACGGGTCGCACCGCTCGCTTCAATGGCAGTAGTAAAAGCTTCCTCTCCACCATAGGAATCAATTAGCGCCTGCATTTCCTCCTGCAACTCTTCGTCTGTTACAGTTATCTTTTCTTTTTTCGATTCTAGTTCAACAATTTTATCCGTGATCATCGTTTCCAAGACTTGTGCCCCATAAAATTGCTCCAAGCTTGTGTATAATTCATCACGATTGATTTCTTCGCCACCAACACTAGCAACGACATCTTTGTTATTAAATAAAGTGATGCCTAGGAACACTATCACGGCAACTAGCAATAGTGTCCCGGGAATCCACACTGATTTTCGCTTCAGCATTTTTTACTAATCCCTTCATCGCATTACGCGTTATTCAATTCCCGAATTGTTACTTGTTAAAGTAAGGGTGACCTTTTGTTGTTTGCCATCTCGATAAAGCGTAAGCTCTACTTCTTCACCAATTTTTGCCTTTGTATACAGATACTTTCGTAACTCCATTGAGTTTTTAACCTCAGTATCATTGATTTTCACAATGACGTCTCTCATTTTAATACCCGCTTTTTCAGCAGCTGAGTTTTGCGCAACACCTGTTACAATAACCCCACCAGTTACATTTTCAGGAAGATCGCTATAATACATTCTTGGAATTTCCTCTAAGCTTGCTAAGCCAATACCGATGTACGGGCGTTCTACCTTCCCTGATTCGATAAGGTCATTAATAATCGGAACTAGGTCATTACTTGGAATAGCAAAACCTAATCCTTCGACACCGCTATTTGCGATTTTCAAGCTGTTGATACCGATAACTTGTCCTTGTGTATTAATAAGGGCTCCACCACTATTACCAGGATTTATGGCCGCATCGGTTTGAATAACATTTAACTCCCACTCGCCTGCTGATGTTTCTACTGAGATGCTTCGGTCAATCGCACTTACAATACCAGAGGTAACCGTTCTTGATAGATCAAGTCCAAGTGGATTTCCAATTGCTAATACTTGATCACCTGGGCGTAATTGTGAAGAGTCACCAAATGAAAGGACTGCCTCAACATGCTCAGAATCAATTTCTAAAACAGCTAAGTCAGTTAACGGGTCTGTACCAATCAGCTTTGCTTTCGTTTTTTCTCCGTTATAGAGTGATACTTCAACCTCATTAGCACCTTCAATTACGTGATTATTCGTTACAATGTATGCTGTATTTCCATCCTTCTGAAAAATAACCCCAGAACCTGTTCCACTTTCAACGTTTGTTGAGTTATTTCTACCAAAAGGATTTTGTTGTGCTTGTAAACTTGTAATCCCAACGATACCCTTTGATGCTTGTTCAACCATATCAGCAACCGAAGAGGTTGAATCCTTGATCTCTGTCGGTTGTATTTTTACAGGTCCTGAAGCCTCTATACTTTCTTGGGCTTGCTCGGTTTTTGGCGTCGATGAAAACCAATCCTGTAGTCCATCAATTTGCGGTACCGCAGCAAGTGTAATCGCTGAACCTAGGACACCAGCTGACACCATTGATAAAAAGCTTTTCACCTTTGGATTTGTTTTCTTCTCTTTTTGCTTGCTAGTTCGCAGTTCCGGCCCCACTATTGTAGTTTCTTGAAACGGTTCACTAGTCTCATGTTGGTTTTTCTCTTCTATCATAGATGGTGTTGTAATTTCTTGTTCATTTATCAAATCTGATGTAGTAGTCTCGAATTGTTGTTGATCTATTCTGTCTGAATCTGTATCATTTTGGTTTTGTGGATTGAATTGCTTATCATTTGTTTCCATCTGACTTCCTCCTTCATGTCTTCATGGTATTATCTTACTGTGAAAATATGAACAAATTATTAACAAACCTTGAAAAGACTTAGAAAAATAAGTAACAAAACAAAGATTAGATTATAGGAATTATTATTTTCACTTTTATACAATTTTTTTCAAATTTATATGAAAAAGGTAAAACGATTTTTATGTACTTGGCAGCTAACGTGTAATGTTTTTGGTAACGTATTACGCTATCATACAAGTCACAATTTAACGGGCATATTCACAAATGGCAAACTCGAAAATGATTAATAATTCCCTCTTAATTTAGAAATAGTAAGTAGACTACTGTAAAAAAATCCACCTCAACGTAGTAAGGTGGATACACACTATTGCACTTCTAACGGAAATCTTATTTGGAACTTAGTTCCTTTGTCTTTTTCACTTGTAACCTCAATGGTTCCATTATGAAGTTGAACAAGCTGTCTAACAATGGAAAGCCCTAGTCCAAATTGTCCGAATGGAGTACCTGTTCTTGACACATCCGCCTTGTAAAAACGGTGCCAGATTTTCTCGATTTCTTCAGGCTCGATTCCAATTCCCGTATCTTCAATCTCAATAATAGTTTCCTTATACCCCGCCTTACCGCGAATCCAAATCGTTCCGTCCTTTGTAAATTGAATACTATTATTAGTGATATTGATTAAAATTTGAATGAGGCGATCATAATCGGCCGTGATTTCTAAGGTTTCAGGAACCTGAATGTCAATTGTAATATTCTTCTCCTCAGCATGGGGCTCCAATTGCTCTTTAATGATTTCAAAAACCTCTATGAGTTGGATATTTTCCTTTTGAAGGGTAACCTGGTTAGACCGGATTTTTTCATAATCAAGATTTTCATTAACAAGCCTAATCAATCGCTTCGTTTCCTGACTCACCAGTTGGATTCCCTTCTCTTTTTCCTCTTCTGGTATCAGGTCATTTTTCAGACCTTCAATTACTCCACTTATCGTAGTTAGCGGTGTCCTCATTTCATGTGATACATCCGCCATGAACTTTCTTCGCCTACTCTCTAAACTCTCAATTTCCTCCATTGATTGATTTAGCCTTTTTACCATCTCGTTAAAATCATGGGATAGCTCACCGATTTCATCAAACCCGTCTGACGGTAGTTGAACAGAATAATCCCCTGAGGAAACCATGGAAGTCGCTTCCCGTAGTCGTTTTATACGGTGAACATGTATTTTTGAAAGTATCCAGCTCATTAAGAGCGAAACTCCTAACGCAATTAAAACCGTATAAAACAAGTACTGATTAATTTCACGGATCATTTCTCGTGTTCCACTTATAGGGGCGGTTAACAGGACACCTCCTATAAATTGACCGCTGACCATATACGGAACAACAACAAATGTAACCTCCTGTTCAAATCGTCGATCATCACTCTTAACAGACACGATTTCACCACCGCGAACCTTGTCCCACTCCCGCTTCGTAAATTTCACTTGCGGTATAAAGCGGCCAACAGGATTAATGCTGATACCATTTTCATTAAACACTGAGAAAAGGATGTTCTGTCCACTTAGTACATTAGAATATTGATTTAGCAAGACTTCAGCCCGGGATGTTTGCCCTAGATCATGAATAATGCTTTCTCCGTAGGAAGTTAGCTCCTCCACTTTATCTTGGTACACTAGATTTTCTACATAATGGGCAAACAGGAGTGCGAGTATTAAAAACGCAACAATAATAACACTTATATGACTAAAAAGCTGTTGATACATATACTTAAATTTCATATTTTATTTACCTTTCATGTCAGGCTGTATATCCATCGATTTGATTCTTTTATTTTTCTTCCAACTCAACAGACTCATCAAATTTGTACCCAACACCCCATACAGTGTGAAAAAAAGGTTGTGTCACTGTGCCAAGCTTTTTTCGAAGACGCTTGATATGAACATCAACTGTCCTCTCATCCCCATAAAACTGGTAACCCCACACTTGCTCAAGTAACTGTTCCCTTGAAAAAACTTGCTTCGGATGCTGGATAAAATAATACAATAAATCAAATTCCTTCGGCGTTAAATTTGTAATGGAGGCGCCATTTAGGATAACCTCTCTCGTATCTTTGTTAATTTTGAAATGCTGTGTTTGAATGTTTCCTTTTTCAGATTCAGCAGGTACCATCGTTTGATAACGTCTGGTAACTGCTTTAATTCGCGCCATTAACGCAAGCGGACTAAACGGTTTTGTCACATAATCGTCTGCACCCATCTCAAGGCCAAGCACCTGATCGGACTCACTATCCTTTGCTGTTAGCATAATAATAGGGACCGTACTTTTTTCCTCTCTTATTTTCCTACAAATGGTTACTCCGTCCATCCCAGGTAGCATCCAATCAACAATCAGCAAATCCCAGTGTTCTGACTTGAATCGGTTATAGCCTTCCAATCCATTATGGACAAACTCACCTTGAATGCCTTCTTTTGAAAAAAACATCTCTATCATTGAGCATACACTTTCATTATCTTCTATTACTAAGACCTTCATTTACAAACATCTCCTATTCATGCGTAATCGCATGTTATGTTTCTATTTTAATCTATCTGTGGGGTGTATAGGGGGAATAGGTTTTAGGGGGGATTAGTATTTGGAATAGCTGTTTCTCACTTTCAAAACCGCTTGCTCTGGCGGGGTCCATGGTTATCGATACCGCTTTTTCCTTTTTTGGATCTGGAAGGGTTCGTTTCTTGTGTTTTCGTTACCACTCTAAGCTTCTGCAGCTCAAACCGAATTCGTTTCTTGTCTTATCGTTACCACTTCTAGCTTCTGTGACGTAGTCTGGTATTGTTTTACGAGAGAGCGTTACCGCTTAGACCTAGTTTTGCAAGTTAGTAGACACAATTCCTCCTTATCTATACAACTTGGAATCATTTCTACTTCTGAGTAGTGCTAATTCTCCAGTATCTTTCCTTCTCAACCACCTTTTCTCGATTGAGTAGGGACGATTCTCCAGTATTCTACCTTCTCAATCACCTTTTCCCGATTGAGTAGGGA
>JBLKRX010000059.1:0-19452 GCA_047608075.1 Ferdinandcohnia humi
GAAATTCAAGTATATAAAAAAATACCTGTAGATAAAACACTCTTTTTTAAGTGTCCTAACTACAGGTACCATTTTATAAGCCGTTTCTCTTTTTTTATCAATATTTTTTTACTTACCACTTTTCCAGTAAATTATGAATTTCATTCCGGAGAATTATGAACAAATTCCGATTAATTATGAGAAATTACAATTATACTGCCTGTCCCTTCCACCCTTTACCATCATCAACAAAAAGGATGCCAAGTTCATGGTGTTCACCATCGTATAGTGCCCGTTGTACGTAACGTACTTCATTGTTCACGTCTAGAACATCTAATTTACAGAAGGCTCTATTTTTTTGAAGAGCTTGATAAAACTCATAAACGGTTTTGACCTGGACACCGTTCACCTTTGCAATGGTTTCTCCTACGGAAATCTGCATTTTATCGGCAGGTGATTTTGGGATAATTCCTAAAACAAGTAGGCCTTGGTTTCGTTTTGAGAAAAAGAACGAACCTGAATCATCAAGGATTCGATGCTGAAGTGAGATTAGCTCCCTAAACACTAATGCAAAGCTTGCTGCTATTATTGCTGTTACGGGATACCAAATGCTCGCAATAGCAAGTCCCGTTACTAACACTCCTAGAAAAATGACGCGCTGCCCCACTACACGGATCGACTTTGCTGGTAACATGCTTGTTACTTTTTGATAGAATCCAATCCCAAAAGGAACAAGTACCAAGGAATATGACTCCCCTGACACTGTAAACACAGGCCACCATTCATACTGGGTTGTGAGAACGTCACCAGGAATGAGTAGAAAAACGGGTACCATCCATAGTTTTTGAGAGATTTGAGCGCCTACTGGTAGGCCACGTTTACTTTTAAGTAAGTCTGGCGAGGTACCGATATGCCCTCTTTTTAGAATTAAAATCCCCTCAGCAAGTACTAGCATTCCTAGTAAAATGGCGACCGCTGGTAGATTGGTAGCTTTTAAGTCAGCTACTATACTTCCCATAAAGCCGTCATTAATAGATAGAGTGGAAAGAAAAATAGTCCCGAAAAATGTGAGCCCTAGGATATATGCGGGTGAAAGCAAGCGTGCCTTTAGAGGCAAACTCACTAGAATCGTCACTGCTACGATTAGTACTATAGTACCAAAAGGAATGACTACACCGGCTCCTATTGTAACGATTGATACGAGAAGCCCCGCAACCAGACCATTTGGTAGCAGCGTTCGAAGCTCATGAAAGATATCGTATACACGAATATGAAAAGCACGGCGTTCACGCTTTACTCGTAAAAACCCAAACAGTACCGCGAAACCAATTAATAAATAAAATAACGGATGAAGGAACAATCGCCCAATTCCAACTAAAAACTCTAGTAACCATGCTTCTACCAACTTTATCACCACCTAGTTTATAGTAAGGAAAAAGTTTCTACTTGCATTTGTAAAACAATCTACGTTCAATATACTATTCTTTATTTTACCAAAACCTTGACATAAAGCATACTTTGTTTTTTATGGAAATGTAAGAAAGGTTGTTGGATGAATCTAGGTTTAACTTTTATGGTCATTAAGAACCTTAATTGACGACCAATCTCGTAAATTTCACTTTTGATCCAATAAAAATACACACGAAATTCCAAATTGAAATCGCGTGTGCATTGTGAATCGATTATTTAAATAGTACTTCCATTGCTTTCTTTAGTTGTACATCATTTTTGTCATCGCGGATGGCTTCGATCACTTTTGTTTCGAGCGTAGCAGCTGTTTTTTCGTCAATCTTGCCTGTTACTTCTAGTTTGTTGGCTTTTTGGAAGTCTTTCACGGCTGTTTGCGTTTGTTCACTAAAGTAGCCGTCCTCACGACCAGGGTCGAAGCCTAAGCCCTTCAACATGACTTGAGCATTTTTGATTTTCTCGTTATTCATGTTTAACTCCAGATCGCTTTCGTACTGGATTGGGTTTGCATAGAAGAACTCTGGTTGCTTCACTTCCACGGTTGGCTCAATTCCTTTTTTATGAATCCAATTTCCATCAGGAGTTAACCATTTGAACATTGTTAGCTTTAAGTTGCTTCCGTCGCCCATATCTCTTGCTTGTTGTACCGTTCCTTTACCAAACGTCTTCTCACCAACAATGTCATATCCGCCTGCTTCTAAAAGCGCACCTGCTAGGATTTCAGAAGCTGACGCACTTCCTTGGTCCGTTAATACAACAATTGGGTATTCTTTTTGTTTTTCTAATGTTGAGAAGAAGCGTTGTTTTTGGCCATCTCTATTCTCGATTTGAACATACGGCTTATCCTTCGTGACTAACTGCTTAAGAATTTCTTCAACACTCTCAAGTAGTCCACCAGGATTACCGCGAACGTCGATTACAAGACCTTCGATATCTTGATCCTCTAATTCATTCAGTCCAATTACAAAATCTTCAGCTGTTTTTTCAGCAAAAGAAGTAATTTCAACATAGCCAACCTTCTTATTTTTGTATTCCTTAACAGAGGTATATACAGTTTCAATCGGAATCGTATCACGAGTTACCTTGACTTCCATAAGGTCAGCTACTCCTGGACGCATAACCTGAAGGTTAACAACTGTACCTTTTTTACCACGGATTTTTAAAACCGCTTCGTATAAATCTAAACCTTCAATACTTTCCCCATCTATTTTAATGATTTGGTCATTTGGCTTTAATCCCGCTTTTTCAGCCGGCGAATCCTTGAATGGAGCAACAATCGTTACCTTGCCCTCCACCATACTTACCTCTGCACCAATCCCTTCAAAAGAGGATTCAAGTGAATCATTAAATTGTGCAGCAGTCTCTTCGTCCATGTATGCAGAATATGGATCATCTAGTGTATTGACCATACCCTGAATCGCACCTTCGATTAATTGGTCCTCATCCACCTTTTCCACATAGCTTGATAATATTAAATTATAGGCTTGGCTTATTTTCGATAATTCACTACCATTGTTCTTTTGAGTGTCTCCTTGATCGTCCGAAGGGCTTGGCTGTTCAACAAGCTGTTGTTCAACTGGATCATCTAGTAACTGAACAGCTAGGAATGTAATTCCAGCTCCTAGTAGCAAGGATAGTACCATGTATAATGCGACAATTTTACGACTCACCTATGTTCCTCCTCATCTCTTTAGCAGTGCTCTTATGTAACTTACCTTGTAACGTTAATGGCTACTCTCTTTGCATGAATAAACCCATTTAAATAAGGGAGTGCTGAAAAGCCAGGTATTATCTTAAAAGAATAATATTAATGTTTGTAGCTTTTATGTTCTTATTCATTTCGTATGTAATGTCCTACTTTTCGGTAGCCTTACGAGAGTTACGGAAAAGGCACCACACATGCGTAGTGCGATGCCTTTGTATATAACTATGAATAGCCTGTACTTTTTATGATAAAGAAAACTCGGCAATTGCCATGTTAACGACAATCATTTGAGCCAAAGTTACCTTTTTTCATTTTGAAATATTTGATATTCCTACTATTCCATTATAAATTTTTTCTGTATGATGTAAAGAAAAATACTTCATTAGTAGACTGCATATAATGCGAAAGGATTACAAATTTTCAACGTATTTTTTAAAGGAGTGAGGGGCAATGGCATATGAAATTAGAGAGTTGACGACTGTTGATGAATGGAGAGTAGCCTTTCCAGTCATGAATCAACTTCGTACACATCTCGATGAGGAAACGTTTCTTACACAGGTAACAGACATGCAAAGACAAGGATATCGCTTGTTTGCTTTGTTTGAAAATGAAAGAGCAGCTGCAGTAACTGGGATCATCCATTTACGCAATCTATATAACGGAAATCACATTTTTGTATATGACCTTGTTACGGATGAATCCAATCGGTCAAAAGGATACGGAGAGGCTTTACTATCCTATATCCATCAGCTTGCAGAAGAACTCGGGTGTAACTCAGTTGCATTAACTTCTGGCTTTCAGCGCAAAGATGCCCACCGTTTTTACGAGGAAAAGATGGGTTATGCAAAAACTAGTTATGCGTTTGTGAAAACCCTTTAAAAGATTCATTCGGAAACTGTAGAAACGTAAACGCACAAAAAGCATGGATGAAGGTGAAGTCCATGCTTTTTACGTAACTGGTTCATAATTTTGAAAGATTTTCTATATACTCAATGTCTAAATAAGGGACATCATTCTCAATTTTATTCCTCATTCCACTGAGTATCTCTTTCACTTTCGCATTATTTTTTTGCTCTTCACTTAAAAAATTGACAAAATATATATACGAGAATATTTGTCGATAATTTAGGAAAAACGGAATCTTAGATAGCCAGTACTCATCAAGTTTATTTTCGGTATTATATCCTTGTAAAAAGGATGAAAGAAAGACCCGTGCGAAATCTATCCTTCCTTGCACATTCTTTTCATCAATTGTTTCTACCACATGATATAAAACAATGGCAATATCATAGATAAACCAGTTATACTCACAATCTCCAAAATCAAATAAAACGATTTCTCCATCTTTAATATAGAAGTTTTTCTGATGAAGATCATTATGTATCATTCCATAACTTTGCCGTTCTTTTGGAAAACCTTCAATCTCACTGATGAATTTTCCCCATTTCTGTGCAACAATTTCACTAAGTGCCTCAGTAGAGTCTGTAAATAATAATCCTTGATTCCATTCTTGCTTTTTGATAGTTCCATCTAAAGGTTTATACGTTTTTGATAGGAAATGTAATTTCCCAAGGGTCTTTCCCCAGTTATAAAAGAAATCATTGTTCCATTCATTTGGATCAGAAGTGTTAACAAACGTGCCTTTTGCTTTTTCAAAAGCTAACACATAACATTCTTCATTTGTATCTCCTGTAATTATCTCCAAATAATTACCATTTATGGATGGTATAGGAGCAGTAACGTTAACTCCCGATTTGTGCAAAAACCTTATCCAATCCAATTCTGCTTTGATTGAATCTTTTTTGTATTTTGTACTAGGATAAAATTTTAATATAAAGCTTTCACCATTTCTAATACATTCAAATACATTATCTGAAAACCCACCAAGTAATGTTATTTCTTTAGCATCGACATCAAAATAAGTAGCACCTCTAGATAATAGAGTATGATCCAATATTATCCCTCCTCTAGTGTTAATACGAAAAAGGATGGAAAAAAGTTCACCTAAAATTGTTTTCGAAACAATAGTAATAGAAATTACGATAGTCCCAATGTTTTTCTAGGTTAACATAGCCTTTGGTAATAAAATTAGCAAACTATTTTATTGCTATATGAATTTCAATTTCTCCATTTGGGACGTATTTCTCAAAATCGTATGTGTATGCTCTCTTCAATGTTCCTTGATCTTCAAGCTCCCAAATCTTTTTCCATGTGTTTACAACCCCATTTTCATTGGTTGTATCTACTTTGAAGATTTCATATGTAGCGTTATCTGGGATTTCTAGTGAAGGTTCACTATTGTTATCCTCAACGGCAATGCTTAATGTATAATTACCCTTATAATTACTCTCGTATTCATGATACACACCGTAGATAATAATCTCTGGGTTGGTTAGCCGACTAGAAGCCTCCTGCCACAATCCTGATATCTTTTGTATCAAAAGGTCATCATTAAAATTATTTGTTCTAACACTGTTAAAATGTTTTAATTTCATTTGTTTTCTTCCTTTCAAATCTTCTATTCTTCTATCTTTGTAACCTCAATTTGTTCTACAATCCAAGGTTTAACTCCTTCTTTTGTATACAAAGCAAAATACTCATTATTTTCCTCCATTAAATTCCAAACCATCTCTTCTTGAACAACAATCTTAAATGCTTCAGCTTTAGTTTGATTGTTCGGGTCATATGCTTTGATCCAATATTGTTTGTAGTCGCTTGAATGGCCCTTTTTATTTACAATTATCATTGAGGGAGTCGATGTATAGGTAAGGCGTCCTCCACACGAAGTAAGTGCAAACAAAACGAATATAAATTAATAGATTTGAAGTTCTTTTCATCTTACTCCACCCTATTTAATTCCTCTCTTTGCTCCACCATCTCACAACTTAGTTGTATAAATACCTTTACATGTTGAAAATACGGTAACAGCTAAGCAATTTGCTTATTGTAAATTTCATTTTATACAGAAGTTATCGATGTTAGAGCTTACATAATAACCATCGATAACCACTTTTCCGCTCTCAAACAAGGTCACATCATACCTTTTTCCTGTATTTGTTTCTAATCTAACGTTATATCCCTCAGATAAAAACTCCATTTCTTGAGCGTTTTCTCTCGTACTAGTATTTATTTCATCTATAATTTCTAGAATAATATCTTGATCTTTTATCACAGTATTATTACCATCTTTACAAGTAACTTGTAGTAAACTTACACTTTCTGTAATAATTGGTTTTGTACAAGCGCTTACTAATACAATAGAAAATATCATTAGAGTTCTTTTTATTTGGGCAATAAACAAACCTTTATCCCCCTTTCAAGATACATTCTTGACCTTACTAAACTACTTTTCATTACCTTGAGAAGGTATCTTTAGAATAAAAAATTCTCTTATAAAACCACCTATGCAGATTGAACTCCCAATTACCGAAAGCAACATTAGGACTCTAACAAAAGTGTATGGTGTAATTAGAACTTGGATACTCCCCGTTATAATGAAGAACCCAAAGAAAAAGAAGCCGAAAATCAGTTGACGTTTTGCTGTTTTATTTTTGCTCACTATTTCCCCTTTCCCCAGTTATTCAAGTACTGGAATACATCACCTTAAGTTTACCATATAATTACAATTTTTCTTGTTTTTCTCAGCAAAAAGTAGACCAAATCTGAGTGATTTGGCCTACTAAAAAGATATATCAGCGGTTGGTATCCCCATTATTTTGTTAACGACTGTATATGCCTAAAATAACGACCGTAAATTAAGATTTCCACTATTTATTTTCGTCGTAACTTACAATAATCTGTTCGGTTATTTTTCAACGTTTTCTGTAAGAATGCCCAGTTCATGACTCTTTTACGGCTTCCAATACATAACATTTGCTTTTCCCGAATTCAACGCCGCCATCAATACTTGCATACCTTTAAATCCTATCTATTATTATTTATAAAGACTTATTCTTCCGCTAATTTTTCCCTATTCACTGCACTGGGGATTTTTTCCATCCATCCCTTTTCAATCATGATTGTTGCTGCCTCTTCAACAAAAATACCGATTTTCGATAAGGATTTCGTATAAACTGCCCCAATATCATGTCTTCCGTTCACAGCTAGGGAATTCCCGAAAGCTCTAATTTTCATCGAGAACATATCCATCTTATGGTATAACATTAACTTATCTGAAAAAGGAGATTCAGTAGATGTTGAAACTAAATCATCTAAAAAAGTTGGAGTAGGCAAATTTTCGTCGTGTAATTTTTGCATGTAGTTTTCAATATTTTGCGTTGTCATATCTCTTCCTTTTTCAAACAATTTTCGGATTTTCTCATCCTTTGCTACTTGGGCAAAAGCCATTATAAGTGCCTTACTCGTTACATTATTTTCAATATTATCGTAAAAATGGGCAATTTCTAATGCGTGTAATGGACGGACATCTCCAAAGTACCCATTCAAAAAGTGATCTTCAATAAACTCAACTTTTTCTGGAACTGGGATTAACGGTGGTTTCATGATAAGACCTTTACTCATTAAAATGTCTTTAATTTGATCCAGTAGTTCAATCGTAGAATTCATACAATACGTAAAAAATTCCTTTACATCCGTTCTATAAAGCATTGGTAATCCTACACTATAAATACTCATCCCTGCTTTTGCCATATATTTCAGATAGTGGACATAAAATTCATCTTGGAATAAACGGGGAGCCTCTAGGTTTATGTCTTCCTCAGTAAAACCTATAGGTATCGGGAAGCTTTCTTTTTGGAAAATGTTCTTCGTTTCTTTTATAAATTCTTCTGCTAATTGCAAAGCATTTTCTACTAACGTTTTAATATCTTTATCCTCAACATATTGTAGATAATAACGTAAAATACATTTAGCCATACTGTTTCCCATATACGTAACCCAAAGTTTACCCATTTCTGCTGATGTTAGTTTTTCTGACATGTTTGTTTTATATGAACTTGACTTAATGGGTTTTATGGTTTGCATACTAACTCCTCATTCATTTTTTGATTAGTGTTTCCTCAGTTCGATATCCTATTCTAATTGGCTCGGGATTAATGACACTAAATCAATGTATTTTACGATTATCGAACGTATTTCCAAAATAACGAATGTATTTTCGATAACAACGACCGTTATTAAAATCCCTTTATTTTACCCTCGCGGTAGTTCCCAATAAATCATGTTATTCGCTTCTCCAATGCGGTTCATACCCACTTTTTCTAGAACACGTATGGATGGAACGTTGTCTTTTGTACATTCTGCAGTTATTTTTGTAACGTTTGGCTGTGAAAATGCCCAATTAATGAGTGCAGTGACGGCTTCCGTTGCATAGCCTTTGTTATGCTCATCTGGACTTATACCATACCCGATTTCCACGTTTCCTTCTATACCAGGTATACCTTTAAACCCAAGGTCGCCAACCGTTTTTCCGTCCTCAATTCGGTTTGCAAGCCACACATACCAACCAACTGTACTGTCATCCTCTTCCGCCTTGTCGATCGTGTATTGAATATGATCAAGCAGTGGGTAATTAGATGTTTTCCAGGATGATGTTGTACAAGGTACTAATTTGAGTCGTTTCGTGTGTATCTCCATTTATTATCTCCTTCATTTATTTGCTTTTAGTTTATCGCAGTTGTTGATCTATAAAAAGTACTAGATTAGGTAAAAATAACAGTTCAAGTCACTATATTGGTAAACTTTTTTATTTCCCGATAAAATAGAGAAAAAATGTAGTTGGAGGAATATATTGTGGTACAAATGAAATCAACAATAGAAAATACACGCGAAGCAACATATGAAATTGATTCGGTTTTCCTTAAGCGCTGGTCACCTCGTTCCTTTTTAGAAAAAGACATTCCAGACGCTGTGCTTTTCAGCGTATTTGAAGCGGCACGTTGGGCGCCTTCTGCTAATAATTTTCAGCCTTGGAGGTTCATCATCGCACGGACGCAAGAGGATCGTGAGCTGTTCCATTCTTTCATCCTACCTGGCAATCTTGCGTGGTGTAAGAAAGCACCAGCATTTGCACTCCTTATTTCAAAGAAAACATCTGATAATGGAGAAAATCGCTATCATTCCTTTGATGCAGGAACTGCTTGGGGCTATCTTGCATTAGAAGCAACAAAGAAAGGGTTAGTTACTCACGCAATGGGTGGTTTTGACCGTGAGATTGCAAGAGAGGCACTACAAATCCCTGAGGATTTTGAACTTCAATGTGTCATTGCTATCGGCTACCAAGGTGAAAAAGAAGTGTTACCTGAAAATCTCCAGGAGCGTGAAAAGCCAAATACTCGCCGTCCACTTTCAGAGACAATTTCTGAAGGAAAATTCAATCAAACGCTTTTATAAAACGTAAAATTTGTCTGTCAAACGTATGATCTAAGCCTACGGCCATCTAGACTACAAAAATAAAAACAAACGTTTGATCAAAACCATTTTCCGGTTTACTCAGACGTTTGTTTACTTTACCTATTCTTCTCCATTTCCGAAACAATCCTCAAAATTCCAGCCAACAAACCAAATAATCAGGTTCTATAGATAAATTTATATGTCTTTTGAAGGGCTTTTATCTCAATGGTTTTCATTCGTTTATCCCCTTTCTTCACACCTAACACGAAATGGTAGGCGAATAGGTTTCGATATGGGAAGAATTTTATCTATCCTTTCTTCGAGGACAAAAAAAGATAGGGACAAGATCCCTACCTACTTTTACTATATACTGATGTTCATTTTATGACGTTTCACATGTTCAAATAGTGAAAAGAATAACGTAATGGACCAAAGGAAGAAAGTAAATATTAATACCATTACACTTATGGCAAAATCCCAAGGAAACCCGAAAAATCCAACTTGTGATGGTCTCATGGTTAGTAAAAAATATCCAAGGAATATGGCTAGGAGTAAGTATAGTACCCCACCCACCATATAAGGCCATTTTCTCTTCAATACAAACTTCCTTTTTATATTTTTTCGTAAACTAAAGCTAAGAAGAAATAGTAGAATAAGTGCTATACCTAAAATACCTAATGCAATAAATCCAAGTATCTTCCACAGAGACCATGTAAGGTCAATTGGCTCTGGTCTCTCTCCTAGCAAAATAGAAGCGATACCTTGTAAAAGGGGTTGTTTTACTTCTGATTCTGCTTCTCCAATTAATAGGACAATGCCAAGCTTTTCTTCTGGAAAAAGTAGTATTCCAGATGTTGAACCTATTCCATCTCCTCCTTTATAGAGTGTCTTATGCTCCAAAAAGTCCTCAGACTCAAATCCCGATAAGGTATAGAATCTTTTCTCATTAGAAGCAAGTGGCACTCCATTCTCATGTGCGTATTGAAGGAGATCTGGAGGTACTATATTTGCAGAATTGGTATCTACTAATCTAGTGACAAATTTGCTTATATCTTCTATATTTGAGTAGGCTCCTCCCTCAGACTGTTGGCTTTTTCCGAATACTGCATAATTACGCTCTGTCTTACTTTGTTGTCCAAAAAACCAAGAATACTCACTTGCTAGATCATCATGGTTTTCTTCGGGCGTAAACGTTGTATGCCCCATACCTAAGGTAGAAAAAACAGTTTCTTCTATATACTCTTCATATGGTTGCCCTGTTACCTTTTCAATAATATGGCCTAGAGTAGTATAACAAGTATTGCAATATTCACCTTGTTCCCCAGGATTACTTTCCATTTCAACTGATGATAGAGCGCGAATGGATGATTCTAATGAAGCTCTGTTTTGTTTTTCATTCTGATAAATAGCACCATCAGCCTCAAATCGGTTCACCCCAGATGAATGAGTTAAAAGATTTTCAATTGTTATCTGACTAGACTTTTCTACATCGGCATATTGAAACCAAGGGAGATACGTTGTAACGGTATCTTTTAGATCCAGCATTCCTTGATTATACAGATACAGAATTCCCATGGCAGTGAATGGTTTAGTTACAGAGGCAATCGGGTATAGTGTTGTCGGTGTTACCTTTTCTTCAGTTTCAAGATCCGTAACTCCAATTCCTTTTGCTTCGATTACCTCCCCATTATAGATAATGCCATAGGAGCCACCTAGTATATCCTTGTTAGTAAATTGCTCTTCTACATACTGATACACCTGCTTCAAAGTGTCATCGTCGATGGTTACTCCCTGTGCAGATGAAATCCTAGGGAAGGACGTGATAAAAAAGAAAAAGATTGTTAGCCATATTGCTGCTTTCTTATGGTTTTTCATGTTTACGCCACAACATCCTTTTGAGTTGGAATCACGTCTTTTTCTGATCTTAGTTTTTTGAATACCCATAAAGTCATTAACGCATAGAACACAATTAGGAAGACCCCGGTATCTCCAACTAAGTACTTGGTTACCTCGGAGTTACTTTGTGTAAGGTAAGCAAATACACCCCAATAAAGATTATGACTAGTGTGAATAAGAGAAGCTGGCCAAACGCTACCTGTTTTAATACGCAAATAACCGAAGACTGGTCCAATAAATACAAACGTCAAAATAAAAAGTGGCAGCATAATAGACAATGTTTCATCTGCATGATAGAGATCAGTAAATAAAATGATTGGGAAATGCCACAAACAGTGGATCAGACCACTTAGAAGCAGAGCTTTTTTCATACCCAACGGAAGTAATTTTGGAAGCAAATAGCCTCTCCAACCTAGCTCTTCTCCCAATGACTCCATTAAAGTTGTTTTAATAAGAAGGAAGACGATAACCAACGGGAAAGCGCTCCAACTAAAACCTTGAAAATCCTTTGCAACTGAAAAATCACCAAGACCCGTCATCCAAACAAATCCATATCCAATTACTAGTGGTAGAAGCGGCACAATAATAGCAAATGGCCACATTTTAAATCCGAGTTTATGAAGACCGAGAGACTTCCAGCCTTCTTTGGAATAACCATCTCGAGTGAACACGAACATCATAATCAAAGTAGTGAGCATAGGGATAAACATATAGAAAAACGTATTCATATTTGGAAGCAAGCTAAAAATGACTCCTAAGGAATAGGCTAAAATAATAAACAAAATAGCCTTTCCTTTATTTGATAAACTAGCAAACATATAAATCTCCTCGTTTCGTTATTTATAATTGAAATTTTACAGAAGAAAAACGAAGGCTTAGGGTTACACCTTCGTTCCCTTTTTAACACTACCTCGTTTTGGTACCTGTTGCTAAGTAGTTCCCATAATACGAGAATGTAAATGGTTCATTACAAATCTGTTGAACCTTTTCAGCCCAAGAATATCGTTCTCCTGGCTCCATGAATTTTTCCTTTAAGATATGGAATGCTTCGTTTTCTCCGTACATTCCATTAATACCGAGCGTATGAAGTAGCATATCACGAACACCGTCTGCATAAATGTAGTCCTGAACGTATACAGGATGTGAGATAAAAAGCAGCTCTGTTGCTGGATGGAACCCAACATCCTCTTTACCAAAGACACTTCTATATAGCTGGTCCGCAACCTCTTTAAAATCACAGTTTGGATTTTTATAGATTTCTTCTTCCACCAGACTGAAATAATAGTAGTATCTCATAAGCGCAAGCTCGAACAAATGCTGAGAGCCTACAATTTCTTTAATCTCTGATTGGGAAAGGTTCCAAAATTCCTTAAGCCACTGTTCTTGGCTAGATATGGTAGCCAGAATTTCAGCCATTGCTTCATGTGCAATTATGCTCTTGAATTCGTCCAATTCAAAGTATTGCTTGGAGGAAAAAGCGTTAAACAACGCATGCCCAAATTCATGAAAAGCAGTAAAAAACACCGTATTTCCTGTACGCTCATTTACAACCATTCGAATATCATCAGGAGAAATGCTCATACATGCGCCCCCAAATGGTACTTGGGTTACCTTTACATCAATCGGAAGTAAAGTATAGTCAACGCCAAATTTTTTCGTTGCGTCTGATAGTGCTTCTACTATTTTTGCAGGAGTAAAAATTTCTTGGTTTACCTTACTAAAATTACTTGCCGCAAACAGCCAATCCGAGCTATAGATTTCATCCCAACCGAAGCGTTCTTTGATTTGCTGTCCCCAGTTTTTCCACGCCTCTTCTGTTTTTTCGAGGATTTTATTGCATTCCTGTTTATAATGTTGAAATTCAATTCCTCGAAACGCACATTTAAATGCATGATAATCTTTATAACCATATTCCTGTGCTACTTCATTACGAGTAAGGATGAGTTGGCGAAACGCTTCTGTTACCTCAACTCCATACTCTACTACTACGTGATGGAGCTTTCTTCTAAGTTCCTGATTAGGTAATTCCATTCGGCTTGAATTAATGGTTGCCACATTAAAGGATTGCCCATCCACGAAAAATTCCTTTTGCATCAAGGCTGCTTGTAGTTCATTTTTTACCTTTGTAATTCTCGGATCTGAGTCAACCAGTGTCTCTTCTATCTGGCGAATCATCACATGTAATCTTTTTTTCCACACAGGGTCATCCTGATCCTGCTCCCAATTTTTTAGGGTTTGTCGAAGAGCTGGGTTAGACATTGTCGCATGAACTTCTGCTTCTAGCATTCCATATTCTTCTGTATGTTCATTTTTTACATACATGTTATAAGCTAATTCCTTAGACCGTTGAAATACTTTTTCTAGCTTTTGCATTTCCTCTTTGTATACAGACTTCCAGTTGTCTTCATTGTCTTCTTCAATCAATCGTTTTATATTGATTAGCTCCTTAACCTTCTCCATTTGTATCCCCTCCGGATATTTAATATCGACATCCATGTCGTTATTATAACCGACACTTTTGTCGGTTTCAAGATAAAAAATGAAAAATTATACAAATTATTTTTGGAGAGGGGAGTGGGCGCGGCTCAGGTAGGTTTATTGAGGATGGTATGCAGGCTCGTGGTACTGGTGGCTTGGGAAGTATGAGATAAAAGAAAATAGGGCATTTTGTGGTTTGATAGTTTGAATTTAGGGATGGTTTTTCTAACTTGGAGCACTTTTACGTATATACCAAGGGCTCTGAGTGAAGTTTTGTGGGGTGGTTGGGGTATCGTTTCTTTTAATTAAGCCACTTTTTGAATAATTGAGCGGATTTCAGAATAATTAAGCCAAATCTGAAATAATTAAGCCACTTTCACAATTAATTAAGCGGATTCTCAATTAATTGATCCACTCTCCGATTTAGGGGTGAAATCACCGCAATTAATTGAACCACTTAATACTTGGATAAAGGGGAAATAATCCATTCAACACTACAGCGGTTCACTTATCCACATTATCCACAAAACCCACATTGGTGTCAGGCACCGAAGAAATACATTTGTCCGTCTAGGGTGGACATTACGTTCCCCCTGACTCGTTGTTTCGATCCGCTTCAATCCTGGGCTTTAGTGTATTAGAGGTCATAGAAAAAGAGCCCATTTTCTAGGCCCTTTTAGAATGCATAATTTTATCCACATTATCCACATTATCCACACCAACTACAAACAATACATCAATACGGATCTGCTTCGTGCCCCATTTTCTCAGCTTTGTCCACTGCTTTGTCAGCTGCTGCCGAGCTTGTGTGGGATGCGTCTTTCATCATTTCCATCGCCTTAGCTACGCCTTCCTTCACACGTCTGCCATATTCAGGATCAGCGTTTGTGAAGTACTCAAACATTTTGTTTTGAATTTCTGGTCTACATACCTTTAAGTTATCCACAAGGTTGCTGATAAGCTCTTCTCTTTCCCACTCTTCAAAGCTTCGGTACGTTTCACCAGCTTGCCCAAAGTCATTCGGCCGGTCTATTTTTTCACGAACTAGCTTGTCATTATAATGTGGTTGATGAATCTTCCCAACCTGTTCCGCTTCTTGTAATCCACCGATTGTGGATGGCTCATAGTTAATATGTGGATTACCACTTGGAGGTACGTCCACATAGTATGACATTTGGCCACCACGTTGGTTTGTTGCCGTACGCTTTTTAGGAGCGTTGATTGGAAGTTGTAGGTAGTTTGAGCCTACACGATAACGTTGCGTGTCTGAGTAAGAGAACGTTCTCCCCTGCAGCATTTTATCATCAGAGAAATCCAAACCGTCGACTAGTACACCTGTACCAAATGCCGCTTGCTCCACCTCATTGAAATAGTTCTCTGGATTTTTGTTTAATACCATTTTTCCAACCTTTAAGAATGGAAACTTATCTGTTGGCCAAAGCTTCGTATCATCCAGTGGATCAAAATCAAGCTCTGGGTGGTAATCATCACTCATAATTTGAACGCAAAGCTCCCATTCTGGATAATCTCCACGCTCGATTGCTTCATATAAATCCTGAGTCGCGTGACTCACATTTGTTGCTTGGATTTCATTTGCTTCTTTTTGGGTCAAATTCTTTATTCCCTGCTTGAGCGGTTCCCAGTGGTATTTTACTAATACCGCTTCTCCTTCCCTATTCACCCATTTGTATGTATTAACTCCTGAACCTTGCATTTGGCGATAGTTTGCTGGAATGCCCCATGGTGAAAACAAGAATGTCACCATATGTGTTGCCTCAGGTGTATTGGATAAGAAGTCAAACATTCTTTCAGGATTGGATAAATTCGAAACTGGGTCCGGCTTAAACGCATGAATCATATCTGGAAACTTCATTGCATCGCGAATAAAGAAAATCTTTAGGTTGTTTCCGACTAAATCCCAGTTTCCGTCTTCCGTATAAAACTTAACCGCAAACCCCCTTGGATCACGAGCTGTTTCTGGAGATTCCATTGCCCCAGCTACTGTGGAAAAACGAACGAATACGGGTGTACGTTTACCAGCTTCTTGGAAAAGCTTTGCTCTAGTATATTTTGAAATCGGCTCATCTCCTACTTTTCCGTACGCTTCAAAATAACCATGGGCTCCCGCACCTCTCGCATGCACCACACGTTCAGGTACTCGCTCCCGATCAAAATGAGAGATTTTTTCAATAAAATCGTAGTTCTCTAACGTAGATGGTCCGCGGTTCCCAACAGTACGAATGTTTTGGTTATCTGTTACGGGATGGCCTTGTCTATTTGTTAACGTGTTATTGCTTTCCCCCGTTCCAAGACGGTCATCATTAGGACCTCCCACACCTTCTACATTTGTTCCGTGATGCTTTTTCTCTTTCATTTTTACACTCCTTCTATGGCTACATCTGCCAGTTTGAAAATTAATGAACACCTTCTAATTATTTCCTCTGTAGGAAAGCACTATGTATTCTTTTGGTATTTTTAACAAAGGAACTGTTATTTCTATCAATTCTCAAAAAGTAGTAAAAAATCTCACTTAGACCAAAAGTAGTATTTTTCAAAAATACGCTACTAACTTGTAAAAGTAGCCTTTTTCTTAGTATTTTTCGAAGCATATTACTGGAAAACGATCTATTAAAACGTCTATTATTAACTATATACTCTTATATTCTAGTAAATTCTACATTGTAATAATTATAAAAAAGTATTGATTTTTTATTGAGAGATGTTATCATTATTCATGTATTCATAAATTATTAAGAAGAGGTGATCTAGTTGAGTAACAATAAACTTACTACAAGTTGGGGTGCTCCTGTAGGAGATAACCAAAACTCAATAACAGCTGGTTCTAGAGGACCAACATTGCTTCAGGATGTACACCTACTAGAAAAATTGGCACACTTCAACAGAGAACGTGTTCCTGAACGTGTTGTTCACGCAAAAGGTGGCGGTGCCCACGGTTATTTTGAAGTAACAAACGATGTATCAAAGTATACAAAAGCAAAAGTATTCAATGGCGTTGGTAAGCGTACTCCACTTTTCATCCGATTCTCTACTGTTGCTGGTGAAAATGGTTCAGCAGATACAGTGCGTGACCCACGTGGTTTTGCAGTTAAATTTTACACAGAAGAAGGAAACTACGATATCGTTGGTAACAACACACCTGTTTTCTTCATCCGTGATGCGATTAAATTCCCTGATTTCATTCATACACAAAAGCGTCACCCACAAACACACTTAAAGAACCCAACAGCTATTTGGGATTTCTGGTCACATTCACCTGAATCTCTACACCAAGTTACTTGGTTAATGGGTGATCGTGGTATTCCTGCAACATGGCGTCATATGCATGGTTACGGAAGCCATACATTCAAATGGGTAAATGCTGAAGGCGAAGGTGTTTGGATTAAATATCACTTCAGAACTGAGCAAGGCGTAAAATGTATCACAAACGAAGTTGCAGCTCAACTTGCTGGTGAAAACCCAGATTACCATACTGAAGACCTATTCAATGCAATTGAAAAAGGTGACTTCCCTGCTTGGAAGCTTTACGTTCAAATCATGCCATTAGAGGATGCGAATACATATCGTTTCGATCCATTCGATGTTACAAAGATTTGGTCACAAAAAGACTACCCATTAATCGAAGTTGGTCGCATGGTATTAGACCGTAACCCTGAAAACTATTTCGCAGAGGTTGAACAAGCTACATTCTCTCCTGGTACATTAGTTCCTGGTGTAGATGTATCACCTGACAAAATGCTTCAAGGTCGTCTGTTTGCATATCATGATGCACACCGTTACCGCGTAGGTGCAAACCATCAAGCACTTCCAATCAACCGTGCAAAAGTTGAAGTAAACAACTATCAACGTGATGGCCAAATGCGCTTTGACAACAACGGTGGAAGCTCCGTATACTATGAGCCAAACAGCTTTGGTGGACCGACTGAATCAGCTGAAGCGAAAATTGCTCCATTCGCAGTTACTGGCCTAGCCGAAAGTGTTGCATATGATCACAACGATCATTACACTCAAGCTGGTGACCTATACCGCTTAATGAGCGAAGAAGAGCGCGCTCGTTTAGTAGACACAATTGTTGGCGCTATGAAGCCAGTTGAAAGCGATGAAATCAAGCTTCGTCAAATCGGTCACTTCTACAAAGCTGACCCTGAGTATGGAACTCGCATTGCTCAAGGCCTTGGCTTAGAAGTACCAGCTGAAGTTTTAGCGTAATTAGAAAATAGGAAACATGCATCACTGTCGACCGACAGTAGCACGCAAAGCTGTATAATATCTAGTAATCTTCATTTTATTCTCACACAAATAGGTATCCGTTTTTCGAATTCGGATACCTATTCTTTACTATCACATAAAAGAGGATGTTTATTGTGGAAGACGAACAAATATCTAAATTAATTCCTTTTTTAAAAGAACGTGGGTTACGCATTACTCCTCAACGAACTTTACTCTTACAAACGATCCTTTCATTGAAAGGCCATCCAACAGTTGAAGATATACACCGCAAAATACCACATATAAGCCTTGGGACATTATATAACAATATTAAGCTATTTGTTTCGCTGCGTATTTTAAAAGAATTGCCGTATGGAAATGGCTTAAGCAAGTACGAATTAGCGAACCAACCAAATCACTATCACATTTTATGTGAAGCCTGTGGGGAAATAATTGATTTTAACTTTCCTCCTTTAAAAGAGTTAGAGCATGTTGCCTGCAAGCTCACTCAATTTAAAATCCATTCTCACCAAATGGAAGTGTACGGCCTCTGCTCTACCTGTCAAAAACATGAGTAAAGAAGGTGAAATCGATGAACGCAGAAAAGAAAATTTGCCCAAAATGTCAAACTGAAATCGTGTCACTAAAGCATAGTGTTAGCTGTAAATGCGGCACAAAATTGAAAACGAATAAAATGAGCGCATAGCCCAAAAACACAACAAACGAATGTTGTGTTTTTTTTTATGGATTCTCTCCACATCGAATGTAACATAGCCAAGACTAGGTGAATATCCTAATGATGCAAAGGAGGGATTCTAGTGTACTACAATCCATATGGGCAATGGCCACAACAAGGGCCAGATGCACGAGATCACGATTTCAAGCAAACCTGCAACAAGTTTATGAACTTCTATGTCGTTGGGCAATTAAGTGATGGTACGCAAATGGAAGGCATCATTGAGGATTTTAATGATGACGAGGTAACTATGCTTGTTCCAGAAGAAGTCGACGAGGCTGACTTAGATCTAGATCGTCAGTTTGGTGGATATGGGGGCTTCGGCGGATATGGTGGATATGGCGGGTATGGTGGTTACGGACGTAGACGTTTTCGTCGCTTCCGTCGTCGTCGATTCCCACGTAATGTATTCGTGTTCCCATTTTTCTTCCCATTCCCATTCTTTTATTAAGGAACAGAGAGATGAGCTTTTGGGCTCATCTTTTTTTGCTACGAGACAAGGGGCGGCACTTATATTTGTGGTCTGACCCCCCCAACAATCGAGTAGGAGGGGATGACTAATCCCCGACCTCTCACACCACCGTACGTACCGTTCGGTATACGGCGGTTCAAT
>JBLKRX010000060.1:0-18145 GCA_047608075.1 Ferdinandcohnia humi
ATGGTGACCCGTACGGGATTCGAACCCGTGTTACCGCCGTGAAAGGGCGGTGTCTTAACCGCTTGACCAACGGGCCATAACTTTACTAATCTAAATTTTTTATTTAAGCTTCCAAGCGGGCTCGAACCGCTGACCTCTTCCTTACCATGGAAGTGCTCTACCTGCTGAGCTATGGAAGCAAGATTTTCAGTATTCAGAAGCTGTGTACCACTTCTCTGGCGAAGCGAACAAGATTTATTATAAAGGGGTCACAATAGAATTGCAAGGGGTTTTTAAAACTTTTTTAGAAAAAGTTATTTTTGTTATTTTTCCCTTGTGAGATGGCTCTCTGTGAAGCATTTAATTGACCAGTTATCCAGCTCAAGAAAGATAATTGCACCAGAGAGCTTCTGAGCAACAACCTTTTGAGTCAGCCAGTTCGTTATTTATATTTAACTGTTTTTGCTCCCTTAAATTCACTTTCATTTAAAGCTGGAAAGTGTTGCTTCCATAATTCAAATACATTGTGATTAGTTGCTTTTCCATTATTGGAGAGTTTTATAATATGAAAGCCATATTCATCATTACACCTCTTGAGTGTCCTCTTTCGTTTAAGTGAATAGATTCTCCCAGAGCTTGTTATTTCATAAAGATTTTCATATCCTTTTATTGCTTTTCTATCTTCTTGCATATGTTTCCCCTCACAAGTAAAAATTATCGAGTCAGCTCATCATTAGAAAACAAAATAGGGTTGCTCTCTGGCTCTTCTGATTCATACCACTCTTTTATTTTCTGGTAGCTCTTTGGCTGTTTGTTTTCGCTAACTGTGAGCATAACTCCAAGAGCGTTAATATGAACATTGAAATAGTTGTTACCTTTTTTGGTGTAGTGCCAAACTTTAATCTGGGAGACAGTGCTCTTACTCATTCAACTCAGCTCCCTCCTCTTGGAGTTGGCTTTCTTGTTTGCTATAAGGAAAATTAAAATTATTAGCTTCAATTATAAGGGCTAACTTTGCCAAGTCTGACTTCCTCTCTTCAGCAATTAAGTGACCTTGTTTGTTTGTTATGTGCTGTAATAATCTTATGAAGGTAAGTGAATAAATTGTTATTGCTAAATTTAACACTCTTTCTTCAAGCACTGGGTCTGTTCTTGATAAGTCCAAGATAAAAGCACCTGTGTCTGGCAAATCTTCGATAGGTGTTCTATAAATGCTCAATGAGGAAAAATCAGAGTGTTCATACTTACTTCCTTCTCTATAAAATTTCATATAATGACCGAACAACAACATATCTGTCAAAGCCATTCCTTTAATGCTCAATAACCTTGTATCAGCAACCTTTTTAGTTTTACCATTCACTTTCTTGTTAGTAGTAGCACCCTCTTGTTTTAAAAACTCTTCATATTCCTTTATTCGTTTTTCTAACTCTGGAGGTTTTTCATTCAACCAGCCATTTTTCAAAGCTTTCTTAATGTCATAAAAAAATGAAAGCTCAGCTTTTGTCGGCTGTATCATGTAATTCTTATATCTCTCTCCATTTTCATCATTACATAAGTAGTCAATAAGCATTGTATTATTTAGCATTGACCTCACTAATATATAAGCTTCCTCAGCGTGATTATTCTCAATCAATAGCAATGCACTTTCAAACAAATTTGATTGTTTAGCATAAAGAGTAATGACTTCACGAAAATATTCATAGCCTTCCATAATGATATATGGACTATCTTTCTGAAGAAACTTTGAAGTAATTTCTTCTATTAAATAGTTAGCGTACTGGAGTTTTTCTTCCTTATTCATTGTTTCACCCCCTTATCACATTATAACAACTTAAACCCCTTGAACCAGAATAAACTACCTCACCCAAGTACATTAATGGGAAATTTGTAGGGTATCTTTTTCAAGCATATGATAACATAAAGGACAGACCACTTTACTAAATTCATAGGGGGAGTTTTAAGTTGATTAGTACAATGTTCACAAAAGATATACTGTTAAGTCATTTCAGAGAACTGGCTCAAAACACATATGACAAAAATAAAACGAAAAAGAACCTTACAACTGTGATGAATACAATTATTAAACGAGAAAGCCAAATAATTGTTAATCCAATAAAAGATGATGAAAGTTTGAGTAACAATGAACGACTCGACAAAATCTTATTGGTTTATTATTGCTCGTATGTAGTAATGATAGAATTTAGAAACAAAATAAGACCATATGAATATATGGATTTCACTCGAAGAATTGGAGAGCTGTGGGAACCGTTCTGTAAGCTATGCTGGGAATACACTTCATTAGATGATATTGCACCTTTCACACCTCCAAAGTTTGATGAAGCAAAGCGGAAATTATTAGTTGATTTAACTACCTTTATGGACACAACTTCTTTAACAACAGACCAAAAAGCTGAGTTAAACAAGTATTTAGAGTTAATGTGGGAGTTGATTGCTTCTGGTGAAATTAAGTTAGAAAGTGACTTGCATTTCAAAAAGGGTGAAGTTAAACATAATATTGATTTTAAAAGTGGATTTAACTCAAATGAAAAAGGAAATACCAATAGATTGCTAATGGTGGGTAGTATCTACAAGAAGCTAAACCCTAATTATGTAAATATAATCTTAGTAAGGGCTGAAGAAAATGAAAATAATCACTATCTCCAAACCCTTAAAAATTCAAATATATGGAGCGTCTACTGCGGTAAAGAAACGTATATAAAGATACAAGAACTTACTGGTTTCCCTTTAAAAACATGGATTGAGCAAAACATTGATTGGGAAAATGATTTAAACAAAGAAACGATTGATTATTTGAAACAAAACAACCTATCCCAGTACCTCCGCTGGTAATTTCTTTTGTTTGTAAAGCTCATTAAATATGTCGTTTAATTCATTCTGAATGTCATTGTTGATTGAGCCAGTTTCGTTGCAATGATTAATCATTTTACTGACAAGATTGTTTACACTTTCTAACACTTCATTAGAGTCTGGCAAAACGACTGGTATCTTTTTAAGGTAGTTAGCTGAATTATTAGCTGTATGGTTAATTGTCTGGATTATTGTATTTACAATATCAGAATTAAGTAAAGCAAGTAGGTAATAAAGATAATCATTGTTCTTTGGAAAAATACCAACAACAGATTGGTCAAAAACTTGGTTATTAATTAAGTTAGCTTTTACCTTGCTCGATTTAACCATTGGAACAGCAATACCCTTTTTAAAGTAATACTTGGAATTTTGGAAGCGTGCTTTTTTGTCAGTTTTATAATGATTGACAGCTTCCTTTCCCCAGTCAATAAACCAATCGTTCTTTCTCAAATACATTTCAGCGTTACCCTTAACAGCTGGTATAAAGTGTTTATTTCCTTCTATACCACTGAGAAGGTTGTCGTGCTGTAAAAAGTCGTATTCAACTTGTTCTGGATTAACCATATCGCATTTTGTTGGGTTTCTAACCTCGGAACTGGCTACTTTGAAAAATTCCTTGTTGTTCCCAGTATAGATACCAGTTACACAATCAGCCAAATCACCAAGAGTAACTTCTGAGTTATTAATTAAATTTCTAATCTCACTACCAGCTTTGATTAAAAATGCCATATCAACTGATTCATATATTTCCCTTTGTGAAATATCTTCAACAAGATATTTTTCCAAGTTACTTCCATTAGTAATATCTTCAATGTTAGATACCTTTTTCAGTCCACGAACAATCCTTATAGTGTTCTTTAAAGCTTCATCTTTAGTAGTTTTTTGAACAGTAATAATGGTTAAATTCGAGTACCCAAAGTTTACACCTGGGAAAAAGCTTGAAGGTATCATTAAAATTTCTTGTATTTTAGTGTTCAAGAGTAAAAATTCTCTTAGTTTGTTGTGCATATGGAGATTCAAAAAAGTGTCTGGAATGATAAAGGTTAATTTACCGTTTTCTTTCAATAACGATACACAACGCAATAAAAATAAGGTGTATGATTCTTTTACATAAAATCCTTTGTAAAGGTTTTTTAAATTAGCACGTTTTTCATAATCTTGCCAAGCTCCATAAGGTGGATTCCCTATTACCCTATCGTAATACCCATTATTAAAAACCAGCATATCAAGATTAACGTCAAGCAACGTATCTGAATTTATAACTTCTACGTTTGGGAAATCCTTATATTTGCTGTTTAAAATCTCAACTGCTTTTGGATTAAGGTCATAAGCGGTAATATTAACGCTTGGTTGACGTTTAAGCAATTCATCAACAAAAACACCATCACCAGCAGAAGGCTCTAAAATAAGGTGGTCTTTGTTAAAGTCAAGCATTTTGGTCATATAGTCAGTTATGTATTCTGATTTGGTATAGTACGAGCAAAATAATTTATCATCTTCCATTGAATAATCTCCTTTTTATTTTAACTTATGAAGTTCTTATGAAGCTCTTATGATTATCATAAGCTAAACATAAGTAAAGGTCAAACAATAGTTAATATTTCGCTAAAAAAAAGAGAGCCAGCTCAGTTATTAACCAAGCGACCCTCTTTGAAGTCCACTATACAACCCTCTTCCTCAACAGCAACAAAAGAAACTCCAGTATTTTTAAAAACTTCTTCATATTCCTCCATAGCTTTAACTGTATCAGCAATTTCTTGAAGGTTGTCTTTAACTTCTTCAGCTTTCCCTTTCTGGGGTGTTATGAAAATAAAGCTTTTGTGACCCAGCTTCCAGACGTTCACCTTCTTGACGTTTTTCAAACAACCAACCCCCTTTGAAGTGTTTTAAGCTCCCTTGAGCTTTGATGAGAGATAAAACCCCCAGAGAGTTTGACTCCACCTTGTGGCTTCTGCGTCTCCTTTCCAGTAGGTTTCAGCTCATTTTAATCATTTGTTTTCGTTGAGAAGCGTCTCAGCTTTGCGAACAGTGCTATTGAACACCTTCTCAAAGTCTGGGTAATCTGGGTGAAGCTTAATGACTTCACCTCTGAGAGTGGCAACTTTTTGACGTTGTTCCTCAGTGTCTCTCATCTCCCAGTAAAACCCCATAGCTTCCTCTTCTCGCTTCTCCATATTAGCGTGAGAGTATAGCTCCTTATAATGGTTATACTTTGCTGTCAGCAACTCCAAGAGCGTTGACAGCTCAGAATAAACCTCAAGAACCTTTGAAGCTTCCAAGCTGTTCACCTCCTTGGTTATTCCTTTTCTTCTGGCATATCGAATAACATTGCAAGACTAATGTCTGACTTGTTATCTTTATTCTCTTTGCTGTCCTTAAACTTCTTGTTAAGTCCAAGAGTCTCAGCGAATCGAAGAATCATAGACTCAAAGCTGTTCTGTGACTTAGACTCTTTCATAAAGTCAACAGACTCCATTCTCATTGTCTTAATGGTGTTAATGCTGAATCTGTGAAGCAAGTTCAAGTTTGCAAGGTCAGCACTTTCTGGGTACTTCTCGCAAAACTCGTCAACCATTGCGTTATAAAACTCAGCTTCCTCTTTTGTGAGTTGCTCTTTGAGCGTCTCAGAATACATTCCATGAATAAGCCTTGCTTTTGGGTTTAAATTAGCCAAGCTTCTCAACCTCCCTTCCTCGGTCTTTTGACCAGAATATTTTCCACTATGTGAAGCACATCTCCCATTAGTTGACCCATCTGGGTTAATCCAAGGTTGTCTGTGACAAACAGTGCCATTCTTTTTAAGTGCTCCACAAATTGAAGCTGTTTTCTTCATGACCTTCTTGAGTTGCTTAATGTCCTCTTGGTCAGTTGCTCCCTCAAGAGCTTTGACAGCTTCTTGAACTTCCTTTGGAAGTTTATTTTTGTGTGGTCTTGCCATCCGTTTTCACCTCCAGTGGTACGTTTAAGGGAGACGCTTCTCAGCAATCTCCCCAGTTAGTTTTTATATTGAAGAGCCACCAACACGCTTCACATAATCCTCATAGAAAGCTTTGTCCTCATCACTCATTTGAGAGTCAGCTTCAATGTCTCTCTCATTGACTTCTGAGAACATATCTGAACCGTACTTCTTAGCGTGTTCAGCGTAAAAATTTTCAAAGTCTTTTTGTTCTTGCTTCTCAGCTTGCTCCTTGGAGAATTTCTTCATAACGTCTGAGTTGTTGAGTTTATCAAGCTGTTCATTCAAAGCTTTTATTTTGTCTTTGAGAGGAAGCTCATTGAACTTCTTTGACTCATTCTCCTTCAGAGCTGTCTTAGCAAGTGCAATGTCCATTGAGCAAGAAATAATTTCACTCAAGCTTTCTTTGTCAGCTTTCTTCTTGGCTTTCTCGGCTTCCAGCTTTTTGAGTAACCCTTGAAGCTCTTTCACCTCTTGAGCACTTAGTGAGCCTTGGTCTTTACTCAGTGCCTTCTCAATAATTTCCTTCAGTCGCTTGCTTTCTTTTTCATTCAACATAATCCATTCACCTCATTAGTTTTTTTGTTAGTCTTAGACCATTTCAATTCCTTCTTGAACAAGTTCCTCTTGCATTTGAGCCAGCTCGTTCTCTGACCAAAGCTGAATAATTCTCAGCTCAAACTTACATAAGTTCTCCAGAGCAAAGCTGAAGAGTCTGGCTTCTCCAGTTGCGTGGAAGTAGTCACTTGTCAAGTGGTACTCTTTCAGCAAGCTTCTGTAATTGTTTTTAATCGTCTGTTCCATCATTGTTCACCTCTTTGCTGAAGCCTTGTTTGTATCATCTGAAGCGTTGAGCTTACTTGAGCTTGTTTTTCTTCCAGCTCTCTGAGCTTCCAGTCCAACTTGGCTCTTTGTTCAGAATCTCTTCTCATTTGTTCCATTTGTAAAACGAATAAATTAACACTCCCTTTCCTCATTAGTAGTCACCTCGAAAAATATTGTTTTTAAATCAAGGAGAGAAGGAGCTTCTCAGCTCCCCTCAGTCAATTACCAGTTACGCTTTTTCAGCTCAATACCTTCAGCCTTCAGAAGCTCTTCAGCATAAGCAAAGACCTTCTGAGTCAGCTCATCAGCTTTCTCTTGAGACAGCTTTTCAACTTCCTCTTTCTCAGCTCTTAGCACTGGAATAACTTCATTGTTGTTGACAATTTTCTTGTGGTAGCTGTTAGTAGCTCCAATTAGTGGAGAAATAACACGCTCGTTATTCACTGGGTAGCCATAAGCTGAAGCCCAGTCAGTCCAATCTTGAGAGTTGAAGGCTGTTCCTTCTTTGAATCCGTTAAACTCTTGAGCAAGCTTGTGAGCTACCTTAACAGCTGTGGCTTCTTTCACTCGTTCTTGTTTGAATACTTCACCCTTACTTTTTGCAACAGCTTTTTGAGCTTCAGAGACCTTCTCAGTGGCTTGAGTAATTTTCCCATTAAGTTCACCAATCTCAGTTGTTAGCTCAGCAAGCTTCTTTTCAGCTTGAGCTTTCTTTTTGGTTGCTTCAGCGTCTTTAGGGTCAATTACCAAGTTTGCACTGACAACAGTCAAGGCTTGTTGAATCTGACCTTTCTGAGTTGTCTTTTGACTTACCTCAGTTTGTAACTGTCCAAGTTCCTCTTGTGCTTTCTGAAGCTTAGCTCCATTAGTTTCAACCGTCTTAGTTTTTGTTTTGAATACGTTTAGTAAATTCATCTTCAAATCACTCCTGTTTTTTAATAGTTTTTTTTTTTAATGCCAAATAACCCACTTCAGAAGAACTGGGGTTGTTACTTTTATTCAAAGCTCTATTGAGCTGGGTTAAACAATTCTACGAACAGCGTTAAGCTCTTCTCTGAAGAATGTACTCCAACCGAGAGCCATTCCAGTGTTATCTAAATAATAACCATCAATGAAAATGCTGAGAGCGTGAGCTTCTTTTTCAAACTCTTTGAGCTGTCCTTTGTATAAGCAATTCTCAAGAGCTTTTTGGAAGCTGTCAAAATGCTTTTTGTACTCTTCAAGAGCTTCAATTTCTTTGGCTGTCTCAAGAGCTTCTCTCATCTGGTTGCCATTCTGAAGCAATCCATAAAAGTTTTCTTCCTTATAGCTTTCCAGCTCTTTTGGGTCTGTGAGCTTTTTCATTTCTCTCACACACTCGCTCAGCTCAACAGAATACCAATAGACAGTTCCCTCAAGAGCTTCAACCAAGTTGAAGTTAAATTCATTTACCATTCCATTCTCTCCCTCACGTTCAGCTCATTGCCAATAATGTCAGTGACTTCTTCAAGCTCAACGAACTTATTTTGTCTTGACACCAGCTTTGGTGTTATAATAATCGCTGTTCTACAAGTACGAATCCCAACAAGAGCTTGCTTCTTCATTAGGTTGGTTATCAAGCGTTTCACTTGTACCAAGGAAACTCCAATTTCCTCAGCGAATCGCTCTCTGTCAAATAGCTCAACCTTTGAAGGGTCAAGTTCATAAGGGTTTCTGCAAAGCGTGTAATACCTTGTATTGAAATATGGAATCATATTGAACAGCAAGCCAAGCTCTTGAGGTGTCAGCTTCTTGGAAAGCTCTCTCAGCTTAACAATGTAAACCTTTGAGAAGAATCCTTCTTCAGCTTTCTTTCCTCTCAGTGCAAGCTTTCCATTCACTGAGTAATAAACTTTTCTACCTTCCTTGTGAGCCAGAACATAACCAAAGTTGACCAGCTCTGAAATATTTGTTTGTATGCTTCTTTTGCTAACTCCCAACAGCTTTGAAAGCTTCTCAGCTCCAAGTTTCTCACCGTTGTGAATCAAAGTTCCTTCAGCGTCTCCAACATAAGCAATCAAACTCAATAAAGTTCCAGCTTGAGTCAGCGTTAAAGTTTTGCTCACTGGCTTCACCCCTCCATCTTTGACTTGGACAAAACCTCTTGGGTCTTGTTGACTTACTTTTCTTTTGTATGCTTCATCTGAGCGTACTCTTGAAGGGAGCTTAACTTCTCCACCAGCAAGAACCAGCTCACTAACTGAACCATTCAACAATTCTTTTCCCGTTGCCATTTTTTAAAGTCCTCCTGAGCGTGTCGCTCACTCCCTTAGTTGTAAATTTTCATAAATTCCTTTATTTGCTTTTTGCTCAAGTGCTCTTTTAATAACTCTTCTGGAGTTACCTCTCTCAAGTCAGCCAGCTTTTCAACCGTTTCTCTGACCGTCTCAATATCAACAACCTCTTGAGCTTTCTCAGTCAATAGCCACTGGAATATGTCCTTACTGGCTTGAAGCTTATTCACTTTTTGGCTTATGACAATTAAGTTTGTTAAAGTTGAGCCAGCTTCCTCAACTGGTTTCAAGTGTCCAAGCACTGGTCTTTGAAGTGGTTTTCCAGTAATCGAACAGCAAACAACTTTTTTGGTTGCCAGTTCATAGAGCCTTTCAACGTCTTGAGTTGTTAGGTCAGCAACTCTCCCAGCTTGCTTGGCTCTCCAATTCTGGTGAGAAGCTTTTTTCATTAAGCTTGAGTTGCTTTTCTTGTTTTCTTCAACCCTACAAGTCTTACAAGCATTTTTGACACCAATTTTCAGTTGCTTTTGTTTGTGGAAGCTTCCAAGTAAAAAGCCACCTTTGCAAGTAGTACACTCAAGAGCAACAACATCATTAAAGAGAATCCCTCTTTTTCTTCCGTACTTGGTTTCTATTGAGTCAAGCTCAATAAGTTTTGTTCCGTTTTTCATAGTTAATACTTTTAATTCTTTCATAGTGTTTCCTCCCTCATCCTCTCTCTTTATTTAATCTGTTCATATACAACGAATAAATCTGAAATGTCACAATCAAGAACCTCCATAAGTTTGGCTAAAACATCAAGCTTGACAGTGCCACCATTTTCAATGACATAAACTTGTTGCTGGCTCTTTCCAATTCGCTTTCCAAGCTCAGCTTGACTCAAGCCTTTTCGCTCTCTCAAAGCTTTTGTGTTCAACTCAACCTTTTTCAATGGCTTTACCTCCAATAAGTTATTTTTTAGTTTTTCATGTGTTTTTCTCCAAACAAATAAGCCAGCAATGAGCCAGCTTCAACAGAGAGGAAACACTATGAAAAAACTAAAATGATTAAAGTAAACAGAAAAAACTTAAATGTTATTAAGTGCTGGGAGGCTCGCTCGTCAGCTTTCACTGAGTCGTTGCAAACTCTCAACCCCAGCTCTGGGAGAAAGAATTGTTAAACAATACTTTCGAGGTGCTCTCTCTGAGGAAAGAGAGCTGATTTAGTAGGAGCTATTTTCAGCCAGCTCCAAGCTGTATATACAGACTATGAATAAAAGGAGTGTGTAATGAGGTGAAACCAAGAGAGTCCAAAGGTGTGAAAACTTCTTGCGTTTTCCCCTTACACTAATAAAATAAAATGTATCCCAAAAGAGTAACATTTTTATAATCCTTATCAAAAAAAAAAAAAAAATCTAAAATAATTTAAAAAGAGAACCTCATCAGAAGTTCTCCTTGGTGTTATTTATTCCAATTTTCATGAATGGCTTTCTCAACTCTCTTGAGGGTCTGCTTGAAGTTGGCTTCACTCTTTCCAACCTTTCCAGCTAAATAGCTTTTATTTACTTTTGGACTTCCGTCTTTGTTCCATTTAAAAGCTTGAACATTTTCACTCTTTAAGTCCTCTTCAACAACAGCAAGCACCTCAGTAATAAAAGCGTATTGCTTCTTAGTAAGGTGTCTTTCAAACTTCTCAACGCTTTGTGAGCTTTTACCAATCAGCAAAACTCCAGCGTTTACTCCAAACTTTGGTTTTACAAAAATATCTTTTTTCGTTTGCGTATCATAAATACGAACTTCACCAGTTTTATTTCTCAGCATTTTAATGAATTGAGTGAGCATAACCTTGTTGACAAACTTAACAATTTCCTTATCAGTCCTTGAGAGGTCAACTTTCTGAAGTCCAATCTCAAGAGCTTCAATAAACATTGGAAGGTGCTCACTCTTCACCTCCTTATATAGAGTTTGAAATTCTTCACTTTCAATTCTCAAGTCCTCAAACTTTCTTGTCAGCTCAATAACTCTGACGTATGAATAAGGGAAAATTGAAGCTACTTCATCAAAATTATTTCTAATAGAAGTAAAGTTGTTTTGTCGAATCTCAGCAAAGTTGAAGTCGTACTCATCATATTCAACGCTGTCAGCGTCAAACTCTGAATAAAAAACTTCTGGCTTTCCGTATTCGTTCAGCTCACAAAAGTGACTGTTTTCGTAAAGTCCTTCAATATACCCTTGTAATTCGTTGTAGTCGTCAGCTCTGAAGCTCTTCTCAGTTAAGTTCTTGGCTTTAGTCCACTTGAGACAGTTATTCAACATAAAAGCTCTAATACGGTAAGCAATGAAGAACAACCCATCAATTTCCTTTGGAGCTTCACCTTTGTATCTAAATTCTTTTAAGTCCGTCTCAACAAGCTTTAAAACCTTTTCAATAACCTCTCTGTTTTTTCCCTCTTGGTATTGTCTCATTAGTTCCCTCATTCTTTCTCTCCCCCATTTAAACTGTTATAGTCTATATTTGTGAGCTGTATCAGTCAGCTCTGATAATCTGTTATAGTGTTTCATTTTTGTATATATAAACAAAAGAGTAACAATCATTCTCAAAAAAATATAACAAAGCACTGTGACAGCTTCTCAATAAAATATATCAAGGTGCTGTGACAACTTCTCAATAATATCTAACAGCTGGCTGTTTATCCGCTGTCATAAAAATATAACAAGCTCAGTCAAACACCCTTCATAAAGAATATGGCTTGCTTGTGACTCCCTCTAACTATAATGTGCCAGTAGTGTTGACGAACAACCGTTCTATTTTATCAATAAATCCAATGTTCCCAAGGCTTGAAGAGCTTCAAAAAAATATTTTGCTTTTGTAAATTATTTGTTCACCAAAAAAGTAACCCTCACTATATAATATTCGCCAAGCGTTGACGAACAGTTGTTCCTATAAATAACCTTGGAGCTTACTCTCCCAAAGCTTACAGCTGTTTGAGGTCTAAATATTACAGTTTTATTACAATTTGTGAAAACTCTATGAAAGCTTGTTATCACTGAGTTTCCGTCTCAAAAGAATTTTTCTTGGTTTCACTTAATTCCTTTGGGTTGCTGTGACGTTCCCTTTTGGTGAGCGTGGGGGAAAGTATAACTCCTTTTGCGAATAGAGTTATCCCCAGACGCTCCAGAATCCTCTCTGAGAGCTTTTGAGTACCCTCTGAAGGTCTTTATTTATAACCCCCAAAGCTTAAAAACGCTTAGAGAGCTTTCTGAGTGGCTTAAAATTGATTTATGTATTTTCCGAGTGAGTGAAATTGTTTTGAATACGTCTGAGAAGCTCCAGAATGGCTCAGAATCGTTTTTGTGGGGTGTGGTAAGGTGTTTTACCCTCCAGCTCTTAAAATCGCTTAGAAAGCCTTCTGAGGGGTTTTAGGGATAAACAAATATTTTAACACATGAAGAGTCTTTTTGTCAAGCTTGGTTAGTTAAGTGGTCTGGGATAGCTCTCAGAAGCTCCAGAATGGCTTGTGAGACGTTTTGAGGGTCTGGGTAAGGTATTTGTACCACTCAAAGCTTAAAATTGATTAGAGAAGCTCTCAGACCCCTTAGAATTGATTTGGTGTTCTTGCGAGGTCTCAGCTGGGGTGTTTGTCTGGCTCTTATATGGCTCTCAGAAGCTCCAGAATGGCTTATATTGCTTTTTAAGCTGGCTCTGAAGGGAGTAACAAGGGAGAACCACCTCAGAGACGCTCTGAAGGCTTCTGGTGGCTTCTTGTGAGTTGCCAGCTCAAAGGGAGCTTATTTTCATTTTTGACTGAGCTTCAGTATCATATCTTGCACCTATTCGACCCCTTCAGTATCATATCTTGCACCTATTAAAAGCGACTTCAAGCCTTGGGAGAGTAAGCGTGAGAGCACTTATCATCAAAAGTTTACTCTTATATCTTATGATACCAGCTCAAGGACTTTCTTTTGCTGTTCTGGAGCGACAACTCACATTTATTTTTATTGACCGTCTCAAAGGGAATCTATTCGACACCTACTTTTTATTTTGGGTCTTTTCTTTTTGGGGAGCTATTAGTGAACCTCTGGAGTACAACTCTTTAAAACATATAATCATAAAAAGGAGTTGTCAGCTTATTAGTTCACCTCTGGAGTATAACCTCTTAGTAATAATTAAAATATAAATGAGTTGTATCTAATGAGTTAAGCTTATTAGTATTACTTAGTTAAATATATTAGATATAAATATGAGTTGTATTTATTAGTTAAATATATTAGTTAATAATGAGTTGTAACCTTATTAGTTAAATATATTAGTTATATATTGAGATAGCTTATTAGTTAAACTTATTAGTATAACCTTATTAGTAGGTGCTGTGGATAATGTGTATAAGTGTGTTGATAACTTGATACGACTGGCTTCAAGGGTGTGTATAATTGTGTGAATAACTTTTGTGGATAACCACCAGAGAAAAGCACTTGAATGACCCTTGAGACAGCGACCAAAAGAGTGAAGCTCCAGAGGTGAAAACTATAACAGACTATAACAGTTTGAAAATAATTGATTAGTACAGTTATACAAGTAAAACTATAACAGTTTATTATAACACACTATAACAGTTTTAGTCAAGAAGTATTTTTCAGAGCTGGCTCTCTCAAGGGTTTGCACCAGAACGGAACTTCTGGAGAAAAAATTTTTATAAAAAATTGAGTTGGCTTTTCAGAGTCCTCTCCCCTTGTTGAGCTTGGGGGTGGTAGGTGTGAGGTGAAAGCTTCAGAGCGTGACCTCCAGAGGGAGCTGACTGGAAGGAACTTACAAGGAAGTTTCTATTTTTATAGTTTGTAAATTTGGCACTATGTGTGTGTGAGATACCCCCCTATGCTCAGAATTTTCAGCTCGGTTTGCACTATGAACCAGCAACCTCCAGAGAAGCTCTCACAAGGCTCTCTCAAGCGTTTTAGTGTCTTTGAATATAAAACCATTAAGAATCTCTTGAGCAAGCTCAGAGAGGAAGCTGTGAGGTCTCAGCTATGTGCTCAGCTCTTGAGGTGTCCTCTCAAGTGTCAGCTCTCTTGTGTTGGTGTGTTGAGCTGGCTCTCTTCAGTGTGTGCTCCAGTGTTGGCTCTTGTGGTATCACTCAGAAGGTAGCACCTCAGAACAAAGATATAATAAAACATTGAGCTGGCTCTCCCTTGCTATCCTCTCCAGTGTAGCTCCAGAGGTGTGCTGTATCGTACCAGCTCCAGCGGTTGACCTCTCAAGGTAGCTCTTGAGGTAGCTCTCCAGAGACCTTCTAAACCTCTTCTCTACAAGGAAAGGGGTCTGAAGAATGGCTCTATATCAGCTTTCCTCTTTTGGAAGCGTGAGAGAAGTGGTCTGGAGTAGCTGTTCCAGCAAGTAAAGTGGTCTCTTCAGAGTGGCTCTTGAGGTGTCCTCAGTGGGTGTCATGTACAGTCCAATTCCTCTGAAGCGGTACTCTTGAGCATGGAGCTGAGAGAGTTGACTCCAGAAGTGACCTCTAAAGTGCAATTCCCAAGAATCAATATTCATGACATAGAGCTGGGAGCTTTCCAGTTCCCTTCTCAGCGTTGCTCTCTGGAGCTGAGTCTCTTTGGTTGACTCTTGGAGAAAGCTCTTCTGTGTCCTTCTCAGTGGCTCTCTTGAGGTGTCCTCTATATTCCAATACCACTGAATCATAATAAATGAATATGAGCTGAAGCTTCTGAGCTGGCTTCTCTTGGTCTTTGTCTTGTGAGCTGGGTCTTTGGGTGTCGCTTACTATACTGTTCCTCAGAATCCACTCTGGAGGGTCTGAGAGGGTACGCTTGAGGGTTGCTCTGGGTTGTTTGCTGTCTCATTGCTGGCTTATAGTACACAACTTGCAGAGTGACCTTTGAGACCGTCTCTCTGGCTTCCTCAAGAGCTTCCTCTGGAGCTGGAGCTTTGCTGTGGTCAGTCGTTGAGGGAGAGCTTCTGGAGCTGTTCTCTGGAGGTGGCTCTTGTGTTCGTTATACTGAAAAATAGGTCTGGTTGCTGAAAACTCAGAATTGACCATGAGGACATGGAGGTTTAGTATTTTCACCTCATTAGCTCCCTCTTGAGCTTCCTCTGGAGTCAACCCCTTGAGTCAACCTTTCAAGCTCTTTTCCTCCCTCATACCTACCAACAAGCTACAACTAACAAGTTCCAACAAACAAGCTGGCTCAACAAACACACTGACAAGCTGGAGCTATTTTGACAACTCCTTTTTTCTGTCTCAATATTTATTTACTTAACATTCTTGGAGCTAACATTCTGAGACTCAACATATTAGCTGACAGTCTCTCTTTTATTTATTGTTTGTCTCTTATCGTTCCTCATTAGTTGCCAGCTCTCCAGTGTCCACCATTCCAGAACGTTTGCCAGTTCCCCAAGAAGTCCACCAAGGAAGCCAAGCTCTTCAGCTGTGCTTTTTCGTGTGCTCGATTAAATTCCACCTTGGTAGCTCGTTCGGGTATATGCCAGATATAAGCACACCAAAGGAAAGACAGCTTAAATAAAAATGCTCGATTGGAGGGATTATATACTCTGTATATACCAATGGTGTGGCGTTGTAACTTTAATTATTCAACCAGTCATAATGAAAAGGTAAGCTCTCAAGGTTTCTTCTCCTTTGCTCAACAGAGAAAACTCCAGTAAGTGTTCCCCAGAAGTAAGCTCCAAAGCTCTTCTTCACCCTTCTGGACTTATAAGCCAACACTGAAGCTTTAAACGCTCTTATAGCTGGCTCAAGAATCTCAATAACAGCTGGAGCAACCCTCTTGGAGACAACTTGCACTTTCCCCCAGAGGGAGAACACCTCTTGAGCACTTACAAAAGGTTTAGCTGTTTGTATAAACTCTTGAGGAACAAATTCCTCTAAATATGTATAGTCCAATTCTTCTTGTTGTCGTATGGTTTTAATATCTTTTTGAAATGCTTTAAGAAAGAATGTTTCGCTCTTCTGGGAGACCTTCTCAGACCCCTCTGGAGCTGGCTCAGTGGCTTCTGTTCGATAGGTCAAAACGATAGGTCTAATAATAGTCAAAGAGCTTCCAAAGCCACCAGAAACAGCTCTTAGCTGTCTAACTCTTTGTATTATTCCAATGTCCTTGAGACGCTTCAAAGCTCTCTGAGCTGTCTTGTAACTCACCTCAAGAGTGTCAGCCATTGTTTGAACCTTGAGAAAGCTAACACCCACAAACTTGCAAGAATGACCAGCCAGCAACCTCAAGAGCTTTCTATCAAGTTCAACAAGCTCCAAAACCTCAAGAGCTTCACCAATAAAGTTGTCCATATCAGAGACGCTTTCAAAGGTCTCATATTGTCTTAATTGCTTCATTTTTCCTCCATAAATAAAAGAGGAACAACCTTGAGTAAGACTCCTTCCTTGTGGTAAAATAGAGCCTTGGAGGGTTATCCCTTCAGTTTTTGTCATGGAGTTACCTCTTCTCAGCGACCAAACTTTGAGAGGTAGCTCCTTTTATTTTGCTTTTAAGTATTTTTTAATGACTTCTCAATGGCTTCCAGTGCTTCAGCGTGAATTGCTTTGTCTTTCTCGTTGGTGTCTGTCTCAATGAGATACTTCAGAGCTTCAGCTTGCTTTCTGAGCTTCTGCGAATCATTAGAAATAAGAACCTTCAACATAATGAACCAGCTCCCTCATTTGTCGTTCTCAAGTGCTTTTATGACTTCTCTGGTTGAATACTCGAATAAAACAGCTATTTCCTCAACAGTAAAACCCATTGAATACATATTGAGAATGGCTTGCTTGTTTATTTCATCCCCCAAGCTCAGCACCTCCTTAAATATTTATTTTGTTGAGTGGGTTGAATTTGTCGTTATCCTCAGAGACTTCATTCCCCCAGAACTGGAGATACTTCTCAGTTGTCTTTATGCTTGTATGTCTGAGCACTTTGGAGAGCGTTGAAATGTCACCTCCAGAAGTAATCCAGCTCTTTGCAAAGTAATGTCTGCAAGAGTGAGCTGAACAGCGTGTCTCTGGAAAGTCCATTATTTGAGCCAGACGCTTAAACCAGCACTTGAGACCATTTACAGTAAATTGTTTGTTTCCTTGGTTGACAAATACATATTGAGACAGCTCACCATTAAAGTGGCTGAGACAGTATTCTCTCCAGAAAGCCAGCTCCTTGACTAACACCTCTGAGAGTGGAACAAGTTGCTCTTTTCTGTTTTTACCAAAGACCTTCAAAGTGCGGTTAATGAGGTCAATATCAGACCATTTCAAACCAGTACATTCTGAAGCTCTCAAGCCAGTTCCAATAAGTGTGAGAAAAATTGTGTAGTTGCGAACAGCAAAGAGAGTGTCCTCCCTTCTTTTTGTTCTTCTGAGGTGGGAGAGAATTTCTTTGACTTCCTCATCTGTGAAAGTCTTAATACGAATATCCTCTTTAGCTCGTTTTATAGGGTCTGTGGGGTTGCTCTCAACAATATCCTCTTGAACAAGGAAGTTGAACCAAGCTCGGAACTGTCTCCTTTTTGTGTTGAGACTTGTGGGGTTGTTTCCCTTTTCAGTCTTGCAAAGGGTGAGATAGTTTTTAATAACTCTTGTGGTCAGCTCAGTGACCCTTGAGAAGCCTTCCTTTTCAGTCCAGCTCAAGAAGTCATCAAACAACATTTGATAAGCTGAGATAGTGTTCTTTGATAAGTTCTCATATTCTTTCTCTGACAAAAATTCTTTCATAGCGAATCTTATAAGCATAGCAAAAAGAGCCACCTTCCTTAGTGAATTTAATCACCAGAAAAGTGGCTCTGAATATGTAATCTTGTACGAGCTGTAAAGTCGTGAGCTTTAAACTGTGAAGGGTCTTAACTTGACCACTTAACTAAAAACAGTTTGAAGCCTTGTCCTTCCAAGGTTTTAACTCGAACGGTCGGTGACTTCCTTACCATGGAAGTGCTCTACCAGCTGAGCTATGGAAGCATGGCTCCGCAGGCAGGACTCGAACCTGCGACCGATCGGTTAACAGCCGATAGCTCTACCACTGAGCTACTGCGGAACGTATGCCTAGCGACGTCCTACTCTCACAGGGGCAATGCCCCAACTACCATCGGCGCTGAAGAGCTTAACTTCCGTGTTCGGTATGGGAACGGGTGTGACCTCTTCGCCATCATCACTAGACTATTTGAAGAACATTTTCTATTATAATCTCTTTACGAGATTAATCAATAGGAAATTCATTCCTTCAAAACTAGATAACATTCACACATTCATGAAATAAGATTTGGTTAAGTCCTCGATCGATTAGTATCA
>JBLKRX010000061.1:0-18027 GCA_047608075.1 Ferdinandcohnia humi
AAGCTAACCACTACTACTGCCTTCATGGCTCGGGACTTTCACCCTATAGACTGCACCCATGCCGGGCGCACAACAAAGGTGCCCAAAAATCCTTTGGACACCTTCTCTCAGTTATAATATTATTTGCCCATAAAAATCGGCTTTCTTTTTTCAATGAATGCTCTTATTCCCTCTTGATGATCCTCTGTATGTCTCATAACTTGCTGACCACGTTTTTCTAATTCTAATACTTTTTTCAGCTCTGGAAGATGTAACTCGCTATAGATAGACTTTGTTTGGATCATTGCTTTTACAGGCTTTTTTAACCAAGCTCCGACCTTGTTTAGTACAGTACCCTGTAAATCTTCTCCAGCAACCTCATCAATTAAACCAATTGCCAATGCTTCTTCCGCAGACATCTGTTTCCCTTCCCAGATTGCTTGTTTAGCCTTGAATTCTCCTAATCTTCTTTCCATGAAGAAATGGCCACCGCCATCCGGAATTAAGCCGATTCCAATGAAATTCATCGCCAAAACCGATTGTCTATCTGCGATAATATAGTCAGCTGAAAGAGCAAAGCTAAGACCAAGACCTGCTGCTGGACCGTGAATCGCACTGATAACTAGTTTTGGCATTGAGTAAAGCGTTGTCATTAATTCTGAAATGGTATCCATTACTGGACCAAACCCACTTTCATCGGTAGAGCTTAGCATGGTTTTAATATCTCCACCTGAAGAGAAACCACGGCCACTTCCTGACAGTACCAAAACATCAACATCTTCATTAGACGCTATTTCTTTTAATTTATGTACGAGTTCGTTAAGCATTGCTACATCCATTGCGTTTAACGCCTGTGGACGATTGAGGGTAAGGTGGGCGACTCTTTCATTAATATGGAGAAACACTGTTTCAGCCTGTTGAGTTGACATGATACTACCTCCTATAAATTCTTTTCCTTATTATACAATTATATGAATATAATATAAATAATTTTCTAACAATTTGGGCCACCCACACTTTCTGGATGGCCGTTTCATTACTTCATTTGAGAGAGATGTTCCTTTAGTTTGTCACGTAACGCTCTCTTTAAAAACTTTCCTACGGACGTTTTTGGAATCTCATCCATAAAGACAATATCGTCTGGAATCCACCATTTAGCAAACTGTGGTTTCAAAAATTCAAAAAGCTCTTCCTTGGTCGTAGCTTTTTTCGCCGCCTCTTTTAAAACGACACATGCGATTGGGCGCTCCTGCCATCTTTCATGCGGAACTGCAATAACTGCCGCTTCAAATACTGCTTCATGAGCCATAAGTGCATTTTCAATATCAACAGACGAAATCCATTCTCCACCACTTTTAATTAAGTCCTTGGTACGGTCCACAATTTTTACAATTCCTTCTTCATCAACTGTAACCACATCTCCGGTATGGAGCCACCCATCATTAAAGGCATCCTTGGAGCGTTCATCACGGTAATACTCATCAGCGATCCAATTTCCTCGTAGTAAAAGTTCACCCATTTCTTTTCCATCCCAAGCTACTTCACCGTCTGGTCCAACAACTTTCATTTCAACACCTGGAACAAGTGATCCTTGTTTTGAGCGAATTTCTAACTTTTCTTCATCTGATAGGTCATGCTGGTAACTTTTTAGACGTGACAAAACAACGAGTGGTGTCGTTTCCGTCATTCCATATGCATGGATAAAAGGAATTTTATATTTGGTTTCAAAGGCCTTAATTAGCCCTTTTGGTGCAGCTGATCCTCCACATAGAATACGTGTTAGGCTTGATGTATCATAATTGCCTTGCTCAAGCTCATTTAATAAACCTAACCAAATTGTCGGTACACCTGCGGTAATCGTTACTTTTTGTGACTCAATCAACTCCGCAATTACTTTTGGGGTAAAGTATGGACCTGGCATTACCTGTGTTGTACCAAACCACACTGCTGCAAATGGTAGGCCCCACGCATTCACATGAAACATCGGAACAACTGGCATAGCTACATCATTTTCCGATAAGCTTGAGTTATCAACGAGACCGAGTGCCATACTATGTAAGACGACCCCACGGTGAGAGTACACAACTCCTTTTGGATTACCCGTTGTCGCTGATGTATAGCACATTCCAACTGGGTCATTTTCATCAATATTTTTATTGAATGCATGCGTAGGATCCCCTTCACTTACTAGTTTTTCATAATGATAGATTGGTTCTAATGTTGTTTCAGGCAGGTTCTCCTTGTCAGTCATGATGATAAAAGCTACTACTGTTTTCAGTTCATCCTTTATTTTTTCTAGTAGTGGTAATAAATCGTCGTCAATAAGCAAAACCTTATCTTCCGCATGATTCACAATATAAGAGATATGTGTAGGTGATAATCGTATATTAATTGTGTGTAGTACAGCACCAATACCTGGAATGGCGAAATAAGCTTCGAGGTGGCGGTGGTGGTTCCAAGCCAAAGTGCCAACACGCTCTCCTTTGCTCACGCCTAATTTTTCAAGGGCACTTGCAAGTCTCCTCGTTCTTTCTCCAATTTCCTTATACGTATGTGTTACAATTCCAGCTGAAGTTCTTGAAACAACAGTTTTCTTAGGGAAAAACTTTTCTGCACGTTCTAACATTGATGATACAAGCAATGGTACATTCATCATGATACATTCCTCCAATTCAATGATATTCACATACGATTATGAGTCAAAATCGTCCAAGAGCTGTTGTAAAATTTTTTCGGTATGCTCTCCTTTTGCAGGTGCCTTCGTACGCCTTTCTAACAGACCTTTCTCAAACCTCGTCGCGACCTGAATGTTGTTAGCATCTCTTGAAATGAATTGACGCGGCTCCTTTGAAAACCTTTCAAGAGCTTCTGATACCTCCAGGACAGGTGCTACACAACAATCTACCCTCTCAGAAAATATAGTCCATTCTTGTAGAGACTTACTTTTAAATAGTTCTTTTATTTGTACATAGGTAGGATTTGAGTCCTTTGCTAGTGAAAACTGTTTTTGTAACCACTCCATTTTGTTGCATGCAGCACAAAAATTCTCCCAAAACTTTTTTTCAAGTGCACCAAGGCTAACATACCGACCGTCACTTGTTTCATAGATTGAATAACAAACAATTGTACCAGCTAGCGCCGACATTCCTTGTAGATAACCGGTTCTCTCGGCATTTACGAAATGATTATTCATTAGACCTACTAATGCATCTACTAGAGCAATATCGATATACGTTCCTCTACCAGTCTTTGTTCTAGCAAATAATGCTGCAATAATACTTTCCGAAGCAGCTATTCCCCCTAGATGATCGGCTAATGTTAAGGTAGGATGAACTGGCTTCCCTTCGTAGTCCTTGAATTGGGATAAAACACCTGTTAGAGCTAGGTAATTCAAATCATGACTGCCTAATGTTGCTATCTCACCTGATTGCCCATAACCAGAGATTGAGCAATAGACAATTTGTTCATTCACCTTCCTAGCTTTTTCATAATCAAGTCCCAACCGTCTCATCACACCAGGACGAAAGCTTTCAATAAGCACATCTGCATTTTTAATTAATTTTCTTGCGAGTTCGATGCCATTAGGTGTCTTTAAATCTATCGTTATACTTTGTTTATTTGAATTATTTGCTTCAAAAACTATGCCCCGCTCCTGTGAAGGGCCCATTTCACCACGTGCAAGTTCCCCATCTGCAGGTTCTATTTTAATAACACTAGCGCCAAAGTCAGCCAGCCGAAGAGTAGCATATGGCCCTGGAATATATTGAGAGAAGTCAAGAACACAAATTCCATTAAGGTACATCTGAATGACTCTCCCTCCTGTAGCTCATGAATCTCCTTTAAAGCCCCATATTTTTTACAATAATCGTCTTCATGATCTCGTTCGTTCCGGCATATATAGCGGATACTGGAGTATCGCGATATCTTCTCGCAATCTCGTATTCCTCCATATACCCATAACCACCATGGAGCTGCATACATTCAGACGCTACTTTTTTCGCTAAATCAGTTAACCACCATTTTGCCATCGATACTTTTGTAACAACGTCTTTCCCCGCAATATGTTGTTCAATTAAATCATCCAAAAATGTGCGACCAATCTCAATTTCAGTTGCCATTTCTGCAAGTCTAAATTGCACAGTTTGAAATTTACTAATTGATTGCCCAAAGGCTTCTCTCTCTTTTACATATTTAATTGTTTGTTTTAGCATAACTTCTGCAGCCGTTTGAGCAGAAATTGCAACCATAAGCCGTTCCTGTTGAAGCTGTTGCATTAAATAATAGAAGCCTTTGCCTTCAAGTCCTAATAGATTTTCAGCAGGTACCTTCGCATCTTCAAAAATAAGCTCGGCAGTGTCTTGTGAATGCAGGCCGATTTTTTCTAGCTTGCGTCCTCTTGTAAATCCATGAGTCTCTCGTTCAACGACTAATAGGCTGATTCCCTTATGCCTTTCCTTCGGGTCCGTTTTACAAACAACTACAACTAAATCAGCATGAATGCCGTTAGTAATAAATGTTTTTTGACCATTTACAATATAGTGGTCACCATCTTTAAAAGCAGTTGTCTTAATCCCTGCCAAATCTGAACCTGCCCCTGGCTCTGTCATAGCAATGGCGGTAATCATTTCTCCGGAAATACATTTCGGTAACCATTTTTTCTTCTGTTCTTCAGTACCATACTCATTTAGATATGGGACAACAATATCATTATGAAGTCCAATACCCACCATACTTGCCCCAACTTTTTCAAGCTCCTCATTTATGACAACTGAATATCCAAAATCCGCATGCAAACCTCCATACTTTTCATCTACCCACGGACATAGAAATCCGTTTTCCCCCATCTTCGTCCAAAATGATCTAGGAATTATGCCATCCTTTTCCCAATCATAAAAAAATGGATATGCCTCTTTTTCTAGGAACTTTCGGAAGGCATCACGAAAAATATGATGCTCATCCTGTAGATAACGTGCCGTCATGCTTATGCCTCCTATTCTTATGCATTTGCTGGGTCACTGGCAAACTGTTGGCGTAATAAGAATTTTTGAATTTTCCCACTTGCATTTCGTGGTAATGCTTCAACAAATATATATTTACGAGGTCGCTTATAATCTGCTAATTTATCACTATTTTTACAAAATGTATCTAACTCTTCTTCTGTTAGATTTGGATCCTTTTTAACGACAACCGCGATAACCTGCTCGCCCCATTTTTCATGTGGCTCTCCTAACACTGCAACATCAAGAACCCCGACATGTTCATAGAGAGCATCTTCTACTTCTCGAGGGTATACATTTTCACCACCACTAATGACCATATCATCTACACGGTCAGCTACATATAAATAACCATCCTCGTCAAAGTACCCTAAGTCTCCTGAGTGATACCACCCTTTAAACAGTGATTTTTCAGTAGCTTCGTCCCGATTAAAATACCCTACCATCATACTTGGGCCACGAACGATAATCTCCCCCACTTCAAACGGTGGTAAATTATCTTCAGGATCTGATGGACCATTTTCATTTGGTCGAACGATGCGAACCTCATGGTTAAAGCACGCTTTTCCAGCTGAGCCTGCTTTCGTTATTTGGTCCTCTTCCGTTAAAAAAGTAATCGCAGGACCCATTTCTGTCATTCCGTACGCTTGGATTAAGTTGACTCCAAGCTTTTCTTTACATGCTTTTACAAGGACTGGTGCCATAGGTGCTGCTCCATATAGTCCTAATCTCAATGAAGCAATAGTATAGTCTTCTAGATTTTCCTGTAGGAGCATATTCCACATTGTTGGGGCTCCAAAAAAGACTGTGATCTCTTCCTCATGAATCGTTTGCAATACGAGCTTCGGATCAAAATGGTGAATAATGATATTGCTTGCTCCAACATGTACACGTGGTAAAAAGCAGCAATGAAGCTCCGCACAATGGAACATGGGCGCTGTTACTAATCCGCGATCGTTATGTGTAAGTCTTTTTGCAGCAATACATGTCATACTTTGTTCAACCATATCACGATGGCGATGCATTACGCCCTTCGGTTTTCCAGTCGTTCCACTGGTATACATGATGGCATAAATATCGTACTCTGAAACATCTATTTGTGGAGTGGTCGTAGGAGCATTGTTTACTCGGTCGTAGTAGTTAACAGCATAAGAAGGGGTTTCATGTTCAATTGTCCAGAATGATGTTTGAGGAAAGTCTTGTACAATTGAAGCTACATTTGGTTCTAGTATATTTTCAAATAAAAATACCTTTGGATCAGCATCACGAATAATATAGGCAATCTCCTGTGATTTCAAACGGAAGTTAATGGGGTTAAGAATTGCACCTATCTTTGCACAAGCAAAAAAAGTAGTAGCAAGTTCACTGTTGTTGAAAAGATAAGTAGACACTCTATCCCCTTTTCCAACACCTGAAGCAATGAATGCATTTGCTAGTCTATTAACATCTTCATTCCACTGCTCATATGTCCACCTTTTCCCCTTAGTACGATCAACTAACGCTTCTTTCTTTGGAAACTTTAATACCGTTTGTTCAAACAGCTTACCAATACTAACGTACATGTAAATCCCCCTTTATATTTTTTGGAAAACGCTTTCAATCTTTTTTTTAAAAAACGAGTCTGTTTAATCTTTATGAGGGCCAGTACTTGATTAATTCCTCATTAGATAAGAAAAATCCTGTTAGTATTACTATTTTTTTATGGTGATAAACTGTAAACTTTATTACAATGCTAAATCGGTATATAAAATCTATTGTAAATATTTATGGTAGATTTGATCTAAAAAGCGTAATTCATAGGTAATATTAATAGAATCATCTCCTATCTCTGTTCCAGGAACAATATTATATTTTACTTGATATACATTAGACTTTTCATTTATTTTTAGAATGACAGATTCGTGCAGTATCTGTTCTATTTCTAATTTTTCATCGATAAAGTCCCGGTCAATTTTATAAACGTCTGGCTCTGGGTTCAAAAATATAAAACGATTTTTACTGAATAGAGGTAAACTGTCCTCTAGCTTAATGGTGACTAGTAAACTATTTTCTTTTTCTGTTGTTAATACAGTCATGTTCATTTTCGTCACTCTAGATTCAAGGTTATTTTGATATAGATTTCCCCATACCACAAATAGAATGAAAGTGACTATTAGAAATAACAGGATTCTTTTCATGTAACCTATACCTTTCTAAACTTAATAAACACTTGAAGAAAAAACATAAGGCAACTATCTTTTTTATAGACTACATTTACTTGAATGCAAGTAGTAAAAAAGGTATAGCTCACTTGCTATACCTTTTTACCATTAATGTACTCCGTTTTTCGGGTCCCACGATCCTTGCTGTTTCCTAATCTGAAGAATTTGTCCAATATGATACGCATTGTGAATGATAATGTTCGCAAGCGTCTTACTCCACAGATCATTCGTCCCTGATCGGACTCCTTGAGTCAGCTTATCTTCGTCTGCCTCTGCTATAGCCTTTCTCCATTCGAGCATGACATTATTTGCTTTTTCGACAGCTCTCTCCCAGCCTTGTACAGTTTCCTCTGCATTATACGTAAACGTATCGTCATTGCTTTCAATTTTTGTCTCTTCAACTGGTTCTTCCTTAAATCTCTGTAAGTATCGTTCATTCCAGAAGCTTAAATGAGAAACAATTTGCCAAATTGAATTTGTGTTCCTTGATTCCTTCCACATTGCCTGTTCGACCGTAAGCCCATCAAGAACCTTATTAAGTGGGACAAACCAATTTGGTTCATCGTGACAAGCAGCAAATTGATCTAGAAAAACCTGTTTGATATCTGAAGACATATTTTCTCCTCCAATCTTTTCGTTACTCTTTATCCTATTTACTAAGTTTCAGTTTCATGTTCTCTCTGAGTATATAATTTCTTTTTTCTCTTCTAATTTCCTCCATATAACTTAAGGAAATTTTCTACAAAATAAAAACTCCCGTCCTTAAGAACGGGAGCTAGGTACCGCAAAAAGCTCATCTAATATTTTGATTTTCTTTTCCGTATATTCCATAAAACTATCATTATACGATTTAGGGTCCTTTGGATTTGCAAATTGAGTAATTTTCCCAGTTCGTGGGTCTATAAATTTACTTGCAGCACCACAGCCCAGTCCAATAATGGTTTGTTGCTCCTCCATTATCATGATATTATAAATGCTTTCCTGCCCAGGCAGTGCATAGCCAACGTTCTCTAAATTCCCGAGAATATTTTTCATTCTATATAGATAGTATGGAACATAACCGTGATCCTTCGTCCAAGCTGATGCATTGTTCATCATTTCTGTAATTTCGTCTCTATCTGCAACCTTATATTTATCCTTATTTCTTGTCATCTCAGATGCACGTTTAAAGGATAACGTATGAACGGTTAAGGACTCAGGCATTAATTTCTCTGTTTCTGAAAGTGTATAATTAAATTCCTCTACACCTTCTCCTGGTAATCCAATAATTAAGTCCATATTAATATTATTCATCCCCATGTTACGAGCGAGGTGGAACTTCTCAATTGTTTCCTCGACGGTATGGTGACGCCCAATGGCCTTTAACGTTTCTTGGATATATGATTGTGGATTGATACTAATTCGATCGATATTCCACTTTTTCAGAACCTCGAGCTTTTCAGGCGTAATGGTATCTGGTCTTCCCGCTTCAACCGTAATTTCTCTAATGTTTTGGACATTTGGAAAGGACTGATACATTTCTTCATACAACATATCCATTTCTTCTGCTGAAATGCTCGTTGGTGTTCCACCACCATAATAAACCGTTGTAATCGGAATGTTATTTTCCTTTAACCAACGGCCCATTTCGCGCATCTCATAATGAAGGCCACCTAAGAAAGAATTTACTGAGCCCTGTCTCCCGTTAATGGCGTATGCAGGAAATGTACAATATGCACATTTTGTCGGGCAAAATGGAATTCCAATATAAATACTTACTTCATTCTGAAGTTTATATAAATCAGGAACCATCGTAAGTTGGCGATCCACAATGTGCTGCATGAGTTCAATCTTTTCCTCTGTAATTAAGTAATCTTCCTTCAGCTGTTTATGCGCATCTTCTCGAGATATACCTGCATGAATCTTTTTATGCAGAAGCTTTGTTGGTCGAACACCGGTAAGTAGTCCCCAGGGCTGAATCACACCAGTAAGGTCTTGTAATACCTTAACGTACACAAGTGAAACAGCATTTTTAATTTGCTTGAATAACTCTTTTTCAGTGTCGAAGTTAGATATATCCTTTTGGAAGGTTCCTTCGAGGATTGCACCTGTCTCAACCTCAGAAAGCTTTGCATATGAGGTAATAACTGAGCTTTCATAGCTATAGATAAAATGTATAATCAAATCTGGATGTTCTAGAGTTGTGATGGAAAGTTCGCTTTCTTCATAAAATAGATTTGTAATAAGTTGTAGTGGTCTTATGAAGCGTTCATCCTCTAGCCCAGTTAATAAAATACGCATTTTAGTCTCACCTTTTCTAAAAATTAGCTTATTTAAGTGTACAAAATGTAGGTTTTATAATCAATATGAGAATTACTGTTAAAATAATGAGCTGGTTATAAGGTTAATTGGGGTTCTATGGTCGTTATTTTTGTTCTATGGCTTTTAATTCGATTCTATGGTCGTTATTTCGTTTCTATGGCTTTTATTATGTTTCTATGGTCGTTAGCCGTTTCAAACACTAAAATTAACATAGTCAACAAAAAAAGCATCATACAAACAATGCCCCCACATATCAAATGTAGGGGCCCTCTACTATATAATAAGTCCATATTATTTCTCAATTTTAATTTGCTTTAAAAACTCAATTCGTTGTTGTTTCCTAAAATACTCTTTAATCATATAAGAAACACCATTCATGTTGTTTGAACGTGTCACCCAGTCAGCCGCAAATTTCACTTCCTTAGGTGCGTTCCACATCGCAACACCTAAACCTGCTGCTTCAATCATTTCGATATCATCAAGTGAGTCTCCAATTACAACTGTCTCATGTAAAGGAATATCTAATTGATTAGCTAATGCTTTCAAGCCGTTCAGCTTAGAAACACCCTCAGGTACGATTTCTAATTTATGTGGCTCAACTGCTACAACATCGACATCTTCAAAGTGTTCTTTCACTGTCTGTGCGATTGAACGTAATTCTTCTTCGCTTTGTGAATACACCTCAATTTTAGGAGGTGCCACCGGGTTATCAGTTAAATAATCACCTAAGGAATCAACAAATTGCATTGGATAAAAAAGTGGATCTCCTGAACCAAACATTGCCTTTGCAATTAGATTTCCCGGAAATCTCATCCGCGTTCCTATTGAAAACTTCTCATGCTGGAGGCGAATATTGCATTTGTAATTCTCAAGTACTTGAACAATATTAAATGTCTTTTCCTCGGAAATACGCTTTACAAAAAGTGGTTCATCAAGATTTTTACTAATGAATGCACCATTATGTGTAATGAGGAACGAATCTAATTTTAATGCTTTTGCGATTTTTTTTGTTGATGGAAAATGACGTCTAGTTACAAGAGTCACGTATACTTCTTTTGCTCGAACATAATCAATCGCTTCTTTTGTTCCACTTTGAAGCCGCCCATTTGAACGTAATAACGTTCCATCGACATTTATTGCAAGCAACCTATACATATAGCAGGATCCTCCTTCTCGATGTAGCTGTCCCTATACATATGGTTATGAAAAAACAAAACCGAATAGAACAAAAAAGAAACCCTACAAAATTTGCAGGGTTTCCTTATTTCAGTCCTTATTTTTGCTCCATACTACCATAGATCTCTTCAAGAGGCTTAAGCATGATTTGGTTTAATTCACCTACAATTACACTCATACGTTGCTCTGCTTCCATTAGCTTTGCAATACTTTCGTGTTGTTGTACAAGCGCTACTTGCTTTTGTGCTTGCTCAACTTCCTCCTGTGTGATTTCTTCACCCATCATTTGCTTTTGTTGAAGAGTTAGCTGGATATTTCGAAAGCTTTCAAATAAACGCTTTGCTCCCTCATCATTATTTACAATATCATACATTTGTTTAAGTTGCTTAAACTCATCACTTTCACGAATCGCCTTTTCAACGCCATAAGCAACATCATATAAATTAACAGCCATTTTACAACCTCCTTTTTTACAGTTATCACGCGTGCAAAATGGTACCTATCAACTATAACAAACTATTAAATAGAAATCATCTTAAGTAAATTTAAAAATTAGTTTGTAACTTACTGCAGAAGCTGAGCAATTATCCCTTGGAATATACCAATTATTCCTCCCAGTAAGGCACCTAGATACGTAATCATTTTAAATTCTCGCTTTGATATCCCTAGTACCATTTCTTCCAAGCGTTCTACTGAGAAGGTCTCAACTTGTTCTTTAACAATTTCGGCTAAGTGTAGACGCTCCATCATTTTTTCTATTCGGCTTGCAATAAAATCACCAATAATGCCAATTCCTTTTGGTAGCAAGTCTTCCAGAATTCTATCCTTATAAGGATGTAATACTCCATGTACAGGTGCGTTCAAATATTTTCTTATAGGAAGTACTGTAGCCGCTTGTTCTTTAATAAAGCTTTCAACTTTTTCAGGGCCAATTTGTTCAATAACTCGATTGACTTCCCATCCTTTTACCTTATTCCACTCTCTTTCTAGTAATGAAAGTAACAGCTCACGTGTGCCTGGATTTTGTAAAAACTTTATAATTTCAGGCTGGATTTTGTCTACCAAGCTCGTGTTTCCTAAAAACATTTGAACCATATTCCCAAGCATTCCTCTTGTCGAGAGAAAGTCATCAACCATTCTTCGTAATCGACTCTTTCCTTCATCACTTTCAAAGTATTCGATTCCTTTATCCGCTATATAAGCTGCTACTTCTGGGAATTTCGCTTCAAACTTAACTAGCAACCCTTCTGGAATAACACTACCTATTTGCTTTAACCCTATTTCAGTTACTACCGCATTATATTTTGTTACAACAAAAGCTGTTACTTTTTCTTCTGTTTTTCCATCTAGATTATGTATTCCAAACGATTCAGCTAGCTGTGCAATACTTTTCTCCGAAGTTAAAAGCTTTTCCACTTCTTCCTTAGCCCATAACTCTATACTGCTTACAAAGCTTTGGTCCTGAAGTTTTCGCTTAATACTTTCTGGGGTAAGTAAGTGCTCTACAACCGTTCTTCCAAGCTGTGTTGCTAATTCTCCTCTACGTTTTGGGATTAATCCTGGTGTAAAGGGTACTCGTTTACCTGCAATATAGATTGCATTATACGGACGAAATAGCATTTTAATGGCTAACGAGTTTGTAACCCCACCAATAACAGCTCCAATTACCATCATAAATAAGATCAATAAAAATCCTTCCACTACAATCACCCTTTAAAAACATTATTGATTTTCACTCACAGTTTTTTATATACATTCATACGATACGATATCAACACTCGCCTAGAAAAGTATAATATGTCTCCTGTCCAACATAACAAACAATAGCACAAAATGGAAAAAAAATTAACTTAATCAATTATATAGCTTGTTTTTCAAGTCAGCAAATGAGGTAAGAGGTATGATAAATAAAAGCATAGTTGAAGTAATTCCTTTACCTGTTGAACAGCTACACTTTTCAAAAATAAAGATAAGTAACAAGATTATCAAGAAGTTTGCCCTGCAACCTGGAGATGAGATTGAAATTGTCTGTAACAGGAATAGTACAATTGTGGAAATCGTATCTATTAATGAGAAAGAACCCATTATTCATTGCAGTGAAACACTAATGCAAGGCTTTCACCTACCTATCGAACCTTTCACAATCTCATTATATAAAGTATCCCAAAACAAGCTAGAGCTCGGTCCAATCGTTGGACTTCTAACCGATATTATTGAAAAAAACAATGAGGTCTCACTTGGCTCAATCGATGATTTTTGTAGAGAATTATCTCATTACGCGAATGAGATAGGTGTACTATTTTATGTCTTTTCGCTAAAAAAATATAGCGAGGAATATGGGTACTACCTACTTGATGATAAGTGGCAGAAATCAACTGTTCCCTACCCGCATGTTGTTCACAATCGAATACATTCTCGAAAGCGTGAACAATCTGATTTGTTTAAAACATTTGTTCATGAATTACAAGTAAACAAAATTCCTTTTTTTAATGATCATTTTTTAAATAAATGGGAAGTTCATGAAATCCTGCTTGAACATGAACATCTACTATCGTATATTCCGGAAACAAAGCTATTAACTACTAAGCAAGACCTCAATGAAATGCTTGAAAAGCATGAGTGCGTTTTTATCAAACCTGTATATGGAAGCCAGGGTAAAAATATTTTTCGAATATCAAAAAATCATGAAAACCGATATTTTCTAGATTACACAACATTTTCTGGGGAAATTGAAACTGTATATGAAGGCTTCACCGCTCTCTTTCAATCGTTATATTCACGTTTTAAGCAACAAACCTTCATTATCCAACAATGTATTCCTCTCCTTTCTTATAAGGAAAAACCGCTGGATTTTCGCTTATTATGCCAAAAACAAGAAAACGAGAAATGGCAGATCACCTCAGCAGTAGCAAGGGTCTCTTCAAAGGATCAGTTCGTTTCAAATATTGCCAGAGGCGGAGAAATAAAAAAGGTAAATGACATTCTTTTCGAAAACTTCGAAAGTAAATCTGTTCCACATATTAAACGATTAATGAAGGATGTAGCAATTGAAGTAGCATCAATAATCGATCTATCTACAGAGGGGATATTTGCAGAATTAGGAATAGACCTTGCTTTGGATGTAGAAGGAAAGCCGACCATTATTGAGGTAAACACAAAGCCTTCGAAGAACCATGACCAAGACAAACCTTCTTCCAAAATACGACCAAGTGCAAAGGCCATTTTACAGCACTGTGTCTACCTTGCAAATAAATACCATTTTTAATTCAAGCTAGTTTAGTACTTCATTTATATTAAAGGCAGAGCACTAGAACCAAATTTATTAGAAAGGAGAGAGTATTATGATTTCTCTAGGTTTTATTACGATGTATCCAAACCAAGAAAAGCTCTATGCAACGGAAATTGCAACAAGAGCTTTTGACCATGGGATTCAGCTATATCGCTTTACTCCTACATCCATCGAACCTACAACAGAAATGGTTCGTGGCGAAATTTTTAATAACGATACCAAGGAATGGGATGCTGCCGTTTTTGAGATTCCATCGTACTTATATGACCGCTGTTTTTACAGTTTTGATGGGGTATCTAAGAAAAGTCAGCCTATTATGAATTGGTTAAAAATGCGACCAAGCTGCCACTTTCTAGGGCAAGGTCTTCCTAATAAATGGGATATCTATGAGGTGTTAATCCAAGATAAAGTACTTGCGCCATACATCCCTCCTACAGAACAAGCTGTTTCCCCAACTGCCATTTTACACAGCTTAATGAAAGCACACCAAATCATTCTGAAGCCTGAAAAAGGCTCGATGGGGAAAGGTATCATTAGTTTATCTTTGCATAGAAACTATGCAGAAGCAGTATATAAAGACAACCAGCAACTTGAAGCTAAGCAGTTCACTACTAGAGCTGAGCTAAAGAAATGGATTGAAGGAATTCTTTCCTCACAGCCATATTTGATTCAGAAATACTTACCTCTTCAGGACGAAAACAATTGTCCTTTTGACATACGAATTTTACTCCAAAAAAATCAATTAGGAGAATGGGTTGAGCAGGGTCGTGGTATTAGACGTGGTTTGCCAGATCACATTATTTCTAACCTAGGCGGTGGTGGAGAAATCCTTTCATTTGATGAATGGTCAGACAACATGGCAACAGCAGAAAAACTACTACTATTTGATAACATTCATACAATTACTACAAGGTTGCCATTCGTATTAGAAGAAAATTTCTCTCCTTTATTTGAATTAGGAGTTGACGTCGGATTATCAAAGGACGGTGCACTATGGTTATTAGACTCCAACTCAAAGCCTGGTAGAAAAGTAATCCTTGAAACATCTCCAGATAAGCATGATAAACTTTATACTGCACCACTGCACTATTGCTTATATTTGCATTCACAACAATCCATAAGGAGCTGATACTATGCGGACACCACTACCTCTTTCTATCATCAAAAACGAAACAGGTAAAATATATATTCCTGCCAACTTTGAATTAAAAACGACAATCAAAACTGTATGTTTCGGAACCTCTTCCATCGAATGTGAAGCTGTACAGATAGATAAACAGGAGATAAAAGTATCAGAGGATATTTTTGATTCTCTTCACATTCCATATGTTAGTAAAACACAGTTATTTGTACATGAAGATACCTTATTCGTAGGCCCTTTAGTAGGGATTTTTACGGCTGGCTTTAGCGAGTCTACTATACGTCCAATTGGCGAAAGAACACTCTTCTTTGCAAAGCTTTTAGCTGCTGAAAAAGCAGTAGGTGCCTATGTTTTCGTCTTCGGTGCAAAGCATATTGATTGGGAAAAAGGAACAATAAATGGGCTTTTCCATCACGTAAATGGATGGGAAACAATCGAGGTCCCTTTTCCGAATGTCATTTATGACCGACTCCCAAATCGTAAAACAGAGCGACATAAAGCCCTACAACGAGTAAAGCATAGATTGCATAACGAATATTTAATCCCATGGTTTAATTATGGCTTTTTTAATAAATGGGAGGTACATCAACAGCTAGAAGGAGACCATCGTGTTTCTTCGTATTTACCTGAAACACATAAAAATCCATCCTTTACGTTAATTGAGCAAATGTTAACAAAATACCAGCATGTGTATTTGAAGCCCGCAAACGGTAGTCTCGGCCTAGGAATTTATCAGGTCTTATATGACCGTGAAAAAGAAGATTATTTTTGTCGTTATCGTGATGAAAACAACCAAAATCGATTACAGCGGTTTCCATCAGTTGAAGCACTGATTAATACCCATTTCCGTAAGAGACGATTAGAGGATTATATTGTTCAACAAGGCATTCATTTGATAAGAGTCGATCACAAAACAGTTGATTTCCGTGTTCATACAAATAAAGACGAGAATGGGAAATGGCAGGTAAGTGTGTTGGCTGGTAAAATTTCAGGGCGTGGGAGTGTCACCACCCACTTAAATAATGGGGGAGTTGTTCGCACACTTGATGAAATTTTTCCTGACACAGATGAACACAATAAAATTACTTCCTCTTTAGAAAGTGTTGCTCTTTTACTAAGTGAAGTGATTGATTCTAGACAAAAGGGACATATTGGGGAAATAGGATTTGATATAGGCATTGATAAGCATGGGAAGGTTTGGCTATTCGAAGCAAACTCGAAACCTGGGAGATCAATTTTTTCACATCCAAAACTACGAAAATTTGATAAGCTTTCTAGTCAACTTCCGTTACAATATGCCATTTACTTAACAGAAGCCACAATCAAAGCACCAGAGGAAATCTTCAAATGATTACAGTATATTACCATCCTGAGAAAAAATCATGGTATCACTGTGAGGCCACGACCGATTTTGTGTTCGGTAAAACAAATCATCACGTTTCTTATGTTGGGAGCAAGCTAGACAATTCGCTCCCTTTTCCTATTGGGAAGGATGAAAATAAGCTTGGACCAATAATCGGAATTTTAACAGGTTCCTCACAAGGAAAAAAATCCTTTATTGGGAATATCCCAACCCTTCTAAACCTCCAGAAAGCATTGCAATCAAAAGGAGCTCTCGGCGTAGTAATCACTCCGGACTCATTTAAAGACATTTTCGTAGATGGTTATACATTTTATTCCCCTATAAAAAAATGGATTAAAATTCGCACACCACTTCCTGACGTGGTCTATAACCGTATTCCTTACCGCATTATGGAAGACACAACGGATTTTACAAATATGGTCTCTTTTTTAAAAGAAACCAATATTCCCTTCTTTAACCCGTTCTTTTTTTCAAAATGGGAGATTTTTCAGATGCTACAATCGAACGACTTACTTTCACCATTTCTCCCTCATACGATTCTTTTTCAGCACAAAGACGATTTAAAGAAGATGCTTGAACCCTATACCAAGCTTTACCTAAAAGCAACGAATGGACGTAAAGGAATCGGGCTATATTATCTCGAATATGATAATCAAGAATTGTCATTAAAATCTGTAGAAGGGTACCGTTCCTACTCCTCCTTTTCAGCTTTCTGGAGAGATAATAAAGAAGTGTTTCAAAAAGGAACGTATATCATCCAGCAAGCTATTCAATCCGATACTTTTGAAGGAAATAGATACGACTTAAGGATTTTATGTCACTACCAGGAAAATATAAAAGGGCATATAATCAGTGGAATTGGTGTTAGGCTTGCCGGTGAAAATCGTATTTCAACCCATGTTCCGAATGGTGGCTCCATTATTCCCTATGATAGGATAGCGACAAGGTTTGATGATATCATACTGCGTTCTTTAGTATTTAATATAGGTAATGTTCTTAATGTTCAAATTGGAGATTTTATTGGGGAATTCTCGATTGATCTAGGACGCTCTACCACGGGCCAGTATTATGTTTATGAAGTAAATTCCAAGCCTATGGTTTTTGATGAGCCCCATATAAAAAAACGAGGTCTTGAAAATTTAACCCAACTCCTTATAATGAAAGCAAAGACAACCTAGGGGGAACGTGAAATGATTTCGCATTTTCAATGGAAGCCTCTGTTTAAAAGTAGAAAAATACCTGGCTGGAGCTTTTCATTTTTCTTACATGGCATAAAATACACTGGTACCTATAATAAGGACGGTAGTATTGACTGGAATGGTGTGCAACCAGATTCCTCTATCCTTGAGGACATTACAAAGCAAATTCACGAGCTAATGCTATTCCATGTTTATGAGTAATACTCGTAATCTGCATGTTGACATAAAGTATGCAATACAGAAGATCAAGAAATAACAGGATCGAGCAATTGAGTTGCCGAATGACACCGAGTTCGAAGGCTTATGAACTGCACCCCAATTGTTAGACACAACTAACAATTGGAGGTGCAGTTTTTTTATGGCAAAGTTTTCTCCAGAAGA
>JBLKRX010000062.1:0-18006 GCA_047608075.1 Ferdinandcohnia humi
GGCTGATAAAAAAGCTCAATAAAATAATAATAGAATTAACGTTGACGCTTGTATTGTGTTCAGTTTTCAAAGAACTTTTTTGTCGAATATTGTCGACTTAGTTATATTAACATAATAACTTATTGACTGTCAACACCATTCTTTTAATTTAAATATCTATTAAATCTGTCTGTCTTCTTTAGAAGCGACATTGACCATAATACCACGTATCTTTATCATAATCAAATGTTATTTTATTCCAAAAAGATATTCTATCTAGTACAAAAAAAACGAAGCAGCGTTTCTCATAAAACGCTGCCAGAAAATACGTCTATTTAAAAATTACCACATGTACTTCTTATTAAGAAATTCTCCGCTCGCGTAGGTGATCTCTTTTTTCTTCATATTTCACACTTTCCTCTTTTGCCGGGCTCATTTGTTTTGTAAATAGTTCTTTATAGTAACCGTTTAAGGAAAGTAGTTGTTGATGATTCCCACTTTCAATAATTTCACCATTTTTTACAACGAAGATAGTATCAGCATGTAAAATAGTAGATAGTCTATGTGCAATCATGATTATTGTCTTATCATTGTCTAGATTATTAATAGATTCTTGAACAAGTTTTTCACTTTCGTTATCAAGTGCACTTGTCGCCTCATCTAAAATTATAATAGAAGGATCTTTTAAAAAGACACGAGCTAATGAAATTCTCTGCTTTTGACCACCTGACAGCTTCACGCCTCTTTCCCCTATTTCTGTATCATACCCCATTGGTAGCTGTGTAATAAAATCATGTGCAAAAGCCTTACATGTTGCAGATAGGATTTCATTGTCTGTTGCATCAAGTTTTGCTGTTTTTAGATTTTCTTTAATAGAAGAGCTATAGAGAAAATTATCTTGAGTGACAATACCCATATGGTGTCGAAGACTCGATAAAGAATAGTCTTTAATATTGATGCCATCGATCAGGATTTCTCCATTATTTGCATCATACATTCTTGTTAGCAGTTGTAGAATCGTACTTTTTCCTCCACCACTTTCTCCAACAAACGCATATGTTTTACCTTTTTCTAAAGAAAAGGAGACATTACTTAGTATCTTTCTATCATCATTATAAGAAAAAGATACCTGGTTAAATGTAATGGAAGTAGTAAATTGTTTTAATTCAATTGGATCTGCTTTTTCCTTAATCACTTGTGGAATGCTGAAGAAATCAAAGATTCTTTTTAATGCGACCTTTCCTTCTGTAACAGATGGGAATGCCTGAACAAGTGCCGCAACAGGGCTTCTCATTTTATCCACATATGCATAGAAAGCGATTAAACTACCTACTGAGAGTTGACCATCAATAACCAATAAACTAGCAACCAATACGACAAGAAATGGTGTAATATCACTTAACACATTTACAGAGGATAGCATTAAGGCATTAATTCTACCATGTTTATCGGTCAGCGCATTATATTGTTTCAGATGGCTGTTTAGTTCCTCCTGGTCCCTCTTCTCAGATGAAAATAATTTTGCAATAAAAGCGCCTTGTATTTTTTCGAAAATAAATCCACTTAAAACAGAACGATAATTCATCATACTGCGAGTCGATTCTTTAAATCTTTTGGAAAGAAAATGTGCCAAAACAAATTGAAACCCTACTAATAGTACCGCAAGGATTGTAAGCCTGACATGAAGTGTAAGCATTACGCCTACCACGAAAAGAAGAACAACCATTTCAATCCAGATATTTGAGAATGCAGCTGTCATAAATCCTCTAATTTTCTCAATATCATCAAAGAAGCGTGTTCCGATTTCCCCGCTTTTGTTTTCAGTAAAATAACCTGCATCTAATGTTTGAACTTTTTTAAAGGCGTCTTTACGTAAAGCGAGAATGATATTGTTGTTTGCCTTGTGCATGAAAAATTGTCTCATATACTCCATTGGAGCACGTAATAATAGGAAGACAATAATCATCCCAACAGCAATCCATATCAATTGCTGCAATTTATCTGAGTATGATAATGTATGATTTTGAAGCAAGTTATCAAAAATGTATTTAATAATTAATGGAACTGTCAGAGGAATTAAAAATCGAAATAGACTTCCTACAAACCCTAAAATATAGAGTTTCATTTCCTTTTTTACGTATGGAAAAAACAATTTATACTCATTCAAATGAATCACTCCAGTTTTCATTTAACCATTTACTATAAAACTTGTATGCACAAGCTTCCTTTTTTTGTTAAGTTTTCTTCCCCAGGCATAGAAAACAATACTTAATAAGGAGAACAGTGCCATCGTCAGGAACATGATTTCTCCCCCAAAAGAGACTAGTAAAATGCCACCAAACCAAGGACCAATAAAATTACCAATCTCACTAAATCCTTGGGCTCCGTAGTACATCCCTCTCATGCCTACTGGTGTGATTTCGTCGATTTGGGCATATTCCGATGGGATGATTAATATCTCACCAAAGGTGAAGATTATCATTGATATTACAAATCCAGTCCAATTCGTTGACAGGGCAAATCCAATTTCTCCTACTGCAAATAGTACACTTCCAGCTACAAGACGTTGAAAAATGCCAAACCTCTCAGACCATCTTGTAATAAAAACCTGAGTCACAATTACCGTGACTCCATTAATGCTCATTAGGAATCCGAATAATTTAATCCCTTCCGTAATGTTGGCTTTTACGTATTGTGATAGCGTTACCGACATTTCTCCATGAACAGTTGTCAAAAGGATGCTTCCTATAATAAATAAGAGTAAGACTCTGTCTTTTCTAAACACACTCCATGCATGGGAAATAGTAACTCGTTCTTCGAGTTCCTCTTGATTTGCTACGTTACGGTACAAACGAGTGAAGAAAACCAGTAGGATAAAATAAGCCAAATACATGACCGAACTACTAATGAACGCAACATTATTTCCAGCAATCCCAAATATCGTGCCTAGGATTGGACCAATCGAGTAACCGATGTTTCCTGCCATATAGCGGTGGGAGAACACCCTAAACCGCTTTTCCTTTGGTGTAAAATCAGCTACTAGCGCTTTTGAAATCGTAGTAAAGAAGGAAGAAAATAAGCCTCTAAAAATATTTAGAATGATTAGTAGCGATGGACTTTTTATATATAGAAATCCTAAAAATACAATGCTTAAAAGAAGCAAGCTTGTTAGCAGCAATCGATTTCTACCTAAAAAGTCTGAGAGTGTTCCTCCTAAAAATCCACCAATCGTTGCTGTAAGTGCTCCCGCTCCAACAATCACTCCAATCATAACAGGGTCCATTTCTGTTGAAGAGAGTAGATATATTGGAAGATACACGACACTCATCGAATTCGTTAGACTTACAAAGATTGTGCCAGTCATCATTAAATGAACCATTGGATGATAGGCTCTCCAATATGAAATAAACATGGACATTTCTTTTTCTCCTCCAGATGTGGAAGAACATTCCACATCTTAGGTTTTAGTTAAGGGACATTTACGATATAAGGTACTGTAAACACCTGACCATTTCTTTGGAATTGAGCCCAGATTTTATAGCCTCCGCTTTCAGTGAACTCTGTTTCAAACAAGGCTACCGGTCCACTCCCCTGCCCTTCTATCGCATGGACATGTAAGTATCGTTCACCGTCTTCTGATAGAACAACTACATGGCCAATTGATCCAAGATAAGGTTCCAAATCTGATAATGGTTGATTTGTGTTTACATCGGTTAGCGTAAACTTCAACGTAAGCTCTTTTTTAGACTCGAGCTGAGGTTCAATCAACAAAGCGACCTTCCCTTCTGGAACTACTTTTTCGAGACTATTATCGATTGTTATAGCTTCTAATTGTTTGCCTTTTCCTTCTACAGTGACCCACTCCATCTTACTCATGGAGTTACCATTTGTCGGCTTAAAGTCTGCAATCATTCGGTACTTACCACCCGCTGGAAACTCATTTTCAATTTCAAACACGCCATTACCCTTATATTCTGGATGGATGTGAGTAAAGTAGGACAAATCCTCACTTACGACAATCAGATGTAACAGCTTTTCATGGTTTACTTCAAAATCATTAATAGAACTCCCATTATTCGTGATACGTAGCCTTATTAGGCTGGAAGCTTGATCTCCTTCAAGCTCCCATTTAACCTTTACATCATCTGAAATGATTCTATTGCTTACTTCTACGACTTCTTCTTCCTCCCACGATGATCCTGATCCGCAGGCGGATAGTAATAACGTCAGTAATGATACTAATCCTATTAAAAACATTCGTTTATTCATAACGTAACGCCTCATTTAATGGTATTTTGGCAGCTCTTCTTGATGGAGAAAAACTAGATAGTAAGCTAATAATGATTCCAAACAAGAAGATGATAGAAATGATAAGCTCAGAAACACCAAACTCGAATGTTAAGGAATTAAACTCCATAAAACCAGATGTCATGTAAATGAGCAAAATTCCAAATATAATCCCGATTATCGTGGCAGCTAAACCGATTCCAAAGCCTTCAAGCATGATCATTCTTATAACTTGTTTCCGAGTTACCCCTACAGCACGCATCATTCCAATTTCACGGACGCGCTCCATAATATTTATCAATAATGTGTTAGTGATACCGATACCTGAAATGATAATCGCAAGTACGACAAGCGCATTAATAATACTGAATGAACTTGTAACAACCGAACCAATAACGGTTACCCAATCCTCAGGTCCCCACATCTCTTCTACTCGTTCACCGAATTGAGCATAGATGTTTTCACGTAATTGGAGTGGACTTGTTTCATCGTCTTTAATAACGAGTGCATTTCGTTCATATTTCACTCCAAAGCTCTCTTCAAAATGGGCATCATTCATAAATGCACTGTAGCCGCTATTTTTCATCGTATTAACTACGGCAATAACCTTAAAAGGCTTTGGTCCATCAAGCGTATCTAGCGTGATGCTCTCCCCTATTTTTCCTCCCCACACTTCAAAGGAGGTAGTATCAAGAATAATTTCATCGCTCTTTAAGCTTTTAATTAATTCACTGTGTGCCTCTTGTTGACCCATAAAAAGTGGGAATCGATCAATCCAATCCTCACCAACTCCGAACACTGGAAGCATTCTTTTTTCCCCATCAAGTGTCCATATCATTGACTGCCAAGAATATGTTGTTGCATCGGCAACCCCTTTTGTTTCTCTAATGGTTTCAAGATCGCCATCTTCAATGTGATGAAACATAATATCTAGATTTCCACCGTATGTTGATTGAATGACTCTTTCATAGGTCTGCAAAAGAGCAGAATTTAATGAACTCATTAACACGATCATTGCAATTCCAAGACAGAGAATAACGGAAGTTGTCGATGTGCGGCTTAGGTTTCGATTTAAATTCCGCATCGCCATATCCCCAGAGAATCGAAAGACAATGCGATAAAATCCTCTGAGTAAAATAACAAATAGCTTAAACAAATATGGAAATAGTAACGTAATTCCAATCATAAGCGGTAAAACTAAGAGTAGATGTTTAATAAAGAGGCTGGAAAAAATTAGCAATACCCCAGCAATTCCAAACCATTTATTCAGACCACTCGAACTTGCTTTGTTTTCCTTTAAAACTTCAATTACACTAATTTTTCCTACCTTACGTATAGGATACCAAGCTGCAATTACGGGTACTATCAAACCGGCAATTAGAGACATCACTATACCTGGGATAAGGACCATACTACTTCCATCTTGGATTCCGATCAGCATGAATACGAGGGTTGTTAATCCAAGTGCCATTCCGTAGCCAACTGCTAACCCAATAATTGTTCCTAACAGAGCTAAAAGGATAACCTCTGTTAGCACCATGATTTGTAATTGGCCTGGGGTATATCCGATTGTTTTTAATACCGCAAATTCATTCTTTCTTTCCTTTATACTTACATATAGGGAATTGAAGATAATAAAAGCACTTAACGCAATTCCAAGAAATCCAGCAATATAGAGTGCTAAAAAGAAGGAATCCATCTTTTGAAACTCTTCAACAACATTAACTACAACAGGTTGCATGTAAATCTCAGAGTTGCTTTTCACAATATGGTCTGCTTCATGCTCTATGCTTTCTAGCTCTTTTACGTGGTTTGCTTTCACTTGAATGCCTTGAATTTTATCCTCTAACGCAAACCACTCCTGAACGACTGGTAAAGGTACAGCTACAGCCCAATGATGATACTTAGCCATATTCCAGCTCGATGGTCCCATCAGCTCTTGTGTGTACTTGACAATTGCGGAAATCTCGATTTCTTTAATGCCATTGTCTGTGTCAAAGGTAATGGTATCCCCAACCTGTGAGCCCCATACCTTTGCTGTTCGATCGGTAATTACAGCTCCTCCAGCAGTTAAATCCCCTTCGATTAACTTGAAGCCTGTAACCTTTGTATCCAGCTTGCTATAACCTGTTATGACAACTCTTTTTTGGATGGAGGAAATTTCGTCTTCATCCACAACGAGCTTTGTATTTTCTTTTAAAAAGGCAACTGAAGTAGCATTCTCAATCGTATCAACCTCTGTGTATACGTCCTCCGAGAAATAAGCTTCCGTACCTGCTATCGTAAAATCAGCCTTAGCAAAGGCTTCCTTTATAAAAATTGGAAAGGATTTCTCAGCTGAATCTACAGCCGCAATCACAGCAAACGTAGATGCCACACCTATAACAATCGATAATAGGGTAAGGAAGGTTCTCATCTTCCTTCGCATTAAATTACGCCATGCGATTTGCCACTGTTTCATGTTTGAAGCCTCCTTTACGTCCTTCTTCCACTATTAATCCGTCTCGTACAGTAATAATTCGATCAGCTACTTGAGCTGCTTGTAAATCATGAGTTACCATCACAATGGTTATTTGCTCTTCCTTATTTAACTTTGAAAGTAGTTTTAGAATGTCTTCTCCATTTTTCTGGTCAAGGTTTCCGGTTGGCTCATCCGCTAAAATTAATTTCGGCTTCATGGCTAATGCTCTTGCAATCGCAACTCTCTGTTGTTGCCCACCGCTTAATTGGGATGGGAATTGGGATTCTTTTCCTTCAAGGTTGACATCAGAAATTAATTGCTGCACAGTCTTTTTGATTTCTGTTTTTGACGCGTTATTGGCAGAGAGTGATAACGCAATGTTTTCCCCAACCGTCATCATCGGAAGAAGCTGATAATTTTGAAATACAAAGCCTAGTTTTGTACGTCTGAAATGTGTAAGTTCTTTTTCATTCAATTCATGTAAATGAACCCCATCAACGATTATCTCCCCCGAAGTTGGTAGATCAAGTCCTCCAAGTAGTTGAAGCAATGTGCTCTTACCCGAACCACTTGGGCCCATGATTGCTACAAATTCTCCCTTTTGAATATGTATATTGTTGTTTTTTAATGCATAAAAATCACCGGACTCTAGTGAATACACTTTTGAAACATCTTGAACTGTAATCATTTTCGTACCTCCATTTTTAATAATTATGTTTATATAGTTTAATTTTCATGAACTTGTTGTTTTCTACATTCTCATTGTACTTAGGGAAGGTATATTACAAACCGCAGACTTTTTAGAGGACCACCGCATTGTTTTTGGGAACCACCGCAGAATTACGGGGTACCTCCGCAGGATTTGCGTAAGGGGGAATGAGGCTATCAAACTACGACAAGTAGCATCCGCCGGAACAATCTCTGCTTGTTTCGATTCTTTTACGCGAGATAATCGCAGAAGTCTATTCAGGGTGAAAGCTTGCTAGGAGAGGAGTTGGACATTGAAAATCAAAAAAAAAACTGTCAGGTTTATCCCAGACAGTAGGCATTCTCGTTTCATTTTTGATTATTTCAGTTCTTCCTCTGGGATCAGTCCCAATTTCTTTGCCTTTGCGATTGTATCTACCCTTGTGCGAACTCCAAACTTTTGGTAAAGAGCCGTTAAGTTGTACTCTAGAGATCTTTGACTCATCGATAGAGAGCCAGCAATTTCCCTGGTGCTTTTTCCTTTTGATAACTCTAATAGAATTTCTTCTTCCAATGTGGTCAGAATGACTTTTTCATGAGAACTTGAAGGGTCCGCAATAATCCCTGGTCTTCTTAATTCTCTGACCAAAGATAATGGGAGGACAACTTGACGTCTCAACGCGCTTCTTATCCCTGCGACTAGTTCATCCCTAGAAGAAGTCTTTGATAAAAATCCTGAAACCCCGGCTTCAACCAGCAAATTGAAATGTGGCTTAATATCGAAGCCTGTGTAGATTAGAACGATTAGCTCTGGATTATAGGCTAATGCTTGTTTTGTTAGTTCGAGTCCATTAAGATGTGGCATGTACAAATCGAAAAGCAATACATCATAGTGATGGAGCTTGATCAGATTCATTGCATTTAATGAACTATTTTCAACTGTAATTTCAAAGTCTGGTTCTTGTTCTAAAAGCATTTTTGTTCCTTCAATAATTGATAAGTGGTCATCAACTATTAGAATGTTTGTCATATTAAACTCCCTTCCTTATTGACTGGCAGCTTCAAAATTGCTATTAACCCGCTGCCCGGCTTTGAGATAAATTCAATTTCACCTTCGAGACTCTGCGCTCTTTGAGACATACTTGTTAACCCCATACTTGAAAGAGAAGGATTCAACTTAACGGTATCAAATCCAACTCCGTCATCTGTGTATGTCATTTGGATAATGCCATCCTTACAAGTTAGATTAAAATGTAAAAGGGAAGCCTTTGAATATTTTTCTGCATTGCTTAGTAATTCTTGAACAATACGATAGATCCCAATTGTTGTTTCTTCACTTAGAGCTGTTAATGAAACATTTTCTGATGAAAATACAATTTTATAAGTGGAAGTAATTTGAACATGCTCAAAAAGATTCTCCAGCGCTCTTTCAAGACCTAATTCGCGTAATAAAGGAGGGCGCAGTTCATTACATGTCACTCTAATCTTATGAATGATGTCTAGCAATCCTTGTTCTACTTCTCGAAGCTGAAGCTTACTTTCCTTACTAAGTTCGACCTTATTTATAAGTGACTCAAGCCTTCTATACAGATCAATTTGATCCTGTAAAACAGTATCATGTAAATCACTTGATAAGGTCATTCGTTGTTGTTCTTGTAGATTAAACAATAGCCTTAGTACCCATTGAGGCGTCTCGTTATTTTGTACGGTTGATTCCAATTGAAAAATTAAGTTCTCAATTACGTTTAAGTTTTTGAAAACCATTACGGTGTAATGAGCTAACGTCTCAAGCCAAATCGAATCCATTTTTTCACGAATGGCGCTCTCAAAAAGAGAAAGGATATAATAGTTGTTTTGTTGTTCTCCGATTTTTACAAAGACCTTGTCTAAGGCAGCTTTACTCTTTCCTACTTCTAAACAAGTCATTTCCTGCAATAGTTCAACTGGAATCCCGTTATAGTCATCAGGATTGTATATAAATAGTGTAGGATTTGACCCAGGTAAAATTGTTTCTACTTCACGGAGTAATCTTTCTTTTAGGTCAGACAATTTCATAACTTGTGAAAGATCACTGGAGAAATTCTTTAAGCTATTTTGAAGAACCTCATACCGTTTTTTCTGCCTATCTAGTTCTTTCTCCATTAACTTCCGATCATTTATATCTCTCGTACATACAACTTGTAAATATTCTTCTGTGTCAGGAAGTGGAGTTGTTTTACATTCCACGTACCGAACCTCGCCATTTTTATGAATCATCCTATATTCAGACGAATTTTTCTTCCCAGTCTCAATTAAATTTTCATGTCTTTTTATCAAATTTTCTCGATCATCAGGATGGACCATAAAGAATGAGTCCCTATTCCGTAATTCCTCCGGACTATATCCTGATTTTTCATAGCAATTAGGAGTTGCAAAGAGAATATGTCGCTCTCTATTTACCACAAAGAGGAAATCTTCCGTATAATTTAACAATGTTTGAATCATTTGATTATAAGAGTCTGTCTTTTCCATTTATTACACAACCTTTCAGTTGCAGTAGGTAATATTCTATATCTACTAGTTTACATGAATTCTTTTATTAGAAAACCGAAAAAATCTTGCGTGATAGCGCTTTTTTCTTGTGGTCGTCTTAATCAATTATTCCTTGGCGTGTTGAATCCAGATTCCGGACTCGTGTGTAAACGAGTCAACTCCTTTACGAAATATGTGACATCAGCCGGAAGCTGTACTATTGTTCAGTCGGTGTTTGTTCATCCCACTGAACATAATAATAAGTACTGCAATCATCTCACCACCTATAGCGGTGGGAGACTTCTACTGAACAATGTTAAAAAAGTAACGGTAACACTTGCTACCGTTACTTCTAAAGACTTTCACCTATTCTTGTATTTCAATAACAAATGGGAATGCTCTTACCTTACCATTTTGTTTAAATTCAGCCCAGATCTTATAAATACCAGGCTTATCAAATTTCGTTTCAAACACTGTTTCATTGTTATTTGATGGATGAACATGTAAAAACTTTTTCCCATATTCATCTAAAATCACAACGTGTCCCATTGCCCCTAGATAAGGAGTTAAATTGGTTTCATCTAGGTCAAAAGTAAGTTTGACATCTGTATTGGCTTTATATGAACTCATGCTTAAAGTTACAGTTTCCTCTTCCACCGTTCTGCTTAATGTAGTATCCGGAACTAACTCATGACCATGTGTTACAGGATTTGGATTTCCTACTACAAATGGTACAGGCTCGACATTGTATTCAAGATTTTTTGGTTTAATATCAATAAATGCTTTATAGTACCCTTCCGGTAACATGTTTTCAATACTGAAGACACCATTTCCTTGGTTCTCTGGATGTACATGATAATATTTCTGTAACTGTTCATCAACGATGACGAGATGCAACAGTTTCTCATGAGTAACTTCTAATTCGTCTACTGGGTTACCAGCCTTATCTTTCAGAGCAATTTTAATGGATTGTTTATCATTAGAAACAAATGCATTGACCTGGCTTTCTCCATGATTTGAAGACGTACTGTCATGTGAATGTTTTTCCTCATCCTCTTCCCCTCCATGTCCAACCGTCTCCGTTTCTTCCGTGCCGTGATCAGTATCCATTTCTCCCATTTCATCCATCTCTTTTGATGACTCCATTTCTTCTCCACCCATTTTACCCATATCATCCATCGCTTGAACCGTGGTGCTTTCTTCATCTACAACCCAAGTATTATAACCCTGAAATCCTAATATAACTGCTGTTACATAAAGCATTCCTGCCATTGCCCATTTTCTCATATTTTCACTCCTTAACAGATAAACTTCTATGAAAATCTTACCCTTTAGTTTTCCGATGAACCTATCTTACGTCTTTTTTGACATCTTCAATCCGCAAAGAATTTGTACAATCACGCAAACATTTTGCTATGTCCCGCAATCATTTTTTCAAATGCCTTTTCTTAAAGATTGTTGTTTATAATTCACCGCCCGAATACACTTCGCTTTCCGCGGGTGTCCAGTGAGCCTCCTTCGTGACTCACTGCGAGGTCTCACTTTGGCCACTGTTCCCGTAGGAGTCTTCGTGTATACGGGCTGATTATTGCTGCTAAAATCTTTTGCATCTTATGGAAAAAGCAACAATCTTTTAAGAAACAGCTTTTCAAAAAAACTTACAGACTAATATAATAGTCCGTAAGTTTTTTACTTTCATATATTCTCTACTTACTCAACACTGTCAGAATTTCGTACCACTTCCTCTTTTTGACTTGTAACTGGTAGCTTTTGTTCTGAACGTTCCTCAACCAAATTGGTATAAATAAAATAAATAACCTCCAAAGATCACAACTAGAACTAGAACAGCTGGAATGACTACTTTTTTAACATTTAACCGTTTCTTCACGTTCAACGAATCATACTCTTCCAATTCTTCATGCTGTAGTCTAAGTGCATTTAAAACAACGGAAACAGAACTGAACGCCATCGCTGCACCAGCAAGCCAGGGTGCCAACAAACCAAATGCCGCCACTGGAATTCCGAAAATATTATAAGCAAACGCCCAGAAAAGATTCTGTTTTACATTACGAATCGTCTTTTTGCTCATGTGAATAGCATCTGCAATCCCATTTAAATCTCCACGAATCAACGTAATATCGGCTGTTTCCATTGCCACATCTGTCCCCGTCCCAATAGCCATCCCAATATCTGCAACAGCTAGAGCAGGAGCATCATTTATGCCATCCCCTACCATTGCCACGATTTTCCCATTACCCTGTAGCTTCTTGACTTCATTCGCCTTACCTTCAGGCAGGACCTCGGCAAGGACATGTTGTATCCCAACCTGTTTTGCAATTGCATCAGCAACTGCTCGATTGTCACCAGTAATTATAATGACTTCCATGCCCATTTTTTTCAGGCGTTCCACAGCTTGTTTGGAGGAGCTCTTTATCGTATCTGCCACAGCAATCATTCCTGCATATTTCCCATCAATTGACACAAGCATAGCTGTTTTCCCATTACGCTCTAGAATCTCCATACGGGGAACTGCCTGCTCAAAGGTTACATTGTGTTTTGCTAAAAGCCTACGAGTGCCAATTAGGACATCTTGATTATCCACTCTCGCTCTGATTCCATATCCAGGTATCGCTTCAAAGTCTGTGTTCTCCTTTACTAAAATGCCTCTCTCCTTAATTCCCTCATAAATAGCTTGTGCTAATGGATGTTCCGATTGCTTCTCGGCAGTACCGATAAGCTGTAAAAAGTCTTGCTCATTTACGGAATCTTCGATAATGATATCTGTTAATACAGGTGTACCATTTGTAATTGTACCTGTTTTATCTAGAACGATTGTTGTAATACGGTTTGTCATTTCTAGGTGTTCTCCACCCTTAAATAAAATACCAAACTCAGCTGCACGGCCCGAACCAGCCATAATGGAAGTTGGAGTTGCCAGCCCAAGAGAACATGGACATGCAATTACGAGTACAGCAATACATTTTTCAAGTGAACCTGAAAAATCGCCTGGTGTTACCCATAAGTACCAGATGAAAAAGGTGAGAGCAGCAATCCCCACAACGATTGGTACAAAAATACCTGAAATTTGGTCAGCCAATCGTTGAATCGGGGCCTTAGACCCTTGTGCCGCTTCAACGATTTTAATAATCTGTGCAAGTGCCGTGTCCTTTCCTACTTTTGTGGCACGGACCTTAATAAAACCATTTTTATTTAAAGTAGCACCAATAACCATATCTCCAATCGATTTATCTACGGGAAGACTCTCACCTGTTAACATGGATTCGTCCAATGATGTTCTACCTTCAATGATTTCTCCATCCACAGGTACTTTCTCTCCTGGCTTTATTAAAAGAATGTCACTAACAACTACCTCTTCGATAGGGATTTCTAGCTGCTGACCGCTCCTTTCAACAATCGCAAGCTTTGCTTGTAATGCTATAAGCTTTTTAATCGCTTCCGAGGTACGCCCTTTGGCACTCGTTTCAAAGAGTTTTCCTAGTACGATTAATGTAAGTAAAATTGCACTCGTCTCAAAATATACCTCAAGCATGCCAGCGTCCTTGCCGTATGAAGCAATCGTGATATATAAGCTATAAAAAAAGGCCGCTGAGGTTCCGAGTGCAACCAACACATCCATATTGGCACTCCGGTTTCGTAAGGCTTTTATTGCGCCAATATAAAATTGCCAGCCGATAAGTAATTGTACGGGTGCAGCCAGAGCTAGCTGAACCCACGGATTCATAATAAGAGACTGTATCTCTATGGAGATTGGGAGTTTAGCCATATCAGCCAACATCACTATTGCCATAGGGAATGAAAGAAACATTGCGAAAAGAAATTTACCCTTTTGCCTATTGAATTCCTTTACCCTTGGATCAATTTTTTCCTTAATCTCCTCTTCCTTCATTTGAGCTCCGTATCCTAGCTTTTGTACCCTCTTAATTAAGATACCAGCGCTTATCATGGAGGGATTAAATTCTACCGTAGCAGTTTCCAAAGCGAGGTTCACATTCACCCTTGAAACTCCGTCTTGCTTACGTAGCCCTTTTTCAATTCTCGTGGCACAAGCTGCGCAAGTCATACCCGTAATTGAAAACTCTGCTTTTTCAGTAACAACGTCATATCCTAAAGCCTTTATTTTTTTTTCAAATGCTTCAACATCAACCTTTTCGGCATCATACTGAATGGTAGATTGTTCAAGAGCAAGATTTACAGATGCATCCATTACTCCTTCAACTTTCCGCAACCCTTTTTCAATCCGAGTGGCACAAGCTGCACAGGTCATCCCAATAATCTGTAGATTCGCTTCTTTCATTCTCATGCTCAGTTTCCTTTCTAATCGTCTTCAAAAGTAGTAAGAACGTCTTTTTCAAATCCAGAACGTACTTAAACTACTTCGTATCCATTCTCACTAATTGCTTGTTTGATATGGTCTAGCTTTATCTTTGTTGGATCAAATGTGACCTCCACCTTAGACTCCTGTAAATATACACTTACTTCGCTTACCCCTGACAAAGCACCTACATTTCTTTCGATTGTACTTACACAATGCTGACATGACATTCCTCTAACGACTAAACTTGATTTTTCCATTCCCGATCTCTCCTTTTAAACTTTTATAAGGTTGAACTAGTTTAAGTTGAAATTGGCAGCTACTTGTAACATCACCTATTTCATAAGCCTTTTTACCGTAACCAATACCTCATCAATAACACCTAAATCCCCATCTTGAAGACGTTCAACAACACAGTCACGAAAATGTCCTTCTAATATCATTTTGCTTACACTGTTCAGGGCAGACTGTATTGCTGAGATTTGTATGACAACATGGTCACAATACGTATCTTTTTCAATGAGCCCCTTTACCCCTCTAACCTGCCCCTCGATTCGATTAAGCCGATTCATTAAATTGTGTTTTACCTCCTCTGAATGATAACTTTTATGATTCACATCTGCCTCGATGTAATCATGAAGTAATCCTCCATTCTCCATTTATCGTTACAGCCCCTTTATTATTTTCTTTTCGTATTTTTATTGTATAAGAGACACTTCCAGTTAAAACCGCAAACTTTTTGAGTACCCCCGCAGTAAATTAGTGAATGTTTCAATGAAAAATTTCAAAAAAAATAGACCACTAAATTGTGGTCTGAGAGTGTAGACAAAACCAATTTGACTTTGTCTACACTTTATTTGAAATGAAAAAGTAGAGTTTTTATATCCACAGCCTGTCTTGAAATCACTTTTCAGACAAGGCGCGCAGCCGAACGAAGACGCGAATAGAAGTTACCGTCATGAGCGGACGAGCGAGGCAAGCAACGCAGTATGCGAGCGTTTGTCAACAGTCTGAGACCACTGAATAGTGGTTTATACGCCATTCTATACAGCTTTTACAGTCGTAGGAATTTGCAATTTTACATGTAATCCGCTTTTAGGCTTTGAGGAAAATTCTATGTTTCCATTTAGACTTCGAACTCTCTCTCTTATACCTGAAAGTCCCATATTGGTATAGGAGGGATTTAGTCGTTCCATATCAAACCCTTTCCCATCATCCGTGTATTCTAGTTGCAACATCCTATCAGCTCCATATATCATTTGAACGTAAAGTGACGAAGCTTCGGAATGTTTAATAGCATTATTAAGTAACTCTTGAACAATCCGGTATATTGCAATTGTTGTCTCTTCATCTAAAGAAAGACTAGATGTATTTTCAGTAGTGAATTTTATTTGAAAGGGTGATGATTCTTGTGTATGTTCAAATAAATGATCTAATGCCTTTACAAGACCAACTTCCCGTAAAAACGGTGGAAGTAGTTCATTCGTAGTCGTCCTAATTTGGTTGATAGCATCCTTCATTCCATAACCAATTTCTATTAACTGGTTCTGTGTTTCTTGGTCAAATGCATTCTCTTTCCGTATCGTTTCTAAGTTGTTTAGTAAATGGATTTGCTCCTGTAATACCGTATCATGTAGATCACTTGATAATTCCATTCTTTGTTTTTCTGATAGATTGAACAATAGTCTTACAATCCACTGTGGTCTATCACGACTTTCTAGTGTTTTTTCAACTTTTGTCATTAAATTCTCAATAACTTGCAAACTCTCAAATACCATGATGGTGTAATACACTACTGTTTCTAGCCATACAGCATCCATCGGCTCTGCAATTGATGATGCATTTATCGATAATATATATGACATTTCCTCCCGTTTACCAATTAAAACTAGTACATGGTCCTCTACATAATGTAGCTTTCCAGCAGTTAGATATTCACTGTGTTTATTCGATTCACTTTTATAAATAGTAGGATTCGCGTTTGGTATAATCAGTTTTATTTCTTTTATGAGACGCTTTTCAAGCTCCGAAACTTCTTTTACTTCGGATAAATCATTTGAATATGTCTTTAAACTATTTTGTAAGCCTTCATACCGATTCTTTCTATTTTCGAGCTCCATTTCCATATGCTTTCTATGGGTAATATCTCGGATTGATACGACAACAAGATTATCTTCATCAGTTAACACATGTACAACTTTTGATTCAAAATATTTAACTTCCCCATTTTTATGGACAACTCGGTACTCATCTGTCTTCCTAATATCTGTCCTTAATACCTCCTTAAAGGAATCCATAAGCCAACCTCTATCTTCATGATAGACAAGGTCAAACGCATTTGTACCTATCATCTCTTTCAAACTATATCCTAAAATTTCTTCTAAAGAAGGGGAAACAAACCGAACATTTTGGTTACTATCGACAACTAAAAAGATATCCAGCATATTCTTTATAATCGTATCAAATCCCCATTTAAATTGGGTAATCTTCTCCAATATCTCACCACCAATTGGTTCTACGTTTGTTTCCATTTTACACCAAAAGCTGTATAGCGTGGAAAGAATATTTTTACTTATCCTTTCTTTTTTAAGTAGCGTAACATCGTATGCCTATACAAAATTAAGCGCAACCACTTTTGTGATAGAGCATACGAATTTATGAGGAGAACTCAAGCTTAACTTAATAAAATAAAAGATAATATAACTATAGTTTAGTTCCTAGTGGCCTGTTCTATTTTGATTTGAGTTGGACTTTTTGCTAAAAGCCATAGAATCTGAATAAAGACCATAGAATCGAAATAAAGGCCATAAAACTAAAATATCGACCATAGAATTTGAATAAAATCCATAGAACCCTATATTTGAGTATCTAGAAGTCTGCTTGGTACCGCTTGCAAGGGGTAATCTAGTATTTTCAGCCGAAAAATAGAAGAATATGATTAGTTTTACTTCGAAATGATAGTAATTAGAGCTAAAATAAATGAAATATAACTGTAGTTTAGTTCCTAGTGGCCTGTTCTACTTTAATTTGAGTTGGACTTTTGCTAAAAGCCATAGAATCTGAATAAAGACCATAGAACTAATATATCGACCATAGAATTTGAATAAAATCCATAGAACCCTATATTTGAGAATCTAGAGGTCTGCTTGGTACCGCTCGCAAGGGGTAATCTAGTAATTTCAGCCAAAAAATAGAAGAATATGATTAGTTTTACTTCGAAATGATAGTAATTAGAGCTAAAATAAATGAAATATAACTATAGTTTAGTTCCTAGTGGCTGTTCTACTTTAATTTGAGTTGGACTTTTTGCTAAAAGCCATAGAATCTGAATAAAGACTATAGAATCGAAATAAAGACCATAGAACTAAAATATCGACCATAGAATTTCAATAAAATCCATAGAACCCTATATTTGAGTATCTAGAGGTCTGCTTAGTACCGCTTGCAAGGGGTAATCTAGTAATTTCAGCCAAAAAATAGAAGAATATGATTAGTTTTACTTAAATATGAAAGTAATTTAACTACTTTTTATATAATTTACAGCAGCTCAGGTTTATAAGATAATATGAGGTAACACATGTCAGGTTATTCATTTAATGAGAGTAAGCTCCAATAAAAATCTCCTGATAATAAACGCACAAAAAAAGACCAGTCATTTCGACTGATCTTTACTCGCCTAGCGACGTCCTACTCTCACAGGGGCAATGCCCCAACTACCATCGGCGCTGAGAAGCTTAACTTCCGTGTT
>JBLKRX010000063.1:0-17617 GCA_047608075.1 Ferdinandcohnia humi
GGGGCCTTAGCTCAGCTGGGAGAGCGCCTGCCTTGCACGCAGGAGGTCAGCGGTTCGATCCCGCTAGGCTCCACCAATTTATAAAATATTTTTAATATGGCGGTGTAGCTCAGCTGGCTAGAGCGTACGGTTCATACCCGTGAGGTCGGGGGTTCGATCCCCTCCGCCGCTACCATGCATAAATAAACATTGGACCTTTAGCTCAGCTGGTTAGAGCAGACGGCTCATAACCGTCCGGTCGTAGGTTCGAGTCCTACAAGGTCCACCATGATCTATTATAATGTGGAGGAATACCCAAGTCCGGCTGAAGGGATCGGTCTTGAAAACCGACAGGGGTGTTAAAGCCCGCGGGGGTTCGAATCCCTCTTCCTCCGCCATTATTATTTTAGATAAGACAGTTATTATTATCGCGGAGTGGAGCAACGAGCGTTGCATCACAGTAAATACTGCGAGTTGTCCCGACGGACAAGTCATCTTGACTTTGCTCTTAGAGGAAGGGGCAGTCATACGCTAACTTAAGTGCATGGAAAAATATTATTATTTCATATTATCGCGGGGTGGAGCAGTCTGGTAGCTCGTCGGGCTCATAACCCGAAGGTCGCAGGTTCAAATCCTGTCCCCGCAACCAATCACTGGTCCCGTGGTGTAGCGACGAGCGAAACATCGTCGAATAGACTACGAGTTGTCCCGACGGATATTGCAGCTTGTATTTGCTAGCAAATGAAGGGACAGTAACTTGTAAAATATGCGCATCGATATAATTAATTCCTAATTTATGGTCCCGTGGTGTAGCGGTTAACATGCCTGCCTGTCACGCAGGAGATCGCCGGTTCGATCCCGGTCGGGACCGCCATATTTTGAAATGGCTCAGTAGCTCAGTCGGTAGAGCAAAGGACTGAAAATCCTTGTGTCGGCGGTTCGATTCCGTCCTGAGCCACTTCTTTAATTAACTTCACATTTAATGGCGGCTGTGGCGAAGTGGTTAACGCATCGGATTGTGGTTCCGACATTCGTGGGTTCGATTCCCATCAGCCGCCCCATATATAAAGTGCGGGTGTAGTTTAATGGTAAAACCTCAGCCTTCCAAGCTGATGTCGTGAGTTCGATTCTCATCACCCGCTCCATTTATTTTTTGGGCCTATAGCTCAGCTGGTTAGAGCGCACGCCTGATAAGCGTGAGGTCGATGGTTCGAGTCCATTTAGGCCCACCATATGATTTATTCCACAGTAGCTCAGTGGTAGAGCTATCGGCTGTTAACCGATCGGTCGCAGGTTCGAATCCTGCCTGTGGAGCCATAATGGGGAAGTACTCAAGTGGCTGAAGAGGCGCCCCTGCTAAGGGTGTAGGTCGTGTAAGCGGCGCGAGGGTTCAAATCCCTCCTTCTCCGCCATATATATTTGTTCTTAGGTAAATCTAGTAATCTTATTTATTTTGGCCCGTTGGTCAAGCGGTTAAGACACCGCCCTTTCACGGCGGTAACACGGGTTCGAATCCCGTACGGGTCATCAAGCGTTATGAGAATTCTCATGGCGCTTTTTTATGTTTCGTTAAGCCGTGTGTATATATAAAAAACACCTGCTACCCTACAGGTGTTTTAGTCTTGGTCGTTAATGTCTTCCTCTATTTTTCTACCTGGGTTATCAAGATCCACATCTGAGAATATTCCAGGTGATGGCCCACGAAACATATCGAATGCAAGTATCTTGTCATCTGGAGCATCAAATAGTGGGGCATCTCCTTGAAAATCTTCTTTTTCAGATTTACGTTTCATCGTAACACCTCCACTACTTATCCTTCCAGTAACTAGCTATATTATGCTATTTTTCCTCAATCAAAGTAGTAATTTCTTTAGACCATACATAAGCCTTTCGTTATACTGCATTTCCTTGTATTTATTAAATCCTTGTTTTTCCCAAAATGAGAGACCTATTAGGTTTTCTGCCATACATCCCAACCTTATTTCATTGACATTACGTTTTCTCATTTCCTCTTCGTATATTCGATAAATTTCTCTCCCAATCCCTTTGTTTTGGCTATTTTGATTCACAACTAAGAGACCGAGCCAGGGCATTTGGTCATTAGGATTTTCCATTGTATATTCTAATATACCGACATATTCATCATTCTTTTTAGTTAAATATCGTTCCTTCTGAATATGTAGATCCTCAGCATGGTCCTTTGCGATGTCTTCATCACGTAAGTATTGCGTCCCTGTAGAAATATAATTAAACGTTGGATTAGAATTCATTATTGCCTTTTCAATTTTTATTTTTTTTATGCTACTTGGAACAAGAGTAATCATTCTAGTGCCCCTCCTGATAATTTGATTTTCATCTAATTAGATAATAATCGAATTACAATGAGTTGTATATAGCTAATTTAAAATAGTTTATATATATAAATAAGCCTGTGATTAACCACAGGCTTACTTAACATCGTTTAGTTATCTCCATTCAATAGGTTGCCAAGTCCACCTAGAATACTTCCTTCACCAGTATTACCTCCGTTTCTAGGGGCACTTGCAAAGATACGGTCAGCAAGACGGCTAAATGGAAGAGATTGAACCCAAACTGTTCCTGGACCTCTAACTGTTGCATAAAACAAACCTTCCCCTCCGAAGAAGGCAGTTTTTACTTTCCCGACAAATTCAATATTGTAATCTACATTTTTAGTCATACCGACTAGACATCCTGTATCAATTCTGAGTACTTCACCCGGTTGTAGCTCCTTTCTATGAATGGTACCACCCGCGTGTAAGAAGGCAAGGCCGTCACCCTCTAATTTTTGCATGATGAAACCCTCGCCACCAAAGAATCCTGTACCAAGCTTCCGTTGAAAATCTATTCCTACCGAAACCCCTTTTGCAGCACATAAAAAAGAGTCCTTTTGACAAATAACCTTACCACCTAATTCACTAAGATCCACAGGTATGATTTTTCCAGGGTATGGGGCTGCAAAAGAAACATGTTTCTTTCCAACCCCATTATTAGTGAATACTGTCATAAATAGACTTTCACCTGTTAAAATTCGTTTTCCGGCACCTAACAGTTTCCCGAATAATCCGCTGCCACCAGAACCTGCTCCATCTCCGAAAATTGTTTCCATCGAAATATTGTCTTCCATCATCATCATAGCACCAGCTTCTGCTATTACGCTTTCACTCGGGTCTAATTCAATTTCTACAAACTGCATGTCATCTCCATAAAGTTTGTATTCAATTTCATGTGCATTCATCGTATCTTCTTCCTCTCCAAATTAATTCATCACTATTTAAATTCGCTATAAACTAGTATCTTCCTTTCTTTAATGGAAATTCTCTTGAAAAATCTGTCATTCTTTGCAATATTCATTAAATAGCCTGTCTACATATTCTTACAAAAAACTACAAATGTAGAAAGTTGTCAAATGAAAGAGAAATGACAAAATGGTAACAAAATACTATAATATAATTAGAATTTTCTTACAATAGTTTTATTTTTGAGAGCGTTTACTAAAGGGGGATTATATGGGTTCAGAGATTGTAGTAAAAAGAAGAATATGGCCTAAAAAGAAACGATGGAGACTACTATTAGTATCTGGGATAGTCATTTTTATTCTATTAGTTTCTAGTACATTAGCAGGCTATTTATTTGTGAAGAAAAGTCTACCTGTCATAGAAGGTGAAATATTAGTAGAAGGAGTAACAGAACAGGTAGAAGTATATCGAGATAAAAATGGTGTACCACATATATTAGCCAACAATAATAATGATTTATATTTTGCACAAGGATATGTTACTGCCCAAGACCGATTATTTCAAATGGATTTGAGCCGGAGGCAGGCGTCTGGTCAGTTAGCTGAAGTTATTGGTGCTTCATTAGTTGGCCAAGATAAGTATTATAGAACACTTGGTCTGAGACGTGCAGCTGAAATTTCATATGATGAATACTCTGAAGAGGCGAAGGAAGTATTACAGTCATATGCTGATGGAGTTAATGCCTTTATTATGGAAGCAAAGGAAGCGGACAAGTTACCCGTAGAATTTGCATTAGCTGGCTATGAACCAACAGAATGGAGTCCCATTGACTCACTGACAATCGGAAAATATATGGCTTACGATTTAGGAGGCCATTATAAAGGGCAGGCTTTTCGTTATTACATGGCACAGCACTTTTCTGATGAAAAGGTATTAGAACTTTTCCCGACTTATCCTGAAGGTGGTGCAACTGTGTTGCAAGCCTTAAGAGAAAATGGAATTGATATATCGAAAAGTATAGCGAACGCTCCTTTTCCAAACGAATTTAATGGTAGTAATAATTGGGTAGTAAGTGGAAGTAAAACAGAGTCTGGGCTACCAATATTAGCTGATGATCCTCATTTAGGGTTAGCTACCCCATCGATATGGTATGAAACCCACTTACAGAATCCAGAGGTTAATGTGAGTGGAGTTATTTTTGCGGGTGTCCCTGGAGTTATCTTAGGAAGAAATGAACATATTGCTTGGGGTGTAACAAATGTTGGTCCTGATGTACAGGATCTATACATTGAAAAAAGAAACCCTGAAAACACCAACCAGTTCGAGTATATGGGGAGATGGGAAGATGCAACGATTGTAAAGGAACCCATTAAGGTGAAAGATGGAAAAACAATCCCATATGAGGTTCAGATTACTCGTCATGGCCCAATTATTTCAGAGTTTACCCATGATGAACAGGAAGAAAGTGCATTGGCATTACGATGGACTGCTCTTGATCCTTCCACTGAATTAGAAGCTGTTTTACTGTTCAATAGGGCTAAAAATTGGAATGAGTTCAAGAAAGCACTTACCCATTTTCAAACTCCTGCTCAAAACTTTGTATTTGCTGCAACCGATGGTACAATTGCTTACCGGGCAAACGGGTTAATCCCTATTAGAAAAAAGGGTGATAGTTCTGTACCAGTACCAGGATGGACAGATGAATATGAATGGGAGGGATTTATTCCATGGGATGAGCTTCCAACCATTGTAAATCCAGAAGAGGGATTTATTTCAACAGCTAATAACAAAATTGTAACTGACGATTATCCATACCATATTACTAACACATGGGCCCAGCCTTATCGTCAACAACGTATTCGGGATGTATTAAGCAGTAAGGAAGTAATTACCGTAGAAGATATGTTAAAGCTCCAGTTTGACCAACATAATTTACAAGCAGAGGAATTTGTCCCAATCTTTCTAAAGAAGTTGGAGAAAGAAGAAGGCACACTAAGAGAAATTGATAAGAAAGTTATGGAGCTCTTTACCAAATGGGATTATGTAGATCACAAGGATGCGGGGCAACCACTTGTATTTCATAAATGGATGACAGAAATTGCAAATGTACTCTTTGAAGAGGATATTCCTGAGAAAATTGATACATTATTTGAAGGAAAGTCACAAATCGTTGATCAAATGATTAGGAATGCTGTAAATGGGGACGAAGGAATATGGTTATCAGAGGCTGGAGGATTACAGAAAGTAACACTTCAATCTTTCCAACGTGCAGTTGATTTTGCAGTTGAGCAACAGGGCGATAAACCGAGTAAATGGGCTTGGGGAGAATATCATGCAGTTCCATTTAAACACCCATTATCAGCAATAAAACCTCTACATTACTTATTTAACTTCGGTAATCCTACTCCAATGGGCGGAAGTGCAGTTACAGTCGCGGCAGCAAGCTTTAATAAAGAAACAGGAGCCGTTACTCATGGTGCAGCATGGAGATCAGTAACAGATATTGCAGATATTACGAAAACTTATAATGTTGTTGGTCCAGGGCAATCTGGTCATGTATTTAGCCGTTTTTATCATGACCAGATAGATGAGTGGACTTCAGGAAAGTATCATATAACCTATACCAAAAAAGAGAAGGTAAAAGGAGACAGTCAAAAGCTTGTTCTAAAACCTTCGAACTAAAAAAGGTAAGCAGTGAAGTTTGTGTTTAATTCACTGCTTTTTTGTTCAAGGATAGGAAAGTTTAAAATTTTGAAGGTAGTTTTCTATTGTCCAGCGTAAGCTGTCTACTCCCTCGAGGTCAAATAACCTGTTGCAAGAAAAGTTATAGAGCAATTTTTTTGCAACAGAACATTTCCTTGTCGGGGGTAAGCAAGGCGCTTACGCTTTCTTACCTACCTGATAGGAATTTATCAAGGTATAAGTGCCTTTCCTTTTTCAAAAAAAAATCGCGTTCGACAATACGACGCGATAAACGTTAATATTTTAGTCAGCTTCTTCTTCAGTGTATGGATCTTTTTCATATGCAGGGAGATCTCCGAAAATGGTCATTAGTCCTTCTTCATCAAGGTCTTCCTCGTACCTTTCATGCTGATTATTTGGATATACAATAATTTCTTTACCTTCTATATCAGTTGCTATAAAATTCTCATAATCCTCAACATAGCCTACAATATCATCAGACTCAATATACGAATCATTATAGTGGTCAACAGGATCTGATAAATCAGAAGGTGATTCTGAAGTACCGTATCTTGCTACATCCTGCCATGAATCCTCTGCATCATAAGCTTCCGCATCTTGTTCATCAAATTCAAACTTACCAAAAGGAGTCATTAGAACCCCTTCTTCAATTGGACGATTATGTGACACAACCTGAGTTGGACTATGTTCAACACAATACGTAGTAGTTGGAATGGCCTCTAGTCTTTTAATTGGTATGTCTTTCCCACATTTCTCACACTTTCCATAGGTTCCATTTTCAATAGCCTCTAAAGCGTACTTTATATCCTTTAATTCTTTTTCCATATGTTCGTTTAGGGCAATGTCTTTTTCACGCTCATACAGTTCGGTTGCTTCATCCCCAGGATGGTTGTCATAGCTTGAAAGTTCACCCACAGATCCATGCAAGTGACCACGTTCTAAATCAAAATGGTCACCCTCTTTTAGTTGTTGTTCAACCTCTTTTTTTGCGTTTATCAACTGTGAACGGAAGGTTGATAATTGCTCATTTGTTAACATTAAAAGCACTCCTTCCTTTATTAGAAATCATAAGTATCTAAATTTTGTGACCCAATACTTTATATATGTATTATTCACTTAAAAGACGAAATCATAAATGTAAAAAAGTACTTGTATAAGAAAGAGAACTTGTCGATAGTAGGGATAATAAAAAAGCAAAAAAAAACACGACAAGAATCGTGTTTTAAATGAAATAGCTAATAAATAATCCAATTGATAATAATAAACCAAATATTGTATTTGTTTGAGCAGTCGCTTTCATAGCTGGCATCATTTGAATTGGTTCCGATTTACCAACAAATCCTTTTACAGCCGAAATTGGTTTTGGAATACTCAATAATACAAGTAAAGTCCACAGTGGGGCTACGCCAGTTATCGCTAGGCAAACCATCCAAACATAAGAAATAACAAACAAAGCGGCTAAAAATCTAATTGATTTTTCCTTACCTAACAAGATTGGCAATGTTCGACGCCCATTCTTTTTATCTCCATCCAAATCTCGGATATTATTTGACATATTAATGGCACCAACCAAAATCATAATTGGAATCGATACAAGCACACTTGTAGAAGTAATTGATCCGGTTTGTATAAAAAAGGAAATGATAATAATAATAAGACCCATAAAGAAACCAGAAGCTAATTCTCCAAATGGCGTTGATGAAATTGGTAGTGGCCCCCCGGTGTATAAATATCCTACTGCCATTCCAATCAAACCAATTAATGCTACCCACCAGTTACTATTCATACAGATGTATACTCCAAGCAACGTTGCTATCCCAAAAAAGCAAAAAGCTAAGTTTAAAATTATTTTCGGTTTAACCCCATCTCTCACAATAGTACCACCGATACCAACTGATTCAGCGGTATCAAGACCGCGTTTGTAGTCAAAGTACTCATTTATCATATTCGTCGCTGCTTGTATTAATAGACTAGCAATTAACATTGTTACGAATAAAGAGATATCAATGCTGGTTTCCAAAAATGCGAGGGTTGTCCCGATAAAAACAGGAACGAAAGCTGCCGTAAGAGTATGTGGACGCATAAGTCTCCACCATACTTGAAAGCTTGGACGATTATTTGAAACCTTATGATTAGGTTGTATATGTGTTTGCAAATGACTCTCTCCTCTCAATCATCAAGTCATGTTTATCCAAACTAAAGTTTAGTTAAATAAAATTATACTGTCAATGGTTTTATGTAACAGAAAAGACATAAATACACTCCCTTTGTTTTTTTGTCCAGACTAACAAAATCCACTACGCTTTATAATAAGGAAGTAAGTAAGTGGTCATGTTCAAAATGGTATGGTAGAATCATGTTTGTTGACATCATTTACCGAGAGTTTATTAATTGCTTTACATATAAAACGTGTTGAGTATAATATCACAGCTAAAAATAAGGTTAATGGTATACTATAAGTATCTAATTGTGTAATAAACTATAGAGGTATGTATTTCGGGGGGATAAGAGTTGGTAATGATACATCAAGGAAGCTTAAAAGATTATATAAAGAAAGGCATAACTCGTTCGATTGAGTTATCGACTCCAGTGCTTGTTAGCCAAGTAAGGGAGATAAAGAGCATCGACCCCCAGTTGTTCTTTGCTGCTGGTAAGAGGAAAAATTTTGGAACGCGTTGTTTTTGGTCAAATCCTAAGGTAGATACAATTTTAGTGGGGCTTGGAGAAGCATACTCTATAATTAGTGATGAGACTGCAGAAAGATTTAGTTATGTAGAAAAAGACTGGAAACAGTTAGTCTATAATAAAATACTTATTGATGAGTATTCACCATATGGTACGGGTCCACTTTTGTTGGGGGGATTTTCATTCGACCCCTTAAAACCGAAGACAGCTTTGTGGAAAAATTTTTCTAATGCAAAATTTATTCTTCCTAAGTTTATGCTTTCTATTATAAAAGGGAAATCTTATTTGACCACAAACATAATCTGCAGACCAAACCCTGCAGATATAGAGGAAATAGTAAAAATCGAAGAGTCGTTACTTAATGATATAAAGACCTTAACAATTGAAGAAAATTACATTTCTTTTGGAAAATTTGAGGTAGAACCACATGAATGGATGGAAACTGTTAAAAATGCGGCGAGAAAAGTAAAGGACGGAGAGGTTGAAAAAGTCGTATTAGCGAGAGAAATAAGATTAGAATTCGAAGATGATATTCATGTCGAAGCAGTTCTATCTCGTTTAAAAGAAGAACAGCCAATGAGTTATCTGTTTGCATTTGAATATGAGAATGCCTGCTTTATTGGTGCCTCACCTGAAAGGTTAATTAAAAAAGACGGTAATGAATTTTTAACTACTTGTCTAGCAGGTTCAATCCGAAGAGGAAAGACTCTCACTCAGGATGAACAACTAGCTGATGAATTATTAAGTGATCCTAAGAATCTAATTGAACATGATGTAGTCGTGCAAATGATAAAGAATGCTATGAAAGAGGTTTGCACTACCATTTCTTCACCAAATGAACCAGGGATATATAAAATGAGAGATATTCAGCATTTGTTTACACCTGTTAAGGGAGTAGCAAAGGAAAATGTATCATTAGTTACAATGGTAAATAAACTCCATCCGACACCGGCGTTAGGGGGACAACCTAAGGAAAAGGCGCTAGAAATTATCCGTGAGCTAGAAATATTAGATCGTGGTTGGTATGGAAGTCCTGTGGGTTGGATTGATTCAGAGGATAATGGAGAATTTGCTGTTGCTATAAGGTCCGGGCTAATAAAAGGGAAAAAAGCTTCTTTATTTGCAGGTTGTGGTATTGTAGAGGATTCAGAGCCAGAAAGTGAATATAAAGAAACAGCAATCAAGTTTAGACCGATGCTTTCAGCATTAGGAGGCAAAAACGATGAATAATACAGCACTTACACGCTATGTGGCTTCATTTGTAGATGAGTTAGTTCGTGTTGGGATTACTGAAGCGATAGTAAGCCCTGGATCAAGATCTACTCCAATGGCTATATTGATGGCAGAACATCCAGATATGAATGTAACAGTAAATATAGATGAGCGTTCTGCTGCCTTTTATGCTCTTGGGGTAGCGAAAGCATTACAAAAGCCAGTTGCGATATTATGTACATCTGGAACAGCAGCTGCAAATTATTATCCAGCCATTGTAGAAGCCTATTATTCTCGAGTACCACTTATTGTTATAACTGCAGATAGGCCACATGAATTAAGGGATGTTGGGGCACCTCAAGCAATAGATCAAAATCAACTATATGGTAAATATGCAAAATGGTTTGTAGAAATGGCGATTCCAGAAGATACAAAACAGATGCTAGCATATGTTAGAACTGTTGCAGGTCGAGCAGCAGGAACTGCCATGTCATCACCTGCAGGACCGGTACATCTAAACTTTCCATTCCGAGAGCCATTAGTTCCGAATTTGGAAGTTGAGAATCTTTGGGAAACAGATAAGCAACATGATACTCGACATGTAAATGTTGTAGTTGGTAAGCCAAGCATTAATGAAAATCAACTAACTCCTATTGTGAACATATTGAATAATGCTAAAAAGGGAATAATCATTTGTGGTCCTCATTATGATGAAGAATTTGGACAAGCAGTTACCCAATTAGCTGATAAGCTGCAGTTCCCAATTTTTGCAGACCCGTTATCACAGCTTAGAAGTGGAAAACATCCTATTGATTTAATTATTGCTGGATATGATGCATTCCTGCGTAATGAGAATGTTCGTGACAATTTCACGCCAGAGATTATTATTCGGTTTGGAGCAATGCCGGTATCGAAAGCCCTTCTTCAATATATTCAAAAGCATTCTAGTGCTATCCAGTTCGTAGTAGATGGTGATGGTGGCTGGAGAGATCCGACTTTATCAGCTTCAGAAATGGTATATTGCGATGAGGTTGATTTTTGCAATTCATTATCTGGAGTCATACTGAGAAAGGAAGATTCGAGCTGGCTTGAGTCGTGGATGCAATTAAACAATATTGTCTTAAAGAATATTAAGAACGTACATATGGAAGAAAGTTTATTTGAAGGAAAGGTATTTACAGAGCTACAAGAAATACTTCCTACACATTCGACATTATTTGTCGGAAATAGTATGCCTATTAGGGATATCGATACTTTCTTTACAAATAATGATAAAGGAATCAAAGTAATGGCTAACCGAGGAGCCAATGGTATTGATGGAATTATTTCAACAGCTGTTGGAGTTAGCGCCAAAAATGAAAATACTGTATTGGTAATCGGTGACCTGTCCTTTTATCATGATTTAAATGGTCTATTAGCGACAAAACAGCATAACCTTCACATCACGATCATTTTAATAAATAATGACGGTGGTGGAATATTCTCATTCCTACCTCAATCAGCAGAGAAGAAACATTTTGAATTGCTATTTGGTACACCAATCGGTCTAGATTATGAGAAGGTTGTGGAAATGTATGGAGGAAGCTTTACACGAATTCGTAACTGGGAAGACTTCAGAACTACAATTACAGAGTCTCTAAAAACAAAAGGTCTACATGTTGTTGAGATAAATACAGACAGAGAAGAAAATGTCTTGATTCATCGAAAAATGTGGAATAATGTTTCCCAGGAAATAAATGAGTTAATGAAACAAGGATATTAGTATGATAGTAAAAGTAAATGGAGTACATTATAATGTCAATGTAGTGGGAAAAGGTGAGCCATTATTATTCCTACATGGGTTTACCGGGAGCCTGCATAATTGGGATGAAATTGTTGATTTCATGAAGAATACCTTTCAATGCATATTGCTTGATATTATTGGACATGGAAAAACAGAAAGTCCAACAGATTTCCAACGTTATGATATTGAAATGGTAGCGAAGGATATTGATCATATACTTGGTGCCCTAGGACTATCCAAGGTAAATCTACTTGGTTATTCAATGGGAGGAAGATTGGCATTAGCATTCTCTCTTAATTTTCAAGAAAGAGTGAAAAAACTTATTTTAGAAAGTAGTTCACCAGGTTTACGAACAGAAGATGAGAGAAATGCTAGAAGAATATCTGATGAAAAGCTAGCCAATCAAATTGAACAAAACGGTATTGAGAGTTTTGTTCATTATTGGGAGAATATACCCCTCTTTTCATCTCAAAATCAATTACCAGTTGATAAGCAACTCGCTATTCGCGTACAGAGGCTATCTAATAATCCACTTGGAATTGCAAATAGTCTTAGAGGGATGGGAACAGGTTCACAACCATCCTACTGGGATCGCCTTGGTGAACTAAGTGCGCCTATCCTTTTATTATGTGGCGAGCTGGATTCCAAGTTTTGTACACTAGCAGAATTGATGAGTAAATGTTTTCAAAATGTTAGAGTGGAGAAAATAAACGATGCAGGACATGCAATTCATGTGGAACAACCAATAATTTTTGGTAAAATAGTAAGTGAGTTTGTATTCGATCAAAATGATGTTGATCAATCTACATACTGAAATACATAAAAGGAGGACAAGACTGTGACTGTAGAATGGGTTGCGGAACGTAAATATGAAGATATTTTATATGAAACGTACAATGGTATTGCAAAAGTAACAATTAATCGTCCAGAAGTGCGTAATGCATTTCGTCCAAAGACTGTAATGGAGTTAATCGATGCTTTTGCATATGCAAGAGATGATTCAAACATTGGTGTAATTGTTCTTGCAGGTGCGGGTGATGAGGCATTCTGTGCTGGAGGAGACCAGAAAGTACGTGGACATGGTGGTTATGTAGGTGAAGACCAAATTCCTCGTTTAAATGTATTAGACTTACAACGTTTAATTCGTGTTATTCCAAAACCAGTGGTTGCAATGGTATCTGGATATGCGATTGGTGGAGGGCATGTATTACACGTAGTATGTGATTTAACAATTGCTGCTGATAATGCAATCTTTGGACAAACAGGTCCTAAGGTTGGTAGCTTTGATGCTGGATATGGTTCAGGTTATCTAGCACGTATTGTGGGTCATAAGAAAGCTCGTGAAATTTGGTATCTATGCCGTCAATATAATGCACAGGAAGCGTTAGATATGGGATTAGTTAATACAGTAGTTCCGCTTGATCAGCTAGAGGCTGAAACTATTAAGTGGTGTGAAGAAATGCTAGAAAAGAGTCCTACGGCTCTACGTTTCTTAAAAGCAGCAATGAATGCTGACACTGATGGTTTAGCAGGGCTCCAACAATTTGCTGGAGACGCTACACTTCTTTACTACACAACGGACGAGGCAAAAGAAGGCCGCGACGCGTTTAAAGAAAAGCGTATGCCTGACTTTAAACAATTCCCACGTTTTCCTTAATATAAAGTACAGCTTGATGAAGTTTTTCATCAAGCTGTTTTTACATTTCATAATTACTTCGTTAGGGGTTTTGAAACATGAGTACCATAGAGATTCCGAATTGGTTACAAAATCGAGCTTACTTAACTCCAAATCGGATTGCAATTAAAACAGATGAAGAAGAAATCTCATTTTTATCATTACATAAGCGCGTTGTGAAAAGGGCAAATCAGCTATCATATGCTGGAATAAAAAAAGACGATGTAGTCTCTATATTAATGAATAACAGCATTAATATGATTGAAACAATTCATGCATTAAAGTATATCGGAGCTGTTACTGTATTATTAAATAGTAGGTTAACCAGTAAGGAAATAGAGTTCCAATTATCCGATTCAGAATCTACAGCATTAATAACTGATCATTCATTTATAGAAATAGTAAAGTTAATTCATGTCCGGAAAATAATTGAATCTGATTTTGAAAATATGCCGGAAGTAGAATGTAATATTGAAGAAGCTTTCAACCTAGATAAAACAGACACAATCATGTATACATCCGGCACAACTGGAAAACCAAAGGGTGTCATCCAAACATATGGGAACCATTGGTGGAGTGCGGTTGGATCAAGTTTGAATTTAGGTTTACATCAGGATGATTGCTGGCTATTAGCTGTTCCACTTTTCCATATTAGTGGGTTATCTATTTTGTACCGCAGTGTTATTTATGGGATTCCTATTGTATTACAAGTTACTTTTGATGCCCAGAAAGCGAATGAGGCTATTTTTACAAAAGGGGTGACAATTGTTTCAGTGGTTAGTGTCATGCTTTCACAGTTGATTCAAGACCTGGGAGATAGAAGTTATCCTACGTCATTTCGATGTATGCTATTAGGAGGAGGGCCAGCACCCAAGCCATTACTAGAAGCCTGTCTTAGCCAAAATATCCCTGTCTACCAGACTTATGGAATGACAGAAACAGCCTCTCAAGTAGTTACCCTAGCTCCTGAATATAGTATTTCAAAATTGGGGTCAGCTGGCAAACCCCTTTTCCCTGTTCAAATAAAAATAATGAAGGATGGTATCCTAGCAAAACCACATGAGTCAGGTGAAATCTTAGTTAAAGGACCTACTATAACGGTAGGGTACTTGAAGCGTGAGGATGCAACTAGTTCGTCGATTAAAGATGGATGGCTATATACCGGTGATATTGGTTATTTAGATGAAGAAGGATTTTTATTTGTCTTAGACCGACGTTCGGATTTAATCATTTCAGGTGGGGAGAATATCTACCCTGCGGAAATAGAGGCAGTGTTACTAGCGCATCCACTCATATCAGAAGCGGGGGCAACAGGCATCGAGGATACGAAATGGGGACAAGTCCCTGTTGCTTTTGTCAAGCTTGCTGAAAAACAGGATGTAAGTGTGCAAGAAATTCTTCAATTTTGCAATGAACGATTGGCGAGGTATAAGGTTCCAAAGTATGTTTATTTTGTAGATCATCTTCCTAGAAATGCTTCTAACAAACTTATGAGAAGAAAACTAGTTGAAATGATAAAGGATTGAACGAACAAATGAAAGTTAAAAAAATAACTCTCCATTTAATTGAACAAAAACTACTTTCACCGTTTATTACAAGTAGCGGACGAGTAGACACTAGAGAAAGTATACTTGTTGAACTTGAGGATGTCGATGGGATAGTAGGCTGGGGCGAAGTTGTTGCTTTTTCATCCCCTTGGTATACAGAGGAAACAATAAAAACGTGCTGGCATATGATAGTTGATTTTTTAGCTAAGATTGTATTAACTGAAACGTTTGAACACCCTAATGAACTCCGTGATTATTTCCAACATATCCGCCGAAATCATATGGCCAAAGCGGGTGTTGAAACAGCTCTTTGGGACTTGTATGCCAAAAAAAAAGGAGTTCCCTTAGCAACGGCAATTGGAGGTACAAGGAGCTATATCGAAACGGGAGTGGTTGTTAGTATAGATTCAGTTGAAGATGTCTTAAAGAAAATTAATGGCCATATTAAAGAAGGCTATAAACGAATTAAAATTAAAATAAAACCAGGGCAAGATTATGAATTGTTAAGGAGAATTAGAAATGAATTTCCAACTGTTCCGTTAATGGCAGATGCCAACTCAGCATATACACTTCACGATATAGACAACTTAAAAGCCTTAGACAAATTTAATTTGATGATGATTGAACAGCCTCTTGCAGCAGATGATATATTTGATCATGCCAAGCTTCAAAGAGAACTACATACCCCCATTTGTCTAGATGAAAGTATTACATCAATTGAAGATGTTCGAAAAGCGATTGAAATGGAAAGTTGTAGGGTGATAAACGTTAAAGTAGGTCGAGTAGGTGGCCTATCAGAGGCAATAAGAATACATAATTTATGCAAACAGCATAATATACCCGTTTGGTGCGGTGGTATGTTAGAAGCGGGAATCTCAAGAGCACATAATATTGCATTAGCTAGTCTTCCGAATTTTACAATACCAGGGGATATTTCTGCATCCTCAAGGTATTGGGAACAAGATATAATTGAACCAGAGGTTATAGTAAAGAATGGAACGATCTCTGTACCTAGTGATGTTGGTATAGGATTTGGGGTTAATCGTGAATTTATTAAAACAATAACAAAGGATTTTACAATTTTGAAATAGTATTTTCGGTGCATATTACTTTTTATTTTCTATACGGAAGAAATCCTTACATGCTCATTAGCTATTTGCTCTACTATATTAAAATAGGGTAATATTTACACAAGTCAGAATGACATGTGAGGAGTTAATAAATCAATGAATTTGAAGGAACTGACAAATAACATCGAATTACAGAATGAACTACCGTGTGACATTCTTCATTTTGATATAAAAGGTATTAGTGACAATTCCTCAAAGATTAACCCAGGTGATTTATTTGTAGCGATAAAAGGTTATCAAAAGGATGGACATGATTTTATTGATGAGGCGATTAAAGCTGGTGCGATCGCAATCATGGGCGAAAGTGAAATAAGCCAAATTCCAGTCCCTTATATACAAGTAAAGAATACTCGTAAATCTTTAGGGATTTTAGCGAGTAACTATTATGGAAATCCTTCTAAGAATAAGATAATGATAGGTATAACTGGTACAAATGGCAAAACAACGATTAGCTATCTAATTAAGCATTTTTTTGAAGAACACGGAAGTTCATGTTCAGTTATTGGCACAAATCAAAATATTATTAATGGGGAAGTCCTTTTAGCATGTCAGACGACTCCGAATGCACTAGAATTAAATAAGCTTTTGCATCGGAGCAATGATACAATAGCTATTATTGAAGTATCTTCACATGGATTATCTCAGTATCGTATTGAAGGAATTAAATTTGATTATTGCTTGTTTACGAATCTTGGTCATGATCATTTAGATTATCATGTGACGATGGAAGAATATTTTCTAACGAAACAATCCCTATTTGATAAATTAAAAACAAATGGTATAGCAATTATTAATTCAGATGATATTTGGGGGCAAAAGCTATTAGAAACTTTGAAGGCGAAGGGACATAGTAGGATTGCATCAGTTGGAAAGGAAAGTTCTAATACAGTTAGCATCCTTGAAACGAGGGTGTCGGATACATCCACAATGCTCGTAAAACAAGAAACAGAGGTATTTAAAATTTACATGCCATTACCAGGGCTACATAATTTATATAATGCTGTAATGGCTTACTTAACTGCAAATATGATCGGTATGAAAAGGGAAAACATAATAAAAGCTATTTCAGAATTTCCTGGTGTTTCTGGGAGATTTGAGAAATTAACACTCAGGAACGGTGTAACCGCTATTATTGATTATGCCCATACGCCTGAAGCTATCTTATATTGTCTCGAAGCTATTCGGTACTGCGGCGCAAAAAGAGTTATTCATGTGTTTGGATTTAGAGGAAACAGAGATGCAAGTAAAAGAGAAGAGATGATTCAGATTTCATCTGAACTAAGTGATATATATATGTTAACCTTTGACGATTTAAATACAGTACCTCCAGAAGAAATGGTGAAAATCCTTTGTAACCTACAAGCAACCTATGGAAAAGAGAATGGACGAGTCATACCCGATCGAACAGAGGCCATCAAGCTAGCAGTCACTTCCGCGAAAAAAGGGGATTGGATAGTGGTAACAGGAAAGGGGCATGAAACCTACCAACAAACATATCACTTTAAGAGCTCATGCGATCGAGAGACTTTCTTATTACTTAGCTAAAAGCTAGCAAAAGCCAGCATTGGGTTGAACTGCACCCCAATTGTTAGACACAACTAACAATTGGAGGTGCAGTTTTTTTATGGCAAAGTTTTCTCCAGAAG
>JBLKRX010000064.1:0-16928 GCA_047608075.1 Ferdinandcohnia humi
TTGAACCGCCGTATACCGAACGGTACGTACGGTGGTGTGAGAGGTCGGGGATTAGTCATCCCCTCCTACTCGATTAAGGATAGGAAAGTATAAAATTTTGAACTATTTTTCAATGTCCAGAAGCAAGTGGCCTACCCCCCTCGAGGTCAAAAACGAAAAGTCAAAGAACGACTTTTTTGTAACAGAACATTTGCTTGTCGGAGGTGATCAAGCGCTTGCACATCACTTATCAAAGATTCTTCTTTTTCCATAATTACCAAAATACGATTCACGTTTTTACTAAAATCCTTTATACTTGATAGGTCTATATGAAAATTATTCCATTGTGGGGCGATAAGAGAGGTTGGGTTGGAGCATGAGAAACATACCACAAAATCGAATAAGTGAACGTGCCTTAATAGTATGGAAGACTTCTGCAGCCATTTCATCCATGATTGGTTGGATAATTACAATCGCTGTGTTAGTGCTTACCATTGTCTTTGATTGGACATTTTGGATATTTGGAGTTTTAGTAGTTCTCTGCGTAATAGAATCCATTCTATCCATTTTCATACTTCCTAAGCTAAAATGGAAACGGTGGAGGTATGAGGTTCATGAACATGAAATTGACCTACAACGAGGCGTGTTCATCGTAAAAAGAACAATTATTCCAATGAATCGAGTTCAGCATGTTGATACACAGCAAGGGCCGCTGCTTCGAAAGCATCATTTAGCAACCGTTATGATATCAACAGCAGCAACCATTCATGAAATACCGGCATTGGATTTAGAGGAAGCTGACCAGCTTCGTGACTCGATATCAAGATTAGCAAGGGTGGATGAAGATGATGTCTGATCCACGACGCATGCATCCGGTTGCAGGTTTTTTAAATTTTCTGAAGCAACTTAAGGAGTTCATCCTGCCGATTGTATTTTTCTTTTTTGTAGGAAGAGGGGAGTCAAATCTCTTTGATAAAATTTATTATATTGGTGTAGGTGCTGTCATTCTTGCTCTATTACTTTTTGGAATTTTACATTGGTATCGATATTCATATCGAGTCGAAGAAGGAGAGCTTCGAATCGAATATGGTGTGTTTGTTCGAAAAAGACGGTTTATTCCAATTGAGCGGATTCAAACCATTGATGTATCTGCCGGCATCATTCAGCGTATCTTCGGATTAGTTAAGCTACAGGTGGAAACGGCTGGTGGAGGCATGCAAGCTGAAGCGGTCTTAACTGCCATAAAGGAAGAAGAAGCAAACCAGTTAAGATCTATTTTAACTCGTCAAGAACAGTCAATAGCTGAGGATGAGGAGAACACACATCCACTGAAGACATATCATATTAGTCCAAGGGAGTTGCTGATTCTTGCTTCTACTTCCGGGGGGATAGGTATTGTTATTTCAGGTGTACTGGCATTCTTGAGCCAATTTGCAGAGTATTTACCGTTTGAAAAATTATATAATACTGTTGAAAAATATATAAGCTTATCGATAATTGTTTATCTTGCAATCTTAATCGCATTCTTTTTTGTAATCGCGTGGGTAGTTGGCATTTTAATAATGACATTACGCTATGCTAACTTTACAGTCGTTAAGCGAGAGGATGAACTCTTTATCACTAGGGGCCTTATTGAAAAAAGGCAATCTACTATCCCGTTAAGTCGTATTCAGGCAATTCGTATAGGGGAGAATTTGATTAGACAACCATTGGGATATGCTACCGTGTTTATTGAAAGTGCAGGCGGGTCAATGAACAAAGGGGAGGAGTTTTCCACAGTACTCTTTCCATTAGTAAAGAAATCAAAGATAGGGGAGCTATTACAGCATTTTGTCTCGGACTATAAGGTTTCTGATGCTATACATCAAGTTCCAGAAAAATCAAAATGGAGATACATGTTGAGAGCTTTATTACCTCTTCTTCCTCTTACGGCTGTAATTATATATTTATTACATCCTTGGGGATATTTATCGCTACTGTTATTCCCATTAGCACTCCTACTAGGTTATAGAAGATATCAAGACGCTGGCTGGAGCATAGAGGCAAATCAGTTAACATTGCAGTATCGTTTTTTTAGTAAGATTACCGTTCTGCAACATAAGAAGCGGATTCAGTCGATGGACAAAAAACAATCTTCTTTTCAAAGGAAAGCCGATTTGGGTTCAATAAAAACTCATATTAAATCTGCGGTGACTGGTAAAGGATTTCAGGTAAAAGACCTTCGCGAATCTGATTGTTGGACAATATTGGAATGGTATAGGAAAAAAGGTGAGGCAAGTGATATACTTCCAAAAAATCAAGATACTGAGTATCCATTCAAATAGAAAAAAGGAGCTAAAGTACGGTTACTTTAGCTCCTTTCTGTTATTACATAAATACTCCTATAATCACCAGGATAATAAGAAGTATCCACAAGATATGTTTTATAGAAAACTCTTTTGGTATTTGAAGGCGTGGTCGAGTCGGAATACTCCTACGAATCGTTATCATATCATGACCTGAAGACTTTGGTAAAACGAGTGGTGCTGCAATTGCACCTGCAACAAATCCAAAAAGATGCGCGACAATATTCACATTTGTATTAATAAATGTCATGACTAAGCCAATTACCAAAATTGTCATGATTAACTGTGAGTTCATTTGATTTATTAAATCTTTACGAAGAATTACCATGTATAGGTAAATGCCGAATAATCCAAAAATCGCACCCGAAGAGCCAACATGTGCAAAATCCAGAGGCTCAATATAAAAGGTTGCAAGATTTGCAATAATGCCAGCAAAGAGATAGACACAAATAAATTTAAATTTACCTAGCATTCTTTCTAAAGCAGGGCCAAATATCAAAAGAGAGAAAGAATTAAATAGCATATGCCCAAAGCCACCATGAACAAAGATAGGTGTTAGTAATCGCCAATACTCGCCTTCTGCAATTAAGTAGTTAAATCCAACCATTTGCTGAAGCAGAAAACTTGTTAATGGAATGGGAACTAAAAGCAAAAGCCATAGAAAAATATGAATGGCAATAATAACTGATATAATTGGATATAATCGTAAAAATGTTCGAAAGCTTTCTGTTCTTATAAACATCATAATTCTCCTTTAATTATTGTACCATTGTACTATAATTGGATTATTCTTTAAAAGGATTTAGAAGAGTGTTTGTACAATCATATGACAGGAAGTCTATTAATAGAAGAAGGGATATTCAAATGATCATCGGGACGGGTATAGATATAGTGGAATTAGTAAGAATAAAAAAACTTTTACAGAGACAAAAAAAGTTTGTTGACCGAATTTTAACTATTCCAGAGAAAGAGAAATTTTTATTATTACCAGAAACAAGGAAAATTGAGTTTTTAGCAGGGAGATTTGCAGTAAAAGAGGCATATTCAAAAGCGGTGGGAACAGGGATCGGTGGTTCCCTAAGTTTTTTAGATATTGAGATTTTATCAGATGAAAATGGGAAGCCAATTATCACAAAACCTTTACATTACAAGGCTCATATCTCCATTTCTCATAGTAAGGAATATGCGGTTGCACAAGTAATTCTTGAAAGCTTGTCAAGCTAGTCTGCATATTACGGAACTTTGTCTCATATATTTTTATTGCGGTAGGGGAGACAAGGTGTACGAGTTTGATGAATGGTTTGAGGTTTAGCTTGCTTTACATGGATCGTGGTTAAACCAAATCGTAGAGCTTAAGAAAAACGGAACAAAAAAATGGGGGTCCTAATAGGTACGGAAATGGCACCTTTTTAAACCATTCATCTAGTAATACACTTTGTTTCTTCCAGAATAGTCGATATGAGGCAAAGGGGTTGAAGGAATGAAGAAGAATGTATTGTTGTTGTTATTAGGGCTACTCATTGCCCTTGTACTCGCAGGATGTGGGGAAAAATCCCAAGAGGATGTTGTCAGTGATTTGGATGAAAAGGTTGCAAAGATGACGGGTTATAAGGCAGATGCGAAAATGACGCTCCAAACAGGAAATAATCCTCAGGTCTATGAAGTTGAAATATGGCACAAAGAACCTTCCTACTATCGTGTTAACCTAAAGAATGCAGAAAAAGACCAAAGCCAAATGATCCTACGTAATGATGAGGGAGTATTTGTTTTAACTCCTGCACTCAACAAGAGCTTCCGTTTCCAAAGCGAATGGCCGGAAAATAGTAGCCAAGCATATTTATTTGAGTCTTTAGTACATGATGTAAAAGAGGATCCAGAGGCGAAATTCACTGCAACAAAGGAAAATTATGTGTTTGAAACTAAAACAAATTATAAAAACAATAAAATGCTACCAACTCAAGAAATTACATTTAATAAAAAGGATTTAACACCAAAGAGTGTGAAGGTAATGGATCCTGATCGTAAGGTTCTTTTACTTGTAGAGTTCTCAAAGGTAGAATTCAATGCGAGCTTTGATAAATCTGCTTTTGACGTAGATAAAAATATGTCTTCTGCAAATCTAGGCGAAATCCCGGTTATGGGTGAGGTTGATCAAGAACCATTAACAGTTTTATACCCTGCTGAAGAAGCAATTGCAGGTATGGAGCTTATTGAAGAAAAAGAAGTGAAAACAGAAAATGGTACACGTGTCATTATGACATATGGTGGAGAAAAGTCATTTACAATGATTCAAGAAAGAGCTCGCGTAGCAGAGGTTGGTACAACGATTTCTGTTAGCGGTGAACCAGTTGATCTTGGATTTACAGTTGGTATCCTTTCAGAAAAGGCAATCTCATGGACACACAACGGAGTGGACTTTATGATAGCCTCTGAGGATTTAACTCAAGAAGAAATGCAAACAATTGCTCGAGCAGTGCAAGGGCAAGCAGTAAAATAATGAATGAAACAGGCTCAATCCATGGGCCTGTTTTTTGTTTTGTCGACAAAATGCCATGTAGAAAAAACAAAAATAGGAGGGCTGGTGTCGAATTGTTAGTGTTTTAGAGATACTTTAGCGAAAGAAAATTATCATTTGTATAGAATTTCAACAAAATATTATTCAATTTTCTGATATATTAAAAAACGTTAGACTAGTCCATAGTGTTGGACGTTTTAATAGGGGTTTTGCAATTATCATTTTATTAGGAGGGGTATGATGAAGAAAAAAAAGGTTTTTTCCACAGCACTGGCCTTATCTCTAAGTGTTGGATTGCTAGCGGGTCCAACGATGTCGCCTAGTGCACAAGCAACTGGTTTTTCCTCGAAAGTTGCTTCCCAAGGGGGACCAATTGATCTCGGTATCGCAAACGATGAAAGATTGATTGAGATGCTGAAGCGGAATGGGACAATTGCTAAAAATGCTTCGCCGGCTGAGGCTGAAAAGGCTTTAAGTAAGTACCTAAATGCTAAACTAGCAAGCTCTGGTCAAACGAAGGATCAGCTTCCAAAAGGGTTGGATGCTAATCTGAAATCTTCAAAAAACACTAAGGATAATGGTTTGAAAAATGGGAATGGGAACAAGCAAGGACAAGCTAACAAAAATCAGGTTGATCCTGTAAAAGAAGAAGCTTTTAATGGTGAAGTTAGAGCAGATAAGGTTCTTGTACTAGCCATCGATTTCCCAGACTATAAGAAGAGTTCCATTACAAAAGAAGAAACAGATATGTGGTATGAAGACTATACACATGAACACTTCCAAAATATGATTTTTGGCGAAAATGGATATGAGGGCCCGAATGGTGAAAATTTTGTATCGATGAAGCAGTACTATGAGCAACAATCAGGTGGTAGCTATACAGTTGATGGTACTGTTGCTGGTTGGTACACTGCTGACCATCCGGCAGCTTACTATGGTGGAAATTATCCAACTCCAGATGGTAATGATGCTCGCCCACGTCAGTTAGTATACGAGGCACTTACGAAAGCTGGTAAAGATCCAAATGTTGATTTAAGTGAATATGATGTTTGGGATCGCGATGATTACGATAGTGATGGTGTCTATAATGAACCAGATGGAATTATCGACCATTTAATGGTTATTCATGCTGGGGTAGGTGAAGAAGCTGGCGGTGGATCACTTGGCGGTGATGCTATATGGTCACACCGTTGGAATCTTGGTAATTTAGTAGCTGTACCGGGTGGGAAGTCAAATAGTGATCGTTTTGGAGGCCTTCTTGGTGCATACGATTATACAATCGAGCCTGAAGATGGTGCAGCGGGTGTGTTTATCCATGAATTTGGTCATGACTTAGGTCTACCAGATGAGTATGATACACAATATACAGGTTCAGGTGAAGCAATAGGTTATTGGTCGGTGATGGCAAGTGGTAGCTGGTCTGGGGCTCTTCCTGGTACAGAACCACCAGGATTTAGTGCATACGCTAAGCAACAGCTACAAGCTTGGCATGGTGGTAACTGGTTAAGTGGAACTACTCTACATGCTGCTGACATTACGAGTGAAGGCACAACGGTTCTTATCGATGAAGGTGTTACAAAGGGAGCAAATAATGATGCAGTACGTGTTGATTTGCCTAGCAAGGTGAATGTGTTAAATACTCCTGCAGGAGGCTCTTTTGAATATTATGGTGGTAAAGGTGATGAAGCTGACCATAAGATGGTGACAACAGTTGACCTTACTGGTGCTACAAGTGCAACTCTTGATTTTGATGCATGGTATAATATCGAGCAGGACTGGGATTTCGCGATGGTTCAGGTTTCAACGAATGGTGGCGAAACATGGGAGTCGTTAGCGAGTGAACGTACAACAGATGTGATTCATCCAGATGGATACCCAGAAATTAAAGAAAACTTACCAGGCTACACTGGTTCAAGTAATGGATGGGTTCACGAAACAATTGACCTAAGTGCGTACGCTGGAAAAGAAATTCAACTTCAATTCCGTTCTATGTCTGACTGGGCTACAAATCTTGACGGTTTCTTTGCTGATAATGTGAAGGTTACTGCTGATGGAAAAGAAGTATTCTTTGATGGAGCAGAAGGAAATCCGTTATTTACTTTAGACGGATTTGAAAAACATGATGGTAAATATACAACGAACCATTACTATCTATTAGAATGGAGATCACATAATGGTGTGGACGAGGGCTTAAAGAACATCCGTCGTGGTGCAAGCTTAATGTCTTATGATAAAGGCTTAGTCGTGTGGTATGTAGATGAAAGCTATGACAACAACTGGACAGGGGTACATCCAGGAGATGGATTCCTAGGCGTTGTTGATGCAGACCAGCATACACTTTACTGGAGTGATAAAGCGGTAGCTTCTTCACGCTATCAGGTTCATGATGCAGCATTTAGTCTTGATAAATCTGAAAAAATGTTGTTAGATTATACGGACTTATTAGGTGTTACAATGAAGGACAACTTCACACAACGTACACCACTATTTGATGATAGTGCAGACTATACAAATCCAGGCCATGTAGACGCAGGTCGAAACATCACAAACTATGGATTAAAATTCCGTGTAACAGGCCAAAGTGCTGATGGAACAGTTGGTCAGGTGTTAATCTTCAAATAAAAATTAAAACTTTGCACTAGACCCCCTTGATTCATTCAAGGGGGTTTTTCATTGGATAAGAATAGTATTCAAATGTCCAGCGCAAGCGGCCTACCCCTCGCGGTCAATAACGCGCTGCGGTGAAAAGTCAAAGAACCACTTTTTGCCACAGAACTTTTGCTTGTCGGACTTGCACAAGGACGTGCTGACGTTAACGTTCGCCACAGGACGTGCCGGATTTTAGTTGACGGACCTCTTTCAAGGCGCTTGTGCATTTCTTATGTTAAAATGTCTAAAAAATAACTTACCATTGACATAGACATAATTACGATAAATAATCGAACATATATTTAATAGAGCAGGATTTTTTACATTATACAGGGGTGTTCCCATTTGGTAGGTTCAACTTTTTTTGTAATGGGGCCAAACTAAAGTCAGTGGGGATAGTTTACTTATTTCGTGGAAACTAGACAGAATTCTGAAAAGCGCCAACGCGCATTTAATTTTTAAGGAAGTGTTACTCATGGACTCCTCTTCTTTTTACCGTGATACTTGGGTTGAAATTGATTTGGATTGCATTTATCAAAATGTAGCAAATATGAAGAGTTATTTACCGAATCGTGTAGAGGTTATGGCAGTCGTAAAGGCAAATGCATACGGCCATGGAGATGTTGAAGTTGCAAAAACTGCACTAGAAGCTGGCGCAACCTACTTAGCAGTTGCATTTTTAGACGAGGCTATTTCGTTGCGACGAGGTGGAATTGAAGCACCAATCTTAGTATTAGGGGCATCGCGTCCATCAGACGTAGTAGTAGCTGCCGAGAATAATATTGCCTTAACTGTTTTTAATAAGGAATGGCTTGCTGAAGCACAACAATTGTATAAGGGGAACAAATCTGTTTTGTTCCACCTAAAACTTGATACTGGTATGGGACGTTTAGGAGTGAAGGATAAAGCTGAATTGCTTTCTATTCTTGAGGCAATAGACCATTACCCCTATTTTGAGCTCGAAGGTGTGTTTACACATTTTGCAACAGCTGATGAGATTGACACATCTTATTTTGAAGAGCAGTATCATAGCTTTCTTCAAATGCTTGAATGGATGCCCTTAAAGCCAAAGATGATTCACTGTGGTAACAGTGCCACAGGATTACGATTTCCTGACATGGTGTTTAATGCTGTAAGGTTGGGAATAGGGATGTACGGAATGACTCCTTCTCTTGAAATAAAAGACCAGCTTCCATACGAGCTTCATGAAGCATTTTCGTTCCACAGTAGGCTTGTCCATGTGAAACAAATTGCGAAGGGTGAAAAGGTTAGCTACGGTGCAACCTTCACTGCGGACGAGGACATGTGGGTAGGTACTGTACCTGTAGGATATGCTGATGGTTGGATACGAAAGCTGCAGGATACGTATGTACTCGTAGAAGGGGAGCGTTGCCAAATCATTGGTCGTGTGTGCATGGACCAATTCATGGTTCGTCTTCCAAGAAAAATTCCGACAGGCACTAAGGTCACTTTAATCGGCGGACAAAATGATGAATATATTCATGTTGATGATATAGCAAAGTCACTTGATACAATTAATTATGAAATCACTTGTACAATAAGTTTTCGTGTACCCCGTATTTTTTTAAAAAATAAGAGTATAATTGAAGTGAGAAATCCATTATTAAAACAGTAACTGTAGTTAGGGGCGACTGCATAAGGTCTTCCTCTTTCTACTTTTGCAGTATATTCTCATAGGCGTTTAGAAAGGATGTTTAAAAAGTCACTGTGAATCTCTGAGTGAGACAGACTAAGTCAGAATGAATACCTAGTATATGTGTTGCGTCTACTAGATTATTCAAGGAGTTAAATTCCTCAGCATAAGGCTGCGAAGAAGTAATATCAAAGTAGTTGCCTCGCTCCGGTCCTCGAGGCTGTCGTTCCTTGCGATTCGTGACTTTTTGAACACTCATTTAGAGCTGAAAATGAATGTTTTGGTAATTTTGTAAATGATGTGCATAAAAACCAATCTAAATTGTCGATAATAACTTAGAATTAATGGATTTGGCTTTGCATCTAATCATATTAGTGGTATTATTATGATTGGAGTAGAATAATTGGTGGCATGTTGGTGGAGGTGTATGTTTGTGTCTGAATCCAGCGCAACAACAGAAATTTTAGTACGATTACCGCAAAACTTAATTAGTGAGTTAGATGTTCTTGTGAATCAAGAGAATGGTAACCGGAATGAACTTATTTATCAGGCTACAAAAATGTATCTACGTGAAAGAAAGAAACGTCAAATTACAGAGTCTATGAGACGCGGCTACATGGAAATGGCAAAAATAAACCTTACTATTGCATCGGAGGCTTTTTTAGCTGAATCTGAGGCTGACCACACCGTAGAACGCTTAGTTAGCGGGGGGTAATCATTTGATTGTAAAACGTGGCGACGTTTATTTTGCAGACCTCTCCCCAGTTGTTGGCTCAGAGCAAGGAGGCGTTCGTCCTGTTCTTGTCATCCAAAACGATATCGGGAATCGGTTTAGTCCCACAGTCATTGTCGCAGCCATAACTGCCCAAATTCAAAAGGCGAAGCTCCCGACACATGTTGAAATTGATGCGGAGCGGTATGGGTTTGAGCGTGATTCAGTTATACTGTTAGAACAAATTCGTACAATCGATAAGCAGCGCCTAACCGATAAGATAACACATCTCGATGAAGAGATGATGGACAGAGTGGATGATGCCTTACAAATTAGTTTAGGACTCATCGATTTCTAACTTTATTCATAGAAGTTACCACTTTTATTAGTGGAGAAAATGATTACAATAATGAACAATTCAGCGAGGGTGAAAACATTAGCTGAATAAAGTTTAGCCTCCGGCGGATGCCACAGATTTTTTAAAGGAAGTTTTTCGAGCAAGCTCAAAAAAATCTGGGCGCAAATAAGCCAAGGTGTATTTGATTTATTATATGTTATACGTCTATGAGAAGTTACCTTGTTGGTAGCTTCTTTTGTTTTATTTACATTCGTTTGGAGGAGAGCTATCTTGGAACATACAGATTTTATAACGTTAATTAAAGTAATTGCAGCAGAGCTTTATGAAAAAAATATTGGATACCATTTTATAGAATCAACTGCTTTGATCATTCAGGGATTGGAACTTGACTCTTGTAATGAAATTAACGTACTTATTCAATGGGATCAATTTGAGACTACGCATAATATGTATGAAGAGTATTTTCCAACTGAAATAAAGAAGGGCAATAGTAGAGCGGAGTTCCAGCTAAATAGAGCTGGTTATTCAATTGTTTTTACATGCTTATATAATATTGCGATAAAGGCAGATCCATACCGAGTATTACTTACAATTGATAATACTGATGTTTGGAGTCAGTCTTTATATACATATTTATTTGATGAAAACAGTGTTTATAAGGAAAAAATACATTGTTTTCTTTTGAAAAAGCAAGAGGAAATCACGTCCCATAACGAGTCGGCATGGAACCAAAATAATTACCTTGCTTTGCTAAATCGGTATGGAGAACCTCACCAGACTGCTATGAAGATTAAGCAAAATCCAAAATGGCGGCTCCATCCCTTTTATAAATATATGGGTGATGTAGAGGGAAAACAAATTGTGCACTTACTAGGATCAAATGGTATAAAGGGGACAGCATTAGCTTTACTGGGGGCAAATGTAACAATCGTAGATTTTTCAAAGGAAAATCAGAGGTTTGCTCTTGAAGTTGCGAAGGAAGCAGGAGTTGAAATTTCGTATATTATAACTGATGTGCTGTCTGTGCTTGAGTCATCTATTACAACGAACAATGATATTGTGTTAATGGAACTAGGAGTCTTGCATTATTTTATTGATCTATCCCCATTAGCAAAAGTTGTAGCTCAATTATTGAAGAAGGATGGAATGTTTATTCTGCATGAATTCCATCCTATTTCAACAAAATTAATAACATCAAGTGGAAAAAAACATAAAGTGACAGGGAACTACTTTGACCCCACTATTCATACAAAGGATGTTGCATTTACCAAGCATATGTCGAATGATGAGAAGGGGAGTCTAGCTAAAGTATTGCAACGTTACTGGACATTAGGTGAAATCGTTACTGCTCTTGCTAGAGAAGGTTTATATGTACATATTCTTGAAGAAGAACCAAATCATAAACTTCATGATATTGGACTTCCTAAAACCTTTACAATTTGCGCCAAAAAAGCCTGAAATTCATTGAAAGATATATTACAAAACCATTTTATTTCTATGACAAGTTGGTTATATTGCAGGAGATATGCCTTTGTATAGTGAAATACTAGAACAATGGCTACTGAATCTATGCTATTGTAACGAAACTATAGGAAGAGCAGGTGGAACAGAATGAGAAAGCATTCTACAAATCAACGAATCGAGGAAGTAGATAGGCTTATACAGGAATTCCAAACTAGTGGCTCTAAAGAAGTGGAAAGAAAAATTGTTGAAAAGTATCAAAGGCTAGTTGAGACTATCGCGTGGAGGTACTCAAGAGGAACAGTCTATCATGAGGATATTGTCCAGGTAGGAATGATTGGTCTTTTAGGTGCTATTAGAAGATTTGATCACACGTTTGGCAGCGGTTTTAAATCGTTTGCGATACCGACAATTACGGGTGAGATTAAACGCTTTTTACGTGATAAAACTTGGAGTGTACATGTTCCTAGAAGGATAAAGGAACTAGGCACAAACTTTGGAAAGCAAAAGAAGATCTGACGATACAATTACAGAGAAGACCAAAGGTACAAGATATAGCAACATATCTCAAAGTAGACGAAGGACAAGTTTTAGAAGCACTGGAGCTTGGACTAGGCTACCAAGCCCTTTCGGTTGATAGTCCATTAGAGCTTGATAATATAGGAGATGCTTCAACGTTTCATGACATAGTAGGTAAAAGGGATAAAGGTTATGAAAGGGTTATGAAACAAGTAATCATGGAGGTTGCGCTACAAGTTTTAACAGAACGTGAGAGGACGGTTTTATATCACATTTTTAGCAAGGAAAGAAGTCAAAAAGAAACTGGAAAAATACTAGGGATATCTCAAATGCATGTATCCCGGATTCAACGCAATGCCATAAAAAAGCTTCGTAAAACAGTAAATGGCTAATAGCTGTAATAGATTTCCCTCATTTGGTAAAATGGGTAATAGAAGTTTGATGAGAGACTGTAGGAGGATGTAGTTTTGACACAAACATTGCAAACCAACGATATGATGATTAAAACAATCGCAAAAGAAGTGGTGGTATCCCCAAAACAAGTCAATAGTGTTATCTCACTATTGAATGAAGGAAACACTGTTCCTTTCATTGCGCGTTATCGAAAAGAGCTTACTGGCTCTCTTGATGAGGTACAAATTAGGGATATTCAAGAAAAATGGAATTATTTGCAGAATCTTGAGGCTCGAAAAGAAGAGGTTATTCGACTTATTTCGGAGCAAGGGAAATTGACAGATGAGCTAAAAAACGACATTATTCAAGCAACGAAACTCCAGCAGGTAGAGGATTTATACCGACCTTATAAACAAAAGCGAAGAACAAAAGCAACAGTAGCAAAAGAAAAAGGGCTAGAACCTCTAGCTGAGTGGTTTTATACTTTCCCTCTAAATGTCGACGTTGAAAACTTCGCTGCTCAATTCGTTTCTGAGGAAAAAGAAGTACTAGCAGTTGAAGATGCTATTCAGGGTGCAAAAGATATTATAGCGGAATGGATTTCGGATGATGCAGCCTTCCGTCAATGGATTCGTACGGAAACCTTTAAGCTTGGAACAATTGAAACCCAAGTTAAGGACCAAGAGAAAGACGAGAAGAACGTATATGAAATGTACTACGAATACAAAGAGCCTATTCACAAAGTAGTACCCCATAGAGTCCTTGCTATGAATAGAGGTGAGAAGGAAGAGATATTAAGAGTTTCCATTGAGCCACCTCTTGATCGTATTCTTACGTACCTACAAAGAAAAATCGTAAAAAGGGAGAACTCATCCGTTACTCCATATATAGTGGAATCAATTGAGGATGGCTATAAGCGATTAATACAGCCATCAATAGAAAGAGAGATTCGAAAAGAATTAACAGAAAAGGCAGAAGACAGAGCGATTCATATTTTTTCTGAGAATCTTCGAAATCTCTTATTACAGCCGCCACTAAAAGGAAAGGTTGTTCTCGGAGTAGACCCAGCTTATCGTACGGGTTGTAAGCTAGCGGTTGTAGATGAAACAGGGAAGATGATGAAAATTGACGTAATTTATCCTCATCCTCCTGTTAATAAGAAAGAAGAAGCAATTAAGAAAATGAAAGCCATCATCGAAGAGTTTAAAGTTGAAATGGTTGCTATCGGAAACGGTACAGCATCTAGGGAAACAGAGCAATTTGTTGCGGATGTCTTAAAAGAAATAAACAGGGAAATATTTTATATCATTGTGAATGAAGCAGGTGCTAGTGTGTATTCCGCATCTGATTTAGCAAGAGAAGAGTTCCCTGGTTTACAGGTCGAAGAACGTAGTGCAGTCTCTATCGCAAGAAGACTTCAAGATCCGCTAGCTGAATTAGTAAAAATAGACCCGAAGTCTGTGGGTGTTGGTCAATATCAACATGATGTTTCACAGAAGAAACTAAATGATTCATTAACCTTCGTTGTTGAAACAGTAGTTAACAAAGTTGGTGTAAATGTTAACACTGCTTCACCTTCCTTGTTGCAATATGTAGCGGGATTATCAAAGGCAGTTGCAAATAATATTGTGAAAAAACGCGAGGAGCAAGGGAAGTTTACAAATCGAAGTGAGCTAAAAGACATACCTCGTCTTGGAGCAAAGACCTACGAACAATGTATTGGATTTTTACGAATTGTGGATGGCGAAGAACCATTAGACCGTACAGGTATCCATCCTGAAAATTACAAAGAGGTAAAGAAGTTGCTTGCAAAATTTGGACTAACAAGTAAAGACCTAGGAAGCGAAGAGCTAAAGAATGCAGTCTCTTCTCTTGAAACGGAAGAAACAGCTGCTGAATTAGGTATCGGTGATATAACAATTCGCGATATAACAGATGCCTTAATTCGCCCAGAACGAGATCCTCGTGATGAATTAGCAAGACCATTACTTAAGAAGGATATTTTAAAGCTAGAAGATTTAGTGAAAGGTATGGAGCTTGAAGGAACTGTTAGAAACGTAGTCGATTTTGGAGCGTTTGTAGACATAGGAGTAAAGCAAGACGGTTTAGTGCATATTTCAAAATTAAGCAATAGCTTTGTTAAGCATCCACTAGATGTTGTTTCAGTTGGAGATGTAGTTACAGTGTGGATTGATGATGTGGATATTAAAAAGGGAAGAGTCGCGTTAACGATGCTTCCCCCACAAGAAAATAAATAAAAAATGAGAGACACTGCATTATGAGCAGTGTTTCTTTCTGTAAAAATACCAACATTGATTTAGTAATTTAATTTGGTATCTATTTTTTTCGTAATAGGCACGTTTCATTTGGTTTTGGAGCCAGATAGGCATATGACATACCTCCTTCTAATATAAGAAAATCTTCTTGATTTTAAAGGGCCGAAAGAATTGTTACTATATAGTTATGATAATTACAAGCCTAAGTGTGAATAGAGATTGAGTATAAATAGTGTATGCAATGACAGTACGTCCTGTTCATTTTACTTATTCTGCAGAAGTCCCTTACTTCATTAAGAGGCGGGAGAACTGAATAATGTTAGCGCCTCCGTCGAGCTTTGCGTTTTTTTAAGGAAAGCTTATTTCGTATTAACTGGAATTAAGCCCTGTAGGGGTAACTGCAAGTAAAAGCCTGATAATAAGAACAAAGACTAAGTACGCCACGTCCTGTGGCAACATCTTTGTGGCCCACTTCATGTGGGTCGCAACTAACAATCTGAGGGGATTGAAAGATGCCTAATACGCCGAGGTGTATTTGATAAAAGAAAGGAAGAAAGAAAGTGGAACAATTTGAACTTCAAAAAATCGTAGAAGAGGTTTCTGTAGAGTTTTTTGGGAAACCATTTTTACATAAAGCTTCTTTTAATAATCGCCTACAAACAACAGGAGGTAGATATTTATTAAAATCACATAATATTGAGTTGAATCCTAAATATTATAAGGAACGTGGGATAGAGGAATTAGTGGGAATAATAAAGCACGAGCTCTGCCACTATCATTTGCATCTAGAGGGTAAGGGATACAAGCATCGTGATCGAGACTTTAAGAGCCTACTAAAAAAAGTAGATGCACCTAGATTCTGTAAGCCATTAGAATCTGTAGAGAAAAGAAAAACAATAAAACAATATCGGTATACCTGTATAGACTGTGGATTACAATATGTTCGAAGAAGAAGAATTAATACAAATCGGTACGTTTGTGGAAAATGTTCAGGGAAATTATTGGAAGTAAAATAGAGGGTTGACTCTGGGTTTTACCTGTGATAAATTATAAAAGCCGTCGCAAAGAGGCATCAATAAAAAATAGATGCACTTGACAACAAGGCGGTCAGTTTTTATAATTAATAATGTCGCTATAATTATTCCACAGTAGCTCAGTGGTAGAGCTATCGGCTGTTAACCGATCGGTCGCAGGTTCGAGTCCTGCCTGTGGAGCCATACGGGGAAGTACTCAAGTGGCTGAAGAGGCGCCCCTGCTAAGGGTGTAGGTCGGGCAACCGGCGCGAGGGTTCAAATCCCTCCTTCTCCGCCAGATTATTTTTATCTGGCCCGTTGGTCAAGCGGTTAAGACACCGCCCTTTCACGGCGGTAACACGGGTTCGAATCCCGTACGGGTCATACAAGATGAGTGGGATGTAAGATTTATATATATGAATCTTACTTCCCATTTCTATCTCTTTTAGCTTCATTCAGTATCTGCAGAATATGGCTAAAGCCACCGGCGGATGCCTCAGATTTTTAAAGGTTGTTTTCTCGAGTGAACTCGAATAAATCTGGGCCAAATACGTCAAGGCACATTTGATTGGAGGATTAGCTCAGCTGGGAGAGCACCTGCCTTACAAGCAGGGGGTCGGCGGTTCGATCCCGTCATCCTCCACCATACAAATTTAATTGCTACTCAGTTGTGTCGAAATAATTCCGTAGTTACATGTTGATTATTCAATGGGCTATAGCCAAGCGGTAAGGCAACGGACTTTGACTCCGTCATTCGTTGGTTCGAATCCAGCTAGCCCAGCCATTTTTCAATATCGCTGGGTATATACAGTGAATTTGAGCCATTAGCTCAGTCGGTAGAGCATGCCGTTACATCATTGGATAGGCATCTACGCCGGCATGTGAGGAGTATCGGAGATACGACGAGCACAAATAGATGCTCTTTCTATATTGTGCAGGATAGGATGCATTAAACTTTCAAATGTAATTTTTATTACGAGCCATTAGCTCAGTCGGTAGAGCATCTGACTTTTAATCAGAGGGTCGAAGGTTCGAGTCCTTCATGGCTCACCAT
>JBLKRX010000065.1:0-16669 GCA_047608075.1 Ferdinandcohnia humi
TCCAAAAAGAGTATTGATTGCTCAATAATTAAAATTGAATTAACGTTGACGCTTGTATTGTGTTCAGTTTTCAAAGAGCTTCGCAGTCACTTCTTCAAAAGCGACTTTATTAATATAACATCTTCTAAGAAGCTAGTCAACACTTTTTTAAAATGTTTTTTGTTTTTCAATTGCTTCCTGCGAAGGAATTTAAATATACCATCCGGATTTATTATTGTCAACAAATTATATAAAAATAATTTTATAGTTGTGTAATTATATTTCATATCCTCTCACAACCACCCATAATTTAAAAAACAAATGAATCCCCATTTGTTTTTTATCCTACTATTAACAAGTCAATTAGTACGAGTGCTGCTAATCCTGGAAGTCCTAGTAGGCCAGATATAGCAGAGGTGACAAGGTTTATTGGTAGATGTAAATCAAATGATGCACCGAAGGCATTTAAGAAAAATAAAAACAGTGCACCAATAAGCACTTTAACAAAAACTTGTCCTACTATTCGAATAGGTTTAAGTGGCGCACCCATTAAAAGCACAAGTACAATTAAACCACCCAATATTGATATAACAACTACAGGTTCCAATCCTTTTTCACTCCTTCTAACAACAACTTGTACTATTATTGTATGTGTATGAAAAAGTTTAAGAACTAATTTCAAATAAAAAACCTACTATGTAATGAGAGTTCTATATAACTCATCAATAGTAGGTGATTATTATAAATAAACTTTTCTATTTTTAGCTTCTTTTAAAAGAAAGAAGTATTTTGTTTCTGCTACTTTTAATTCATTCAAAACATCGTCAGAGGGTTCAACACTTTTTTCTATTAGGCTTTTTTGTCTCATCCATTCTTGCTTTGTTGCTTCAAGTTGACTTAGCAGCTTCTCATCAAATTCTTGTCGAAGCCATCCCTTCTTTTTGAAAAGCATAATAGACCCTCCTATTATAATTCTCTACGTCCTTCAAGGGCTTTAGATAAAGTTACTTCATCTGCATATTCTAAATCTCCACCAACTGGTAAACCATGAGCAATTCTTGTGATTTTGATACCTGTTGGTTTTAACAATCTTGAAATATACATAGCAGTAGCTTCTCCCTCGATGTTCGGATTAGTCGCTAAAATAATTTCCTGTACAGTATCATCCTGAAGTCTCTTCAGTAGCTCAGGAATTTTAATATCCTCAGGTCCAATGCCATCCATTGGTGAAATTGCTCCGTGTAATACGTGATACAGACCATTATATTCTTTCATTTTTTCCATAGCGATTACATCCTTTGGATCCTGAAGTACACAAATAACGGTTTTATCACGACGTTCATCTTCACAAATGTAACATGGGTCCTTATCTGTTATATGTCCACAATTAGAACAATATGTGAGATTTCGCTTTGCATTTACAAGTGCTTTAGCAAAATCAAGGACAACGTCTTCTTTCATACTTAATACAAAAAAAGCCAGTCGAACGGCCGTCTTAGGTCCAATTCCTGGCAATTTCATAAAGCTATCAATTAGCTTTGATATTGGTTCAGGATAATGCATATCTGTCTACTTTCCCTTCAGCTCAATCAAATACACTTTGTCATATTGAGCTCAAATTTTAAAAGAAACTAAATCAGTGGGTTTATTCCCACTGATTTAGTTTCGTCCTACACAAGTAGGTCGTCTTTATTTCCTTATATTTTCATTCTCAATTCCTACTGAGTCATATTAAAATGGTAAGTTCATACCTTTTGTAAATTGACCCATTGTTTCGTTTGTTAGATCTTCAATTTTCTTAAGAGCATCATTTGTTGCTGCTAGTACTAAATCTTGTAGCATTTCGATGTCCTCAGGATCTACTACTTCCTCTTTAATGATTACATCTACAATTTCTTTTTGCCCGTTTGCTTTTACTGTTACCATGCCACCACCAGCAGTACCTTCAACTATTTTTTCTGCTAGCTCTTCTTGTGCTTTTTGCATATCCTTTTGCATTTTTTGCATTTGTTTCATCATTTTTTGCATATTACCCATTCCGCCACCACGCATCATGTGTGTTTGCCTCCTTAAAATAACAAGTAATTTTTATTCTTTTATTTCAATGAGCTCCGCACCAACAATTTTCATTGCTTCTGCGATAAGAGGATCTTCTGATTCTTCCTCTTTATCATCATCTTCATTACGTTGCCCACGTAAAAACTCTTCTCTAATTTTACCCCAATCTTCCTCTGGGACACCAATCATTTCAAATTTTTGGCCGGTAAGCCTAACAAGAATGTTTTCAAGATTCTCTCGAACATCAGCATTTTCTGCTGCCATTTTACAATGAATTTCATACTTAAATTTTAACACAAATGCATCTGTTGAAGCTGCAACGGGTTCGCTATCTGTTAACAAAGCAGCATGAGAAACCTTGTTTTGTTTACGTAATTGTTCAAGCATTTCTCCCCATTTTGCCTTTAATAGTTCTAAGTTTGGCCTTGTTGCCTGCTTTAGGATTTCATTTATTCGCCCAACAGGAGTACGATAGTTATTTCTCGTTGATTTTTGTGGGCGTTTTTCTGCAGTAGTATTTGCCTCTTGTGGCTTTGTCGCAATACCCTTTTCCTTTATTTCTCGTAGTTCAGATTCTAGCTGATTTATTTTATTTAATAAACCTTCTATTTGTGGTATTGCTTCTATACTATGTTGTACATTCATCTGTGTTAATTTTACAATCGCAACCTCTAAAAAGATTCTCGGGTGGTTTGTCCACTTCATCTCTTGCTGTGACTGGTTCAATATATCGATTGTTTCATAAATTTCGTTATTTGGAATACTTTTCGCTAATTCAGTGAACTCTTCATCTACCATAACCCGCTCTAGCACCTCTTCAAGCTGAGGAGCAGTTTGATACAATAGCATATCACGATAATAAAAAATCAAATCCTCGATAAAACGTACCGGATCCTTGCCATGATCCATCATTTCATCAAGTGTTTTTAATGCGGTGCGGACATCACGGTCTCGTATCGCCTTTACTAAATTGGTTAAGAAGGATTGTGAAACTGCACCTGTAATAACGAGTACATCTTCTAGCTTTACCTCTTCATCACTAAACGAAATGGCTTGGTCCAGTAAGCTTAAGGCATCCCTCATTCCGCCTTCAGCAGCTCTAGCTATTACATATAATGCTTGATCATCTACATGTACACTTTGTTCACCAATAACTGTCTTCATTCTCCCAACAATTGCTTGAGTCGTAATTCTACGAAAATCAAAACGTTGGCATCGTGAAATAATAGTTAATGGAATTTTATGGGGTTCTGTTGTCGCTAAGATAAAGATAACATGCCTTGGAGGCTCCTCTAAGGTTTTTAACAATGCGTTAAAAGCACCAATTGACAGCATATGTACTTCATCTATGATATAAACCTTATAGCGAACTGCACTTGGAGCATATTTTACTTTATCGCGAATATCTCTTATCTCATCGACTCCATTGTTTGAAGCAGCATCTATTTCAATTACATCTGAGATAGATCCATCTGTAATTCCTCTGCACGCTGCACACTCATTACAAGGTTCAGAAATAGGTGTTCGCTCACAATTGACTGCTTTCGCAAAAATTTTCGCAGCACTTGTTTTTCCTGTTCCACGTGGTCCAGAGAAAAGGTATGCATGTGAAAACTTTTCTTGAAGTAGGGCATTTTGCAAGGTTTTGGTTATATGTTCTTGTCCAACAACATCTTGAAATGTTTGTGGTCTAAAGACACGGTATAATGCTTGATATGCCAAGTGAATTGCCCCTCCTTCTATTCGTCCATTTCTTATTATACAGTAAGTAAATATTCTGTACAAAGTGTTATCTAAATTTAACGCAAACTGTGTATCAATACAAAAGATTGATAAAAGGACTCGATAATTACCGAGTTTCAAAGATACTTTTTTCTCCACAAAAAAAACTCACCCATATGAGTGAGTTGTTTTTATGTAAGTAACTGCCGTGCACCTTCTGTCGAATAGTTACACCAGGCGTTACTCAAGCAGTTAGCTCGGTCCAGGCAACCCTACGGCACATGAGATAGTCCACTTACTGCTGCTTCCTTCCGGACCTGACAGGGTTCGTGGGTTCCCATTGCGTAGGACCCAGACGTCAACACCACTTACTTGAGGCAGACCCTACAATAACTACCCTCGAGAAGGGGTTCGGCCTCGCTAGAGCGGATTGCGAGTACAGGGCACCGCTACCTCCCCGCTTAGCACGGCAAAATTGATACCATATTTGTTAGGTGTCATCTGACACATTCTTAGTATATATGCTTGATTAAAAAAAATCAACGAATACCGTCTGTAAGATTCTGTAAGTTATCTTTAGAGCTCTGTTTTTTCATCTTTTTTTGCTCTCTAATTTTTTTAAAAAATGAGCTTAACATGTTGCTGCATTCATCTTCTAATACTCCTGAGACTACTTCAGCCTGATGGTTAAATCGTTCTTCCTGTAAAAGATTCATGAGGGTCCCCGCACATCCTCCTTTTGGGTCACTCGCTCCATATACAACGCGTTTTACTCTTGATAGCACAATGGCTCCTGCACACATTGGACAAGGTTCGAGTGTGACGTAAAGAGTAGCATCCTCTAATCTCCAAGAACCGGTACTTTTACATGCTTTATCAATTGCAAGAAGCTCAGCATGCGCAACGGAGCGTTGCTCAGTTTCCCGTAAATTATGGCTTGCACTTATGATTTCATCATCTAAAACAATAACAGCACCAATAGGTACCTCATTTAATAATTCTGCTTTTTTTGCCTCTTCTATCGCTATTTTCATATAGTACTCATCGGTCTTCATTTAAAAAACTCCTTATACGGGTTTAACTAAGCATCATCTTTCGTGTCCGCTCATAGATTTATAAAGGTGATAATTAGATTTTAGAATGAGGAGGTCAAACATGCAAATTCATGTTGTCCAATCAGGCCAATCATTGTTTGGCATTGCCCAAGCTTATGGTACAACCGTTAATGAAATTGTTCGAGCAAACCAACTCCCTAATCCGAATCAGTTAGTCGTCGGCCAAGCCATGGTAATTCCCATTGTAGGTCAGTTTTATTGGGTACAGCCAGGAGATAGTCTTTGGTCGATTGGGAATAAGTTCGGAATAAACTATCAGCAGCTAGCTCAAGTTAATCAGATTCCCGCAACACAGTCACTGCAAGTTGGGTTAAGACTCTATATCCCTGAACGTCCGAAACGAAATGCTGAAATCAATGCATACGTCGAACCTTTAGGATCCACAGTTAGTCCCGCACTAGAAAGAAGTTCTCGAGAAGCTGCTCCCTATTTAACCTATCTTGCCCCTTTTAGTTTTCAAATTCAACGTGATGGTACGTTGAAAGAGCCACTATTAAACAATTTTCCAAGCATAGCCCAAGCTAATAATATAACCTTGATGATGGTTGTAACAAATTTAGAGGGTGGCCAATTTAGCGATGAGTTAGGAAGAATCGTATTAACAAACGAGGATATTCAAAATACTCTATTAAATACCATCGTTGAAACTGCAAAAAAATATGGCTTTCGTGACATCCACTTTGACATGGAATTCTTACGGCCAGAAGATCGAGAAGCCTATAATGCATTCTTGCGAAAAGCAAAGCAACGCTTTAGCCGAGAAGGATGGCTCGTGTCAACTGCATTAGCACCTAAAACCAGTGCCACGCAAAAAGGGCGCTGGTACGAGGCTCATGATTATCGAGCACACGGTGAAATTGTAGACTTTGTTGTCATTATGACTTATGAATGGGGGTACAGTGGTGGTCCTCCAATGGCGGTTTCACCGATTCAACCTGTACGAGATGTTCTAGAATATGCCTTAACTGAAATGCCTGCCTCTAAAATTATGATGGGTCAAAATCTATATGGCTATGACTGGACACTTCCATTTGTAGAAAGTGGGGAATACGCAAAGGCAGTTAGTCCACAAAGAGCAATAGAAATCGCAGCCCAAAACAATGTGCCAATTCAATACGATTTTCGAGCACAAGCCCCTCATTTTAACTACACTGACACAGAGGGGAAGCAACATAAGGTATGGTTTGAAGATGCTAGAAGCATTCAAGCCAAGTTTAATCTAATAAAAGAACTAAATATCCGAGGAATTAGCTACTGGAAGCTCGGTCTTCCATTTCCACAAAACTGGCTACTCATCACAGAAAATTTTAATGTAGTAAAAAGATGATATAAACATTTTTAGAACTCGCATTTTCGAGTTCTTTTTTATTTACATTGCGTAAAAGAAAATCGCAAGTACGTTTTTGACCACAAGGGGGTATGCTGATTGCGCTAGACAGTGGAATCTATGTTCAAAATTTTATCTTCTACTTTCAAAAAATAGTTATCGATTCCCAATAACTTTTTTCGACAATACATAACATTCTTCTTCCTTCCTATGATAAAATAAAGCTTATCTGTTAATTTTTTGGATGTTAAAGGGGGAAACGAGATGAGCAACAGGATACCTTTTATTACAGTAGAGGGTCCGATTGGAGTTGGCAAAACCTCACTCGCTAAGGCTATTTCTGAACGATTTCAATTTACTCTACTAAGGGAGATTGTTGACGAAAATCCGTTTTTAGGTAAATTTTATACGAACATTGAAGAGTGGAGCTTCCAAACAGAAATGTTTTTTCTATGTAATCGATACAAACAATTAGAAGATATAAATCAATTTTACTTAGAAAAAGATCTTCCTGTTGTGGCAGATTATCATATTTTAAAGAATTTAATTTTTGCAGAACGTACCTTAAAGCATCATCAATTCCAAAAGTACTTGCGCATTTATGATATTTTAACTGCAGACATGCCAGTACCAAACGTAGTTATTTATTTACACGCAAGTCTAGATACATTATTAGACCGGATTAAAATGCGTGGTCGGGATATCGAGAAAAATATTGATCCATCCTATCTAAGTCAATTAAGCTTTGATTATGAACAATCAATGGCCCAATTTGAAAAGTCCTATCCTGATATACCAGTTATTCGTTTTAATGGAGATCAATTAGATTTTGTGCAAAATAAACAAGACCTTGAACTTATACTAACTAAAATTGAAAACACCATCCATGAAAAAGGAGTTAATATACGATGAACCTACGAAGCAAGTACGATATCCCAAGTAACTCTGTGATAACAATTGCTGGAACAGTTGGGGTAGGAAAATCTACAATGACGAAAGCCTTAGCTAACGCTCTCGGATTCAGAACCTCCTTTGAAAAAGTAGATTCGAATCCTTATTTAGACAGTTTTTATGCAGATTTTAACCGTTGGAGCTTCCATCTACAAATATATTTCTTAGCAGAACGTTTCAAGGAGCAAAAGAAAATCTTTGAATATGGTGGAGGGTTCATCCAAGACCGGTCGATCTATGAAGATACAGGTATCTTTGCTAAGATGCATTATGAAAAAGGAACAATGGCCCCTGTTGATTACGAGACATATACAAGTTTATTTGATGCAATGGTGATGACACCATATTTCCCGCATCCAAACCTATTAATTTATCTTGAGGGAAGCCTTGAAGACATTATCAACCGTATTCAGGAACGTGGTAGACCAATGGAGCAACAAACGCCTATTTCATATTGGGAAGAAATGCATGAACGTTACGAAAAGTGGATTAACAACTTCAACGCTTGTCCTGTACTCCGTTTAAATATCAATGAATATGATATTGTTGAAAACGAGCAATCTATTGAACCAATTATTGAAAAAATTTCACACTTCCTCCGTCAAACGGAACTTCTAAAAAAATAAAACAAGTCCCCTTTAAGTAACTTACTTAAAGGGGACTTTTTTATTTATTCAATTCCTAACAAGCGTCCCCTCTACCTTAACGATCCAATTATAGAAGGTAACCAGAATAAGAAAAAGAATGGGGTCTAAGATGGCCGCATGCCACAATCTCCACCAACCATAATGAAAGTAGCCCCATGGTTCAGGAAGCAGCGTAATCATTTCATAAAGTAATATACCTGTTGTCCATACAGCTATATAAATAAGTTTGTACATGACCTTCCTTTTAAAAGGAAACCAATTTAAAAACAACATATTCACAGGAGGAATAAGTACAGTATGAGCCACTAGCCCTAACATATCTGGTTCCTTAGAAAAATACCAGTACGCATGATACTTAAATTCGATTATCGTATCGAAAATGACTTGAAGTGCAGTCGTAAATAACCATATATGTATTATTTGATTTTTTGTAAATCTGTTTGTTAAACGGAACGCAAGTAAATTAAAAAGAAACACAGCAAGTAGGAGTCCAAGCATTTAAATCACTTTTTCCTTTTTATTTTGGTGCTTAATGTTAAACCACCTTAGTTTAAAACAGTGCATTAGTTTTAAATTTCCCCTATGTTCGTTAATCATACTTAAATTGGTAAGTATCGATATTAAAAGACAATAAAAAACCCGTTACCAGTTGGTAACGGGTTCATCTCCAATATTTTATGCGCTAGTATTAATAGATATGGCGGAGGAAGAGGGATTCGAACCCCCGCGGGCTTTAACACCCCTGTCGGTTTTCAAGACCGATCCCTTCAGCCGGACTTGGGTATTCCTCCGTATCGACAAGAAATAATATACCATAGTTTAAAAATGAAAGTCAACACTTTATATAACTTTTTTTACGGCCAAGATTTGTGGTAAATCTTGGCCATAATAACTTTTTATTTTGGACTTATAACTTCCTTGTTCCCCATGTAAGGACGTAATACCTCTGGGATAATAACAGATCCATCCTCTTGTTGATAATTTTCTAAAATCGCTGCAACCGTACGGCCAATCGCAAGTCCAGATCCATTTAATGTATGTACATGTTCTGGTTTTGCGTCTCTGTCACGACGGAAACGGATATTGGCACGTCTTGCTTGGAATGCCTCAAAGTTACTACAAGAAGAAATCTCGCGGTATGTGCTATAGCTTGGTATCCATACCTCAATATCGTATTTCTTCGCAGCTGTAAATCCTAGATCGGCGCTACACATACTTAACACGCGATATGGTAATCCTAATAATTGAAGTACCTTTTCAGCATTACCTGTTAACTTCTCTAACTCATCGTATGATTCCTCTGGCTTAACAAACTTCACTAATTCTACTTTATTAAATTGGTGCTGACGAATCAAGCCCCTAGTATCTCTACCGGCAGAACCCGCTTCAGAACGGAAGCACGCACTAAATGCTGCGTAATTAATAGGGAGTTCTTCTGCCGTTAGTATTTCATCACGGTGAAGATTTGTAACAGGAACCTCAGCAGTAGGAATTAGGAAATAATCCTCACTCTCAATACGGAAGGCATCTTCTTCAAATTTTGGCAGTTGCCCTGTTCCTGTCATACTTGCACGATTTACCATATATGGAGGAAGAACTTCTTCATATCCATGTTCATCAACATGCAGGTCTAGCATGAAGTTAAATAATGCTCTTTCTAAACGAGCACCTAACCCTTTATAAAATACAAAACGGCTTCCAGTAACTTTACTTGCTCGTTCAAAATCTAAAATTTTTAACTGATCAGCAATCTCCCAGTGTGGCTTTGGTTCAAATGTGAATTGAGGCAGATCTCCCCATTTACGAACTTCTACATTGTCATCCTCAGACTCACCAATTGGTACACTCTCATGTGGAATGTTTGGAATAGATAATAAGAGGTTTTCTAAAACTTCCTCTACGTCTTTTAACTCATTGTCTAGTTCTTTTACCTTATCTCCAACCTCACGCATTTCGGCAATAAGATTATCAGCGTCTTTTTTCTCTCTTTTTAGAACCGCGATTTCTGCTGATACTTCGTTTCTTCTGCTTTTCAACACTTCAGTCTTTGCAATTAACTCACGACGCTTACTATCCAATTCTTCAAAACGTCCAAGGTCAGTTAAATCCTCGCCACGATGCATTAACTTTTCCTTCACTTCCGCAAAATTACTTCGTAAATACTTAATATCTAACATAACAAAACCTCCTAATATGATATGTACAAAAAAATGTAGAAATTGTAGTAGAACTACACGAAAACAAGAATCAAGCCAACAAAGAAATTCGCAGCTTATCGCCAGTCGAACAAATAAAAAACTCCCGTCCCCTATATAAAGGGACGAGAGTTTACCCGCGTTACCACCCCAGTTGAAGATACAAGTATCTTCCTCTTGAAAAGATAACGGATTTACCGAAAATACCTACTTCAAAAACAACTAAATGGTTCAGTATTTTACTCAAGGATGGATTCACAAGCTTTTTTCATCGGTTTACACCAACCACCGACTCTCTTAAGAAAAAATGCGAGCTACTAGTTCCTATCATAGATTTAGCATATAATTCATGTGTAATACTACATAATTTACTATAAGTTTTACCATGTTGCAATAGTTTATGCAAGGTTTTTAGAAAGTGATTCCTCAACCATTTTAACAAAATAGCCTGTAATTCGATGATCATCAGTTAATTCTGGGTGAAATGAACAACCTAAGAACTGTCCTTCACGAGCTGCAACAATACGACCGTTATGTTTGGCTAATATCTCTACATTCTCTCCAGCCTCTACAATATGTGGAGCACGAATAAAGACACCCACAAAATCATCAGCAATTCCAGGAATCATCAGTTCCGCTTCAAAACTCTCACGCTGGCGACCGAATGAATTTCGTTCCACTGTAACATCCATTAAACCAAGATGTGCCTCTTCATAACCAACTATATGCTTTGCAATAAGAATGAGTCCTGCACATGTACCAAAAATAGGTTTTCCGTTTGCAGCGAATGTACGTAATGGCCCCATAAAATCATACTTATCAATTAACCTACGCATCGTTGTGCTTTCGCCACCAGGTAGGATTAAGCCATCAATTTCATCCAATTGCTCTGGTCTTTTAATAACTAGTGCTTCTGCCCCTGATGCTTCAATTGAACGAATATGCTCTCTTACAGCACCTTGAAGGCCAAGTACCCCTATTTTAACCATCTATAAACACCCTCTACCTTACCAGCCTCTTTCTTGCATACGTTGTTCTGGTAACAATGATGAAATTTCAATACCTTTCATTGCACTTCCTAGACCTTTAGAAAGACGTGCAATTAATTCATAGTCTTCATAATGTGTAGTTGCTTCAACGATAGCGCGAGCAAATTTAGCAGGATTGTCAGATTTGAAGATTCCTGATCCTACAAATACTCCATCTGCTCCAAGTTGCATCATTAATGCTGCATCCGCTGGAGTTGCAACCCCACCTGCTGCAAAGTTAACTACTGGCAAGCGTCCTTCTCTCTTAATTTGAAGTAATAATTCAAATGGAGCGCCTAGATTCTTAGCTTCTGTCATTAACTCGTCTTCACTCATACTTACAACCTTACGTATTTGAGCATTTACTTTTCTCATATGTCTTACAGCTTCTACGATGTTTCCAGTCCCTGGCTCACCTTTTGTCCGAAGCATTGACGCACCTTCTGCAATTCGGCGAGTTGCCTCTCCTAGGTCACGGCAACCACATACAAACGGAACCGTAAAATCACGTTTATTTAAATGGAATTCCTCGTCAGCAGGGGTTAGTACTTCACTCTCATCGATATAGTCTACACCTAATGCTTCTAACACCCTTGCCTCCACGATATGACCAATACGAGCCTTCGCCATAACTGGAATTGTAACAGCCTTCATTACCTCTTCTACGATAGTTGGATCTGCCATTCTAGCAACTCCACCCGCTGCACGAATATCAGCTGGAACTCGCTCTAAAGCCATTACGGCAACAGCGCCTGCTTCCTCTGCGATTTTAGCCTGTTCTGCATTAACAACGTCCATGATTACGCCGCCTTTTTGCATCTCAGCCATTCCACGTTTAACACGATCTGTACCTGTATTTGCCATTACGATTCCCCCTATATGTAAGCTCTTTTATAGGCTATATCATATCATACTTCCTTTCATATGATAACCAAGCCTTCTTACAAATATCTACTTTAAAGACACTATGAGCTTATTCTACTCTTTCCTATACAAATGACAAGTATTTTTATAAAAATACTCTGTTTTACCTTTATTCAGAAAGGGGTAAAAAAATAGCCTCCCACACAGGGAGACTATGGTTAAAACCAACCTTTTACCGTATCAGCAACACTTGACCAAATGTCACCAAAAAATCCACCAATACCTCTCATCATTAGTACAAACCAGTTTGTTTTTTCTACGCCTGATTCTGTAACAAGATCAATTTTTAGGGAGTTATCCTTTGAAGATTGAATATAACCTAGGTCTTCTCCACTTTCATATGAAACAGACATATATCCAACCTTTGTTCCTTTTTTAAATGGTGCTGTTAATTCTTTATCCTTTGAAACAACCTTTTCATCGTATACGTACGAAGCTTTATATTCTGATTTATCAGTACCACGTTTAACAAGTAATTTAACTGGTGCATTTGTTTTAATTTCTACTTCTTTTTCTTTTCCTTTTACAACATCTAGCTTTTTATTACCCTTTAACTGATATCCTTCAGGGTAAATTTCTACTTGTTCAAAATTATTAAATCCATAGTCTAATAGTTTTCTAGTTTCCTTAAAACGTTCTGGTTCACTTGCTGTTTTCATAACGACTGAAATTAATCTCATTCCATTGCGTTCAGCAGTACCTGTAAAGCAGTACCCCGCTTCAGGAGTTACCCCTGTTTTAAGACCATCCATACCTTCATAATAGTATGGTACTAAGTTCGGAGATTCAACCGGGTCATGCTTTAGCATCCAGTTCCAGTTTAATAATGTTTCTCCGTAAAATTCTTTAGTTGGAATACTTGAGATTTCTAAGGCCTCTGGGTAATCTCTAATTAAGGAATAAGCTAGAGTAGCTACAGATCGTGCAGAAACAATATTGTCCCCATCAGGAGAAGTACCTTCAGGATAGTTTTCTCCCAAACTTTTGTTAGATAATCCTGTACTGTTAACAAACTTATAATCTTGTAATCCTAATTCTTCCGCCTTCTTATTCATCATTTTGACGAATTCGCCTTCAGAACCAGCTAATAATTCAGCTAATGCAATAGTTGTACCATTATCTGAATAAATCGCCATTGCTTCGTATAATTCTCTAACCGTATAATCATGATCCAAACGAAGACCTACACCAGAGAAGTTCTTATTAGCTGATATTGTCCACGAATATTGACTTATTTGATGCTTTGTATCCCATGAGATTCTACCTTCATCAATTGCTTCTAGTACAAGATATTCTGTCATCATCTTTGTCATACTGGCAATTGGTGCTGCAAAATCAGCATTTTTTTCATATAGTATTTTACCTGTATTTGCATCAATTAAAATTGCACTTTCCGCATTTATATCAAGAGCACTAGACTCTGCTTGTACAGTATTAAATTGGGTAACAAATAACGATAATAAAAAGACTGTTATAAAACTAATAATCAATCTTTTTTGTGTTTGTTTTTTCACGTTTTAAAACCTCCAGCTTCGTAATCACACAAAAAATATTTTATCATAACATCTTGAAAAAAAATAGATAGAGCCATTGACTCTATCTACCACTTTATAAAATTCCTACCAAAGGGCTAGCTAACAAAATACCTATTAAAGTGTTGAATAATTTGGTGCTTCCTTTGTAATTTGAACATCATGAGGATGACTTTCTCGTAACCCAGCACCGGTCATTTTAATAAACTGCGCATTGTCTCGAAGTGCGCCTAAATCCTTTGTACCACAGTATCCCATTCCAGAACGAATACCGCCAACAAGTTGATAAATCGTATCTGAAAGTGGGCCTTTGTATGGAAGGCGGCCTTCAATGCCCTCCGGAACGAACTTTTTGTTATCCTCTTGGAAATATCGGTCCTTACTACCCTTTTCCATTGCTCCAACAGAACCCATTCCACGGTAAACCTTGAAACGACGACCTTGGAAAATTTCTGTTTCACCAGGGCTTTCCGATACACCAGCTAATAGACTACCAAGCATAACAGCATGACCACCAGCTGCTAAAGCTTTTACAATATCTCCGGAGTATTTAATACCGCCGTCTGCGATAATGGATACACCGTGTTTTCTTGCCTCTGTTGCACAGTCATATATAGCCGTTATTTGCGGTACACCTACGCCAGCTACGACACGAGTTGTACAAATAGATCCAGGGCCAATTCCAACTTTTACTACATTTGCACCTGCTTCAATTAAATCACGTGTAGCCTCGGCTGTTGCAACATTCCCAGCGATAATATTTACGTTTGGATATGATTCTCTAATTAACCGTACAGTTTCTAATACACCAGCTGAATGACCATGTGCTGTATCAACCACAATAACATCTACAGCAGCTGCAACTAACTTTTCAACACGTAGCATCGTGTCCTTTGTTACACCTACTGCTGCTCCAACAAGTAAACGTCCATGATTATCTTTTGCGGAATTGGGAAATTCAATTACCTTTTCGATATCCTTAATCGTAATTAACCCTTTTAGAACTCCTTGTTCATCAACGAGCGGAAGTTTTTCAATTTTATGTCTTTGTAAAATCTTTTCAGCCTGTTCTAAGGTTGTTCCAACAGGGGCTGTAACAAGATTTTCTTTTGTCATTACATCAGAAATTTGAATGGAATAATCTTGAATAAATCGAAGATCTCGGTTGGTAAGTATTCCAACTAGTTTTTGTTCTTGTGGATTATTTACGATAGGTACACCTGAAATACGATATTTCCCCATTAGATGTTCAGCATCGAAAACCTGGTGATTTGGAGTTAAGAAAAAGGGATCAGTTATTACACCACTTTCTGAACGTTTTACCTTGTCAACCTGTTCAGCCTGTTGCTCAATGGACATATTTTTATGGATTATCCCTAGTCCACCTTGGCGCGCCATTGCAATCGCCATTTCTGCCTCAGTAACAGTATCCATTCCGGCACTGATAATCGGTATGTTAAGCTTAAGTGATTCTGTTAAAGATACGGAGAGGCTTACATCTTTCGGTAATACTTCAGACTTTGCTGGTACTAGCAATACATCATCAAAGGTTAATCCTTCTTTAGCGAACTTTGTTTCCCACATGTAATAAATCCCCCTTCATTTAAAAAATATTATTAGTAGATTATCAACTGGGTAAAATACTGTCAAGGATAGGAGAATATATTTAATAATTCAGAGTTTTTACACCCTTTTATATCTAGGGAGGGGTTTGAATGTTTCTAATGTCTATTTTGTAATTGGGGGTTTACGATTTGTTAGATTACCGTTTTATTTGGCAATCATTCAATGCTCTTCATGCTGCAAACACAACACAGCATTTACTATACAAATGCTATAAAAAGTCTTCCGTACCTGATGCTGAGAAAAAAAGCTACGAAAATTCATATCCATTTATATATTATCTAGAACATGGACAGAACTACTTCCAACTCTCTGAAAATGCTCCCTTATCCATTAAACCCGTGTTATTGTTTTACGGTATGGTTCAGCTTTTAAAAGCATGCTTATTAACGGTTGATCCGCAATACCCTGAATCAACGTCTGTTCTTGCTCATGGGGTGTCAACAAGAAAGCGCAAAAAACAGAGTTATGAATTCTTTCATGATGAAGTTAAAGTCCAAAAAAACGGGTTATTCTCTCATTTCTCTGAAAGAATGTTTCATTTGAAGCAAATGGAAGGGGAAAAGTTTACAATGGAACAACTCTTTAAACGAATTCCTGAGCTTCATAATTTATTTATCCTACACTTTCAAAAGAACTTATATATTAAAACATCTATAGACGAAGAGAATACTCTACAAATTCCAGTTGATGTATTAGATTCATACCATATGACTTCACGTAGATTTCTTGACTATATTACGAACGCCCTACCATTTCAAAATTCTCCTAGACAACAGGAGGGTACAGGAGATGGGCCACTTCTTTTACATATTGAACAGTCAAAGGAACAGCTGCCGTTATCTAGCTCTCCCCTGTTATTTCACATATATGAAAATGCCTTCTATTTGCCAAAAGATAGAGAGCTATTATCCGTGTTTCCAGAAATAATGGTCCACTATTTATTACTTTATAATCTAAGCATGATATCTCGCTACGAAACAGAATGGTGGAGTGAGCTTCTTCACTCGTATTCGAGTAACGATTATCCATTTATCAGACAATTTTTAGCAATTACAGCAGACAAGGTTCCATATTTACTTTATTTATTTTTGAAGGAGAAAATTGATAAAGTGTAGCAAAGGATAATTGGAAGTACTAATAGATTTCAATTAGGTCTTTTACATTGATGAGGTTTAGTTTAAAATATAAATCCCATTTTATTGTTATCGGCAAAATAACATTGAGGAGGGGGCGTTACAGGGGATAATGCACATTATTTTTTGAGTTTTGTAGTCCTGGGATTTGTCGCTCCCTGTACAAACTTCAAAACCCGCAGGTTTTTGAACATATAAAAATAGACCAACCTAAATAGTTGGTCTTTCGTCTTGCCTACGAAGTCCTACTCTCACAGGGGCAATGCCCCAACTACCATCGGCGCTAAAGCTTACCTTCCGAGTTCGGTGGTCGGCTTCCGATGAACTTCGGATTTCTGCGTCAGCTGCACTCGCTCCAATCCTCATGTACGTTGTACACTCCGGTTGTCGCTCCTTTGCTTCCTTGAACTCCTCGCTCCTCGAAACCCGCCC
>JBLKRX010000066.1:0-15873 GCA_047608075.1 Ferdinandcohnia humi
ATTGAACCGCCGTATACCGAACGGTACGTACGGTGGTGTGAGAGGTCGGGGATTAGTCATCCCCTCCTACTCGATTTAAAGTAGAGAAAGTATAAAAATTGAACATAGCCTTCACTGTCTAGCGCAAGCGGCTACCCCCCTTGAGGTCAAATAACCTCATGCAGAAAAGTCAAAGAACGGGCTTGCATAGGATAAGGAAAGCTCGGCAAAATAATCATCTCACGAAGAAAATGCCTTGCATTTCGAGGTAGTGCTGATGTCAACGTTCGCCACTTGACCTGGCGTATCTTAGCTGACGTTCCTCTTCCAAGACGCTTTCGCACTACTTATTTTTATAAATGATCTGTTTTCTTAGAGTATTGGTGCTTGCCATTTTGTCGATTTTTTTCTCTCATCATATTTTTTTCATGGCGTAATGCATTATTATCTTGTGCTTTTTTATCATTATCACTAGTTCTTGACATAAGGTAAACACTCCCTTCCATACTTTCAACCTTAGCATTTCCAGTCGTATTTAAACCTATGTAGACTAGCTTTTTGGTAATTCATTTAAAAAGAAAATCGCTATTGTTCCTGGACCTGCATGTGATCCAATTGCCGCTCCAATCATATTGATATAAACGGATTTACAACCAAACTTCTCTTCAAATAGTTGCTTGTATTCAAGTGCTTCTGATTCAACATCACCATGGCTAATTCCTATGGTCTGTTGGGATAAATCCTTCCCGCGTTCTTCCATTAGTTCAAGAATTCGTTTGCTTACTTTCTTTTTACCACGGATTTTTTCTAGAGGTACTAGCTTACCATCCTCTACATTAAGAAGTGGCTTGATGTTCAATAGTCCACCTACAAATGCAGATGCTTTACTAATTCTTCCACCACGTGCTAAATATTCTAAGTCATCTACCGTGAAAAGGTGAACCATATGATTGCTATAAAAAGTAGCTAACTCGATTACTTCTTCCTTTGAAGCACCATTTGCAGCTAGTTCTACAGCAGCTTTAACGACTAACCCTTGTCCTAATGAAGCACATTTTGTATCAATAATCGTTAGATCAAGATCAGGGTATTCTTCTAAGACCTCTTCTCTCATCATTCTAGCTGTTTGGTATGTACCTGAAAGTTCAGAAGAGAATGCAATATAAAGTCCAGCTTGTTTTTCTTTTGCCAATTCAGTAAAAACTTCCTTAAATCGATGTGGTGACACTTGTGAAGTCTTAGGTGCCTTCCCATCTCTCATTGCTTGAAACACTTCAACTGGTTGAATTGTTGCGATATCTTCATAGTCTTTTCCATCTAGATGAACTCCAAGAGAGAGTAACGTTACATTGTTTTCCTCAAAAAATTTAAGTGGTAAATCACTTCCACTATCAGTAAGGATTTTAATAGACATTCTTTCACCTTCTTTTTCTACTTAATATTTTTAGCTGACTCTTACTAAGAAGTCACTTGTTAAAATGATTTGTCTAAGGTAAGTGTATCTAGTAATGGATAAAATTACAACAACTGTGGGTAAATTTTGTCATGCATGAATTTCTCAAACATAAGCTTTTATTTGTATGTGATTGGGGTAACTTATAAAAGAATGATAAATCAGGAGGAAACTAGATGGTATATGGTGAAATGAAAAAAGTATTTATTGTCATTATAGGTGCTTTATTAAATGCAATAGGGTTAAATTTATTCTTAATTCCAGCAGATGTCTATTCTGGAGGCTTTACTGGTATTGCACAGCTATTATTTAGAATAATCGAGGAATATAGTCCAATCAATATATCGATGGGAATTATACTATTGCTACTTAACATTCCGGTTGCTATTTTAGGGTGGCGAAAAGTAGGGAAATCCTTTACGCTATATAGTTTTTTCTCCGTTGCGCTCACAACCGTTTTTCTAACTATTGTACCTCTTGAAAGAATCTCGAATGATATCCTCCTAAACGCGGTATTTGGGGGCGTTATTCAAGCCTTAGGGATTGGGCTTACGTTAAAATGGGGAGCTTCTACTGGGGGTCTTGATATAATTGCAATGGTGTTATCAAGACAAAAGGATAAGCCAATCGGAACGTATTTCTTTGCATTGAATGCTCTTATCATTACTACTGCAGGCTTCTTATATGGGTGGGAAAAAGCCCTTTATACACTTGTATCATTATATGTCTCAACTCGAGTAATTGACATGGTACATACAAGTCATGTTAAACTAACAGCTATGATTGTCACGAAGAAGGCAGATGAACTAAAAAACGCTATTCATTCGAAGCTTGTACGAGGAATTACAATGATTCCGGCTAAAGGTGCATTTTCAAATGAAAGCAAAGATATGTTAATGATTGTTATTACTCGATACGAATTATTTGATTTAGAGAGAATTATTAAGGAAGTAGACCCAAGTGCCTTCACTAATATTATCCAAACAATAGGCGTATATGGCTCCTTCCGCAAGAGTTAGTTTATAGCTGGAGTTAAATTAGAATGATATGCTAGTAATTATAGTAATTTGTGGTAATTTGATTTTTCCGCTGTGGAGTAGAAACTTTTTTTACGAAGCTCTCGACAGATATAGTAAAGGGGTGACGAACATGAAAAAACGTATAATTATTTTACTAATGTTGTTAATGGGAATTTTTGTAGTGACAGGTTGTGGAACCACTGAAGAGTCCTTACCAGTTAATGCTGGAGGAGATAAGGTAGAAAATGAAGAAAAACCAGCAACTGAAAATGAAGACACTGGGGCTGAGGAAAACGTGTTAGAAAAATTCGGCACAAATGTTTCCGTGGACGCTGGGAAAAATGAGGCTACTTTTACAGTTTCCTTAAAGAATACGAGTGATAAAAGTGTAAAAATTACCTTCACTTCTGGTCAAAGATATGAATTAGCGGTATTTGATGCAAATCAAAAAGAGGTATACCGATACTCTATTGATAAGTTATTTGTCCAATCACTAGAGGAGATAGAATTAAGAGCAGGAGAAGAAAAAAGCTGGCCAGAAGTTTGGAATTATACTTCTAATGATGGAACAAGGCTACCTGCTGGAGAGTATAAAGTAGTTGCGACTATCGTTGCTTCCCAGGCAAATAACCAAAAAATAAATGATAATGATCTTCAAAATGAAGCAAGCTTTACAATTCCAGAAGGAAATACTGCATTTAGAAATATCCAAGTGACTGGAGAAAATGGAGAGTACATCGTTACAGGAGAAGCAAGAGTGTTTGAAGGAAGCTTTTTCTACTCAGTAGAGGATGGCCACGAATACATTATTCCTGAAACTGTTCAACAAGCAAGTGAAGGTGCACCTACGTGGGCACCGTTTGAGATAAAGCTTTCAATACCAAAAGAAAAACTTCCACTTAATGGCGCCCTAATGATTCACTTATATGAAAGAAGCGCAAAAGATGGTTCGATTACAAACTCTTATCATGAGAGATTGCAACAATTTCAATAAATAAAGGATAGGGCCAGATACTACATTCTGACCCTATTTTTTCGTAGATTCAGGTGAATTCTTGTAGTTTTCCGATTTAGCATCCGAATGTTTGTTAACAAATTAATTGCTAAAAGCACTTGAAAGAAAAGATTTTTAATGCGCTTGGATCTGGTCTAGTTCATTTTGAAGTTCATGAAGTTGTTCTTTTTCAGCTGTTGTTGAGTTAGCGTAAGCAGACGAAAGTGTGTTTTTTGCAACAGAGATAGCATCCTCAAAAGAGGTATTGCTTTGACCCGTGCTGGCTTGTTTGGCTAGGGCAACGGTTTCTCGAGCCTTTTGAAATAGTGGATTTCCCATCTTATATTCCTCCAAATGAGGATTTTTCTACGTTACGCATTTTTTTCTCCTCTGCTTCCGCTAAAGTAGAGCGGTACGGAAAGCGCTGAGAGTGTTGTTGTACTGCCTCTGCACCTTGATGAACAAATCGTTTTGATTTATTGCTACCCATCCGTATATTCCCCCTTTAACAGCTTTAAAAGAGACGCTTATCACTGCGTCACATTTAGTGTTTGATTTTTGCATAACTCATATATCAGGTAATTATTTCTGAGTAAGGGGGAGTATAGGAGATGATGTTTTAACTCAAATAAGAAAATTTTTAATGAAATTTGGCTTAATGGAAGTTATCAATGGTTTTCACAGATGGACCTTAGGGCTTCTCCCCAACGTCCGCAAGCACACGTAATGTAAATATTGGTGATTCCTTAAAAATTTTAAAACTAAGAACACAAAAACGTTTTAACTACACATATTTTAGCAAAACCAACAAAAAAGAACCAGCTTGCACCGGTTCACTTGACTTTGTCTAGATTTAATACCTCTTCTAAATAAATAGCTATGCCATCCTCTTCATTTGAAAGAGTAACATTTTTTGCTACGTTTTTAAGTTCATCAATTGCATTCCCCATTGCAATTCCATGGCCTACATGTTCAATCATTTCTAAATCATTGTCTTCGTCTCCAAAAGCAATAATACGTTCAGACGGAATATGATAATAGTCCGCTACCTTTTGGACTCCTACTGCTTTATTTAGACCTGACTTAATAACTTCAATCACATGCCAAGGTGCAGCCCATTTACGATGGTCTATAACTTCAGCATGCACATCTGTTAAATATTTTCGTATTTCATCCACATTTGTTTCTAAAGGGTGTATGAGAAGGGAGGTTGGATCATGTTTTAAAATTTTTCGTAAATCTCCAGTTTCAATATTGGGTTTACCCATCCCAAAAATATCAAGCATAGATTCATCATGATTATGAAAATATACATCATCAATAACTTCAGCTAAAATATTTTTTACTCGAAAATGATCAGCCACTTCAACAATTTCTTTCACCGTGCCTAATTCCATTGTGTTATGAAATACGCCCCAATTTTTATCTAAAGGGTGATGTACATAAGCTCCGTTGAAATTAACAATTGGCGAAGTAAGACCAAGTTCTTGGTAATACATTGAACTCGAACGGAAAGGACGTCCGGTTGCAATCATCACTATATGTCCAGCTTGTTTTGCTTTTAAAAGTGTTTCTTTCGATCTAGCCGAAATGGTTTTATCGTCTTTAAGTAAAGTACCGTCTAAATCAAGTGCAATTAAATGTTGTTTTGTCATAATATCCCCTTTGCCCCTGTAGTTAGTCTCTATTTTACTTAAACAGAAAATGAAAAAATCGTCAAATCAAAAAGTCAAGCTTTACAAAAGTGGAAAGCAGAGTGGTAAACTAACAGTAAAGTATTTTTATCAGAAGGAGTAATACATAAATGGTAATCATTGAAAAAGTCATGCTTGCGGACATTCCAGCATTACATATTGTGAAAAATCAAATAAAAGAGGAAAAATTACCTGTTATTTTTTTTATTCACGGGTTTGGGAGCGCTAAGGAACATAATCTGCATTATGCATATTTATATGCGGAAGAGGGATACCGCGTAATTTTACCTGAAGCAGAGTATCATGGAGAAAGATCTATTGGGATTACAGAGAGCGAAATGGATTTTAAATTTTGGGATATTGTCGTTAATGAAATTAATGAACTCCAACTTATAAAAGAAGATCTTCAAACTAAAGGATTAATTGATGATGCTAGAATCGGTTTAGCAGGCACATCTATGGGAGGTATTGTTACTCTGGGTGCACTTACTCAGTATTCATGGATTAACACAGCTGTTAGCTTAATGGGCAGCCCTTATTATGAAGCATTTTGCCGAGGTCAAATTAATGAGCTAAAACGACACGGTGTAGACCTACCATTCACAAATGCTGAATTAGAAGAAAAATATGAGGTACTTCGTAAGTATGATTTAAGCATGCAGCCTGATGCATTAGCTGGTCGACCAATTTTATTTTGGCATGGAAAAAGAGATGAAGTAGTACCGTTTCAATATACATATGATTTTTATAATAGGGTTAAGCCATTGTATGATAATGAGGACAATATTAAATTTATTGCTGACCCACAAGCTGATCATAAAGTTTCTAGAGAAGGACTCCTTGCTTCAGTTGAATGGTTTAAACAACATTTATAAAAAAATTGTATAAAGAAAAAACGTGCCATTTCGGCACATCAACATTTACAGACAGAAGATGTTTTGAATACAGTATAAGTGTTTTTTTCAATTGTCTAGAGACGTGCCAATACATGACACGTCTCTACATTTTATCTAATACCCAAGGCAATTTTTGCATAACGACTCATCATGTCCTTGTTCCATGGTGGGTTCCAAACAATATTTACGTCAACATCCTTAATTTCAGGTAAGTCTGATAGGACACGCTTAACATCCATGGCGATTGTACCAGCAAGTGGGCAACCCATCGATGTTAAGGTCATCGTAACCGTTACTGCGCCTTCTTCATTCATATCAACATCGTAAACAAGTCCTAAATTTACAATATCAATCCCAATTTCAGGGTCATTTACCTGTTCCAAGGCACCCATTATATTTTCTTTTAACGCTTCATCCATTTTAAAACACTCCTTTCAAGGAATAGCTTACATTACGTGTGTTCAAAAAGGCGACGAATCACAAAGCAAGAAGATCAAGGAACGCTAGCCTCGAGGACCTGAACGTCTGCTTTTAATACGTGAGGACCGGAGTTGACGAGTGACGCTGAGATTCGAAGCTTATCATTTGGTGACTTTTTGAACATCCTCTTAAAAGTATAACGAAACACTGATTGAATGTGAAATATCGTGCATTAATAACCACGTAATTGTTTCATTGCTTCTGGTGTCACTCGTTCCGGGGACCACGCTGGATGCCAAACAATCAACACTTCCACATCATTAACCTCTTCTAAATACGAAACGGAATGCCTAACACCGCTAGTGATGCTATCATGAAGTGGACAACCAGGTGTTGTTAAGGTCATCTCAATATAGACATTATTATTTTCTTTAATATCTACTCCATATATGAGTCCTAGATCAACAACATTTATATTTAATTCTGGATCGATGACTTGCCTTAGTTGCTCTAAAATCTTTTCTCTTAATTCCATGAAACATTCTCCTTTCAAAAATACATAGTTCTTTTCTTGAATGAACTCCTATTTCTTCCAACTAGATCCCAATATCATGTAGTACCCTATTTAAAAAGTACCTTTAAAACGGTAAGACTAAAAAAGGAGGAGGCTCCTACTACTAGACTTTGACTAATGGTAAAAATAAAAAGCTGTGCCATCTCGATTGAAAGAATAACGCCAACAGATCCTACAGCAAAACTTGAAAATATCGGGATTGCCATTTTTTCATCAATCAATTGTTTTAATGTTGGTACATTACTCTTTCCAATTTCCTTACTGTATCGATGTGTCCACCACAGGAAAGGAATAATTTTATATAAATATCCTAGAATACTACTAGCGATCCATAAATAAATATAGAGAAAAATAAGGTAGCTAAAGTATTCATAATAAGCTGGGAAAAAGGAAAGGATCATCCCTAGAAAATGAAGCAGCAATCCAAATCCAATTGCTAGTAATGAAAAGACAAATGGTTTATCCAATATTTTCTTTAAACGAACCTTGATAATGGATAGCATGTGGTAGGTAAACAAAGTAAACCCTAAGAAAAGAATACTCATACCTACTTGAAATAAATACAATACGTCTAAAACAAAGCTACTTACTAGAGTTGCAAGCCCTGCTCCATAAACAATAAATACCCATTTAGCTAGCCTCATTGAAAAACCGTGTGCTAAGGAGAACATCGGCACCATTTTGTAGGAGAAACCAAAGATTAAAAATGTAAACCAACCTGTAACTCCTAAAAGTATGTGGCTTTTTAGTACAGCAAAGTGATCAAAGTTCTCAATTCCCATTCCCATATTGATGATCATTAAAACTCCTAACGAAATTGTAATGAACAAACAAATGAGGGCACTACCTACAAATAAGGTAAGAACATTTTTCTTTGCCTGCTTTTTCATAGTCATGAACATTTGTAACACAAACAACAGTATACCTGCTACAGCAAGTGTACCTGTAAAAATTGAAGCAATTGGTGAAAAGGAGAGTGTTATTGCAAATCCTCCAAACCCAATGGCTGTTACCCAGAATTGTAGGAAACCAAACTTCTCACTCCAGATAGGGGTTAAAAAAACGACAGGTACAAGCTGATACATCGCCCCCATCGCAACCATTAAAGCCCAGCCAAGTATGAAAAGGTGAGCAGATGATAAAAGTGCGGGAGTTCGAAAGTTTCCTTCCAGCATCATATGACCATTAAAAAGAAGTATAACCTGAGAAGTAATGAAGGCAATTACACTAAAACAAATAAAAGAAAGCGGCAGTTTTATATCTGTTTCATTTGAAAGTTGGGGCATCATCTGCACACAACTCCTTATTTGGTAATGTAAATCTGGAAGCTACCATCGTCATTTGGTGAAGTTAAATGTTTGTAGCCTAATTCTTCAAGCTGTTCGTATAAAAACATTGGCCTTCTGTCATTTATGATGGTTAGGGTCTCGCCTTTATTTAATTTCTCAAGTGCTTTTAATGTTCTCATCATAGGTTGTGGAGGCTCTAATCCTCGATTATCTAATTTCATGATTGGCCACCACTTTTAGTAAAGATTATTTTCCAATGCTTTTTATCAATTTGTTCGGCTTCATTTGAAAACCCTTTTGCTTTTAAAACTGTAAAAAGTGGAGTCGGTTTAAATGGGGCGTGTAAAATGAATACATCTCCAGCTTCTAATGTTTTAATTGCCTCCATAATCTTTTGGAACGGCTCAATTTTATTTTTAAGATCTTCTCTAACATCTAATTCGACTACTCTATTTAATTGACTCATCCTTGTTCCTCCTTTAGTTCTTATATATAAATGATAATCATTTTCATTGTTGAAGAATGTGATGCGAATCACTTCTTTTAAAAAATCTCATCATGGAGCTTCATATGATCGAGTAGATAATAACCATCAGGCGTTATATCCACGATGTTCTTCTTTTTTAAAACACTAATTGTTCGACTAACTGATTCGCGGGTTGTTCCAATCATGTTGGCTAGCTCTCGGTTTGTAAACTGAGTTGTGAGTCTAAACCGGTTATTCTCTTTTTCTCCATTTGTTCTACATAATCGTAGCAATAGCATAATAATTTGCTCTTGCGTGTTTAATAAAATCTGTTCCTCTAATCGTTTTTGGAGGTCGATAATTTTTTCCCCAAGTACTTTGAATATCTTGATGCATAATTCTGGATTTGTAATCAGGATTTCCTCAAACTTATCAATAGGCGTAACAATCAAAACTGCATCTTCCATAATTTCAGCGTGAGCAGGAAAGCCTCCCTTTCTGAAGAAACCTGCATGGGGGAACATTTCTCCGGGTTCTAATACTGACACAATTTGTTCTTTCCCGTGAAGATCAGATTTATAAATTTTGACCTTTCCGGATTGGATAAAGAATACTCTGTTCAATGGATCATCCTGCATGAAGACAAAGGCTTTCTGTTTATATGTTCGTAGTTGAGAAATTCTCACGATTGGCTCTAATTCTTTCTCAGTAAGTTCTCGAAAAAGAGGGACATCTTTGAGTTGTTGGCTAATTAACTGGATTGCCATATATATCACTCCTAACAAATTCTTTGCATTAAAAAAGCTTCAACTACAGCATTAATGTATTCTTCTATACAAAGAAATTGTAGCAATCTCAAATTGTCACGGTGTGATATAAATCATGACTAGCGAAAATGAGGATCAATGTTCAAATTATAGATAAATTTAAATAGCGGATAATAGGGGAAAAGATGCATAATAAAGTAACAAAAAAACTAGAAGCTTTTTCTTCTAGTTATGAATTACATATAAAACTTACTCATTTTCTTCTGCACAATCGAAGCACAGCATTCCTTTTTTATCATCTGAAACGACACCATTGATAAAGCCTTCCAAGCAGTAAATTTCTTTACCACAAGCTGAACAAGTTCCGACAAGTTCTTTCATAGTAGTTCACCTCATCATTTATTTTAGAGAAAAAACAGTTTAGTCTTTCTTTCATTATCTCATAATTTTTAACACTATGATTAAAAACATATGTTCATAGTGATAAGTTTCACTACTTCTTATAAGGAACCTCTGTACAATGTAGCCATAAACAGATTAGGAGGTATGTAAAATGGTTTTTGCCGCAAAAGTTAATGCACCTGATTATGCTCCAAAGGATAAACATCCTATGATTTTTAGAACATTTGATAGCTTACAATCAGGAGAAATAATGGAACTTACAAATGATCACGATCCAAGACCACTTCAATATCAATTCATGATGGAGCGAGGTGAAGAATTCACTTGGGAGTACCTTGAAGAAGGTCCTGAGGTATGGAGAGTTGCAATCGGAAAGAAATAAACACAGTTGAAGAGGCTACTTATTTGGTAGTCTCTTTTTTTCGTGATACTATAGTAAAAAAAACAAAGGAATCATACGTGATGAATCATACAAAGATTACTGGAGTGATCCTTGCTGGTGGAGAATCGAGAAGATTTGGTAGCCATAAAGCATTTGCCACCTTCGAGGGTCACTATTTCTACGAATATTCATATAAGGCCTTACAACATAATGTAGATGAACTTTTTGTAGTTAGCCATCCGTCCATACGTAAACGTTTTGAACAAGAGTCATCTCTCCAGATTATTGAGGATTTACCACAATATCAAGGAAATGGACCGTTGGCTGGAATCCTTTCGGCTATGAAAAAAAGTTCTTCGGATTGGTTTGTTGTGTTGCCTTGTGACACACCTAGAGTATCTGATTTTTTTGTAAATCAGCTTTTAGCTTTTACAAATAAAGAGGAAGTAGACGCCATAGTACCCGTTATTGATGGTAGAAAACAACCATTACTTGCTGCCTATCATTCGAGGCTTAGCGAAAAAATTGAAGAATTGCTGCGGTCAAAAAAATTTAAAATGGGCTTTTTATTAGAATCTTGTCACTCCCATTATGTTACAAACGAGGAACTAAAGCTAGACGGAATCGAATTTGACAATATAAATAGTCTATCTGAATATGAGAAACTAACAGACAACCAAAAGTGATATCCCTCACATCACGTACACTATTTTGAGCGTATAATAAAGGTGCAATCTTTATGGGAGGGGGATAGAAATTTCCTACGATTTACTCTTGTAAGGTTGGAAACATTTCCTCATAACTAAATCGTATGCAAAAAGGCATACAGACCTGTAGAAGTGATTCTACAGGTATTTTTTATAGTAAAGAAAGTATAAATTTTTGAACAAGATTTCATTGTCTAGCACCAGCAGTCTAGCCAGTTTTCACCCTGAATCAGCTTCTGCGATTATCTTGCTTAAAAGCTCGCTTTTAAGCAAGACGAGGTCCAAAACGCACGGCAATGAACAGTCAAAGAGTGACTTTTTTCCACAGAACAATTGCATGTCGGGCTTGCACAGGACGTGTTGACGTCAACGTTCGCCACATGACGTAGCGGGTCTCAGTTGACGCTCCTCTTACAAGGCGCTTGTGCTTTTCTAATAAAAATAACAAGAGTCGTACACTCATATTCTTCTAATGGCTGCGATAAAATATAGTAATGGAAATGATAGGAGGGGGAGATGTTCTGAAAGTAGGCTTACTAGTAGGTACCTGTATCTCAGTTTTTTTATTTCTAATGGCCTATTTTACCCAACAAGCTGAACCATACTCTGTTATTTCGGGGACGTTTGGAATTATCTGTTTGTTGCTTGCTGGAATCGTATCTGATTCGTTTGTGAATGGGGACCATAGAAGAGCAAACTTTTATACAGAAGATGCTAATGATAGAAAGAAAAAAATTTCATACGCGATTATATTTTTCCTCCTTGGGGCTCCAAATCTGATTGTGGCAGTATTGTTACTCTTCACTCATTTATAGTCCTTCAAAAATACTCTTCCACTGTAACATTACGTTATTTTTGTGAACATTATTTTATACCTCCATAACGTGTGATGTGCCTCACATAAAAAATGTATTGATGGTGTTAAAATGTGGACATTATCGATAGGAGGTTTGCCTCATGTTTGAAAGAGATTTTAATAAAGATCCGTTTATTGTTATTTGGGAGCTTACAAGAGCCTGCCAATTAAAATGTCTCCATTGCCGTGCGGAAGCTCAATATACGCGAGATCCTAGAGAGTTATCCTTTGAAGAAGGTAAAACACTCATCGATCAAATTTACGATATGAATAACCCAATGCTTGTGTTTACAGGCGGAGATCCATTAATGAGACCAGATGTGTATGATATTGCAGATTATGCAATTAAAAAAGGTGTCCGAGTTTCCATGACACCAAGTGCTACTCCAAATGTTACAAAAGAAGCTATTGAAAAGGCAAAAGAGGTTGGTTTAGCACGTTGGGCGTTTAGCCTAGATGGTCCAACTGATGATATTCATGACCACTTCCGTGGAACAAAGGGTTCTTTTGATTTAACAATGAATGCAATTCGATATTTACATGAGCTTGAGATTCCAATTCAAATTAATACCGTAATTTCAAGATATAATGTTCATATACTTGAGGAAATGGCAAAATTAGTTGAAGACCTAGATTGCGTCCTTTGGAGTGTATTTTTCCTAGTTCCGACCGGACGTGGTAAGGACTCGGATATGATTTCACCTGTAGAACATGAACAAGTATTCCGTTGGTTATATGACTTAAGTAAACGAGTTTCGTTCGATATAAAAACAACTGCTGCTCAACATTATCGTCGTGTAGTCATTCAATCGAAAATGCGCGAAACAAAGGAAGCGGACAAACTGATAAAATATGAAGATGCTTTAATGCGGGGGAAAACTGGTCAATTTGATGGTTTAGGAAGAGCTCCAAAGGGCGTAAATGATGGAAATGGATTCGTCTTTATTTCCCATATCGGGGACGTCTATCCAAGTGGATTATTACCTGTAAAAGCAGGGAATGTAAGAGAAACACCTCTTGCTGAGATATACCGTTATTCACCGATTTTCCAAGATTTACGAAATCCAGATAAATATAAAGGAAAATGTGGTGTTTGTGAGTTTAGACATGTTTGTGGTGGCTCACGCTCACGTGCATATGCGATGACTGGAGATTACATGGAAAGCGAGCCATTCTGCGTGTTTATTCCAGAAGCTCTCCGTAAAAAAGAAAAAAGTATCAAATAAAGAAAAGGAGCTACTAGATTTTGGTAGCTCCTTCTTCATTCAATACTACAATATTTAACCGGACAGTCTTCACACTGAATTTCATTCTTTATATATTGTAGATTATGAATAGTGATATATCCTCTAGAAACAGATAGAATTTTTTTACTTCGTAATTCGTTAAGCATTCGGTTTACACTTTCTCTCGTAGTAGCACAAAAATTTGCAAGCTCTTGATTTGTTAAATGGAGGTTAATGAAAATACCATTTTCAGTTTCAATCCCATAGCTATTTGTCATCCTAACAAGAGTGGAATATAAAGCTCCTTTTTTTCCTAACAATACAAGGTCTCTAAATTTTGTTTGTGTTTTTCTAAAATGATCACTCATCCATTTCATAAATTCAAAGGCAAGATTTGTATTTTCAAAAAGTTTTTTCTCTAATGCATCCTTTTGAATTACGGCGACCTCGCTATCTTCTAAAACGATACAATTAAACAGATATTTAGGGCACTCCGTGAACAAAGTAAGTTCTCCGACAATTTCATTTTGACTGCAAATACGTAATGATAATTCATTACCTTCCGATGTAACCTTACTTACCCTGACACGCCCTGAGAGAATAAGGTAAAGCTCCGTTGCCTCCATTCCCTCTTGAAATAAATAAGTTCCTTTTTCAATCTTGATAACATGATTAGCAGATTTTAAAAGTTCATTTAATTCAGTGGAAAGAGGGGGCTTTTGTAATGCTTTTACTTGATTCATAAGTACCACCCTTCTTGAGCAGTTATACTATACTTTGATATAAAGTGATAATATAATGATAGTCAATGTAATGAAAATGAGAAAAATCACTGCATACAAAGTAAGAATCATTTAACCCTTTGGTAGATATGGTCTGAAGGGGAATTTGAACAATTTCTAACAATTGAGGTCTGTTTATGGAACTATTATTTTGGTCACCTATAAAACTTTCTCTTACGATAGCCATTACGTCTGGAATAATCGTTCTTCTACTTGGGTTACTAGCAGGTAAGTGGATGTCTCGAAAAAAATTTCGCGGAAAGGTAATTGTTGAAACTATTTTGATGTTACCACTTGTATTACCACCATCGGTTGTAGGATTCTTCTTAATTGTTATTTTCGGTAGAAATAGTATTGTTGGTCAAACATTTGAGGCAATCGCGGGACAACCAATTATGTTTACATGGTGGGCAGCTGTCATTGCATCAACGGTTGTTGCTTTTCCTTTGATGTATCAATCGACCAAAACAGGGTTTCAATCAGTAAGTCAAGATATTGAAGGTGCAGCAAGGGTGGATGGAGCAAGTGAACTGCGTGTATTTATATATATATCTATACCTTTATCCATTAAAGCAATAATAACTGGATTTATATTAAGCTTTACACGTGCACTGGGCGAATTTGGTGCAACTCTAATGTTTGCTGGAAACATTCCGGGTAAAACGCAAACACTTCCTACAGCGATTTATGTTGCAATAGACAGTGGAAATATGGAGCTTGCGTGGCTATGGGTCATTACAACCGTCATAATCTCATTTTTACTCTTAGCTAGTACATATTTAATAAAATAGAATGTAAACCTTGAGATGAACTAGTATACTAGTTCATTTTGTTATATTTATCAATAACTGGTAAAATGTTCATTGTGGAGATATATGAAAGGGGAAGCGACGCAAATGTGGATGAGTTTGTAATGATTACGTGTTAGGTATATATGAATACACTCTCATTGTTAGGTATTCAATCTTTAATCATTTAAGGACTGCATATTAGCACTCATAAGCCTTTTATATATCGATAGTTTAAGAGGTACTGATTATCTCCAAAATTTGAGTATGCGTCTATACATTTGGAGGGATTTTATTATGAATCATGTAAAAGAAAAAATAGCAATCGTTACAGGTGTAAGTCGTCTGAAAGGTATTGGAGCAGCCATTTGTAATGAATTAGCTGAAGCAGGATATCATATCTTTTTTACGTATTGGACCAATTATGATAAAAGCATGCCATGGAGTATTGAGACAGACGAACCTATGAGAATAAAGGAGGAGCTTCTGAGGAAAGGTGTTACGGTATCGTGTATGGAGTTGGATCTGACTCAAAACGATGCACCAGAGATACTTATAAATAGGGCTTCAAAAGAAATAGGCTATCCTGATATTTTAATAAATAACGCAACATACTCAACCAACAATGATTACTCTACTCTTTCAGCCGAAGATCTAGACAAACATTATCTGGTGAATATACGTGCAACTACCTTACTAAGTAGCAAATTTGCTCAAGGATTCACTAAGAAATCAGGAGGAAGAATTGTCAATTTAACTTCAGGTCAGTTCCAAGGAGCGATGCCTGGTGAGTTAGCATACGCAACTACAAAAGGAGCAATTGATGCTTTAACAATTACACTGGCAGCTGAAGTAGCTCCTCTAGGAATCACAGTTAATGCCGTTAACCCAGGTCCAACTGATACAGGTTGGATTACCGAGGAAATAAAAAAAGACTTAGAACCGTTGTTTCCTTTTGGTAGAGTAGGAGAACCGAGAGATGTTGCAAGAATCATAAAATTTTTGGTAAGTGACGATGGTGCTTGGATAACAGGTCAGGTTATACATTCAGAAGGTGGATTTAGAAGGTGAAATCTAACAAAGACTCTAGTGATTTAGAGTCTTTTTTGTTGTGCGCCCGGCATGGGTGCAGTCTATAGGGTGAAAGTCCCGAGCCATGAAGGCAGTAGTAGTGGTTAG
>JBLKRX010000067.1:0-15324 GCA_047608075.1 Ferdinandcohnia humi
AATTGAACCGCCGTATACCGAACGGTACGTACGGTGGTGTGAGAGGTCGGGGATTAGTCATCCCCTCCTACTCGATTCGTGCAACTACGGTAAGATGGCTTCTAGGTATTCGTTTTTTTAATGAAATACTTGACTAGGGGAGAAAATACGGTGAGTTTTGGCTACTTTTGATTATTTTGCTAATAAATAGAGGTGTTGTACAAGGTTTTTCGCAGAAGTATTTACTATGATTAAGCCACTTTTTAAATAATTAAGCCGATTTCAGAATAATTGAGCCACTTTCTCAAATAATTAAGCCAATTTGAAAATAATTCTGCCAATATAAAAATAATTAAGCCATTCTATCATTAGGCTAGCAAAATCACTCCAAAGAGTCCCAACTTCTAACCAATATGGACCCTTCAGGAACATCGGAACAAAGGTGTTTCTCACATTGCGTGGCAACGGCTATGATAATACCATTCCCCCCGTGCAAAACTTTCGCCAGTTACAAAATCACCAGTTAGATGTAATAAGTTTACAAACGAGGTGCATCTTCCTTAGTTTTCAAACAGAAAAGTTTTGGTGAAACAGAGAATAATGCTAAAATAGAGAAATGAGTAAACTATCGAAAAATGAATGTAAACATCCATATCGGTGGAGTTTAACAAAAATAAAACGGACTCACTACTAAGGAGGAATACGTGTGCCAAAAGTTAGCACAAAAGACTTAATCGAGAAATTCAACCTAGAATTAGTTAGTGGTGAAGAGGGGATTAATCGCCCTATTTCAACTAGTGATATTTCAAGACCAGGTATTGAACTAGCTGGTTTCTTTGATTACTATCCAGCTGAGCGAATTCAACTTTTAGGTAAGACGGAACTAACCTTTTTTAATCGACTTACCCAGGATGAAAAGCAGTATCGAATGGAAAAGCTTTGTACGGATATTACACCAGCGATCATTGTTTCCCGTGAATTAGAAGTACCACCAGAGCTGATTGAAGCGTCTGAAAGAGAGTCAGTACCGGTAATCAAATCAAAAATGAAAACAACAAGGCTATCTGGTCGTATCACAAACTTTTTAGAAAGTAAGCTTGCTCCAACTACTGCTGTTCATGGGGTCCTTGTTGATATCTACGGCGTAGGCGTTTTGATTATCGGAAAAAGTGGTGTTGGTAAAAGTGAAACTGCCTTAGAGCTAGTAAAACGAGGACACCGACTTGTGGCAGACGACTGTGTAGAAATCCGTCAAGAGGATGAGGATACATTAGTTGGAAGCGCTCCGGAGTTAATTGAACATCTTTTGGAGATACGAGGACTAGGGATTATTAATGTTATGACCTTGTTTGGAGCGGGAGCGATACGTAATTATAAGAGAATCACTTTGGTTGTTAATCTAGAGCTTTGGGATCAAAAGAAGCAATATGACCGACTTGGTTTAGAAGAAGAAAAAATGAAAATCATTGATACAGAATTAACAAAGTATACAATTCCAGTTCGTCCTGGACGAAACCTTGCTGTTATAATCGAGGTCGCAGCTATGAACTTCCGCTTAAAGCGTATGGGATTAAATGCAGCTGAACAGTTTTCAAATCGCCTAACAAATGCGATTGGCTATTCTGAGCAGGATGATATGTAAATTAAAGGGCAAATGCCTTGGGGAAACACAGATATTAAAGATATTATTAGTAAAAGGGAGTTGAGGAAGTGGAAAATATTAAACCACTAGATCCAGTATTTTTAGAACTAGGTCCATTGACGATTCAATGGTATGGTCTCATCATCGGACTTGGAACGATGCTTGCACTATTTATCGCAATTAAGGAATCTGAGAGAAGAGGAATGCATAAGGATACTTTTATGGACCTTATGTTATTCGCTGTACCAATTGCGATTATTTCAGCTCGGATTTATTACGTCATTTTTAAATGGGATTATTATTCACAAAATCCCTCCCAAATTATTGCAATCTGGGAAGGCGGAATTGCCATCCATGGTGCGTTAATTGGGTCTGTAGTTACCGCATTGGTGTTTGCAAAAGTAAAAGGGCTATCCTTCTGGAAGATTGCAGATATTGCTGCACCAAGTATTATCCTTGGTCAAGCAATCGGCCGCTGGGGAAACTTTATGAACCAGGAAGCGCATGGTGGACCGATTGCCGAGGAGCATATACAAACATTTTATAATGTATTACCAGATTTTATTATGGACCAAATGTTTATAAAAGGTACATATTATCATCCTACTTTTTTATATGAATCGCTGTGGAGTCTTGTTGGATTTGTCATTTTATTGTTGTTACGAAAAGTGAATCTACGACGTGGGGAAATGTTCCTTACTTATGTTATTTGGTATTCAGTGGGTCGTTTCTTTGTGGAAGGACTACGGACAGATAGTTTAATGCTTGGTGATTTGCGCATGGCCCAAGTAATTTCAATTGTGTTAATTGTTGGGGCACTCGTACTTCTTGTATTTAGAAGGGTGAAGGGCTATTCAAAAGAGAGATACTTAGATCAATGAACGAAAGGAGAGGGGAATTTTGCTTGATATGCTCAAAAGGGGTTTGGTAGTTGGATTAAAGACAACCTGGACATTAGGTAAGGTAATTTTTCCAGTTACTTTACTTGTTACTCTGCTTCAACATACTCCCGTATTGGATTGGGTAATCAAATGGATATCCCCTTTAATGGGATGGTTCGGCCTATCAGGTGATGCAGCCATTCCACTAGTGTTGGGGAATTTTCTAAATTTATATGCAGCTATAGGAGCTATTTTATCGCTTGAGTTAACAGTGAAGGAAGTTTTTATTTTAGCTGTAATGCTATCATTCTCACATAATATGATTATTGAATCTACAGTTGCCGCTAAAGTCGGTATTAAAATGTGGATTGTTGTCGCTGTTCGAATCGGACTATCTTTATTTTCTGCCTTGGTTATAAATCTAGTATGGAACGGTGGCAGTAATCTAGCGAAATATGGACTTGTATCAACGTCGGAAGAACAAGTTACAGGATGGGGGAATATCTTCTTTGCTGGAATCGAAAAGGCATCCCTGGGCATAGTTCAGCTAGCGATGATTGTGATTCCACTTATGATTGTAATTCAAGTATTAAAGGAATTAAAATGGCTTGCTGTATTTTCGAAATGGATGTCTCCAATTACAAAAGCGCTAGGTATGAAGGAAAATACTTCAACAACCCTAGCAGCAGGTATTCTGTTTGGCTTAGCTTTTGGGGCTGGTGTTATGATTCAAGCGGTAAAAGAAGATAATGTTAGTAAAAAGGATTTAACCTTAGCGTTTATTTTCCTAGTGGCATGTCATGCTGTGGTGGAGGATACACTTATTTTTATCCCACTGGGCATACCAGTGTTACCGCTGTTATTGATTCGTGTCATCACCGCAACCTTATTAACAATATTGGTTGCATTTATCTGGAAGCGGGTAGAGCAAAACGGTAGAAAGGAACCTGTATATGGCAATTAACACACTTTTATTCGACCTAGATGGAACATTAATCGATACAAACGAACTAATCACAGCGTCATTTCTACACACGCTTGAAAAGTATTACCCTGGCAAGTACACGAGAGAGGATGTACTTCCATTTAACGGTCCAACCTTGCTTGAAACATTTTCATCGTTGGATCCAAATCTTGCTGAGGAAATGATTTCGACATACCGTACATTTAATCATGAACATCATGATGCATTGGTGACAGAATTTGAAGGAGTATTTGATACGATAAAAATCCTTCAAGAAAAAGGCTTTAAGCTTGGGATTGTTACGACAAAGATGCGAAATACTGTAATGATGGGCTTAGCACTTACTAAATTAGATCAGTTTTTTGATGTCATAGTTACTCTGGATGATGTGAAAAAGCCAAAGCCTGACGCAGAACCTGTTCTCCTCGCATTATCATTGTTAAAATCTCAACCAGAAGAGGCAATTATGGTTGGAGATAATTTTCAGGATATTTTAGCCGGAAAAAATGCAGGTACGAAAACAGCTGGTGTAGCTTGGTCACATAAGGGGAAAGACTTCTTAATGAGCTATGAACCTGATTTTATGTTAGAAACGATGAAGGATTTACTTGAAGTTGTTGGAGAGGGGAAGAGCAGTAGAGATTCTTCCAATCAAGATGTGCACGAGGTTGAGCAAAGGTGAGAAGAACAACAAGATATCCGGTAACAGGTGCAAATTCACTTTGGCATGTGTATAAAACCGTCCCATTTTGGAAGGTTGTTCGTAACTTTATTGTAATTCAGCTCGCAAGATACACACCATTTTTGTCGATGAAGAACTGGCTCTATCGAACGTTTTTAGGGATGAAGGTAGGAGACCAAACGTCATTTGCCCTAATGGTCATGTTAGATGTTATGTTTCCTGAAAAAATCAGTGTCGGACGAAATACCGTTATTGGCTATAATACGACGATATTAGCACATGAATATTTGATTAAGGAATACAGATTAGGTGAAGTGAAAATTGGCAGTGAGGTAATGATTGGAGCGAATTCAACGATTTTACCAGGAGTTGAAATTGGTGACGGAGCAATCGTATCAGCAGGCACGCTCGTCCATAAAGATGTACCACCCGGCTGTTTTGTGGGAGGGAACCCCATGCAAATCATCTACACAAAAGAACAAGTCCAACGACGCATCCTAAAAGAGGAGGACCAGGGCAACTAGCCCGGCCATCCTCTTTTTTGTATTTCTCTGGTGGGTCATTCTCTGGTGTCAGGCACCAGAGAAATACAAATCAACAAAAATGTCCATTTCAGGCGGACATCTTCAGTATTTTTTTCTCCTCTTCTTCCTCTCTTGCTTACAATTTTGTCCACATTATTCACAAAACCCACAATGGTACGAGGTGTTTTATCCCCGTTTTCCACAGTATCCACATTTTCGAATACACACAATATTGTGAACTAATCCACAGTTCGGTTTGTGTTAAATAATGGATTACGCTAACCTTTTTTAGTTGACGCTATGGAGGGGAAGGTGTAAAATAAGATATACTTTATCTTGCTAATATATTAGCGAATTAAAGTGAAAAACTTTTATAATTGTTACTTTCATTAAAATACAAATCAATTACATTTTTCTCGTAACAAGTAGAGTTACGCGTATTTATATAATTACTTGGTGGTGACTGGCCGTGTTCATGTTTGAAAAGCCTTTGGGTATGAGAGATACATTACCTGCTTTATATGAAGTGAAAAAGAACGTAAGAAATACGATGTCAAAAAAGATTGAGAACTGGGGATATCAATTTATTGAAACTCCAACTCTTGAATATTACGAGACAATCGGGGAAGCATCCGCTATTCTGGATCGCCAATTGTTCAAACTCTTAGATCAGCAAGGACATACACTTGTTTTACGACCTGATATGACTGCCCCAATTGCAAGGATTGCAGCCTCCAAATTATATAAGGGTGGATATCCGTTACGGTTAGCTTACGCAGCAAATGTTTTTCGTGCTCAGCAACGAGAAGGTGGTCGACCTGCTGAATTTGAGCAAATCGGTATTGAATATATTGGGGATAACACAACGAGTGCAGATGCTGAAGTCATTTCCCTAATGATTGCTTCACTAAAGGAAGCTGGACTTACGAATTTTACCGTTCCGGTCGGACATATCGGATATGTAAAGGCCCTTTTTATAGAAATTTTAGGAAATGAAGAGAGAGCCGACATTCTGCGAAGATTTCTATATGAAAAGAATTACGTTGGGTACCGAGAGCATGTGAAGAGTCTTCCACTATCCTCGATTGATAAAGATCGCCTCTTGTCACTTTTAAAGCTACGTGGAAATGAAACAAAGATTGCATATGCGAGAGAGCTGGTTGAAGGTGAGAATGGCAAAAAGGCAGTAGAGGAGCTTGAGTTATTATGGCAAAAACTACAAGCCTTTGGTGTAACTGAGCATATGAAAATCGATTTTAACCTTGTAAGTCATATGAGTTATTACACTGGTATTTTATTTGAGGTATATGCAGACAAGGTAGGCTTTTTAGTAGGAAATGGTGGGCGTTATGATCAGTTATTTGATAAGTTTGAGCGCCCAGCTCCAGCCACAGGCTTTGGAATCCGTGTAGATCGACTGATTGAGGCACTTGACCTTCCAGAGCAGGAAGCGAATATCCATTGCATTATTTTTAGTGTGGAGCAACGTGGGGAAGCGATTCGGTATGCTATGAAAAAAAGAGAAAAAGGGGATCGTGTTATCCTCCAGGATATTGCAGGTGTACAAGACGTCGACGCGTGTGTAAACGCGTTTCAGGAAATAACATTTTTTATTGGGAACACAAGGAAGGGAGCCGGAGCAGAGTGATGAAGGATGTATTAACCATTGCCATGCCTAAGGGAAGGATATTTGAAGATGCCGTACAGCTTTTACAAAAGGCGGGCTACAAGCTTCCTCCTGAATTTGAGGATTCCAGAAAATTAATCATCGATGTACCTGAAGAGTCGTTCCGATTCATATTAGCTAAGCCGATGGATGTAACAACCTATGTAGAGCATGGTGTAGCGGACCTAGGAATTGCTGGAAAAGATGTGATGCTAGAAGAGGAACGTGATGTGTATGAGGTGCTTGATTTGCAAATCAGCAAATGCTATTTAGCCGTTGCTGGTTTACCAGATGTAAAGATTACAGGTGTTGCTCCTAAAGTTGCAACAAAATATCCGAACATTGCTTCAAGCTATTTTCGTGAAAATGGGGAGCAGGTTGAAATCATCAAATTGAACGGTTCTATAGAACTTGCTCCGTTAATAGGGTTAGCTGATCGAATTGTAGATATTGTATCAACAGGACGTACGTTAAAGGAAAACGGACTAGTGGAGCTTGAGCATATCACGGAAATTACCTCTCGGCTTATCGTGAACCCTGTGAGCTACCGGATGAAGGACCAACAAATTGATGAAATTGTGGAACGCCTTTCAAAAGTAGTTTCAGAATAAAGGAAGTGAAAGCATGAAACTTCAAGCTTTTTATGTAGGGATAAGAAATTTTGAACATAGTATTCAATGTCTTGCTTCAGCACCTAGCCAGTTTTTATCCAGAATAAGCTTCTGCGGTTATCTTGCGCAAAAGCTTCAGAACAAGAGTAGCTTGTTATTGCGGAGATTATTTTCTTAGAAGCTTTTATTAGTGCATTTAAGCAGCTCGAGGTCAAATAACCTGTGGAAAGAAAAGTCTAAAATCGACTTTTTGCCACAAAACATTTGCTTGTCGGGGCTGAGCAATGCGCTTTGCGCTTTTTTTAGTAGCAATTCACAGAAAGGACCGACACTTTTATGCGAATCGAACGTGTAACAAATACAGTTTCTCTTAAAAGGACAATTGATAGTGGAACTGAGGAACAGAGAAAAACTGTTATAGAGATATTGACAGAGGTTCAGGACAAAGGTGACCTTGCTTTAAAGTATTATACAGAAAAATTTGATGGTGTACTGATCGAAATTCTAAAGGTGGACAGAGTTGAGATAAACGAAGCCTATCAAATGATTGATGAAACACTAGTAGACATAATTAAAGAAGCAGCCGAGAATATTCGTGACTATCATAGTCGACAGGTGAAGCAGTCATGGATAACAATGAAGGATAATGGAACGATGCTGGGGCAAAAAATAACTCCACTTGATGCGGTTGGTGTGTATGTTCCAGGTGGGAAGGCTGCGTATCCATCCTCCGTGTTAATGAATGTAATTCCTGCTCAGGTTGCAGGTGTAAATCGGATTGTCATGGTATCCCCACCGGATAAAGAGGGCCGTCTTCCTGCAGGTGTTTTAGTAGCAGCGGACATATTGGGGGTTACTGAAATCTACAAGGTTGGCGGTGCCCAGGCAGTCGGTGCTCTTGCCTATGGGACGGATACCATCCAGTCTGTTGATAAAATCGTGGGTCCAGGTAATATTTTTGTAGCACTTGCTAAGCGTGAGGTATATGGAAACGTTGATATTGACATGATTGCTGGGCCAAGCGAGATTGTGATACTGGCAGATGAGACTTCGCTTGCCAATGAGGTAGCAGCAGATTTATTATCACAGGCAGAGCATGATGAACGGGCATCAAGTGTTTTAGTAACCCCTTCAATGGAGCTTGCCGAGCAGGTCTTAATCGAAGTGGAACGGCAGGTAAAGCTCCTCCCACGTGTGGAAATTGCTGAAGCTTCCATCAATAATTATGGAGCAATTTATGTAACGAAAGATATAGAAGAAGCGATAAAGGTTGTGAATGAACTAGCCCCTGAGCATTTGGAAATCATGACGAAGGAACCGATGGAGCTGGTTAGTAAAATAAGGCATGCAGGAGCAATCTTTGTTGGTCGATATAGTTCTGAGCCCGTAGGTGATTATTTTGCTGGACCGAACCATGTGCTTCCGACAAATGGAACCGCGCGCTTTTCAAGTCCACTAAATGTAGATGACTTTACGAAAAAGTCGAGCATTATTTCGTACAGTAAGGAAGCCTTTATGGAAAATGGACCAAAAATAGCGGCATTCGCAAGACTAGAAGGCCTGGATGCCCATGCAAGAGCCATTGAAGAACGACTAAAATCCTGAGCATGTAGGGAACTAGGAGTGTCCTCCTGAGGAGGACAACTGTATTTCTTTGGTGTCAGGCACCAATGTGGAAAATGTGGATATTGTGGAAATTCTAAACTAGCACGTTGTGAGGGATTGGTACATAAGTACTTTGTTGGTGCCTAACACAGTTGTGGAAATTGTGGAAAATGTGGATAAGTATCTGGATAACTTTATAACTATTTAGAATTATAAAAAATATTATGGTGGGTGCAGGTATGACGAGACAGGCTGTTGTTGAAAGAAAAACAAATGAAACAGATATTAAGTTGGATTTTACGGTGGATGGAGAAGGCGTTTCAATGCTGAAAACGGGTGTGCCGTTCCTAACGCATATGCTTGACCTTTTTACGAAGCATGGTCAGTTTAATTTATCAATTGATGCGAATGGTGATGTAGAGATTGACGACCATCATACAACTGAGGATATTGGAATTTGTTTAGGACAGGCATTACGAGAAGCTTTGGGAGATAAGAAGGGGATTAAACGCTATGGAAATGCGTTTGTTCCAATGGATGAGGCCCTTGCACAGGTTGTAATTGACTTAAGCAATCGTCCCCACTTTGAATTGAAGGGATCGTTCCCAAGTCAGCGTGTTGGCACATTTGATACGGAACTGGTTCATGAATTCTTATGGAAGCTTGCACTTGAGGCACGAATGAACCTTCATGTGATTGTTCACTATGGCCAAAACACGCACCACATGATAGAGGCTGTTTTTAAAGCACTAGGTCGTGCATTAGATGAGGCAACGATGATTGACCCAAGGGTTAAGGGGGTTCCATCGACGAAAGGAATGTTATAGATGATTGGGATAATTGACTATGGGATGGGGAATTTATACAGCGTCAGCAAGGCACTTGAACGGATGAATTACAACTATGTCATCTCAAGCTCGCCTGAAGAATTAAGTAAGGCAAAAGGACTTATTTTACCGGGAGTTGGCTCCTTTAAGGACGCAATAGAAATCCTCAATGAAACTGGTTTGGCATATTTCATAAAAGAAACAGTTGCAGCAGGAACTCCCCTTCTTGGGATCTGTCTTGGGATGCAATTATTATTTGAAGAAAGTGAAGAGAATGGCATTTCAGAAGGCTTAGGTTTATTACAGGGTAAAATTGTAAAAATACCTGGGGTAACGTCTTCAGGGGAAACCTATAAGGTTCCACATATGGGATGGAACGAACTTGAAAACCGAAACCCTTCTCCGCTATTGGAGGATGTGGATGGTGGGCATGTGTATTTCGTACATTCCTATTATGCGACTACAACAGATCAGGATATCGTTCTCGCAAGTAGTATATATAATGTTGAAGTCCCAGCAGTTGTTGGAAAAGGTAATGTATTTGGCACACAATTTCACCCTGAAAAAAGTAGTGAACTAGGGTTAACCATCTTAAGGAATTATGCTGCAATCGTAGAGGAGAGGGTGTCTTAATGAGTGCTTTTACAATTTATCCAGCCATTGATATGAGAGGCGGACAATGTGTTCGTTTATTGCAGGGGGATTATAGTAAGGAAACCGTATACGGTGACTCTCCTTTTGATATGGCACAAGCCTTTGCAAACGATGGGGCGGAATGGATTCATATGGTCGATTTAGATGGTGCCAAAACTGGAAAACGAGTGAATGACAAGTATGTAATCGAGGTTGCACAAAAGCTTCCCGCGAAGGTTCAAATCGGTGGTGGCATCCGTACAGCAGAGGATGTTGCGTTTTACATTGAAAATGGTGTTGACCGTGTCATTTTAGGAAGTGCAGCAATTTCAAACCCTGACTTTGTCAAGAAAATGCTACAAGTCTATAAAGAAAAGATTGCGATTGGAATCGATGCTAAGGACGGATATGTAGCAACTGAAGGTTGGTTGAATACATCATCAATAAAAGCAACTGACTTAGGAGTGCAACTTGCAAACGCTGGTGCAGAGGTTTTCATTTTTACCGATATTGCCACAGATGGGATGCTTTCAGGTCCGAATATTGAAGCAGTAGCTCGATTAGCTTCTGTAACTGGAAATCAAGTCATTGCTTCTGGTGGTGTAAGTTCATTAGCTGATATAAAAGCACTCTCCCATCTTGCTAATCAAGGTGTTTGTGGTGCAATTGTTGGAAAAGCCCTTTATACGAATCAATTTACGGTTCAAGAGGCATTGCAAGAGGTGAAGGGAACATGATTACAAAACGAATAATTCCGTGCCTTGATGTAAAGGAAGGTAGAGTCGTCAAGGGTGTTCAATTTGTGGAACTACGCGATGCAGGTGACCCTGTGGAACTGGCAAAGTTTTATGACGCAGAGGGTGCTGATGAGCTTGTCTTTCTTGATATCTCTGCCTCACATGAAGGGCGAAAAACAATGGTTGAGGTTGTCGAAAGAGTAGCTGCTGAGCTTGCGATTCCCTTCACAGTTGGTGGGGGAATTAACTCTTTAGAGGATATGAAGAGAATCCTTCGAGCTGGTGCCGATAAGGTGTCCTTAAATACAGCAGCTGTATTAAATCCTTCCCTAATAAAAGAGGGAGCTGACTTCTTTGGGTCCCAATGTATAGTAGTAGCAATCGATGCAAAATATGACGAAACCCTTGGTAGCTGGAGAGTGTATACGCATGGTGGACGAAAAGAAACTAATTGGGAAGTCGTTGCGTGGGCAAAGGAAGCAATCAAGCAAGGTGCTGGAGAAATTCTATTAACGAGTATGGATAAAGACGGAAGAAAGGATGGCTACAATCTAAAGCTAACAAGTGCAGTTAGCACAGCAGTATCAGTACCGGTTATTGCATCTGGTGGAGCTGGGAATGCACTGCATTTTGCACAAGCATTTGCAGAAGGAAAAGCAGATGCTGCTCTTGCAGCAAGCATCTTTCACTATAAAGAAACATCAGTAAAGGAAGTTAAGCAATACTTAAAAGAGGAAGGGGTAAATGTCCGATGAATATTCCAAAGATCAAGTTTGATGAAAAAGGACTTGCTCCAGCTATTGTTCAGGACGTGGTCAGTAAAGAAGTTCTTACACTTGCCTATATGAATGAGGAATCCTTTAAAAAGTCAATTGAAACACGTGAGACATGGTTTTACAGCCGTTCACGTCAAGAGCTCTGGCATAAAGGTGCCACTTCAGGCAATACCCAAAAGATTGTTGCAATGAAATATGATTGTGACAAAGACGCCATTCTGGTGTTAGTTGAACCAGCTGGATCAGCTTGCCACACGGGAAGCTACTCCTGTTTCCAAGATACTATATTTGGAGAAGCAAACGAACCGAGTAGAGACAGGTTTGCTATAATAAATGAGCTTGAAAAAGTTATTGCTGAGCGTGAAGCAGAAATGCCAGAAGGATCCTACACGACATATCTATTCGATAAAGGAGTCGATAAAATCCTTAAGAAGGTTGGGGAGGAAGCCGCAGAGGTAATCATTGCTGCGAAAAACCGTGACCCTGAAGAATTAAAATGGGAAGCAGCCGACTTACTTTACCATTTACTCGTATTACTTCGTGAACAAAAGCTTCCACTAGATGAAGTACTATCAGCACTCGAAAAGAGAAGATAACACTGATAACAGGTTTTCTGGTTAGGCGAACAGGGCAGACATTGACCGACTATTGTAATAAGGTATACTTTGAAAAAGTAAAATAGCTATCCAAATGAGCGCACTTATATCCATAAGTGCGCTATCTCACTTCTTTTCCACACCATGCGCATGAATTATCCACATTATCACCACTATCCACATTGGTGTCAGGCACCCCAGAAATACAACTGTCCACCTCAGAAGGACATAAACGACCCCATAGAATCAGCGTTTCCCCATAACTCTAGCCGTTTAATCCTTATGTTCCACCCATTTACCAACCATGTTACCCACATAATCCACATTATCCACAGTGGTGCCTGACACTATTACAACACAAAAACAAATGTAAACCTTCGTTTTTTTACGCTTTTGACCAAGCAGACTCTATGTTCTTAGGGGTAGATGTGTTATACTACGTTCGGTAATAATAAATTTTGGAGGTCCCGATGGAAAAACAAAACAGAAAAGAAAGACAGCACGGTGCAAAGGTAATTCCGTTTATCCAGACGGGAGAGTATTATTTTAAAAAGGGATTAAAAGCTTATAGACAGCATGATATTTATAAATCAATCAAGCATTTTGAACGTGCAATACAACTAGAACCAGAGGAGCCAATGTTTTTATGTCAGTTAGCAGTGGCGTTAACTGAAATTGGAGACTATTTATCCTCAAATAAACACCTAACGTCTATTATTGAAGATATAGACTCAGATATGCCTGAGTGCTTTTATTTTATGGCGAATAATTATGCTCATTTAGGACTTTTTCAAGAGTCGGGTAGATACGCAGAAATGTATTTAGAAAGAGAACCAGATGGAGACTTTGCGGAGGATGCGGAGGATCTACTGGATTTGTTGCGTCTTGAGGAAGAAGATTATGATTTCTCTTCCAATCACCAGGATGAACTGATTGTGAAGCAAGAACAAGCTCGAGAGTTGCTTGAGACAGGTCAACTGGACGAAGCTGTAACGCTGCTAAAACAAATCGTACGTGAGTATCCGGAGTTTTGGTCGGCCTATAATAATCTAGCACTTGCTTATTTTTACTCTGGAGATGTCGAGAAGGCATCAGAAATACTAGAGGAGGTACTCAGCAAAAATCCGGGTAATCTTCATGCCCTTTGTAACACACTCGTGTTTCTTTATTATCAACGTAAAAATCAGAAAGTAAAGGAACTGACGAAACGTCTTTCATCTATTCATCCGATATTGGTTGAACACCGCTACAAGTTAGGGGCTACATTCGGCTTGATTGGTAGACATGATCTAGCATATAAATGGTTACGGAATCTTCAACGCTCCGGCTTTGAGGGAGATGAAACCTTTTATTATTGGTTATCACATGCAGCGTATTTTACGGATCATATCGAAGTTTCCAAAAATGCATGGAAACGGGTACTCGAGGAAAATCCAGATAAAAAGGGTTCAGCGCCTTGGGAATCAGATAGCACAAAACCAATTTCAGATGTGCTGGACCGTTGGTTGAACGGAGATTTTATTGAAGAGAGACTATACGGGTTATTTTTAGCGAGTAAAACAAATACATCACTCGTTCGGAAAGACCTACAACATATTCAATTACATGCCACTCTTGAACAGGAATTTGCGAATTACGTACTTAGTAAGCGGAAACGAACTGAAAAATTTCCTGCTTATATTATTGACGGTTATCATATTGCAGATACGTTGTTTAAGAAAAATAAACATGATGACTCGGCAAATGAGGAGCTATATTTAACCTGGTTAATGATTTATGATGAAGCTGTGAAGCGACAATTGAAAGTCTCCAATTGGCAGGCATGGGCGGCAGCGACTGAATATATTTGGAGAAATCATCAATCACATACGATTACACAAAAACAGGTTGCAGACAAATACGATATTTCAAAAGCAACCGTGATGAAATATGTAAAATTTGTAAAAGAACTCCTTCAATGAGCATATTAATAGCGGAAAATGACATGTTTTTATACGATAGCAGTAGGAAATAATAAAACAATAAATCATACTAGTTATGTTTACAGCTAGGTGTAAGGAGTGACTACAATGACTGATGAAAAAATGTATGACGTCATAATCATCGGAGCTGGCCCAGCGGGAATGACAGCTGCTGTATATACATCACGTGCAAACCTTTCAACATTAATGATCGAGCGCGGTATCCCTGGTGGACAAATGGCGAACACAGAAGATGTTGAAAACTATCCAGGCTTTGAAAGTATATTAGGTCCTGAACTATCAACAAAAATGTTCGAGCATGCGAAGAAATTCGGGGCTGAATATGCATACGGCGACATCAAGGAAGTTATTGATGGAGAAGAGTACAAAACTGTTGTGGCAGGCAGTAAGCAATTTAAAGCGCGCGCTGTTATCATTGCTACAGGTGCAGAATACAAGAAAATTGGTGTACCTGGTGAAAAAGAATTAGGTGGCCGTGGAGTTTCTTATTGTGCTGTATGTGATGGCGCATTTTTCAAAGGCAAAGAGCTTGTTGTTATTGGTGGAGGAGACTCTGCAGTTGAAGAGGGTGTATACTTAACTCGCTTTGCGACAAAGGTAACAATTGTTCACCGTCGTGAAGAGTTACGTGCTCAAAAAATCCTTCAAAACCGTGCGTTCGATAATGAAAAAATTGACTTCATTTGGAATCATACTGTCAAAGAAATCCATGAGAAAGACGGTAAAGTGGGCAGCCTAACACTTGTTAATACACAAACTGGTGAAGAAATGGAATTTGGTGCAGATGGCGTATTCATCTATATTGGAATGGTACCCCTATCAAAGCCATTTGAGAACCTTGGTATTACAAACGAGAACGGCTATATTGAAACAAACGAACAAATGGAAACAAGGGTACCAGGCATCTTTGCAGCTGGTGACATTCGCGAAAAAACACTTCGTCAAATCGTAACTGCAACTGGTGACGGTAGTATCGCAGCACAAGCAGCACAGCACTATATAGAAGAACTTCTAGAAAAAATAAAAGCATAAGAAAAAGCCTCCGTTTCGGGTAAAGGGTTCAAATACGCAATCCTTGAACTAAGGGCAAAACTGAATATAGAAAATATTATTAAATGCACCGCTCATGCGGTGCATTTTTAGTTGTGCGCCCGGCATGGGTGCAGTCTATAGGGTGAAAGTCCCGAGCCATGAAGGCAGTAGTAGTGGTTAGCTTAAC
>JBLKRX010000068.1:0-15111 GCA_047608075.1 Ferdinandcohnia humi
TCTGGAGAAAACTTTGCCATAAAAAAACTGCACCTCCAATTGTTAGTTGTGTCTAACAATTGGGGTGCAGTTCAACCAAAGAAATCGACTTTTTACATTCATTATTCAATTTATAAATCTGATTATGATAGAGGTGTAATTTCCACATTTAATACCCCTACACTTGGAGATGCTCCTAATGCTTCAAAAGCTAATCGGTGAAGGTTGATTCTGTCTGCAGGATAGTTTTTCACTTCATCAACGACCGTGACAATGATTTCTTTGGACGGAACGAATGATAGGTTTCTTACTTTTAATCTCTGTCCACATCTAAAAGGACTATTTTCACCTACTGCGACCGTCATATTGTTATCGTATTTCCAACCAATTTCACACTTCGTTGGCACACCACCCCATGTCCATGTTGCCTTCCCTATGATTGTTTCTGGCTGTCTGGAATAATACCAGTTGAAATATGGATTATAACCTGGGACAGCATAATAATTTGGATAACTACTCCATTGATACATATTTCTCACATCAATAAAACCGTGACAATAGGGGCATTGGTAACCAGGTATTTGTCTTATCATTTTTTCTTCTCCTCCGGAAGCCATGTATTTACTAATTACTTCGTCTATTTAAATGATATGTTTCTTTGACATTTCTGGTTACTCTTACGAGGTATTAATTAAACATATACGTTGTCCTGCATCTATGATTTATAAAACAACAAAACGCATTTTTAAGCAGCAACTCCAGCTGATGGTGGTTGGAAAATCATATTATTTACCAGAGAAATAATTTTTTTACATGGCTCCGTTAAACGATATTGTTTATTTTCGAATAAAACGACCTCCGTTCAATAATATCTCTATAAAAAAGACCAAAGTAAGTGATTTCAAGTTGCATTAACCGACATTATTAAAGAGATTTAAAAACTAATACCGCAGACCAACTTCGTTTGAAAGAGTTTTTTACTAAGTTTCTTGCGTCTTATTCTGAAAGCGAGCCTAGTTTTAAAGAGGTATCCGAGCAGAAACATAAGATGGCTGCACTTGCACTCACTGTCATTCGAATAATCTGGAATGAAAACAATGGAACGTCGGCTATGGTAATAATTTAAAATTATGAAGGGAAAATCTCCGAAGTTGTAGTATATAGATGTATTAAAAAGGGGGAGTTAGATTTGTACCAATATTTCAATGGTTTAGTTATTAGAGAAGGTACTGACGGAGTACCAGCTGCCTATGTTGAAGCACTTTTTGAAGATGCTGGATGGGCAAGGAATACTCCCGAATGGCAAAAGGAAAAGTTCTCTTTAATATTCAAAAATTCAACCTGGGCGTTTACCGTTTGGGATAATAACAAAATGATTGGTATGGTAAGGGTTATCTCTGACAAAATAATGGCTGCTAATATTATGGATTTGGTTGTTTTATCAGAATATCGTGGAAAAGGTATTGGCAAAAAACTCGTAGAACTATGTGTTCAAAAACTACCTCACGGTGATTGGTTCGCTCACACTTCTGCAAACAATTTTCCATTCTATAAAAAAAGCGGTTTTGAAGTAAAAGACTTATCAAAAAATGGAACCTGTGCTTATTACGGTTATATACAAGCACGTAAAGATGGGCACAGATAATAGTTTAAATAGCAGTATTTATTAAAGAAGAAAAAGGACTATTTGGTCCTTTTGATTTTTTTTAATAACAACATAAATATCTAATAGAGCCTTTTTAAAAATAGGCTTGGTTCTTGATTCATAGAATACCAGCCATTATCTTTAATTACATTTCTTACCCTAACCAATTATTTATGTACGCCACTAGACCGAGTAGTGCCCCTATTGTGGCACCAACAAAAATATAATAACCTGTTTTTATATTCGATTTTATTTTAGGATCTCTCATCTACATCCTCCTAAAGTCATATATTTCATAATACTTTATAAATAATATTGTTGCTATTTGCTTTAATCACTAAGGCGCTATTACATAGATTGGTGATTTCCGCTCCAGACACTCGCTTTCCGCGGGCAGTCCGTGAGCCTCTAGCTGCGCTCATGCGGGGTCTCACCTGGCCACGCTTTTCCCGCTGGAGTCTCTTGCCATGCGCTCCAATCACCCTACTGAAAACGTAACTGTCAACTTAATACAAGAGCAACAAAGTTTACGATAACAACCCTATAAATAAATCACTTGAAATTCTACAAAAATAGTAGTTACGAACTTAGCTATGCAAAACTAGACTTTCTTATACCTTTCTTTATCGTCTCCTTGTTTTTCGTCTTCAACAAGAATTTCTTGTTCTTCATGAAACCCTACCGCTGATTGACCTGTAATTTCATCAAATGGAGTATAGAAAGGTGTTACACTACGTTTTTTTACAAACACTTTATAAAAACTAATAAAAACGATTAAAACAATTACTAAAGGAAAACCAACTGCCATTATAGAAATGAAGTTCATATGTTACCCCCTTTCACATGTGATAGCTTAACAATGTTACTCTTTTTTTAATACGATTGGGTTACTGAATTGGTTTCATAATATATGTAAAAAAAGCAGAGTGTCCTAAACTCAGAACCACACTGCTTTTTTGATGTAATACCTATAAATTGAAAGTATCCTTATTCCCTAAAACCTTTATAGCATTACTTTTTAAAATGATACTTATCATAATAAATCCGATAACCGAACCAGCAATTGAACTAAAAATAAAAGATGGAACAAAGCCGAATAGTGCTGCTTCTTGCCCAAGAAGTAATGTTGCTAATGGATAACATGCAATCGCACCTAAAAGTCCGGTTCCGACAATTTCACCAAGTAAAGCCATGGAAATTCGTTTCGTTTTCGAGAACAGGTACGCTGCCACAAATGCTCCAATTATACTCCCCGGGAAAGCAAATAGGGAGCCTGTGCCTAGCAAATTTCGAAGAAGTGAAACTGAAACAGCTTGCAGCACTGCATATGCTGGTCCAAGAATGACTGCTGACAGTACGTTCAAAAAATGCTGCATCGGAAACACCTTTGTAAAGCCAATCGGTATTGCAAATAAATGACTAGTGATTGTCCCAATTGCCACGAACATTGCCGTGACCGTCATTTTTAGCGTTTTGTTCATTACCAACTCCCCCTTACTTTTATTAATCCATTACAAGACCGCCATCAACAACTAAATTTTGACCTGTCACTCCATTTCCCCAAGGGGAAGCAAAAAATAGAACTGCATTTGCAACATCAGTAGGTGTAGTTACTTTTTGAAGTGGTGTTGATGCTTCAATTAACTGAAATACCTCATCTGAAGTTGCTGAGCTTGCATCCGTAGTTTTTAAAAGTCCTCCGGATACCATATTAACAGTGATTCCACATTCCCCTAATTCCTTTGCCATACTTCGTGTAAAACCTAGTAAAGCCGCTTTACTTGTATTGTAGTCATGATAAGGTACAACTGGATTTTGGAACAAATTGGTGCCAATTGTAATGATTCGTCCATACTTTGCTTCTTTCATATCCGGAAGAGCTGCCTGTGTTGTATTCAGTGAACCTCGAACTGCCCCCTCAAGTTGCAAAAGATAATCCTCCCATATTATGTCTGTTGCATCCTTTTTGGAAATTGGATCAAAACGAAAACCCACTAATGCATTATTTATTACAGTAGTAATTGGATGATCAAAAAAATGTTTCGCTTCTACAAACATTTCCTGAACCTGCTGACGATCTCTAATATCGGCTTGAATTGCAACTGCGTTACTTCCAATCTCTTCTTTTAATTCAAGTGCTTTTTCCTTACTTTGGTAATAATTTATGACTACCTTTGCACCCTCCTCAGCAAAAGCCTTTACTATTTCTCTTCCTAACCCTCTAGCACCGCCCGTTACAAGTACAACCTGATTATGTAGTTTCATTTTCTAATAACCTCCTAAAATAGTTGAAGAAAAACGCAAAAAAGCCAGATCCACATAAATGGACCTGACTTAGGTAGCAAGAAAAAGTACGTTCTTACTCTCTACTTTCCTACGCCGGTATTACCCGGATCAGGTCCAAAGGGTTAAAAAACATACGTTTTTCTCTCAGCCCAACTGGGCACCCCTAGTAGTTTGCGAATATTCTTTTATACAGCATAATACCTTTCCTAGATAATGTAAAGTGAAATAATGTTTGGGACAGAAGGACAGGTACATTGTCCCAAAATCAGTTATTTCATATAATAACAACGCCTGACCTAAAACAGATTCATGCTTTTATTACATTATTCAAGCGTGTCCTTTTCGATTATTAGCCCGTCTACATGATGCTTTGTCATTTCTTTTCTGATCTTACGATGTTCCTTCGTTTCAAAGATAATATCAAAATCATAGTCTTCTGGATAAAGTTCTTCAGCTTTAATATAAAGAGAAAGCCTCTTATGATTTAACATCATTTTCTCTCCCTTTACTACAACCTCTATCTCTCCTCTTTCATTTGCCGGCTTTGATACGATTCCAAATTGATTTAAAGAAGGTATTTTAACATTATCTCCCCTGTTGTATTTAATAACAGCAGTTGTTTTCTTCTCAATTTTACCATGCTTCTGTTTATAAACATGCTTTGCATTCATTGCAAGCTGTTTATCTAGCTCAGATTTAGAAAAAGATGTATAGTTTTCATACTCCTTTTCATCCCCGTACGTTATGAAATGTGCTCTTTCAATTAGTTTCGGATGCATACCAAGCTTTAAAGCAATTGCAAAAGCTTGACTATCCCCGCCTTTACCAATAATCAATCTGTAGGTTGGTTTAAGTGTCTCAATATCAAACTCCATGGCACCATTTTCAAATCCCTCATGCTCCTCTGCAAAAGTCTTAATTTCACTATAATGAGTAGTCGCAAGAATAGTAGCTCCCTTTTGATAAAGCTCTTCTAATATTGAAGTAGCTAAACCCATTCCTTCTGCTGGATCTGTGCCTGAACCTAACTCATCCAACAGTACAAGGGATTGTGGTGTGGTTTCCTTTAAGATTTCGATAATATTTTTAATATGTGAAGAGAACGTGCTCAGGGACTGTTCGATGCTTTGCCCATCTCCAATATCAACAAGGACTTTATCAAAGATCGCAATCTCACTTCCATCATCTACAGGAATATGCATACCTGATTGAGACATGAGTGTTAGTAAACCCACTGTCTTTACTGCTACTGTTTTCCCACCAGTATTTGGTCCTGTGATAACCAACGCGTCATACTCTTCTCCAATGGTGAAATGTAAAGGCACTGCTGCTGAACCTAAAAGTGGATGACGGGCATTTCTTAACCGAATTGTATGATGCTCATTAATTTGTGGTGAAATCCCCATAATCGCTTTACTATATTTTGCTTTTGCAAAAATTACATCATATTGGGTCATCGTATCTACCGCTATTTTAATTTCATTCTCATGGTTTTCGACAAGTCCAGTTAACTGAGATAATATTCGTTGTTCCTCAATTTCTTCCTCAATTTTCATCATACTGATCTCATCCTGAATTGAACCGATTTCTTCAGGTTCTACATAGACTGTTGAACCTGAAGCTGAAGTATCTAACACAGTTCCTTTAATCTGTTTTCGATATTCCTTTTTCACTGAGACTACATACCTACCATGTCTTTCACTTACGATGTTATCCTGAAGATACTTACTATTTTTGGAAGACTTTACAAACTGCTCTATCCTTGCTTTCATTCTCTCTTCAAGAATGCTAATTTGTTTTCTTGCTTTGAGTAGCTCCTTACTCGCATAATCGTCTACTTTCCCATATCGGATACAACGTGAAATCTCATTAGCTACATCCTTTAATTCGAAAAGTGAATAAACATAAGTTGAAATAACAGGGGCAGCATACTCCTTATCAATCATGAATCGTTTCAATCTTTCAATACATACCAATAAATCATACAACCCGCTTAATTGATCGGGGCGTAATGCCACTGCTTTGTGTAAGCTTTTTAATAATGTCTGAATCCCTTTTAACCCATGTATAGGAACACTTGAGCTAATATCTAATACTTGTTTTGCCTCAGTAACCTCACGCAACCATGCATCAATTTGCTTTTTATTCCTTGATGGTGACAGAGACAGAATCGTTTCCTTACCCAATTCTGATATAGCGTAAGAGGCTATTTCATTTTTAATGTCATTAAATTGTAGAGTTTCAATTGTTTGTAAATTCAATGGTATTTCCTCCTATTTGTTTTTTCGATTTCAAAACATACGTGCGAGGAAAAGTAGAACAAGTGATGCCCTGATCCAAACTATGCAAATATAAAAAACCGCAAAAGAACACATTGGTTCTCTTGCGGTCAAGTCGTCATTTTATCATTGAAGGCATAGATACGAATATATTATTCGTAATCCAATACTGTAAATACACAGTCTCCAAAGGATTCGTATGAATTGGCGCAAACATGTTCTTAACATTTCACGTTCTGAAAAAACGGTATAACAAATAAGCATTAGTTACAATGCGTTTTTCAGAATCGCACGTATAAAATTACGTTTAGTTAAGAACTACACCTTCCATAAAACAAACTCCTTTTTTTAAAAGATACAATTATTATAGCATTCTTTTTAGGAAAGTACATAGCTGTTTTGAAATTTTTTACACTATATACAGCTGCTTCCTTTCCATAGGTATTTTTTTAATGAACTGGGACGTAGCCAGTCATTTCAACTAATTTTTGTCCTTGCTCCGATTGCATCCATTCAATAAAATCATCAATATGTGGATTCTCACTACCTGCTGTAATTGCGTAAAACTGATCTACTAATGGGTAGGTTTCATTTTGAATATTTTCCTTCGTAGGTAAAACACCTTCTACAGCAATATTTTTAATTTTTCCATTTTGAACCATTTCCTGTGAAAAATGCCTAAAAGAAAAACCAATCGCATTCGTTCTATTCTGATAGTTCGTCGTTTCTGTAATAATTCCACCCATTGCAGAGACAATATCTTCTGAGGGTGGATCCATTAAACGATTAGCCCCCATAAAGCTGTTTAAAGCTGATTGACTCCCGCTGCCTTCTGGACGTTGAAATGCTCTTATATTTTCATCTTTACCGCCAACTTCCTTCCAATTCCTAATATCCCCAGAATATATATCACGAATCTGTTCAGCGGATAGCTTGTCTACTGGATTTTTAGAATGAACAAAGAATACGAAAGCCTCTCTTCCTATTGGCGTTAGGTTTAATTCAATACCTTGGGCCTCTGCACTTTTTCATTTGATTTTCCGAAGGATGGGCAATGAATATGATGTCCACTTCCCCTTTAAGGAGACGCCCAAAAGCTACGTTTGTTTGGCTAGAAACGATCTCACTATCATATAACGGATAGTCTTTTTCTGTATACACTGCTTGTACAAAGGCTGAATAAACGGGGTATAAAGCAGTCGCTCCATCTAACTTTGGTAGGTTATTTTTAATTTTATAAGTTGCTTCTTCGTCTAAAGAGACAGCCTTAGTGTTCCCTGTAAAGGGTTGATACTCAGACAAGTCTACATCTTGGGTGCTTACTACTTCAAGACTAGTAAGATAAGCTTGATAGCCCTCATAAGCTATAACAGATACAGCACATAGAGAAATAAAAATGATAGCACAATATCTAATGATTTTTTTCTTCATTTGTCCATAGATTGCAAGACTAACAATAATGATTAATCCAATCGTTAAGATAGGAACAAATGCTCCATAAAACTTTGCATCTCTAGATAGAACCGTAAGGGCTGTTGAAACAAAACCAATAAATCCAAATACAAGTATCGTAAGTATTACGCCAAATATTCTCATATTGACCTCCTCTGTAAGTTGAATTACCCCCTATACTAAGCTAGACTCATTCCTATATATTTCAAGATACAGAGTCCACTTTCCTGCTACTAATTTACAGTCATTTTCAATAATTTGCCGTTTTATTAGGAATAAAAATAGAGCTCTGACACCATATGTAGGTACTACAACCATCCTGGTATAAAGCTCCTGAAATATTCTTTATTTGACAAAACGTTATTGCATTTTTACTGGAGTGACTACTGCATAGAGTTGATCTGTAGAGTCTGTAATTGTCACTTCAATGACTTTAAAATCGCTTGATCCATTTTTAAAATCTTCAAAGCTAAGTGTCTTGCTTTCAATATTTTTCATCAATTCTCGTTCCCTTCTACATTTTCTCACACAATAGTCAATATATGTTTGATATTTATAAATGTGCATCTTTTTTAATTTTTTTCATTTAATACTCACTATTTCAAGCATCTTTCCTATGCTTTGGACTTTGTCAAACAAAGTAAGGTTCTGATTAAAGTTCAATTGTATGGACAGAATCTGTAGTCAGCTAGAATCACCCTTAACAATATTGAATCAAAAATAGAGGCTTACCTGATACCAATCAAGTAAATCCTCTAATAAAAGTTTCTATATATATTTACTTCCTTCTCGAACACTTAATCTTGGTAATGTGTTTTCATTAATAAATTGGCGAACCGAATTAGGATTCGTTTTGGAGTATTCACGTAAAGCCCAACCGATTGCCTTTTGAATAAAAAATTCCTTACTATCTTTATTAGCTAATATAAATCGGTATAATAATGCTTCGTCGGTATCTTCTTTATACCTCAGCTGTAATAAGATGGCTGACCGACATAACCATAAATGTTCACCATATGCCCATTCTTCAATAGTTTGTTCAATCACTGATGGTGTTTCTTTAGCTATCTTTCCAACAAAATGTGGAGATATCACATCAACTGTATCCCACCATGATTTTGTTGTGATTAGTTCTTCTAAGAAAGGTATGTGGGTTTGAACTAATTTCTTTCTAAATCTTTGTATATAGTCAAGCGCAGCATATTGATATTCCCGCTCTTCCTTACTCCATAAAATCTTAACAAACTCTGGTTGAAAGTCTATTTTTAGTATATCCGTTTCTAAATAAAATCGTTTCATCAAGTCTCTCCGAAGTGGTGTTTTAATTCCGAGAAATGGGAAATGGTTTTTCATGTATTGCTGCATAGGTATCGAATTTTCAACATTACGGTTTGCTTCAAATAGTGTTGTGATAACATTTATTTCATTCATTCTGAAACTCCTAAAAAAGAGACATTTTTTTATATACAGGACAGCGCTATACAATTATTTAACCACATTTTTATATGTAACAGTGGATGACAATTTTTCACAAACAGGACAATAGTATGCTATTTCTACCTCATGTCCACAATCTCGATCTATTACCTCATAGTATTTTTGCTCTAAGTGACTATTACCCCAAATGGCAATTGTGTTTAAAACGTGTTTGAGTTCTACACCTTTACGGGTTAGCTCGTAATGAAATCTTGGTGGGTGCTTACTATACTGAACTGTTTCAACAATCTTCTCTTCTTCTAGGATCCTAAGCCTGTCAGACAAGACATTAGGCGCAATGCCAGAAAGTGATTCTCTTAAATCAGAAAACTTATTAATACCCTGTAGTAGATCGCGTATTATGAGAAGTGTCCATTTATCTCCTATTATGTTAAGTGTCTCAGCAATATTGCATGGCAAGTTATAATTTTTTTTCATTATTATCTTCCTTAAATTTCTTAATATCCTATTTACCTATCGTTTACATGTAAGAATTAACTAGGAAAAGAGCTTATACTTACTTATTAAACCCAATTCTTATATCCCACTAACTATTAGGTCCATATCTCTTATTTTGGACTTATTAGTGACTAACTGATACCTTTAGACTTCTAGGTCTTCTAACTAGTTCTCCACCACAATTCGGACAATTATGATTCATGTTCTCTGTACAGTCTTCACAAAATGTGCATTCATAAGTACAAATATAAGCTATTGATGTGTTATGTAGTTCTTTGTTGCATTTTTCACATTTTTTTCTCATTTCTAAACCCATTGAAAAAACCTCCATTATTTTAACTACTTGATAGTTTCATAAATTATTTCGTATAGAATTTTAAAGAGAACTCAATTGAAATGAAACTTTTATTTCAAACCAAGAAAAATTCTAATTTACAAATTTTCAAAGTAATTCTAGATTTTGATCGGGTTGGAGTAAAGTCACATTTACTTCTCTTTCTTTGGCTTTTTGTAGTAATCTCGGTACTGCATTCGGTGTTTCAATATAAAACGGTTCATTATGAAATGTTTTAAAATGAATCGGAACAAGGTGGTTTGCCCCTAAAATTTTCGCTGCTTCTACAGCCTCTTCAGGTATCATACATGCGTGGTGATTCGTTTGTTCTGATAGCCCAGCAACATCTAAAACAGCTCCATTTATGGGTAAACATGCTACATCAAACTTCCCAAATTCTCCTCTTATTCTCCACCAATTTCCATGCCAAAGTGTATCTCCACTATGAATAATTCTTTTTCCAGCACCTTCAATCACCCAACTGACTTGTGGTGAACCGTAACCATCAGCTGAATATGTTGGTGATACCCTAAAATCACCAAAGGTTTTGGTATCCCCTATTGAAACACCAATTACATTTTTCAGTCCAAATTTTTTCCCAATTTCAATCGACGCAGTAGGAATTAATACTGGTATATCTTCCCCGAATGCCTCTTTTATTGAAATAGGATCAAAATGATCCGGGTGTATATGTGTAATAAGGATAACATTCGGTTTTTGTATTCCTTTTAAATCTATAAAAGTTTCTTGAGCATTTCCCAATTTCGCTGCAAATGGTTTATCTTGATTTCCTGGAGTATTTCCTAATGGATCAACCAGAACAACAGTTTCTCCAGATTTGATAAGAACTCCAGCCCAGGTTAATTTTTTCAATAACATGATTACACTCCTTTATTTGTAAAATTTACCTCTAAAGTGAATATATAACAGTTAGTATTTTTTAGCAACTAAATAGTTTTTATGTACTAACCAAATTCTTCGTTATGATTAAAAAAATAAGGGCCATCAAGAGCTTCTTGACGACCTAAAGATCTTTTTCTAGTTATAAATATTGCATTTTTTCCATTTATCTCGAAACCCCTTCTTCAACCGGGGAGGAGAGAACAATCAACGTAGAAGATTTACCGTACTTCATCGTTGCATCAATAAATTTTTCAAGCGTAGAGACGTCTTCTGTAATAACTTTAACTAGGTAGCTGTATTGTCCAGCTAATCTATGACATTCCATAACATCTGGATATGTAGAACAAAATTCAACAAATTGCTTGCATTTTTCTGTATCGAATAAGATAAAGGCAGTTATGTTTTTGTTTAGTTTCTTGTAATTAACTACAGTCGTATATCCCCTGATCACCCCTTTATCCTCAAGTTTTTTAATCCTCTCTGTAACTGAAGGAGCTGATAAACCAATTACTTTTCCCAATTCCGTCATCGATATTCTAGAATTTAAGACTAGATTTTCGAGAATGTCCTTATCTAAATCGTCCATATGTATCACACCTTTAAAATGAAAGTCTTGTGTACAAAATAAATTAGAAAATAAAGTATATTCCCCTTTTTTCGTTTATTATCTTATGTAATCATTTCTATTTCAAGTGTAATATGTAGTATGGAGGTGGATGAAAATGGTAAATATTGAACAAAATGTTCCGTTAATCATCATTGATGTTCAAAAAGCTTTTTTGGATCCTAGTTGGGGAAATCGTAATAATCTAAATGCAGAAGAGAATATAAAATTATTATTAAAGTGTTGGAGAGAAACAAATAGACCGGTCATTTTCATACAGCATATTTCCACGGTTAACGAGAAATCCTTATTCTATATCAAGAATAATACATCTGATTTCATGGATGGTATTAATCCAAGAGAAGATGAAATAGTATTTAGGAAAACGGTAAATAGTTCCTTTATAGGGACAAATTTAGAAAAACATTTGTTAGAAATAAAAGCACCAAATGTCGTTATTGTCGGATTAACCACAAATCATTGTGTTGAAACAACCACCCGCATGGCTGGAAATTTAGGCTTTTCACCAATATTAGTATCTGACGCAACAGCTACCTTTGACAGAAAAGACAAATACGGTACTCTTTACCAAGCAGAGGATATTCATAATATGACATTAGTTAATTTACACGAAGAATTTGCTTTCATTGCTACAACTGAAGAAGTTTTAGAAAGGGTAAAATAAACGGGTATTTTTCATAAAAGGATTTCTACAAAACTATTTCGAAACAACAGCAATAATTTATACGCTAAGGATGAATCACCAAAAAGAAGCTGGGACAAGGTACCTGTCCCTATGTCCCAACCTCTTATCTTCCAAGTAAACGGAAGTAAAGGAAAGGGCTAATTAGTTCTTGTATTTTAGACAAGCCCTTGCTTTCGTTATAAGTGTCATCATTCTCACCTATCTGTAACAGGTATTCACTGAGTTCACCTTGGTATATTAATTTCATATTTTTATTTGCTATTATATCACTTGGCCGGACAAAGCAAGGAGGTTTGTCATTACATTTGATTCCACCATTCAATAGTGTAGTTGCTACGAATTCAGAACAAAAGAAGGCATTTTTCTTGTTTATTCTTCTTTTTAGTAAATATCCAAAAAGTCCAATGAGATTATATGAATAGTGTTCTTTTTGAGCTTCTATTTTTCTAACAAACGTAAGCATTTTCTCATAATCTTTCTCTGAAACAGAACAACTATATATCTCACAAGTTGCATGTTTAAAAAGCTTTCCATTAAAATTTTCTTGCACAAAACCACCGATAAATGGATTACGTGGCCTTTTTCTACCAAAACTGTAGGTAGAATCTAACTCTTTAGAAAAAGAAATGGAGGCATGATTTAGTTGGTCTCCCGTAAACATCTTTATCATTTTTGTAAAATACGTTCCAGTATCCGTTAATACTATATATACCTCCATCTTAATTCCCCCATCTGTAATCTGCTATTTCTTACTTTAAAACTACTACAATCAAAATCTATCTTGAACAATCCCGAGATTTATTTTACATTAGGACCTGAGATGTATTAGTTTGTTTTTTTTAAGTACATCTAAAAAATTCATACTAAAGATATTTCCCTTAAAACTTGAAAAATCCTTTTTTAATTTTATAAAACATCCTTACCTTAGTTTTAGCATACTGAAAATATGTCATATGACCCTAGTTACTATTGTCATAAAAAAAGTCATAATAGGTTTAGTCCGCAAATAAAAAATTGCCCAGCAATTGCTGAGCCTCTGGCGGACATTTTACTTATGTAAAAAATAGTTAGGATAAGCGTTTTGTTATTTTCCATCTTGCTAAAATCTCTGTGAAAAAATAACTTATGTAGGCAATCCCTGTGTCTATTAGAAAGACGTATATAAGTTTCATTCCTTTTCCAAGCTTAGCTAAACCCAAGTAAATTTCGATACCGCCAAATACAAAGGAAAACATTGCTCCCAAAAAAAGAGAATATAAGAAGAAATTCTTCTTGTGGTTTATACAGTATTGATAAAGTAGCAAGTAGCCTACTGGAAGTGCGGATGATGTCATACTTAATGCGAACGGAAAAGCAGGAGCAATAAAGTATGTATGAACAAAATAATTATATCTTTCCAAGATAATATCTATGTATGCCCAAAGTATATGGACAGTATATCCGAAAAAGAAAAGCTGAAAAATTTTGGTTCTATCTACTGTAAAATAGAGCAGTATAAGTGGAGACACTAATAAAAATACCACTACCCAAAACTGCCAGTTTCCCATATCCGAATATTCTCGCCAATATGAGCCAATTAATGCATTCATTTTTTCACTATGTGTATAGATCCGATCCCAATACTCTTCATAACTCACACTTTTACCTCCTTACACACTTCTCCATGCCAGTAATTTAATCTTCCAGTTAGTGGCATAGTGCTAGTCTTCCACCACTATTCAAAGTACATTCACTACTAGTAAATAATTTAAGCCTAGCCTTTGTCTTTTTTTCAATAAAGAACTTACATTTACCATAACTTAATAGTCGCCAAAAAAATAATAGTACTAATTCATTTAATTCACTTAATAAATCGATTAAACAATCTTTTTGATTTACCGATATCTACCACAGGAGGTGATATTTTGGATATTGCTGCATTATCAATTGGGATGAACCAAGCATCTCTCGCACAGAATGTTGGTATAGCTCTTTCAAAAAAAGTGATGGAAACTGCCGAACAAAACAATAACCAGCTACTAAAGATGTTGGAGGCTCCCCACCCTCATCTAGGCAAATCAATTGATTTAAAAGGATAAAATGTGTAAAAAGGTAAAGTCCACTCATGGTGGACTTTATCTTTTTTTATCATTTATCAATCGTGATTCACTCCCCCATACTATGGCTTTTATCTTGTGATTCTAAAGGAGATATGGTAATATGCTAAAAATTTATATTTTTAGGGGGCTAATTCTGATGAGATATGTAACGTTAACTGACATTTATAATCACCGAATCGCACAAAAATACTTGTCTCGTTCAGGAGTAGTTCATGCAATAGCCTGCTCCTACCATGCATTTAAATTAGCAAAACAAAGAAATGTATCGGTTGACCTAGCAACCAAAGCAGCATTATTGCACGATATGGGACATTACACTTGGTACAAAAATGGAAAGTGGGATTATGACCTATACAAGCAAAATGATATTCATGCCATCAAAGGTGCGGAAAGAGCACACAAATTATTAATTCGTCTAGGAGAAGATCCAAGGTATGCTAAAGAAATTGCTTATGCCATCCTATTCCATACCGACTCTTATATTAAAGATAGTTTTATAAAACGCACACCCCTTCAAGAAATAACGAAACTGGCTGATGAGAAGGATGAAGAAGAAGGAGGACTCCATCATTATCGAAGGATTGATGAAGACAAAGCCAAAACGATGATTAAAAGATTAGACTTATTAGTCGAAGCAGAAATCAAGCAGTAAACTAAGATATGTGCAAGCGTCTTGCTCACCCCGTCAAGCAAATGTTCTGTTACAAAAAAATCGTTCTTCTTCTTGCAACAGGTTATTTGACTTCGAGGAGGGTACGCGCTGGAGCTGGACATAGAAAACTACGTTCAATATTTTATACTTTCCTATCATTCATCGAGTAGGAGGATAATCATTGATTGACTATCCGACCTCTCACACCACCGTACGTACGGATCCGTATACGGCGGT
>JBLKRX010000069.1:0-15083 GCA_047608075.1 Ferdinandcohnia humi
TCCCGATTGAGTAGGGACGATTCTCCAGTATCTTTCCTTCTCAACCACCTTTTCTCGATTGAGTAGGGACGATTCTCTAGTATTCTACCTACTTTTCTCTCTATTCGGCTTGAGTAGAGAGGATTTCATACTAGTTCTCCTTCTGAGTAGGTTTGATTGTCTACTATCTAAACCACTCCAGGCTAGATTTCTCACTGATGATGCTTCACTTTCAGTACTTTCGGAACCATAAAGTGAGCGCGTTTAGATTCCCACTAGGCACCTGTCAAATTCCACCCTACTACGCCCTTTAAAAGTCTCTTTTTACAAAGGTAAAACGAATTGTAGAGAATATCAACTTTTTTCTTAATTCTTCCCCATTTCTTACAGATTAAGAAATAGTTTGGTCATAGTTTTTTCATATTTTCAAAATACGCTTGTGAAATAGAAATTGCTAATAAAGGAGAGTACAAGATGAATTTTTTAAAACGTGCATTTTTAAGTATTATTGCTCGAAAAGGAAAGAGCTTGCTACAAGTTTTTGTTTTTACAGTTATATGTGTATTGGTGTTATCGGGACTTTCGATTCAGTCTGCTTCTGAAAAATCAACAATACTAGCCAGACAGCAGTTAGGTGGCCAGGTGACACTACAGGTTGATATGGAAAAAATGAGAGAGCAAATGGCAGCAAGCGGTGAACGGACCCGCTTCCAGGCTACTCCGGTGCCAGTAGAATCAGCAATGCAATTACTAAATTATTCCGAAGTAAAGGCGTATAACTTTTATTCATCTACAACTGGTATCGCCGGAAATTTTAAGCCAATTGAACATGAAACTGCCGATACTGAGCAAACAGAAAAAGCATCAACAAATTCTGGACCCGGTGGTATGCGTGGTGGAATGATGGATGCCGATCTAAGTATTCATGGTATTACATTTACAGACTCCACCACAGAGTTTTTGGAAGAAACTTCGATCCTTGTTGAAGGAAGACATTTAACAGAAGACGACCTTGAATCAAACGTTACCATGATTGAAAAAACATTAGCTGACGAAAATGAGGTAACCGTCGGTGATACCATCACTGTAACATCTACAACGGACGAAACACTTACGAAAGAGCTTGAAATCGTAGGTATTTATGAAACAACTGCTACTGATACAGACCAAGGTTTGAACCTCGCCTTTATGAATCCTTACAACAAGATGTATGTTCCTTATACAGTTGCAGCCGAATTAAAAATAGCGGAAGGCACAATTGATAATGCAGTTTATTACGTGGACGATCCTGCAAATATTCAAAACTTTATTGATGAGGCGACCACCAACAGCTCAATCGACTTTGACACATATAAACTTGATGCGAATGACCAATTGTATCAACAAATGGTTGGGCCCATTGAAAACGTTGCCTCTTTTTCTAAGAATGTCGTTTATTTAGTTGCAATAGCTGGTGGTATTATCCTTGCTCTCATTGTCATGATGTCGATTCGGGAGCGGAAATATGAAATGGGTGTGCTTTTAGCGATTGGAGAGAAAAGGTGGAAGCTGATTGGACAATTTATCGCAGAAATCTTAGTTGTCGCCGTACTCGCACTAGGAATTGCCTCCTTAAGTGGAAACGCAGTTGCTGCTCAAATTGGTGAACAGCTTTTAGATCAGGAACTTGAGCAATCACAGGAAACGGCAACAAACCCAGCTTCTTTTGAACGCGGTATGGGCGGAAGAATGGGGTTTGGTGGAATGGGACCAGGTATCCAGGCGCAGCATGAGGTTGACCCAGTTGATGAATTATCTGTTGAGGTTTCTTCTAAGGACCTTGGGTTTCTTGCACTTATTGGTTTAGCAATTGCGGTTGTTTCAGCTCTACTACCATCTTTAACTGTATTACGATTACAACCTAAAACGATTTTGACAAAACAGGATTAAGGAGAGATGAGTATGACCACATTACTTGAATTTCAAAATGTTAGCTATTGGTATAAGCATGAGGACAAACAGCATGACATTTTAAAAAACATTTCAATTACATTTGACAAGGGAAAATTCTATACAATTGTTGGTCCATCAGGATCAGGGAAAACAACCTTTCTTGCCCTCGCAAGTGCATTGGACGTACCGAAGGAAGGGAGCGTTCTATATGAAGGAAAGGATATTAGAAAAATCGGATTAAGCACTTTTCGTAATAAATACGTATCAATTGTCTTTCAATCGTATAACGTATTATCTTATATGACAGCTCTGCAAAATGTGATAACAGCTATGGAGATTACAAAATCACCGATAAAAAATAAAAAAGACTACGCGCTCAACATGCTACAAAGGGTTGGTATCTCGGAAAAGCAGGCTCGCCAGAAGGTATTAACTTTGAGTGGTGGACAGCAGCAACGTGTTTCAATTGCACGTGCACTTTCTTGCCAATCAGACCTAATTGTTGCTGATGAGCCAACCGGAAATCTAGATGAGGATACAGCTCGAGAGATTGTTCGATTGCTGCAAGACTTAGCTAGTCATGCAGGAAAATGTGTTTTAGTTGTTACGCATGATCCAAGTGTTGCAGAAGTTTCTGATCAAACTATCAGACTTTCAAAGGGTAGCATCACAATTACAGAGAATGAACAGATTGTTTTCGTGTAAAATAATGAAACTCGCCAAAAGGCGAGTTTCTCTTTATTTCATATCACTTATTTTCACATCAAAGATACTAAGTAAAGATAATATAATAACTAGTGATATTCCCCAAGCTAATAGCGGTCTTTTGTGATGTATAGGCAAAATAATGAATATAATACCAGTAAACAACACAGACCACCAAAGACTCCACCCATTATGGTAGGTAATAAACCCGAGCTTACTATTCACATACTCTGCAACTAAATAAATGCCTGACCATAATAAAAACCATAATGTTCGCTTTTTCCACCCTTCTGGAAACCTCCCTACGTATATTAATACGGTTACGGAATATGTTACGACCATTGCTAGAAGGGTAATTGTTGTATGGTTAGGTAGGATTTTATCGTGGAATAACCACATTGATTTTTGATAGAGGAGAAAGTTATATAAAAAATCTCCAATGATAAAGAAAAGAAGGGTTGGATAATAACTTTGCCAATTCCTCCAATCTCCCCATATAAACCCTGCTATCAAATACAATATATTGATGAAAATATACATGAAACCAATCCTTTAAATTAAGTAGTAGTATCTTCCCCTAATAACAAGGAAAATAATCTCCCTAACATGAATGGATTAGTCTTGATTGTCGATCTCACCTCGATATTCAGGAATATCTCCAGGTAGACAGTCCAAAGCCTTACAAATAGTTTCTAACGTTGAAAAACGAATCGCTTTTCCTTTTCCATTTTTCAAAATGGAAAGGTTTGCCATTGTGATTCCTACTTTTTCGGCAAGCTCTATTACGCTCATATTTCATCTCGCTAACATTACATCGATGTTGATAATAATCGCCATTGTTTTCACCTCAGACTGTTAAATCATTTTCAGATTTAATATCGATGATATTTTTCAATAACTTTTAAAGAATCACAGCAAAGACCGCAATCACAAACGAAGCAATAATTATATTTTATAAAGGCTCTGTTAAACTTTGCTGTTGATTTCCGCTACAGGTACTCGCTTTCCGCGGGCGGTCCGGGAGCCTCCTCGTCGCTAACGCTCCTGTGGGGTCTCCCCTGGCCACGCTTTTCCCGCAGGAGTCTCGTACCTTCCGCTCTAATTAACAAAGTTGTAAAAACAATAATGAGCTTTAACACAGCCTTTATAAAAAAACGTCTCCACTTTTGTAAAGACGCTCCCCTTTTCGCAACACTATTTTAATGTAAAGGCACTTTCAAGCTTTTCTCTAACTTCTCCGCTTGATCCATAAAGTATTTCATATTAGCACTTACTTGAATATTCAGTCCGAAGCCTGCATTTCGAAGTGTTTTCCTTAGTTCTTCAAAGTTCTCCTTTTCCTCTTGGCTTATCACTACGAAACTGTATAATTCATCAGTAGGATATTGATTTAATTTAGAATACAATTTTGTAAGAATCTCCTTATCACTTTTCGAGAGAGTCCCTAATTGTTCTCCAGTAGTTAAACCTAGCCATAGTCCATTAAGTACATCACCTAATTCAGTTGTTACTCTATTAGGTTGAGACCAGTTGTCCTCACTCTGCTTCGCAATTAAACCTTCTAGTTCTACTAGATTATTCTGAACTTCTGTCAGAAGCACTTGTTCTCTAACAAATCCCATTTTCAATAATCCCCAAGCTACAAGTACAATCAATAATATGTTCAAAGCTATCGATATTCGAAAAATGAGTCTTCTTTTTTTACTCAATTTGCTCCCCCTTCTTTATAAAAAGATATTGCACAAGCAACTTGATCGTTTCATTTTAATTTATCTACTAATATCCCTTTATGTTGAGTAGACAAAAGAACTAAAGGAAATTCACTTTTGTTAATTTGATTTTTGATACATTCTTGTTCTCGCCAAGCAAGGTCGTAAAGATCCTTCTCAATAATTCCTTTTGAATAGGCTTCTTCAAGTTCTTCAGCATCCTTCTCAATTAGTTCTCCTGATGGTAAGAACACAAGATCCAAGAACAAGTCATCCATATAAGGAACATCATTTTCTCTTGAGTTTTTATAACAAATGTCGATATACCATTGAATGACCTCTCCATTTGCATCAAACATTGTTGTTACTGAATGATTTTTCCCTAGTGGAAAGTGTTGCAACCACATATAACCATCATCAACAATACATATTCTTTTTTGTCCATAATTAACTGAGAGGGGTTCCGTTACTTTTATTGTATGTAATAATGTTATATAACCTTTAAATCCTTTAGTATCTAAATAGGACTGTGCATATTGTCTTTCAATAACGCGCTTCCACTCTGCGCGATCCCCAAACTTCCTCTTTAGCATACCTATCCCCCATATTCACTTTTTCCTAATTATACCATTTAAATGAGACAAAACGGGGTTACACGCTCCATTTTCATTTAAAAGTTCCTCAACATAAGAAATGTGCATGCGCATTTCTAACCCCCGACAAGCAAATAAACCCGTTGCAAAAAAATCGTTCTTGACTTTTCATTGCAGCCCGTTTTTGATCTCGAGTGGGTAGGCACTGGAGCTAGACATTAAAATCTCTGTTCAAAACTTTATACTTTCTAACCCTTTTAAAAACGGACTGTCTCTATATAGAAACAGCCCGCCTTTTTTCACACCCGCATCTCTCCATGCTGGATATCGGATTTTTCGATTTGGATTGTAGTATGTTCAATTTTAAAGTTTTCTTTGATTTTATTGATGGCATTCTGTAGGATCATTTGACTATCGTGGTCATCCTTAATTAGGATGTGACACGTTAGCGAATCGAGCCCTGATGTTATCGTCCAGATGTGTAGGTCGTGTACATCTAAAACCCCGTCAATTTTTTCAAGTGTTGCTTTGACCTCATTTTGATCAATTGTAATAGGTGTACCTTCCATTAAGATGTGTACAGAATGCGTTAACACGCCCCAGGCACTTTTTAAAATCAGTAGCGCAACCAATACGGAAATGATTGGGTCAGCGATATACCAATCAAATAGGAGCATTAGTAGGCCCGCCAGGATAGCACCAACTGAGCCAAGTGCATCTCCTAGTACATGAAGATACGCACTTCTTAGGTTCACATTGTTTTTTACATCTCCCTTACTCATCAGTGACCAAGCACTGAGTAAGTTCGCAAGTAAGCCTACTCCCGCTATAATCATCATCGTTCCACTCGCGACAGTCGGTGGCTCGAAGAAGCGCTTATACGCCTCAAACACAATGAATCCTGCAATGATAAAGAGTGTAATTGCATTAAAAAGTGCTGCTAATATTTCAAAGCGATAAAACCCATAAGTCTTTGTTGGAGATGCTGGCCGTGACGCAAACCAAATTGCTACTAGACTCAAGAATAACGAACTAGCGTCACTTAGCATATGCCCTGAATCTGATAATAAAGCTAAACTATTCGTAATTAAGCCACCGAAAAACTCGAGTAACATGATTCCAGCTGTAATCCCTAACGCAATAAGTAAGCCTATTTTATTTCCTTCTCTTGTTTCTTCAAAATGATGATGATCGTGGCCGTGATGGTGATGTCCGTGACCATGATGATGGTGGTGATGATGGCCCATCTTAACTACCTCCTATTCGTGTTCAATATGATGGATGACTTGGCGTAATAAGGTAATAACATGGTCATCATCATATGTATAAAGAAATGTATTTCCCTCTCGTCTATATGTGACAAGGCGTAAGTTACGTAACAAACTTAGCTGATGAGAAACCGCAGATTGCGACATTTCCAACACCTCAGCAATATGTGTAACCGAGCATTCTTCCTCAGATAATAAATATAGAATTTTGATTCTAGTTGGGTCTGCCAATGCTTTAAAAATTCGCGATGCTTCATCGATTGTTGCTTGTGATAAAAAAGAATGATCTTTTTGCTCCATTATTATCCCTCTTTCGTTTGTATGTATTGTGCAATGTACTGTGCGTCATACCCAACACCTTGAAGTAATGCAGAACCTCTACGGTACTGCCACGGCAAGCCTAAAAAGTACAGACCATTTATAGCAGTAACCCCTCTTTCATGAATTGGGTTACCTTGCGCATCAAGGATACTTGGAATGTCCAACCAGCTGTAATTTGAACGAAATCCAGTTGACCAAATTACATTGGATACTTCCAGTTCACTTCCATTCTCAAAAACAAAACGATCATTCTTTATCCCTGAAGTCCTTGGTTTAAGAAGTACTTTCTTGTTTTTAATGGCTTCCTTTAATTCCAATCCAAAGATAGGATCAGGACGATTTTTTAAAAATGCACCTAATTTAGACTTTACATTTGCTTGAAGAATCCCTAGCTTTTCAAACCACCAAAAGATACTTTTTCCTCCAGTGTCTTGTGGTAAAAAGGTTAGCTTTTGGCTTATCGACAGATGGACTTCCTTCGTTTTGGATAATTCTACAGCTATCTGCGCACCAGAGTTTCCCCCTCCCACAACTAGTACTGGGCCATCCTTTAATTGAGACGGATTCTTGTATTGGGAGGAATGTAACTGGAGTACATCCTGAGAGAGCCTTCCAGCAAAAGACGGGATTGCAGGGTTCTGAAACGGACCGGTAGCAATAATAACATTTCTTGTAAAAATATCACCCTTAGATGTTTCAAGTTTGAATTCACCGTTTATTTTAGAAACCTTTTTAATCGATGTATTTAGTTGTATTGGTAAACCATGAACGTTCGCATAATTCTCCAAGTAGTCTGCAATCTCATCCTTTGTTGGATAGACCCGTTCGTTCCCATCAAGTGGTAACCCAGGAAGAGAGCTTAAAGACCTTGGTGTAAAAAGTGTAAGGGAGTCATACCTTATTCTCCATGTTTCACCTAGCTTCTCTGCTTTATCAAGAAGTAAATATGAAAGCTTCGTATTCTTTAACTGATAGCCCATTGCTAGACCTGCCTGTCCTGCACCAATAATAATAACATCATACATGCTTATCCCTACTTCTTAAAAGTATATGAGCATATGCTCATATATAATATATTCTTAATAGTAAATTTTGTCAATAAAATATTTCAAACCTCATACTAATTTTTTCATCACCCTTAGAAAAACGAAACGCATGGATTTTTTTCCATGCGTTTCGGTATCTAACATGTCAAAGGTGAATTCTAGTATAGTTCTCCCTTAGTGACGATAACTGCATTCCCACCAACTTTAACTCTCGGTTTCTCTTTATTAACTAATTTTGTAATGATAGTAGATGGTCTTCCCATACTTGTGCCTTGTTGAAATGAATACTCCTGATTAAACTGATTCAATACTCCTTTATGAAAAAGATAATAGGTTAAGGCACCATTAGATGTACCCGTTGCAGCTTCTTCATCAATCCCATATTGAGGACAAAAGTTTCTAGTTTCGGCTATGCCTTCATTTGTATCAAGCGTAAATGCATGAACTCCCCCTACATTATTAGTCTTCGAGTATTCTGCTAGTGCTTTAAAATCAGGATTCAAGGCATACAAAGCTTCTTTTGTTTTCAAAGGAAACATGATATCCCAAAGGCCAGTGCTAACAGCTTGAGGAACTAAATTGAAATGTTTATCTCCAATTAAGTTTTTGTCAATATTGAATATCTTAGCTAAATGATTGGTATCATCGAAAATCTTCCCAAGCTTCGGTTCAGCTTGTTCCATCATAATAAATGACTCGGTAACCTCAACGGATAGTATGCCAGCGAGGGTATGTACAGTATACGTCCGGTTCTTTTCAATAAAATGGCTATCTAATAGAGCTTTGAAGGATGCAATAGTAGCATGTCCACAAAGGTTAACCTGGGTAGTTGGTGTAAAATATTTTATTTCAAATTGCTGATCGTATAATTTTTTAACAAAGGCTGTTTCAGAAAAACGAACCTCTGTTGCAAAGTTCTGCATGAACTCTTCATCCAATTCTTCATAGATTACAACTCCAGCTGTATTTCCCGTAAATTTGGTTTCTGTAAAAGCATCAATTACAAAATAGAGCAACTCATTTTCCCCCTTATTGAAATAGTTCGGTTGATTATTTTCCCAATAGCTCTTTGAAGTGTTATGGAAAGGTAATAAGAAAAAGCTGTCCCTTTGACAGCTCTGTTTCATAATTATGCACAAGTTCAAATTAAAGGTCTCTTCTTAACATAATGATTTAGTTACGTTTCTCCCATTCTTCCCGTAGGACACCCATACGAATGGAATCATAGTAGACACCATTATAATAACGGCACTTTCTCATTCTTCCTTCCATCGACATACCTAGCTTTTCTCCTACCTTTACCATTCGGATGTTTCCTGACCAGGTAGTGTAGCCAACTCTTTCGATAGTTGGAATCGATTCAAACAGATAATTGGTCCATAGCTGAATTGATTCCGTACCATACCCACCATTCCAATATTCAGGTAGGTATATTGTAATACCCATTTCTAGCCATCGAGTGGCTTCATTTTCCCAGTAATAGACTACAGTGCCAATGATTTCATTATCAGCTTCAATAATTAATTGAGTACGTGGTTCAGGTTGTTTGTCTACTTCTTTCTCATATTTTTTGAGAAAGGTCTCCTTCTCCATTCTTTCATGCGGAAAATAAGGAGCATCCCATTTCTTCCATTCTGGATTTGGATCTCCGTAGCGTAGTTCCCAGAGTATCTCTAAATCTTCCCTCTGGATTTCTCGTAATCTTACTTTTATCCCTTTTAAGCATACTGACTGTTGATTCATCTACTTCCCCCAGATTTTCATAAAAATTTCCTAGACTCTTTCGTATTCGCTTTTTAACATTGACATGATATGTAATGACTCATAGGCATCACCACTTTTTAGACAATCACGTAACGTGCCTTCCAGCGTGAACCCTACAGATTCATATAAGTGTTTTGCTCGGGCATTCGTTGTTTTGACATCCAACCACAGGCGATGCGCCTTTAAATGCTGAAAAGCTAGCTGCTGAATAAGTGTTACGGCCTGACGACCATACCCCTTCTCTTTTTTGGAAATCGTGATTCGCAACAGCTCGATACTATGATTAGGATTTTGCAAGCCCGCGAGAATCATATAGCCAACTGGCTGATAATCCTTATCTTCTATAAGTAAATGAAGGATATCTTCATTTTGAAGGGAAGCCTCATGCTTAGCTTTTTCCCATGGAATTATAAATGCTTTGTTCTCGGCTTTCGATTCCTCTGATGTAACGTATTCAATATCTTGCAAACTAGTTCTTCGAATCATAATATACTCTGACTCTAGCAAAGAATTCATAATATCCCTCCTACTTGGCATGAATGGAATAGATTAGGGTTTCCCTTCCCTTGATTAAGGTTTCCTTTTCCAATGTCATCCCTACTCGTTCCGCAACCTTTATCGAAGGGGTATTTGGTTTGTAAATCATTGAAATTAATTTCGGTTGATGTAGTTCCTTGAATCCGAAGTCCTTCGCTGCCACTGCTGCCTCAGTTGCATAGCCATTGCCCCAATGCGTACGAGCGAATAGATACCCAATTTCCATCTCTGGTACTCCGTCAACAATCTGTGGAACAATTCCACACTGCCCTACAAACATCCCATTCTCTTTTACTTCACAGATCCATAGTCCAGCTCCGTGTTTTTGATAGTTATCAAGATTCCACTGTATCCATCTTTGTGCATCTTCTCGTGTTTTCGTCGACGGGTAGTACTGCATCGCGATTGGATCTGAAAAAATTTCCATTAAATTTTCTTCATCATTCTTTGTCATTTCTCGCAATCGTAGGCGTTCCGTTACTATCATAGTATTTTGATGTCCTCCTCTTTTTTAAATAGGTTAACAAAAAGTCTCTGTCCTCTTCGAAGGAAAGTTCAAGATGTGCAGTCTCTTCTTCAGATTTCCATGCAACTTTATATATCAATCCGTCTGGATCCTGAATAGATGATTCTCCACCGATTATTTGCACCTCAAAGTAATGAACCTCAACAGGTATCCCATATGTAATTCCTTTTTTAATATGAAGTGACTGCACAATTTCTACATCATATCCAGTCTCCTCCCTAATCTCCCTAATACAGCACTCCTCAAAGGATTCTTGCCCCTCTTTACCACCAGAGGGAACCGCCCACAGCTTTTTCTCGTCTGGCTTTCCTTGCAACACCATTAATAATTCATTGTGCTCATTTATACATATACCAGCTGCACCAAACCAGGTACCCATTCAAACTCTCCTTTTATGTTTTTTTTTTAATCTATATTTCGTTCTTTGGATTGTAAAATCCTTTTTCTAGGAAACTTGTAAAACAAATCAGACATAGATAGTACCTATCTATGCCTTTACATGGTTACTTTTGTTTTGATAGGTAAATTCATGATGCTTAAACCGCAGCATTGAAATAACCCCTAAAACTGGTCCAATTGCTAGTATTGAAAAGACCCATTCCCAGCCGATTATTTTCTCAACGACTGGAATGAGATTAATTGAAATAATGGAGATTAAAAAACCAATGCACATCTGTAGTGTCAAAGCTGTACCTACATATTCTACCTCGGCAAACTCGGAGACAGCTGCTGAAAATTGAGCCGAATCTGAGATAACAGACATTCCCCAAATGACAGATAAGGTCAGGGTAATCCAAATTGAGCCACCATATGTAAAACCGATTAAGATCGCACACAAACCACTTATAACCATTGAAATGATGGTTAAGTACGATCTACCAATTTTATCTGAAACAAGCCCTCCAATTACGCAACCAAGTCCGCCAGCGATCCCAATGGATAGAAAGGCTGATAAAGCAATAAACCATTCGGAGACAACTGGTGAATAATCCGTAAAGCTTGCGGTTAAAAACACAGGTAGCCATGTCCACATCGCATACAGTTCCCACATGTGTCCAAAATAGCCATAGTTCGCAAGCATGATTGGCCTATTCGAAACGACTTTTTTCATAAATTTTAATGAAAAAGGCTGTTTCTTAGCTTCGACTGGTGCATCCTTTAGAAGCCAATGTACAATGATTGCAGACAATAAGGCTAGTATAGAGCTTGTTATGATCACAAACTTCCAGTTCACTGCCGAAAAAAACATGATAACAAAATGAGGTAGAGATGACCCTAAAGTGAGTGCAGCAATCAAAATCCCAATTGCCAGCCCTCTCTTTTTAGGAAACCATTGTGAAAGCATTTTTACAGCAGTAGGATACACACCTGCAAGTGAAACACCCGTTACCAAGCGCAACGTTATCCCTAAGACTACTGAGTCAGCAAAAATGAATAACAAATTGATAACCGCTCCTGTGAAGGCAGATATTGTAAAAATTCTCCTCGGATTGTACCGATCGGCAATCCCAAAATACGAGCTAAAAAAAGCTCCAATGACAAAGCCCAACGGAACAGATGCACTTACCCATGCTTCTGTCGTATCACTAAACATCCATATGTTCCGCAGCTCAGGAATGATGACAGAGGCACTGAACCATAAACTAAGCGCGAATAATTCCGCTAAACCAATCCACAATAACGCTACCCATTTTCCTGTTTTCAAAGAATCCCCCCTACATTATGAAGCTATTCTTTTTGCAGTATCTTCCATCATTATACTTCATGTTATGAGATTAATATCTAGTTTCAGCCTTTTTTATGGGAGTTTGTCAGTATGGGTTCTGGGAAATAAAAAAGCATGCAGGAATTCTCTCTGCATACTTAATGTATTGTACTAAAGTTAGTTAAAAAGGATTCTTCCTTTTCAATTTGCATATGCTGTTGATGTTCGATTTCAGCTCGTCTCTTTTCTTCGAAAGACTTTAACTGGGTTACACTTGTATCATTTTTCTCTAATGCATCTAAAATAATTGGTGTCAATACATGTGCATCTTTAATAGCACAATTAATTCCAATTGCACCAGTTGGAGTCATGGTATGCGCTGCATCTCCAATAATCACAAGTCCATCCTTTACCCATGTCTTTGACTTTGAACTAAATACATTTAGACATACAAAGTCTTTCCATGAACGAAGATGCTCGGTCACAATAGTCTCTAATTCTGGAAAACTAGTAATAAGCGGTTCAATAAACGGTTCTAATGGCTGCTTTTTAAGTGAAGAAAATGAACCTTTTTCAATGTTCCAGCCAATTTGAATCGCACCGCCTGTTTGGGTAAAAAGGGCTAGCTGATGACCATCCACCTGAAGCATTCTAGTTGTTGGCTCCCACCCTTTAGGTGTAGGTATCTTCACCCACAGAACATCATAACCATGAGATTTTTCTAAAACGCAAATATTCGCTAACTTTCTAATCGTAGAATAGCGTCCATCTGCACCTACAAGTAGTTTACTTTTAATATTGATTTCTTCACCATTTTGTTTTGCCTTTATGCCGGTGTAAAATCCTCGCTCATCCTGGATTAAATCGGTAACGGTAGTGTTAAAAAGGATTTGATATCCAGGAAAGGATCTTGCTTCTCCTACAACCGCATCCAAAAAATGAGACTGTGGAACATGGATACCAACGTGGTCTTCTCCGCTTGATGGTGTTATCGTTTTTACGATATCCCGACCATTAAAGTACTCCACTTTTTTCATTTTAAGAATACCCAGCGTCTCGATTTTATCAAATAGGCTGTGTTCCGAAAGAATTGCCTCTGTCTCCGCGTTAATGTGCTCTCCCCTGTATTGTCGTGCTTGCCCTGAAGTCCGTTCAATGATAACAGTAGATCTACCACTCCTCGCTAGTAAATACCCTAAGAACGCACCTGCTGGGCCACCACCAACTATACATACATCCACTTGTATCTTCATCTATTTCACCTTCTGTTGATGATCATCAGTTGCAAAAAAATATATAAACTAGTCTATTGTTTACCAATATGAAACCTATTTCACTAAGGAAATAATAACAAATGACCATATCCATGGTCAATTCATTTTATTTCCATATGAACATTAGTTTCATATGGTGAAATTTTACGATTCAAAAGTCTAGCAATACCATTCCCTATTTCCTTACAAATTAGATTAATTAAAACAGTTCAACAAAGACACGTCAACATAATAAAAGACCAAATCGTAGTGATCTGGTCTAAAATAGATATGCAATTTAATGAAAAACTCAAGACTTTTTCAATGGTGAAAGCAGTTCGATTAGCTCTGGATTAAATCCTTTTACAGCTCGGTCTCCAACTACAGTTACCGGTACTCCGAGGAATCCGTATTTTTCAACCTCTTTTTGAAATGTATCATTTTTGGCAATGTTTCTAACCTCAAACGGAATCTTCTGTTCTGTGAGCACTCGTTTGACAAAGGTGCATTCTACACAATCATCGGTCGTATATACAATTACACTATCAATCATTTTCTTACTCCTCATCTATTTTAGCTGGTGGGCCAAATTTTCCAGCATGATAGTCTTTATATGCTTGTTGTACTTCTTCCATAGTGTTCATTACAAACGGACCATATGCGACAACTTCTTCGTTGATTGGTGCTCCAGAATAAATAAGAACCTTTGCTCGGCTATTTGCCTTGATAAAAAATTCACTTTCACTTTCGCTATCTCCATCTTGTTTAAAAGTCAGGGTAGCGACCCCCGTTTTCGTAAGCTTTGTTTTATTCGACCCGAATTCCAGCTCACCGGATAAAACATATAAAAACGCATTATGATTCTCTGGGATTTGAAGCGTGTATGTGCCTGCTTTTATAAAATAGATTTCAGTCATTGTAATTGGAACCAAGCTTTGCATTGGTCCTTTTGCTCCGTCCATCTCTCCAGAGTAAACCCTCACTTCACCAGCTTCAAACGGCACTCGTGGGACATCCTCAACATATATGTTTTGGTAAGTGGTTTTTGTGTTTTTTAAGGCTTTCGGCAGGTTCAACCACAGCTGAAGCGTATGAATTAGGTCATCATCGACCGCTTCCTCTGCATGACGGGCTCCGCTACCAGCATTCATATACTGAACATCGCCCGCTTCTAAAATGGAGTGTCCCCCATGGTTATCAATATGCTCCAAACGACCATCCAAAACATAGGTTATCGTCTGAAAGCCACGATGTGGGTGATCCGAGAAGGCTCCACGCTTAAACCAGTCCTCAGCTAGAATAAGGAAAGGATCAAATTCCTTCATCCGATTCGGAGGTAAAACAAACCCTTGCTGTACATGTGGATACCCGTTTTTATTATAAGTTACATACCAATGGTCTTTGATATCTCTCTTAAATCGATTCATTTTCGAACCTCTTTCCTATTGTCTACAAATAGCCTCTACGTCACCTATTTTGGCACGTTGCGCGGTAATTATCAAAAAATATACCTAGAGTAAAAAAATGAAAGTGCCTTACTTAGCACTAACAAGTGAATGTTCTCTTCGCAAAAAAGTAGCTATTTGACTGTTCATCACCGTGCATTTTTGACCGCGAGGGGCTTGGCGCTGAAACTAGACATAAAAAACTTTTATACATCTTTTTCAAGCATCGAGTAGGAGGATAATCATTGATTGACTATCCGACCTCTCACACCACCGTACGTACGGATCCGTATACGGCGG
>JBLKRX010000070.1:0-13016 GCA_047608075.1 Ferdinandcohnia humi
TATGCACCTATTAAATAAAGTGCAGGACTCTGCAGTTTTTACTTGCAAAGGTCTGCACTTTTATTTTGCAATAAACAGATTGAGCTAGTTTATTTAAATCTTCTAGTTCTTTAATTTTTTTCTTTTGATCAATTATTTTGTTGTTTAACTCCTTTATTTTCTTTTCACTTTTCTTTTCTTTTTTTAATAATAATTTTAATTCCTTTTCATAAGGCTCCAACGTCTTATATAGTTTAGATGGGTCTTTAATTAGTTTTTCGATTGAATCCTTTATACTTGGAAGTTTAATTTCCGGATTCTCATTTTCTATAAGTATTGGAGTATTTACAGCTTCATTGTATCTTTCAATATAATGAAATCCTTCATAGGCTGCTTTTCTCCAATAGTATTCAGGAATGGATTTATCTAACCAACTAAGTTCGCCTTTTTCGAATAATTCTGTCACAAATTCAGCAAATGGTCTTTTGTTAATGATTTTGACCTTATTTTCTTCTACATATCTGTCAAGTAATTCGTCGATTTTGTCTTTTGGATACTTGTTTGCCATTCAATGTTCACCCCTGTCTGTTCATAGATATGATCAACACAAGCCCCGATACTTTCTAATAAATCTTTTAATTCCTTTGATTTTGTGTATAACACTTTTTTTAGTTTTATATCCAATTTCAGCTGCTCATTTTTATTACTATGAATTTGGTCATAGATATGTCCCAACGAATTATAAACCTTAATTGCTTTGTTCTCCGTAGAATCCATCCACTTAATAATCTCATTATATTTTGTCTTAAATTCATCAAATTCTATTTTCCAATATTCATCACATATAAAACAGTGACGTTTACAACGTTTTATACTCGCTGAACACCAACCTATTTCTAATTTATCCCACTTATCTCGGTCAGGCTCAGCGTTTTTTAATACAAAACGTCTTCTAAATTCATCATTTATTTTTGAACTAATTATTGGTTCATTTATTGTTTTAAAAAAACTTGTTTTAAAGTATTGGCAATCCATGTCAAATAATCTCAATAGTTGAATAGTTGAAGAATCAGTTTCAAATTCCCTATGCTTAAAATAATGGGTTTGTGAGCTGAGAGATAAATGACCACCTAGACGAGCTATTTCTACCGGATGAAGGCCTTGAAGCTTCAAAAACATAAATGCTAAATGTCTTGTATCATTAGGTCGTAATCGCCTCTCAATATCGAAATAATTTCCTTCTTCACGACTTTTTGAAATTGTTTCAAGATTGTCATTCCCGACATCTCGAACAGAAAAATTATATGGTGGATTTTTAATAATGAATTCATAAAAATCGTATAACAATTTTCTAAAAGTTTCATGATCAATTATTCTATCATTACGTTTCTTGACAAAACTATTAATTTTATTCTCTATAACATTTTCTCTAAGTTTTCTAATTACCATATAAGATATTAATGAATCCGACTCTCCGTATTTATTTGATTCAATAATATAGGAATCTATGAAATTGTAAAAACTCTTATCAATCTCAATTTTATCAATAACTTGAATTCTTTTTTTGTTGTTTTTCTCCTTAGATCTAGGTAGCTCTAGATAATATCGAACTTTATTATCCGTTTCTTTTACTTTAAGAGAATCCCTTCGTATTTTAAGAAATTCACCGATTCTCATTGGGATTTTGGTAGTTAGTATCCACCAAATCCTTATTGGAGTAAAATATAAATATCGCCAATCTGATGAAGGAGTATTATCAAAAAAATTATTTAAGGCGAATAGGAACATTAAGCAATCTCTGCTTGATGGAATTTCCCTCGGTTCTATTTCGAGTTTTTCATGAAGCTCACTGGCTAGCTGTATATATTCTTCCGTTGAATCCAATTCATCATAAAAATCTAAAAAATTCAATAAAGACTTTATCATTTCATGTTTTATCGATTTCGTCGCTTCGGATAATAAATATTCTTCTAAATCACTAACTTTTGACTTAGCTAAAGTTGAAGTAATATTTAAAACATCCACTAAATACTTGAAATATGCCGCAATAGTATTACCTGCATAATCCAATAAGAAATTCGATACCCAACATTTTAATACATCTAACATCATTGTATTTTTACATTCTATATATTTTCTGAAATCTATAGTGAGTATAGTATCACTATTTTCACTATAGACATACCATACAATATCTTTATATGAATACTTTTTAAAATAATTGACAGTAATATTATCTAAATAGCTCTCAATATTCTCTTTTGCAACTTCTATACTATACTCTAGATCAAATTCTTCAATACTTGTTTCATCCAGTTTAAATTCATAGTTTAATAAAGCATTCAAATTATAACCTCCATAATACTATGCTTTTATTAAGTTCCTATTCTCACTTACAAAAAGCTGCCATTCTTCCGGTAACTCACTTAAAAGCCCAATCCACTTTTCTTTATCTAAATTAAAAAATTCGTACACAACATTCCCATATTTCCCCTCAGCATTTTTAAATAATTTTAGACGGCCAGCAAAGTTAATGAAAAACCTTTCTTTATCTCCCTTATATTTTAGGCTTGAAAACCTATTCAGAATAAATTCAAAATCATTCCACAACTGTCTTGTTAGTTCAGATATAGCATAAAAATGAGGAATGGAAAAATGGCATCCTCCTAAACAATCCCTGCCCGGATATGGACAATTCGCTTCTCCTATTAAGCATTGAACATCTTTCTGTTTACTAGTCAATTTCATAAATAGTATTTCTTCAAACTTTTGTTGAGTTTCTTGTGAATCCATTTCTAAGATTATATTTTTTACTATTTCTTCATCCTCAGATACAGCCAGTAAAAAACTAGCTACCGACTCAAGTTTAAACACACCTCCGAATGAATCTAGAAGTGAATTGTTCTGTTTTGTTTTTTCAAAAAGTGACGTGGTTTCTCCGAATAAAATATCGGTAAAAGTATCAGCAATAAAACCGAAGTGGTCGTTTCTTGAAAAGAGTTGTGAAGTAAGGAAGTTTATGTCCTCTTCAGTAAAAAGCAAATAAATATTTGTAGTTTCAATGTTCTTATGTCCACGAAATTGTTTAAGTATTTCTATTTCATGTGGTCCATTTACATTTTTTGAAATACGCAACAAAAATGTGAATAATGAACGGTTCATTTTTAAAGTATCGAATTGAACACCGCTAAAGGATCTAAAAAAATTTTCTTTAACTTTATTCCTAAATCTATTATCTTTTGTCATAAAATTAATAACGGATTGAAAACTATCGTTTAAAAGCCTTGTTCTAATTTCACAAAGAGTCACTGCAGTTGCAAATGCGATTAATAACTTATCCGGAATAAATAAATACCTATCTGCATTATTTTTTGAAAAGTTATATGTTTTTATTTGTAGTCTTCTTAATAATCTTTCAGCGTCCGTTTTACTAATTTCATTATTTTCCATCCATTCAATTGTCGGTTCGATATAAGTATCCTCAAATGACACTCTAGAAAAATGAAGATAGTCAGGTGTTCTCCAAATATTTGTTAAATGAAGAATTACATATAACCATGCAGAATCATAACGATCATATACCATATTTATATTCTTATTTTCTTCATTTGCTAGAACTGCTTTTTTTATACTATTAATTGCATTACTCTTATGAAAACTAACATTTTCAGAAACATAATCGAATAGATTTCTATATTCTTTTGGCGTATATAAACTTTTTATTTTTCTTTTTTGTTCTCGGTCATAAGGATTAATTATTTCATTCATTCTAAATGTAACTTTATTTTGCATTTTTTGAGATAAATGAATTGCTTGTAAAAAGCTATATAAATGCTTTTGAAAATGCAAAGGGTATTTTTTATTAAAAAACGCAAAATTCAATTCCTTTGAGGAGCAATTGTATATTTCCTTTGATAAAATAGAATTCATATCTTTAGTTAAATTTACAAGTACACCAATCCTCTGTAATTTATCATCGTAAGAATTTGGATTCCATTCATTTGATTTACTCTTAATGTATATATCCCAAAGCTTTTCAGTTTCAATAAGATGTTCAAAAAAGGAGAATTTCTCCATTTGAAGCCGGTGCTTAATATTATCATATATAGTTCCAACATCTGTATAATATTGCTGGGTATATACTAACCGGTTAAAATTCTCTTCTACTGAACTTTTTAGGTAGATCACCCTCTTATTTAAAAATCTATCAGCGCTGGCAACAATAACAGGAATTTTAGTTTTTCTGATTTCATACATATCCGGATCATAATTAAATTTTTCAATTACCTCATTCCGGGTAAACCACTTCTCATTCAATAACTTTAGCAATATTTCTTGCTGTTTTTTTAGTTGGATCACTTTCGATTTTTTAAATAACGTTAAATTACTTGAAATTTTCTTTTCTACTCGTAAAAGACGTTTTTCTATTAGCTGAGTCAACCTCTTAGCAGTAATATTTAAATACATCATTACTTGTTTTCTATTCAGAAACTCCGACTCTTCAAGATCTTTTTTAAGTTTTTCCTCACTCGACACTACGATATTCCTTTTTTTCATTAAGTTATGAATATCGAACTTTCTGACGTACATCAAATCTACTTTAGTTGAAAGCTTAATAATTTCAATCCCTTTTGATTTTAAATATTTCTGGAAGTTATCACTATTTTTCCTACCTAGTAACAACATAGCATCTTCAAGTTTAAAATGATTTAATAAGAACAGTTCAATGCTATCTTTTTTAAAGAAGCGCTTAATATTCTCGTATTTCTTTTCTTTAATAAAAATTAGTGGATACTTCATCTCCACTAGTTCTATTTTCCCTTTATTAGCAAGTTCAATTAATTTTAATATCCCACTTGACCTAAGAGAATCTTTTGAGGAATTTGAACCAAATTTTCCCCACACCTCTAAATCTATATAGTGCTTTTTTATAAAATCTTGTTCCCATTTTTCTTGTTTTTTCTTGAAATCCTCAATATGTGATCTTTTATATAAATTTTTACCATTCTCCACAATAGTTTCAACGTTTAGAATTCCTATATTTTGAATTTGTTCAAATTTCTTTTTTGTAAAGCCCAAGTATAATCTGGATTGATTACTACTGATATATTCTTGCATATCAGATATATTTAATTGTTTTCTATTTTCTACGCTTGAAAGCTTATTCTCACCACTTTCTACTAAATGTAAAACTGCTTTCTTATTAACAAACGTCATATCATATTTTTCTGAAAGCTTTACAACTTCTATATCTTTGCTCATTAAGATTTTTAAAGTATACTGAGGACTTGATTTTCCTATTATTTTCATAGCCTCATTTAAATTAATATAATCATTTAAAAAATATTCAAGACTTGCTTTCTTAAAAAACCTTTTTATATTTTTGTATTTGTTGTCTCTTATTGAAACAAGTGGGTAATCTAATTCAACCATTTCAATAAGGCCCTGATTTGCTAAGGAAATTAATTTTTTCACCCCAGAAGAACGCAAACTATCTTTATTAGCGCTGGACCCTAATTTTGACCACACATCCAAGTCTATAAAATATTCATTAAAAAAATTTTTCTCCCAAGCAACATGTTTTAATAATTTTTCATATTCAACATATTTCACATTATTAATGTCTACAATTTCTAAGACACCATGTTTTTGTAATATTTCAGTCCCTTTCCAACGAACACCTAATTGAAAATAGGGACTGTTTTTATCACATAGTTCCCTTATTTTTACTAACATTTTAGAAACCTCTCCAATTACTCATAACTTTATTGTATATTTCGATGTTCTGCTCACGCGTTAGTGCTTGTTGCAAATAAATACCATCATCTTGATCTTCTTCATTACCAATTTTAGTTGCTACTTTTTCCATCATTTCTTTAATTTTTTTTCTTGTTACCCTTCGTTCTAAATACGCCATAGCAGACAACAAACTTCTGTCTCCACGTGAATCTCTTAATTCTTCAATACCTAAGCCTTGATCGATTAACATATTTGTGAAAACAGCTCTACCAATATGTGTACCCCAAGGTAAAGATTCAAGAAATTCTACATCCTCATAGTATCTTTCCTTTCTTAACTCATTCAAAAATATTTTTTTTACACGCTTAAATTTATTTGCATAATTTGGTCCACTTATTGGTACACCAGTTTTATACGATACAAATAATGCATCTTCTACCTTTAATTTTTTCTTACTTTTTAATTCTTCAAGTTTTGTAATATGATCATCATATAATTTTTGTAGTAAATTTGAATGGATAATAAATTGAGGTCTTGGTCTTTTTACTTGGTTATACTGGTTATTTTTTAAATTGGGAAACAATTTATCTTGGTTATCATCAATATTAACAAAAAATGATTTGTTTTCAGTCCCCCTATAGCCCCTTGGTTTTAATGAACTTTCTGTTAAATTAACTACCTCTCCTACTCTTAACCCACCAAAGAATTGAAAGTAAACTCCTAGTGCAATATCTTCTGCATGAGTTTGAGCAATATTAATAAACAGCTTAGCGAGTTCTAGTCTTCCTTCCCCAAAATCTTTTAAGGTAGTCATATCATTATCATTTTTCTTATTTGGTCTTTCAATATCCAATACAGAATCTCCAAATGGTGAAATTAATATTTCCTTACCATTTTTATTGATTTTTTTTATTATTTTTGGGTCTTGGTCAATTGAATCTTGTTCTTTTAAAAAGTTATAGAATCTAGTTAGTGTTTTTTCCCAATAATCAATTGTTTCTGAATTTCTACCCAAATAAGTTCCATAGGTTATAAAGTTAGCCCCATGCTTTAGCTCTAATGCTCTTATACCCTTTTCCTCTAATTTACTATACTCTCCTGAATCATCATCCTCTATTTGAGTATAAATATAGTTTAAAAACATACATATAATCCTTCCAGCCCTTAGTTGAGTACTTGGTGATAACTGCTTATTTACAAAACACTTAATTATAAAATTTGATATTGGATGTGGAATAATCAATTTAGATTTATTATCTCTTAATCCAATAATAACGATATTACCTGCTTCTAACCTTCCACCAATCCTTTCACTTTCTATTGAAACTTCTCTTGGTATCCATGTAAATTTTTCATCAAGTGGTATATACACTGGTCTACCTCCTACTTCAATATATATTTAAAGTATAACTCACTATTTGAAATGTGAGAAATAAGAAAAGCCCTTATTGCTAAGGGCTTCATCTGTACTATTATATGTATTTTTACTTTTATTTCTCACACGTATATAGATAAGGCTTAAAACGATGTGCTGAAGGACAGTTACTTCTTCCCCTTCAATTCCTAGTTCTCTAGCTGCTTGGCCAATTTCATTAACCATAATGGATATATGACCTAGTAGGTTTCCTTCTACTGTATAAGTTGTTGAAATAGGACCAGATAACTCAACAACTTTACCTAAGTCATGTAAAATAACACCAGCATATAACAAGTCGGTATCGAGCGATGGGTATAAGACCGAAAGTGCTTTTGCTAAATCAAGCATCGATACAACGTGATATGCAAGTCCTGAAACAAATTCATGGTGATTCTTTGTCGCTGCAGGGTATTCATAGAATGAGCCTTGATGTTTTTTCAGTAAATGTCGTGTAATACGCTGTATATTCGAGTTCTTCATCTCAAAGATATACTGTGTGATTTTTGCAGCCATTTCATCCTGCTCAACTGGTGCGACTTCTAGAAAATCTCCGATTGATACACCATCTAAATCAGTTATTGGTCGAATGTTACGGATTTTCAATTGATTTCGACCACGGTAACTATTTATGTCACCCATGATTTTTACTATGTTTTGAGCTGAATAGCTTACTTCATCATCAGAAGTTGTATCCCATAACTTTGCCTCTATTTCCCCACTTTGATCTTGTAAAATCAAGGTTAAGAATGGTTTTCCATTGCTTGCAATTCCCTTTGAGGATGATTTAATCAGTAGATATATATCTACTTGTTGCCCAACCTCATAATGGCCAATACCTTTCACCATATACTCTCCCCCCTGCTTGTCCTTTATAAATACGTAGGGAGTATGACCCTACATAATCTCCCCTTGTTGCCGAATCATTTCATATACAAGATAAATACTATGAATCTTCTCTTTATCTAGTAAGATTATATCATATTTTACTGGATACTCATTGTGACCTCTTCCAAGTGAATGGTAGAAAATTCATTACATTTTTCCAGTACATGCGGGTGACATGTGAAAAATAATACCTGACTTTCCTTGGAAAGTTCTTGAATAAGCTTAATGGCTTGAGTTAATCTCTTTTGATCAAAGTTAACAAAACTATCATCTATAATAAACGGAAATGAATCATGTGGATGCATATTCTTTGCCAGAGAGAATCTAAGTGCAATGTACAGCTGTTCTGCTGTTGCCTGACTTAATTCATTTGGCTTATATCGTAGACCATTTCTACCTTCTACAATAAATCCCTCCTCTTCACTGTCAGAATAGATTTTTGTATAGTTACCTTCTGTCAAAATAGAAAAATAAGTTTCCGCATTTTTAATAACCATCGGAAGACGAACTCTTCGATATTGATGAACTGTCTTCGAAAGGATATCCTTTGCAACAGCATGTACAGCCCATTTTTTAGCCAATTCTTTTGCGGACGATTTTTTAGCTTCAAAGGAATGTAAAAAATCCGAGTATGTTCCACCCTCTTCAAGCTCTTTGATTCGGTGCTTGGAGTCTGACAACTGGGTTTGTATATCTTTTTCCAATGAAACTAAACGTTTTAACTCTTCAGCAGCCTCTTGTATCACATTTTGATAGTTCGTATCCAAGTTACATATGCTTACAAGCTCTTGATAACGCTCAAGCTGTGCTTGAAGAAGTACCATTCTATCTTTTATTTCCTTTGCTGCAGCATTAGCCTGTCCCTTACCTCTGAATTCTTCTTCATTTGCTACATTTGCCAACTTCCATAAGATCCTACATTCATTATTTATATAAGATATCTCCCGCTCCAGCTGACTAATTCTTTCGGTGGCATCCATTATTTTTCCTTCATACATTACGATTTTTTCTAGTTTTTTCTTCTCTTCATTTAGTTGAACTGATAATTGCTCAATTGCAGTACTTGAATCATCATACTTTTCGTTTAGTAGCCTTAATACGTCGGCAATTTTTGTTTGAAATAAGTCAATATCAGTTTGCTTTGATTGTATTTGAACATATAGCTTTTCTTTTTTTACGTATTTTTCCTTGATTGAATCGATTATTTGAAAAACATCCATTAGACGCTCAATAGAAATACCATCAGGGATTGCTAGTTGCCTTTTTACGGCCTTAGCATTTTCTTCCATTTCGAACTTACTTCTTTCCCAATCCTCAAAGTTCGCAACAACCTTTTCATATGCTCGTTCATAATGTGTCAGTGTTGCTCTTTCAATCTCAATCTGCTGTCTAATTTGCTGATCCAGAAGCAGTTTACCTGATAGATCTTTCGTATTCTTGAAATCTCCCTTTAAAAGCTCTTCTTGTATATGTTTTAACCTATCAACTAAATGGATTCGATCATTATGAAGTTCTCGCAAGATTAACGAAGAAGACTGTGATGTCAGTGCCTTCCCTATTGGATAAAACAATAGCAAGAATATAATAAAAAAGGCACCGTATAGCCACTCTATCGTAAACAGAGAATATACACCTGATAAAAAGAACACAATGCCAATACCCATTAGTAAAAGCCAGACTCGCTTTTTATTACCGGCTTCCTTTTCTGATAACCCTTTAATCTTTTGGTCTACCCTACGTAATTCATCTTCTAAATAGTTTTTTTCCTTTTCCAAATCTAATTGTTTGGACTCATAACGGATCGCTTCTTCATAGGAACGCCTTGTTTCTTCTGGTAAAAGCTGTTTTTCTAATTCTTCAAGTTTTATCTCACTATTTTCCAACGTTTCCTTTGTACGTATAAAACTATCATCTAAGAAAAGCTTTTGCTGCTTACTTCTTTCTGCTTCAGTGACAAGCTTCGAAACTGCATCTTTAATAGAGATGCTTGTGTCAATTGATAGATATTCCCCATCTGACACTTGAAGTTTAATTCTATTTTTTAAATGCTCAATTTCTTCCTCTATTTGCAGAAGTTCCCTTCTAAGCAAATCTTGTCTAGATTGATTCTCGATATATACGCTTTTTTCTTTTGCTACCTGTAAAATATTCTGTTCATTTTCTAAATAGGAAGAATCTATCTTTATTTGCTCTTTGCTTTTTTCCCATTCTTCCCTTTGAGTTTGTAATGAAGATAGTTGTGCTTCATATGGTTTCAGCTGAGCTTGAAGCTGTTCCAAACGTTTTATCCCATCTTCAGGAAATGGTTCATATTCAGGTAAATGAAGCAGTTGACTCTCTAAATATCTGTACTCTTCTAAAAGGGGCTGTATTGCTTGCAAGCGATCTGCCTCTTTCATTTTCTCTTGAAGGTGAATTTTATGATTATCAATGTCAGATAACGTTTTTTCAGCTGTGCGGAGTCTTTCAATTAAATCGTAATACTCATTATTTTTCTCTTGCCATTTTAGAATATTAGTATGTTCTTCTTTAAGCTTGGTAAATTCATTATTTAAGAGAGGCTTCTTACCATTAGGCTTAAATAACACATCCATATCCTTCGACAGCTTATTTTCTAACCCTAGTATGGCGTCGGTTCCAACTATTCCAGAGGAAAATAAAAATCTCCCTACATCCTCGGAACGAAGATTATGTACTCCTTGCACTCCTTTTATATCAAATGAGTATACATTTTGATAAAGAGTTTTATCCATTCCACGAAACAGCTCTGAAAGGAATTCTTCACCTTCGGTTGTCCCATTAGGTAAATAAACAGTCACGTCGCCACTTGCTTTTCCGGTTAGCCTTTCAATCATGATTGTCCCATACTGTTCTGTTTGGAGAATCAGTTTTCCTCCGTATTTAATTCCTGTTTTCGGAACATATCTTTGCTCCTGGTGAGCTTTTGTTGGAAAACCAAATAAGATGCTATGGATAAATGACATAAGTGTAGACTTTCCGGCTTCATTTTGACCATAAAACACTTGAAAATTAGGAGAAATCTCTCCTAATTCAAGATTCTCTAGTTTTCCATATCCATAGACATTCACTCCAATAATCTTCATATCCAATTCACCCCCTGTTTGAAGGATATATATTTTGTAAAACAAGCGTCTCTGCTTCAGCTAAAATTTCCTCTAGCTCCTCATCTGTAAATGGTACAACATATCTTCGAAAAGCTTGGTGAGTACGTAATGGTAATAAGGCATCATCAAAATCCTGATACGTTTCTAGCTTTTCTAACAAATCACTAATAAAATGAGACTCCTTCTTAAGCTTGTCTCGATCTATTTCCGGCTGGGTATTATTTTTTATCTGAACAACATACACAAAGTTAGAACCTTCAACATCGTCATTTAATAGAGACTGAAGGTCTTCTTGCATCCCTTTGTCCTGTAAGCTCATATATAAAGGTCCAGTCCCAATCACTTCTAGTGTTAAAAACACTCCCTGCTCCTCTCTTCTATAGCTATCAAGAAGCGTTAGTGCTTTATTAGCTAGGTCATTAAAAGTAGAAATCTGTGAAATATCTAGTGTACCATTTTCCCAGATTAAATCTGCTGATGGAATAAAGCTATATGATGCACCCTTACTTGTAAGTCTTACGATATACCCACCCTTTTCACCGGACTCTTTTTTGTGTCTACCTTGAATATTACCTGGATAGATAATGGGAGGATCCTCTGTTAAAACCTCTCTTACGTGAATATGTCCGAGCGCCCAGTAGTCAAATCCCTTTTGCTGTAAATCCGAGAGTAGGAATGGTGCATACTGACTGTGAGTAGTTTCCCCTTCTACGCTTCCATGGAGTAAACCAATATGGAAAGAAGCGCCTTCCTTCTTTTCGTAATAACGGGATTTGTTTTCCTCTACAGCTTTTTTCGTGTAGCTAAACCCATATAAATGTGCCAGCGTTTCCCCATTTTTCTCGAATCCTTTAACCTCTACCTCACCACTTGAAAAGACATGAACATTACTCGGCCATTCAAAATGTAGCCAACTGCCTCCTACATGATCATGGTTCCCATGGATAACGAATGCATCAATATGATATTCAAGTAAACGTTCCATTTCCTTGCGAAATCTAGACTGAGCACGCAAGCTACGATCTTCCGAATCAAAGATATCTCCTGAAATAACAACAAAATCAACCTCATGCTCTATCGCAATTGTTATCAGCCTAGAGAAGGATGTAAAAGTACTTTCCTGGACACGCTTAAACATAGCCTGCGGGAGATTTGAGAGACCCGAGAAAGGACTATCCAAATGCAAGTCAGCTATATGTAAAAAAGTAAGTTCCTTCATTAAACCGTTCCTTCCTACTCGTATTACCTCCATTTTACCACCTCACAAATACGAATGCACGTTCTTATTCAGAACTCCATAAAAATAAGTAAAGGCACATCGTTCATAACGAATCCGGGTATTCTTTCATGCTTTTCCCGAGTTAATATATTACTTGATATGTTCCGGCTGTAGAAGCCAACTTATCTGTAGCTAGAATGATAAATTGTTGCGCGAATATTGGCTATCAACTAAACTTTAAGTATCTGAATTTTTATACAAAGGGGATATCCACTCATGAATTATGTACTAACTGTATTTGACAAGACTGGAGAAAAACTTCTAGAAGAAACCTTTGACGCTGCAACTGAAAAAGAGGCGAAGGAAATTGGTGAAAAGATGCTTCAGGAAAAGAACTACCAAGACACTACTCACAGATGCACAAGCTCTGCAGGTAAATTGGTATTATTTCATCGTTAAACATACAAAAGTTTAAAAATGGGTGCTCAATGTACGAAATGCCACGATAAAAGCTTATTCAGGGTGAAAACTGGCTAGACGCTGGAGCTAGACACTGAAAGCAATATATTCTTTACTTTAATCGAGTAGGAGGGGATGACTAATCCCCGACCTCTCACACCACCGTACGTACCGTTCGGTATACGGCGGTTCA
>JBLKRX010000071.1:0-12146 GCA_047608075.1 Ferdinandcohnia humi
AGATCTTGCTCAATAAGTTTGTTACTTTAGAATTAACGTTGACGCTTGTATTGTGTTCAGTTTTCAAAGAACTTTTTCTTATCGCTCAGAGGCGACTTTTATAATATATCATTTAAATAATGTGATGTCAACACTCTTTTTTCGAAGTGTTATCTCCGCAAAAGGAATGTAACAGCGACTCACTAAATATACCAAGATTATTCCCCAACGTCAATATTATTTATACAGGAAATAAAGACCATTTTCGACAATCTTACTTCCCACCTACGCGGTTTATGTTATTTTTTTATGGAGCTATAAATGGATAATGTTGATTATTACTTGATATTATAAGCGACAATCCACGTAACTCTTGCAATAGAACTCACTTCAACCTTATATATCAATAAAAAAGATGCCAGATTTTTAATCTAGCATCCCTTATCTTTTAACTATGATTAAACTAAGAATATAAAGTAAAGAATAAAGACAATAAACAAGCCATACATGATTGGGTGTATCTCTTTTGCTTTTCCTTTTACAATCATCGTAATTGGATAAAAGATGAATCCAATGGCAATACCTGTTGCGATGCTATAGGTTAATGGCATTGTAACAATTGTTAGGAATGCTGGTACTGCAACTTCGAATTTTTCCCATTCGATTTTCCCTAAAGTTGCTACCATTAATACACCTACAATGATTAATGCTGGTGAAGTAACTGCCGATGTAACAACTCCTAATAATGGTGAAAAGAATAATGCTAATAGGAAGAAACCTGCAGTTACAACTGAAGCAAATCCAGTTCTTGCTCCTGCAGCTACACCTGCAGATGATTCAATATAAGATGTTGTTGAAGATGTTCCAAGAATCGCACCGATTACTGTTCCACTTGAATCAGATACTAGTGCTCTTCCAGCACGTGGAAGTTTATTATCCTTCATGATACCCGCTTGATTTGCTACAGCCATTAGTGTACCAGCAGTATCAAAGAAGTCTACGAACATCAATGTAAGAATAACTACTAACATATCCATAGTAAAGATATTTCCTAACCCCTCAAAAGCAGCCCCAAAAGTTGGCGCTAAACTCGGTACCGCACCAATTACTTTATCAGGTGTATCAATTAAATTAGTAAACATTCCAACTATTGCGGTTAGAACCATACCGATAAACACAGCACCATTTACTTTTCGAACCATTAGGATTACTGTAACGATTACACCGAAAATTGCTAAAAGTGTATTACCGCTTGATAAATCACCTAGAGCAACTAGTGTTGCAGCATCTCCTCTAACGATGCCAGCATTTTTTAACCCTACAAAGGTAATAAACAATCCGATACCTGCACCCACAGCATATTTTAACTCTGCAGGAATCGCATTTATAATTTTCTCACGAATACGTGTTAATGTTAAAAGAACTAAAACGATCCCTGATACCAACACTCCGGATAAAGCAGTTTGCCATGAAATCCCCATTCCTAATACTACTGAATAAGCAAAGAAAGCATTTATTCCCATACCTGGTGCTAATGCAACCGGATATCTAGCTACTAGTCCCATAATTAATGTTCCAATTGCAGCCGCAAGAGCTGTGGCAACAAATACTGCACCAGCATCTATTCTCATATCTGCTGGTAAGTCAGGAACATCACTTAATGATAAAATTGATGGATTTACAAATAAAATATAAGCCATAGATAAGAACGTTGTTAGACCACCGATAAACTCTTTTCTATACGAAGTACCAAGTTCGTCAAATTGAAAATACTTCTTCATATTAAAATTCCTCTCTCCTTATTTTCTTTGTATCGTCGTATTGGTAAAACCAAATAAGAAAGCGCCCCAGATAATTTATCCGAAGCGCTTGACATATAAGCATAACGATAGAAAAGGAGAGTTAAAGATAAAGACCACTCTTTTCTAAACAGTTATACCTCGTAGTCAAGCTAATTTACGGTAGCTTGGTAGAAACTTTTGGGCCATATCCCCAAGATTATACGACGTATTTCTACAATTATTTTACTTGATTTCATTATATGACATTGTACCTATACAGTCAATAAAAAACGAACATTATTTTTGATTGTTTTACGAACGTTCGGCATTATTCCCATTCAATGGTTGCTGGTGGTTTACTAGTTATATCATAAACAACTCTATTTACATGATTTACCTCATTAACGATCCTAGTTGAAATTATCTCTAGAACATCCCATGGTATGCGAGCCCAGTCAGACGTCATTCCATCAATAGATGTTACAGCGCGTATTCCAATTGTATAGTCATATGTTCTAGCATCACCCATTACACCAACACTTCGGATATCAGGAAGAACTGTGAAGTATTGCCAAATTTCTCGCTCTAATCCTGCTTTTTTGATTTCCTCACGAAGAATTGCATCAGATTCACGAACAATTTCAAGTTTATCTTCAGTCACTTCACCTAGCACACGGATACCAAGTCCTGGTCCTGGGAAAGGTTGACGCCATACGATCTCATCTGGAATTCCAAGCTCTGTTCCTAAAGCACGAACTTCATCCTTAAATAGAGTGTTAAGCGGCTCGATTAATGTAAATTGCATATCCTCAGGTAGTCCTCCAACATTATGGTGGGACTTAATTGTCTGTGCAGTAGCAGTTCCACTTTCAATTATGTCGGTATATAGAGTACCTTGTGCAAGGAAATCGATTCCTTCTAATTTAGCTGCTTCATCGTCAAATACATAAATAAACTCGTTACCAATGATTTTACGTTTTTGTTCAGGATCACTTACGCCTTTTAACTTATTTAAGAAACGATCCTTTGCATCGATTTTAATAACATTCATGTTAAAACCTTCACTAAAGGTTTTCATTACACCTTCTGCTTCATCTTTACGAAGCAGTCCATGATCAACAAACATACATGTTAATTGGTCTCCGATTGCTTTATGGATTAAAACAGCCACAACTGATGAGTCAACTCCGCCACTTAAAGCACATAGGACTTTTTTATCACCAACTGTTTGACGGATTTTTTCAATCTCAAGTTCAATAAAGTTCTCCATTGACCAACTTTCGCTGCATCCGCAAGCACCGAAAACAAAGTTTTTCAATAGATCGTTCCCATATACAGAGTGGCGTACTTCTGGATGAAACTGAACTCCATACAATTTACGTGCTTCATCGCTCATTGCAGCAATCGGACAGGATGGACTTACTGCATCAACTGTAAAGCCCTCTGGCGTTTCCACTACTAGATCACCGTGACTCATCCAAACAACTTGCTCACTTGGTAAATTTGCAAAAGTTGTTGATTCATGTTCCACTGTAATATTTGCTTTTCCGTACTCTCTATGTTGAGCACGCTCAACTCTACCACCGAAATGTTTTGTCATCAGCTGCATTCCGTAGCATATGCCTAACACAGGAATTCCTAATTCAAAAATTGCTTCATCACACGAGAATGCATTAGGGTCATAAACACTATTTGGGCCACCAGAAAAAATAATCCCTTTGGGCTGTATCTCTTTTATTTCTTCCGCTGTCATTGTATGTGGGTGTAATTCACTATAAACTCCGAATTCACGAATTCTTCTAGTTATCAATTGATTGTATTGACTTCCGAAATCTAAAACAATGATTATTTCTTGATTATTCGTCATCCAAATCACCTCGTTATATTTTGTAATTCATCTCATGGTTTCTATACATGATAAATAAATAGAAAATCGGTGTTATACATTAGAACTGCAGTACGTAGCTATCACTATTTAGCTTTTAAAATAGGCTCAATTTGTCTTGTTATCTCCAATGGAAACGAATCCCTGCAGAAAAAACAGTTCTCGTGAAAACCCGCAGTGAGCATTCTCTATAGCTTTGTGAATACACCCACATTACCCAGATGAGGTACAGAACTATTTGAAGTAAGCAAGACTCCCACCAAAAGAACCTAAATAAAAAAAACTAGAATCCTCCCCTTATAAAAAAGGCAGAATTCTAGTTTTCTAGTTAGACAAAATAGAATAGCTGCCTTCATAGTCAGGTCATTTACGGCGACCCGGTAGAGACTTTCGAACCATATTATCGAGGATATACGAAGGATACGTACTATTAAATTAGTGTCTATTCTATCAAGCGTGTACTTATTGGTCAAGATGATATCTTTTTAATTAAATTTTCCCATAATTCCACTGACTTTTGCCATTCTATTTCAGCATTGTCTTTTCGGTACAAAGCCTTCTCATAGCTATGTGTCAATTTCTCCATATCATTCCCATAATAGAACTTATCAACCTGGAGCGCATAGTCTCTCAGAGTTTGCCCTTCTTTCCTTGGCATACCTACTCTTGCTAATTGCTTTAATAATACCTTATATGCCTTAAAATAGACATCTTCATCTTTTCGTCGCTTATACAGAATAATAAAGAGAAGTGGAATCCATTTCTTACGTGTCGTAAATAAGATATACGAAAGTAAAATCACACTTAATAGGAAAATAAAGAAAGACTTCCAACTAAATAAGTTTATTACTTTGTCAAAAAGAGAAGTGGTACTTTCCTCTGTTGGAGTTGTTTCAGGTTCACTACTCTCTTCAACAGGCATTTCCTTAGGTTCGGTTTGTGGAGCCTCGTTATTTGGGTTTTCGCCAATATCAGACAAATCATAAGAAAATATGTTTGAGTTGTTAAATCCTTTTGTCGGTTCAAACGGCACCCATCCGAACTCAGGGAAATATACTTCAACCCATGAATGCGCATTATTATTTGTTATCTCATATAAATCTCCAGAAATAAACTCACCCTGGGAATAGCCCTTTACCCATCTCGAAGGTATGCCTGCTGCTCGTAGTAAAACTACCATTGACGTTGAAAAATTATCACAATATCCCGTTTGAGTATCAAATAAGAATTGATCAACATAGTCTTGATCTGACCTTGGAACTGCAACATTTTGTGTATCATATACAAAGCTACTCTGTTGGAAAAAGTCTTCCACTGCCTTTACCTTGTCATAACGGTTAGCTTGGGATTGCGTTATATCCAAAGCTAATTTCTTCACGCGTTCTGGTAATCGTTCTGGCAATTGAGTATATACTTCGGTAAAGGCTCTATTTTGCTCCAAGCCACCCGGTTCCGTTACTTCCTTTAATTCATTAATAAAGAACTTCGGCTGTTCAAATTGTATCGTATATTCCTGTAGATTAACGGTATCAAAGCCCCTAAATGTTTGAATTTTTTCGGAAAGTGGGTCTACACTAAAATATACATCAGGATCCGCCTCTACTGATGTCAACCCTAATGGATATACAATATGAGAGTAGGAGAGTTTCATCTGAACCTTTGCATTAAGCTCTTCAATTCCCGTTTTTTGCTCATACCAGTTTAATACTGTATTTTCTTGATTAAATGACAGCTTCTCAGCCTGATATGATAACTGCCAACCCTTTCCTGTATACATATCTTTTGTCTCAACACGCCAGTAGTGACTTTTTTCAGTCTCAGCTGTAAAAACAACCGTATCATCACCAATAAAAGGGCCCCCAAGGTTTGTATCGTTATTACCGTAACCTATCTTTTTCATGCCACCAAGAGAGCCATTTTCATTTCCTTGCCCATAGCCTTTTAAAAATGGCACTGGATCGGGCCATTGAGGTGAAGCTTTTGGTGAGACATAACCAATCGTTGTAGAAAATAGGATAAAAACAGCTAGTGGAACGGCCCACTTTTTACCAATATTCAAGTGTTTCGTGAGTTCTTGATCCTTTATACGTTCAAATTGAAGAATCCCTAGCATAAAAAATCCAATAATAACGGTTCGTACGATTGCTTTATTTGCATCATAAGGACTAAAAGTATCCAGTACCGTTATATAGATAATTGTTAACACGAAAAAAAGCAAAATTCTTTTTTGATGTGTAAACCAATAATGTAGCAAATAACTCATTAACCAAAGTAGGATAAAAAAGAGAAAACTACGAAACATAGGAGTCATCTCCCACCAGTTTGCCTGGAAAAGAAATCCTATATTAGTAATGAAGTCGACTAAGAAATCCTTTATCCACGTTGGGTCTAAAAAGGCGTTTTCAAAGTAAAGAGAGCGAATCGTATATAAAATTAAAATCCCTTTAATAAGAGCGGAATACACAAACCTTACTTGCAGAAATAATAAAAGAAAACAAATGGCTATAAAAACGACAAATACAGCAAGATCTTCTGTATCAGTGACAACCTTTAACGGTCTAAGCCATTCCCAAAGTAGCAGAAAGCCGAATATATTCAATAACAAGTTTCGCATGTTACGTTGTGCCGAAATTTTAGGTTTCATGATTTACTCACCTCAAAAAATACATCCCCATAATGACCTTCGTACACTACTTTTACAAATACATTATGCCTTCTGACTGTATCTAGTACTTCTCTTTCCTCTGCAGAAAGCTGTGTCGACTTTTCTTTAACTACAAATAGCATTAAATCAGCGTTTCTCATCGAAAATCTTCCTACCATATGAATCATGTCAAAGGATAACTTATTCGTTACGAGCATAAATGTAACAGGCTGATAGATTTTTTTAATTTCAGATTCTACTATCTGGGAAAAAGAAATGGTGCTATTGTCCTTTACTTTTGCTAAGTGATAATAAATTAACTGTTGTTGGGTCTCACCACTTCGCAACGGGTAGATGGATTGATCCTCACCAATCGAGAGAAAGGATAATTGCGCACCCTTTTTAAGGATTGCCCTAGCTAATGATGCAGTAAAAGTTACGACTTGTTCAAATTGCATTGATTTTGATCGGTCCATAAAAATGACAACATCATGACTTTGCTGCTGCTCAAACTCTTTCGTCATGATATCATTTTTCCGAGCCGAAGCTTTCCAATCGATCCAAGAGAAGCGGTCACCAGGTTTATAATCTCTGACACCAATTGCGATTGCGGTATCTCTCTGTAGCCTAACGTTTGAAGAAGTCATTCCTTGCTCAAATCGATTTTCTAATTGACGATAAACAATATCTACATACTGTGGATATATTAGAAACTCCTCATGAATCGGATAAACAAGCTCCTTTTCAATAAGACCAAATAAGTCACCTGTTTTAATTCTAACTCCTTCCAGAATATGTTCCCCACGAGGAATAGCATCAAATACATATTGATATGTTAGGTTCCTTTTAAACCAAGGAAAAAGAATAACCTTTGATTTTTTTGACTGTTCACATTTTTGAAGCTGCGGCGGAAGTAGTTCTTCTGCGATGACATACATGAGTGGAAACGGTATTTTTCGTTTGATCGTAATCGTTGCTTCAAATCTTTCTCCAGCTACATATTCAGTATTATTTGTTAGGCGGCGAACTTCAAAGTCCTTTAAAGAATAGAGTGATAGAAAAAAAGAGTATAAGCCAAAAGGGATAAAACTATAAAACAAAAACCAGCTTACAAATCCACCTTGAAACATGGCATATACAAACGTCACTACTATCAATAGAAAGATATTTACTAGCTTTCCCGCTGATTTTAAATATTGAAGTAATGTAGTCATTAACGATTCATCGACCTTTGCACTGGTATAGGTGTACGTTCAACTATTTTCATTACCACTTTTTCGGTTGTCATTCCTTCAAATCGCGCCTCTGATTTTAATATAATTCGATGTGGAAGTACGTATGGTGCAAGGAACTGTATATCATCAGGTATTACATAGTCTCTTCCATTGATAAGAGCATATGCTTGAGAAGCTTTCATCAATGCGATTGAGCCACGAGGACTTGCTCCTAGATAAACAGATCCATGTTCCCTTGTACGATTTACAAGGTCAACAATATATTCCTTTATTGTATTATCAACGTAAACAGCTTTTACCTCTTCTTGAAGCTTAACTAATTCCTCAATCGAAATAACCGCTTCTAAATGCTGAATTGGTTTTGTTTTCTCAGCCTTATTTAACACTTCGATTTCTTCTTTAATCGATGGGTATCCCATCTTCATCTTGAGTAAAAATCGGTCAAGTTGTGCTTCTGGTAGTGGGTAAGTTCCTTCATACTCAATGGGATTTTGTGTTGCCATTACGAAGAAAGGCTTAGGTAATTGTCTAGTAACTCCGTCAACTGTAACACTACTTTCCTCCATTCCTTCTAGTAAAGCAGATTGTGTTTTGGGAGAAGTACGGTTAATTTCATCAGCGAGGACAATATTACCCATAATCGGACCGGGACGAAATTCAAACTGCAGCTCTTTAGGATTATAGATTGATATCCCAGTTACATCCGAAGGTAATAAATCTGGTGTAAATTGTATTCTTTTAAAATCTGCACTTACTGATTTAGCAAGAGAACGCACCATCATCGTCTTCCCTACACCTGGTACATCTTCTAATAAAACGTGTCCTTCAGCTAGCAAGGCAACTAAACTAAGTGTAGCTACATCTCTCTTACCAATCATTACTTTCTCAATGTTTTCTATAACTCTTCCTAAAACCGGATGTAATGTATCAAGCTGCGTCATATTTTTTCCCCCTATATCTACTAAGTTAGTATTATCTAATATGTAACTATTATACTATTCGTACAATATTTGTAAAACCCTGAGCATGCATATGTAATAGGTATTTTAGGATTAATTTGACATTTTCTCATGAAGAAAACTCGGCCAAAGCCGAGTTTCTTAGTAACAATAACGTATTAATTCTAAAACATCTCATGTCCGGGGAGAAAAAATACTCATTAAAACAGGAAAACTTGAGCGCCATTTACGGAGGATGAAACGGCTATATTCCCAGAAATATGATGTCTTTAAACACTCTATAAGTGAATATCAGTTTGATGGTATTGATTGGATTGATACTAATGCTGGTTTGCATGTATTTGGAAGCTGGGTACACTCTGAGAGCGAATACGCACTATTTGAAAAAGAATGTGCTTCATCAGGGGTAACCTGGCAGAGCGCTAACACCTATTACAATTTTACACCATCTCAACGTAAAGTCATTTTTGGCTTTTCTCACTTAAGTTAAGAAGAAATTGATCTTGGTATTAAGACAATGAGTGAAGTGTATCAAAAATATGTAGTCAAATAGGGCTGAGGTTTGGGGCGTAAAATATAGAGGACAGCCTATGGGGATGTCCTCTACTATTTTTTAATGACTTGTTACTGCTTGTTTTTGGTTTTCTACGTTTTTTTCACGTTTCTTGACAGGCTTAACCATTGCTAAGCCCATCAGGAATAATGAAACAAGCCCAATTACACCCAGTGTTTCTATCCCACTTTCTAAGAACCCCTTGTTGAAGAATAAAAGATCCCTCAAACTTTCTAAGCTGAATCTAAACGGAACCCAAGAATAAAGATAATCTCTCGTTATTTCAGGGAGCATCTCCGGTGCAACCGTAAGGATTGGCATTGAAAAGAACAATAACAAGATAAATAAAGGTGCCGCAGGATAACCAATCCAATTTAGTAACGCATTTTGGAGGAAAAAGAAACATAGCCCGATATAGACAATCATCATGAATAAAGTTTTTTCATCAGGTACGCTCACTTCTAAGACGTTGATCGCTAGAAACAATGTGACACCGCAGATGAATACAACATATAGAATACCTGCCAGTATTTGACTAGCGAAGCTTTTAATTGTCCATTTCCCTTCAGTTGAACGCCTTAAGATTGTAAAAAGTGTCATCGAGCTAAAAAACGTCGTAATCCATAGCAGTTGTGTGAATAACGCTGGTGTATTTCCATTTGCGTTATTTGCAGCAACTCTATTTATCTTCTCTGTTTCAATTGTAATTGAGTTTGATACTGCTTTAGCTACATCAACTGACACAGGCATCTTCATTTCTTCCATTTGATTAAGTAGCTGGGTTTGTATTTGCAAATCAAAATTAGTTAATACCCCATTTGCTATTTGTGTTGCTACACTTACTCCAGCTTGATTCATTCCTTCATTAATAAGGATGGTAGCAGTTGGTATACTCGGGCTATTTGTTAGGAGAGAAAAGATGTTCTGCGAAAGACTATTTGGTAGCACAATCGTTGCATACAATTCCTTCTCATTCATCGCAAGCAGTGCTTCTTCTTTGGTGTTAATAACCTTCCACTCAACACTTGATGTTTTTCTATTTTGGATTTCATCTACAAGCATTTTTCCTAATTGAAGTTGTTCCCCACTAGGCATTTTCATACCCTCATCTTCAACAACGATTCCCAGCGGTAAGTTCTTAGGGGTCGGACTAACAGTTGAACCCATAAAAGCAAATGTAAAAATAACTGTTACAAGGATAATGATAGCCAATCCAACCCAAATCAATTTGTTTCTACTAAACCGTAACATTTGTATCGTCCTCCTTAATAGACAATATGTTGATTAATTAACAACTCGTCGTTTATAATGCAATTATAAAAAAGATAAGGAAACAATCAATGAGCAATAATTGTCGTTTTGTTTGTTATGCGACAGTAGGAAACAAATTGTTGTATATATGACATTATTTTAGTTGGAAGTGGTGAAGTAATGGTAAAAAAGACAGACCTTCGCGTTTTACGAACACAAAAACTAATAAAAGATGCATTCCTAACACTCATACGGAAAAAGGGATTCGAAGCAATTACCATTCAAGATATTGCAGATGAGGCTTTTATTAATAGAGCAACTTTCTATTTACATTATCAGGACAAATATGACTTACTTGAGCAAATAAGCGATACCTATTTAAAGGATCTTATGGACGTAATGAATATTCCCTTTCACCTGAATAATGGTGAGGTGAACGTGAAAAGATTTAAGATTACCTTAAAAAACGTATTTGATAACATCGAGACTAACCGCGAATTTTACCAGGTGATGTTTGGTCCAAATGGAATACCTAATTTTACAGATAAAGTAGAAAAATTTTTATATGAAAAGTTTAAAGGAAATTTCATGGCTATCGTTGGAAATGTAAATAACCTAAAGATACCCGCAGATTTTATCCTAAACTTCATTAGCTCCGCCTATATTGGCGTAGTCAGATGGTGGCTAAACGAGGCTACTCACTATTCCCCTGACTATATGGCAGAACATCTAGCAAATATAATTACAAAAGGGCCAATGAATGCGATTGGCTATAAAATAAATTTTACAGATAGTGAGCTAGAATAATTTCGGCATGCTACTATCATCTATATTATAAAAAAAAGACCTCATCAAATTGATATGAGGTCTTTACTATTATATGGAACTTTATTCGATAGATTTCAAGTAAAATAGAAAAAACCAGCTTCAAATAGGCTGGTTTTTAATGACGTAATTTATCATTTTTTTTAAAATACAATATGTAAAAAATGGTTTGTAGTAATGATCAGGAATGTTTTTCTCAAACAACCCCTTAATTAATACGCGCCTTAGAGGATTCGAACCTCTGACCGTACGCTTAGAAGGCGTATGCTCTATCCAGCTGAGCTAAAGGCGCATTTTACCAAGTAATAATGTATTTGAATCGACACAATTAATAGCGGTAGTGGTCTATTCAACTACATAAAAATGGCTCCGCAGGTAGGACTCGAACCTACGACCGATCGGTTAACAGCCGATTGCTCTACCACTGAGCTACTGCGGAACAATAATATTTAATATAGAAAAGTGGGCCTAAATGGACTCGAACCATCGACCTCACGCTTATCAGGCGTGCGCTCTAACCAGCTGAGCTATAGGCCCATATTGGAGCGGGTGATGAGAATCGAACTCACGACATCAGCTTGGAAGGCTGAGGTTTTACCATTAAACTACACCCGCATATAAAATATAATATCACAACTGTTACTGGAGGCGACACCCGGATTCGAACCGGGGAATAAAGGTTTTGCAGACCTTGGCCTTACCACTTGGCTATGTCGCCATTGGCTGGGCTAGCTGGATTCGAACCAACGAATGACGGAGTCAAAGTCCGTTGCCTTACCGCTTGGCTATAGCCCATTGATTAATCATCATGCTAATCTACTCTGAATATGCTTCTTGAGCTACTTCACAAGAGGATATTTTGAGATATTTCAGCAGGAAATATCGCGAAATGTCATCGACAATACTAATTATTAATTAGTATTCCCTAAAATCACATTACTACTTACCTAAAAACAAATGGGGCGGCTGATGGGAATCGAACCCACGAATGTCGGAACCACAATCCGATGCGTTAACCACTTCGCCACAGCCGC
>JBLKRX010000072.1:0-11765 GCA_047608075.1 Ferdinandcohnia humi
CTATGTACTTACCGCTACCAGGTCGTACTCGGGACTTTCACCCGTTAGAGTTCGCCCATGCTGGGCGAACAAAAAAAACAGATTCTTATCGAATCTGTTTTGGACAGTTTATATAGGGGTTATTATGCTTTTTGTACATTAGCAGCTTGAGGTCCACGGCTACCTTCTTCAATATCGAAAGTAACTTCTTGACCTTCTTCTAACGTTTTGAACCCTTCACCTTGGATTGCTGAGAAATGTACAAATACATCGTCCCCACCTTCAACTTCGATAAATCCAAAGCCTTTTTCACTGTTAAACCATTTTACTTTTCCTTGTGCCATTTTTTGCTTCCTCCTATGTAATGCAACAAAAATTTTGTTGCAAGGTAATGCATGAATTATTATATCCACAATAAAAATTTTTAAACAAAATTAATTCTATCTAGTAAAAAAAGTTAAAGGAAGCACCTCAAAAAGTCTATGCTAGATAGGTTTTGCAGTGGTTATCCACAACTTGCAATAATTTTGTTGTTGCCTCCATTTCTGAACTACAAAGTGGGCACGCCGGCTCCTGGCTGCTCTTAAAATTATCTCGTAACCACCCATTACAATCTTCTGATGTACATACCCAAACCTTAGTTTCCTCAGTAACAATTTCTTCGACTGGTTTTCTTCCAAATGCCATTCAAATCATCTCCTTTGGTTAGGTTGAAACGAAACAGGAACAACGAGAGAATAAAACTATGTCAAACATATTGACTGTCATACTCGACAATATATATGCCCATATCAACAACAAGATATCCAACAAACATAAAAAACAAAAAAACTTATTATAAAAAGTACTTCTCGGTAGCTTATAAGAAAGTTAGAAACTTTCTTACGCAACTACGGCATAGCCTTCCAATCTGAATGACCATTGCCGAGTTTCCTTAGAAACTCTTTATAATAAGCTTTATTTTATTAATTTATCCATCATGTAATAATTATACCACTCTTACCTATATTTGTAAAACTGAAGCCTAGTATAAATGACATGCTGTAAAATGATTTGGTTTTACTTCCTTCCATTCAGGGACTTGGGATCCACATATATCCATTGCCATTTTACATCTTGTTCTAAACACACAGCCAGATGGTGGGGATATAGGACTTGGTACATCTCCATCTAGCACAATTCTTTCCCGTTTAGTAGTTGGATCTGGTATAGGCACCGCAGAAAGTAATGCTTGAGTATAAGGATGTAACGGTTCCTCAGTAAGTGAAACACTATCAGAAAGCTCTACCATATTCCCTAGATACATAACCAAAATTCGATCTGATATATATTTTACCATGGATAAATCATGTGCAATGAATAAATAGGTTAAATCCATTTTTTCTTGCAGTGATTTTAATAGATTTACGATTTGTGCTTGTATAGAAACATCGAGTGCTGAAATTGGTTCATCACATACTATAAATTTTGGATTTAATGCCAGTGCTCTTGCGATTCCGATACGCTGCCTTTGTCCACCGCTAAACTCGTGTGGAAAGCGATTTGCGTGCTCTGGTCTGAGTCCGACTAATTCGAGTAATTCTTTTACTCGTTCTTTTCTCTGCTTTCCCTTTGCTAGATGGTGTATATCGAGTGGTTCTCCAACAATATCCTCAACCTTCATTCTTGGATTGAGGGAAGCGTAGGGATCCTGAAATATAATTTGAGCATCTTTTCTCATCTCTTTTAATTCTTTAGAATTATATCGATTGATATTTTTACCTTCAAATAAAACTTCCCCAGCCGTTGGCTCCAATAAGCGGATAATGGTTTTACCAACAGTTGATTTACCACAACCACTTTCCCCAACAAGTCCAACCGTTTCTCCTTTTTGGATGGTTAAGTTTACATTGTTTACCGCTTTTAATACATTGTCTTGTACTTTAAAATACTTCTTTATATTTTTTATTTCTACTAATGGTTTATCTTCTATTTTTGCTACCACTATCTTACCTACCCCCTCATACAGTAGTGCTACGTTTTTTTGACAATGGATGGTTTAGCCAACAAGAACTATATTGTGATTGCCCTACGACTTCAAATTCAGGCTTGTAATCAGCACATATTTTCATTGCATGTTCACAACGTGGAAAGAATGAACAGCCCTTTGGTGGATCAAGCAGGTCCGGAGGAGTACCAGTAATTGTTGATAGCTTTTCGTTTTTATCCATATCCAACCTAGGTACAGATTTTAATAGTCCCTTAGTGTATGGATGATTCGGGTTTGCAAAAATATCTTCTACATTACCTGATTCTACTATTTCTCCTGCGTACATAACGACAACGCGACTGCACATCTCAGCTACTACTCCAAGGTCATGAGTGATTAGGATAATGGATGTGTCAGTCTTCATTTGGAGATCCTTCATTAAGTGAAGAATCTGTGCTTGAATAGTAACATCCAATGCTGTTGTAGGTTCATCAGCTATCAGTAGTTTCGGACTGCATGCTAAAGCAATTGCAATCATAACCCGCTGCCTCATTCCTCCTGAAAATTCGTGAGGATATTGATTAACACGTCTTTCGGGCTGTGGTATTCCGACCAATTCAAGCATTTTTATTGATTTTTCTATTGCTTGCTTTTTTGATATTTTCGAATGCTGCATTATTCCTTCAGCAATCTGTTCGCCAATTTTAGCTGTTGGATTCAAGGAAGTCATTGGGTCTTGGAATATCATCCCGACTTCATTTCCTCTTATCTTTTGCATAGACTTCTCTGATTTTTTAACGACATCTTCACCATTTACTAAGATTGAACCACTATCAATTTTTGCCTGGGGAGACGGAAGAAGTCGCATGATTGATTTGGCTGTTACACTCTTCCCACAGCCCGATTCGCCAACAATCGCAATGGCTTCTCCCTTTTTTACTTCAAACGAGATTCCCCTAACTGCATGGACTTTACCAGCACTGGTATCAAATGTAACGTGAAGATCTTTTACTTCTACTATATTTTTCATGGTCTTCTCCCCCTCTATCAATCTACTTCCTTAGCTTAGGATCGAGCGCATCCCTTAATCCATCTCCAAATACATTAAAGGCAAACATTGTTAGCGAGATAAGAAAAGCTGGAATAAATAACTGATAGAAATTTCCTATTAATATGCTACTAAGTGCATCATTAGCCATCGTTCCCCAGCTTGCTTCTGGTGCAGGTATACCTAATCCTAAAAAGCTGAGAGTTGCTTCTGCAAATATAGCCGTTGGAACAGTCAAGGTAACGTTAACCAAAATGGGACCCATCGTATTGGGAATCATATGCCTTCGTAATTTCCAGGAGGTTGTTGCCCCCATTGCATTAGCAGCCTGTACATATTCATATTCTTTTAGCTGAAGTACCTGTCCTCTAACAAGTCTAGCCATCGGAATCCAGCCTGTTATCGTCATTGCAACGATAATTGTCCAAAGTCCACGACCAAGAACAATCATCATCAAAATAACCATTAGCAAATATGGAATGGCATATAATACTTCAGCCACTCTCATCATAAAGTTATCTACTCTACCTCCGCGAATCCCGGATATCCCACCATAAAGAATACCCATGATAAAATCAATTAACGCCGCCATAATACCTATAAATAGTGAGATACGGGCTCCGTACCATGCTCTAGTAAATAGATCTCGTCCCGAAGAATCCGTCCCAAACCAATGCTCTGCATTCGGTCGTAAATTCTTTTTAGTAAAATCCTGTTCAAAATAGCTATAGCCATTAAGATGTGGTCCAATTATCGCCATGATTCCGATTAACAAGATAATTATGAGCCCCAGAATCGCTAACTTATTCTCCTTTAAACGCTTCCATACGTCTGTCCAATAAGAGATACTAGGTCTCGCAATTTTTTCTGCATCTTCAAATTTTTGCTCTGCAGGGTGAAACATTTCTTCCGTAAATATCGGTTCATTTTTCATTTGCTCTCCCCCGTTACTTTTATTCTTGGATCTATCCACGTATAGGCTATATCAACAATTAGAATTAAAAGAATTAGGATGGCAGCGTAGAATATTGTTGACCCGAGAATGACAGGGTAGTCGCGATTAAAGATGCTAGTCACAAACATCTCACCCATTCCTGGGATACCAAAGATTTTCTCGATTATAAAACTTCCCGTTACAATATTTGCAATCAATATTCCTAAAACCGTTACAACTGGTAAAATTGCATTGCGAATCGCATGTTTTAAAATAATTGCACCTCTTGTTAAGCCTTTTGCTTTTGCGGTTAAAATATAATCTTGACTCATTACCTCTAGCATGCTTGATCTCATTAATCTAGCAATATATGCCATTGGCATCATTGCAAGCGAAAGAGAAGGCAATACTGTATGTGACCAAGAGGTCCACGTTGCAACAGGAAACCATTTTAACTCCACCGCCAAGTAGTTAATAAGAAACGTTGCAAGAATAAAGTTCGGTACAGAAATTCCAACGATCGCTAAAATCATAGAAGAATAGTCGGGCCATCTATTTCGATACAAGGCAGCAACTATGCCAAATAATAATCCAAATGGAATAGCAATCAATAAAGCCTGTGTTCCAAGGTGAAGGGATACTGGAAATCCTCCTTCTATTAACTCATTTACTGTTAAAGATGAGGATTTATAAGAAGGTCCAAAATCAAATTGTAAAATGGAAAGTAAATAATGTCCATATTGTACGAGTAATGGTTTGTCCAAATTATAGTAGCTTTGAAGATTATTATAAACGGCTTCAGGCATTGTACCTTCTTGGGCAAATGGATTCCCTGGGATACTATGCATCAAAATAAATGTTAATGTTATGATTACCCAGATTGTAAGAATTGCTAATCCGATTCGTTTCACAATGTAGCTAAGCATTTTATCCCTCTTTTCATTTATACTTAAGAAAAGCACAAGCGCCTTGGTAGAAGAACGTCAACTAAAATCCCCACGTCCTGTGGCAAACGTTGACGTCAGCACTTCCTCAAAAATGCAAATGCATTTTCTTCGTGCGATGATTATCGCTGCCGGAGCTTTCCTTGTCCTGTGCAAGTCCGCTAAGCAAATGTTCTGTAGCAAAAAAGTCGCTCTTTGATTCGATTGCCATTCGTTTTTGACCTCGAGCTGCATAAAGCGAGGCTTTGCGCAAGATAATCGCAGATGCTCATTCAGGGTGAAAACTGGCTTGGCGCTGGTGCTAGACATTGAAAACTGTTAAGAAAAATCGGGGTATGCATATCTGCATACCTCGACTTTTTTATTCATTAGTTTTTAATATCTGCATAAATGAACTGAGGATAGCGGTTAATCGGTGTATAAATGCCTGTTACATGTGGTTTCACAGTAAACGGCTTCGTATAGAAATAAACTGGAATAATCGGCATTTCATCCATTAAGATTTTTTCTGCATCATGCATTGCTTTCATACGTACTTCTGGATCCAATGACGTTTTTGCTGTATTGATTAATTCATCGTATTCAGTATTACTCCAATTTGCATCATTATATGGTCCATCCGTTACCCAAAGATCCATAAATGTCATTGGGTCAACATAGTCCCCAACCCAACCAGCACGAGAAATTTCATAGTCCCCTGCTTTTTCGCGATCAAGCTTAACCTGGAATTCAACGTTTTCTAACGTAATTTCAATTCCTAAGTTCTTTCGCCACATTTCTTGAACTGCTTCTGCAATTCGCTTATGACCCTCACTTGTGTTATATGTTAAAGTAACCTTTGGAAACTCTGACAGACCTTCCTCAGCTAAACCTTCTTCTAGGAGCTTTTTCGCTTCCTCTACATTCTCCTCAAATAGCTTTCCATTGTTTTCTTGATAATCACCTGACACGTCAGGAATACCTGGAGGAACTACAGAAAAGGCTGGTGGTTGACCACCTTGCGCAACATGCTCTACAATCGTTTGTCGATCAATTGCCATTGCTAAAGCTTTTCTAACCTTTACATTGTTAAATGGCTTTTTATCATTATTTAGATTGTAGTAATAAGTTGATAAGTCTGTTCCGATTTGGAACTCTGGGTCTTTAGTAGATACAAGCTGACCTATTACGTCTTGTGGAAGTGGATATACTAAATCCAATTCACCAGATTGATACATTTGCCAAGCTGTATTTTCATCGTCAATAATAACGAAATGAACTTCATCCAAATTAATATTATCTTTGTCATAATAGTTTTCATTTTTTTCCAATTTTAAACTTTCTTTATGTTTCCATTCAGTTAATTTGAATGCACCGTTAGATACAAAAGTCTCTGCCTCTTGGTACCAATTTGGATTTTCTTCTTGTACTTTTTTGCTAATAGGATAATACGTATAGAATGATGTTAAATCTAAGAAATAAGCAGTTGGTTGGGCTAGTTTAACCTCTAGAGTTGTATCGTCTAACGCTTTTACACCAACTTGATCTTGAAGTGCTTGTAAGTCTGCTCCTTCTTTCGCCCCATTATATTCAGCTCCACCAGCAATGTAGTAGAGTTGGTATGCATACGTAGATGCTGTTTCAGGATTCAATGCGAACTTCCAAGCATATTCAAAGTCATGGGCAGTAACTGGATCACCATTTGACCATTTTGCGTCATCCCTTAACGTAAAAGTGTAAGTTAAGCCATCGTCACTGATTTTCCATTCTTTTGCGACACCGGCTACAATTTCACCTTCTTGTGTCTTTTTAGTTAATCCTTCAAACGCATGTTCAAGAATCCATGAATCATGTGTTCCTTGTGCTATACCTGGGTGTAGTGAACCAGGTTCTTCATTATTGTTAAGACGAAGGATCTTTGGCTCCGTATTTTCTTCTTCGTTGTCTTTTCCTTCTTCACTAGGAGTTTCTGGTTCTTTCGGTTCATTCGTGGAACTATCTCCACTAAAACAGCCTGATAAAGCTAAAAAGATAGAAAGCAATAATACTAATCCTACTGATAGCTTCCGTTTCAAGCAATTACCCCCCTATACTATTTTTGAAATCTTTTATATGATTTCTACAACTAATCTATAAGTAAAATTTCAAAAATATTACAAGAGATTAGAATTTCTTTAAAATTTAGTTCTCGTATTTTTTTCTGATGAAAATTACTACTTACCCTCTCTTTTCAAGAAATCTGTGACTTATCTCCTGAGGCCATCAAAATGTTAGTCACAATGCTGTCTCCACACATTGTGAACTATTCCTTCGCTTTTAAGAAAACCTGAAGTGGACTGTAGCCCTGTAACGCATTAGTCTCACAAAATATACATATAAAGAATAGGATATTGTTTCTGCTTTTTCGCTTAAACGCATAAATGTAACGAATATAAATAGGAAACAAAAGATTTCATTTTCCATTCCTTACTAGTGCTTTACCTAAAATCTACTAGTTTGGTACACTATAAATAATAGCTACTATCTGGAGTGAAAAAAATGAATCGTATCGAAATCAAAGAAGTTTTACATACAGTCCCTTTATTTAAAGAGTTAACAGGTGAGGAGCTAGATGAAATCGTTAACATTGCTCATAATCGACAGTATGTAAAGGGTACTCATATATTTATGCAGGATGATCCACTGGTGAATGTATACTTTATATACCGTGGTAAAGTGAAAATCTATAAGAATGATGTTAATGGTAGAGAACAAATTGTTTCAGTTTTAAAGGATGGAGATATGTTTCCACATGTAGGATTTTTCCGTAAAGGAAACTATCCCGCATATTCGTTTGTAGTAGAAGACACAATGGCTGTCACTATATCCATTTCACATTTCGAAAAACTTCTCTTACAGCACCCGCAGGTATGTATTAAGCTTTTTCGAGTAATGGGTGAAAAGATAGTGGATTTACAGAATCGTCTTGAGGAACAGATCCTAAATAACACCTATGAACAAATCATCAAGCTAATCCTAAGACTTTGTAGTACGGATGGAAAAGAAATGGCTGAGGATAGAGTCATGATTACAACCCATTTTACCAACAGAGACTTAGCAAATATGATTGGATCTACACGGGAGACTGTGAGTCGTACCCTCACAAAGTTAAAAAAGAAAAACCTTATCGATGTTAATGATAATGGCAATTTCATTGTAGATGTGGAAGCCTTAGAAGATGAACTATTTATTTAAATAAATATATGTCCTTGTTTAGAACTGAGTTAAGAAGGAAACTCAGTTCTATTTTTTTCAACAAAAAGATTGCATAGGAGTCCGAGCAATCCTTTACGATTTCAATAGTAAAAAATCGCGAAGAGAGATAACAAGGCAAAAAATAAAAACATTTTTCAAATGAAATGAATATAGTGTCAGTAGAAAAAACGTTAGAAAACTATTGTATACAGGTTATGTACTATTCGGAATATCATCAAAGAACCTGGATCAAATCTTTTCTTACGTCAAAATCTAAAGGAGAGGAGAATGAATATGAAGGATGAAAAGCATGAAAATCAAAGTAAAAAGACTGATCAAGAAGCATTCGGACCCCTTATTCGCTCTATGAATGACTTTTTTACCCAACAGCCCGTGAGGCGTCTTCTTGACACTATGGATGAATTTTTTGATAGGCCTTTTCCTTTTTCCTTTTCATCAATCCCTATCGATATGTATGAAACCGAAACTGAATTAATCATTGCGGCTGATTTACCTGGTGTGAAAAAGGAACAAATTGACATAGAGTACGCGGAGAAACATCTTACTATTTCTATTAAAAATGTGGAAACACTAGAGGAAGCAAACGAGAAAAAACACTACTATGTCAAGAAACACTCCTATAACAAATCGAGTAGGACAATTGCACTCCCCTATCCGATTCAATCTAAAAATAGTAGAGCAACTTATAAAGATGGCGTCCTAACAATTCATATACCAAAGCAAAGGAGAAAAAAGCTCCCTATCGACGAATAAGAGCATGAAATTTACATGCTCTTTTATACATACTTTCCTTCTAAAGATAGCAAGATATTTTTTAGGAGGTGTTATCTTGGAAAAGCAACAACCTGGTAATAAAAAACTACCTGATTTCAAAGAACTGAACGACCGAATCATTGCTGACGCAAGTGATGAGCCCTTTTTAGTAATTAAAACAAATCTTGATCCCAAATCTGCCGTTGAAGAAAATCCATACTATAAAAAATCGGGATCAGATGAGGAAAGCTTTACTTCTTACTTTGAGGGATCATAACTAATAAACGAAATGGTGATATGCATTGGATAAAACATTAGGCTATTTAATTGAATCTCTTTCAAACTATAGCGAAGAACAAAAAAGTTCACAGACCATCCTCACAAAAATCATAAAAAATAACTATCATTCTGAAGAGGCATTTGTAAGAGACCTTGCAGAAGATGAAATTGAATTTTTAAATCATGTCCTTCCCGATGAAATAAATTATGCTTTAGAGGAACGTGATTTTAAGCGAGTTCAGGAATTAAATGAAGTTTATGAATTACTATTTTAACTTACACTATACTAGCATAGCTAATTGAAAAGGTGACAACCATGACAACAAAAGAATTTAGTGCGAAACAATACTCAAACACCAATGTAGAAGAAGTAAAAAGACTTAATGCAAATTCAGGCTTATCTTATAATGAAGCACTTCAACTATTAGCAAAGCAATACAATGAACGAAACAATCAAAAATAGTTCAATACGTCTATAACTAATCGTTATATTAAGAAATGCGAAAGCACCTTTGAAGAAGGAAATTCAACTAAGATCCATCACTTCCTTGAAAATACAAAGCATTTTCTTCGTGCGATGATTATGCTGCCGGAGCTTTCCTGTTCTGTGCAAGACAAGCAAATGTTCTAGAGCAAAAAAAGTCACTCTTCGACTTTGGATTGCAACGCCTTTTTGACCTCGAGGCGGTAGACAATGGAGCTAGACATTGAAAATTATGTTAAAAATTTTATACTTTCCTTCAAAAAAAGAAAGCTATATCTACTAGCTTTCTTTTTCCTATTTTCATAAAAGTAGCTAAACCTTAAAGGTCTTTGTTAGTCCTTTTACTATAGAATTCACCTGATTTACTGCACCCATCATTTGTCCAGCTGTGTCCATTAACTTATTAATATCATAAGTGCCATCTTTTTTCTTAAATTGTGATAAAATCCCTTGAACTCCTTGAACCCCCAGAGTTTGTTTATTTTTTGGATATGCATTTGGATAAGGTTGGTAAGGAGTAGGATACGGCGTGTAAGGTGAGTATCCCTTCATATTATGATACTGTGTTTGAAACTGAGGAATATAATATGGATAATTGTAGTATGGTGTATGAGTATTTATGAATTGCCGATAGTTATATTGATTATGATACGGCCACGAATAACCAAACGGTCTAGCCCCAAAATGGTTCCTTCGAATGGAATGATACATAGAAACAAACCTCCTACTATTTTTTTATAACAGTTTATGAAGTAGTTAGGTTAAATGTGTAAGAACAAATATATGACCGTTATTCACACTTTTTATGTCATTGTTATGAGAGCTCGAGCTTTTTTCCGCATGATATTCGAAGAACCCCATTTAGAGTGATATTAGAAAAAATACCAAGTAAGCTAATGTACTCAGGCATTTCTTTTATTTAAAATTATGGCTCTGTAAAAGATAAATGTTGATATATCCTACACTGACACAACTAACACTGTCTTGTAACGTACTCGAAAAGGCATCGAATGGATTACATTTGTTGATTGTATGTTCAGAGTATATTGCCTACGAAAATCGGCAGAAATCGTTGGTGTTACTTGGATTGGGCTTTATTATTGGAGGCACAAACTGTTAAAAGCTTTAAAACAAATGGATTTTGAACATTTGGGGTATGGTTGAAATTGAAGAGACCTATTTCTTCTACTCTCAAAAAGGACAGCCGTGGATTACTAACTTGTAATCCTCGCAATCATGGCAAAAGTCCAATCATAAAAGAATAAGCCACAAAACGTTTTGTGTTCTCGTTGCCAGAGACTGAAGAAACAATATCCGAATGATAAAGGGAGGAAGAGTTATGTCAAATAACGTAAGACAGAGAAGAATAATTTTAGATTTAGCAGTTACTTTAGATAGTTTTATTGAAGGAAAAAATGGAGAAGTAGATTGGTGCATAATGGACTCTGAGATGGAGTTTATTAATTTCTTAAACCAAATTGATACTATTCTCTATGGAAGAAAAAGCTACGAGTTATGGGGACAATTTACTCCAGAAACTACTGATGATACTGAAAAAGAAATTTGGGAATTAGTTCATAGTAAAGAAAAATATGTGTTTACCAAAACACAAAAAGGGAGAGATAATGAAGCAATTTTTATAAATGATAATATTCTTGAAGAAGTATTAGTACTAAAGAATAAGCCTGGTAAAGACATCTGGCTATATGGCGGAGCTAGTCTTATTACTACTTTTATCAATTTAGGGCTTGTTGATGAATTTAGATTATCTGTTCACCCTGTCATTTTGGGAGAAGGAAAACCGTTGTTTATTGATATTAAACAGAGAATGAATTTAAAAATGGTTAATACAAGAACATTCTCCTCTGGCGTTGTGCAACTAATTTATCATTAGAATGGGAATTAATAATATCGTTTGTTCCAAGAATAAGTTGAAATAAAAAATCATTATGAATACTCGATAGTAATTGTCACTTAATCAACTATTGGCGGGTTAGTACAATTAGAATGGGAAACCTTAAATAATGGGTTTCCCTAAATACTATGACATTATCAACACAAATTTTTAACAGACAAACATGCAAAATTCTAGGCACATAAATGAATGAAAACCATGTTCTCTGGCAATAAAGAGATTGCGG
>JBLKRX010000073.1:0-11708 GCA_047608075.1 Ferdinandcohnia humi
AATTGCGCAAGCACGGTTCTGAGAGGGGGGAGAACACAATCTACCGATAGGTAGAGAGGTTCTCTTCTACTCGACTATGAAATTAATAGTGGCAGCGTATACCCAGTTTAAGAAATAGGTAATCTAACTAAATTTATTCACTTAAATTTATTTCAAGGATGTTAAGGCATATAGTGGGTCTTTTGGTAGATGATAATAAGCTTGTCCAATTCTTGACTATATTTTACAGTATATGGGCTATTTAACCCATTTCTAATTCCACAATTTATCATTTTGCTCTTTAGTCTATTTATTTGTTCTAATAATTCCGTTGAACTACTATATTTTTTCTTCATAACATGCCTCAGTGTTTATGATATTTCGTAATTCGAATTAAATACACAATACCCATTATGTTAAATATTGGAACCGATGTAAAGTCATTCGACAAAACTTCCTAAAATACTACATTGAATATGAGGACAAAAAAAGCCATGACTTCCCCTGACATACCTAAATAAAGTATTTTATAGGAGGGGTCCTGGTGGGACAACAATTAACACTTTAGCTCCCTGAGATAGACATAGAGAAAACCAAAGGAACAGATTGTTTAATCTTGATTAAAATATGCCAGATTGTGAAATGGATTTCCTATAGGCGAATCTTTTTCACAGTTGTTAAATTACTCAAATTTACAGAAACTTTACGGAAAATTATCATTCTAAAAACAGGAATAACACTATAATAAAGGTAGTCATCTCGATAAATTTCAACAAAAGGTGGAGCCATGAAAAAGTACCAAATAAATACCTTTATAAAATTCCTTAAATTTTTGAAAACAAAACGGTACCCACTATATCAAGAGTTTATGAGAAATGAAGAATTAAAGGAACTAATGAAAAATTCAAAAATAAAGACTGTATATCAACCGATTCTGTCCCTAGTTGATGGTTCTACTGTGGGCTTTGAAATATTGAATCGACCTGAAACCACTGTACAATTCCCTACAACTGAGAACTTTTATGATTTTGTTGGGAGAAGTTCGTATGTCTTTATGGTTGAACGTTTTTTACGCAATCTCTCACTTGAGAGGTATGCTGAACAGGTAAGAGATTTGCAGGTGTACAAAGAACAGCTTGTTTTTCTTAATATTCAGTCTCAGGTATTAGCTGATCCAGACTATCGGAGCGGGATAACATTGGAATTACTTGCGAAATATAACCTTTCCCCCAATCAAATTGTTTTAGAGCTTACTGAAAAACAGGCGGTACTAAACAATGACCAGTTTAAAAAGATGATCGAGCATTATCGTCGACAGGGCTTTCGAATAGCGGTAGATGATGCAGGAACTGGTTATAATAGTTTGCAAACTCTTGTTTATATAAAACCTGAGTTTATCAAACTAGATAAAACTCTCATACGAAATATTGGTGAACATAAAGAGCAACAGCATCTAGTAGAGTTATTAGTTAAATATGCTTTTCAAGTTGGAACAACGGTAATTGCAGAAGGAATTGAAACAAAGTCAGAATATGAATACGTTAAAAAGCTTGGAGTACATATGGGACAGGGTTATGGACTAGGAAAACCCATGCCTGATTTAGCTAATGGTAATATCCCTATGACAAATTTTTTGAACCCTTTAGCTTTAATACTTTGAGATAACATAAAGACCCCCGATTCTAATCGTGGGTCTTTTCTGCTGCTAACTTATCATACTCTTCAAGTGTAAGGTAGATACTTCTTCTTATTGCTTTACAACTTCTTTTCACTTTTGCTGCTTCTTTACTTAATTGCTCGAGTGTAGGTATTGAATGATTTATATTCTGAATGACAGCAATGGAGATAGATACCAATGGAGTTTGCTCAAGAATCCCTTGTCTGTTCAAGACTTTAACGTAGCCATTTTCTATATCTTCCTTTACATAAAATTTTTCTAAAGTGGTATGAAAACGATTGATAATTGTATCACATATTTCCTTATGACAATAGTGAGGGATTGTAGCAATGAAATCATCTCCACCAATATGTCCTACAAATGATGGCTCATTTGACTTCGTTAGAATCGAATCAGTTAGTATAGTTGCTGTTTCCTTTATTATTTCATCTCCAGTTGAAAATCCATATGTATCATTGAATGCCTTAAACGAATCAATATCAATGTAAAGTACACTGAACATCTTATATGTAAGGACTTCCTCTAACATTTCTTTTATTACGATATTCCCTGGCAAGCCGGTTAAAGGACTGGAAAAACGTGCATTCCTAATTTGAACTTCAGCAAGCTTCATGATAAGTTCTCTTATACTAACAGCCCCAAAAATCTTATTATTCTTTGTAACAATCACTAAATCATAGAGATTGTCTACTTTTCTACTCATTGCTAGTGAGCTTACTTCTGTAATGGGTAAGGAGTAATCTACTATTAAAGGCACATGATCCATTACACGATCTATCGTTCGTTTCATAAAGAGATCAAAGCCATATTTAGTAGACAGCCTATGGAAAAAATGAGTTTTCATAACCAAACCAATAGGTTTGAAACCTTCACACACAATAATGCCCTCTAAGGAGGAATCATTTTCAAAAGCGTCATAAACTTCTTCGCAAATCGTTGAAGGTAATACTATCTTACCCTCTTTTGCAATTTCACCAATAACGATGTGCATCCAACCAACCATCTCCCATAGTACAAATCGAATTATTAATTTATTACTATAACATCATAAATTTAATAGTTTATTTTTTTATCAATATAAGGATATAAGGAATGGTAAGTTTGTACTATTTATTACTAAATTATAACAAATCCTTAATGTAACATCGTTAATTATTTATTAAAAAAGTGTAAATATTTAATAGTTGTTTATGATTTTCATAGAAATTCATTCATACAAAATGTAATTTATAATGTTTCACTAGAATTGTATTTTTATGGGTTTTGTATAAGGGAAATATTCCAGGTGAGTAGAAAAATAAAACAGTTAGAAGTTCTTTCTTATTCAAGAAACAGGTGCTGGAGTTTAAAATCTGATCTGCTTCGACATCCTCTTGCCTTTATACACTAACGGTGTTGAACAAGATATTGTTTACGTTATTAGTATTCATCAAGCAAGTAGTTTAAAAAATGATTAATTGGAAAGAACTATCCCTTTTGTAAATACTTCACTTCGTTCTAGGACAAAATAAGGAAAATTGTTTAGGCATATTTAGGGGATCGTATTTTAAATTACTATCATGGTAGTTATTGTTGGGTGGTTATTAAAACAAAAAAGTAGGTTGGAATTCGTTTTGGACAATATTCACTATCACATTGATAACTGTAGTTAATAGAAATTTTTATTAATTTCATTATAAATCTATATAAATTTCCAATTAATATCTTATCTAATCCTGATAAAGACAATTTTCTGGGGATACTTTGTGCTGATTTTGTAATTTTACCTTTAACACCAATTTTATTTTGTTAAAAGACTTCCTTTTAAAACTAGTATTTTTTCACGATAGTTTACACTTTTTTGAAGTGGATATATCTTTATATACCTGAATTGGAAGTTTTATTATTTAGCATCGGCTTACTTAATTGGATTTTCATCTTTCGAAATATGCGAACAAACTAATCGATAGACCCTATAAATATCCAGATTATATATGATTACATGCTTTATCTACTTTACCTTTGTTATACTTGGAGCTATTCCTGCCTTACTACTCAATATGCATTATTGGAGATTTGGACTTGTATATGACTTTTGGGTAGATCACAGAATTACGGATTAAGGTTCTTGTTTTGTAATAGCAAACATAGTTGGACCTATTACCAAGGATACCAGTAAAGTACAAAAAAACTATCTATTGGTGTTTTAGCAATATTATCAATATCATGCGGTTTGATTTCTAATTTTAATGGATGGCTTATCTATAATAAGTGGAATCATTTCTTAGCTATATTCGTTATGTCTTCCTTTTCTTATTCTGTATTTTTAAGACAAATGGCGAGTAAAGCTGTGTTTAACCTAATACTGTATTACAAAGAGGGAAACAACTATGATAAATATTACGGTTAAGCTTCTTTTTGTATTAGCCGCAATTAAATGGGGAGATTGGAGGGGATGGAAAAAGTATTACCCTACGATTCAGTTCTTTATAATAGGTGATTTATTTTATAACCTGGTATTCCATGATTATCCATTATGGAGGTTTGAAGAAATAATACCTTTAATTAAGTATGATATATTTATTATGCTATCTTTTATGTTCTTAAGATATCCTGCAACTGTATTTATTTACTTAGGTAGGTTCCCAAAAGAAAAAGGAAAAGCAATAATGTGGTACTTGTTTTGGGTGTTACTATATATTGGAATAGAAACTATAGACTTGAAAATAGGTCTAATAAAACATTATAACTCTTGGAACATTTGGTGGTCGCTTGTTTTTGATATGCTATTATTTGCATTACTAAGAATTCACCTTCATAGACCTCTATTAGCTTGGGGACTTGCAGTATTAAGTAGTATTTTATTATGGAACTTATTGGGAGTACCCTTTCATATTTTAAAGTAATATTTTGTTTAATATTGTACTTATTGGAATGGATGCGGTGCTTAGATAAGAGTATCGCCTTTTTTGATTCAAAGAAGTTTGTGAAGAAATACACTATAGGGTAGCTTAAGTTGATCAAGGGGTTGCTGCGGCAACCTTTTTTGATTGTTCCACTAACATACGCAGATTTTTGCTGAACTTATTGTACTTTTAACGGAAGAACAATATCGAGCGTTGCAGAAACTTGGAAATTTCGATATGAAAACGTCGAGTTGGGTGCAAACGCCCTCTGAAATTAGAGAACTCGGCGGTGCCATTTTTTTTGCGATTGTTGTTTCGGGCACGTCTACGTGTACTACAATGGAGCAGAATCCTACTATGCTGCCAGGGGGGGCAGTGGCTCTCTAAGGGTCTAAATTTGCACAGAACACTAAATTTGAATTTGAGAACGGATCGTTTGGGGAAAGGCTTTAATTTCATTCTTTAACTATCGGGTGAGTTGAGTAAAGAAGGATTAATGCCCTTTTTTGTTGAACTTATTAAACTATCATGTAAGAATGTGATTTTCTTACATTTTCTCTTATACGGTGCAGGTTTTGTTGAAAAGAATAGCATAAATAGGGTCAGAATATTACAATCTATTCTCCACCATCGTCCACTCCGTCATTACTTTCTCCATTATCAGAACCGTCAATGGTTCCATTATTATTGAAAAATTCATGTAAGGTATCAATTATGCCTTTATTCTGACTCTCATCTTTATGCAGATGATAAGCCTTAAAAAAACTCTCTAATGTAAATACTTGTATTGCCTGTTCTTTGTGTTTTTTAATAAAGTAAAGACAAATAATTAATATAAAAATTACTAGCATTATGATAGGCAGACTCGTAAACATAGTAAAAATATCAATCACTCCTTACTTGTCCCTTTGTAATAAATATGAGAATACTTTTACTTAAATTACAGATTTTAACAGATTGTTAAATAAAAAAGCAGGTTTTGACAAAAAAAGAAACTTGTTTTACTTGTCAAATAAGTAGTAATGCAACTATGTCTTATTTTGTTAACTGGTCCTATCCTTCAAGAAGGAGAAGTGGTCTTTTTTGTTGAAAGTAATTGAATAAGCGAAGTATGTAAGTTAAACAAGAAATGATAAAAATGAAAAAAGACAGTTATTTAGGGGAGAGTTATATGATTATTCGCAAATTAAATATAGATGAAGTGCCTCCTATGGATTTGTTGTTATTAGCTGACCCATCTAGAACAATCGTTGAGGAATATCTGCAAAGGGGAGAATGCTTTGTAGCTGAAAGTAAGGGTCAAATTATTGGGGTTTATGTACTACTGCCAACAAGACCTGAAACGATTGAAATAGTAAATATTGCAGTTAAAGAATCGCAGCACGGTAAAGGTTTTGGGAAACAACTAGTAATGAATGCAATTAAAGAAGCAAAGACAAAAGGATACAGAACAATAGAAGTCGGTACTGGAAATTCGAGCATCGGACAGTTAGCCCTTTACCAAAAGTGTGGCTTTAGAATTACTGGAGTTGATATGGATTTTTTTGTTAGGCACTATCCAGAAGAGATATTCGAAAACGGTATACAGTGCATGGATATGATTAGATTATATCAAGATTTGTAGGCTTAAAAAGGAAACGCTTATTGAACTACCCTTTAAGAACGTAATCTTCTTACATATTCTCTGGTCAAGCTCTTCTACATGGATGACTTACGGGTGCATTGTTCCAAGAAAGATTATCTGCTGTTTTTTATATGAATGTTTTTTTGATGAAGTTATTTTACTATCGGGTGTATTACTAGAACACCGGTAATGTTTTTCCCTTCTTCAAGTAAAGGAGTAGCTGGAATGAAATTAATATTTATATCGTTGGAGATGATAATATGAAACAGTCCATTCTATTGTCAGGAATTGCCCTGACTCTATGTTTTGTAGCCGCATGTTCAAATGATGGAAATGACAAGGAAAAATTAGTTTTGGAATATGAAACTCAGATTAAAGAGAAAAATATTGAGATTAGTAAGTTAAAAGAAGAACTAATACTAATTAGTAACGAATTGAAAAAAGAAAGGAAGAACCGTGAGGAACTTCAATTATTTGACCATAAATCAAGAAATATTATGAGACATATAGCAAATAAAGACTTCGATAAATTAAGAAATGAGTTTGATGTTGATCATGAAGTCCTCGATGGTAAGATATATTTCGGTGAACTTAGTAACTCTCCAATAGAAAGTTATTTTCCAACAGAAATTGCTGAATTTCCTATGTATTATAAATTTTATAACCCACAACCTGAATTTACTGAGGTCGGATATTTTCTTTATGGTTATGACCAATATGGTAGTGAACGAAAGTATGATATACATTTTCGTTTTGGCAAGAACAATGAATTTATGTATGTTGCTACAGAATAGGAGAATGAGTAAGTATAGAAAATATTATTTATTAAAATGATGGGTGCTTTTCTTCGAGAAGCGCAGTTCTTTTTAGAAGTTATTAAACAAACGACACAGATTAGTTCAAAATCGATCCTGCAATTTCGTTATATTTAACGAAATAATAATTTGTATCTTTCGGTTCGTCACCTTTTTTTTAGTTATATCGAAAAAATTGGAGTTGTTTATAAAGAAAAGCCCGTCATTTGAAGAAAAGACGGGTTAAGCCTCTTAAAAAATCCAAGAAACATTAAAAAGAATGCCCTCTACGATGTCTCTTGTCTTTTTCTCTATTTTCATTGTTACAATTTACCAAAACAATAGGGTTTCCAATATTTCTTAAAGTGATAATGTCGGTATCATTTTGTGCCTGGGCTTGATTTTGTCTTTGTAGTTGAGCTTGCAATTGCCTCTGTAGTTGGGCTTGTAATTCGAACTGTCGCTGATTCTGGATCTGTGTTTCACGCTGAGTCTGAAACTGAGTAAGAAGTTGCTCTCTAAGAAGGTCTTGAATAGCCCTAAGTCTTTCTCTTAGCCTCTCATCCATTATTATTCCACCTCCTATCTTAATACATATTCTATATAATGAAAAAAGGGGACAAGATGATAATGGCAAACATCTAAATGCCAAAAAATGTGCCTTTGAATATTCGTACCTTTACTGCAATACCCATTCACTATGGTTTCGTCAGAATCACCTGTATTTCACAACAGATTTATTAAATCCTTTAAAGGCACCCGTTGAATGACAGCAAAATAACACTTAAAATAGCTATCGAATTAACCAGAGTACAACTTTGTATAATGAAATATACTTAATATCTTTAATTGGGTTTTATCGTATTATAGGATTGACTTAATTAAGTAAATCTTAATTTAGCATTATTAAAGATAAATCTGTTAACGGTGTTTAATATTCAAATATTTATATTATTAAAATCACACATATCGACGTTAACATACCATTATAATAGGCTATCGTGCAGCACGATTGTAATATCTAACAAACACTTTTATATCTACGTTAATTCCTGTTTTAAGTTCCATGAAATGGCTATCACAAAAAACGACAAAACCCTTGAATATCAAGGGTTCATCGTGATTTATTAGGGGCTGTGTCGTAACATTAACATAGCCGTGTAGCACAATCACGTTACTGCAGTAAAGTAATAACACATCAACTTTAATATATATTAATTCATTGCTATGATAGCTTATTGTATTAACGTAAAATGACCTCGCAACTTAGTCTTATAGCTATCTATTCAATCTCTAAGAAAAACAGCTAAAATAGGGAGTAAAATTAATACAACTATACTTTGAATAAAAGTTATAATAATATCTTTCTTCCAAGTATTACTTTTAGGATTACGATAATCTAGTCTTTGGAATACAAGAAAAACTACCCACAAAATAAACAAGGTATAAATGGCTGAAATAAAGCTATCGTAAAACATTGTACCCCTCCCTTATCTAGTAACCGCTCAAAGTTTCATATTATAATAATACCATAAAATGTAATTTTTTTTTTTTGTAAATAGGTGTTACTTATCAAAAACGAATTAACACTTTTTTCGTTGAGTTATTGAACTAACGAAGAGGTTAGTTCAATAAGTTATAATAATAAAGAGCATTGACACATAGTAAGGTTATGGAGAGAAACAAAAAAAGACCCTTAAATAGGTCTTTAAAAAGGTCTCATAAAAGCTAGGATGTAACTCCAAGTTGCCGTAGTATGGCGTGTAAATCAACGTGAGCTCTTTTCTCAATAATCTTGTCGTCAACAATTCGTAATAGAATAATAAGTGAAAATCTAACAGTTTTTCCAGTTGTGGGGACAGCGAAAAATGGGATATCTGTAAGTATCTTCAATATAAAATATATAAACTGCTATCTGATCCCCTCAGCAATCATTGGTTTTAATAGGCATTTTAAAGCCTGGAAAGGCATCGAAGTTTCGGGTTCTATATGGCCTTCTACGCCATTAAATGGTGTATCAACTTGTGGGTAAAACACAAAGTCTTTATGACAGAAATCTGAAAGTGCCTCATAGTTTTTTTTATTAAATCGTTTCATTAAAACAACGAACTTACTCCTTGTTTACCTCAACTGAAATCGTTAATCTCTCCTATTATAATGTGTATGATGTACCGTCATCTGGCACAAGAACATTAGAGATACCTTTTTCGTGAATAAAGCTCTTTAATTCTTCTCTTGATAATGTCCAGTGATTAACAGCTTCCATATGGACTGCAATTATTTTGGTGTCAGGGGCAGCCAGGTACACTTCAAAAACATCCTCTTTCCCCATTACCAGAGAACCCCCTTCAAAGAATTGATTATTTCCAGCATTCACTACAATAATTTCCGGTTTGTTTGTATCGATTACTTTGCGAACTTCTTCATACCAAACTGTATCCCCTGCCACATATAATGTTTTCTCAGTGGGGTGTTTAAAGACAACGCCACATACTTGACCAGCAAGTTTTAAAATTTCTCCTCGACCGTGCTCACCTTTTGTTTTAATCAATTGGATATCTTCAAAGACTGTATCCACTTGTAAAACCTCTACATTTTGGAAACCAGCGTTTCGAATTTCTGTTGCATCTTCTTCATTTTGGGCAAATATTTGGATATCTTTTGGTAATGCTTCTTTAGCAGCATCATCCCAATGATCATAGTGCAGATGAGTAACAATGACTGCATCTATATCTTTAATAATATTGTCAATGGATGTTGGTAAGCTCACCAAAGGATTATTTTGATCCTGTCTTGGTGCATTTGGGAAAGGTGGGTAAGTGCCTTTTTCCGCTAACATTGGATCGACTAAAAATTTTTTCCCTGCATAATCAACAACTATTGTTGAATTACGAATTTGCTTTATATTCATTTTCATTAGCTCCTCTTCTTTAAAATTTCCTTTGAACAATGTATATTCTATACTATGACCCAATGACGGATACATAGATTAAATAAAGTGTTTTGGTGGTTTTACTTTATTAATGAAAGGAGTTAAATAAATGTTAGATAACACGGATATTAATATCTTAGACGAACTATCAAAGAACAGTAGGATTACAATGAAAGAATTGGGTGAGAAAGTCCATTTGACTGGACCAGCTACTTCAGCTAGAGTGGCAAAATTAGAAGACAGTGGGATTATCGAGGGGTACACCATTAAAGTTAATCAAGTAAAAATGGGGTATTCTGTTCATGCAATTATACATATTTATACTAAGAGCACAAATCATCAACCCTATTTGTCGTTCATAAAAAAACTAAATCAATATGTCATAAACAACTACAAAATCAGTGGAGAAAGCTGTTATCTTCTCGAATGCAAATTTCAAACTAATGAAATATTAAATGAATTTTTGACAGATTTAAGCAATTTGGTAAGCTACAAATTATCGATTGTTATTAACAAATAGTACATCGATTAGAAATAGATAATTGTGAATAAATTCACTTAAACTATCATGTAAGAACGTAATTTTCTTACATTCTCTGTGGTGAAGCTCCGATTCATGGATGCCTAACTGATCAGTTTAGTTGAGCTACACTTTTATAGGGTTTGGCGAAGCAAGGATGTGGTTGTATGTTTCAAGATGGATTTCCAAACTATTTGAGAGATGATGTGAATAAAGCAGTTGGACTTATTCCTCATAAGACTTATAATAATGTCACTATTGAGGTGTCTCAGGATATTATTCAATATTATCAAGATAATAACGTGATTAGGTTTCCTTATCGTATCTACTACATTGATAATTCAGATGAAGTTATAGACAATTTAAGTGTACGACAAAAAATGATTTTACATTGCATTTATTCTAGATGTTGTGACGGGTTTGTTCGCCAAAAGCATTTGTATTCGTTACTTCAGATGGATTATGAAGATTGGGCTATTCCTTATATTGTAAAAATATGTGATGAATATGTCTTAGATATATTAGAAATGACTTATGATATTTTAAAAGAACAGGATACAGAACGGATTAAGAGTTTTTGTCTTGAAAATATTGGTTCGTTTTGCAAAAGCTATAATAGAATGATTAGCTATTGGAACGAGCATTACAGATATAGATACAAAAATTTTCAACAATATACTGGCAGGAAGTTATTTAGAGAGTGTTTTGGTTACTCTAAATCAATCGAACGGAAAAAAGTGTAATAATTCCATAAGGGTAGTTCGCTTATTTCTCAAATTATGATATAGTATCTCATTTATCTTTTTAAAAAAAGGCAGTTTTCGCATAGATTGTTGTTTTTCGAACAGGTTTACTATTAAGTTTTTACAGAAGGATATATTATTCTGACATGATAACTCTTGAATTCCTCAAAGCCGTCAGAATTGACCCCAGATTCTAACACGATAACTCATGAATTCATTAAAGCCGTCAGAATTGTCCCCTGATTCTGACACCATTACTCTTGAATTCATTAAAGGTGTCAGAATAGATCCCTGAACTAATTAAGTTGCCTTGAATTCACCAAATCTTATCAGAAGTCATCACTAAATTGGTACAATGAGCAACAAAGTTTACGAAAAGAGCGTAAAAAAATGTCGAAGAGTTTGTGAAATAATACACTTAAGCAAACGGGTGCGATACTTTAATAACGAAGCATCGTTTTTTCTTATTCAACTATAGAAGCAGCATTCCTGTAATGGATGAAAATGAGATTTGAGAATAAAAATAACCTCTTGGTAGAATAAGAGTGTCCAA
>JBLKRX010000074.1:0-10871 GCA_047608075.1 Ferdinandcohnia humi
AACTAGGAGGAGCCGTGTGCGTTAATTGCGCAAGCACGGTTCTGTGAGGGGGGAGGAATGCAATCTACCGTGAGGTATTCCCTTCTACTCGACTCTTATACCTTTGTTACAGAAATTCAATAATCTCTATGAAATTAGTTATAGTGGGAACCTTAGAAAACGAGTTATCTGTGATTAACACAGCCTTTCAAATAAGATAAGCCAGTTGTAAGCTGGCTTTTTGTCTTGTGCTATAGGAAACTATATAAATTTACTGATGTGGATAACTTTCAATAAGGTCATTCCACGTTCAGCTCCAGCGCCTAGCCAGTTTTCACCCTGACTGGACTTCTGCGATTATCTTGCGCAAAGCTTCGCTTTAAGCAGCTCGAGGTCAAATATCCTGTAACAAGAAAAGTCAAAGAGCGACTTTTTTGCCACAGAACATTTGCTTGTCGGGGCTGACCAAGGCGCTTGCGCTTTTGTTCTATCAAACCTCTATACTTTTTTTGCTTGGCATGTTCCCTACATATTTTGACTGCGGGCGAAAAATTCGATTGTGTTCTGCTTGCTCTAGGATATGCGCAGACCATCCGACAACACGACTTGCTGTAAAGGTTGAAGTGAAAAGCTCAGCTGGCATATTCACCGCACGAAGAACAGCTGCTGCATAGAATTCCACATTTGTATAAAGGCGTCGGCCTGGCTTATATTCATCTAATATTCGAATCGTTGTGCCTTCTACATGAAGAGCCAAATCTAACCACGGATCTTGGCCAGAAAGTGACTGAGAGATCTCCTTCAATGCAACTGCTCGAGGATCATGCGTTTTATAAATGCGATGCCCGAACCCCATAATTCGCTCTCCATTTTCTAGCTTGTTTCGTAACCAATGCTCTGCTCGGTCTACTGTCTCAATGTCATTCAACATATGAATTACTTCCGTTGGGGCACCTCCGTGCAGTGGCCCTTTCATTGCCCCAATTGCTCCAGTTATCGCTGAGATGAAATCTGTTTCAGTTGATAGTACCGTTCTTGCTGAGAATGTGGATGCATTCATGCCGTGCTCTAAAGTTAAGATGAAATAAGCAGAAAGCGCGCGTTCCTGAGCTTCAGTTGGAAGTATTCCTTGCAGCATAAATAAATAATTGGCTACATGTGATAGTTCATTATTGGGTTTGATGAATTCAGTGTTATTCTCTTTGTGGTAACGGTATGCAATTATCGTTGGAACAACAGCAATTACACGAATCGCTTGCTCAAGGCTAGGTTTCCATTCAAACGACGGTTCTCCTAATGCTGAAACTGATGTCCTCAATACACTCATCATATCCATGCTAAGTGGTAAATGATCAATAATGACACGCACATGATCCGGAATATCACGATGTCTTTGAAGTTCATTTTTAAAATCATGCAGTTCCTGTTCTGAAGGCAGTTTTCCAGTTATTAATAAATAAGCACACTCTTCAAAGGTGTAATGTATTGCTAAATCTTTTGCCCAATGTCCTCTATATACAAGGTGCCCGTTTTCTCCGTCAACTAAGCTAATTTCCGTTTCGGCTGCAATGATCCCCTCTAGCCCTGTTACCTTTGCCATATTAAATCCCTCCTATTAATATCTCTTTACTATTACTTTACAACAAACTGTCGATTATGAATAATAAAGAATATAAGGTAAAATGATTAAGTAACATAATCGATTGAGGTGGAACCTAATGGATATTAAATGGTTAAAGACATTTACAACTGCGGCTGAGACTGAAAACTTCCATGTGACAGCTGAAAAGCTATATATAGCTCAACCAACTGTGACTGTACATATTAAGCAACTAGAAACAATTCTGGGAGCTAGTCTTTTTGAAAAAAGAGGGAGAAATATATATATAACTACGGCTGGGAAGAGGTTTTACCCTTATGCAATAAGAATGCTGGAAAGCTTTGAGGAAGGTATCGGCGATATTGAGGCATGGCGGCAAGGCTATCATAAAAAAATCACGCTGGCGGTTTCTCCTTTAATCGCTGCTTCAATTTTACCGAACTTAATTCGCATTTTTATAAAAAAACACCCCACCATTGAAATAGCAATCAATGTGTTGGAGTCACCCTCAGTCGGCGATGCGGTACGATCGGGTAGGGCGGATATTGGGCTTTCCAGGATGATGTTTCAAGAAGTAGGTGTAACCTGTGTCAAGCTGTATGATGACCCAGTTCGACTGATTGTTCCACATGATGGTGGGGATATGGAAACAGCACCCCCACTTGATTTTGAAAAAGTAATCTATGATCATATTCTTTTTACCCATAACCATCCCGTGTATTGGGATGACTTGCTGCTAAAACTGAAACAAAGGTTTTCACGAATCCGTTCCATGAAGGTGTCACAGGTAAATGTAACGAAAAGGTTTATCGAAGAAGGTCTTGGCATCTCTTTTCTTCCACACTCAACAGTTACGAGAGAAATTCTAGAAGGCCGGGTTTTAGAAGTGCTGCCTAACAATATGGAGCTGCCAATTGCAACAACTTATGTTGTAACAAAGGAAATAACCGAGGAAACTGAGCTTTTCAGAAAATATCTACAAAGTTACTATTCCGGAAGTTGATAGTAAAGTTAGCTTGATTTGGAGAGAGGATGAAGTATTGGGGAGGAGAGTAAGAAATACATCTTGTAGGGAAGAAAATTAGTGGATTTATAAAAAGCGCTCAAGGGCTAAAAAGAGTCCTTGAGAAGAGCACTCAAGGACATAAAGTAAATTACCCTATCACTCTTATAGTCGGCTCGACACTTACTTCTACATTTCCTTTAAGTGTTTGTGAGATAAAGCAGGCTTTCTCTGCACGGTGGGCAAGCTGTTCGAGTTTTTCCTTTGTCTCCGCATCCGCTTGCTTAACAACTATCACAGGCTTGTGAACTATTTTTTCAAAAACTAACCGTTTGCCGTCCCTTAAAACCGTACCTTCTGATTCCACTTCAAGATGATCATATTTGATTTCTCGATTTGATAGGACCGCTGCAAGTGTAATCATATAACAGGTAGTAGCAGAGGAGATAAGTAATTCCTCAGGATTCGTCCCGACCCCAGGTCCATCAAGTTCCTTCGGTGCTGAAATGACTGTTTGAAGTCCATCTGTTGAAATGGAACCCTCTCCATTTCGATTACCCATCCATGTGCCTTTTATTGTAAAAGTAGCTACCATGTGATTCATTCCTTTCCTATTATTCTGAATACTACCCTTATTATATAGTAAGAACTGGAAAAAAGAGAAAGGTTATGTTTGTAATGTATGTAGGTTGTATTTAGAGAAATCCAAACGGGTTCTTGATGCAGGAAACAAGCCCGAGCATAAAAAGGGAATCATAAAGCATCTTGGTACCCAAATCAGTTTGCGCGATTTTAAAAAGAGAATCAATACCACATATTCCCGTACTTAGATTTATCAAATTCATCACAAAAACCAACCCGAAAAAACGAAAAAAGCTGGACCGCCGTTAAAGCGGTGCCAGCATAGAACACGAAGGGAATGCCACAATTGCCGTCCCCATATTGTTTCTCAACCTGCACTCTCACAGGTGGGTGTTCGCATAAATAGCTCCATCTTCCATAGTCGAGATGGCATGATGTTGCTACTCAATCTCTTGAACTCCCAAATTACTATTATTCGGTTGAAACAATACTAGGAAACTAACAACATAGCATGTATTGATGTATTTATCGTATCAAAATGATAGAGAAAATGATATAGGATTTTATTACCAAGATTGCTAGAACAACAATGTAAGCCCTTTCTATTGTATGAGGAAAGTCATATAATAAAAGAAAAAGATGGTAGGGATACTCATGAACAGTTTGAATACCTTTTTTAAAGCAAGTGACGGTACAAAGATATACTACAAAAAATGGTCAGATGGAAATCGTGAAACCCCAAAAGGAATTATTCAAATTGCCCATGGGATGGCAGAACATATCGAGCGCTATGAACCCTTTGCCAGGGTACTTGTAAATGAGGGATATGTTGTTTATGGAAATGACCATCGAGGTCATGGAAAAACAGGAAAAGAAGTAAATAGTATTGGTTTTTTTGCAGATGAAAATGGATTCGACACCGTAGTTAATGATATGAATCAACTGACAACGATACTTAAAAATGAATATCAAAGTCTACCTATCTTCTTATTCGGCCATAGCATGGGGTCTTTTTTGGCAAGGCGTTATATTCAGCTCTATGGGAATCAAATAAAGGGTCTTATCCTTTCAGGGACTGGTGGGGATCCTGGGTTCATGGGGAAAATCGGTACAGCAATTGCTAAGTTTGAAATGAGAAGAAAAGGGAAGAGAACGAAAAGCGAACTGATGAATAAACTTACATTCGGCAGCTACAATAAAAGCTTCCAACCGTCTCGAACTGAGTTTGATTGGCTGACGAGAGACGAAAAAGAGGTGGATAAATATATCAATGATCCGCTATCTGGTGAGATTTTTAGTGCAGGATTTTACTACGATCTTCTAACAGGTATTCGTAAGATCCATGATCCAATGGAAAACAAAAACATTCCTGCTACCCTTCCAATTTATCTAATTGCAGGCGACAAGGACCCTGTAGGGAACAATTCAAAGGGTGTGCTACAAGCCGGTCTGTTATATCAAAATCTAGGAGTAAAAGACGTTACTGTAAAGCTATATGAGAATGGTAGGCATGAAATCTTAAATGAAATTAATAAGGATGAGGTATACTGCGATATAGTAAATTGGATAAATGACAGAATCTAAAAAAGAAGCATTCATTACAATCGAATGCTTCTAGAGGTGTAAATGAGTGGATGCGTGGTGGATACGCAAACAATTGATTAGTAGCTTACAAATGAAACACCTACAATAATTAGTAGGATAAATAGAACAACAATTAGCGCAAAACCACTACCACCACCATAGTTTCCTCCATTGTATCCCATAGATAGCACCTCCTTTTATTCAGATTACTATAGGATATGAAAGGAATACGGGTTCTGTAAGGGACAAAGGTTGATAGACGAAAAAAAGGTATTCAACATGGTTTTTTTATATGTCGAATACCTCTTTTACTATTTGGCTCAGTTATACTTTCTTGCTGGTTTTCTAACAATGCTGATTGTAGTGATAGGCGGCGACCCCAGCGGTAAAATCGCGTCTAGGTGAGACACCGAAGGAGTGTAGTGAAGAGGAAACTCACGAACCGCCCGCGGAAAGAGTCCGTCTGCTACGAAAATCAACTGTAAGAATGTAACAGAGCACTATCGTTCATAAATTCCCTAACCTATAAATCGCATTTGCATAAATTGCGGTAGCTTTTAATAGATCTTCAATCTCTATATACTCATCCTTCTGGTGGGCAGTCATTGTTTTTCCTGGGAAGAGTGCTCCGAATGCAACACCATTTTCCATAAATCGTGCGTATGTTGCTCCACCAGTAGATAGTAATGTTGGTTCAAGACCAGTTTCTTCGTGATAAACCTCCTGCAGCACCTTAATCATTGGTGAATCCTTTGGAACATGGTGTGGATCCTTTGATAAAAGCGAACCAACTACAAAACCATGTAACTCCACTTTTTCTGTAAGCTGTTTAATCGTTTTATCATAATCCGTTAAAACTGGACAGCGAATATTTAGATATACTTCTGCATTGTCCTTATCATACTTGAAGATACCGGCATTCACAGTTAACGGCCCTGTAATGTCATCGGTAAAAGAAATACCTAGACCTTCTCCATGGTATTGATTATAAAGGGTCGTATGAATAAAATGTACGTATTTGTGAGCATTAGTATCAAGGGATATAGATTCTAGAAAGGCAGCTAACTCTAGGCCAGCATTTACTCCTTTTTCAGGCTCCATACCATGTGCGGATGTTCCAAGTACAAGTAGTTTAGTTTGATTATCCTCATATGTGTAAGTGTACTCCAAGCCTTTCGCCTTACAGTAACCTATGAAGCTTTTAACGAGTTCTTGATTGTCTCCTAAAAAAACCGCCTCCGCCTTATCAGGTACCATATTTCCTTTTTCACCAGCTGTAAATGATAAAAGCTGATAATCTCCACCAGTTTCTGAGCCCTCTTTGCTCAATTCAAGCTTTACATTGATTTGTCCTTTTTCGGCATGAATGATGGGAAAGTCCGCATCAGGTGCAAATCCTGCTAATGGCATTTTTTCTACTTCTGTATACTTTTTCATGCAACTCATGCCACTTTCTTCGTCAGTCCCGAAGATGATACGAATCGCATGCTTTAAAGGGAGTCCCGATTCTTTTACGATTTTTAATCCATAAAATGCTGCCATCGTTGGGCCTTTGTCATCAATGGCGCCTCTTGCATATAGCTTGCCGTCTCGGATAGTTGGCTCGAAAGGAGGGCTCGTCCAATCACCGGTTGCAGGCACAACGTCAAGGTGACAGAGGATTCCGATATAGTCATCAGATGTAGTAGGACTGTATTCTGCATAGCCTACCATACCTTCAATATTTGTAGTTTGAAACCCAGCTTGTTCCGATAGGGAAAGCATGGTTTCAAGAGCTTTCCCAATTTTATCGCCCATAGGTTGGGTACTAGATTTCGTTTCGAGATTTTTTACACTTTCGATTTTAAGAATCGTTTGAAGGTCTTTAAGTAGTTCTTCTTTTCTTTTTACAACTTCTTCGTAAAAATTCATAGGTCACCTCATGATCTAAATATTTCGATACTCTAATGATATCAATTTTAACTAAACTCCAGAAGCAAAATGTTCATAACACTTAAAATATTCCCAAAGTCCTAATGGTCTGACTTTGTATCCATCCTAAGTATTATCTTCTTTCCCTAGGAATATAGTGATATATAACTGTTTTATAGTTTTACACGAAATTCATATTGTCTAAACAATCTGCCTGTATCATTAATAGAGTGTAAACCAAATTTTATGTAGGAGGTTTAAAATGAAGAAACGTACAGTTCGGAAGTTTTTAAGTGTTGTCGCAATTTTTACTCTAATTCTATCAAACTTCTCAACTCTGTTTACCACAACTGTTAAGGCAGAAGAGAATGTCATTACTGTTAGTGAAGCGATAGCTAACAACAGTGGGACAGCAACTGTAGAAGGATATGTGGTCGCACATACTACCGGTACTAATAGCTATGATTTTGAAGAACCATTTTCAGGTGACACGAATCTAGCATTAGCAGATTCTCCGGACGAAAGAGACAAAAGTAACATACTACCTGTTCAAATTACAACTGGGTTCAGAGGTGTGTTTGGACTTGCTACAAATCCAGACCTTATCGGGAAAAAGATTCGTGTAACTGGTAATTTGGAAGCATATTTTGCTGTTCCTGGATTAAAAAGTCCAACAGCAATGGAAATAGTCGACGGAACAACAAATCCTGACCCAGATCCAGTACCATTAGAAACCATCTCGATTTCAGATGCAAAACCAAAAGCTGGACAAATGGTACAAATTGAAGGAATTGTTACGGCTGACAATTCAGCAATTGGCGGTGGCAAGCTTTCGACTTATGTACAAGACGTAACAGCGGGTATTAACGTTTATTCATATGATCCTGCCGATTTTGAAGAATTAAATGAAGGTGATTCTGTAAAAATCCAAGGGAAAATTACTTCGTATAGAGGGCTATCTGAAATTGATCCAACAAGTATTGAAGTGGTAGCGGAAGGTCAAGCATTACCTGAACCTATCAATCTATCACTTTCACAAATGCAGGATGCAAGTATTGCAGAACCGCTTGAAGGTTCATTAGTAAAAGTAAACGGCTTTATTAAGAATATTCCAAGCACACCAGCGGGTGGAGGCTATAATATTACGTTTGTTGATGACAATTTTAATAGTACGACTCTTCGTGTCATGGAAGGGGCGTTAGATGTAACTCAGCTTGAAGAGGGTATATGGTACGATGTAACTGCAATTTTAAGCCAATACGATTCGTATCAGTTACTACCTCGTAAGCAAGCAGATGTTCAAGTAGCTGCAGAACAACCAGAACCTCCAACACCGGCTGGAGAGTATACATCTCAGGTTGCAAGTGTGGTAGATGGTGATACAATCCATTTACAAACTCCAGTATTAGGAACAACAAAGGTTCGTTATGTAAATATTGATACACCAGAGACATATCATACTCCGAAAAATGACCTTGATCAAAATCAATTAGATCATGGTAATGCTGCAAAAGCATATTTAAATGCAATTCTAAAGCCAGGCGATGAAGTCATTGTAAAGGTTGGAGAAGAAGCAACAGATACGTATGGTAGATTACTAGCCCAAATTATTCGTAAGTCTGATGGCTTAAACACGAACCTGCACATGGTGGAAAAAGGATTTGCTTCAACATATTTTATATGGCCAGTCGGTGATGAAGCGGACTATAATCTGTTCCAACATGCAGTGAAGCAAGCGAAAGATGCAGGTCTTGGTATTTGGAATCCAGATAATCCACTTCTTGAACTGCCATTTGAATTCCGTGCAAGAGAAGAAGGTAAAGGTTTGCTTCGTTACGTTGGAAATTCTGATACGAAGCAATATGTACTTCCAGATAAGTTTGAGGACGTGCCAATTGAAAAACGCATTTTCTTTGCCAGCGCTGAAGAAGCCGAAGCGAATGGTTATACAGCAGCAGATGGCGGTGAAGAGGATGGTACGATTAAGCTTCAGTTATTAGGAGTAAATGATTTACACGGAAAAATTGATGTAACCGGAACATATGACGGTGTAAACTACGGCAGAATGGATTATTTAGCAGCGTACTTGCGTGAACGCGAAGCAACAACTCCAAACACATTAATCGTTCACGCTGGTGACATGGTAGGAGGTAGTTCTCCTGTATCTGCACTTCTACAAGATGAACCTACTGTTGAAATGATGGAGTCGATTGGATTTGACGTTGGAACAGTAGGAAATCATGAGTTTGATGAAGGTGTTAATGAAATGCTGCGCCTAATCAATGGGGGAGAGCATCCAAGTGGAACCAATGGCTACGATGGAATCGACTTCCCAATGGTTGCGGCAAATGTTCAGTATAAGGATACTGGTAAACTAGTTTTAGAACCATATACAATTCAAGAAGTTGAAGGTCAAAAAATTGGATTTATTGGTGTTGCAACTGTAGAAACTCCTAATATGATTATTGCTAAGGGGAATGAAAATCTTCTTTTTACTGATGAAGCAACAGCTATTGATAAATATGTTTCGGAATTACAAGAGCAGGGAGTGCAAGCTATTGTTGTGTTAGCTCATGTTCCAGGCAACCAATCTGGTGAAAGTGCCACAGGAGATATTGCAGAAATTGCAACTAAAGTGAACGATGCTGTTGACGTAATCTTCGCTGCTCATAACCATGTGAAGGTGAATGCAGTCGTTGATGGAAAACTTATTGTGCAAGCATGGGAATATGGAAAAGCTTTTGCAGATGTTGATGTAGAAATTGATCGTGTAACTGGAGACATCGTAAAAAAATCTGCTGAAATTGTTGATGTCGTTCAGGAAGGAATTAGTCCAGACCCTGAAGTAAAGGCAATCCTAGACCGTTACCTTGTCGAAGTAGGTCCAAAGCTAAACGAAGTGATAGGTGTTGCAGCTACTGAAATGACTGGTGGATATGCTACAAAAGGTGTAGTAGGCGACAATGCTTTAGGAAATCTGATTGCAGATGGAATGATTGCAGCGATGGATAGTGATTTTGCGTTAATGAATGGCGGCGGAATTCGAGATAACCTGAATGCAGGGGAAATCACGTGGAATGAATTGTTTAATATCCAACCATTTGGAAACACATTAGTAAAACTTGAGATTACTGGTGAAGGTCTTAAAGCAGTGTTAAATACACAGTTTAGTAAGTACGGACCTGATGTGAGTGTGGGTGGTTTTTCATATACATGGAGCAGCTCACTAGGAGAGTTTGGGCAGGTTGTGGATATTTTCTTACCAGATGGCTCTAAGATTGATCCGAAGAAAACCTATACGGTCACGGTTAATAACTATATGTACCCACATAGTAGCGATAAATATCTACTATATACACTAGGTAAAAATCCTGTTCAAGGACCGGATGATTTACAAGCAACTGTTGATTTCGTAAGAAGCTTTAATAATGAGCCAATTACGTATACAGCAGAAGGACGTATCTCTGAGGTTACAGATAATAAAGCTCCGGTTACAACTGCAATTGTACGTGACCCTGATCTTTCAAATGGTTCATACGTAGGTGATGTGGCTGTTGAATTGAAGGCAACAGATGAAGGAACTGGAGTTGCTTATATTGAATATAGTCTTGATCAAGGTAAAACATGGACTCGTTACGAAAATGGTATTACAGTTTCAGGTGAAGGCGTTCATACTGTACAATATCGTGCAAAAGACAATCTAGGCAACCTTGAAGAAATAAAAACGCTTGAAATAACAATTGTTCCAGCAAGTATCGAAAGTTCTATTGCACTAGTTGAAGCAGCGGAAGGAAATAAGGGAATAAAAAATTCTATTGTAGTTCAACTTCGAAATGCTCTTAGAACTTTCGAAAAAGATGAAGAAAAAGCATATGCACAGCTAAGTAAGCTATGCGAAAGAATAAAAGGGTTTGACGAGAAACATCTTTCTCTTGAGGGGAAACGTGATATTGCCAAGATGCTTGAATTCATTATTGAACACAAAGCATTAACCAACTAAAAAATTATTGATAAAAAGGAAAGAGAAGGGCATCTTAAAGGGTTACTGAACTGAACCCCGAATAGTAGACACTAAAAAAAAAGTGACCTATTCGGGGTTTTTAGCGTTTATTCCTATGCAATAACCCCGTTATATTAAAATTAATAATAAGATCCGGGAGAATTGTATGAGTAAAATAATTTTTAATGAACTACAACGACGTGTATTAGAAT
>JBLKRX010000075.1:0-10444 GCA_047608075.1 Ferdinandcohnia humi
ATCTCTCATAATATATTTTAAATCAAAAAAGACTGTAGGCAAACTCGATTTCATCGAGTTTGTCTACAGTCTGAAAGCCGAAGCTTCGCTCGGCTTTTTTGCTTACAGACCATTTTTTATAAATCTTTTATAATTTGTAGTGTTTTCTCAATTGATTCTACTGACACATCATAGTGTGTTGTAAATCGTACCAATTGAGGACCAAAGGTAGAAACCAATACACCGTTTTCTTTCAGTAATTGAGCAAACTGATTAGATGTTAATCCCCTTTCAGAAACATCAACTAAAATAATATTCGTATCAACCTGGTTCACTACCTTAATGCCATTGATATTCATAAGTCCATCTGCAAGCTTTCTAGCATTCTTATGATCGATTGCTAAACGTTCAACCATTGTTTGTAATGCAACTAGACCTGGCGCAGCAATAATACCAGCTTGTCTCATCCCACCGCCAAGGCGTTTTCTCCATTTACGAGCCTGTTTAACAAACACTTCACTACCTGCAATTATTGACCCAACAGGTGCACCCAGTCCCTTTGACAAACAAAACTGTACAGTATCAGTATATTTCGCAATATCCTTTACAGGGCGTTGTAACGCAACAGCAGCATTAAACAGTCTCGCCCCATCTAAATGAACTGGGATATGGTTTTTAGAAGCAATCTTGTAAATCTCCTCCATATTCTCAAGCGACACTACTGCACCACCTGCGCGATTATGTGTATTCTCTATACATATTAACCCTGTTTCACCGGCATGAATATCATCTTCTTGAATAGCAGCCTCAACATCAGCAGGATTCATTGCACCTCTAACACCTCTAATAGTCCTTGGTTGTACACCTGCAAATGCAGAAATGGCAGCACCTTCATAATTAAAAATATGTGAGTTTTCCTCCACAATAATCTCATTTCCAATTCTACAATGAGTCAAGACTGCAATTTGATTCCCTTGAGTACCACTCGTTACAAATAAAGCTGCCTCTTTTCCAAGCATCTCAGCAGCCTTTTCTTCAAGCTTATTAACAGTTGGGTCTTCGTTATATACATCATCCCCAACTTCCGCTTCATATGCTGCCTTTCTCATTTCAGCTGTTGGTTTAGTTACAGTATCACTGCGCAAATCAATCATCTTCTACTCCTCCCCTTCTAAATATAAAATAGTACAAAACCCCTCTTTCAACAAGAAGAACGGTTCAGAATATTGAAGAGACTCCAAGTCAGCTAGGTAAAATGATCCTATGAATCCAAAATAAAAAAGAATGTAGACTAAGTTAAAATCTGCTTTGTCTACACTCTTACCTTCTCACTTCATGGTCAATCGTTACTTACCTAAGAATGATTGAAGCATCCAAACATGTTTCTCTAAACTCTGATGTATCGCTAAGAGCATATCTCCAGTCGTTTCATCATCTGCCTCTTCAGCAATCTTCATTCCTTCCTTAAGTTCACCTGTCAAAATCGAGAAGTCATTTGAAATTACTGAAACCATATCCTCAGCATTTTCATTTCCATCAGCTTCTCGTATTGAAGAAACTTCAAGGATTTCTTTCATAGTTGCAACAGGTTGTCCACCGAGAGCAAGTAATCTTTCTGCTAATTCGTCAATATGAAGTGCTGCCTCATTATAAAGCTCTTCAAATTTTACATGCAGCGTAAAAAACTGTGGGCCTTTTACGAACCAATGGTAATTATGTAGCTTAATATAAAGAACACTCCAATTCGCAATCTGCTTATTAACAATCTCTGTTAATTGTGATGACATTTCAATCTCCTCCTTATTTTTAACATACCCCCTTTCTACGCTACCAAAACCACTTTTTTTATAATATTTTTATCGTAAAATTCATACATTTGTAATTTTTATAAGATTCCTCCTTTATTACATGCTAACTATCCTTGTACATGATAAAATAAGAGAAAATTACAAGGAGGATTCGTATGCTTGCCGTTTTAATCATTGGAATTATTATAGTACTAATTGTATTATTTCTTGCTGTAAGCACTACATCTAAAGCTTACCAATACAAGCATACAGTAGATGAGCTTGAGGATAATCCATTTGTGAAAAATGACCATGAAACAAAAACCGAAAAATAAGGGAGAGACAGTATGGAAAACAAATACCTTCATAACCTATCCGATAGCTGGTTACTTGAAGCAACGATTGATTCAATACAAGAAAAACTAACAAACGGTGAACTTACATCACAACAGTTAGTGCTTATGTATTTAGATAGAATCTCAAACTTTGATTCTAAGCTAAAATCAATAATTGAAATTAATCCAGATGCGTTACATATTGCAAGTTCTCTTGATGTGGAGCGACAAAAAGCCGGTCCACGCGGTCCATTACATGGTATCCCAGTTTTACTTAAGGATAATATCGATACAAACGATAAAATGCATACATCTGCTGGTTCCCTAGCATTATCCAATTCATATGCTCCTGACGATTCACATGTAGCACTTCTGCTCCGCGAGGCAGGTGCGGTGATTCTTGGAAAAACAAATATGACAGAATGGGCTAATTTTATGACGGAAGGGATGCCGAGTGGTTATAGTTCACGTGGTGGACAAACTCTCAATCCGTATGGTCCAGGAAATTTTGACGTTGGTGGTTCAAGTGCCGGATCTGGTGCTGCAATTGCAGCTAATTTTGCAACGGTTGCCGTGGGAACTGAAACATCAGGCTCAATCCTTAGCCCTGCTAGTCAGAATTCTCTTGTTGGTATAAAGCCAACTGTCGGATTAGTCAGTCGCAGAGGCATTATTCCAATCGCACATACACAAGATACAGCTGGTCCTATGGCTAGAACAGTGAAAGATGCAGCATATTTACTATCAGTACTCACATACTTCGACATTGAAGACCCTATCACGCTTACGAGTGGGGAACTTGCAACAATTGATTTCACAAGCTTTCTAGACATAAATGGATTAAAGGATGCTAGGATAGGAATTGCAAGAGATGTATATTTTGATTATATCAGTGAAGAAAAACGCGATGTCCTTAACAAAGCTATAAAGAAGTTAGAAGAGCTAGGGGCGACCGTTATTGATGATGTAAAAATACCTTCCTCCAAAAATAAATGGAGCTATGAAAACCTATGAATTTAAGGTCGATTTAAATGCTTACTTACGTAAATTAGAGCCAAGTGTAAAAATTCGTTCATTGGCAGATGTGATTGCATTTAACAATGCAAATGAAGAAAAGATGCTCAAATACGGGCAGGTTCTATTAGAAAAAGCAGAACAAACAAGTGGCTCATTGACCGAAAAAGAGTACATACAAGCCCTTGAAAATGATCAATATCACTCAACAATAAATGGAATTGACTATGTACTAGAGGAACATCACTTAGATGCAATTGTGTTTCCTAATAATATAGGTGCTGGGATTCCAGCTAAGGCAGGTTATCCTTCAATAACAGTACCAGCCGGTTATTCACCAGAAGGGGAGCCAGTAGGTATTACCTTTACTGGAACTGCCTATAGTGAACCAACTCTACTAAAATTAGCATATGCGTTTGAGCAAGGAACAAAATATCGCATCCCACCAAAATTATAATAATACGCGAGCGCCTTGAAAGAGGAACGTCAACTAAAATCCCGCCACGACCAGTGGCGAACGTTGACGTCAGCACCTCCTGTGCATGTCCAACAAGCAAATAACCTTTTGAAGAAAGGTCATTCTTTGACTTTTCTTGCAACAGGTTATTTGACCTCGAGGGGGGGAGGACACTTGCGCTAGACATCGAATAAAGGAAAGCGAAAAATTACACACAGAGAGGCTAAAGAACGTGGCGGCAAAGACCAAAAGAGGGGGATTTCAAATCTCAAAATCGCAGTAGTTGTAGCCAAGACCGTAATGGTAGTGTAATAGCTCGAAAAGCTGGCAGAGTGCGTGTTAAAGCAGAAGAAATAGACCTTGTAATTGGCGTTTATATCGACTCGTCAGCTTTGTTATTCTCTGATACAGCAACGAATTACAAGATATTTGCCAAAATTAAAGGTTTATAACACGAAGCTATAAATGAAAGACAAAAACAACGTGTAAAAAGAGGAATATATCATATACAGTACGTTAATAACTTCCACCACCGTTTAAATGATTGGCTGGAACGTTTTCAAGGAGTTGCAACCAAATATCTAGATAACTATCTTTTCTGTTTCAGTTGGCTTGAATTAGGCAAAAATTTGGCATTTGATAAACGTGTGGAACAAATGCTTATTTCAGTTTGTCAAAAATCAAATTATACAACTGTAGAAAGCTGAGTAGTGCATAATAAAAGACCTCCATTTGAGATCCTATTATTATTTTAATTCAGATAATTTTCCACTAGTAACTATTTCAAATAGTTCTGCTGACTCATTTACATCCAATTGAGTATATTTACTTTCAGCGTCTATTACGAGTTCCACTTTATCTTTATTTGGACTTATCCAAAGTTCGTATAATACCGCTTTTGCTTCTATATCTGGATTCTTAAATTGAAAGGCAAACCTGTAATCAGGAGGTCGTGTCATACTTACTTTTGCATTTTCCCAATTAATATCATCCAATATTTCTTTCACCTTTTGAACTTGGTCATTATTAGTAATTTTCTTAAATTCTTCATATTTATTTTCATTACCAACACGCTGTTCAACTTCTATGTACTGTTCTTCATCTTTTATTACGCTTGAACAACCTGCTATAAAAATTGAAATGATTCCAATAAAAGCAATCAAATATTTAAAATTTTTCAAGATAAACTCCCCCTTTATATAACAAGACGTATTTTATTTGGAAAAGTTCTATTTTCTCGTTTATTTATTATTGCATATTATCAAAACAACAAAGTTTACGAAAACAGCCTTAATAAAAAACATAAAACCTCAGCTTTTCGGCTGAGGTATATCTATTATCCAAATACCTTATGAAGTTCTTCTTTCGGTTGAGCTAACCAGTAGCTCATAAGACGCTTAGCCCCTTCTAAATCATGAAGCTTCGCTTGTCCACACTGAGTTTCATTAGCAGCTGGAATCTCTGTAATTTCAACAGCTTCCTTCATAGTATCTTCAAGAAGGTCGATAATTTCAGACACTGTAGGCTCACCACTAACGACTAGGTAATAGCCTGTTTGACATCCCATTGGAGAAATATCAATAATATCAAAATGATTATATTTTTCTACGTGTTTACGTATATTAAAAGCCAATAGATGCTCTAGTGTATGAATTGCATCTGGCTTCATTGCTTGTTTGTTAGGCTGACAAAAACGAATATCGAATTTATTTACAACTCCATCGCTCCCAACCTTGTGTACACCACAATGTCTCACATATGGAGCTTTCACTGCACAATGATCTAGTTCAAAGCTTTCAACTGATGGCATTTTCTTACCACTCCTTATCATTTACTTCTTCTCTATCATATCGCGAATTCCGATTTTTTTCATCTATTTAATTTGATTTCCAGAAATCAGAAATATGCTTATCTAATTAAGATGCTTTTCTAACACTCCTATAGTATAGTATAGATACTTAATATTCGTAAGGGATGTATAAAAAATGCTACAAACTGTATTCATTGGAATCATACGTTTTTATCAGCGATTTATTTCCCCTATAAAACCGCCTACATGTCGTTTTTATCCGACATGTTCTCAATACGGACTTGAAGCAATTAAACGCTTTGGAGCTATAAAAGGAGGATGGCTTACATTGAAAAGGATTTTAAAATGCCATCCCTTACATCCTGGGGGTATTGATTTTGTACCAGAAAAAAATGAGGGAGAACATCATCATTAATGATGCTCTCCCTCGTTTATTTTACTGTTACTGTTTTAGATAAGTGTTCATGTATATCACCTTTTTCAACATGAATTTGAATATGATACTTTCCTGTTTCAGTAAAAGTATAAGATTTCTCATATACTCCGTCCTCTACTTCGGTTGCATCGATAAATTCATGTTTTTCCGCTTGATCTTTCCAAATCTCAAATCGTACATTAGCATGTGTTAAAGGAACATCCACTTCCTCCAACAGTGCTGTCAATGTTGATTCAACACCCTTTGTATACTCTTCATCAACTTGTAATTCAATAGAAACCTGACCATTTCCATGATGTCCATGCTCATGTGAATGTGAACCTTCCGTTGTATCTGTGTTTGTTGATTGCTCTTCATCGACATTCGGATTGCCAACAGTTACCTCGATTGTAGGCATATTGTGCATACTCCTAGCCGTAACATGTGCGGTTATTTCATAAATTCCATCTTTTTCAAATGTTTTCTTAATGGAATACACCCCATCAGCTTGATGTGCCCCCTCAAGGAACTCACTTTCATCGACACCTTTTTCCTTAATCTCAAACTTAACTTCATCAGCATCCTCGACAGCTTCATCACCTTGGGTAACTGTCGCTTCTATTGTTACTTCTTCTTCTAGAGTAACTGTGGTTGGATTTATTTCGACTTCTACTGCAATTGGAATGAGCTCAATAGGCTCCTCACCATTTTTTTCAGTCGTTGTATTACATCCTACCAGTCCAATAAATATACCTATTAAAAGAAATATCCCTATTTTTTTCACATTCCTCACCTCTACACATAAGAGTACACCATACTGACAAATTTTCCTGTGTCTTTTTTATGACATTGTGCCTTTACATATATTACTCATCGTAACCATTAGTGGCAATAAATAAAACAGATTTTCTAGAAGTTCAGGTTAAATTGGACTAAAAGAAATCTCTTTTAACCAAAGTAAAAAGGAGGCACTTTTACCTCCTTCAAATTTTAATAACCTTTAACAACCACATCTAGCTTTCCTGTTTTTGGGTCAATTACTAGTCCATGAACGGGAACATCTGCGGGTAGTAATGGATGATTGTCAATAAGTTCAACACTATGACGTACACTTTCCTCTACACTAGTAAAGCCTTCAAACCATTTTTTTAAGTTCAAGCCAGAATATGTTAGAGTATCTATTCTTTCTTGTGTAACTCCTCTGTCCTTAATTTTGTTTAATAATCCATCTGAATTAATATTGCTCATCCCGCAATCATGGTGACCAATAATACAAACCTCATTTGCATTTAATTCATATACCGCAACTAATATACTTCTCATAACACTTCCGAATGGATGGGCAACAATTCCACCTGCAACCTTGATTATTTTCACATCTCCATTTTTAACATTCATCGCTTTTGGTAGAAGCTCGATTAATCGAGTATCCATACATGTAACGATAACCATTCGTTTGTCAGGAAGCTTTGTTGTTTGGTATTTTTCATATTCCTTTGTTTCAACAAATTGCTCATTATATTCCAAAATACTGTCTAGCAAACGCAAACTATCACCTTCTCTTTTAATAGTAAACCTCAAGAAACTTTCTATTTTCTATATTACCAAAAAGGGTTTAATATAATTAATAGTTTTGAAAAATATTAGTACATAAGACCTAACAGGTTACTTAGAAAGTATTACCTCTATATATGTCAAAAACAACCTCGTTTCTTATCAAAAAAGTGGGCAAACTATTTTCAAGAGTTTTTTGTTCTCAAATCGGAATAATTACGATATAATAGCAAAGGAATATCAAATACGCCTTGACGTATTTGCGCCCAGATTTTTTTGAACTTGCTCGAAAAACTTCCTAAAAAAAATCTGAGGCATCCGCCGGAGGAGTTTACTTTATACAGTCGAGGTTTAATCTACGTGTGAATTTTATTTTTCTTATTACATTCATCCCTCCACATATAGATGTAGGGACTTTCTGACTTACTTTTTTCGCTCTTGAGAGGAGAGTTTACATGATAAAGAAATTATTTAATATGTTCATATTCCTACTACTTAGCATTTTTCTAGCTGCGTGTGGAGCAAATAATACTGCTGAGAAAGCAGACGATAATGCTACAGAAGGCAAATTAATAATTTACACGACAGTATTTCCATTATTAGATTTTACAAAAAAAATCGGTGGTGATGATGTTCTAGTAAAAAGTGTTTACCCAACTGGTGCTGATGCTCACTCTTTCGAGCCAACTCCAAAGGATATGACAGATATAGCAGAAGCCGATGCATTTATTTATACGGGTGTAGGAGTTGAAGGGTTTGTCACTACCGCTTTAGAAACATTAAAAAATGAAAAAGTGGTACCTGTTGAAGCTGGAAACGGTATCGAATACGTTTCAGTGGATGATCATGAACACCGCGATGATGAGCAGGGAGACCACGATCATGATGGTATTGACCCTCATATTTGGCTTGACCCTATTCATTCCATTACTTTAGCCGAAAATATTAAAAATGCATTAGTTGAACTAAATCCAGATTCAAAAGAAATGTATGAAACAAATTTTCAAACGTTAAAAAAACAGTTAGTTTCCTTAGACAATGAAATGAAACAAACGGTAAATTCTGCAAACAAAAATGAAATTTTGGTAGCCCATGCTGCTTATGGATATTGGGAAACTAGGTATGGTATTAGACAAATTAGCATTACTGGTTTTTCCCCTTCTGATGAACCTTCCCAAAAGGAACTTAAGAAAATAATCGAAACGGCAGAAGAGCATAATTTAAAATATATTATCTTTGAACAAAATATTCCTTCAAAAATTGCCGAAACTGTCCAAAAGGAAACAAAAACTGAAAGTCTAACACTTCATAATCTAGAAGCTGTTACAGACAAAGAAATGGAAAAGAATGAAGACTATTTTACGCTTATGAAGAAAAATCTAGGGACCTTGAAAAAGGCACTTAACTAGTTAACGGATTAAAAAACAATCCCGGTTCGGAATAGGTACTCACAGACTGAGTCAAGATAGGTGAGTACCCTTATATTTATGTTATAGTTCATCACTTGTGGAACATGTCGTTATGCGAGTACTTTTAAGAGTTCGCAAAAGGAACATCAATGAGTATTAACTGGCTAACTAAAGGCAGTTAAAGCTCTTTATAAGATCACCACTCCTCGGTAACTTGCCCAGTAAGTTCCCTTAAAGCACCCAGTTAGACCAACACTCCCAAATATGGTTTTTGTTACTTGTATCCACCTACTATCCTCGGGGAAAATAAAAATGCTCAACCATTTTCTAGTTGAAAGAGGTGTAGTACAATGGCACAAGATGTTTTATGCGAAGTCAAGAATTGCCATTATTGGGGGTCAGGAAATAAATGTACTGCGGATAGAATATATGTAGTCAGTCATACTGGGAACACTGCAGAAGAGCAAAAAGAAACAGACTGTAAAACCTTCGTACCTGAAGGCGAAATATAAATTGTGCAGGTAGTTGATACATGTGTATCAGCTGCCTTTTTATATTTTGGCAAAATTAATCATCTTTAAACATAATTTGTACTAGCCATAATTATAATAATTATTAAAAAATGATTGACAAAACTATAAACTGAACATATGATACACTTAAAAGTTGCATAAAGGAAACATTTATTCATATGGACAATAAGTTAGAAATAATGAAACTTTTATGGAATATATTGTACGGAGGGAGAGATGGCTATGTATGAAAATTTGTTACTAGCATTTGGTTTAACATTATTCGCAGGGCTAGCTACCGGTATAGGAAGTCTGATTGCGTTATTTACATCTAGAACAAATACAAAGTTCTTATCCTGGACTTTAGGTTTTTCAGCCGGGGTTATGATCTACGTTTCCATGATAGAAATCTTCGTCAAAGCAAAGGATGCCTTAGTCTCAGAGATGGGGCAACAACTAGGAAACTGGATGACTGTTGCCGGATTTTTTGGAGGAATCCTGCTGATCGCTCTAATTGATAAATTTGTGCCTGAGAGTAGTAACCCCCATGAGGTTAAAAAAGTAGAAGATATGAACAGCTCTCCACCAGTTAATGACTCCGCTTTATTAAAGATGGGAACATTTACAGCACTTGCAATTGGAATACACAATTTTCCTGAAGGTATTGCTACCTTTACTTCCGCTTTACAAGATCCAGGTTTAGGTATTGCCATTGCTGTAGCTGTAGCTATTCATAACATTCCAGAGGGAATTGCTGTAGCTGTTCCAGTATTTTTTGCAACAGGAAATAAAAAAAGAGCTTTCAAGCTCTCATTTCTCTCAGGATTGGCTGAACCGATTGGAGCCCTTGTTGCCTTTCTCATCCTAATGCCATTCTTAAACGATATTATGTTCGGACTCATTTTTGCAGCAGTGGCAGGTATTATGGTCTTTATCTCATTGGATGAATTGTTGCCAGCCTCAAAACGATATGACAGTGGGCACCTATCCATTTATGGATTAATCGCAGGAATGCTTGTCATGGCACTTAGCCTTTTACTATTCATTTAAGAAAACAACTGCCATAGATACACTTTTAATGTAAAAAAGCCGGCATACCTGAAGTGACCCCATAAAGTTAGACAGGTTATTTCGTTAGGCGGCTTGCAGGGCATGAACTCGGTATTGTACCG
>JBLKRX010000076.1:0-8865 GCA_047608075.1 Ferdinandcohnia humi
TATGTACTTACCGCTACCAGGTCGTACTCGGGACTTTCACCCGTTAGAGTTCGCCCATGCTGGGCGAACAAAAAAAGAGCAACTACAATAGTTGCCCTACCTTTCAAGGTTACCAACTACAGTTACCCGCTGGCCACTTTCCCAGTCTGACCAACTATAGTTGTCTACCACCTAGTCTACTTCAGTTGTCTTATTTCAAGCCACATCCAAGGTAGCCCTCCAACTAAGAACCACCGCCTGTCCATGAATCGCCCGCAGACTACTTAACCACCCCATCATCCCCCACCAACGGAAATGTAAGCACAAATGTTGTACCCTTTCCAACCTCCGAAACGACCTCGATTTTTCCTTCATGTGATTCAATGATGGCTTTGGTGATACTGAGTCCTAAGCCGGCTCCCTCTGTTTTTTCTTCGGTGTTTGTTCCACGGTAGTAGCGATCGAAGAGGTTATTCTTAGTTTCTTCGTCCATACCAACGCCGTTATCTTCTACCTTTATGACAGCATTTGCCCCCGCTTTAAAGGTAGACACCTTCACCTGTGTCCCATTAGGATTATGCTTTACCGCATTGTACAATAAATTATCAAGCACTCGGTTCAGCATGTTGCGGTCACCGTTGATAAAAAGCGCCTCATTGTTACCCGTCTCAAACGCAAACGACACATGTTGGCATGTCACATCATTTACAAAATCAAGCACCTTGTGATGGGAGAGCTTCACTAGGTCTATTTTTTCTATCGATAGTGGTATCTTGTTATTTTTTAATTGAAACACTAATGAAAAATCCTCAACCAAGGAAAGCATGTAGGTTCCCTTTTCACGGATGGTCTTGCCCATATCGGTTAACTCCTGTTGGGACCACTCATATTGCCCACTTTCAAGCATATGGCCGTAGCCTTGGATGGTAGCTAATGGTGTGCGCAGGTCGTGAGAAATGCCGGTCATCCATTCTTCCTTCGTTTTTTCAAGCCGTTCCCGATCTTTTCGTGCCTTATCAAGATTTGCAGCCATTTTGGAAAAGGATTGAATGACCTCCTGGTATAGCTTGTATTTCGAGCGGATTTTTCCTTTTCGTGTAAAAATTTTCTTTTTCTCTTTTTCGGTTAAGGTTTTATAGTCACCTTGCCCTAGCCGTTCAAACCAGCTAATAAATAGTAGCAGCGGCTGACCGTACCGATTGGCATGCCACGCTGTCACACCAATACTAATCGCTAAAAGGACAATCGCAAAAAGGCTAACCGATAGCGTCACTGCATGTAAAAAGCTTGAACCACTCGCTCTTTCTGATTGATTATAGCTATAAAATATCCACGTAAATCCTGTATCCGTATCATTGTAAACAGTAGCATCTGTTTCATAATTACCTGGATATAGCTTTCTCTCAATGATTTCAAGTGTTGCATATTTTTCCTCAAGAGACTCCTTCCCCAATGAATGAATCACTTTCCCCTCTTGATCCACAATATGCAAATAACCCTTATTGCTAATTTCCTTTTCAAGCGCCTGCATATCCATTTGATTGTTTTCCCGGTACGTAGCAGCCCACGAGGTTAATTGCTTCAATATCTTATTTTCATATCCCAATATATAAAGATACGATTTATTATACCCATCCATTTGGATATGAACAGAATATACTTCTAGCTTCTCTGTCTCATGCATCTCCAACAATTCGCTAGCTGTATAGCGTTCCTGAACATCTTTTGGTGTATTTACTTCATAGATTTGACTTCCATCTTTATTAATGACCTGCAGCCACATGTTATTTGATGTGACCTCTTTTTTCCACTGTTCCTGTACATCTACTTTCCCATCTTCAATTAAGGTGTCAGTAACAATCCCATCTAGTAACGCCACCGGATAGTTCGTCTTTAATTCCGATTTTACGATATATCCAACAAGAATGAAGAGAAGAACGAGGAGGAGGACAAAAACAAATACAAAAATAAGGAGAAATTGCATGGAAAAATGAAGTCCAATCCTTCTTTTTAACGATTTCACGCTTCCTTCTCCTTTACTAGTTTATATCCGAGGCCCCGTACCGTCACAAGATGCTGTGGGTTACTTGGGTCTACCTCAATTTTTTCGCGAATCCTTCTTATATGAACAATTACCGTATTGTCATCTACAAAACTATCGAATCCCCATACGGCCTCCAATAACTGATCCTTTGAAAATACACGGTTGGGATGTTTGCATAAATAGAGTAATAGTAAGAAAACCTGTGCAGGACATTTTACGAGCTCGTTCCCAACTCGTAATTCCCCCGCTTCCTCATCCACTACAAAGCGGCCAAAGTCATATCGCTTTTTCTTGTCAACGATGCTCGCGACCTGTTGGACTCTTGACTGTCTGCGTAATCTTGCTTTTATTCGAGCCACAATTTCTAATGGATTGAATGGCTTTGTAATGTAATCATCAGCCCCAATCGCAAACCCAGTTAGCACATCCAAATCAGATACTCGAGCTGTCACAAAAAGGATGTATGCATCTGAAATTTCACGGATTTTTGGACAGATATCAAACCCACTTTTATCAGGAAGCATCACATCCAACACGATAATATCCATTTTTGTTTCAGAAAGGATCTGTAACGCATCGTTTGCAGTGTACGCGCAATAAATGTTCGTAAACCCTTCCTTTTGTAAAACTGTTTCAAGCATTTTTACAATTGCCTTTTCATCATCGACTACTAAAATAGTTGCTTGTTCCACGTATCATCACCCGTTGTTATCGTACCATATGAACCTTACCAAAACCTTACAAGTTTTTTCAGGATTCTCCAATTTCTTTCCGTTATCTTACAATCTATAAAAAAAGAATTAATCTTCTCGTAATGTACCGTTTTTATGCATGTAAGCTTGCCGTTTTACAATGTAACTATCAAGATTCAAAGGAGAAAGAACATGCAAACAACAAACAAACGAATACAAACAATTGATGGAATGAGAGGTCTAAGCCTATTTGGTATTTTGGTTGCTAATATGCTTATTTTTCAGTATGGAATGTGGGGAAAGGATGAAATCGACTTTTTTTCCCTTTCGAAAGTAGACCTTGTAGGTCTGGAATTTATAAAAATTCTTGTTGAAGGAAGCTTTATGCCAATCTTCACGTTTTTATTTGGATATGGAATGATAAAAATGAAGCATAGCCTCGTAAATAAAGGGAAAAAAGTAAAACGCCATTTTGCCCGTCGCGCCTTGTTTTTACTTGTTATCGGAATCCTCCACTCGACTTTCTTGTGGGAGGGCGACATTCTCATGTTTTACGGCATAATGGGATTCTTTTTACTACTCTTCTTAAAGCGCAAAAAGAAAACGATGCTCATTTGGGGAGTTGCATTATTCGTATTAACACCATTTCTTGGCTACGGAAATCTAGAGGAAACGGCACGGGAAAGAGATGTCCTGGAATCTTATGTAGTAGAGTCAATTGACGTATACGCCACAGGTGGTTATTCAGAAATCCTATCATTTCGAAATGGTGAGGTACCATTAATTCTTCCGGAGTATGCCTATGTAATTATCCTTTTACTAAGTCCGCTTCTTTCTGCCCCTTTGTTCCTATTTGGAATGTATGCAGCTGAGAATAACCTATTTACTCAGCCAAAGGAAGAGGCTTTCTTATATAAAATTGGAGCACTGACACTTGTTCCAGTTGGAATTCTATTAAAAAGCAGCGATCTGTTGTCATTTTCAAAAAATTGGGTCGGAGTTGCCGACCTCTTAGGAGCGAATCTCCTCGCCCTTGGGTATATATGTAGCTTTGGGTTACTATACGTGTACGCTGGAAATTCCTCACTGCTTAGAGGCTTTGAAGCAGTTGGAAAACTATCATTTACGAATTATCTCATGCAAACAGTGATTTGTACGACTATTTATTATGGATATGGGCTTGGACAGTTCGGAAAACTTGGGGTACTAAACGGTTTCTTCGTCTGCATCGGGATTTATTTTATCCAATACGTAGTGAGCAAGTGGTATCTCTCCCACTTCAAAACAGGGCCATTTGAAAAAGTCATCCGCGTTTGGACGTACCTGTCCTTTAAGGGAAGGGTAAAAGAAAACAAAGCTGTAAATTTACCGAAGGAGATAACTGTATAAGGATGTAGGGACAGATCTGTATGGGTCTGTCTATTTTTCATTCCCCCACTACCAAAAAAGGAAGAATGCTAAAAGTGTCGAATATACTAAAAATGCATTTTTCATAAAGATATCTACGAGGTGTCAGATGGATCATAATAAACTGAAAGAAATAAATGCAGAAACCAAAAAAACAACGAAAGTGCCTCCAAAGAATTCATTTTTCAGTTGTATGGGATGTATCTTATTAATACTACTTGGTATATTCTTACTCATCTTCTTTTTTGTAGGTCCAATGTTTGTAAAAGATTTTCTTTTTAATACTGAGGACGCAATTGCTTTTGCAACTGAATATAATGTTACGATACTTGTTATGATTTTTATCGTCATTTGGTTTTTTCCTTGTCTTTATTTTGTAAAAAGCGGAAAACGATTTTTTTTAGTAATGATTGTTCCGTTTATAGCCTGGCTATTGCTATTTTTTAATTATTATCTTGTCACTTTCGATGGAGTAAAAGCTAGCCCTTATTTTCAAGTGGTTCCTACGTTTATAGAATGGGGAGAGATGGAGGAAGTGGCTTTTGTTCCTAGTTATTATTCAGGTAGAAGAGATACACACTTTGAAATAAAAATTGCTTGTCTAATTGATGGAAAATCACATTGGATTGAGACAAATGGGGACATAGAGAAACTACAAAAACTGAAGGAAAAGCTAGCAAATCAAGGAGATGTACCGTTTTTTATTTATCCTTTAGATAAAGGTGATATTAATAGATTGGAAGAGTATAAAGCGGATTATCAGGATTACTACAAAGATATTCTAAAGTTAATAGAAGTAAAAGATATAAAAAATTATAAAGAGGAACATATATTGGTTAATGAATCTTTTTATGAATAAGGAGGAGAAAATTTGAGAGAGATTGGCAAAATAAGTGGGATAACCCGCTTTCCTGTTAAATCCTTTGCTGGAGAGAGCTTGGACTCTTGTAAAATCGATACATATGGAATATATGGGGACCGTTTTTATTCATTTTATGATGAAACAAAGGTTGGCTGGAATAGCTTTATTACCGCAAGAACGATTCCCACTATGCTTTCATATCAGGCAACGTTTACAGGCGATGAAGTAAAGATAACGTCACCTGATGGACGAACATTTTCGTGGAATGAAGAGCTATTACATGAAATACAAGGATATTCTAGTAGAAAAATAGCAATGACTGACTTTAGAGCACCGCACCCAGATAACCCGGAACTAATGTCGGTCGATGCGGCTAGTATATTACTAATCACTGATTCGACGTTACGCAAACTTGAAACAATGTGGGGAAAGAAGGTGGATCCCCGTCGATTTAGAGCAAATCTGCTTGTCTCATTGGATGACCCTACGGTTTCTGAAAAAGAATGGATAGGAAAACGGCTAGTAATCGGTAATACAGAATTACAGGTCGATTCCTTTTGCGAGCGTTGTTCGATGACTACAATCGACCCTGATACACTTGAGCGAGATGCGTCTCTATTGAATACGATAAATGAGGAGATGAATTTACATTTCGGGGTGTATGCGTCGGTTGTGAAAACCGGGGAAATTACTGTTCATGACAAGGTATATGCTGGTAAATGACGTGCGAATTGGCACGTCATTTTTTCTTGTAATCAATGTGTTTTATCTTTTCTTAGACGAAAATGAATGTAAGTAGATACCCCGTTTCAAATTAGACAATGGATATTGTGCACACATAAAAGATTATCAGTTACTATGTCAAATTATGTGTCAATCCGATAGAGTATATCCTAAAATTTCCCAAAAGGTGATATGATAATGAAAAGCTTATCAAGGTAACGTGTTCAGAATACGTCAATAAGAGTTGTGGGTTTGTGTAAAGAATTAAATGTTAGAGGAGGAATTTAATTGAAATATAACGGTATCTTTATTGTGCAATGGACTTTTACACTCATAGGTACTATGTAATTAGGAGGTTTCTTTTTGGTGGATATTATTATTAAAATATTTAATATAATAATTCTAGTAATTCTATTTTATGGAATAATTGAAAAGAGAAATGCACCGAAAGGAGAAAAAATAACATATTATATTATCTTAGGTTTACTCTTATTTACTCTTGTAGTTTTCTAAAAAATAGATAGGTAATTAAGAAGGGAACGCCTATTTTTGTTAGAGTTATTTAACTAACGAAACAAGTTAATGAATTACGAAATGAAAAAAGCACATTACAAAAAGAGGTGTTAAAATGTTTTTAAGATTCTTACCTATTATTTTGTATTTAGCACTTATCGTATTTGGAATTTATTTTATGGTTAGAGTAATTAAGTTCATGGATTTGAAAATAAAATTAGACCAAGAAAGAAATAAAAAAATTGATGAAATAATTAAGGACTTTAAACAAGATAAGAGCAGTAAATAATTCTATGTTAATTGAAAAATAATTAATCTATTTTAGCCTGTAAATCCTTTTTCTTATCTCGTCTTGCAGAAAGATGCTGAAAATATTTACTATTAAAGTATTTTTAGACCTTGCTATTGCCCACGCGACCTTGCATAGAACTGATTTTATATGTGGGTTTCCTTGAATACTTTTGGTACTTTTTTACAGCACTTTCATTATTTCCTGGTGATTCACCCGCCTAAGAAGTTGGTTTGTATAATGATAGTAGTCCTGGTATTAGGCCCATTTTGATTTTTGATTTGATATTTTATTCAGTTTTGAGTTCTTGGTTAAAGGAGAATGTTGCAACTTTAAATTTTAACCTTCGTCTAGTATATAGGGTAAAAAATAAGAACATGTTATTGGAGTTACTATAATGGATTATGAGTTTTTGTATAAGGCACTAAAGAAAGAAAAGGTTAATACTTGTTTAATTACTCAAAATTCTAAATATGTATTTGAATATTACAAAAATAAAAAGCAAAAGGATAAGGTTCATAAAATAAATTCTTGTACCAAAAGTATTGTATCTATTTTAATTGGAATAGCGTTAGATAAAAATTATTTAAAGTCACTTGATGAACCTTTATACTATTTTTTTCCTAATACTCTGAATGAACAATCGGATAAAAGGAAATTGTCTCTAACTATCAGGCACTTAATAACAATGACTGATGGGCTCGACTTTCCAGAGTTTGGGGAATGGAATTGCTTTTCACCTATGGTGTATCATCACGATATTGTTAAATTTGTTATTGACCGTCCTTTGATAAATGAACCAGGAACCCATATGAACTATAATTCGGGGTGCACTCATATTTTGTCAGCAATACTGCAACAAGTTACAAACATGCGAACGGAAGAGTTTGCTTCTAAATATCTTTTTACGCCTTTAGGAATTAAAGAGTATAGATGGTACCTTGATAAGAAGAATATTAATAAAGGTGCAGATGGGTTAGTATTAAAGCCAGAAGACATGCAAAAGGTTGGACAATTGATTTTAAATAAAGGTTGTTATAATAACAAACGGATTGTTTCTGAGGAGTGGATATTACAATCTGCTTCGCCTTATTTAAAGACATATGATTATATTGGCTATTATGGAATGCACTGGTGGGTTAATAGATTAAACGAGGAAAAAGACTTTACTGAAGATAACTTATTTTATTTTGCATTAGGGTTTGGTGGTCAATATATTATTATCATACCAACACAAGAGTTAGTAATAACAGTAACAAGTGATATTTATGAGGATAGCTTAAGACCCATGCGTATCATTAGACAATTTTTATTAAATAAATAAAGCCGGAAAAATTTAGGTAATTTGGATTTAATCAGACCAAATGTAAAGGGTAGGTATTTAATTCAATATGAATACAAAAAGAAACTTAATAATCAAGAGATTAAATGTTACATACCTTCATTAGATGTAAAAGGAGAAAGGCTTGAAGCGATTTCTATTTATAAAAATGACATCAAATTTCCAATTGGGATTTACAGATTATCCTAAATGTATAGATTACAGTGGTGATTATGTAAATAATAGAATTCAATACGTAGTATATAAAACGATAGCAGATAGAAAATTTAGTTTTGGAGTTTGTTGGATTCAACCTTGTACAGCGGAAAATGATATTCAAACGTGGTTTGGTACTGACCCAATATTGTGCCGTAAAAATTGCAGTGTTAAATTTATAGTTTGTGAATTAGTAGACGTAAAGTAAAGGGTGCGATCCAAGAAGGATTAACGCTCCTTTCAGTCTAATTTATTATTTAATAAATGCAGCTGGTACTTGAAGAAGGGAAACAAGATTATTGTGTGGAACTTAAAATTGACGTTTGGAGTGTGATGTAAAACGGATAGTCGGTTATTTGAAATATATGTGGGATGGGAAGATAAGGTAGATAATGACGAATGGTACTTTAGTCATTCCTTCGAATCAATTACTGAAGGTATGTCTTCAAAAGAGGCGTTTAACTACATTCCAAATGTCATTGAAGTTTTATTTAAATTAGACGATGACTTTTTGATATGGGAAACCCTTTATTTTCTAATCGAATTGTATAGCATTGATGATACAACTCAAGTACATCCATCTATAGAAAATAATTTGTCTCAGTTAAAACAACATATTCTGAAGTACCAAGACTCCTATACAACTCCATTTAAAAAACTAATGAGAGTGCTAAGAATCAAAGAATGAGGTTACCAACTTAAGAAGGATTATCGCTTTTTTTGTTGAAGTTATTGATCTAATGAAGCAGCATTCCTGTAATGGATGAAAATGAGATTTGAGAATAAAAATAACCTCTTGGTAGAATAAGAGTGTCCAAC
>JBLKRX010000077.1:0-7674 GCA_047608075.1 Ferdinandcohnia humi
TTGAACCGCCGTATACCGAACGGTACGTACGGTGGTGTGAGAGGTCGGGGATTAGTCATCCCCTCCTACTCGATTATTTTAGGAAGGAAGTTTCTCCTTTCGGAGAAAAACGTTGGCATTTTAGACTCACTCAGTACTCCCCTGCATGTCCAAAGCCTTCTTTAGCAAAGCCTTCTTTTTCTCTTCATAGATGTTTTTGTATGCTACTGCTTCTTCTTTAGAGTAGCCACTAAGTTCAAGTTCTTCTTCAAACTGTTGATAAAGTTGGTTGAAGGAGTCATCGGTTTCTTTCTCAAGGGTCTTAAATTCATTGAAATACGTGCTCATGACTTGGATAGCAGCGATTCCATCTTCTGATTCCTCGACGAAATCCTTTTTGGCTCTATTGAGGAGTTCCTTCGCTTTCTTTTTTGTTTCAGCTTCGAGGTCATGAAATTTCATCTCGTATTTATTTTTTATTTCTGTTAATGGATCAACTTGTCCTGATGCCTCAACTGCTTGAACTACAGAATCCGTAGGCATCTGCTTTAATATTTCATGATGAATCTTCTTCTGTGGCACATCCGCCACAACCACGGGCGCATTCTCCTGGTAAACATACCAAAATAGCCCCAACTCAATGAGAATCGCTACTATAAGAAGTCCCCTAATCATACTTACCACCTCAGCAACCAGTCTTGACCCTTTGCCCAGGTAGTAAACATATAAAAACGAAAAAGTGGTTGCGGTGGTTAGGAGGGTGGTCCAGGGGGACGGTTCTGTTGGTTCTTTTTTGGGTGGGTGGTCCAGGGGGACGGTTCTGTTGGTTCTTTTTTGGGTGGGTGAACCACAGGGACGGTTCTCTTGGCCCTTTTTTGAAAAGTGGTCCAGAAGAACCGTCCCCTTGGTTTCATTCTTTTATTTCGAGGTACTAGTTTTGTTCATGAATTTCAGTAAGTCGGTTAGTAAGGTACTGAATGTGGATAGGTGCTCATGGATTCTACCTGGGTATTCTCTTTCGATGAATTCAAGGGTATCATTAGGTGTATGCCAAACTCCACCGTGCTTAACGGTTTGGGTATATCCATCTAGATCCCCAATTTCCCAGTTCGTTGCTTCTAAGTATCCGTATGGAATGCCTAGTCTCTTAAATGGTGCGTGGTCGCTCCAGTCACCAGTTGTACCCTCGGGATATGCTGGGTTCAAACCAGGATTTGTTCCCACGTTTAACTTTTTCTTTTTCGCGATTTCTAGCGCTTGGTCCCGAATGAATCCAGCTTCCCCAGCACTACCATATACATACATATTGTCACCGACAGCAAGGCTATCTAAATTAATCATACCTACCGTATTTGCAATCTTAGCCTGAGTCATATTTTTCGCGTAGTAGTTAGACCCTTGTAGACCTACTTCCTCTGCACCAAATGCAATAAACACAATGGAATAAGGTGTATTAATCTTCTTTAAGACCTCAGCTACTTCTAACATAACTCCCACTCCTGAGGCATTATCATCTACACCCCGGCCAACTGAAACGGAATCGTAATGAGCACCAACAATTACTTGTTTGCTAGATTTTCCTGGCTTATAAGCGATTACATTGGAAGAAGAATAAGTCGTACCTCGTCTAGTATATTGAAATGGTTGAACCTCTGTTTTGAGTCCCATTCGCTCGAACTGTCCCTTAATATATTGTTCAGCTTTTCTTTCGTTTTCAGTAGCTGCAATTCTTGGACCAATCTCATAAGCTAAATAGTTCATATGTTCATAGGCCATCGCACCATCTTTATGTGCTAACGAAGGGTCATATGTAACCGTCTGTGCAGAAATACCCCCTGCAAAACCAAGTAACCCCATCAGCAACGAAATCATAATTAAACTAATCCTCTTCTTCATTGTTTACCTCCCCATCAGTGATTGCGACTTTTGTCTAGATTAATATATTCATAACCATTGATGAATAGGTCAAAAAGATGCGAGGTATGAGTTAAGTGGTCCAGGGGGACGGTTCTCCTGGCCCCTTTTTTTGAAAAGTGGTCCACAAGAACCGTCCCCCCGGTTTCTTTTTGCTATAACCCTGTAGAATGATAGAGTACGATGCGCCAGCCGTCTGGGTCCTCGATGGTGATTCCGCCTTCGCCCCAGTATGGATTTTCGGGTTCAACCTTGTGATAGCCCATGGATGCTAAACGGTTTGTAATGTTTTCAATGGAATTCCAGTCTGGCATGTAGAACACTAACAAGTTATCCTTGGTAGGTGCTGGGCATGGTGTACCATCTATATGACTTGTGAATTCTAAATGATAATTTGCATTCGGGAGACCAAACATGACTCCATCATAACCTTGATGACCTGAGAATCCGCCTATTCTCGTTAATCCTAATCCCTTTTCATAGAAAGAAACAATCTCCTCGAATTTATCGGTTGGGCGTGCCATTCGAAATTGCAAAGCAGGAAAATCTGTTGCCCATGATTCCTTCGTTTTTATCGTATATGGATGAGTTGGGTGTTTTAATACCTCATACTTGGTGCCTTCAACCTCAACAGTTAGTGGATGAATGGTAGCGGGTTGGTCGGTTGGGTACCAATGTCTACCCTTTTTAACCACAACAAAATTACCGAATTCATTCCCATAAAAACGAAATGTTTCAGAGTCGGACAGTGCCTTTGTTGGAACTGATTGAAGAAAATCGCACATTTCCGGGACATTCTCAGAAGGTAATCCAATCTCACAGACATCATACCAGCCTGAAAAATCTTCACCATAGGGATTACTTCTCTCAAGAAACTCTACAATATTTCCGTCTGGATCTTTAAAATAGACCTGTTGTCCACCCCAATACATGCTTACCTGACCTTCTTCATCTGGTAAAAACTCAACCTGATGTTGTGTCAACTTTTTAAACATATACGTAAAATACTCAATGTTTGTACGTAAAGCAAAGTGATAAAAAGGTAACTGCACAGATCTCGTGAACGTGATTTGAGTTTGCCCTGCTTGCACAGTGAAAAAATCATCCTTTTCACGAATAACCGGCATTTCTAACAAATCACGATAAAACACCTTCATTTCCTCTAGATTCATAGTCTCTAACACAATTCGTAAAATTTTCATCCTAATCACCTCTAGTGCAATTGTATCTCGAACCCATTTCTACCAATATGTACAATAGAATGAACATTTTCTACGACTTTGGGAGGAGAACCAGAGGGAGAAACAGAGGGACGGTTCTCCCGGTTCGTTTTAAATTTAAAGAAATATCAAAGGGTTTTAGTATAGTAATGTGGTATTATAAAATTGATAGTTACCTCCCCACTCTCCACACCTAAAACCTCGTAATAAGTTACTATTTCTCTACAACCAATCAATTCATTTTTTCCCATTTAAAATTTTTAAAAAAGAACAAAGGGTGATGCTATGCCAAGGTCGGCTAGAAGAAAAAGTCGGACAAATATTTATCATGTTGTTTTAAGGGGGATTAACCGGCAAATGATATTCGAAGAGCCGGAGGATGCCTATATGTTTTTAAAGATATTGAATAAGTTTAAGGATAAAAGTAGATATAAAATTTATGGCTATTGTTTAATGGGTAATCATGTTCACCTCCTTATTGAAGAAGGGGTCGAAGAGCTAGGAATTGTGATGAGGCGTATAGGCGCAAGTTTTGTATACTGGTACAATACAAAATATGAGCGAAACGGGCATTTGTTTCAGGACAGGTTCAAAAGTGAAGTCGTAGAAGATTACGGGTATCTATTAAATGTAATTAGGTACATCCATCAGAACCCTGTGAAGGCTAAAATTGTGATGGATGTTTCAAAATATCAATGGAGTAGCTATAGTGAATATATAGGTAAATCTAGAATAATAGATAGGGAATTTATTTTAAGGATCATCGATAAGGATGAGAAGAGAGCATTAGGGTTTTTCAGAGATTTTCATAAGGAAGAGAGTGAAGATTCCTTTCTGGATATCCATGAAAATCAAAGACTTTCAGATCGGGAAGCAGTTGAAGTCATAAAAGAGATTTGTCAGGTTACCCATTGTATTGAGCTTCAAAAATTAACTAAAAAAGATGGTCGAGATAGACAGATAAAATCTCTTAAAGAACAAGGATTGTCAACAAGGCAAATCGCAAGACTAACGGGGATTAGTAGGGGAGTTATTGTTAAAGCATAGATGGGTTTGGAGGACCTCGGCTATGGGGCACCGCAGTGGGCCACAGGGGCGTTTCTATGTGGACCGCGGGGACGGTTCTATTGGATCCATTTGTTAGAATAAATGGACCACAGGGACGGTTCTACTGGATCATTTGTTACGAAAAATAGGACCAGAAGAACCGTCCCCCTGGTCACTGATATTTTGGGGGTGAAACATGAAAATTATTATTGCTCCGGATTCGTTTAAAGAGAGTTTGTCAGCTACGGAGGTAGCGGTGGCTATTGAGGAAGGGTTGAAACGTGTTTTTCCTGAGGCAACCTATCTTAAAATTCCAATGGCAGATGGGGGAGAGGGGACGGTTCAATCGCTTGTCTGTGCAACGGGTGGAAAGATTATTTCGAAGACAGTTACTGGCCCTTTGGGGGAGTCAGTGCCATCATTCTTCGGAATCCTTGGAAATGGGAAAACCGCTGTAATTGAAATGGCAGCTGCAGCGGGGCTAAATCAAGTAATTCCACAAAAGAGAAATCCCCTTATTACGACTACATATGGTGTGGGTGAACTTATTTTAGAGGCACTTAGTCATGGAGTAGATAAAATATGTATTGGTTTAGGAGGAAGTGCCACCAATGATGCAGGAGTAGGAATGCTTCAGGCGTTAGGGCTACGATTTTTAGACCGCGATGGAATGGAACTTGGTTTTGGTGGAGGGAAATTAGGAGACATCGATATAATTGATGTTTCTGGGCTAGATAAACGCCTTGAATCTATAACGATCGAAGTAGCATGTGATGTTGATACACCTTTAGTGGGGGATAATGGTGCTTCAGCTATTTTTGGACCGCAAAAAGGGGCAACCCAAGAGATGGTTGAACTTTTAGACAATAATCTACATCACTTTGCTGATTGTGTTCAGGCTAAAATAGGGAAAGATATTCGTAACGTACCTGGCTCTGGAGCAGCAGGAGGACTAGGTGCAGGGATACTAGCGTTTCTTAATTCAGAATTGAAAAGCGGGATAAATCTTGTAATGGAAGCAACGGATTTAGACTTACATCTTGCTGATGCAACCATTGTCATAACAGGTGAAGGGAAAATCGATAATCAAACAATGTATGGCAAGACACCGATTGGAGTGGCTCAAGCGGCTAAGAAACATAATCTCCCTGTCATTGCCATTGCAGGTCATTTAGGTAAAGATAGTCATATCGTACAGGAACACGGAATTGATGCACTCTTTTCAGTTGTTCCTGGCGTGGTGGAATTAGATACTGCCTTGAACAATGCGAGAGAATATATTGTAAACTGTGCAGAGAATATAGGACGAATTATGAAGATTGGGATGGGATTTAAAGGGTGACAGTATGACTGGGGAGAGACCGCAGGGAGGTTCTATTGGATCTTTTTTAGTAGGGAAAAAGAGGATCCGCAGGGACAGTTCAATTAGTTCTTTTCTAATAAAATCCTATTAATAAAGGGACCGTTTATTGGAATAAGATAAATTGTACCAGGAGAACCGTCCCCCTGGTCCCCTGCTTCCCTGTTTAAAGGAGGATAAGTGATGAGTGCGGAGATTGTGGTGGTTGGGAGTTTGAATGTGGATTTGGTTGTGAGTGTGTCGAGGCGTCCTGAGTGGGGAGAGACTGTGCTTGGGAAGGGCTTTTTTACGGGAAATGGCGGAAAAGGTGGGAATCAGGCTTATGCGGCTGGTAAGCTCGGTGCTTCGGTTGCAATGCTTGGGAAAGTGGGCGATGATAGTTTCGGGAACCAGCTTTTATCAAGCTTTGAGGAAGTAGGAGTAGATACTACATCTATTGAGAGAGTTCCGGGTGAATCAACAGGGGTTGCCCTAATCAATGTCAATGATGAGGGGGAGAATAGCATTATTGTTTCCCCTGGAGCGAATCACCATGTGACACCCGAATACGTGAGAAAGCACGAGCAAGTACTTCAACAAGCAAAGCTTGTAATGGTTCAACTTGAAATTCCTTTAGAAACGGTGTTAGAGGTAGCGGAGATTGCGAATAAATATGGTGTTCCGCTTATGCTTGACCCAGCTCCTGCACGAAAACTCCCGGATGAATTATATAAGAAGGTTACATATATCGTGCCAAACGAAAGTGAATTAAGTATTATTACAGATAGCGAGGTTACCGACATGAAGTCGGCGACAAAGGCTAGCCGAGGGTTATTAGAAAAAGGAGTAGACACTGTTTTTTCAAAGCTTGGTAGTAAAGGCGTCGTAGTGATCAAGTCCGATAAGACTTTTTCAGTGGAACCTTACAAGGTGTCTCCCGTTGATACAACCGCTGCGGGGGATGCGTTTGCTGGAGCACTTGCAACGGCGTTAGTTGAGGGAAAGGACCTACAGTCAGCGACTAAGTTTGCCAATGCCGTTGGGGCGTTAACTGTAACGAAAGCAGGCGCACAGGTGTCCATGCCTCCCCTCAATGAAGTCGAAGCTTTTTTAAAAAATACAAACAGCTAAGTGAAAAGAGGTCAGAACAGTGAAAAAAGTGATTTTTGATGTAGATACAGGAATTGATGATGCAATGGCGATTGCGTATTCATTGAATTCTCCAGAGTTGGAGGTGGAAGGTTTTACAACCTGCTTTGGAAATGTTTCCGTTGACGAAGCAACTCGAAATACATTGGCTGTATTAGAGAAACTTGGGAAAAAAGTTCCAGTATATGCAGGCGCAAGTAAACCTTTATATCGAGAAAATAGACCCAACTTCGCGAAAATTGTTCACGGCGAGGACGGTCTAGGGAATGTGCTGGACTTTTCTCCGTCTACAACGGCTGAGACGAAGTCTGCAGTTGATTTTATAATAGATGAAGTGAAGAAGCAGCCAAACGAAATTACAATTTTAGCAGTTGGTCCACTAACGAACCTTGCACTAGCTTTGCAAAAGGCACCAGAGATAGTGTCGCTTGTTAAAGAAGTAGTGATCATGGGTGGTGCTGTCTATGTACCAGGCAACAAAACACCATATGCGGAAGCGAATATAATAACGGACCCGGAAGCGGCGGAAATTGTGCTTTCATCAGGACTACCACTCACCATGGTCGGTCTCGATGTTACGTTACAAACGCTTTTACCGAAGACAGAAGTAGATAAGTGGCGTGAACGTGGTACAGAAGTAGGTACCTTCTTTGCAAATATGGTCGAGCATTACATGAACTTCTATGAAAAATCGTATCCAGGCATTGGTGGCTGTGGTCTGCATGATCCGCTCGCTGTTGGAGTTACAATCGATTCAAGCTTAGTTAAAACAGTTCCTGTTCATGTAAAAGTAACGACTGAAGGAACGGAAGATGGAAGAACCATACCTGTTCCAGACGGAGAACCGAAGATTCACGTTTGTACAGAGGTAGAAGTGGAACGATTTTTGGAGCATTTTTTGAGAAGGATTATTTAGACCATACATAAACAAAAGCCATCCCTTTCACAGTGAACTGCACCCCAATTGTTAGACACAACTAACAATTGGAGGTGCAGTTTTTTTATGGCAAAGTTTTCTCCAGAAGA
>JBLKRX010000078.1:0-6432 GCA_047608075.1 Ferdinandcohnia humi
TTCTGGAGAAAACTTTGCCATAAAAAAACTGCACCTCCAATTGTTAGTTGTGTCTAACAATTGGGGTGCAGTTCATACATAAAGAATTGACTTTTGTGAAATTTAGCTAAATCACTCTAATAATGACCTTCTTGGTATTTCAATTTTCCTGAGTTCACTAAATTAACTTGTATGTTGATATGCTCGATACTATCCTTATTTAAAAAAAATGGCTTTTCTTTTATCTCTTGATTCCATCTCTGAGGGTTCTCCCGATATAATATTTCACCTAACCTATAAACGTCTGAATTTATCTCCACTCCTTTTTCAAAAGTATTAAAAATCTCAGCTCTTATTATTTTTTCAGTGTTAGCAACTAACTTGTTTTCACTAATTTCTTTTAACTTTTCGTTTATTCCGGCTTGTAAGGATACGTTAATTTTATATCTCACTTGTTCGTTAGTAATAACTGGAGTTATCCTCACCTTTGGTTTTTCTAATACTATAGAAACAACCGGTTGATCATCTTCAACTATCCACAAAGGAGATCGAACAGTTTTTTCATCTATCCATCTTAGACCGTTTAAATCAGATTCAGAAAGCCATCCTTGTAGATGGTTATTTCTTATAAAGACAGCGCCGTCATTTCTTAACAATGGTGCTTTTTTATCTTCCTCTTTCCAATTTTCAGTGGATATTTTTATTGAAGGAATGAAAGCTGTTTGCCCAACAGGATTGCTATCTCGAATAAATTGGAAAAATTGAATGGGTTGTATGTAGGATCTTTGCTTATAACTTTCATTTGGTTCGTGAAGAATCGTCGAGAGTCCAGATAAAGTGAAAAATGATTTTGTTTTAAGTACGTCTTCAATGGATTCATTTGTAGCATAAAATTGGATATTATAACGTATTTCTCTATATCGATTTATAAAATCAATAGAGGATTTGATATCTTGCTCAAGTAATTTATTACTCAAAATCAATGTAGACACATGTCCCCAAAAAAGTCTTTGTTGTGCATCCTTGTATAATTGATTTAACGCTTCTGTCATCGTAATTCCCTCACCTCTCCCAATCCAAATCGGTGGTTGTTTATCAGGTCTAGCACCTTCTAGTTTAGCCACATTAGAAAAGTCCAGTAATTGAACATAAGCTATATATTTTTCATCTTTATAGTCAATTCCAAGTGCTGCAACATAGTAAATATCTTGTATTTCTTTGATATTCCAACATCCCGATAATACCAGACTAAAGAGAGTTAGTATGCTAATTAAAAAGAACCTACGTAGTTTCAGGATTGTCACTCCCCTTCATCCGTCTTTGTACTATCCCGCGTACGAACATAACTAACACGTTCTCTATAACTTTTCCATGGTAACCGAAATAGCGCCTTGAAAAGATCTGAACTAGACTTCGGAAATACTAAAGCTAAGTAAGGGATTCCGAAAGAACGTAACCTTGCCATATAAATGACAATCATAAATCCTCCAAGCATAAAACCGTATAAACCCATAAAAATCGAGCAAACAAGAACAAATCCTCTAAGAATGGATATTGAACTTGCTAATATTTGGTTCACTAGTGTATACCCTGAGATGGCAGAAAGAGCCGTAATAACGATGACCGAAGGAGAAATAAAACCCGACCGAATTGCAGCGTCTCCAATAATGAGTCCCCCAACGACGGAGAGAGTTTGTCCAAGAGGGGAAGGTAATCTTTGACCAGCTTCACGGAACATTTCAAACAGGAATAAAACGATCATAAGTTCTAATGGTGCAGGAAATGGCAACCCCGATCTTGCAACAGTTATAGTCGCAAGAAGAGGAAAAGGGATTTGATCTTGATGGTATGCAAGCAATGCCATCCAAAACCCGGGTAAGTAGACAGCTAAAAGAAATCCCGCCCATCTATAAAATCGAGCTAATGACATGGGTAAATAATTAAAATGTGAATCCTCTGCTGCTTTAATCAAAAAAGTAATGGTTACAGGAGCAATAATGACTAATGGTGAGCCATCTACTACTATGATTATTCTACCTTGTAATAAACATTCAACTGCAAAGTCAGGTCTGGATGTATCAGCAGAAAGTGGGAAAATAGAAAGTGATTGTTTGGACACCATCTCCTGCAATTGAGTTGAACTAATAATTCCATCAATCTCAACATTAGATAATCGTTCCCGAATAGTATCTAGCATCTCCGTATTAACCACATCTTCTAGATATAATAATCCCACCTTAGTTTGAGTTCTTGTTCCTATCGTATAAGTTTGATAAGATAGCGTTGGCGACCTTAGTCTTTTTCGAATTAGTGCAATATTTGTTGAGATATCCTCTGTGAAATTATCTCTTGGGCCACGAACAGATACCTCGTAATTGGATTGTTCAGTTGAACGGTTTGGTTTATTGGATGCACTAACAGAAAAAAAAGCGCTAAATTCCGGAAAATAAATGACTAAATTACCATCGAAGATCTCTAAAGAGATGGAATTTAACCCTGTTTCCACCTTTAAAGGTGTCCATTCTAGTTCATCTTGATTCCATTCCACGCAATCTTTGAATATTTTATAGTCATTTTTTGTTGTCATTTTTTTTAGTTGTGGAATAATGATTTGATTTATTTGTTTTTTATCAACCAAATTCTCACAATAGATAAATATGGTATCTATTTCTTGTTGTTCATCAGTAAATTTATGTAGTACAACTTTAACATCCTCACTTTTTTGATAAGTTGAACGAATTTTCTCTTCATTTACTTCATCAGTATTCTGAAAGGTAGTATGATAAGAGTTCAGTTCCTTTTGTTTTTTATATTTATTATATTTCAAGAATTATCTCCCCTTTTCCCCTCAAAAAATGCTAATAACCCAATGCTAAAAGAAAAGATAAGTAAAAATAGAAGCGATAAATAAAAATATATATTTTGCAAAAAGCGAACAAATTGCATATCACTTATAGGTAGAAGAACCATCAACGATGTAATTAATGAGCTAAATCCTATTAATAAATGTCTATTCTTATCGTTCTCAAATGGAAAGAGCTGTCCAATTATAAACAAACCTAAACTTATTCTTATAAATCCACCTGATAGCCATTGGTAAATAGAAAAAAAATCTACATGTTCAATATATTTACCAATTTTTAATAATCGCCATTCCTCGTATGCCGGATACCTCTGATTAGCAGCCTCTTCTGGACCAAAAATAGCAATCGAACCTAATAAGGGACCTATGGTTAATCCTATTAAGATAATTCCGAGGAAAAGTAAACTTCGAACCTTAATGTTGGGTTTTAATTTGTGTTGTAAGAAAAGTATAAGTGCAACTTCCATTAGAGAACCTGAACTATAGATTACGCCTTTCAAAACAGGATTCCAACCATGTTCTAATATAGGGAATATTTGAGCGTAATCCTTATGAGGAATATTTAGGCTCATGACAAAAAAACCTAAAGCAACAACAAAAACAAGTAAAAAACCTGAAATAATAGATAGGGTGGCAAAGCTAGATGTCGCAGCAAAAAAACAAATGATTAAAAAAACTATGGCTAAGATGAAAGCTGGACTTTGAGGGAAATAGGAAGTAACTGTCCAAACAATCATATCCTTTAAGGTAACTCCAATTAATAAAAGGATAAAAACATAGGCAACCGAAGAAAGACCCCAAGCAACACCTTTACCAACTCGGTCCTTCATCCAAGTAAATAAATGGGAGTAATTTGTTTTTTTAATAATTACTCGTAGAAAAACAAGCCACCCCAAAAATAAAACTCCTGAAATTAGTACAGATATCCAAGAATCCCTCTTTGCTGTGCTTAGTAACATGGGTATCACCATTACATGGTTCATTAATCCTATACTCATCATAGAGAGAACAAATATAGTAGAAAAACTTGCTTTATTTTGATCCATTTTCAACCCTCTTACCCCATTATTGTTTTAACTATCCATCTCGTTTTTCCTTTTTGCTACCATATTTTATATAATTACCTAATATTTGATTTATATCCAGAAAACCAACTAAATAAAGCGTTGTGAAACAGCCACAGAAAATAATAGTAACCTTTAAAAATTCAAAGTATAACCAAAATCAAATTACTAGGTAAGAACAACCGCGTTCTTAACTACTTACGTAAACATACCCCAACATTGTTAGATGCCTTAGAAATCACTTCTATATAAAATCAGGAGAGTCATTGCTTCACGCTATTGTGACCATTAAAGAGATGAACAAAAAATAATAAACGAAGAATTCCAGAAGGCGCACCTTTGAACTTTCTCTCAAATCGCTGGCAAAAGCACGTTTATGATGATGGGAATATAAATCGCCAATTATGCGTTGTCTTTTCTTACCGAGTTAAGAAATCTTGTACGCTCAGGTAACGTTTTTCTCCCGCACATATCACCATTGGATCGGATCGGAACGTACTTTCTAGGAGAATATTTATTTATATCTAGATTTTAAATCCATCCCTACATCCACTTAGGATATAAAAAAATGCCTTAGCCTATAATATCAGCATTTTGTCGGCTGTACCTCTTTATGGGGTAAAAAAAAAAAGAGCCGAATTTCTCAGTTTAGGGATTGGGAAATCAGGCTTTTTATATTGGAAATTCCTTATCGTTGTAAATCCGCATTTTCCTGATGCACAACGATTATAGGAATTGGATATACCCTTATTTGTATAGTGGAAGTAGTTTCAAATCTTCAAGCTTGATTTTCAACGGAAGGTAGTACATTAATCAAATTTTACTTACTTAATCAAACATTTAAGTTAAAATGATATAGAAAATGATAAATAAAAAAACTTTTACACTTTAGTGTGTAAAGTTTAGGAGTGATAATCAATGAATGACATAAAATTTTATTTCTATGATTTTATCCCAGTTAAATTTGAGTTAACTGAAGATGATAGAGAACAGGTCCTAAAAGAATTTCCAACTCCTATTCTCCCTACTGGTGAAGAAATTTTCAACATAAATGAATTTGAAAAAGGAATCAATGTTAAATTACGATTACTTCTTAATGACTTTAATATCGAATCAACCAAAACTAACAAACAATATTTAAAAATAAGATTTAGTAATAATTTTGGTTCGATAAATGCAAAATTATGGGACAACCAAAATGCCGTTGAAAATACTATCCCTTTACTTGAAGAATTCTCTATTTTCGATGTTGAGGCTAGAATAGAAGATTATCGGGGGCATAAATCACTTACTATAAATAAAATGAAACCATGTGAAGAAGATATTAATCCCTTCACTTTTCTAGCTTACACTAAGCAAAATATTGAAGATTTTACTGTAGAACTTTTCTCATATATAAATGAATTGGAACAACCTTTTAAGGACATATCCTTAGCTGCAATGAAACGTTTTTGGGACCAATTTTCTATTAGGCCAGCAGCAAAAGGATTTCATCATAATTATTTAGGTGGCTTATTAAAACATACAGTAGGTTTAATGAGGTTCGCAAGATTCATATTAAAACAAGAAGATAACCATTATCAAGCAATTATAAAGCTAATAAACGTAGTTGAAAAAGCACATAAGAAGGATATTTGGAATCAACTTCAATCGGAGTCTATAAATCCTCAGCACATTGTATGGAAAGATACTATTGATCATCTTTATACAATGTTATATGGCGCAATGCAACATAGAAGTTCAGCTCCTAATTATGATTTAGTTTTTACAAGCATTTTATTTCATGATATTGGAAAATTACTAGAATATGATCATGCTGGCAAAAAGTTTGAGGAATTTAAATTCTTATTCCCAACGGCTGATCATTCTAATATTGAGAATAGGAAACAAACTGGAATAATCATGGATGAGTTAGGAGTAATGATAGGACATATCCCATATGGTGTACTTATCCTCTCGAAAATAATAGAAACAGAAAATATAAGGATTTCTTTAGAAGACATACACCATATTTCCCACTGTATTTTATGTCATCACGGTCTTCCAGAATGGGGGGCATGTGTACGGAATCCACAAACAATTGAGGGTTACATTATTCATATAGTTGACTTTTTAGATAGCAGATATGAAAATACGGAAGAATTGAAATAACCCAAAAGCCCAGCTAGGCACTTTATATATCTGCATAGCTGGGCTTTTTTTATAAGTCATTCCACAAATCCAAACTAGAAGACTCTTTTTTACGCTTCTTTATATCAATAATTTTTGTTTCTTTATATATTTTTTCGCCAGTTTCAAGATCAAAAAATTCAAATGCTTCATGGTTAAATAAATTTTCTAATGCTCTATTAACAGGCTTTGTTGAATTTTTTGTAGTAGTGAGTAAGTTTATTAGATTTTTTTCTTTCCTATCCTTACCATAATAAAAGAGTTTATAAATAGTAGATTGAGCTGTATTTTGCAAGAAAAAAGTGCATAACTGCGCAAGACTTTTTGCAGAGTTTTGCCACCCAATATTAAAATTAC
>JBLKRX010000079.1:0-6390 GCA_047608075.1 Ferdinandcohnia humi
ACAAAATAGCCATGGAATGATTTATAGAAAACAAGAATAAGTAGGTCGGGTTTCGAGGAGCGAGGAGTTCAAGGAAGCAAGTGAGCGACAACCGGAGTGTACAACGTACATGAGGATTAGAGTGAGTGCGGCTGATGCAGAAATCCGAAGTTCATCGGAAGCCGACACCGAACACGGAAGTAAAGCTTCTGCGCCGATGGTAGTTGTGGCATTGCCCCTGTGAGAGTAGGACGCCGCTAGGCAAAACGAAAAACCAACTGATGAGGTTGGTCTTTTTTTGTGCGTTCAAAACAGGGGAGCACGAAAAAAGGACTAACGATCATTCATTCTCAGTGAATGTGTAATCCTCTAGGCGTAACGTGCAAATCACAAAATATCATGCAATACTTTCAATGTAACGTGCAATGACACAAAATAATTTACATTTAATATTTACTTGATACACGCTTATCTCGATTTGCCTTATAAAGCCTTAGTTGCAGTAAATTATCCAAAAAGTAGTTAAATCTATGCCATTTCTAAGTAAAACTGGTCATGTTTCTCTATTTTTTGGTGGAATTACTAGATTCCCTTTACAATTTGGAGCAAGCAGATCTTAATTTACTGAACTATGTGATTCTATGGCTTTTATTTTGATTCTATGGTCGTTATTTAAGTTCTATGGCTTTTATTTTAATTCTATGGTCGTTATTTTGATTCTATGGCTTTTAGCATAAAACTCTCCATAAATATAGAATAGCATGCCTCTGGAAACGCAAATTTTTGTTCTTCTAGCATTATTGCTTTATAAGAGGTCATTACTTAAGACAAAACGAAAGACCAACTAGTGTTGTTGGTCTTTTTACATCGGTTTTGGCTACTCGGAATATATACATAGTAGTAATACTGGGGAGCATTCACTACATCCTAAAAGTTGTAATAGCCCCAACTAAAAATCCAATCGCCTTATATCCTTTAAAACAATTTTTTCATTAGAGCAAAGATGTGTAAGAACTGTCCAGATGCAAGGCATGCGCCAAGCAATGGTAAAAGAAAGACTAAAACTGATAAAGCAGGATATAGATATCTAGACTTTCTAACTTTCTTGGATGGTAACATTGTATTGTGAATAGAAAAATGTAAACAATTCATAACCGCAAAGATAAAAACAGTACCAATGAAACAATAGCCAAGAAGAAGGGTATAATAAGCAATTTTTTCATGGACTACCGATAGCATCGTAAGAAGAAAGGTAAGAAACATGCATGAAAGTGCTAGGAAGAATAATGTTTTAAAGTTTTTTCTAAATATACTAGGGGCTTTTGAAATTGCCTCAAATACTGTTATATCCTCGAGAATGATAATATATGGAGTTAGTGAATAAAATAGGAGTACCACAAGTCCAATAATAATTATTGGAAGAAAAACCACTTCTAACAAAAAGAAAAATCCTCCGAAAAGTAATTCGATTGCAGAGAAAAGTAGCATTCTTTTAAAAAAGTACGATCCAATTTTTAGAATCGAATATGTATTATCTGTTCCTTGTAAAAAGCCTTTCATCGATCCTAGATACATTGCTAGGGCATAGCTTTTTACAATGAGGATAAGAACGGTAGCTAGGAGAGACATGAGCCAGTTATCATTGTAAGCTTGTTCCTGTAAAAAATGATAAGGATATCTAATATCATCTAGGAAAGGCATCCAGAATGGAAAGGTTGCATTTATATCTATTCTTTGATTTTCTCCTATTTCTAGAGACGGATAAACTGTAAATCCAAAATATGTTCCTAGTACGCTTATAAATGTGATTATCACATTCATAAGGAGTGCAATTATGAGAAGTCTAGGATGATAAAATGTGTGATAAAGTCCTTTTGAAAAATTCAAATAATCACCTCGAAACAAGTACTCTTCTGTATTTTATCATATAAAGTAAAGCGAATATAAAAAACCTACTCCAGAAGGAATAGGTTATTTTTTCTTTATTTTACCAGTCCATTTTTTAAATCCGCCTTGTAATTGGTACAACTCTTTATAGCCTTTTCTATGAAGTAACTGTGCAGCTCTCCCACTACGAGTAGTATTTTGGCAGTATAGATATACAGGCTTGTCTGGTCTGATTTCTGTTAATCTCATTTTAAGTTGTGATAACGGAATGTTACGAGCGCCTAAAATATGACCCCCTTCAAACTCGTTTGGCTCACGTACATCTATTAATTGCGCTTTTCGGTAGCCTTCACGAAATTGTTCTTCTGTTAGCACAGTAAGAATTTTACGTTGATAGAAAAACATTATGACTCCATAAACAATAATGGCAGCCAACACTATTAACAGTATTTCCAAAATCAATCTACTCCTTTTTATCTCTCTCTATTCTATTATATAAGTGTAACATTAAAGAATCAAAGGAATTCTATGGAGTATATGATTTTGAATTTTGTTTGGGTTTTGGTAGACTAGGATAGGCATAGAAATATGATATAAAGAGGGTTACATATGGAAAAAGAAGTATGGAGATTTATCGATTCAGGAGATTGTTCTCCAGAATATAATATGGCCTTAGATGAGGCATTACTTGATTGGCATAGTGAGGGTAAGATTCCACCTACGATTCGGTTTTATGGATGGAATCCTGCAACACTTTCGATTGGATATTTTCAGAAGGTAGAGAAGGAAATTGACTTAGAGGCAGTAAAAAAATATGGGCTTGGGTTCGTCCGTCGACCTACTGGTGGTAGAGGAGTACTACATGACCAGGAACTTACGTATAGTGTAATTGTCTCAGAAGAACATCCAGAGATGCCAAAGACTGTTACAGAGGCATACCGCGTTATTTCGGAGGGTGTGTTACAAGGCTTTAGACTTTTAGGCTTAGATGCTTATTTTGCAGTTCCAAAATCTGATGAAGAACGAGAGGGGTTGAAAAATCCGCGTTCAGCAGTATGCTTTGATGCTCCTTCGTGGTATGAGTTAGTCGTAGAAGGTAGAAAAGTTGCAGGAAGTGCCCAAACACGTCAAAAAGGTGTAATCCTACAACACGGATCTATTCTACTAGATATAGATGAAGATAAATTATTTGATCTTTTTAAATATCCTAGTGAGCGGGTACGAGAAAGAATGCAACGGAATTTTAAAAATAAAGCTGTTGCAATTAACGCTCTGCGAGAAAAGCCAGTGACAATTGAAGAAGCAAAGTTTGCATTTAAAGAAGGGTTTGAAAAAGGTTTAAATATCGCTCTAGAACCTTATCAATTAACGGAAGATGAAGAAAAATATGCCAACGACATTGCGGAAAGAAGATATAAACAAAACGACTGGAATTTTAAAAGGTAAAATGAAGCTCTCAATCAGTAGGGAATACCCTACTGATTATTTTTTGAGACAAAATAAATATCATTCAGGTAAGAGCCAATAATAAGAATTATTTTTTTCGATATTTTCCAATGAGTAAAAAGGCCTATAACTAGGGAGGGTATTAGGCCAGTTTTTGTTTGATAAAATGCAACCGACAAAATTCTTCAAAATTTGGCGAAAAAGAGTGACTAGCTGTATTAATCTCTCTATTTCTTTATTTCTCAAACTTTTTATAGTTTGACAAAATAGACTTTATTTGACCTTTAATCAATATGTAGTGTTGTCGAAAATTATTTTCATACTATATATTGATTTTATTTGTTGTATTTCCAAAAAATATGTGATAACTTATTTCTATCACATGCTAATAATACAATAGAATTAATAGATAAAGGGAGATGTGAGAATGACTGTTGTGCTAGAAAAAATGAATATTAATGTCGAAAGGTTGAACCAAGATATACGTCTTTTTCCTCAAGTACATCCAATTACGGAGGATATGAAGTTAACGCATAAAGGCGTTTCGAGATTGGTTATGCTTGATCGGTATACCTTTAAAGATACAGAGAAGATTACTCTTGCCGTCGGAGATTTCGTCGTATTAACAATCAAAGAAGATCCAAAATTTCCTGCACGTGGACTAGGGTTTATCGTAGACATTGATTGGGAACAAAAGACAGCCAAGGTACTTGTAGAAGAGGAGTATCGTGGAGTGCTGGAGAAGCCTGAAGAGATAGAAACAGGTGTTGTAAATCGTTCACTTGATGTGATTGAAAAACCACTTGAAATCTTCTATGAGCAAATCGCCAAGAGAAATGCAACGGGGTTAGCCTCAGTAGAGAAGACAGAGGAAATACGTCAGGAATGGTTCCAAAAGTTCTATGAGGAACTTGTGAACTTAAACTTCATTCCAGCAGGGCGTGTATTGTACGGAGCAGGTGCTGATACAGATGTAACATATTTCAACTGTTATGTAATGCCTTATGTACAGGATTCACGTGAAGGTATCTCTGAGCACCGCAAACAAGTTATGGAAATAATGAGCCGTGGTGGCGGAGTTGGAACAAACGGTTCAACGCTACGTCCTCGAAATACCCTAGCACGTGGTGTAAATGGAAAATCATCTGGTTCCGTTTCATGGTTGGATGATATTGCAAAGCTAACGCATCTTGTTGAGCAAGGTGGGTCGCGCAGGGGTGCTCAGATGATTATGCTGGCGGATTGGCATCCTGACATTATTGAATTTATCATTTCAAAAATGCAAAATCCAAGAATTCTTCGCTACTTAATTGAGAATACAGAAGATGAAACAATTAAGAAGTATGCTCAAGAAAAGCTGAAATTCACTCCGTTTACTGAGCAGGAAGTTCAGATGTACCAAGGTATTGTCAATTATAAACACATCCCTGGTTTGGGTGGATTTAGTGAGAAGATTATAAAGGATGCAGAGCAAAAATTAGCAACGGGTGGAAGCTACAGTGTTCATAATCCTGAGTTCTTAACAGGAGCAAACATTTCAATCTGTTTGACAAAGGAATTTATGAATGCTGTTGAAGAAGATGCAGTTTACGAACTTAAATTCCCTGATGTTGAAAGCTATGACCAAGTAGAAATGAAAGCTTACAATGAAGAGTGGCACAAGGTTGGAGATGTGCGTGAATGGGAAAAACTAGGCCACAAGGTACGTGTATATCGCAAAATCAAAGCGAAGGACCTCTGGAACTTAATTAATATTTGTGCAACATACTCTGCAGAACCAGGTATTTTCTTTATTGATAATGCCAACGATATGACAAATGCGCGAAGCTATGGTCAACAGGTTGTTGCAACAAATCCATGTGGTGAGCAACCCCTCGCGCCATACAGTGTTTGTAACCTAGCAGCCGTAAACCTAGCTGAAATGGCAGACAAGGAAACCAAAACTGTAAACTTTGAAAAACTTAAGAAGACAGTTGAAGTTGGAGTAAGAATGCAAGATAACGTAATCGATGCAACTCCTTACTTCTTAGAAGCTAATAAAAAGCAAGCGCTGGGTGAGCGTCGTGTAGGACTTGGTGTAATGGGATTACATGACCTACTAATCTATTGTGAAACTGAATATGGTTCAGAAGAAGGAAATCAGTTAGTTGATAAAGTGTTTGAAACAATTGCAACAACTGCGTATCGTGCATCGATTGAACTTGCAAAAGAAAAAGGAAGTTTCCCATTCTTAGAAGGTAATTCACCAGAGGATGGCAATCGTATAAGAGAAGCATTTGTAAACACTGGCTATATGCAAAAAATGCCAGAGGATATTAAGAACGGTATTAAAGCATATGGAATTCGCAACTCACACTTATTAACCGTTGCTCCTACGGGATCCACAGGAACAATGGTTGGCGTCTCAACAGGCTTAGAGCCTTACTTCTCATTCTCTTATTTCAGAAGTGGACGTCTAGGTAAGTTTATTGAAGTGAAAGCAGATATCGTTCAAGAATATTTGGATAAGCATCCAGAAGCAGATCCAAACAATCTACCAAACTGGTTTGTTTCTGCAATGGAGCTTTCTCCAGAAGCACATGCTGATGTACAATGTGTTATTCAGCGTTGGATTGACAGTTCAATCAGTAAAACTGTTAACGCACCTAAAGGCTACACTGTTTCTCAAGTTGAAGCTGTTTATGAGCGCCTTTATAGAGGAGGAGCAAAAGGCGGTACTGTATACGTAGACGGAAGCCGTGACGCACAAGTTCTAACGTTAAAGGCAGAGGAAAACACATTTGAGGACACTGAAGTGACAAATGAAGAAGAAAAACCAAAGAACCGTGTAGTTCTTATGGATACTGTCATTGATTTACGTAAAACGGATGTAACAATTGGTTCTGAAGTTGGTGACACTTGTCCTGTTTGTCGTCAAGGTACAGTTGAAGACCTTGGAGGCTGTAACACATGTACTAGCTGTGGTGCGCAGCTGAAGTGCGGACTATAATATGTAAAATAGAGAGGCTGGGACATAACTAGCTTCCAATAGTGAAAAAGGTGAATTTGATCTCACTCAAATTCACCTTTCTCTATTTT
>JBLKRX010000080.1:0-5893 GCA_047608075.1 Ferdinandcohnia humi
ACTCCTCCTAAAGGCATTACTTTTTTTAGTTGAATAACTTCAACAAAAAGGTGCATTAATCCTTCTTGGATCAACGCACCCTTTAGTTTAAGTGTAATTGTTCACAAACTTATTAATTAAATAGTTACAGCTATTTTTTTTCAATCGCCATACGCAAGTTCGAGATAACTCCAAGAAGCAATACTAACGAACAAACCATTTTTTCAAAAGGTGTTCCAAACAATTGTTGTATAAATCCAAAAGACCAAAGTACAACAAAAAACCAACATATAACGGTTATTCCTCTTTTGTATTTATATAGTTTAATTCTACCAACAATCAACGTAAAAACTACTCCAATAATAGAAATAACGATATTTATAACAGATATTGGTAGCTGTTCAGCGAATGATTCAGACCTTCCACCATTAACCCATGTGAATGGAATACTTTTACTTATAATAAGAAAGTGGATTAAGATAGTCAAATAGTAAAAAATAATTCCCATATATACAGCAGTTTTCATATTTATTTTCCTGAGTTTTTCTAAAATAAAATCACCTCATTTTTCTTCCTGTTTCAATTTTATTAATTCAGTAATATACTATTCCTATATATCTTACCATCTGACAGGTAACTGAAAGTAAGATTTCGAAGAGTTATCAAAAATCACCATTATTCTTAAACAGAGCAAAAAATATCAGCTAGGTATTCTTGTTGAACTAAACTGCTTCTTTAGTTTAATAACTTCAACAAAAAAGTGCATTAATCCTTCTTGGATCAACGCCCCCGATAGTTTAAGTGAAAGCTTTCACAAACTTGTCTAAAACCTCACATTAATAATAATCTACCTTAATTTAAATACTAATTTTAGGGATAATAAAATATATTGAAATTTATCATATCTTGGAGATGAAGTAAATATGGCCCATAAGCAATATGCTGTTATAGGACTTGGAAGATTTGGTACAAGTATAGCCCGAAGATTACATGAGGCAGGGCAAGAGGTTCTTGGAATCGATATTAATGAAGAACGGGTTGAAGATGCTACATTATACGTAACTCATGCTGTTGTTGCGGATTCTACAGAGGAAAAAGCACTGAATTCTTTAGGTATTAGTAATTTCGATTATGTTATTGTGGCCATTGGAAATGATATGTAGTCAAGTATATTAACAGTTATGCTTCTAAAAGAGTTAGGGATAAAAAAAATCATCGCTAAGGCCTTAAGTAAGCGCCATGGCAAAGTTTTAGACCATATTGGAGCTAATTGGGTTATCTATCCAGAGAGGGACATGGGAGAAAGAGTTGCCAATCAACTCTTATCACCTAATATGCTGAACTATATTGAACTCTCACAGGAGTACAATATAGAGGAAACTATTATTCCACCAACAATGGCTGAAAAAAGTCTACGGGAACTTGATATTCGCGCTAGGTATAATGTAAGTGTAATTGCCATCGTTAGTAATGGAGAGATTATCATATCTCCTGCACCAGACCATATAATTCACAAGGGAGATTTACTAGTTGTTATTGGCCACAGAGAGGATTTAGCAAATTTCTCTAATATAGAATGAACCGACATAGATAAAATATTTATTTGGTTTCAAGCAATTCAATTTATACTTACAAATTATATAAAGAACGTTGTTCTATAGAACAACGTTTAAGAAATAAGTGAAATGTTTTATATTAACCAATCATTATTTTCTCTTCTACATATTTAAATGGCAGTTTTTTTGTACGTTTAGCTAGTGCAAAGGCTATTGTAAGGGGTCCTACTCTTCCTATAAACATTAAAAAAGCAATAACAACTTTTCCAACTATGCTAAGCTCTGGTGTTAATCCCAAAGACATTCCTACAGTTCCGAACGCAGAAATTACTTCGAAAAGTAAAAAATTTAAAGGTGCATTCTCAGTAATAGTTAAGATAAATAGAATAAAAAATACAACAGCCGTTGAATAAATCGTAATGGAAAATGATCTAAACACTAATTCCTGTGGGATACGCCTTTGCATAATATTAACTTCGTCCCTTCCCCTAATTAACGTCCAAACAGCAAGTATGATTACTACAAATGTTGTAACTTTTATTCCGCCTGCTGTACCTCCAGAACCACCACCTATAAACATAAGCAACATTGTAACAAATTGAGAGCTAAGTGTTAATTCTGCAGTATTTAGTGAGTTGAAGCCTGCAGTTCTTGGTACTACACCATGGAAAAATGCACCAAGTACCTTTCCTTTTATATCTAATACTCCCAGTGTTCCGGGATTGTTGTATTCTAATATAAAAATCAAGACTGGACCAACTACATTAAGAAATAATGTTATTAATAGTACTAATTTTGTATGTAAGGAAAGCTTTTTAAATGATTTTTTTTTCAAAACATCTAATATTACTGTATATCCAATCCCACCAATAATAAGTAATGAACTAAGTGTTAGAATGACCGTAACGTCACTAACATAACCAGTTACGCTGCTAAATCCTCCCATAAGATCAAACCCTGCATTGTTGAACGAGGAGATTGAATGGAATATCCCGTAAAATACCGCTTTGCCTATCCCAAAATCACTACTAAACCTAATTGCTAAAATTATTGCACCGATACCTTCTATTAAAAGGGTAAAGCCTACAACGAACTTAACTAATCTAACCATACCTTGCAATGAAAGTTGATTTAAAGATTCCTGTATCATTAATCTCCCTTGTAGTCCTATATTTTTTCCCAAAAAAAGGGCAATAAGAACGCCAACTGTCATAAAACCTAGTCCACCAACTTGTATTAAAACCATCAATACAATTTGTCCAAACGTGGTAAAAGTAGTTTGAGTATCCACTACTACTAAGCCAGTAACGCATACTGCAGATGTAGCTTCAAACAAGGCATCTACAAAAGATAAATGATGCCTATCCTTTGTAGCAAAAGGTAACATAAGCAATAATGTTCCAACACAGATAAGTCCCAAAAATCCAAGTGACAATAATTGTGCCGGGTTAATCTTAATTAAATTTGAACTTTTAAAGTAACTAATACTCTTTAGTCTCATATTTTTTAGTCATATCTCCTTATTAAACAGGTGATAAATTATTTATACTTTTCCCTTTAAACTTGTTTTTATAAAATAACGACATTCTTTTAAGAATGTCGTCTTAAAGCCATTGTTAATTCTATTTTAGTCAACCACCTTAGGGTTGGATTTTTTTCCTTATCTATAACTCTTAAGTCATTGACAGAGATCTTATGGTGATTCTTTTTAATCCAATTTTTTAACTCTTCCTTATCCCTACATTGGGTAAAATATAATTCTCCATTTTTACCTATAGCGTTAATTACAAATCTGCAAATATTCCCCATTATAACCACCTTAGATACGATTGTAGTTTTAGTACTCTTAAGTAATTTTTTCCTTCTAATTACTCGTACTCCAACGTAACGATTCTTTAAATGGACAAAGGCATAATAAAAAGACCTACTTTACCAATACAGCCCATATTATTACACGTTACAAAATGTAAAATATAATAAAAGGCAAATCAAAAAAGGTGGTCTAATAACCTCCTTCGCTTTAGCCTACGAAGTTAGCTGACGGGTAGGATGGCGAAAGAGAATCTCATCCCCTCAAAAAAGTATTGAGTTAACCCCAAATATTGGTTCCTCCGTTCCCTTTTACGGAATTAGGCCGAAATATTTAATTTAATGTACTTCATAGGCAATATAATACTCCGGTCGTTACCTGTTGTAAATACATAAAATTCTCGAAAATAAACCATACTAAGCAGTTTTTTATAAAAAAACCTCATCTCCCTTTATTTTTCTCAACAAAACTCATCTTTCCGCAAAAGTATAAATAAAACTTATTTAACTAACATGCACCGTTAGCTTAAGAACAAAAAAAATTATGATAATCCTTCATGGATTATCACACCCTTTAGTTCAACAACATGATCCTTTTGTATGGCTAGATTTCCATTTACTTTCTTGAGTTCACATACCCATTGTTTCCTGAAACTTTAACGCATGTTCATTAAATTCCCATACTCCCATTTCTTTACTTGATGCTCTAACTTCTTTTTACAAAATATATAATCTTCCATAACCGAAAGGTTATTTCTATTAATTACGAAATCCTATTAGATTTTATAAATTTAATAAACTTTTCATCTGTTTCATGTGACGATTTTCCAAGCCAAATCAAATGTCCCCAAGAGTCAAGTAAACAAAGTTCTGAAGAAGGAATGTTTTCAAGAGCATAATTAGGATGTTCTAAAGGTACAGAACCATCATGTTTACTATGCATAATAAGAGTGGGACAAGTAACTTCTCGTAAATCTTCGACCTTTAATTCATTTACATGTGCTAAGTCTATAAAGAAACCAAAACCTGAGCGTTGGCGATTATTCATTTTTCTAATAACTTCTACATCGCTTATATTTATTTTATCTTTTGCTTCCTGATATTTTAGGTTACTGAATGAAGAAAACATTTGTTTAAAAATAAAATCAGGGAAGATATTATTCATATAAGAAATTAAACTCCAGGTGAATTTTTCAAATGATGGATTAAATAAAAACTTTGCAGCTTTGTATTCCTTATCCTTCGGTAAAAGCCATTTTTTTGTAACTGCAGATTGTAATGTAAGTGTACAGACCAAATCTGGATATTTTGAAGCAAAATAAATTCCACTTGGTCCTCCTACAGAAATAGCAAGTATGTGAACTCTTTCAAAATTTAAATGATTAATTAATTTCGAATAATACTCACACGCTATTGAAAGGCTTTTACCAACTTCTTTAGATGTCCCTCTATATCCACCTCTTGAAGGAGTAATTACAGAAAATCCATTCTCTACTAATGCTTTATACCCAAATTCTTCATTACAATTTGAATGTCCACCATGCATGACGAATATGGGTTCTCCGTTGCCAATAACCGAATATTCAATCGATATACCATCTGTTGTAAATATGTTAATGCTTCGCTCCATAAGCCATTCTCACTTTCTATGTTTTACACTATAATAGATAAATCTTTGGTATATATTCTAGGTTGATTTCTCAATTCCTTCTTCAACTATACTGCACCGTTTGTTCAATAAGGAATCCAACAAAAAAGGTGGTTAATCCTTCTTGGATCAATGCACCCGTTACTTCAATAAGCTATTTTTCTCTAGAATGATTGTTTGTATTTAATTAAATCATCATTCTGGTATTTTAAATTGGATTGTAACGTTTCCCAATATGCACTTAATTCTGTGTAATTCATCTTAGCTAATTGATTGTAATCCAACTTTTCATCAAGATATTTCATGTCAGTTAACCATATATCAAGTAATTCAAAGACTTCTTCATCTGATACATTTTCTTTAATAATCATATCCCCTAAATCATTTGATGAGGGAATGTGACTATAAATATTGAATAAGTTAGCCAGTTCTTTATATCTATCATCATTTGGTTCAACAATTTCTAGTGTATTAGTAGATAATTGCAGACTCCAAGACATAGCAGTTAAATATTCCGCTTTTTCCTTTATGGAAATATCATTATACTTACTTTTCAAAATCTTACCAAAATTATATGAATAATTAACTCCATTATGAATTTTTTTAAACATTGCTAACTTCGACTCTTCTTTACTTTTATTTAATTGTTGATAGAAATATAAATTAAGAAGGATAGATAAAATCAGCCCAACTATTATTATACTTTTAACTTTCACTTTACCCCTACCTCCCTAGAACACCACTATTTTCTCAATAACATTGTTGAAGTAGTCGAGTAGAAGAGAACCTCTCTACCTTAAGGTAGATTGTGTTCTCCCCCCTCCCAGAACCGTGCTTGCGCAATTAACGCACACGGCTCCTCCTAGTTACCATTCACAAAATATAGCTAATCTTTTAGAAT
>JBLKRX010000081.1:0-5418 GCA_047608075.1 Ferdinandcohnia humi
GGGTGATAACTGGTAGCTAGCCTTTCCTCCATCGGCATTACCCAACTTCATTGGTACTACGCTGCTATCCGACTCCCATATCGGCGTTTGGTTTCCTAACTTTGTATCGCTTGTACACCATACTCTTCTATCAAGAAAAGACCGATAGGGCCTCCCGAGTTGCCGTATCATATCAATGTGTAACGTGCCAAGGTCTCTGACCCCAGAGAGGTTTCATTCTTCTTGCCATATACGAAGAATGAAATGTTGCTTTCTGCTACAGGTAAAGCATCAGCCCTCTCGAATTACTAACATTATGGGGCTCAATCCCTTCAACCATTTGGCTTTCGGCCCGTCACCTAACTGTCTACGCGTAAAGACTAAAGTACCTTTAGCCCTCCAAGACTCGCTACGAGTGAATGGCTAGTTCTTACTCGACGGGAATCCCACCCGTTATATGATACGACCTATGCTCGGCCGCACACCTGCTCCGTTAGTTTAATAACTTCAACAAAAAGGTGCATTAATCCTTCATGGATCAACGCACCCGTTACTTTAAGAACTATATTTCACATTTCATCATTTATAAATCTATCTTTACCACTTGCTTTAACAATAATTCTGCGATCATCTATATTCCACTTAGTAAACCAGACAGTTAAAGTATCATCTATCTTTACCAAGTCAACATATTTTTCCATATCAAATGGGTTGCTTACAGTAACACTTTCAAGTTCATTATTAAATATTGAACCGAAAAGAACTGAATATTTCTTTTCTGGGAGAGATATATACTCTGATGAAAAGTCCTCTCTTAATTCGCCCGTCATTCTGATATCTCCCAAATGTTGCTTCCACTTCCAGCCATACGTACTTTCATTTACTAATCCAATTCTTACCCCATTCAGTTCTTTTAACTTGTATATCACTACTGAATCATTATTATGGATATTTATTATCTGATGATGTATTATTTCAGCAACTTCTATACCTGCTTCTTTCATTGCTTCTTCTATGGTGTTTGGTCGGTCAGTAGTTGAATATAATAAAACAAACAAGAATAATGACATAATTAACAAGCTGATAAGTATTATTCTGCTCTTCAACATATACCTCCTTAAGGATAGGATCACGAAACCTAATAGGCATTTCATCATCAGAATCTTCTCAATCAATATTAAAATGAACGACACTGGCATTTTCAAACTGACGTATAAATGTTACCGAATAAAATACATCATTATTTTCAAATGACTTTAATATTGGGATATTTTCAAGAAATCCTTTTGGCTCTACAACGGGTTTATACATATCTTCGTTTATGAAATGTGCAAATACACCGTTTAAAAAATCCTCAAAAAGATTATATTTTTCACACCAAGTTGAGATTAGTTGCTTAGATGGAAAACCAGGATTATTACTTGAAATTTCTTTCCGTTGTTTTATTAAATCGCAAATTTGTTCATCAATTGCTTCAATTCTTTCATCATAATGCTCTGTCGGTGGTTCAAATTGAATTTGTCTTCGTCTCATATTCCGCCTCCAAGATAAAGTAATTAACTCTATTTTAACATAAATTGGAAGATGATTATTACCGTACTGTTGCACTAAACTGCATCTTTACTTGAAGAAGAAAAAGGCATTACCGCTATTTAAGTAAAGCACCCGTTCGTAATATAAGGTTAGCCAGAATTTTCTGGTTGACCTATTTTTATATGGTCTTATGATAACGGTAGTCGGGGTAGAACGTCGCACCCGTGGGAATAAATCCCGTTAGCTAAACTGTCCACCCCCTACTTGTATAAACATGTTTCAGGATGGTTGGGACAAAGAGATCCCGTTTAACAAGCGAACCTATGACATTACAAGAAGCTTTAGGGGTTACCGACAAATGATGTATTTCTAGGAGGAGATATTGTATGAATCCAGTCGTTGGTCTGGATGTATCAAAAGGTGAAAGTCAAGTTCAGGCATTTTTAGATAAAGGTAGACCTTATCGTAAGAGCTTTAGTATCAAACATATCACTGAAGGATTAGGTAGTTTATTAGAGTTTCTTAAGGAGGTTGAGAGTTCAGCTGGTGGTTGTCAACCTTCGGTCGTTTTAGAATCAACTGGACACTACCATATTCCTGTCATTCAATTCCTTGAGAAGCAAAATTATGTTTATACTGTTGTCAATCCTCTTATCTCACACAGAGCAAAGAGTTCAAGTTTGCGAAAGGTTAAAACAGATGCAGTCGATGCCTATCACCTTTGTGAGCTGTTCTATAAAGAAGAGTTAGAACCTTATAAAAAGCGAGGTATTCAACTATTAAACCTTCGGAACCTTACAAGACAACAAGAAAGTATTGCGGAAATTTCAGCAAAAACTAAGTTACAGCTGCACTCTTTGTTGGATCAGGTTTTTCCTGAATATCGAGGTGTATTTGGAAGTTTATATTCAAAGGTATCGTTACTTACCTTATTAGCATTCCCAACATCTGAAGCAGTTTTAAGTGTAAGTGAGAAAGAACTATCAGAGAAGATAGGTTCGTTATGTATGAGTCGTTCAGAACTTTGGGCAAAAGAAAGGGCAGAGAAATTAAGAGATGCAGCCCATCGTAACCCGTTTCAGAACAACCTGTATCAAAGTCATATCTTTAATCTTGAGCTATTAGTTAATATGGTTCTTCAATATCAAGAGCATCTATCTAAGATTGCAGCTAAAATAGATGCCCTCGCTAAAGAAATTGAAGAATATTATATACTTCAGTCTATCCCAGGAATCGGAGAGAAAATCGCCGCCACGATTATATCCGAGATTGGAGAGATAGATAGGTTCAGTGATGCCAAAAAGCTCGTTGCATTCGCTGGAGTAGATCCTAGCGTTTACTCTTCAGGTAAGTTTACCGCATCAGTCAACCGAATTACCAAAACGAGGTTCTTGTAAGCTTCGTCATGCCTTATATATGGCTGTTCAAAGTGGTATTCGTGATTCTCGTAAAAAGAAAACGACTGATGAGATAATAGCACGTAATAAAAGATTAAGAGAGTTTTACGATAAGAAACGTGAAGACGGAAAACCCTTCAGAGTTGCAGTTATAGCCTGTGTAAATAAACTCTTACATTGGATATACGCCTTACTAAAAAGCAGAACTAACTTCCAAGATATAGCTTAAAAACTATATCTAACTAAATACAACAAAACCTTCCAATTCCAGTATAGAGGGAGGTTATTTGGCGTGTTCAGTTTTAGTATATCATGATGATATTAATCTTTTTATTGAAAAATGTTGACAAACTATTAGCTGGTTTAATTCAAGAAGTAATTGCGACTTATTACTGAGTTTCTCTTCTATCTGCCGTGTAGTCTAATACGAAATAAAGGATGTACATTGAAATAAAGTAAGCCACCGCCGAATATATTATATTCCATTCACCATAATGTAAAACGCTAATATAAACTGCATACAACTCAAGCAATACAAGAACGCATGTCCAACTCAAGATATATATAAATTTTTTAATGGCATTAGATTTCAGTGGAAAATAATTAAAAATAATAACTAGTACAGCAATTTCACCAAGGGCTACAGCTAGGTACAACAACTCTATTTGTTCTTTATCAAAATACCAGTAAAGATTGTACTTTAAATCAAGATACAAATCAGTTACAAAATTCATTAACAATGCAAACTGTATTGTAGCTAGTAACTCGTGCCTAGTTCTTTTTCTGGGAATTTTGAGGGCAACTAAAAGAACTAATATAACTGTGGCTATAAATAGCTTCACCAAGAGGAACACCTCGTTTTTTTTAAAAACAACAATATCAACCATATTATCATTATTTATTCAATCAATTATTCCTCTCTAACTGAACCTTTAGTTTAATAACGCCAACTAAAAAGTGCATTAATCCTGATTGGATCAACGCACCCGTTACTTCAAAAAGAATTTAACTAACGAATAAACGCCAAGTCCCTATTAGCAAGTGCATCCTGTAACCATTGAGGATGCATTTTCAATAAGTCTTGAGGTAAGTTTTGTTGTTTAAAAAACTTAATTTCTAGCGACTCAGAAGAATTACATCGAAGTTCACCACCAGTAATTTCAGCTAAAAAACAAGTTGTTATAAAATGTACTATCTTACCATTTGGATATGCAAACACCTGTGAACTAGGGTCAGAGTACACACCAATAAGCTTTTTAATTTTTATATCTAAATTAGTTTCCTCTTTTACTTCTCTGATAGCTGCCTCAGAAACTGTTTCCCCTATTTCTATATGTCCTGAAGGAATACCCCAAAGTCCTACATCTGACCTTTTCTGTAACAAAACTTGTTTTTCCTCATTCAAAATTATAACTGCAACTCCAGCTCTCAAGTCATCAATTCTTTTCATACAATAAACCTCCCAAAAAAGTAATAAAAAAGGTCCGAAGAGAAAGATTTCAACGCATCACAAATACGCTGAACCTTTCCCCTCGGACCTTTTATGTCAATAGGTGCCTTTTACATAGTGTAAAAGATGTAGCCCTTGGTCACTGACCTATATAGATAGCGGAACCCTAGCTACAATTTTCCAGTTCATTTATATTTTACAACTAATACTCGGAATATGAAAGATACTCTTTAACTAAACAGCTCCGTTAGTTTAAAAAGAAAATTAAGAGTAATGAACTATTGTTTCCGGATACGCAATAAAAAAGCCAACACCTAATGTTGACTTTTACACTTTCAACCGTGATTTTTTCAATTTTGATGGTTATTTATTATTCTTTGAATCCATCTCATATTACGTATCAAACTTAAAAATATAAGAGGATATAAAAACGCTGAGTACCAAAGCTTCCATCCATTATAATAAAAGAACTCAGTTTGTAAGCAGAGCCATTCAAAAATAATTGAGAAGATTGACCAGATTAATATATAAGTTAGTTTCTTAAGCAACTTTTTATCTGATGGATAAAAATTAAGAAATAAAAAACTTATGGAGGGAAAGTAAAGAACTATCCCAAGTAGTCCTAACCATTGAAATCCCTTTTGAAAATAACCATAAAGATTGTAGTGTAGATCTAAGACCATATCGGTTGTAAGGCCGTATGAAAAAGCAAAAAAACTTGTTGCATAAATTTCCATTTTACCTATTCTTTTTGGTACACAGAAACTAATTATGTTAAATATAACAAAAATGATTAATATAATCATTTCAAAACATATTCCCTTCCTTATTTCAGACTCATTATATACTAATAATAAGATTAATATCCCTCAATTTTCCCTTTTATCCTATCTTACTTATATTTTCATCAACTTTAGGAGTAGGTACACACAATAATTTCATCAAAATTATTTTTCTCCTTAGCAAAAGAGAAACGTCATAATAAACTGGCACCTATGTCAAGGACACAATAAAAAAAGAGATTAAGCAACTAGAAGATGATTCCTATATTGAATAGGG
>JBLKRX010000082.1:0-5327 GCA_047608075.1 Ferdinandcohnia humi
GCTAACCACTACTACTGCCTTCATGGCTCGGGACTTTCACCCTATAGACTGCACCCATGCCGGGCGCACAACAAAAAGCACATCCCGCTTTTATAGGATGTGCTCTACTTTTTATACTTTTAAGAATTTACGTACCGACATTAAGCTTCCCCATACTCCGATGAATGCTCCAAGTAACAGTAATAGTCCAGATACTTGGAAAGCAAACGGTGTAAATGGCAGTAACTCAAGGAATGTTCCGTTTAGCTGTGGTTGGATTAAATCATACAGGAATCCATAGCTTCCAAGGATAATTCCGATTGGAAGAATTGATCCAAGTATTCCTAGGAATAACCCTTCTAGGAAAAACGGCCATCTAATAAAGGAATTTGTTGCCCCTACTAGTTTCATAATCTCAATCTCTCTGCGTCTTGCAAAGATTGTAATTTTAATTGTATTAGAAATCAAGAACATCGCTGTAAATAGAAGACCCACGATAAGGCCGATCCCGATGTTACGAGATACACCTACTGTACTAAAGATTTTTTCAATCTTCCCTTTTCCATAGTTCACACTGTGAACATAGTCAAGAATCTCAACCTCTTGTGCTACAGCCATAATATCTGTAGGCTTTTTCGTTTTTATGACAAACACATCATGAAGTGGATTGCTTTGCTCATATAGCTTAAAAACCTGTCCATCCTCACCAAAGCTTTCAATCATGCTTTGAAGCTCTTCATCCTTTGAGGAGTAGGTCACAGTTGCTACTTGAGGGATTTTTTCAATCTGTTGTCGTAGTGCGTCCTGCTCTTCTGGTGTTGCCGTTAAGTCAATATGAACACTGATTCGAACATCCTTTTCAAGTGAAGTTGCCATACTATTTAAGTTCATCATTAGAACAAGGAAAACACCAACAAGGATAAGTGTTACCGTTACTGCACTGACAGAGGCGAAAGTCATCCAGCCGTTACGGCCAAGGTTTTTCGCACTTTCACGTAGATGACGGCGGAGTGTATTAATCTTCATACCCGTACTCCCCCCTTACTTCATCACGCGCAATTTTCCCACCTTCAATTGCAATAACGCGCTTTTTGATTGTATTTACAATCTCACGGTTATGTGTCGCCATTACAATTGTCGTACCACGGAAATTAATCTCTTCAAAAATATTCATGATTTCCCATGAAGTCTCTGGATCAAGGTTACCTGTCGGCTCATCCGCAATCATTACACCTGGGGAGTTTACAATCGAACGAGCGATGGACACACGCTGCTGTTCCCCACCAGATAGCTCTTCTGGAAGAAATCTTGCTTTATGCTTCAGCTTTACTAGGTCAAGTACTTCCATCACGCGCTTTTTAATATTCTTCGGATTTTCTTCAATTACCTCTAACGCGAAGGCAACATTTTCATACACTGTTAAACGCGGTAACAGCTTGAAATCCTGGAACACTACGCCGATATTTCTACGTAAAAACGGAACCTTCTTTTCCTTTAGCTTTGCAAGATTGATTCCATTTATCATAATCGCACCTTTAGTTGGTTTTTCCTCACGATACATCATCTTAATGAACGTAGATTTCCCCGCACCACTAGGTCCGACCACATAAACGAATTCACCCTGCTTGATTTTCACATTTATGCCGTTAACAGCCATTACACCGTTAGGATACTTTTTGTATACATCTTGCATTTCTATCATATGAAATCACCTGCAGTTTATTTTTAGTAGTTTCCAATTGTAAGAGAAACCTATGAAAAGAAAAGCGCAAGCGCCTTGGAATAGGAACGTCAACTAAGATCCGCCACGTCCTTTGGCGAACATTGACGTCAGCACTTCCTCGAAAATGCAATGCATTTTCTTCGTGCGATGATTATGCTGCCGGAGCTTTCCTTATCCTGTGCAGTCCTACAAGCAAATGTTCTGTGGCATAAAAGCCACTCTTTTGACTTTTCTTGCCACATGTTATTTGACCTCGAGCTGCTTAAAAGCAAGCTTTTGCACAAGATAATCGCAGAAGCTTATTCTGGATAGAACTGGCTAGGCGCTGGAGCTAGACATTGAAAACAAAGTTTAGTTTTAAAAAGGCTACTGAAACAGTTGTAATAGTGGATTTAAAAGAGTAACCGCCAAATTTAGTGCCAATAACCCACTTTTCTCATTATAACATCAAATTTCGTCAAAATCAGAGCAAAAATATTACATTTTCATTTCACCCTGTAAGCAAGCGTATAAGGAAACGCTGATAGATGAGTAATAGTCAGTGATTTCAGGTTTGATAGTGGTAGAAATTACATAGGGTAGGGGGTTGGGGGGTTAGGTGATATTTGGGTGCGGGATTTTGTATTTTCGGCCTTTTGTATTGCCAGTGTGGTCGAGGTTCATGGATTGTAATAGTTTTGAAGAGACACTGCTTGATGGAAATTGTAGAAAATCTCTCAATTGTTGATTAGTTATCGTCGGTGCAATAAGTAGAAAATAGTCATTAAGTGCATGTAGATGTGCATCCTTTGATTTAGTAGAACATTGTTTGCAGAACCAATTACCGTAATGACGGTTCATGGAAAAAGAACAGCAGTTGGGACAATGTACTCCCTTTACTATTTCTGACTTTTCGATTGAAAACTGTTGAAAGAAATCTGGCTGTTCAGGGGTATGGTTTCTATTAATTAGTCCTACCAGTTTCTTTATATCTCTGTTAGTTAGACATTCCTTCGAATGCCGTTTTTCAATTTTTTCAATCATAAAGGGAAGATTAGCACTGTGAATCATCTTAAAGTGTAAACTTGATTTCGGAGCCTTTATTATTGTTTTGGGATTGCTTATTACAACCAAATATACAATGGGTGGATTACTTAGTTTTCGTTCTTCAAGCCAGCCTTGTAACTGGTATCGGTGTCGTCTTGCTTGAAGAAATGGGCTTGCCATCCCTTCTTCTTCATTATTTAATATTCTAATCATTTGTTTGAAATCGTCATCAAAGAGTAAGGTTCCTGAGATATTTTTTACCTCAAGTATTAGTAGAAAATTCGGAGAAACAAGAAGTGTATCAATTTGGAAGAAATTTTCACTGTCTGGTAGACGGATATCGTGCAAAATACTATATTTTTTATTCGGTAGAAAACGTAAATAGTAGTCTAAAGCCATTTCACCTTTGTAGCCCTTTTTCCTTTTGGCTAATTCCTTATGAAGTAGTGGTATTTTTGGGTGGTCAGTTGGTAGTCTTCTTATAAGCGCCTCTAGCATTGGTATGGCGATAGGCTTTTTTCGTTCTTTTTTTATCAAATGCATCATCTCCTTTCAATTTGATAGAGGTATTCCACAAACAGAGGACCATTTCCTTCAGTTTCTTGAAAAAAAATTGAGGTTTTGAGGGGAAACTTTCTGCTTGAAGGCTTTTATGAGGAGATTGCTGCCTTTCCGAGTATACAAGAGGGATATTTTTCAATAATTAAGCCACTTTTCAAATTAATTAAGCCGAATTTCAAATAATTAAGCCAATATCACGATAATTAAGCGGATTTCCAAATAATTGAGCCACTTTCACTATGTTGGCTAGAATTCGTAAAATTGTATTCAATATTCATATCGATTTTCAATCATTGCGCATCGCCCCAACAAATTCCCCCTTCTTCCCACAAAAAACCCCCTGCCCGAAGACAGAGGATTCTCTAGAATAACCTTATTTCTTTTCTGATAGCCATGCTGCAACAGCGTCTTTTTCTTCACCTTGGATGATTCCGCCGCGCATTCCGCCTTGACCATTTTCAATGATGCTAGCGATTTTTTCTTGGTCGTATTTAGATCCAACTTTTGAGATATCAGGACCTGCTCCACCTGTTAAATCTTGACCGTGGCATGCTGCACAATTTTGTTGAAAGATTTTATCAGCACTTGCAGTAGTAGCAGTACCACCGTTGTCACCTGCTGGCTCGTCTGCCGCATTGTCGTCCCCACCACAAGCAGCTAACGTGAATACAAGTGAAGTACCTAGTACTAAACCTAGTAGCTTACGTTTCACAGAATTTACCCCCTGTTATAATATTTTCCATTATACAAATCTTATTATACTCTTTTTATGCTCTTTTAAAACCCTCACCTAATACCTCTGCAGCATCCATAACGACAACAAATGCAGATGTATCAACGCTCCGAACCACTTGTTTCAATTTTGTGAACTCTGTCTGGTCAACAACGCACATGAGCATTGGGCGCTCGTCATCGGTGTAGCCACCGTATCCTGATATCTTGGTTACGCCACGGTCGAGCTTATCAAAGATTTCTTGTCGGACTTTGTCCTGCTTGTTTGTAATAATGAGGGCCATTTTCGAGTAGCCTAAACCTACTTGGACAAGATCGATCGTCTTACTGGTCACAAATAAGCCAATCAGTGCATAAAGCCCGCTTTCAATGTTAAAGACTATTGCTGCCGATAGCACAATGAGGCCATCAATAAAGAGTACACATTTTCCAAGGGACAGGCCAGTAAACTTATGAACAATTTGCGCGGCTAAGTCTGTCCCACCTGTTGATGCATTGCCACGGAATGTAATCCCTAGTCCTAAGCCAATTCCAATCCCGCCAAATAAGGACCCTAACAACGGATCGAGTGTTGCAGGCTCTAAATCTCTAGAAAGATAAACAACAAATGGTAGAAATACGGTACCAACCAACGTCCTTACTCCATATACCTTTCCCAGAAAGATAACGCCTGCGATAAACAACGGAATGTTAAACGCCCATTGGACATAAGCCGGCTCCCAGCCAAGGAGTGAGTGTAAAATGGTACTAATTCCGCTTACTCCTCCGGAAGCCACCTTATTCGGTAATAAGAATAAATTAAATGATAGAGCAACTGTTGCTGAACCAAGTAGTATGTATATATATTCCTTCACCAGTTCTAGCTTTGGATGCTTCCCCTGCTGACGTCTTTTTTTGTTCATGAAGATCCCCCCGTAAAGAAACGCTTACGATGTCAATTTTGATAAATTTTCTTTTGAAAACTCCCCGCAAAACCTAGTAAAAATGCTTATTAAATGGATTTGACCTAGGAAGTATATCACGGCTTCAAAAGCATGTAAACGCCAGCAATATAACGTGGTAAAGCAACAAAATACACCCTATAACCATAGTCTGCAACACCGCATGAATAATTATTACAAAACTTGATTGTACCCATTTCACATTGGTGTCAGGCACCGCAGAAAGACATTTTGCCCCATTTGTCCACCTGAGACGGACACCAGCTCTCTTCCCTATGTATCTCACCCACATCGAGTAGGAGGATAATCATTGATTGACTATCCGACCTCTCACACCACCGTACGTACGGATCCGTATACGGCGG
>JBLKRX010000083.1:0-4733 GCA_047608075.1 Ferdinandcohnia humi
GCTATGTACTTACCGCTACCAGGTCGTACTCGGGACTTTCACCCGTTAGAGTTCGCCCATGCTGGGCGAACAAAAAAGGTCACTGAGACAACTCCTCAGTGACCAAAAACTCAAAGATAGCACGAAAATGGGCACTGAGACGGCTCATACAAAAACCTCTTTCGCTACTGCTTTTCTGCCATATTTAACCATATCCGGTTCTTTTTAATTATTCGCTATCGAATTTTCACGCAGCACCTACAACCGTGCTCAATTACCACCCTTATGATACCGAATCTCACTGCATTCCCTTCAACCGAGCTTAATTATCGATTCAGCTGTTTTTCTAATTAATGAGACACCATTCAAAAATCTAGGAAAAATGTGGTCCCCCATTACAACCCATGCTTCACCGCATACAGTGCTGCTTGGGTACGATCTTGCAATTCGAGCTTTGATAATATATTTGATACGTGTGTTTTTACTGTTTTTTCTGTAATGACAAGTGATGCCGCAATTTCTTTATTGCTTTTGCCTTTTGCGATTTCGGATAATACTTCAATTTCTCGTTTAGTTAATTCGTCTAATAGTGATTCTTCTTTTTTGTCCCCATTCATTAGATGGGTCATGACATGGTTAGTTACTTTTGAGTGTAGCTGACTTTCGCCTCGGTATACTGCACGTATTGCCTCGACTAGCTGATCTGGTTCAATGTCCTTTAATTGATAGCCTGTAGCACCTGCACGAATCGCAGGAATTACGTGGTCTTGATCAGAGAAACTCGTAAGAATTAAGATATTGATTTTGGGAAGCTTTTCTTTTATCTGCCTTGTTGCTTCGATTCCATCCATGATTGGCATTACTAGATCCATAAGAATTACATCAGGCGTAAGCGATTCTGCTAATTGGACGGCTTCTTGTCCGTTTGTTGCTTCTGCAACTATCTCTATGTCTTTTTGTGTTTTTAGGAAAAACAATAAACCTCTTCTAACAACATGATGATCGTCAGCGATTAGTACTCTAATTGTCACTTTTTACGCCTCCCGGTTCGGTATCTCTATACTAATTGCCGTACCCTTACCTATTTCACTAGCTAAGGTGAATGTGCCCTTTAACGCTTCCGAACGTTCCTTCATACTCGATAATCCCAATGAAGGAATCTTTTGTCCTTCCACATAATGAAATCCACAGCCATTATCTTTGATTTTCATCGTCACCATTTTAGAGGTAACACGAATCATAATCTGGGACTTTAAAACCCCAGAGTGTTTTTTACAATTATTAAGGGCTTCCTGTCCAATTCTCCATAATGCTTCTTCCACTTTGCTAGGCAAGTCGATTACACCTTGGACATCCATCTCTAATTCAATGCCTAATACTTTTGCGTAATTTAACAGTGCACTAGCTACACCATTTTCTAAGCCCTGTGGGCGCAATTGCCATATGAGTGCCTTCATTTCATTTAATGCTTCTTGTGAAAGCTCCTGCATATATGTCAGCATTTCCCTAAGATCTGGATCGTCCGTCATTTCCTGCGTCCCTCTTACTGTCAAAACTAGTGAAAATAAAAGCTGATTCACTGAATCATGAAGATCCCTTGCAAGTCGATTGCGTTCCGCAAGCAAAGCTAAGTTCTGTTCGTTTTCAACTAGCTTAATTCGCTTAATCGCGGTCCCTATTTGGTATGCAACTGATTCAAGCAGGGCAAGCTCCGCATTTGAAAAATGAGTTTTGTTCGGGGAAGCCACATTTAGAAGTCCAAATTTTTCATCTCCTGCGCTTAATGGGACAGTCGCATGATGTGTGATACAGTTGGTTTCTCCCCAATTATATATAATTGCATCCTCGAGCCTCTTACATTCCATAATATTCGCTGCTCTTGTGAGTCGACCTTTGTTATATTTGTCAACACACCAGCAAATCCCTTCACACATTGGCTTCTTCTGATCCCATGTCAATGCGGGAGGAAGATTGTAGTCAGCAACAAGTTGGTAGTCACCCTTTTCATCGATTAAGAACAACCATCCCGTTTCCAACCCTGTAACCTCTAAGAGCTCTTGTAAAACTTGTCTAAGCATAGAGTAAAGGTCATTTGCTTGATTCAGTGTTTCTGCAATCACCTTTAACGTTTGTAATTTTTGAAGCTGACTGTCTCTATCTATCAAATTTCTTCCTCCCCACCGACGGTTTCTACTCTCATTATACAACCGTTTTGTCTAGCTTGCGTTAGAAAATAGTCGGGGAATTCACTACAACTTTAGTCTGATTTGATCGCGAGTTTCAAACAATTAATTTGAACGCTGGTAGTTGGATAATTATGTAAACATACTCATAAAGATCTGGAATCAAATAATCAAAAGGTTTTTCTCCCTTTTTTTAGTTTTTCTGATAGTAGGCTGTAGTCACATTCCAACGAACGATGTTTTTCTATTTACATATGAATTGAAATCGATTGATGATGAAGATTTGGAAGACATTCAAAATTAGTTAAACGAAGTAGAGCAAACTCCAACAAGAATGTATAAAAGTAGTGATGGGAAAAATAATCGGTACTATGTGTATGCTCATTCTAGGGTATATAGTAAACATAGAGCAAAAGAATGATATGGTGATAATTGCATTTTCATCCAAAAGAAGTAAGATACTCTTATAAAAGTCAAATATAATCCCATTAAAATCACTGGATTTGTATTGAAATCGGAGTGAAAATAAAATGCACCGCATAGCGCGGTGCATTTACTAGTTCCTATTGTAATAGTTGATTAACCTGTGCCATCACATCTGAAGAAATAGCTTTTAAGACTTGTTCACTGTCTTCAAGTGAGATTCCTTTTACCCCAAAATAAAATTTCACCTTTGGTTCCGTACCTGATGGACGGAGACAGAACCATGATCCATCCTCAAGGAAGTATTTTAGTACATTTGACTTTGGAAGGGTAATGTCCTCTACTTTACCAGTTTCTCTATAAGCACGTTTACTTTCTTTATAATCTTCAACTAGGGTTACCTTTCGACCAGCAACAGCTGTTGGCGGCTCACTACGGAAGGTTGCAAGAAGTTGATTGATTTGCTCTGCTCCTTCTTTCCCCTTAAGGGTAAGAGATTCCAGTCCTTCACGATAGAATCCGTACTTTTCAAAGATTTCGATAAGCCCTTCGTACATGGTCATACCTTTGTTTTTGTAAAATGCACAAACTTCTACTGATAATAATGCTGCTTGAACGGCATCCTTATCACGGGCAAAGTCCCCAATTAGGTAGCCATAGCTTTCCTCATACCCGAATTGGAATTTATATTCGCCTGTTTCTTCGTATTCTTTAATTTTTTCACCAATGAATTTAAAGCCAGTGAGTGTATCGATTGTTTCCAAGCCAAAGGATTTTGCAATTTCGCGTCCAATCTCAGAGGTAACAATCGTTTTTAAAACAACACCATTGGCTGGTAGCTTTCCTTGGTTTTGCTTTTCAGATAAAATATAGTGAAGTAGGATTGCACCGGTTTGGTTGCCAGTCAGTACAACGTATTCACCTTGCTCATTTTTAACAGCTACGCCTAAACGATCTGCATCTGGGTCTGTTCCGATTAGGATATCAGCGTCAATTTTCTTACCATCTCTGATTGCTAATTCAAATGCTGCATGCTCCTCTGGATTCGGTGATATTACTGTCGAAAAATTTGCATCTGGAAGCTCTTGTTCCTTTACAACGGTTACATTTTCATACCCTAAAGCTTTCAGTCCATCTCTTACTGGCTTGTTCGCAGTTCCGTGTAATGGTGTAAAAACAACCTTTACTCCTTCTCTCGCTAGTTCAGGATTTAATGAAATTGTCATTAATTTTTCTGTATATGCCTTGTCAATTTCAGAGCCAATCATTTTAATAAGTCCTGAAGCCTTTAATTCTTCCTCAGTCCCAACGTTAATTTCCAGCTCGTTTTCAACTGCATTTACTTTTTCAATAACAGTATCTGCTGCATCAGGAGGTAGTTGTCCACCATCAGAACCGTACACCTTGTACCCGTTATATTCAGGTGGATTATGGCTAGCAGTAACAACAATTCCTGAGAAAGCATTTAAATGTCGGACAGCATAAGAAAGCTCTGGAGTTGGACGAAGCTCGTCAAATACGTATGTTTGAATTCCATAGGTTGCAAGAGTTTTTGCTGCCTCCATTGCGAACTCAGGTGATTTGTGACGTGAATCGTACGCAATAGCTACTCCACGTTTTTTGGCTTCCTCACCAAAGGATTCAATAAATGCAGCTAGTCCTGCGGAAGCTTTTCGTACAGTATATAAATTCATTCGATTCGTACCAGGGCCGATTTCCCCACGCATGCCACCCGTTCCGAATTCTAAATTTTTATAAAAACATTCTTCTATTTCTTTTGGATTATTTTTAATTGCTAGTAATTGTTGTTTAATTTCTTCATCTAAGCCTGGGTGATTAATCCAAAGCTCGTACGTTTTCATCGAGTTCATGCTAATGAACCTCCTATTTCTGTTGTGTACTTTATGTTAATAAATACCTTCTATTATTGTATAAAAAAACCTTTTCTTTTCCAATTACTTTATCCCTGGATATTGTTTTTATGTTTTTTCAATTAGACGCAAGTCAGCATTATGTACTGTTGCATACTTTATGTAACTTTAAGGGAATTCATTCTCTTTTTATCGAGGCGACATCGAGTAGGAGGATAATCATTGATTGACTATCCGACCTCTCACACCACCGTACGTACGGATCCGTATACGGCGG
>JBLKRX010000084.1:0-3224 GCA_047608075.1 Ferdinandcohnia humi
TTGAACCGCCGTATACCGAACGGTACGTACGGTGGTGTGAGAGGTCGGGGATTAGTCATCCCCTCCTACTCGATTTTGCTTAATGATTAATATACTCATGCATAAACCAGTATAGTAGTTGGGACAAGGAACCTGTCCCTCTGTCCCAACTACTTCTGGGTCAGGGAACCTGAGCCCATATCCCAGTCAAGTTCTTTTTTGCGGATGTGCTGGGCTTCGGCTTTGCAGATGCCGTTTGTGATGGTGTCTGCAATTTTCATGACTAGGCTTAATCTTGTGTTTTGGAGGACAAAAAATTCCATAAATCCACTTACATTTACAATACCAGTAATATGCATATCACCAATTGGTGTTAATTCCTTATTTACACCCGCGCCAGGCTTTATTGGCCCTTCTCCAATAGTGATGACTCCAACGCTCTTTAATCTTCCTAAACAAGCGTCTATTCCTATAATAAAGGGGTTTGAGTATTGCTTGTTAATTTCATCTACTTTTTCAATTAAATTAACTGCATGTATAGGTTCGTCCAAAGTGCCATATACATGAAAGTAGGACAGTCCTTTTTCACTCATTTTTGATCCGATAAGAGGACCAAGCGAGTCACCAGTGGAGCGGTCTGTACCTATACAAAAGATGATGATTGGTCGATTCGATTTGGGAAGCATAGATGTTACTTTTAAAGCGATTTGATTATCTGCAAGTTCCTGATCGTAGGGAATTCGGAATGGTTCGTTGTTCTTTTGATTATCAAAAAATGTATATCTAAGATTCATAGGTTTGTCACCCCTTATTAACTGTAGTATCAGTATACGGAGATATCTTGAATTCTATACATCTGAACAAAAAGAAAACGAAAGTTCTAGTAAAATTAGGAGTCATTTTTTTACTAATTGGAAGACTTTATATGCATTTTAAAAAAACGAATCGGTGAATATGGAAGAAGAGGAGGGGAATATATGCTTCGAGCAGGTATAAAATGGATGTTTTTGATATTAGGGACGGCTATTGGTGCAGGCTATGCCTCTGGAAGGGAAATTTGGCAGTTTTTTGGTGAGCAAAGTGGTCTAGCGATTATACTATTTACGTTTATCTTTATCATTTGCTGTTTTACAATTATGAAAATTAGCTATGAAAAGAAGGCAGAGCATTTTGTCCCAGTTTTACAAGAGCTAATTGGGCCCAAATTAGCATATTTATATGATGGCATTACCATTCTCTATTTATTTTCGACTACAATTGTCATGCTTGCAGGAGGAGGAGCAACACTCGAATTATTTAATATCCCATTCTGGTGGGGAATCCTACTTTTCAGTTTGTTTCTAGTTCTAGTATTTTTATGGAATATTAATGGATTAATTTCGATTAATATAGTCATTATTCCTTTATTGGTTATATTTCTTGTTTTTGTTATTGCGATTTTCTTGTTCTTCGATAACAAAGAAATTTCGTTCAACCTTGCTAAACAAGGGAATTGGTCGGCAGCCTTTACCTTTACGGCCCTTAATATTCTACCTATGATTGCAGTCCTAGGTGCGATAGGAAAGGAAATGAAATCAACTAGTGAGGCATGGGTGGCAAGTATTGGAAGTGGATTGCTTTTAGGAACTATTTCCTTTTATTATAATGAGGCTCTAATTGGGATTGCTCAGGAGATAATATTATATGAAATACCTTTGTTTATTTTTCTCAAAGAATACCCATATATTTTCGTTCTAACTATGTCAGTACTCTTGTTTGGGGCCATTTTTACTACAGCAGCTTCAGGATTACTAGGGTTAACTACCCGTTTTAAGGATAAAATGAAACTACCACTATGGAGCATAGCAATTATATTTATTGTGCTAATGGTACCATTTACAACCTTTGGCTTTTCAACCTTGGTTTCAATCTTGTATCCTATATATGGAATTGCTAATTTATACTTATTAGCCGTTATTCTGCTGTATCCAATCACAAACCGCTACAACTAAAAGCAATTTCTTGTTACAATACAAATATTATGAAATAACACATGAAGGAGTAGATAGTTTTTGGAGTGGATGAACTCTTTCTATACGAGATTTTTAGGTTACATAACGAATGAAGCACTATGGATCTTAATAGGAAAAAGTATTTTAAAAATAATCGCTATTCTTATTGCATCTGCCATCATCATCCGAATCGGGAAGGCAATGATTCAAAGGATATTTAAATCGAGAGAAAAGGGACCACGGTTTATTTCGGAACGGCGTGAAGCAACATTGGTCAAGCTTCTAGAAAACGTGCTTACTTATGTAGTGTACTTTGTTGTCATTATGATGATATTAGAAACAATAGGAATACCAATTAGAGCATTATTAGCAGGAGCTGGTATTCTAGGATTAGCGGTCGGATTTGGTGCCCAAAACCTTGTACGAGATATCATTACTGGATTCTTTATAATTTTTGAAGATCAGTTTTCCGTAGGTGATTATGTGCGTATTGGATCTTTTGAAGGAACTGTAGAAGAGATAGGGCTACGAACTACGAAGATTAAAAGCTTTAATGGTGAACTAAACATCATCCCGAATGGGAGCATCATCGAAGTGACCAATTTTTCAATCCATAATAGTGTAGCAGTTGTTGACATCAGTATTGCGTATGAAAGTGATATAGCAAAAGCAGAACAAGTAATTCAGGAGCTTTTACAAGAACTTCCAGATAAGTATGAAGAAATTGTAGCTGAGCCACAGTTATTAGGAATTCAAAATCTTGCTGCCTCAGAAGTGGTTATGAGAATTACATGTGAGGTTCAACCAACGAAACATTGGTTAATCTCAAGGGTTATTCGAAAGGAAGTAAAGAACCGTCTTGACGAGCATGGTATAGAAATTCCTTTCCCACGTTTAGTCCTTTACAATCGAAAGGATGGAAACAATCATGTAAATCAAGAAAAAACAAGAGGGTAGAGGGTGAATGAAGTGGTTGATAAAGAATATGGATTACATGATATCGTTGAAATGAAAAAGCCTCATCCATGTGGAACGAATAAATGGAAGATTATCCGGTTGGGAATGGATATTCGAATTAAATGCGAAGGTTGTGCACACAGTGTTTTAATACCGAGAAAAGAGTTTACAAAGAAGATGAAAAAAATCCTAGTTAAGCATGAGGAATAAGCCTCATGCTTTTTTTGTTCGCCCAGCATGGGCGAACTCTAACGGGTGAAAGTTCCGAGTACGACCTGGTAGCGGTAAGTACATAGC
>JBLKRX010000085.1:0-2658 GCA_047608075.1 Ferdinandcohnia humi
AGTGAATGGCTAGTTCTTACTCGACGGGAATCCCACCCGTTATATGATACGACCTAGGCTCGGCCGCACACCTGCTTTGTTAGCATATTAACTATACAAAAAATGTGTAGTCCTCCTTGGACCAACCCATTCGTTAGCTATAGTATAGTACCTTAAACCCTTTAATTACATAATAAATACCCCAAAAAAGGGTCCCCCCAATTAAAGTGGTATCGTTTCTATATTTAATAAAGTTGTCCCAAACACACCTAGATTTCTATCGTATCCCCGTTCAGGTAAATCCGACGATTAAACTGCTGCTGGAATAAGTACCATTCCAAACAATAGAATGCTTGAAAAATACCAATACCACCAATATAAGGTTTTTCATTTTAATCTTCTATCTGCAATACATATATCTTCTTGATAAAAAATAATTCTGGCCATAAAACTAAAACCTCTCTATTTTTTACAAAAACTTCTTATTGAACTATCTACTTCGTTAGAATAGGTATATATTCACAATTCCTCTTATAATTTACCCTTTACATTGAATTTATTTGAAGAATATTCCCATCAGGGTCAGTTATAAAAATGGTATGTAACCCTTTTGCTCTATTACTATATACTTTGAATTCACCTGTTTGTAATAATCGATAATAATAAAATATCTTTAATGGCTCCTGATTTTTACCGCTAATGAAAATTCTTTTATTAAGTTAGTGTGAGAATAATGTTTTTGATGTATATTTACTGTTTCCCTTAACTTGATTCTAGAACGGTGAAGGGCTGTTTTGATTGACTCATTACTGACTCTCAGCATTTCGGCGATTTCTTCAGAAGTATACATAAAAACATCTTTTAATGTTATTAGCATAGCCTGGCGAATTGGAAGAGTACTATATAAGATTTCTAATAAGCTATCCCACTCAGTAGAATCAAAACTACTTTCATATAACTCATTAGGAGATTTAGGAATTTCATTTTTCTTACGCTTTTCATCAATGAAAAGGTTTCTTGCTATTGTATATAGAAATGTTATATTGATTTCTCTATTAGGTTCGTTTTGTTTTATTTTTATAAATTTTATTAATGTCTCCTGGACTAAATCCTCAGCTAGCCATTCTGATTTTGCTATAGACAGGCAATATTTATATAACTTCAATGATATTTCTTCAATATTATTGATTTTAGTAACCATTTTTCCTCCAAAATTTTTATATAAATTTTGTAACTTTTTCTCAATTATAATCGTTTGTATATGAACAAAAAACAAGGAGAGTGATTTTGTTATGTTTAAGGTAGGAAGTATTTTTATCCCTGTTACAGATTTGGAAAGGTCTAAAAGATGGTATGAATTAAATTTAGGCGTGACTAAGGTTGACGAATGGCAGGAAAACGGATTAGACCACGGTGTTGGATATATTTTTAAAGGTGACACTACTGGCCTAGCTTTAATAAAGGTAGACAAACGTCAACCAACAGAATTTAGTATTAGTGGAAGGAGCAAAAACGTTTATTATAATTTTGTAGTTGAAGAGATTGAACCTGTCTACAACAAGTTAAAGCAAAATGGTGTTGAAACAACAGATATTCATGATTATGGTCTGATGAAAGGATTTGATTTCATTGACCCTGATGGTAACTCATTTAGTGTAGTAAGTGAGGAAATAGAATCACCTTATTATAAAGATAACTTAAAATAAGAAAAAAAAATAGTGGAAGCTAGCCTTCGGCTACTTCCACTTTACTATGAAAAACAATACCTAACCTCCATAATTATATTTAATAAGCTACCCCTTCGTTAGCATGCAAGCGAAAGCCTCTGTTAAACTATCGCACCCTTTAGCTTAAGTATATTCTTTCACAATCTTGTATTAATAAAATAGAGGCTGCTATAGTTAGCAACCCTAATGTATATTATCTTATTCTTTTTTCTAAAGTTCATATTATTTATCTCCCAAAAATTTTAATTACATTTTAGGAGCTTCCCTACCTGTCATAGCCCATTCCTCTTTTGATGGACCATAAAGACCAGGGACGGTTAAACCTGCTTGTCGCATCAAAATGGTCATTTGCCCTCGATGGTGAATTTGATGTTGAATCAAAAAAGTTAATAGTTCGAGATTGGACAATCTCTGTCCAAAAACATCTTGTTCATCACTAAGATTTTTGTCACTCCATTGATTTTTTACTGCTTGCGAAAAAGCATTCCTTGCTTGTTGATAGCTATCAGAGATGAATTTTGCTGAGGTTGGCACAGGATAATCTTGTGTAGGTGCGTCAAGAATAAGGTCAGTTTGAGATGAGATAACACCAATCGCTGTTACAGTATGCCAAGCTATTCTTCCTAATGTCCAATTTTGAGTTGTAACTTCTTGGGATAAGGACTCATCTGTAAGTTGATTAAGAATTTTCTGAGTGGCATCTGCTTCAAAATTCCATAATTTAAAGAAACCATCTAATGTTTGAAACATATTCATCCTCCTCACTTGATTACTTCATAAATATATTCTGCATATACTAAAAATTACCTCTTAATTTAACAAAAGATAATAATCCAAAAAATAATCTACTTTAATAGCTATTCTTGCTAAACTAACCTCCCTCAATAAAGAAAGCGAAATCTGCCGATTTCTCTCGTATTCTTAGATTTTCATATTAGCTTGTTTTTAATAA
>JBLKRX010000086.1:0-2585 GCA_047608075.1 Ferdinandcohnia humi
CTGGAAAGGTCCGTCAGAGAAGGTAACAACCCTGTAGTCGAAACTTCGTTCTCTCTTGAGTGGATCCTGAGTACGGCGGGACACGTGAAATCCCGTCGGAAGCTGGGAGGACCATCTCCCAAGGCTAAATACTCCCTAGTGACCGATAGTGAACCAGTACCGTGAGGGAAAGGTGAAAAGCACCCCGGGAGGGGAGTGAAAGAGAACCTGAAACCGTGTGCCTACAAGTAGTCAAAGCACATTTATGTGTGATGGCGTGCCTTTTGTAGAATGAACCGGCGAGTTACGATCCCGTGCAAGGTTAAGTTGAAGAGACGGAGCCGCAGCGAAAGCGAGTCTGAATAGGGCGACATAGTACGTGGTCGTAGACCCGAAACCAGGTGATCTACCCATGTCCAGGGTGAAGTTCAGGTAACACTGAATGGAGGCCCGAACCCACGCACGTTGAAAAGTGCGGGGATGAGGTGTGGGTAGCGGAGAAATTCCAATCGAACTTGGAGATAGCTGGTTCTCTCCGAAATAGCTTTAGGGCTAGCCTCGAGTATAGAGTCTTGGAGGTAGAGCACTGATTGGACTAGGGGCCCTCATCGGGTTACCGAATTCAGTCAAACTCCGAATGCCAAAGACTTGATTCTCGGGAGTCAGACTGCGAGTGATAAGATCCGTAGTCAAAAGGGAAACAGCCCAGACCACCAGCTAAGGTCCCAAAGTATACGTTAAGTGGAAAAGGATGTGGAGTTGCTTAGACAACCAGGATGTTGGCTTAGAAGCAGCCACCATTTAAAGAGTGCGTAATAGCTCACTGGTCGAGTGACTCTGCGCCGAAAATGTACCGGGGCTAAACGTATCACCGAAGCTGTGGATTGTTCTTACGAACAATGGTAGGAGAGCGTTCTAAGTGCAGTGAAGTCAGACCGGAAGGACTGGTGGAGCGCTTAGAAGTGAGAATGCCGGTATGAGTAGCGAAAGAGGGGTGAGAATCCCCTCCACCGAATGCCTAAGGTTTCCTGAGGAAGGCTCGTCCGCTCAGGGTTAGTCGGGACCTAAGCCGAGGCCGAAAGGCGTAGGCGATGGACAACAGGTTGATATTCCTGTACCACCTCCTCACCGTTTGAGCAATGGGGGGACGCAGGAGGATAGGGCAAGCGCGCTGTTGGATATGCGCGTCCAAGCAGTTAGGCTGGTAAGTAGGCAAATCCGCTTACCGCAAAGGCTGAGCTGTGATGGCGAGGGAAATATAGTACCGAAGTTCCTGATTCCACACTGCCAAGAAAAGCCTCTAGCGAGGTGAGAGGTGCCCGTACCGCAAACCGACACAGGTAGGCGAGGAGAGAATCCTAAGGTGATCGAGAGAACTCTCGTTAAGGAACTCGGCAAAATGACCCCGTAACTTCGGGAGAAGGGGTGCTTTTTAGGGTGAATAGCCCGGAAAAGCCGCAGTGAATAGGCCCAGGCGACTGTTTAGCAAAAACACAGGTCTCTGCGAAGCCGCAAGGCGAAGTATAGGGGCTGACACCTGCCCGGTGCTGGAAGGTTAAGAGGAGGGGTTAGCGCAAGCGAAGCTCTGAATCGAAGCCCCAGTAAACGGCGGCCGTAACTATAACGGTCCTAAGGTAGCGAAATTCCTTGTCAGGTAAGTTCTGACCCGCACGAAAGGTGTAACGATCTGGGCACTGTCTCAACGAGAGACTCGGTGAAATTATAGTACCTGTGAAGATGCAGGTTACCCGCGACAGGACGGAAAGACCCCGTGGAGCTTTACTGCAGCCTGATATTGAATTTTGGTACAGCTTGTACAGGATAGGTAGGAGCCTTGGAAGCCGGAGCGCCAGCTTCGGTGGAGGCGTCGGTGGGATACTACCCTGGCTGTATTGAAATTCTAACCCGAAGGCCTTATCGGCCTTGGAGACAGTGTCAGGTGGGCAGTTTGACTGGGGCGGTCGCCTCCTAAAATGTAACGGAGGCGCCCAAAGGTTCCCTCAGAATGGTTGGAAATCATTCGTAGAGTGTAAAGGCACAAGGGAGCTTGACTGCGAGACCTACAAGTCGAGCAGGGACGAAAGTCGGGCTTAGTGATCCGGTGGTTCCGCATGGAAGGGCCATCGCTCAACGGATAAAAGCTACCCCGGGGATAACAGGCTTATCTCCCCCAAGAGTCCACATCGACGGGGAGGTTTGGCACCTCGATGTCGGCTCATCGCATCCTGGGGCTGTAGTCGGTCCCAAGGGTTGGGCTGTTCGCCCATTAAAGCGGTACGCGAGCTGGGTTCAGAACGTCGTGAGACAGTTCGGTCCCTATCCGTCGTGGGCGTAGGAAATTTGAGAGGAGCTGTCCTTAGTACGAGAGGACCGGGATGGACATACCGCTGGTGTACCAGTTGTTCTGCCAAGGGCATCGCTGGGTAGCTATGTATGGACGGGATAAGTGCTGAAAGCATCTAAGCATGAAGCCCCCCTCAAGATGAGATTTCCCATAGTGTTAAACTAGTAAGATCCCTCGAAGATGACGAGGTTGATAGGTCAGAGGTGGAAGCGCGGTGACGTGTGTAGCTGACTGATACTAATCGATCGAGGACTTAACCAAA
>JBLKRX010000087.1:0-2417 GCA_047608075.1 Ferdinandcohnia humi
AAAACAAGCTAATATGAAAATCTAAGAATACGAGAGAAATCGGCAGATTTCGCTTTCTTTATTGAGGGAGTTTAGTTAAAGAAGGAAAATCTTGTATAGATATCGAAATAACCTTATATGTTTACTCTTATAAGGAGGTAACCAATTAATGAAATATGAAGTTAAAACATATGAGGAAGCAATTAGTATTATAGAAGAGGTTGGGTTACTCCCTCTTGCTCCCCTAATACCCGACTTCCCTTCGTTAAATACCGTAACTTTACCTGAGTCTTGGCATTCCGAAACGGAGTTTGACCCTTGGATATGGAGGACAAAATTTTCAGTTGACGGGATAGCTGGATATGGTAAATTCATTAAGAAAAAATCAATATTAATCTCTCGTGAACTTCTTCCTTACGTAAAAAGGGTTCTGGGTTCTACTGATTCAGTAGAAGATCGCTATTTTAATGGAAACATAACAAAAGAAGCATTCGAAATATATAAAATAATTAGCCAAGAGGCTGGAATAGATACAAGGACATTAAGGATAAGAGCTGGTCTAAAGGAAAGCGATAAAAAAAGGATATTTGAGAATGCGTTGTTGGAGTTACAAGGGTCAATGGATATTGTGATTTCTGGCATACAAGAAAAGGTTAATGAAGTAGGCGACAAGAACGGTTGGAGCAGTACAGCTTTTGAGACCTATGATTCATGGGTTAGGAGAAATGGAATAGAAATTTTAAAAATAGATAGAGAAGAAGCAAAGAAATACCTTACAAATCATTTTAAAAACGTATGTAGTGATGATTCTAGAAAGAAGTTTGAAAAAATATTTGTGTAAGCAAAAACAGGTATGGAGTGAATTCATTTGGAGCTAACTCACACCAGAATCTTAGTAGATAAATATGCGGAATGTTTCTTGTCGCGGGTAAATATTAATAAAATTGATACTATGCTAATTCAAAAGTTTATGAATAATGATAAAGAGACAATCTGGAAGGATGGGATTACACTCATGATAACAGGAACCAAAGTCGAACTACGACCTGTGTCGCTAGAGGATTATAAAAGAACTTACGAATGGAACAACGATGAGGAAACTGCGAAATTGGGCGTGGGATCTGAGTTATTTCGTCTTAGTCACGTTCCACTAGAAAAGATCGTAGATGATTATGAAAAGGTAAAAAAGATCGATAAACGTGAAGAAGGGGTATTTTCCATTTATACTCGCGGGGAAAATCCCAAGCATATTGGTACTATTAATTACCGTGAACTCAACATTGTCACTCGGAGATGTACGGTAGGTATAGGAATTGGGGTTAAAGAATACTGGGACAACGGCTACGGATCGGATGCTATGAAGGCACTTATCCACTACTTGTTTCAAACGATGAATCTGAACCGTATACAACTTGAAACTTGGAGCGGAAATATACGTGCTATTCGCTCCTATGAAAAAAACGGTTTTGTTGTAGAAGGGCGATTGCGTAACGATGTCTATATAGACGGAAAGTATTATGATACCATTGTGATGGGACTATTAAAAGAAGAATATCAATCTTAATATATATTTTGGGTGTGAGGCAACGATTCCTGTGTTTAAAGGCCATAAGCAAAAATAAATTGGAGTCGAAATATGTTTTATGGACCGGAAAAACAAGAATCGTTGCCATACCCCTTGTTCCGTTAAAGGACGCTATTCTTTAATAAGATAGCGTCTTTTTGTATGGAAAGCACATTTAAGGGAGTGAGTTTATTAAGTGTAGAAAAAGATTGTGAAGTATTGTACTTAAAGTAAAGGGTGCCGTTGATGCAAGAAGGGTTAATGCACCTTTTTGTTGAAGTTATTCAACTAAAGAAGCAGTTGTTCGGCCGAGCATAGGTCGTATCATATAACGGGTGGGATTCCCGTCGAGTAAGAACTAGCCATTCGCTCGTAGCGAGTATTGGAGGACTAAAGGTAACTCTTGGAATGTTGAATGTTTGAGCATTATAGACTCTGAGCTATAAAGAATGTTTAAACTAGCTTACAAGTAAACCTACAAATGATGGGGGAATATGTGTACCGACATTTAATCCTGCGGTTGTATGGGAAGGCTTGTAGATGATTAATCCAAGGTCAGAACCGGACTCGGGAAATCCGACCGTCCGGGATCGTAGAGGGGCTATAAGAAACGTGAATCAAAATTGATTACGCGCGCTTGTTTTCTACCGACAATGGGCCGAAAGCCATACGGTTGAAGGGATTGAGCACCATAATGTTAGTAAATCGAGTGGGCTGATGTTTTAACTGCGACAGAAAGCAACATTTCATTCTTCGTATATGGTAAGAAGAATGAAACCTCTATGGGGTCAGAGACATTGGCACGTTACACATTGATATGATACGGCAACTCGGGAGACCCTATCGGTCTTTTCTTGTTTGAAGAGTATGGTGT
>JBLKRX010000088.1:0-2366 GCA_047608075.1 Ferdinandcohnia humi
AGCTGTATTTTGCAAGAAAAAAGTGCATAACTGCGCAAGACTTTTTGCAGAGTTTTGCCACCCAATATTAAAATTACCTAGCCTTAGATAATGCGTTTGAGAGCCTGTAACTTCCACCATTGAATGTTAGTACATGAGCGTGATGAATTAATCGATCTACGAGCGCAGCTGTTAGCCTAGAGTCTATAAAAATTCTATTCCATTGGCTAAATTCAAGATTTGAAGTAATGATTAAGCTCTTTTGTTCATACCAGTCGGCAATTAGTTGAAACAATAATTCCGATCCTTCCTTACTGAAAGGTAGATATCCCATTTCATCGAGAATAATTAGATCTACCTTTTCAAACCTTTTCCTAAACGATGGCAACTTATCCTGCTTTAATGCCTGTTCTAATTGCTCTATGAGGAGAGATACACGATAGAATCTCACCTCATAGCCCATCTCACATGCTTTCCTTCCTAAACCCGTAGCTAAATGTGATTTACCTGTCCCAGGCGATCCAATTAATACTACATTCTGCTTTTGCTCAATAAATTCCAGACTAATTAAACCATCCTTATCAATATGTGTTGGAAAACGGATTCTTTCATTCCATTCATAGTTGCTTAGATTCTTAGAATCTAAAAACTTTGCATTTTTAATAAGACGCTGCACTTTTGCCTTCTCTCGCAAGCGGAACTCTTCCATAAATAATGCTTCTAAATATTGGTCTGGAGAGTCAAAAGGGATGTTCTCGTATATTTCAGACACATAAGCCAATCTCAATGACTTACACATGGAACGTATAGATTCGTTCATGATTACTTACTCCTTTCTAAAGGAGCTAAGGAGTCATATTCCGACCAATCTAGACCGAAGGGATTTTCATTCTTACCAGAAATTAAATCATAAAACTCCTCATTAATTCGTTTCATATCGTGAGTTACAAGTAAATTCACTAATTCTTGTAATCTCTCTTTTCTAACCACTAAATCTTCAACCATCAAGTAATCATTGACTCTTCCCGGTAGATATTTTTGATATCTAGAGTAAGGAACTACCCTTGGTTTCCGTATCCAATCTTTGAATATTGAAATCCATGGTATCGCTCTTTTTTTGTTCATATATGGTCGAAAATCTTCTAATAAGATTTCCCCATCGGGGGAAACTGCTTTAAACTTATCCCAATTTAACACAAGATAAATAAATGGATAATTTGAAGCCTTAGGAATATGTATTAATGAGCCATCTAACTTTGCTTCATTAAATTTATTCACCTTTGTTTCTAGTTCTTTAAAAATTGGATAATCCTCCGTTGGCAACTCAAGTAGGAAGCTCTTTTCTTTGTGCCAGAGATCCTCAATCATTAATTCTTTCTCAAAATGTAGCCTTTGTCTATCTTCCTGGAGTTGCATACGAAGTGATTCTGTTAATTCATCTAAGCTATTCATGACAGGGGATGTTGTAAAAAAGTTATATCGTATGTAACCGATTTTATTTTCTACACTTCCTTTCTCATGCCCACTACGTGGATTACATACTTGAACTTCAAAACCATAATGGTTTTGAAATTGGATAAAAGCATCTGTTAATTTGGCCTCTTCCGTTTTGGATCTTACTTTCTTAACTGCAGGAGTCAAATTATCAATCCTAATTCTTTTTGGGACACCACCAGATTGTGAAAATAATAGTTTCAACCCATGAAGGAAACATTCTTGGTTTTCTGACGGTAATGGTACCGCAAATGCTGCATTACTATGCGGGTATGACATTACTAAAACATGGGTATCTACAAACTCCCCATCTTTTACAACCTCCATTAACCCAAAATCTACTTGGGCCTCACTAGGAGGATGTTCTAAACGATCATACCCTTTATCCAATTCTTCGTTATGGTAATTCTCCCAGTCAGAAATAAAGTAACAAACTGTTCTATAGGAACCATTAAAACCAAGAGCCTGTAGGTCTTTAAACAACGCTTTCTTATTTCTGCGTAACTTCTTCTTTAGCTTGCTATCTTCAAATAGCCAATCCGAAATTATTTCTCCCCACTTTTCTGTATACATCATTCCAGTGGGATGTTTTATCTTAGATTCTGGTAATTGATTTTCATCTGCGTATTTCTTAGCTGTCCTCCAATTAATCCCTAATGTTTCCTTAATTTTTGTTATAGATAATCCTTTTTTGTTTCTAAGGTGTTTGATACAATTAATATCAGACATTGCTAGCATCCTTTCGTAATCCTCCACTCTGTATTGATTCGACACCTATACAGTAGAGGGACTTGGGGTGGCTGGCAAGTCTTTTTTTATGCACCTATTAAATAAAGTGCAGGACTCTGCAGTTTTTACTTGCAAAGGTCTGCACTTTTATTTTGCAATAAACA
>JBLKRX010000089.1:0-1996 GCA_047608075.1 Ferdinandcohnia humi
TCTCCCTTTTTTTAAAAATGAATGACCTGCGTCCTCTTTAGTATTGCCATCTACCAAAGTTAATTTTCATGGTAGTTAAACAAGACAATAAAATATCTTTTATAGTAAAATATTAGTATTTACAAAAGGAGCCTCATTCTTATGAATATTTTAATTTTAGGTGCAACTGGACGAGTTGGAAGTCAAATAGTTACTTATGCCCTTCATGACAGACATCATGTTACTGTATTAGTTCGCACTCCAGAGAAGATTCAAATAAATAACGAAAATTTAACCATTATTCAAGGGAATGTTTTAAAGAAAGAAGATATAGTACGTGCAATGCATGGGATTGATGTAGTAATTAGTGCACTAAATACTGATGGCACAACCACTCTCTCAGAAAGTATGCCACTTATTATCGAAGCAATGGAAAACGAAGGTATAAAACGAATAATAACTATAGGAACTGCGGGTATTTTGCAAAGTAGAACCACACCAAATTCTCTGCGTTATCAATCAAGTGAATCAAAGCAGAAGTCAACCCGTGCAGCGAAAGAACATCATAAAGTTTACGATATGCTCAAACAATCAACCCTCGAATGGACGATTGTCTGTCCTACGTACTTGCCGGATGGAGAAAGGGTAGGCAAATATCGAATAGACCGAAATTTTTTGCCGGAGGGTGGAGCTGAAATATCCGTACCGGATACAGCAGAATTTACTTTTAAACAGATAAAAGCAAGCGATTATATAAAATCGCGTGTAGGTATCGCCTACTAATAATATTCTTATACTATTTTCATAATGGATTAACCCGTTTGTTGAAAAGGAAAATGGGATGCGGCAATAATCCCCACTCTTTGGTGAAGTTAGCAATAAAACAGCGACAGGCTAGAACTTTATTTTCTCATCCTAGGCTACCACTGTTTTTATTGTTGGGGTTTGTCAAAATAAGCATGGTCGTTTTTTTGTCCATCAACCGTTTAGGTCAAAAACTGGGGGGATTGGGGAGCGTGCATCCGCCAAAAGGAAACAACCTGTTCCGTATCTGCCACCATTCCAAAATAGGTATCCACAGTTTTTAAGGTCATATCGTGTTCTTCCTGCGAAAAAGCCGCACAAGCATCTTTCATGAGCACGATTCGATAATCCAGCATAAACCCGTCTCTGGCAGTTGATTCTACGCAAAGATTCGTGCTGACTCCTGTTATAATCAAGGTTTCGATTTTAAGAGTTCGCAATATGGACTCCAGCATAGTATGAACGAAGCCGCTGTAACGATGCTTCTTCACAATGATGTCATTCGACTGCGGCGCAACTTCGTAAAATTCCGCTCCCCAACTCCCCGTCTGGCAAATCGGGTTGACACCATCCGGAAAGCGGGAAAGCCAAACCTCGGAATCAGTCGACTTATCATGATTCGTCTGCAAAAAAATGATTGGAACGGAGTGCTCTCTTGCCGCATCCAACAAGCTGCGCAAGTTCGGAATTATTTTTTTGACCGCGCTGACATCGCTTCCGTTTTTGGCAATTGCTCCATCGGGATGGCAATAATCGTTTTGCACATCCACGACGATGACGGTCGTGTTTTTCCGTTCCAAGTTCTTTTTTAATTTTTCCAACCTTTTCACCCCCTTTACCATGCTTATTATTCCAATTCGATGCCACTAATATTACAACATGCACATTAGGTCTATTCACCCCCGAGGTGAGGTACCATTCGCTCCCCCAAAAACCTTATATGTCAATAAGCAGGTAAACCAGAAAACATTTGAATCGATAAATAACTTTGTGAAGAAATGTACTTAAACTATTCTTACCCTTTAGCACAAGAAGAGGTTCAACAAAAAAGGGCAATAATCCTTCTTTAGATCAACGCCCCCGTTAGCCACACATGAAGCGCAAAAGTCAGCGCTTCACCACAGAGAATGAAAATGGTTTCGTATCGTCAATACTGATTCTATGGCTGGGAGAGGAAGGTCGATGAACTATGGTGCGTTAGAGCCCATCCGTT
>JBLKRX010000090.1:0-1890 GCA_047608075.1 Ferdinandcohnia humi
GTTGTGCGCCCGGCATGGGTGCAGTCTATAGGGTGAAAGTCCCGAGCCATGAAGGCAGTAGTAGTGGTTAGCTTAACGCAAGGGTGTCCGCGGCGACGCGGAATCTGAAGGAAGTGAGCGGCAAACCTCCGGTCTGAGGAACACGAACTTCATACAAGGCTAGGTACCATTGGATGAGTTTGCAACACAAAACAAAGTCCTTACTGCCGAAGGTGGTACAGAGTAAATGAAGCAGATAGATGGAGGGAAAGACTGTACTCTTACCCGGGGAGGTCTGATTGGAACACCAAGTACACTCGGTAACCTATCTAGCAATAGATAGCTGAACAATCAGAAGTCAGCAGAGGTCATAGTACCTTACCTACTCGAGATGGTAAGGGAAGGACTGAACAATTAAGGAGAACGAGAACTAGGCATACAATTCCTGTATAGAAGCAGACAATCCGAAAGGACTTACATGAAAGAGGAAGTGGTGAATCCCACAGGGGACTTCATGAGGGTGGAGCAGGAATAACATAACTAGACTTCTACGTTCACGTCGAAAGGAAATATCATATGTTAATGGATCTAATTCTGTCACGAGAAAACTTAATAGAAGCACTTAAACGTGTGGAGAAGAATAAAGGGAGTCACGGCATAGATGGAATGTCCGTAAAATCCCTACGAAGACATCTCTATGAGAACTGGGAAACTCTTTGTGATTCGCTAAGGAAAGGTACCTATAAACCTAGCCCAGTCCGTCGAGTCGAAATCCCGAAACCGAACGGTGGAGTAAGATTATTAGGAATACCTACCGTGACAGACCGTTTCATTCAACAGGCTATTGCCCAAGTTCTAACCCCACTTTTTGACCCAACCTTCTCAGAACATAGTTATGGGTTTAGACCAAATAGAAGAGGTCACGACGCAGTTCGTAAAGCAAGGGAATACATAAGTGAAGGCTATAGATGGGTGATTGACATGGATTTGGAGAAATTCTTTGACAAAGTTAATCATGATAAATTAATGGGGATATTAGCAAGTAGAATCCAAGACCGATTGGTCTTGAAACTTATACGGAAATATCTCCAAGCAGGAATTATGATAAATGGTGTAGTCTATGATGCAGAAGAAGGAACACCTCAAGGAGGTCCACTGAGTCCTCTTCTTTCAAATATCTTATTAGATAAACTTGATAAAGAGTTAGAAAGGAGAGGTCACAAGTTTGTCCGCTATGCCGATGATTGTAATATTTACATGAAATCGAAGAAAGCTGGAGAACGAGTGATGAACTCGATTACACGCTTCCTAGAGCAGAAATTAAAGCTTAAAGTGAATAGAGAAAAATCAGCAGTTGACCGACCATGGAAACGAAAGTTCCTTGGTTTTAGCTTCACTTTTAACAAGGAACCGAAGGTTCGAATAGCAAACGAAAGTATTAAAAGGATTAAAGCAAAAATACGAGAACTAACCTCCCGTTCCAACCCAATCCCTATGGAAGTTAGAATTGAGAAATTAAATCAATACCTAACGGGATGGTGTGGGTATTTTGCATTGGCTGACACACCGAGCAAATTCAAAGAATTTGATGAGTGGATTAGAAGAAGACTCCGTATGATTGAATGGAAACAATGGAAGAATCCGAGGACAAGAGTAAGAAAACTCAAAGGTCTAGGTGTCTCTAATCAAAAGGCACACGAATGGGGGAACTCCAGAAAGAAATACTGGAGAATAGCTTCTAGCCCAATCCTACACAAAACCCTCGATAACTCTTACTGGAGTAATCGAGGGCTGAAGAGTCTATATCAAAGATATGAATTTCTACGTCACACTTAATTGAACCGCCGTATACCGAACGGTACGTACGGTGGTGTGAGAGGTCGGGGATTAGTCATCCCCTCCTACTCGATT
>JBLKRX010000091.1:0-1841 GCA_047608075.1 Ferdinandcohnia humi
TAAAGAAAGCGAAATCTGCCGATTTCTCTCGTATTCTTAGATTTTCATATTAGCTTGTTTTTAATAATCTATAATTTAGTGGATATTACTATCTTTTTAGGTAAATATTGGACCATTAGAGTAAAAAGACTCTTTTTCAACTAGACCAACTTTAAGAAAAAATTGGTAAGAATGTTAAAATATGATCGCACATTTGGATGTCCACATGTCTCACGGAGGTCAACCCTCCCATGCCTCACAGAGTCATTGCTCTAAAATTCCTTCGTCCAACCTTACCATGAGGTGGATGTCAGTCATGCTGCTTCACAGGGTCCATGCCCGAAGTTTAGTTGCTTTGCTGACTAATCCGTGCTTCAGTTAATAGAATACTAATCTAAATAATAAAAATTAAAACTACTTAAAATCTATATTTATTGCGTCTTTATGCGGCTTCTTTCACAGTCTGTAACTCTTTCATATGAGGAATGTCCTTCAACATTCTTTCTTCATTAAATTCAAATTGTTTCTTTCCAATCGCAAAGAATACACGAATCAATTTATTACACAAAGCAATGAGCGACTGCATCTTCTTCAATGGATTATCTGGTCTTTGAGTATAGTAAGCATGTAATGCTTTAAACGCTGTATTCTTGGCAACTAGAATCATACATACCCTAAACAGGAGGGCTCGTAGTTTCCTTCTACCTCTCTTGGTAATTGTGGTTTTCCCCTTATGTTTACCTGAAGTATTCTCTTTAAGGCTTAGACCAGCTAGTTTAATAATTTGGCGGGGATGAGAATATTCGCTTAAATCTCCAACTTCTGCGAAGAAACCCGCAACTGTATCTCTTCCAACACCTTTTATAGCCAACATTTGTTGGACACCAGGTATCTGATCGATTAATGTATCAATCTTTGAATCCAATTCTTCGAATTTAAGTTGAACTAATTCATACTTATCAATTAATGTTTTAAGCTCTAATTTGGCCATATTTGTGCCTTGTCTAAGTCCTATTGACTTACTAGCTGCATGTTTTAACTCTTGAATTTTATTAAGACCAACACTACGTTTTACAGCTTTTCTTAAATGCATTAATAAGTCTTGATCAGAGAACTTTACTAATTCATGTGGTAACGCGAAAAGCTTTAAGAACTGTAACGCTGCCTTTCCCTCCCACTTCTTAAAGACCGTAAGGAACTCAGGAAAATAGCGATCTATCCAGTTGTGAATCTGCCCTTGGACAGTTTGAAGATCGTCAGTCAAGAGATCACGTATTTTTTTAGCCACTCGGAGTTCTGCATAAACTCCTTGCGGAATTGTTGGTTCAGCATATCTCCCATCCTTAACTAATTGTGCAATGACTTTGGCATCCTTCACATCATTTTTAGTTGGTGAGTTATCATCCAATTCCTTAGACTTTTTTACGTGAAGTGGATTTACGGCAACAAATTTAATACCATTTTCTTTCAGAATATGAGCTAGATTTAGCCAATAATGACCTGTTGGTTCCATACCAACAATTACTTTTTCCATGCCTTGTTCCTGCTTTAAATGATTGGTCCAATCTATAAAGGCTGAGAAACCATCTTTGGTGTTCTCGAAAAAACAAGGTGTCCCAAACTCAATTCCTCTATAATCTTGCGCTCTAGCAACGTGCTTGAACTTAGCAATATCAACACCTATAATTAGTGTTTGAGAAGTAATTTGAGCAATTTTATTGTTTTGGTTATAATTCATTTGAATAGCCTCCTGGTTTTATTAGATTGTCCTTTTAGCCGGCAAGCGTTGGACACTCTTATTCTACCAAGAGGTTATTTTTATTCTCAAATCTCATTTTCATCCATTACAGGAATGCTGCTTC
>JBLKRX010000092.1:0-1817 GCA_047608075.1 Ferdinandcohnia humi
ATCGAGTAGGAGGATAATCATTGATTGACTATCCGACCTCTCACACCACCGTACGTACGGATCCGTATACGGCGGTTCAATTTTATATTAAGCATGCACTTTGATGTAGTGTTGTTCACAAGAGATTAGCCCAAATTGGGCTAATCTCTTATTGGTAATCGTTGTGGTCAGTATCCAAGAGTAAGCTGTGCGAGCTGCTCCTTTACTCGTGTGGCTATTTTTGTACGCACTATATTTATCCATACCTAGTTTAATGAGATTTTTCCTCCGGTTTTTCGCCGTTTTCCATTTCTTCCAGATACACATTCGTAATCTAAACCTTGTATGGGAATCTATTTTCCCAAGTGCTGTCTTCATATAACCAATCTTAAAGTAATTGACCCATCCTCTTATTAGCTGATTAATTCGCTCAATCTGATACTTCGTATCAACACTCCAATTCTTTCTTGTTAATTGCTTAAGTTTGAATTTAAACCTGTCTAATGAAATTTGGTGTGGTTTCGCTTTGTATAAGTCAGCTTGATAATCCTTGAAGAACCCAAAACCTAGGAACTTCATGTCAGGGTCATTTGGTTTCGTTACTTTTGATTTCTCCACATTCACGATTAATCCCAGTTTCTCTTCAATAAATCTCGACACAGACCTCATGACTCTTTTCGCTGACATCTCACTTTTAACCATGATAATACAGTCATCTGCGTATCGAACGAAATGTAATCCACGACTTTCTAGTTCCTTATCCAGTTCGTTAAGCATGATATTACTAAGGAGCGGAGATAAATTGCCTCCTTGCGGAGTGCCGATGACAGTTTCTTTATATTCTTCATCCATTTGAACACCACTTACCAAGAATTTACGGATGAGTGAAATGACATCTCCATCCCCCACTGTCCTTGATATGAGATTCATAAGCCTGTCATGGTTTACCGTGTCAAAGAAACGCTCTAAATCAATATCTACAATCCACTCATATCCATCATTCATGAACTCTAAGGCTTTCAAGATAGCCATCTCGGCAAAGCGTCTTGGTCTGAAACCATAGCTATATTCGCTGAATAGTTTATCGAATATTGGTGTTAGAACTTGTGCAATCGCTTGTTGAATAACTCTATCTAGAACTGTCGGAATTCCTAAAAGTCTTATTCCACCGTTTGGTTTTGGTATTTCAACCCTTAGTACTGGTTTTGGATTGTATTCTCTTTGTCGGATTTGTCGGATAATCTCATCCTTATTCAAAGCCAGATACCCAGCTAACTCATCCACAGTCATACCATCAACACCTGCAGAACCTTTATTTTTCTTTACTTGTTTGAATGCCTGGTCAAGGTTATCCTTATCGAGTATCTTGTCGATTAATTTCCTTTCGTACATGCCTGTTATTTCCCTTCTTTCTCGTAGGTTGGTATCCACTTTTCCGCGGTTTGCCAGTGGTCTTTTTCCTTCCCCAATTGAGATTTCTATAACAATAAAATTGTTCAGCCCTTCGCTCTTTCTAACTTTCGTTAGACGTCTTCACTACTACGGCTTCTGCTGACTTCTCACCGTTTAGACCTTTATTTCTAAAGGATTTTGGTTCAAAACTGTGAGACCTCCCCAGTTAAGGTGCGAACTCTTTCCCTCCATCTATCTGCCATATATACAACGCATGTACAGTAGCTATTGGACTTCAACTTCTTTTGCAGTCTTATCCCCATACGGTGCCTCTTATATGATTTCTGTACGTCAGACCGGAGGTTTGCCTCGAGCTTCCTTCAGATTCCACGTCGCCATGGACACCCTTGCTGTCAGCTATGTACTTACCGCTACCAGGTCGTACT
>JBLKRX010000093.1:0-1756 GCA_047608075.1 Ferdinandcohnia humi
TATTTTTGCTTGTAAATTCTTCTATTACCTTAGTTGATGGCAGTGAATTTTCTTAAATTCACTGCCATTAACGCAAAGCCCATTTCGTTTTCTACCTTCGATTTTCCACGTACAGAAAATCGAGCGAAACGCAAATTAGCCTTCAAAAATCCAAAAACTGGTTCCACATCGATTTTGCGTTTTCGATAGATGGCACCCGTTTTCTCTTCTGAAAGCTTCACTCTTACATATTCTTTTTGCTGTTCCCATCTTTCATTCACCATTAGTTTTCGATTATTACCTTCTTTTGCTTTTGTACATGATGAACGGAATGGGCATCCCGAACATTCTTCACACTCATAGATCTTGAACTTCCGTTCAAAACCTGTACGATCATTGCGGATAGAATGATATTGAAATTCAAGACGTTTTTGATTAGGGCATGTATATGTATCAGTTTCTTCATCATACTCCCAGTTTTCGGGATTAAAAATGTTTTGCTTACACTTTTTCTTTTGCTCCTTCAAAAACAGGTTATACGTAATAAGTGCTTCTCGTTTTCTATTGGAAAGAATATCATTGTAGTTTTGTTCACTACCATAACCTGCATCTGCGACAATGTGTTTCGGTAACTCGAAATAATGCTGCTCGATTTCATCTAAAAATGGAATTAACGTACGTGTATCTGTTGGGTTTGAAAACAAACTATAGGCAAGCGTGTATTGACCTTCCGTTGCGATTTGCACATTGTAACCAGCTTTCAATTGTCCGTTTTGCATATAATCATCTTTCATTCGCATAAATGTCGCATCGGGATCAGTTTTAGAATAGCTATTACGTGTACCGAAGGTTTCAAAGTCTTGTTGGTATTTTTCTTTTCGTAAGACAAAATCAATCAACTGTTTACGAACTTGTTTCGGATATTTGCGTTCATATCTTAAGGCTTTTCGTTCCGGGAAGTCTGATGATGCTTCAATTTTTTTATCATACTCGGTTACAATATCGTCTACTTTTTGAACCAATTGAGAGAGCTCTTCCAACGATAATTGTTCATCGCTTTCACGTTCCATTTCAGGTATGATTTCGTTCTCAAGTAGTTCATTGTATAGCTGGTTTGACCTTTCAATTAAACTTTGATGATATTTCTCAATCGATTTCTTCCAGACAAACGTAAATTTATTCGCATTCGCTTCAATCTTTGTACCATCGATAAAAATCGCTTCTTGATCAATAAGTTTTTCTTCGACCAATTGGCAACGGAATTGAACGAAACATTGGCGAATTAAATCTTTCACTTCTGATTGAACACGGAATCGGTTGATCGTGCGGTAGCTTGGTTCATACCCTTGAGCTAGCCACATCATACGGATACTGTCTTTTAATAGGGCTTCAATTTTGCGCCCTGAGAAGACAGATTGCGTGTAGGAACATAAGATAATTTTAAGCATCATGCGTGGATGATAAGCAGGACAGCCCTCATTTCGAAGAAATGGTTCAAAGGCTTCATTAGGAATACTTTCGACTAAATGATGGACATGGAAGGCAATATCATTATTTTGTAATTTTAATTCTAAATCTAAAGGTAAAACTACTTGATTCATGTTATAATTTTTAAACATAAGGACCCTTCTTTCAGATGAAATTTTGTGTGGTAACTTTATTTTATCAGAAGTGGTCCTTATTTTTATTCAAAAAATAATCAAAGCCGGTGCAATTTTACTCTTCGTAAAATTCCACCGGTTTTTTCATCTCAGAGGTGGGTTTTGTCCCAGCCTCT
>JBLKRX010000094.1:0-1593 GCA_047608075.1 Ferdinandcohnia humi
ATATATAGAGGTGATGGAAAATGATGACGAGAAACAATATTACTGAGAGAGACCAATTAGAAATGCTCACAATTGACCAGTTAGTACCACAAGATCATTTGGTACGTAAGCTTGAAGCTGCAATTGATTTCTCATTCATTTATCCATTAGTTGAACATCTCTATTCGACACTTGGTCGTCCAAGTATTGACCCGGTTGTGTTGATTAAAATGACGTTTATTCAGTACGTGTTCGGTATTCGTTCTATGCGACAAACCATTAAAGAAATTGAAACAAACATGGCTTATCGTTGGTTTTTAGGATTCGGTTTTTATACCGAAGTTCCTCATTTCTCTACCTTCGGTAAGAATTACGAACGCCGTTTTAAAGAAACCGATTTATTTGAACAAATCTTTTATCGAATTTTAAAAGAGATTACAGATAAGGGTTTATTAAGCGCCGAACATGTATTTATTGATTCAACACATGTTAAAGCGAGTGCGAACAAACGTAAGTTTGAAAAGAAAATGGTAAGAAAAGAAGCACGAGCTTACGAGGAAAAGCTTCAGGCTGAATTAAATCAGGATCGTGTAGACAATGGAAAAAAGCCTTTCCCACCTGAAAAGTTCGAGAGTGAGGAAATGAAGGAGATCAAAGAGAGTACGACAGACCCTGAAAGTGGATATTATGTAAAAGATGAACGGACTAAACAATTTGCTTATTCGTTTCACGCTGCTACTGATCGGAATGGTTTTGTCCTTGGATCAATTGTTACGCCTGGAAATACCCATGATAGTCATATGCTTCAGCCATTAGTTGAGAAAGTAATAGAGAAAGTAAAGAAACCTTTAGCCGTTGCAGCTGACGCTGCTTATAAAACTCCTGCGATTTGTAACTTCCTTATAGAGAATGAAATCACGCCTGCACTTCCTTATACCAGACCAAAAACAAAGGAAGGGTTTATGCGTAAACATGAGTATATTTACGATGAGCACTATGATTGCTATATCTGTCCGCAAGGAGAGATATTAACCTATACAACAACGACGAAGGAAGGATATCGTCAGTATAAATCTAACCCTTTAAAATGTGTGAATTGCCCTTTATTAGAACAGTGTACTCAGAGTAAAAATCATCAAAAGTTAATACAGCGTCATATCTGGGAAGGTTATGTAGAAGAGGCTGAACACCTTCGTTACACAAAAGAAGTAAAAGAAATATATGCACGCCGTAAAGAGTCAATTGAACGAGTCTTTGCAGATGCAAAAGAAAAGCATGGTATGCGATGGACAACTTTAAGAGGATTAAAAAAATTGTCCATGCAGGCGATGCTTACTTTTAGTGCCATGAATTTAAAAAAATTGGCAAATTGGACTTCGCAACTTGCTTGAGTAGGACTCAAACTAGTTGATTGGAGCGGAAGGTGCTTGACTCCTGGGGGATTAGCGTTACAGGCGAGACCCCGCAGGAGCGTAAGCGACGAGGAGGCTCGGCGAACGCCCCCCGGAAAGCAAGCACCTAGAGTGGAAATCAACGTATTTTTCTGCAATTCCTTTCAAAAATGATAAAAGACATCGAGAGGGAGTGCTCTCGATGCCTTTTGTCGACAATCTG
>JBLKRX010000095.1:0-1588 GCA_047608075.1 Ferdinandcohnia humi
TTTAACAGACAAACATGCAAAATTCTAGGCACATAAATGAATGAAAACCATGTTCTCTGGCAATAAAGAGATTGCGGTTGGCGTCAAGAGGTCGAGGCTCTGTGATGCTACGAGCTCTATTAACAGACGGACCCCAACGCCTGGTGCACATATTATTGTCACTCCTTCGGGAAGTACGCAGGGTAGATTGCCCAACAAGAGGTTGTTGCACCAACCGTAATCCTTTAATTGTTATGAGGTGTTGTTAAATGAGAGTAATGGTTGAATATGCTTGTGGGTTAGATATTCACAAGGATTCGATTGTAGGTTGTGTGCTAACTCCTACAACAAAAGAGATTCGTACGTTCGGAACAATGACACATGATCTTCTGAATCTACTTGATTGGATCAAAGGTCACCATTGTACGGATGTTGCGATGGAAAGTGCTGGTGTATATTGGAAGCCAGTCTATAATGTTCTTGAATGTGTCAATCTAAATTTGCTTGTCGTAAATGCTCAGCACATTAAAGCAGTTCCCGGAAGAAAGACCGATGTTAAAGATGCGGAGTGGATTGCCGATTTATTGCGTCATGGACTTTTAAAAAGCAGCTTTATTCCTTCACGTGATCAACGTGAATTACGTGAGCTTGTTCGATATCGTCGCAGCTTAATAGAAGAACGTACACGTGAAGTAAATCGACTGCAAAAAGTATTAGAAGGTGCCAACATTAAGCTTGGTTCAGTTGCGAGCTCAGTAGTCGGCGTATCAAGTCGGATGATGATAGAAGCGATGATTAGTGGAGAAACAGATCCTGCCAAATTAGCTCAACTTGCTCTAGGACGTCTAAAAGAGAAAAAAGACCAGTTAGAATATGCCTTAACTGGAATTATTGGACACCATCAGCAATTGATGTGGGAACTTCAACTTAAACACTTAGATTTTCTTGATGAACAAATTGAACGACTTGACGAGGAAGTAGCTAAACGATTGAGTCCATCAGAAGAGGATATAAAAAGGATTATGACTATTCCTGGTATAGGTCGTCGTAGTGCTGAACATTTAATTGCGGAAATAGGAACAAATATGGATCGATTTCCTTCAGCAGAACATATAGCATCTTGGGCAGGAATGACTCCTGGTCACAATGAAAGTGCAGGAAAAAAGAAATCGGCAAAAACTCGAAAAGGAAACAAGTATCTAAGAAGTACTTTGATTGAAGTGGGCCACGCAATTGGCAGGAAGAAGAAAGAACCTAATTTTTTGACATCAAAATATCATCGTATTGCCTCTAGAAGAGGAAAAAATCGAGCAGCTGTTGCAGTAGGTCATGCAATCCTCAAAATTATCTATCATTTATTAAAGAAAAAAGAAACTTATCAAGATCTGGGCGCTGATTATTTTGACAAGCGAAGAGAGGAAACACTAGTTAGGAGGGCTATAAAAAAATTAAAGACACTTGGATATGATGTCGATCTCAAACCAAGTGCCTAACAATCAAAAAATCTACATTTTAGTATAGGCAAATTTTTTTAAAAAAATACGGTTTGCCTTTTACCCCCTCACCCTTTTTTTGCATTTTTGACCGTAAGGTGGTTTTCAGGGTAGAG
>JBLKRX010000096.1:0-1562 GCA_047608075.1 Ferdinandcohnia humi
TTTCCTTAGAAAGGAGGTGATCCAGCCGCACCTTCCGATACGGCTACCTTGTTACGACTTCACCCCAATCATCTGTCCCACCTTAGGCGGCTGGCTCCTTACGGTTACCCCACCGACTTCGGGTGTTACAAACTCTCGTGGTGTGACGGGCGGTGTGTACAAGGCCCGGGAACGTATTCACCGCGGCATGCTGATCCGCGATTACTAGCGATTCCGGCTTCATGCAGGCGAGTTGCAGCCTGCAATCCGAACTGAGAATGGTTTTATGGGATTGGCTTAACCTCGCGGTTTCGCTGCCCTTTGTACCATCCATTGTAGCACGTGTGTAGCCCAGGTCATAAGGGGCATGATGATTTGACGTCATCCCCACCTTCCTCCGGTTTGTCACCGGCAGTCACCTTAGAGTGCCCAACTGAATGCTGGCAACTAAGATCAAGGGTTGCGCTCGTTGCGGGACTTAACCCAACATCTCACGACACGAGCTGACGACAACCATGCACCACCTGTCACTTATGTCCCCGAAGGGAACGCTCTATCTCTAGAGAAGGCATAAGGATGTCAAGACCTGGTAAGGTTCTTCGCGTTGCTTCGAATTAAACCACATGCTCCACCGCTTGTGCGGGCCCCCGTCAATTCCTTTGAGTTTCAGTCTTGCGACCGTACTCCCCAGGCGGAGTGCTTAATGCGTTTGCTGCAGCACTAAAGGGCGGAAACCCTCTAACACTTAGCACTCATCGTTTACGGCGTGGACTACCAGGGTATCTAATCCTGTTCGCTCCCCACGCTTTCGCGCCTCAGCGTCAGTTACAGACCAGAGAGCCGCCTTCGCCACTGGTGTTCCTCCACATCTCTACGCATTTCACCGCTACACGTGGAATTCCGCTCTCCTCTTCTGCACTCAAGTCCCCCAGTTTCCAATGACCCTCCACGGTTGAGCCGTGGGCTTTCACATCAGACTTAAAGGACCGCCTGCGCGCGCTTTACGCCCAATAATTCCGGATAACGCTTGCCACCTACGTATTACCGCGGCTGCTGGCACGTAGTTAGCCGTGGCTTTCTGGTTAGGTACCGTCAAGGTACCGCCCTATTCGAACGATACTTGTTCTTCCCTAACAACAGAGCTTTACGACCCGAAGGCCTTCTTCGCTCACGCGGCGTTGCTCCGTCAGACTTTCGTCCATTGCGGAAGATTCCCTACTGCTGCCTCCCGTAGGAGTCTGGGCCGTGTCTCAGTCCCAGTGTGGCCGATCACCCTCTCAGGTCGGCTACGCATCGTCGCCTTGGTGAGCCGTTACCTCACCAACTAGCTAATGCGCCGCGGGCCCATCTGTAAGTGATAGCCGAAGCCATCTTTTAATAAGAAACCATGTGGTTTCTTATGTTATCCGGTATTAGCTCCGGTTTCCCGAAGTTATCCCAGTCTTACAGGCAGGTTGCCCACGTGTTACTCACCCGTCCGCCGCTAACCTTTGGGAGCAAGCTCCCAAAGATCCGCTCGACTTGCATGTATTAGGCACGCCGCCAGCGTTCATCCTGAGCCAGGATCAAACTCTCCAAAAAGA
>JBLKRX010000097.1:0-1549 GCA_047608075.1 Ferdinandcohnia humi
GTTTCGTATCGTCAATACTGATTCTATGGCTGGGAGAGGAAGGTCGATGAACTATGGTGCGTTAGAGCCCATCCGTTAGTCTGACTCCAACGACCACGGTGCACCACTGACTGTCGCTCCCTTACGGGAAGCACACATGGTAGATTAATCCTATTCGGGTTGATGCACCAGCCTCTAATAATAATTGCCATGGAGAGGATGTTTTCAATGGATGTTGTCATTGAACGCGCATGTGGTATGGATGTCCATAAGGACAATATTACTGCTTGTATTATCACACCAAAAGGAAAGGAGATTCAAACGTTTTCTACTAAAACAGTGTTCCTATTACAATTGGTTGACTGGATTAAACAACACCACTGTACCCATGTTGGAATGGAAAGCACAAGTGTTTATTGGAAACCAATTGTTAATTTACTAGAGGCTGAGGATATTGAGTTTTTAGTTGTGAATGCTCAACATATGAAGGCAGTCCCAGGACGTAAAACAGATGTTAAAGATGCTGAATGGATTGCCAAACTTCTTCGTCACGGACTCCTCAAAGCAAGCTATATTCCTGATCGTAATCAACGAGAACTGCGAGAACTTGTTCGCTATCGTCGAAGCATCATTGAGGAACGTGCTAGACAGCACAATCGGATTCAAAAGGTATTAGAAGGAGCAAATATTAAGTTAGGATCAGTTGTCTCAGATGTAATGGGTGTTTCAGCTAGAGATATGTTAAATGCAATCGCCGAAGGTGAAGATAATCCTGAGATTCTAGCTAACTTCGCTCGACGAACAATGAAAAAGAAGAAAGAAGAGCTTGAACTAGCTCTAAAAGGCTACATTAATTTTCATCAACGTCTAATGCTGAAAACCATCTTAAAGCACATAGATTTTTTGACTGAACAGATTGAGATGTTAGATCAAGAAGTGGCTAAAAGAGTAGATTTCTTCAAAGAAGATGTTGAACGATTAGATTCGATTCCTGGCATAGCTACAAGGATGGCGGAACAAATCATATCTGAAATTGGTACTGATGTTAAAAATCAATTTCCAACTGCAGCTCACATGTGTTCTTGGGCAGGACTGGTTCCTGGACATAATGAGAGTGCTGGAAAAAGGAAATCCACTAAAACCAAAAAAGGAAACAAATACTTGCGATCAGCATTAACAGAAGCAGCTCATTCAGTAAGAGGATCTAAAAACTATCTCGGAGCACTGTATAGACGTACAGCCTCACGAAAAGGCAAGAAACGAGCTGGAATAGTTGTCGCTCATGCCATGTTGAGAATAGCTTATTACCTATTAACACGAAAAGAAATGTATGTAGACTTAGGCGAAGACTACTTTGATAAACAGAGACAGCAATCCATAGTTCGACATTCGTTACGTAGACTTGAAAGTTTAGGATACACAGTTACTTTACAAGAATCCGAAGCCTCTTAATCTAGGCAACTCACATAATAGATCAAACATAGGATAGGCGCTCTCCCTTTTTTTAAAAATGAATGACCTGCGTCCTCTTTAGTATTGCCATCTACCAAAGTTAATTTTCATGGTAGTT
>JBLKRX010000098.1:0-1477 GCA_047608075.1 Ferdinandcohnia humi
GTGAATGGCTAGTTCTTACTCGACGGGAATCCCACCCGTTATATGATACGACCTAGGCTCGGCCGCACACCTGCTTCTTTAGTTTAATAACTTAAACAAAAAAGTGCCTTAATCCTTTTTCGATCAACGCACCTGTTAGTTATAGATAAGACTTACACAATAAATGCATAAGTCATAATTTCTTACGTTTTCGTTCTAAAAATATAGGTGCTATATTTAGCAAGATAGAAACAATTGTCAAAAACCAAAATGCCCTTGCCATACCAGGTATTACATCTGATAAAGCCGCCCAATCTTCCACTTTTACCCACCGAGATAGATAACTGTAATCTGCACAAATTGTTAATGATGTAAATGATAATGCCATCGCCATAGCAAGCTTATAATCCTTTCCTGCTGCATACAAAGAAAGATTTATAACAGTTACTACTATTGCAATAACCCCTAATATTACCCACATAACTATACCTCCATTTATTTTTATTTATGTCGTGTAATAATACTAATGTGTTTCATCTCAATTTTTTGCATTACTTTTTTATTAGACATTAATACGTTAAATCTTATTTTATAGTAAATGCTCCTCCTTTTGTGATTTCTTATTGAACAAAACTGGTTCAATAATTTAATAAACACTTTCATATATCTTGCTGATTAATAAAGGTAGATAAATAAGAAAGAGCTGCTTTCACAGCTCCTTTAATATCATTAGAAATTCATTGTTATCTCCTATTCTTCCGTAATTCTTAAATCCATATCGCTCAAAATACTCAACATTTTCCACTGTTTCCGTCCACAAATTAAGAGGAATGTTCATACGTTTACTGAATTAAATATTTTCTTCATTACCTTATACCCTTCACCTTTTTTGAGTGAGGCGATGTTATGAAGCTCTAAGCAAAATTCGTTTTCAAAGAGATTCTCAATTAATTCATTTGGTCGATGTAAACCAATAATGAAGAAGACTTTTAGATTCTTTTTTAACAGTCCTACTGCATTATCGTGTGGAAGTAAATAATAACCCTTTTCTGATTGTTTACGTATCCATCTTAGATACTGCCTACCTTTTACGCTCAATGGATTTGTATCCCCTTGAAGTTTCAATATTTGTTGATCTATCTCGATTTTAAAGGTTTTCTGTAAATCTTGTAGTGAATTTAAGCTTTCTTTATTAGTTAAAAATTCATTAAATCCATGCAATGTGATTCCTGCCTTCGTAACTTCAACCATTTTTATCCCCCTCACTCACTTATCTGTACAAATTGAGAATAAAGTTTCTATTTAAAATCCACATTCTTTACAGAAGATTAGTTTAGAATAAATATTTTGCGATACAAAACCTAGAGCAAGTTTGCTTTTTACTATTATTTCTACATAAAATTATGAAACTCCTTTTTCAACTAGTCGAGTAGAAGAGAACCTCTCTACCTATCGGTAGATTGTGTTCTCCCCCCTCTCAGAACCGTGCTTGCGCAAT
>JBLKRX010000099.1:0-1470 GCA_047608075.1 Ferdinandcohnia humi
ATAAAATGGTACCTGTAGTTAGGACACTTAAAAAAGAGTGTTTTATCTACAGGTATTTTTTTATATACTTGAATTTCAAGATACGGGGAATAGAGGACATTATGAGTAAAATAACATTTTCAACTAAAGAGATAAAAACACTACAAAAGAATCCAAATGTACAACGTGTTAGCGAGCGATCTATTACATATACTGACGCCTTTAAAAGTAGGTTTATGGATGAGTATCTGAGTGGCAAACTCCCTCGACAAATTTTTGAAGAGAACGGCTTTGATGTGGATGTTATGGGAATTAAGCGAATTGAACAATCCGCTCATAGGTGGAAGAAAGCTTATGAAAAGAATGGATTGATTGGACTCACAGATTCGAGGAAAACGGGTTCTGGCAGACCTTTAAAACGGGAACTTACACCGTCAGAAATTATTGAAAGGCAAGAAGCAAGAATTAAGTTACTGGAGGGACAGGTGGAGTTATTAAAAAAGCTAGAAACGACAGAAAGGAGGCTGTTAAACGCCAGCGAAAGTCAAGAACCGAGTAGAGTATATCAGTTGATTTATGAGACCATTGAACAGAATCAATTTAAACGAATGACCACGTATTTTTGTGACCTTTTAGAGGTCTCCCGTTCTGGATATTACAGCTACCTAAAGGCAACTACTAGCCGAGAAGCAAGGGAGAAATTGGATTTAGAAGCGAAAGAAATCATATTAAAGGCATTTAATCGCCGGGGATATAAGAAAGGATCTCGTTCCATTAAAATGATATTGGAGAATGACTATAAAATTATCTTCAGTCGTAAAAAGATCCAAAGAATCATGAGGAAATATGGAATAGTCTGCCCTCATAGAAGGCCAAATCTTTATAAAAAAATCGCTAAAGCAACCAAGGAGCATCAGGTTGTTCCAAACAAGTTAAACAGAGAATTTAAACAAGGTGTTCCAGGAAAAGTGTTATTAACGGACATTACTTATTTGCCATATAACGGAAATTGTATGGCTTATTTGTCAACCGTAAAAGATGCGTGCACTAACGAGATCCTAGCTCACCATGTATCTGATCGTATCACTCTAGACATCGCAACTAAGACGATCAATAAATTAATCAACAACAAGAAAGTTACTCTACATGAAGATGTCTTTATCCACTCAGACCAAGGAAGCCATTACACGAGTCCAAGATATCAAAAGTTATTAAAAAAATATGATCTAGGCCAATCTATGTCTAGGAGAGGAAACTGTTGGGACAATGCCCCTCAGGAGTCTTTCTTTGGTCATTTAAAAGATGAGGTAGACTATCAGTCTTGTAAAACCTTAAAAGAACTAAAGACAAAAATAAATCATTATATGGTTTACTATAACAATTACCGATATCAGTGGAACTTAAAAAAGATGACCCCTATTCAATATAGGAATCATCTTCTAGTTGCTTAATCTCTTTTTTTATTGTGTCCTTGACATAGGTGCCAGTTTA
>JBLKRX010000100.1:0-1450 GCA_047608075.1 Ferdinandcohnia humi
TGAACTGCACCCCAATTGTTAGACACAACTAACAATTGGAGGTGCAGTTTTTTTATGGCAAAGTTTTCTCCAGAAGAAAAAATACAGGCAGTAAAACAATATTTAAATGGAAATGAAGGAGGAAAATCAGTTGCTGAATTTATAGGTGTTCATCCGAGTATTCTTCACCAGTGGATTAAACAATATGAGTACTTTGGTGAAGATGCTTTTGAAAAGCGCTATACATCCTATCCCGCAAAGTTTAAACTAGATGTACTCAATTATATGAACGAACAAGGGACGTCTATCAGGGATACAGCAGCGATTTTTAATATTCCATCTTATGAAACGGTTCGAAAATGGAAAGTTGCTTATGAAACAAAAGGATATGATGCCCTACAACCAAAGAAAAAGGGGCGACTATCTTTGAAGAATGACAATCAAGAATTACCGAAAAAACAAGAACAGACTGAAGGATCAATGGAAGCACTTCAGAAGGAATTAGAACATCTACGTATGGAAAATGCGTATTTAAAAAAGTTGAATGCCTTAGTTCAAAACAAGGGAAAATCACCAAACAAGACAAAGCGCAAGTAGTCTATGAATTAAGGCATGAATTTCCGGTGAAAGCACTTATAAAGCTCGCAAGCATTCCACGCAGCACATATTATTATTGGGTGAAAAACTTCAGTCGTCCCGATCCTGATGCAGAGCTGAAAGTATTGATTCAAACGATTTTTGAGGAAAATGATAGCTGTTATGGATATCGCCGTATTCGTGATGAACTTAGAAATCGCGGACATAAGGTCAACCATAAGAAAGTACAGCGTATCATGAAAGAATTAGGGATAAAATGTCAGGTTCGGATGAAAAAATATAAATCTTATAAAGGAACGGTTGGAAAAATTGCACCCAATATTTTAGATCGCAATTTTAAAGCTGAAAAACCAAATCAAAAATGGGTTACGGATATAACAGAGTTTAAGTTATTTGGAGAAAAGTTATATTTGTCACCTATTTTAGACTTATTTAACGGGGAGATCATTACCTATACCATCGGCTCAAGACCGACCTACTCTCTTGTTTCTACAATGTTAGATCAGGCTTTTGAACGTTTAAGAGACGATGATACCCTCCTCATTCATTCGGATCAAGGCTGGCACTACCAAATGAAGCAATATCGTCATTCTCTTAGTGAACGGGGTGTTACACAAAGTATGTCTCGCAAAGGGAACTGTTACGATAACGCAGTTATAGAAAACTTCTTTGGCATCATGAAATCAGAATTTCTTTATCGAAAAGAATTTGAAAGTATAGAACACTTTAAGAAAGAACTACAAAAATATATAAATTACTATAATCACAAACGAATCAAGGCAAAATTAAAAGGCATGAGCCCGGTACAATACCGAGTTCATGCCCTGCAAGCCGCCTAACGAAATAACCTGTCTAACTTTATGGGGTCACTTCA
>JBLKRX010000101.1:0-1427 GCA_047608075.1 Ferdinandcohnia humi
TTTTGGGCACTGACGCTCCTTCTCAATTACCTTTTTCCAACTCCAGCAGCGTTTTTGGGCACTGACGCTCCTTCTCAATTACCCTTTTCCAACTCCCGCAGCGTTTTTGGGTATTGACGACGCTTCTCTGTTTCCTTTTTCCAACTCCCGCAGCGTTTTTGGGCACTGACGCTCCTTCTCAGTTACCTTTTTCCAACTCCCGCAGCATTTTTGGGCACTGAGGCACCTTCTCAATTACCTTTTTCCAACTCCAGCAGCATTTTTGGGCACTGACGCTCCTTCTCAATTACCTTTTTCCAACTCCAACAGCGTTTTTGGGCATTGACAACGCTTCTCTGTTTCCTATTTCCGGCTCCCGCAGCATTTTTGGGCACTGACGCTCCTTCTCAATTACCCTTTTCCAACTCCCGCAGCGTTTTTGGGCATTGACGACGCTTCTCAGTTACCTTTTTCCAACTCCCGCAGCATTCTTGTGCATTGACGACGCTTCTCAGTTACCTTTTTCTGGTTCCCGCAGCATTTTTGGGCACTGAGGCACCTTCTCAATTACCTTTTTCCAACTCCCGCAGCATTTTTGGCATTGACGACGCTTCTCAGTTACCTTTTTACGGTTCCAGCAGCATTTTTGGGCACTGACGACTCTTCTCAGTTACCTTTTTCCAACTCCCGCAGCATTTTTGTGCATTGACGACGCTTCTCAGTTACCTTTTTCCGGTTCCCGCAGCGTTTTTGGGCACTGACGCTCCTTCTCTGTTTCCTTTTTCCAACTCCCGCAGCATTTTTGGCATTGACGACGCTTCTCAGTTACCTTTTTACGGTTCCAGCAGCATTTTTGGGCACTGACGACTCTTCTCAGTTACCTTTTTCCAACTCCCGCAGCGTTTTTGGGCACTGACGCTCCTTCTCTGTTTCCTTTTTCCAACTCCCGCAGCATTATTGGGCACTGACGCTCCTTCTCAATTACCCTTTTCCAACTCCCGCAGCATTTTTGGGCATTGACGACTCTTCTCAGTTACCTTTTTACGGTTCCCGCAGCGTTTTTGGGCACTGACGCTCCTTCTCTGTTTCCTTTTTCCAACTCCAGCAGCATTTTTGGGCATTGACGACGCTTCTCAGTTACCTTTTTCCGGTTCCCGCAGCGTTTTTGGGCACTGACGCTCCTTCTCAATTACCTTTTTCCAACTCCAGCAGCATTTTTGGGCACTGACGCTCCTTCTCAATTACCTTTTGCCAACTCCAACAGCGTTTTTGGGCACTGACGACGCTTCTCTGTTTCCTTTTTCCGGATCCCACAGCGTTTTTGGGCATTGACGCTCCTTCTCAATTACCTTTTTCCAACTCCCCCAGCGTTTTTGGGCACTGACGCTCCTTCTCAATTACCTTTTTCCAACTCCAGCAGCGTTTTTGGGCACTGACGCTCCTTCTCA
>JBLKRX010000102.1:0-1085 GCA_047608075.1 Ferdinandcohnia humi
CAGGTAAAGCATCAGCCCTCTCGAATTACTAACATTATGGGGCTCAATCCCTTCAACCATTTGGTTTTCGGCCCGTCACCTAACTGTCTACGCTTAAAGACTAAAGTTACCTTTAACCCTCCAAGACTCGCTACGAGTGAATGGCTAGTTCTTACTCGACGGGAATCCCACCCGTTATATGATACGACCTAGGCTCGGCCGCACACCTGCTTCGTTAGTTAAATAACTTCAATAAAAATGTGCATTAATCCTTCTTGGATCAACGCACCCGATAGTTTAAGTACGATTCTTCACAAACTCAACTATTTTATTAATTCCTCTTTAAACTCTTCTTAACTTTTTCTTTAAATTCTTCTTTTAGTATAACTTGTATTTCCTTTGAACTTTTTTCAGTTTTTGTAAGTTCATCACTTAGTTTTTTCTCCTCAATATCAGCAAGTGCTTCATCCTTTTGCGATAATTTTGCAATATACTTGTCATCGATTTTTTTATACATGCCAGTTTCTTCACCTAATATCCAATATGTATCCTCTTCTTGAATATTTATAGCATTTTTTAGAAATAAAATATATTTCTCTCCTGGTTGAAACATCTCATTTCCATTGAAAATCCATTCACTATTTCCCTGTTGCATAATATGAAGATTATCGGTTGTTAACTTCGAATCTTTTTTAATCCCTTCTATGATTTTTGCTTTATAAATTGTTTTTGCAGAAGGTTCATTTAACTCTCGCACCTTTTCTGTAATCTCTAATTCTGCAATTAGTTCAGATTCCTTTATTGCTTCTTCGAATGCGTATGTTTGAATTTCCGCACTTATGGTACCAACAGGATTAAATTTTTCATTATTTCCGTTCACTCCTTCTTCTTTTTCTATGGTGTCTTTTTCATAATTACAGGCTGTTAACAAAAGTAAAAAGGAAATTATTAAAAGGATCTGGTATTGTTTTTTCATTATAAATCTCCTCAAAATCGCAATAAGTGATATAGTTCTGTAACTTCAACTATCCTGCTTCGTTAGCTCAAAAAGAAAATTCAAAAAAAGGTGCATTAACCCTTCTTGGATCAACGCACTCGTTAGCTGA
>JBLKRX010000103.1:0-1071 GCA_047608075.1 Ferdinandcohnia humi
TAAAATTAATAATAAGATCCGGGAGAATTGTATGAGTAAAATAATTTTTAATGAACTACAACGACGTGTATTAGAATCAAATCCAAATGTCGCAGCTGTCTCTGATCGCGCAATTCAATATACAGCGGACTTTAAACTTAAAGCTGTTAAAGAAAACCTCGCTGGAAAAGGTCCAGTTCAAATTTTTATTGAAGCAGGTTTTGATTTAGAGATAATTGGAACTAAGAAAGCAAAAAGCTCGCTTGCTCGATGGAGAACGACCTATAAAACTTATGGCGAAGAAGGATTTCTAGAAGAACGTCGAGGAAAAGGGAGTACAGGCCGTCCGTCCTCTACACAGCTATCAGCTGAGAAAAAACTTGAAAAGGCAGAAGCGCGTATCAAATACTTAGAAGCTGAATTGGAACTCCTAAAAAAGCTCGAGGAACTAGAAAGGCAGGCGAAGAAGAAACGATTTTAACACCGGCGGAGAAGTTTCAAGTCATTAATGAAGTAGTCCGCCAATATCAACTAAAGAGCATGATAAGTTATTTATGCGAACTGACAGGCGTAAGTCGAAGTGGTTACTATAAATGGATCCGTAATAGTGAGGCTAAGGCAATTCGTGAGGAACAGGACTATAAAGATTATCTCTTACTAAAATGTATTTATGATACATCAAAAGGTAAAATTGGATATCGTGGATTTTATATGATACTAGAAGAACTATTAGAAACGCCAATGAATCATAAGAAGATTCTCCGACTGATGCGTAAATATAATTTATTTTCAAAAGTGAGACGAGCTAATCCTTATCGTAATATAGCCAAAGCAACAGAAGTACATCGTAACGTCCCAAATCATTTAAACCGCAGGTTTAACCAAGAGGAACCAGGGAAAGTATTCTTAACTGATATTACGTATCTTCAATATCAAGGTGGGCAAACAGCCTATTTATCATGTATAAAAGATGTCGCAACTAGAGAAATTGTAGCTTATGACCTTTCTACAAGTTTACATATGGGCATTGTCTATCGTACATTGAATAAATTAAGAGATACATTAAACGAGAATATTCATCCAGAAGCAATA
>JBLKRX010000104.1:0-980 GCA_047608075.1 Ferdinandcohnia humi
TTATGGGGCCTTAGCTCAGCTGGGAGAGCGCCTGCCTTGCACGCAGGAGGTCAGCGGTTCGATCCCGCTAGGCTCCATTTATATTTTTTATTATGGCGGTGTAGCTCAGCTTGTCCCAACTTCTTCGAATAGTCTTCTTTGAGGACATGCGACGAAGAACGAAGTTAAGGGGAGCAGGCGTAGCCAGCCAACATAATATCATTAGTATTGAACTTTATTTGTTTTTCTTAACTTGGCGGTGTAGCTCAGCTGGCTAGAGCGTACGGTTCATACCCGTGAGGTCGTGGGTTCGACTCCCTCCGCCGCTATATGCTTTCTCATATAAAAACAATGTATATTGTTTTCAATGGACCCTTAGCTCAGCTGGTTAGAGCAGACGGCTCATAACCGTCCGGTCGTAGGTTCGAGTCCTACAGGGTCCATTTATACGGAGGAATACCCAAGTCCGGCTGAAGGGATCGGTCTTGAAAACCGACAGGGGTGTCAAAGCCCGCGGGGGTTCGAATCCCTCTTCCTCCGCCATTTATTTTTATAATTAGGTCCCGTGGTGTAGCGACGAGCAAAACATCGTCGATTAAACTGCGAGTTGTCCCGACGGATTTAGCTCCTTGAATTTCCTAATAGAGGAAGGGACAGTTATTTGTAGATTACGCATTAATAATCTTTATTTTTGATTTATGGTCCCGTGGTGTAGCGGTTAACATGCCTGCCTGTCACGCAGGAGATCGCCGGTTCGATCCCGGTCGGGACCGCCATTTTTATCCCGGTAGGTATCTACTGTTGATATATACAGTGTGGCTCAGTAGCTCAGTCGGTAGAGCAAAGGACTGAAAATCCTTGTGTCGGCGGTTCGATTCCGTCCTGAGCCACCATTTTTATTTTTATAAGGCTCCAACAATATCATGGAGGGGTAGCGAAGTGGCTAAACGCGGCGGACTGTAAATCCGCTCCCTCAGGGTTCGGCGGTTCGAATCCGTCCC
>JBLKRX010000105.1:0-916 GCA_047608075.1 Ferdinandcohnia humi
TCTCCCTTTTTTTAAAAATGAATGACCTGCGTCCTCTTTAGTATTGCCATCTACCAAAGTTAATTTTCATGGTAGTTGAATAACTTCAACAAAAACAATGAATAAATCCTTCTTGGATTAACGTACTCGTTAGTGAAATAAGCAATTATCCTTAATTTAATTTGTAAATTTTTTTCTTCTTTCATCGAATGTTTTTTCATCTTTAGTCCCAAACCCGTATCCTTCAGAAACGATTATATTAACAGGTACATGTGGAGTTAATGCTATTTTCCAATTATTATCTTCTAACACAAGAACAACAAAAAAATAGTTAACACCATTTATGTGATACTGATCTTCGTGGTAAACCGTATAATCAACTGCAACATAGAAAACTTTTTTATTTTGATTATTGTATTGTTCCATATAACGATTGGGTAAAAAATTTTCAGCATAATCATAGGGTAGTTCTTTCAGCTTTACTAATCGAGCTTCTCGAATATTAAGTAAACCTAACTTCATTTCTTGATTCTCTTCATTATTAATAAAACTCTTTATTTCCTTTGCACTTTCATTAACATACCACTTATCTACACTTGACCATCGACTTTCGTTTATATCATTAAAATAACCCTCAATTACTTTAATTGCTGACATTCCCTCTGTTTGTGAGGTGAAAATGGATAAAGAAAAAAGCAGGAGTATCTTAAAATGATTATGCACTAAACATTCTCCTTTTTTGTTTTACCTATAAGATACCCATCTTTTTGTTTTTCAAAGGGGGCTTTCTTCAACTAGTCGAGTAGAAGGGAATCTCTCTTCCTCACGGTAGATTGCATTCCTCCCCCCTCACAGAACCTTGCTTGCGCAATTAACGCACACGGCTCCTCCTAGTTATCATTCACATTATGTAGCTAATCTCATTTCTTAAGTCATA
>JBLKRX010000106.1:0-852 GCA_047608075.1 Ferdinandcohnia humi
GTCGGGTAGAAAACAAGCGCGCGCAATCAATAATTAATGATTCACGTTTCTTGTAGCCCCCCTACGATCCCGGACGGTCGGATTTCCCGAGTCCGGTTCTGACCTTGGATTATATCACATACTCGCCTTCCCTAATAACCGCAGGATTAAATGTTGGTACACATATTCCCCCATCACCTATTGGTTTACTTATATGCTAGTCAATGAACAAATAACAAAGCTCTGTGTCTTTGATGTTCTGACTATCCAAGTGCCCAGAGGTCCTTCGCTCCATCATAGGAGTTACCTTGATAGAAGTGCAATTACCTTACACTTAAGAAAGCATTACCCTTCCTTCATCGCTACTACGACCTCATGCGCCAGTCCTAAATCATCCTATCATTTTCTATTAGCCTCTTATATGATAGGTCTTTATTGGTTAGTACCCTCCCAATTTGAAGTAGGACCTTCCCGTCGTTATCTCCGAAAATCTTTCCACAGATGCCAGAACCCATACCCCGGCTGCTCTTACGGTGCTTTTGACCGTTTCTTCCCGTAAGACATCGGTCTTCCCCCGTTAGGCAAAGGTCGACGCTAAGCGAAACATCCCTCGAACAGTTTCTTTGAGGGGCGTAGATTTCGGGATTGCAGTATTCGTTAAATCCTTCTGGCCTCTGTGTTTGCTCGCCACACAGACTGTTCCGACCTTATTCTCTCTGTGTAGAATAGGCCGCCGTGACTTTTACTTCCAAGCAGAACGTAGTTCGTTACCTCCCCACGCATTGGATATGCTAGTCATCCGAATCGGTCAATTGATGACAGGAGACTTTCACTCCATAAGATTCTCAGCCTTGACGGCTGCTCCACCTAACT
>JBLKRX010000107.1:0-721 GCA_047608075.1 Ferdinandcohnia humi
CCTGCTTCGTTAGCTCAAAAAGAAAATTCAAAAAAAGGTGCATTAACCCTTCTTGGATCAACGCACTCGTTAGCTGAATAAGAAGAGATTTATCCTTCTGCATCACGACTATAAATATCCATTATGGTAGACCCACCATTTGATGTATTCTCAACAACTGAAGAAGTCTTAATAAATTTATTTCTTTCTAATAACGCTTTTGATTCATTATTTAACGAATCTGTCCATGCTTCGATTGTTTTTAGTCCCATATTGTTAAACCCGTAGTCAACCACTTTCGCTAATGCCTGACTCATAATTCCATTTCCACGGTATTCAGGAAACAAACCATATCCCAATTCTGCTAAATTTTTTTCTGCATTAATATTCCAAATAGAGATTGTACCCAAAACTTGATTTGTATTTTTATCGGTAATTGCCCATATAACCTCTTTATTCTCTTTAACCTCAGTATTCATTATTTCAATATATGCTTTTGCCTCAGCAATGTCTGTATAGATACGCATATCAACATATGGAAAGTTTTCTTTATTTGACCGATATTTAAATATAGATAACGCATCATTTAAAGTAAGTTGTCTTAATAATAATTTAACCGTACTTAAAATTGGAAAAGGATGAAAAGAAAACTGACTCATTGGTTAACTCCTCCTAAAGGCATTACTTTTTTTAGTTGAATAACTTCAACAAAAAGGTGCATTAATCCTTCTTGGATCAACGC
>JBLKRX010000108.1:0-706 GCA_047608075.1 Ferdinandcohnia humi
AATTGCGCAAGCACGGTTCTGAGAGGGGGGAGAACACAATCTACCGATAGGTAGAGAGGTTCTCTTCTACTCGACTAATTCAACAGCGGTCTGGACATTTATGTTAAATTAAGGGTGTGAAGGAGGGGAGCGAATTGGTTTACAAAGCAAAAACACAAAGAGGAATATTAGTGTTCCTCTTATTGATAACAGCACCGTCAATTTCGAGAAATGACTTTTCTAATGGATTGCTCTACTTCCAAATTGGACTTGTAGTATTTATTCTATTATCATTATTTATCCAATTCAGGGTTAAGATTGGTGACGGTTATTTGGTATATCAAATATTATTCATAGCGTTGCCTATATACAAAAAAGAAGTATCTCATAATCAAATAGCTTTGATAAAGTTTAAACGTGTTGGTTGGATGACCAAGGGTGCCATTATACAAGTGAAAAAAGGATTTAACATTCGAGTTGTTCATTTTTCTCCCGACAACATATTTGTAGATTTAATTTATTTTGCGAATGAAAATAGCATACCAATTTCTAAAACAAAGGATTTTCGGATTTTAGAAAAATAATGTTGTTCAACAAACGGGTGCGTTGATCCAAGAAGGGTTAATGCACCTTTTTGTTGAAGTTTTAAACTAAAGAAGCAGCATTCCTGTAATGGATGAAAATGAGATTTGAGAATAAAAATAACCTCTTGGTAGAATAAGAGTGT
>JBLKRX010000109.1:0-607 GCA_047608075.1 Ferdinandcohnia humi
GTGTGGCGGAATTGGCAGACGCGCTAGACTTAGGATCTAGTGTCTTTGACGTGGGGGTTCGAGTCCCTTCACCCGCACTTATAGTATGCGGTCGTGGCGGAATGGCAGACGCGCTAGGTTGAGGGCCTAGTGGGGGTTGACCCCGTGGAAGTTCGAGTCTTCTCGACCGCACCAAAAAAGTTTTTTAAAAAAACACTTGCAATTAACATTGTGAGATGTTATTATAGAAAAGTCGCCGATTTCGGAAGTGACTAATAAAAGATGCGCCCGTAGCTCAATTGGATAGAGCGTCTGACTACGGATCAGAAGGTTATGGGTTCGACTCCTGTCGGGCGCGCCATATCTTAAGTAACGGGAAGTAGCTCAGCTTGGTAGAGCACTTGGTTTGGGACCAAGGGGTCGCAGGTTCGAATCCTGTCTTCCCGACCAGCGAAACATTTTAATATGCGGGTGTAGTTTAATGGTAAAACCTCAGCCTTCCAAGCTGATGTCGTGGGTTCGATTCCCATCACCCGCTCCAAATTAGTTCCTTGAAAACTGAACACAATACAAGCGTCAACGTTAATTCAATTTAAATTATTGAGCAATCAATACTCTTTTTGGAGAG
>JBLKRX010000111.1:0-547 GCA_047608075.1 Ferdinandcohnia humi
GACAGATGATTGGGGTGAAGTCGTAACAAGGTAGCCGTATCGGAAGGTGCGGCTGGATCACCTCCTTTCTAAGGAAATTGAAGTTCTTAGAACTTCATAAAAAGACGCTTTGTATTGTGGTCAGTTTTGAGGGAACTTTTCCTTCAAAGGTCGATTTTTGCCTGTTGCAAAAATCATTTGCGCTTGCGTCTGCAAGATTAATCAAAGATGATTAATTCCTCAGCGCAAAGCTGTATGAAGTATCTCGCTGATGTTAAATCACGATGTGATTGAAGTCAGTAGCTTCGTTCCTTGAAAACTAGATAACGTAACAAAACATTCATTGAAGTAAAGTTCTTTAAAACTTAAAGGCGCACGAGAAGCGAGAAGTCCGAGGAATCGATTGAGGAAGCACCGGAGCGTACGTAAAGGTACGTGAGGATGCTGACGATTGAAGTTGACAAAGAAATTTGACGCTTATCGAAGCCGAATAGGTTAAGTTATGAAGGGCGCACGGTGGATGCCTTGGCACTAGGAGCCGATGAAGGACGGTACTAACACCGATATG
>JBLKRX010000112.1:0-469 GCA_047608075.1 Ferdinandcohnia humi
GAACACGGAAGTTAAGCTCTTCAGCGCCGATGGTAGTTGGGGCATTGCCCCTGTGAGAGTAGGACGTCGCTAGGCATTCATGATGGAGGATTAGCTCAGCTGGGAGAGCACCTGCCTTACAAGCAGGGGGTCGGCGGTTCGATCCCGTCATCCTCCACCATCTAATTAATTCATATTGCCGGTGTAGCTCAGTTGGTAGAGCATGCCGACACTTCAATGAAATTACTTCTTCTGGGGCATGCAAGGAACGCCGAAAGGTGTGACGAGCAACTGTACAGAAGGAAATAGTAAGTGGAATTAAATACTTATATTGCCGGTGTAGCTCAGTTGGTAGAGCAACTGACTTGTAATCAGTAGGTCGTGGGTTCGACTCCTATCGCCGGCACCATTTGTACGAGCCATTAGCTCAGTCGGTAGAGCATCTGACTTTTAATCAGAGGGTCGAAGGTTCGAGTCCTTCATGGCTCAC
>JBLKRX010000113.1:0-436 GCA_047608075.1 Ferdinandcohnia humi
GTTTGCTGAGTGGGGATGATTCTCGGTTTTCGTACCCACTCATGATGGGCTCGTTTGCTGAGTGGGGATGATTCTCGATTTTCGTACCCACTCATGATGGGCTCGTTTGCTGAGTGGTCATGATTCTCGGTTTTCGTACCCACTCATGATGGGCTCGTTTGCTGAGTGGGAATGATTCTCGATTTTCGTACCCACTCATGATGGGGTCGTTTGCTGAGTGGTCATGATTCTCGGTTTTCGTACCCACTCATGAACGGGTCGTTTGCTGAGTGGGAATGATTCTCGGTTTTCGTACCCACTTATGATGGGTTCGTTTGCTGAGTGGTCATGATTTCCGGTTTTCGTACCCACTCATGAACGGGTCGTTTGCTGAGTGGGGATGATTCTCGATTTTCGTACCCACTCATGATGGGGTCGTTTGCTGAGTGGGGATGAT
>JBLKRX010000114.1:0-429 GCA_047608075.1 Ferdinandcohnia humi
GTGTGGCGGAATTGGCAGACGCGCTAGACTTAGGATCTAGTGTCTTTGACGTGGGGGTTCGAGTCCCTTCACCCGCATTATGCGGAAGTAGTTCAGTGGTAGAACACCACCTTGCCAAGGTGGGGGTCGCGGGTTCGAATCCCGTCTTCCGCTCCAAAATTTACTTTTGCCGGGGTGGCGGAACTGGCAGACGCACAGGACTTAAAATCCTGCGGTAGGTGACTACCGTACCGGTTCGATTCCGGTCCTCGGCACCACTTAGTTTAATATAGTGCGCCCGTAGCTCAATTGGATAGAGCGTCTGACTACGGATCAGAAGGTTATGGGTTCGACTCCTGTCGGGCGCGCCATGAACGGGAAGTAGCTCAGCTTGGTAGAGCACTTGGTTTGGGACCAAGGGGTCGCAGGTTCGAATCCTGTCTTCCCGAC
>JBLKRX010000115.1:0-408 GCA_047608075.1 Ferdinandcohnia humi
GGATATGCACTGGATATTTCTGTTACGTATGTTGTTACTGTCGCGAATGCGATGGGAAGCGAATACTCAGCCATCTATGAGCCAAATAGCAAAGTCAGAGAGATAGCTATAAATGATTATGGAATTAGCGAGGACAACTTGTTTGGGACAAGTAAAGATTTCGCTCTGTATCTACCAATGAGCCGGATTTAACCGGCTCATTTATCCTACCAGTACGCCGTAGAGTTTTTCTGGCTGTTGGTTTGATCGGCCTTGCTCTGCTCGTCTTGCTTTTACGCGCTGGCGAAATGCTCCGGCTGTACCAGAAGAGCATGGTTCCGTCGCTTTTTTAAGTTCGACCGCGTGAGCTAACATATTATTTCCGTTTTTTCGTGAGTTAGTACAAAGCATATGAGGTGACGGATACGT
>JBLKRX010000116.1:0-393 GCA_047608075.1 Ferdinandcohnia humi
GCTCTGGATGCTCAGCAGGCCATTTTTAACTGCCCGGCCAGTTACCCCGTAATCGGTAATTGCGCGGAACATTTCAGGAAACAGGCTAATTATGCCAATCCACATAGCGCCGTCTTTTACCGTTTATCCGGTGGTTTAAAAACCAGGATCCCAATCTACTTCGATTGAACGAGTAGTGAGATCGACTTTCTTGATAACCTGCCCATCGAGGAACGGTACGAGACGTTCCTTGATACCAAACGCATCTTTCAGGTTTGCCTTAATGACGAGAACGTCATTAGATCCGGTTTCCATCATATCGACGACTTTACCGAGATCGTAGCCTTCAGTGGTTACTACCTGGCAGCCCATCAGGTCTTTCCAGTAGTAGTCACCCTCTTCAAGCTGAGGCAG
>JBLKRX010000117.1:0-391 GCA_047608075.1 Ferdinandcohnia humi
TTCATCGGCTCCTAGTGCCAAGGCATCCACCGTGCGCCCTTCATAACTTAACCTATTCGGCTTCGATAAGCGTCGAATTTCTTCGTCACCTCAAGTCGTCAGCATCCTCACGTACGTGATGTACGCTCCGGTGCTTCCTCTTTCGTTTCCTCGAACTTCTCGCTTCTCGTGCGCCTTTAAGTTTTAAAGAACTTTACTTCAATGAATGTTTTGTTACGTTATCTAGTTTTCAAGGAACGAAGTTTGAGAGATAAAGCTCCCTCAAAACTGACCACAATACAAAGCGTCTTTTTATGAAGTTCGTAGAACTTCAGTTTCCTTAGAAAGGAGGTGATCCAGCCGCACCTTCCGATACGGCTACCTTGTTACGACTTCACCCCAATCATCTGTC
>JBLKRX010000118.1:0-369 GCA_047608075.1 Ferdinandcohnia humi
GTAAGTGACGTTGCTGTGGGGTACTGGGAAAAAGACATCAATGTCCCTGGCGGGGAAGCACTTTCGAAATTAGCGAAGTTCTTTAATACGTCAATAGATTACATTCTTTATGGTGCTGAGTTTGAAGGCAAACTCGTCACAAACATGCGCAGAGTTCCTGTAATTTCGTGGGTTCAGGCTGGGCAGTATACTGAGTGCAGGGCAGCAGAAGTGTTTAGTGAAGTGGACAAGTGGGTAGATACATCATTAAAGATTGGTGATAACTCATTTGCATTAGAAGTTAAAGGCGACTCCATGACTAACCCTAATGGCCTCCCAACAATACCAGAAGGTGCAACAGTGATTGTAGATCCTGATGCAGAACCTCGT
>JBLKRX010000119.1:0-362 GCA_047608075.1 Ferdinandcohnia humi
ACCGAACACGGAAGTTAAGCTCTTCAGCGCCGATGGTAGTTGGGGCATTGCCCCTGTGAGAGTAGGACGTCGCTAGGTTTGTTATTAATCCACAGTAGCTCAGTGGTAGAGCTATCGGCTGTTAACCGATCGGTCGCAGGTTCGAATCCTGCCTGTGGAGCCATTTGGAGAGCTGTCCGAGTGGTCGAAGGAGCACGATTGGAAATCGTGTAGGCGGTTAACACTGTCTCAAGGGTTCGAATCCCTTGCTCTCCGCCACTACGTTTTATTAGATATAAAGCAAGTTGGCCCGTTGGTCAAGCGGTTAAGACACCGCCCTTTCACGGCGGTAACACGGGTTCGAATCCCGTACGGGTCACCAT
>JBLKRX010000120.1:0-361 GCA_047608075.1 Ferdinandcohnia humi
TGGTACTACGCTGCTATCCGACTCCCTAATCGGCATTTGGTTTCCTTACTTTGTATCGCTTGTACACCATACTCTTCAAACAAGAAAAGACCGATAGGGTCTCCCGAGTTGCCGTATCATATCAATGTGTAACGTGCCAAGGTCTCTGATCCCAGAGAGGTTCCATTCTTCTTGCCATTACGAATAATGAAATGTTGCTTTCTGTCACAGTTAAAACATCAGCCCTCTCGATTTACTAACATTATGGGGCTCAATCCCTTCAACCATATGGCTTTCGGCCCATTGTCGGGTAGAAAACAAGCGCGCGCAATCAATAATTAATGATTCACGTTTCTTGTAGCCCCCCTACGATCCCGGACGG
>JBLKRX010000121.1:0-353 GCA_047608075.1 Ferdinandcohnia humi
ATGCGGAAGTAGTTCAGTGGTAGAACACCACCTTGCCAAGGTGGGGGTCGCGGGTTCGAATCCCGTCTTCCGCTCCAGAAGATTCTTTTGCCGGGGTGGCGGAACTGGCAGACGCACAGGACTTAAAATCCTGCGGTAGGTGACTACCGTACCGGTTCGATTCCGGTCCTCGGCACCATTTAATTTAATAAAATGCGCCCGTAGCTCAATTGGATAGAGCGTCTGACTACGGATCAGAAGGTTATGGGTTCGACTCCTTTCGGGCGCGCCAATTATAGTAACGGGAAGTAGCTCAGCTTGGTAGAGCACTTGGTTTGGGACCAAGGGGTCGCAGGTTCGAATCCTGTCTTCCC
>JBLKRX010000122.1:0-345 GCA_047608075.1 Ferdinandcohnia humi
TCCCTACTCAATCGGGAAAAGGTGATTGAGAAGGTAGAATACTGGAGAATCGTCCCTACTCAATCGAGAAAAGGTGGATGAGAAGGAAAGATACTGGAGAATCGTCCCTACTCAATCGGGAAAAGGTGATTGAGAAGGTAGAATACTGGAGAATCGTCCCTACTCAATCGAGAAAAGGTGGATGAGAAGGAAAGATACTGGAGAATCGTCCCTACTCAATCGAGAAAAGGTGGTTGAGAAGGTAAGATACTGGAGAATCGTCCCTACCCAATCGGGAAAAGGTGATTGAGAAGGTAGAATACTGGAGAATCGTCCCTACTCAATCGAGAAAAGGTGGTTGAGAAG
>JBLKRX010000123.1:0-336 GCA_047608075.1 Ferdinandcohnia humi
TGCCATTTTGGTCTTTTACTGTCACGACTAACGGGATTGTCTCGCCCTTTTTCGCCGATGCCGAAGGTGTGCCGCCGTTACTGGCGGTTTTCGTCTCATCAAATGCTACTGAAGTCAGGGTAACGCTTGACGGCTTAGAGTGAGGCTGTGCCAGGCAGAGCATTAGAGCAACCGGAGAGAGTGCAGATGATGCTCGTCCCGTGCTTAGGTTAAAGACCTGGTAATACCAGGAGCTACCATTGGAGTTAAGTAATTCATAAATCCACCAGTTTCCTGACGCTATCGGCAACCCCAGATCTTTCGTTAACGCCCCGTTTGGGTGATCGTCATATAACC
>JBLKRX010000124.1:0-335 GCA_047608075.1 Ferdinandcohnia humi
TAGGTTAAGTTATGAAGGGCGCACGGTGGATGCCTTGGCACTAGGAGCCGATGAAGGACGGTACTAACACCGATATGCTTCGGGGAGCTGTAAGTAAGCATTGATCCGAAGATTTCCGAATGGGGGAACCCACTGCTCGTAATGGAGCAGTATCCTTACCTGAATTCATAGGGTAAGAGAAGGTAGACCCGGGGAACTGAAACATCTTAGTACCCGGAGGAAGAGAAAGCAAACGCGATTTCCTGAGTAGCGGCGAGCGAAACGGAAGATAGCCCAAACCAAGAGGCTTGCCTCTTGGGGTTGTAGGACACTCTATACGGAGTTACAAAAGAACG
>JBLKRX010000125.1:0-326 GCA_047608075.1 Ferdinandcohnia humi
GTGATTTTGTGCCTGACCCGCCAGGCGGAAGAACTGGAGTCCAGGGGCTTGTACCGTCGTGCTGCAACGGTGTGGATGGCGGCATTCCGTGAAAGCCACTCCCAGCAAGAGCGAAACAATTTTCTTGCGCGTCGTGAGCGGTGTTTACGGAAAAGCAGCAAGCGCGCTGTATCGGGTGAAGAGTGGTATCTGTCAGGGAATTACGTGGGGGCTTAATGACGACGTTAACTCAATGCCAGCAGCAGGTGCTGGATATGCTGATTTCTTACCAGAAAGAACGTGGCTTCCCGCCAACCAATCAGGAGGTGGCTACCATGCTGGGATAC
>JBLKRX010000126.1:0-323 GCA_047608075.1 Ferdinandcohnia humi
CCGCCGTATACGGATCCGTACGTACGGTGGTGTGAGAGGTCGGATAGTCAATCAATGATTATCCTCCTACTCGATGAGCTCTCATCGAGTTTTTGGTCATTGAGGACTTGTCTCAGTGACTTTTTTTGTGGGTACTTGCAGATTTTGGTCATTGAGGAATGGTCTCAGTGCCGCTTTTCGCGGTTTCTCCGAATTTTTGGTTACTGAGGAGTTGTCTCAGTGCCCTTTTTCGTGGGTACTTGCAGCTTTTGGTCATTGAGGAATGGTCTCAGTGCCGCTTTTCGCGGTTTCTCCGAATTTTTGGTCACTGAGGAGTTGTCTCA
>JBLKRX010000127.1:0-301 GCA_047608075.1 Ferdinandcohnia humi
AACGTTCCGTACTCATTGTCGACACTTTCCTCCCCCCTCCTAGCCAAAAAGCCGAAGGGTTTTTGGCGTAGAAAAAACAGGAACTACTACAAAACCAGTATTAGAATTACTTGTTTTCCTGATTAATAAACCTTTCAACATAACCGAATAATCAAAACGAAGTTTCATCAAAAAGGTTATTTCCACTAATTTCAACGTACCGTACTTATTATCGACACTTTCCTCCCCCTCCTAGCCAAAAAGCCGAAGGGTTTTTGGCGTAGAAAAAAGCAGGAACTACTACAAAAACAGGATTAGTAAT
>JBLKRX010000128.1:0-295 GCA_047608075.1 Ferdinandcohnia humi
AGGATTAGCTCAGCTGGGAGAGCACCTGCCTTACAAGCAGGGGGTCGGCGGTTCGATCCCGTCATCCTCCACCATCTTAATATATTGCCGGTGTAGCTCAGTTGGTAGAGCATGCCGACACTTCAATGAATAACTTCTTCTGCGGCATGCGAGGAACGCCGAAAGGTGTGACGAGCAACTGTACAAGAGGAAATATTAAGTGGTATTAATTCTTAATATGCCGGTGTAGCTCAGTTGGTAGAGCAACTGACTTGTAATCAGTAGGTCGTGGGTTCGACTCCTATCGCCGGCACCA
>JBLKRX010000129.1:0-295 GCA_047608075.1 Ferdinandcohnia humi
GAACGGTGGTCCGGCGTAAGGTTTACGCCCGTTTTCTGGATGCGGTGAACTTCGTCAACGGAAACAGTGACGCCGATCCGGAGCAGGAGGTGATCAGCCGCTGGCGCATCGAGCAGTGCAGCGAACTGAGCGCGGTGAGTGCCTCCTTTGTACTGTCCACGCCGACGGAAACGGATGGTGCTGTTTTTCCGGGGCGCATCATGCTGGCCAACACCTGTACCTGGACCTATCGCGGTGATGAGTGCGGTTATAGCGGTCCGGCGGTCGCGGATGAATATGACCAGCCGACGTCCGA
>JBLKRX010000130.1:0-293 GCA_047608075.1 Ferdinandcohnia humi
CCTGCATGGCTTTCAGATATGCATTTTCTGCGCGAAGATAACGCAGCTCATTCTTCATCTCTTCCGGCGTCATGTTTGCCTCGTTTTCATGGGTATCATCAGAACGGGTCATGCTTTTCTCCTTCCTGCGCCTGATAAAGGCCTCATTACCAGATTTGCGGTAGCCTTTTATCCAGTTTTTAACCGTGTTGTGGCTGGGAATGTTAAACCGGGCAGCTACCCGGGGTAGAGACTCAGAATGCCCGAGAGCATAAAGAACCACGCAAAGTTTATCTTCAGGAGAATAGCTACGC
>JBLKRX010000131.1:0-287 GCA_047608075.1 Ferdinandcohnia humi
TTGGGGTGAAGTCGTAACAAGGTAGCCGTATCGGAAGGTGCGGCTGGATCACCTCCTTTCTAAGGAAATTGAAGTTCGTAGAACTTCATAAAAAGACGCTTTGTATTGTGGTCAGTTTTGAGGGAACTTTATCTCTCAAACTTCGTTCCTTGAAAACTAGATAACGTAACAAAACATTCATTGAAGTAAAGTTCTTTTATAAGATTAACTTAGGTTAAGTTATGAAGGGCGCACGGTGGATGCCTTGGCACTAGGAGCCGATGAAGGACGGTACTAACACCGATATG
>JBLKRX010000132.1:0-283 GCA_047608075.1 Ferdinandcohnia humi
TTTTTCTATTTTTTTTTTTCTATTTTTTTTTATTGTTTTTAAATTAATTACCTTTATATTATTTTCTTTTAAATCTTGATTTATTTAATGTTCTTAATTGTAAATCTTCTTTTTATTTATTTTTTCTTTATCTTTTTTTTTCATGTTGGTATTTATTTTTTTTCTTTTTTTTTTTACTTCCTTTCTTTTTTGATTTTACTTATTTGTATCTTCCTCATTTTTCTGAACGATTTTTTTATTTCTTTTTTTTTCTATTCTAATTAATTAGTTTTGATAATTTCTA
>JBLKRX010000133.1:0-278 GCA_047608075.1 Ferdinandcohnia humi
GCGTAAACTCCGCTGTCAATCATGAACAAGATTTACTCTGCGGCGAGATAAAACTCCGGCCTTACCGGGTTATCCCCAAAGCAACGGCTTTTTTAACATTTGTCAAGATGATTGATGACAGTTTTATGGCAAGAGATGCCTGTTCAGTGACTGCCATTGCAATTATCTAACCTGTTAAAAAATAAAAGATATTTCTTTGAGCCGTCTTTAACGCCAATTCGCGTGCAAGCCGCGTATTCTCTCGCTTGCCTCGTGTTTTCTAACTCTAATACACATGG
>JBLKRX010000134.1:0-276 GCA_047608075.1 Ferdinandcohnia humi
TTTCGAGGAGCGAGGAGTTCAAGGAAGCAAAGGAGCGACAACCGGAGTGTACAACGTACATGAGGATTGGGGTGAGTGCAGCTGACGCAGAAATCCGAAGTTCATCGGGAAGCCGACCACCGAACTCGGAAGGTAAGCTTCAGCGCCGATGGTAGTTGGGGCATTGCCCCTGTGAGAGTAGGACGTCGCTAGGCAAGGCGAAAGATCAACCGGTTGTGGTTGGTCTTTTTTATTTTTCAAAACCGAAAGGTTTTGTAGGAACAAAATAGCCGCTGA
>JBLKRX010000135.1:0-275 GCA_047608075.1 Ferdinandcohnia humi
AAAAGACCAACCTCATCAGTTGGTCTTTCGTTTTGCCTAGCGACGTCCTACTCTCACAGGGGCAATGCCCCAACTACTATCGGCGCAGAAGCTTTATTTCCGTGTTCGGTGTCGGCTTCAATGAACTTCGGATTTCTGCGTCAGTCGCACTCGCTCCAATCCTCATGTACGTTGTTCACTCCGGTTGTCGCTCCCTTTCTTCCTTGAACTCCTCGCTCCTCGAAACCCGACCTACTTATTCTTGTTTTCTATAAATCATTCCATGGCTATTTTGT
>JBLKRX010000136.1:0-274 GCA_047608075.1 Ferdinandcohnia humi
CAACAGGGAAATCCAGCAAGAGAAGCAACGTCGCGCAAACGCCCAGGCCGCGGCTAATAAAAGAGCGGCAACGGCAGCAGCGAATAAGAAAGCTCGTCAGGATAAACTGGACGCCGAAGCCACTGCGGACAAAAAACGCGATCAAAGTAATGAAGATGAGCTACGTAGCTTAGAGATTCAGAAACAAAAACTGGCGCTGGCGAAAGAAGAAGCCCGCGTTAAGCGCGAAAACGAATTTATCGATCAGGAACTGAAGCACAAAGCTGCGCAAACC
>JBLKRX010000137.1:0-269 GCA_047608075.1 Ferdinandcohnia humi
TTCTTACAGAAGGGACCGAAGCCACATCCATACCGGGTTTCACTTTCCAGCGGAAGGTCTTCATCGTCCACCTCCGGAGAACAGGCCACCATCACGCATCTGTGTCTGAATTTCATCACGGGCACCCTTGCGGGCCATGTCATACACCGCCTTCAGAGCAGCCGGACCTATCTGCCCGTTCGTGCCGTCGTTGTTAATCACCACATGGTTATTCTGCTCAAACGTCCCGGACGCCTGCGACCGGCTGTCTGCCATGCTGCCCGGTGTAC
>JBLKRX010000138.1:0-267 GCA_047608075.1 Ferdinandcohnia humi
GTTTTACATGGCGTACCGGAACCCTTCGTAAAACGGACGGTGGAAGGCGATCTGGGAATGCGCGTCTCGGCAATGGTGGTTGGTGAAAGTGCGAAAGAGTTAGTCAATGTGAATTTTGCTCAGCAACCCGCACAGCTGGACGCTTTTTATCATTACCTCCGCCATCTAGTCGCTCATCCCGACTACTTACCCGCGAATGCAGAAGAAAAATATTTCGATACCGTCCTGGCCGGACTGTGTGTGGGTTATGCCACCGAAAGACATGCG
>JBLKRX010000139.1:0-266 GCA_047608075.1 Ferdinandcohnia humi
TTTTAGATGTGTAATAATGAACCAGGTTAAAGTGTATTTAAAAATGTGTTGTATTAGCGACTGAAATCTGCCTTTTAAAAAGGAGGAGGGTACTGAGACAAAGAGTCATTGCTTCTCCGATAAAATGTCAGAGAAGCATGATTACGTGGTTATTGTCTGTTGATGACTTGTTGACCGAGCCGTCATCATTCTCAATGCATTAGTTAAATCATTTGTGATTTTTAAGGATTATCCTGTCTATGATTTTCTACTTAGAAGGATATGGC
>JBLKRX010000140.1:0-264 GCA_047608075.1 Ferdinandcohnia humi
GCTGTACATCTGCCATGCCCAGGCGTCGTCCATTTTCTGGCGCAGCTCATGGCTGCGGCGGTATTGCGCAAAGCGGCGCATCAGGTTGCCCGGCGAGAAGGCGTCCAGCATGACACGCAACGCTTCCACAATCGCCGCCCGGTTGGCCTCTTCATGATGCCGGATGTTGCGCAGGCTTTCGCCGATGGCCGCAGGTGCTGCGAGATGTACCGGGCTTTTACCCTCGGCGAACATGACGTTCAGCGCGGTGGCATAGTCCATATC
>JBLKRX010000141.1:0-263 GCA_047608075.1 Ferdinandcohnia humi
GCCATAGAGCACTTCGGCCGCACTACGCTGGCCTTCATTACCACCGGTGACCATGCCATCTTCAGACATCGCCTTTCCGATTTTCACGAACGTTTTGACCAGATCAGGGTGATTACCCAGCCCGGTGGTGTTCAGATATTCTTTGAGTTCAGGTGTCCCGAACTGGTCAAGCGCACGCTGTGCGGCGCTAAGGTTAGAAATCAACTTGTCGCCACCGATTTCTTTGTCAGCTTTTACATCCGCAGCCCACTGCTCGGTTGTTT
>JBLKRX010000142.1:0-262 GCA_047608075.1 Ferdinandcohnia humi
GTCTTTTTTTACTTTACAAAACCGAAAGGTTTTGAGGTAACAAAATAGCCATGGAATGATTTATAGAAAACAAGAATTAAGTAGGTCGGGTTTCGAGGAGCGAGTGCGGCTGATGCAGAAATCCGAAGTTCATCGGAAGCCGACACCGAACACGGAAGTAAAGCTTCTGCGCCGATAGTAGTTGTGGCATTGCCCCTGTGAGAGTAGGACGTCGCTAGGCAAAACGAAAGACCAACTGATGAGGTTGGTCTTTTTTTACTTT
>JBLKRX010000143.1:0-262 GCA_047608075.1 Ferdinandcohnia humi
GTGTTACTAAAGTATTGGATGTTTATGCTGTTGATTGTTATGGTGATGTCATTCATGATATTTCTATCAAAAATAAGGAGGCTGAATTAAAAAATATTTTTAGAGAGTTAATTACGGTCTAAAAATTATGTGTCTTTATTTTTTCTAAAAAATATTTAAGATAAGAAATAATGAAAATAGCTATAGCTGGAACTGGTTATGTCGGTCTATCTATTGCAGTGCTATTAGCTCAACATCATCAAGTAATTGCACTGGATATATT
>JBLKRX010000144.1:0-260 GCA_047608075.1 Ferdinandcohnia humi
TTCATCGGCTCCTAGTGCCAAGGCATCCACCGTGCGCCCTTCATAACTTAACCTATTCGGCTTCGATAAGCGTCGAAATTCTTCGTCACCTCAAGTCGTCAGCATCCTCACGTACCTTTACGTACGCTCCGGTGCTTCCTCAATCGGTTCCTCGAACTTCTCGCTTCTCGTGCGCTTTTAAGTTTTAAAGAACTTTACTTCAATGAATGTTTTGTTACGTTATCTAGTTTTCAAAGAACGAACATAATCTTTGGTGGAGC
>JBLKRX010000145.1:0-259 GCA_047608075.1 Ferdinandcohnia humi
CGTGTGCACTCTTATAAAAAACACACAGAAGAAGTAAGATAATTATAAACGTAAATTTAATATCTCCCACTGACATCTCCCCCACAATACACTAAAAAATACTCACAGCAGTAAACACAGATACACCTGATAATCATACAGCCGATAAATATTTTCCCCTTTACGGAGAAATCAGCCTGCTGTTTAACAATAACGGCGTATTTTCATGGAAGGAGATCACCCAGTAACGGATAAGTCCTGATCTCCTTCATGTTAATAC
>JBLKRX010000146.1:0-257 GCA_047608075.1 Ferdinandcohnia humi
CAGTACAGGACGTCATGCTGGGAGCGGTGGAACGCCGCTTCGGCAACGATCTTCCGTCGTCTCCAGTGGAGTGGCTGACGGATAATGGTTCATGCTACCGGGCTAATGAAACACGCCTGTTCGCCCGGATGTTGGGACTTGAACCGAAGAACACGGCGGTGCGGAGTCCGGAGAGTAACGGAATAGCAGAGAGCTTCGTGAAAACGATAAAGCGTGACTACATCAGTATCATGATCCTACCCACGTAATATGGACAC
>JBLKRX010000147.1:0-254 GCA_047608075.1 Ferdinandcohnia humi
ACGCTGCTCCAACCGTTGCATAACAACAAAGACGCCTTCATGTTATACTGCGGCAATATACTGATGATGTGTCGCGATTGCGGCCAACCGTTTCCACCCCAGGCGAGAGACAATGTTTGATAATATAACCGATCGTTTGTCGCGCACGCTGCGCAATATCAGTGGCCGTGGACGCCTCACTGAAGACAACGTAAAAGATACGCTGCGCGAAGTGCGCATGGCGCTGCTGGAGGCGGACGTCGCTCTGCCGGTAG
>JBLKRX010000148.1:0-253 GCA_047608075.1 Ferdinandcohnia humi
GATTAGCTCAGCTGGGAGAGCACCTGCCTTACAAGCAGGGGGTCGGCGGTTCGATCCCGTCATCCTCCACCATTTAATTAATTTATAATGGAATTCTTTCTTCTGCTGCATGCGAGGAACGCCGAAAGGTGTGACGAGCAACTGTACAGAAGGAAATATTAAGTGGTATTAAATATTTATATTGCCGGTGTAGCTCAGTTGGTAGAGCAACTGACTTGTAATCAGTAGGTCGTGGGTTCGACTCCTATCGCCG
>JBLKRX010000149.1:0-251 GCA_047608075.1 Ferdinandcohnia humi
CCCCCGAAGCATCGCTTGACTCTTCTGAGGCTATCGGAGCACTGAGCGCAGTTTCAATTTCATTACTGACAATCCCCTGAGAGAACTGGCGTATGGCAGTTGCAAGGGTTGGCCATGATGAACGCCATAGCAGAAGGTCTGTTGTTAATGATATGAGTTCATCTGAAGATATATTTTCTCCCTTACTGTCTAATAAAGGTTTGTGATGTAATTTTGATAATAGCTCATGGAACTGAGTTATTGCCTTATCT
>JBLKRX010000150.1:0-245 GCA_047608075.1 Ferdinandcohnia humi
ATCGTCAGCATCCTCACGTACATGATGTAAGCTCCGGTGCTTCCTCTTTCGTTTCCTCGAACTTTTCGCTTCTCATGAACCTTTAAGTTTAAAGAACTTTACTTCAATGAATGTTTTGTTACGTTATCTAGTTTTCAAGGAACGAAGCTACTGACTTCAATCACATCGTGATTTAACATCAGCGAGATACTTCATGCAGCTTTGCGCTGAGGAATTAATCATCTTTGATTAATCTTGCAGACGCA
>JBLKRX010000151.1:0-243 GCA_047608075.1 Ferdinandcohnia humi
GTTCTGGAGGATTTTGCCGAACCACAAATGACGTTGTCGCGCGGGTAGATACTGTTATGGCCTGCAAGTTTTTTCCTGGTCCGGTTTCCCGGATTGCAGGCATGCCAGACACAGCGCCGTCAGGCGCTGTTTTTTTCATCCCTTCCGCGATTTTTACGCCGCTACCGGATTATGCCGTGACGCATCGAACGGCACGCCTGACTTCAGCACTCCATACGCCACCTGTGCCAGCTTGCGCATCAC
>JBLKRX010000152.1:0-243 GCA_047608075.1 Ferdinandcohnia humi
GCTGTAAACCATTACCTGACGCAAGGGATTCCAGATACTGACGATCACCGATGGAAAGCTTACTGACGATAACCAGTTGATGACTGCGACGTAAGGCATCACTGAGCCCGGCATAGGCCTCAATCAACCGTTTAGAGTTTTTCCTTGAGTCAAATCCTCCGGGCGCATACAACATGAACTCGCGCTGAATACCGTAATGGCCAAGGACGGTCTCTTTTTCGCTCGCTGCCACCTCCGCCATAC
>JBLKRX010000153.1:0-241 GCA_047608075.1 Ferdinandcohnia humi
TATCTGGTTCGCATAACCAAAACGACTTGCTAATCGCATGATCTGCTCCTTATGAATGATTAAGCGGTATAAACGAAAAAGCCGCATCTCCCGGAGAAGACGCGGCCTGATGGATGAAATGAATGATGTTTATTGTCTGAGGTACCCTTCACGGGCGGGCCACGCATTAAGCTGTTTTCCGGCATCAGCTTCAGAGTTCAGGCAGCGTCAGCGTCGCTGACCTTCCGCGTTGCGGATAACC
>JBLKRX010000154.1:0-241 GCA_047608075.1 Ferdinandcohnia humi
CTCCCCGAGAGTGCGCACGCCTTATGGGATTTGAAAAACCTGGAGGGAAACCATTCCGTATTCCGGTTTCAGATACTCAGTCATATCGGCAGTTCGGTAACTCAGTTGTGGTGCCAGTATTTGAAGCTGTTGCCAGACTTCTGGAACCCTATATCCTCAAAGCTGTTTCTGCTGATGCTGGTAAGACTGGGCAGCCTTGAGAACATCTCCCGGCCTTTTAAGCCGGGAGTCAGCCTATGAT
>JBLKRX010000155.1:0-240 GCA_047608075.1 Ferdinandcohnia humi
GCGAAGTGGCTAAACGCGGCGGACTGTAAATCCGCTCCCTCAGGGTTCGGCGGTTCGAATCCGTCCCCCTCCACCATGATAGGGGCATAGTTTAACGGTAGAACAGAGGTCTCCAAAACCTCCAGTGTGGGTTCGATTCCTACTGCCCCTGCCAATTTTAGTTATGGCGGCTGTGGCGAAGTGGTTAACGCATCGGATTGTGGTTCCGACATTCGTGGGTTCGATTCCCATCAGCCGCCC
>JBLKRX010000156.1:0-240 GCA_047608075.1 Ferdinandcohnia humi
CCGGCAAGAGTCAGTAATTGTCCCTGGTCTTCCTGCAGAATAGTCAGGCGACCACCGCGATTGACATACATCGGCGTTTCGGTGGTGTCTTCTTCGGAAATTTTCCCGCGGTTAGTTGGGCGAACATATGAGAGTTTGTGTTTGATTTTCACACGGTTCTCATCAAACGGTTCGATTTCCAGATTGAGTGAGACCTTCCCTTTGGTTTTCGTGTTCATCACACCGGAAGCGACCTCACTG
>JBLKRX010000157.1:0-239 GCA_047608075.1 Ferdinandcohnia humi
AACCCTTCAAATAGTCTAGTGACGATGGCGAAGAGGTCACACCCGTTCCCATACCGAACACGGAAGTTAAGCTCTTCAGCGCCGATGGTAGTTGGGGCATTGCCCCTGTGAGAGTAGGACGTCGCTAGGCTAATCCCTTAATAGGGTTTTGATTTAACGAAAATGGCCCGTTGGTCAAGCGGTTAAGACACCGCCCTTTCACGGCGGTAACACGGGTTCGAATCCCGTACGGGTCACCA
>JBLKRX010000158.1:0-239 GCA_047608075.1 Ferdinandcohnia humi
GTGCAGCACTGAATGCGCCAGTATTTGAATTAGCGGTTGCATCCCACAACAGGGCGTCATTGTCCAGAGCGGTAAGAGCTGCGCCAACATTGGTGTAATTCTTACCACCAATATTATATTGAGGACCGGTAAATACGCCGTCATTACTCATTGCCGCGCCGCCGCCCAAATAGGACGTAATGGTGCTTGCAGTGCTTTGAAGTTGTGTACCATTAATGGCATCGGTGCTGGTGGAAGAT
>JBLKRX010000159.1:0-237 GCA_047608075.1 Ferdinandcohnia humi
AAAGTAGGGAGTGCCTTTAAATAAGGGAACTGAGCGAGGCTATCAGTGACCAAAAGTTGGGAATGCCTTTGAAAATGGGAACTGAGCATGACTGTCAGTGACCAAAAGTTGGGAATGACTTTGAAAATGGGAACTGAGCATGACTATCAGTGACCAAAAGTAGGGAATGACTTTGAAAATGGGAACTGAGCGTGGCTATCAGTGACCAAAAGTAGGGAATTTCCTTGAAAAAGGGAA
>JBLKRX010000160.1:0-236 GCA_047608075.1 Ferdinandcohnia humi
TCTATGGTCGTTATTTCGTTTCTATGGCTTTTAGCATCATTTGTGGTTACACTCACCAAATTACGTAAAAAAATTCACCCGACAGAGTTCAAAATCAGATTTTCTACTATTTTTCGCTGGAAATACTAGATTTGCCTCTATATTTTGGGTCTAGCCGATCTCTTTTTACTCCATTTTATAGTTCTATGGCTTTTATTTTGATTCTATGGTCGTTATTTCGTTTCTATGGCTTTTAT
>JBLKRX010000161.1:0-236 GCA_047608075.1 Ferdinandcohnia humi
CTTCAGTGCTGATATGCCTTGGCTATCCTTCAGCAGCTCTCGAACGCGTTCCCAACCTTTTGGGGATACCTGTGTAAGCCTTGAATTCTTCTTTGCTTCTTCGAGATCCTCGGTGTCTTTCTTTGCCTCATCTGAAAGTTGTTTCAGTCGTTTTTCTGAATCAATAAACATGATTTTTTCCCTCTAAAAATCCCATGCACTAACGTTGGTTCAAATCTAAGCCATCATGACACATC
>JBLKRX010000162.1:0-235 GCA_047608075.1 Ferdinandcohnia humi
GGGTGAAGCCGGTCAGCCATTTCTGGTAGCTTTCGTGGAGCCATTCGTAGCGGGTCTGATACTGTTGTTTCATTTTCATATTCCTCACGGGGATATAACAGGCAGCAGAATGCCGTCGGCAGGCCGGGGATTACGTCTGCTGCGGGTGAACGGATAAGGGGCAGAAATTACGGACGGGACTGTGCAATACGCGCCTGTAGCCAGGCTTCCACTTCACTTTTCAGCCAGCGGGAGC
>JBLKRX010000163.1:0-234 GCA_047608075.1 Ferdinandcohnia humi
GCTAATGCTTCGAACTCTTCAAATTTCAGCGGACGGTTATCCAGCGCTGATGGCAGGCGGAAGCCGTACTCCACCAGCGTCTCTTTACGCGCCCGGTCACCGCGATACATGCCGCCAATTTGCGGAATGGTGACGTGTGATTCATCGACCACCAGCAGCCCATCGGCAGGCAGGTAATCAAACAGCGTCGGCGGTGGCTCACCCGGTCCACGACCGGAGAGGAAGCGCGAGTAG
>JBLKRX010000164.1:0-234 GCA_047608075.1 Ferdinandcohnia humi
GTATGTTTCATAGTAATCACACATTGATTACTGGTTGTATATACAGTTAAATTTAGCCCTCTGATATGAGGGCTTTTTTATGGCAGTACGAAAACTCACCACAGGAAAATGGCTTTGCGAATGTTACCCCGCCGGACGTAGTGGACGTCGTGTGCGTAAACAATTCGCCACCAAAGGCGAAGCTCTGGCTTTTGAGCGTCACACGATGGAAGAAACCGAAGCAAAGCCCTGGCT
>JBLKRX010000165.1:0-233 GCA_047608075.1 Ferdinandcohnia humi
TCATAGGACTCAGCGGTCAGTTCGCCGGGCGTCAGGTCTTTAACTTTTGCCAGACGCGACCAGTCAACGTCTGAAAGCGGATTCGCATAAGGGTCACCGCTCCCCTTATAAACCCACAGGGTGGTCCCGGCACCTTTCACCGGCATTGTAGGATTTGGTACAGGCATAGCGTCCTCACATTTCATAGGTAATGACATAAGTCAGATCGGCTGAACTCCACAAGCCCGCATCAT
>JBLKRX010000166.1:0-233 GCA_047608075.1 Ferdinandcohnia humi
GGTTCAACATGATCGCCTCGTCGAAGCCCGCCAGCATCGCCTCGGTCTTCGCCAGCGCGTTGTTCACGTACAACCCCGTCACCTTCGCCCGCGCCGGGATCGAGGTGTCGTCCACCCGCCGCCACGACGACGTCATGCAGCGCGCACCCTTGTCCAGGTCCAGGTACGCCCCGAACGGCGTGATGAACACCAGGAAGTCGTCCTGCAGGTCGTGCATCCGCACGCCCACCACC
>JBLKRX010000167.1:0-233 GCA_047608075.1 Ferdinandcohnia humi
TATTTTATCATCAGTCTCTGACAGCGTTCAGCGACCGAACAACCTGGACCAGAATCCCCGTTTCTTTTCCAGTTCCAGTGCCTGCCTGAGCTGGGCTATCTCATTTTGTAGCTGTTCCCGTTCTGCTTCCTGGCGTCTGCGATCCATATCCTGTGCCTGTTTATCCTCAAGCATCAGCGTCAGGCATTGTTTCAGCTCATTCAGCTCCCGGAGAATGCGTTCTGTCTGCTGAT
>JBLKRX010000168.1:0-232 GCA_047608075.1 Ferdinandcohnia humi
GGATATACACAGCCTGCGGTTATGAATCAGGCATTGGCTGCATTACTACAGCAAACCAGTGCTGATATTCAGGAGGTTACAGGCGGCAGTCAGGCCATGCAGCAGATGCCAAGTAATATTGCTCAGGAAACGGTTAACAACTTGATGAACAGAGCAGATATGGCTTCGTTTATCTATCTGGACAATATGGCGAAAAGTCTTAAACGCGCTGGTGAAGTATGGCTGTCAATGG
>JBLKRX010000169.1:0-231 GCA_047608075.1 Ferdinandcohnia humi
CGTCCGGGATCGTAGGGGGGCTACAAGAAACGTGAATCATTAATTATTGATTGCGCGCGCTTGTTTTCTACCCGACGACGGGCCGAAAACCAAATGGTTGAAGGGATTGAGCCCCATAATGTTAGTAATTCGAGAGGGCTGATGCTTTACCTGCAGCAGAAAGCAACATTTCATTCTTCGTATATGGCAAGAAGAATGAAACCTCTCTGGGGTCAGAGACCTTGGCACGTT
>JBLKRX010000170.1:0-231 GCA_047608075.1 Ferdinandcohnia humi
GCTATTAAGCGTTTTATTTCCTGTAACATCCATTTTGCGAAATTACTGCCAGGTGAATATTTTTTCTCGTTATTTGTGATATTAAGCTCAGCAGCAATAATTCTATTTTTATCCAAAAAGGTGGAGGGGCAGGGATTTGACATAATTGTTCCGCTGTTTATAGGGCTTGCCATAATATACCTCACGATGAACCATTAATTAATAGAATGCTGGTCATGACCACTGGTATAG
>JBLKRX010000171.1:0-230 GCA_047608075.1 Ferdinandcohnia humi
GCTTTGTTGATTTCCCGCACGTTGGCGGTGCCATCAATAATCACCGAACCGTCGTTTTGCGGAGTGACTTCTTCGGCAAGTGTTGGCGACATCGACGTGGTGAAATCACCAACTATCTCTTCCAGAATATCTTCAACCGTCACCAGCCCTTGAATGTCTCCATACTCGTTGACGACCAGGCCGACTTTCTTTTTGTTGCGCTGAAACTTCACCAACTGCGTGCTGAGGGG
>JBLKRX010000172.1:0-229 GCA_047608075.1 Ferdinandcohnia humi
GGTCGTTCACTATGGTAAAAACTGGCGTTTATTTATTGAGTTAATTCATGCCAGAACACATAAATTGATTGATCATCAAAGCATTGATTTCAATCCCGATAATCCTCTTTCCGTATTATTATCACAAGTAATTAATATTCTTATTGAAAAAATACCCAACATTAATTTTAAATCTATTAATACACAACAAATGCCATCTCTGGATTCTGCTGTTATGTATATGAATGGC
>JBLKRX010000173.1:0-229 GCA_047608075.1 Ferdinandcohnia humi
CCCTGATGTTATTCAGGAAATAACGCCCGGATATTTCCGGCCATCTGACTGGTTATCTGTGCGGTTGATACTGGCTGTGACGCGGGGCGTTCTGTCTTGGTTTGTGTCACTGATAACACCTCATCATCAGCCCATGCAGCCAGTCGGTAAGCCTCTGCCTGATTCATTTTCAGAAGTGCCAGCCCGGCCAGAAAAGCCACGCGTTGGCCGCTTTTGCGGGCTTCTGGTG
>JBLKRX010000174.1:0-220 GCA_047608075.1 Ferdinandcohnia humi
GCTCCACCAAAGATTATGTTCGTTCTTTGAAAACTAGATAACGTAACAAAACATTCATTGAAGTAAAGTTCTTTAAACTTAAAGGCGCATGAGAAGCGAAAAGTTCGAGGAAACGAAAGAGGAAGCACCGGAGCTTACATCATGTACGTGAGGATGCTGACGATTGAAGTTGACAAAGAAATTTGACGCTTATCGAAGCCGAATAGGTTAAGTTATGAAG
>JBLKRX010000175.1:0-220 GCA_047608075.1 Ferdinandcohnia humi
CAGCCCTTTTCAAGGTCGTTTTTACTCTCACACGAGTGTTTTTGGGCACTGACAGCCCTTCTCAAGGTCGTTTTTACCCTCACACGAGTGTTTTTGGGCACTGACAGCTCTTCTCAAGGTCGTTTTTACTCTCACACGAGTGTTTTTGGGCACTGACAGCCCTTTTCAAGGTCGTTTTTACTCTCACACGAGTGTTTTTGGGCACTGACAGCCCTTCTCA
>JBLKRX010000176.1:0-212 GCA_047608075.1 Ferdinandcohnia humi
AACGGATGGGCTCTAACGCACCATAGTTCATCGACCTTCCTCTCCCAGCCATAGAATCAGTATTGACGATACGAAACTATTTTCATTCTCTGTGGTGAAGCGCTGACTTTTGCGCTTCATGTGTGGCTAACGGGGGCGTTGATCCAAGAAGGATTAATGCACCTTTTTGTTGAAGTTATTCAACTAAAAAAAGTAATGCCTTTAGGAGGAGT
>JBLKRX010000177.1:0-210 GCA_047608075.1 Ferdinandcohnia humi
TGAGTAGGTAAGATAGCGGAGAATCATCCCCACTCATAGAGGAAATATGAGTGAGTAGGTAAGATAGCGGAGAATCAACCCCACTCACGCAGGAAAAATCGAGTGAGTAGGTAAGATACCGGAGAATCACCCCACTCACGCAGGAAAAATCGAGTGAGTAGGTAAGATAGCGGAGAATCAACCCCACTCATGTAAGGAAAATCGAGTGAG
>JBLKRX010000178.1:0-205 GCA_047608075.1 Ferdinandcohnia humi
GGAGTTGTCTCAGTGACTTTTTTTGTGGGTACTTGCAGATTTTGGTCATTGAGGAATGGTCTCAGTGCCGCTTTTCGTGGTTTCTCCGAGTTTTTGGTCACTGAGGAGTTGTCTCAGTGACTTTTTTTGTGGGTACTTGCAGATTTTGGACACTGGGGAGTGGTCTCAGTGCCGCTTTTCGCGGTTTCTCCGAATTTTTGGTTAC
>JBLKRX010000179.1:0-200 GCA_047608075.1 Ferdinandcohnia humi
TGTGTCCTTCTCGCCATCATCACTAGACTATTTGAAGGGTTCATTCCTTCAAAACTAGATAACATTCACACATTCATTAAAGAGTTTTTGTTCAGCTTCGGCTCCAAGCCTCCGCTTCTCTATTTTGGTTAAGTCCTCGATCGATTAGTATCAGTCAGCTACACACGTCACCGCGCTTCCACCTCTGACCTATCAACCTC